>NZ_JAVKDF010000001.1:0-8028 GCF_040222385.1 Imperialibacter sp.
TCTGCCGTCATAAAAATCTTCGACTCCGGTTTCGGTCTCCTCGACATCAATCAGGTTTATTGTAATAGTAGCCGACGCCGACAATTCGCCATCACTTACCTCCACCACCAGCTCGAAAACAGGGGTAGTTTCGAAGTCAAGCGCTTCCTGTGAGTTCACGGTGAGTACGCCCGTCTGACCATCGATTGCAAACGCATCCGATGCGTTTCCCGAGGAGACCGTGAATGAGAGCTGGGCTCCTTCCGGGTCGGACGCAACAACAGTACCTACCTCGGTGCCCACTGCCACATTTTCTTCAATGCTGAAAGATTGGGCGGCAATTGTCGGCACTTGATTCTCCTGATCAACTTCCTCCACATCGCCAATGTTCACTGTAACTGTGGCCGTAGCGCTTCCACCCTGCCCATCACTCACCTCAACTGTCAATGAAAAGGTGGGTGTGGTTTCGAAATCCAATGCTGCTGGGTTGTTGACCTCAAGCGTGGAGGCAAGCGGGCCAACCCTGAATATCCTAAAAGCGTCGTTCGTATTTCCTGCCGTGATGGTAAAGGTGAGTTCGCCATCACCTGTAGTTGCAATCAGGTCGCCAATATCTGTTCCCTCTGTGCTATTCTCATCGACAGAAAACGACTGATCACTCATTTGAGGGCCCAGGTCATTGAGGTTGATGGTGACCACTGCGCTGGCTGTACCTCCTTTGTTATCAGCCACCTCTACGGTAAGGTTGAAAACGGGATTGGCCTCATAATCCAAAGCCGCACTATTTTTTACTATGATATCTTTGGTATTGATCAGCCCGAAGGCAGTATCGGTGTTTCCAGAGGTGATGGAGAAGGTGAGCGCATCACCGTCGGGGTCGGTGGCTTCTATGCTGCCAATAATTTCATCTTGGTTAGTGTTTTCGTCAATTGTGAAGGACTGGTCTGTTATTTGAGGCGCATTATTGATTAAGGTAGTCACTGCTGTGAAGTCGGAGCTATTGAAGCCCAGCTCATTGTCGACTCTAATAGCAAAGGAATACTCAGTATTGGGAGACAGCCCTCCAACCACAATCTTTTTGCTAGTCTCGTCAAAATTGCCTCCCAGCACATTGTTGAGGTCTTTGTCAACGATATTGTAAGTCAGGGGACATCCGTCGCATTTGTCGTCCGGCTTCGTAAAATTAACCCGTACCGAAGTGGAGGTAACCTCGTCGAAGGTCGGTGCATTCGGTTTGGCAGGTGGTCCGAAGACTTCCTCGGTGGTAAAGCTCCAATCAGTACTGCTGCTGATGCCTGCATAGGCAGCACCAAGCAGGTCTTCGAAGGCTGTATCATCTACCAGTACGTAGAGCGCCGTGCCTTCGGGGAACTCACTCTCCAGATTGATAGTTACCACATCACCATCGATCGATACTTTTGGCGATTGGACATCGATGACCTCTACATCGCTATCGTCATTTCCATTCTTGATAGTGATATTGCCTGTACCTTTCTGCACATCTTCATTGAAATTGATAGTAAGGTTGGAGTTGACGGAAACATTCTGACTATCATCGGGGGGCGTGAGGGTTTCGACGGTTGGCGGAGTAGGGGCATTGTCGAAATGAATACCAAGGTTGGTGCTCACAGGGCCGGTAGCGTTGACGACGCTGGCAGCTGCCGAATTGCTGAATGCGGCATCAGTAAATGAATACTGAATATTGTCGATATTGTTTGCTTCCTCGTGAGGATTTATGTTCCCGGTGAGCGAAAGAGTTGCTGTCAACCCATCTGACCCAACATCAACCGAAGGGTTTGCTCCTCCGGGCACCGAAGTCAAAGAATACTGCGTAGTAATAGCCAGTGTGCCGCCGACATTGACAAAAGTGTCTCCCAAAACGCTCCAGATGAGTGAGCCCTCAACGCCACCGTCGTTGGCCTCACTTTCACTAAATGCGTTGGTACTTAAAGCATACTCTCTTACCTCGTTGCCAACCAGCAAATAGAGCGTTGAACCGTTTTTCCCGAAAGCCAACGCTTTAAGCTCTACATCTGATTCAGGCAAAGAGAAGTAGCTGTCATCAGTGGAAGTTGTAATGTCAAAGGGCGTGGCAAGAGAATGCCGGGCAATACCCTCTGCAAAATCATCAAGTATAAAGAGCTGACGTCCGTCCGGACTGAATGCAATGTCTCTGGCACTTAATGACAAGGTCTGCAGGTTGCCAAAAGGTGTTGACCCCGACGAAGATAACTCAAACGGCGTGGTTAGTGTGAATTCGTCAATTCGTTGTGGTGTGGTGAAGTAGATTTTCGAACCGTCGTTGTTTATCGCAAGGCCTGCGCTGGCCACGATGTTGTCCTGCCCTTTATAGATAGCCGTTCTGATGTTAAATGGATCCGCCAACTCGTACTCGCTGATGTATACTACACTATTGAACGTGCCTGTAATATACATTTTGGATCCATCTCGGCTGAAGTGAATACTGCTCGGGTTGTCAGCCCGGTCCGAAACGGAAAGGCCAAAGGAATAGCTGGCGGTCTGTACGGCATATGGCTGTGTCAGGGTGAAAACCATCACCTGATCATTTTGTGTGCCTACTACGTACATTTTGGTTCCGTCTGTGTTGAAGGCGATATCTGTTGGAGTACTTTCAAAGAGTGACAGGGTGAATTTGCTGTCGGTGTAAGTCACAGACGACAAGTTGGGAAGGGCTGAATAAGTAAGCGAGGCACTGTTGAAGTTGATTCCCAGACCACTGCCTGCTGCAACACTATTGACCACGTCGGCGGCGGCGGCGTTTGGAAAGGCATCGTCGGTAAACGTGAATTCGAGGTCAGCAATATCGTTGGCTTGTTCATGAGCGGCCGCATTTCCGGCAATTGTTAAGGTGGCGATAGTGCCGTCTGTATTTACTTGCAGGGTAGGCGTAAGGCCCGACGGCAAATTGTTGATTGTAAAGTGGGTAGGCGAGCTGAGCGATCCACCTGCATTTGAAAAGGTATCATCTCCTGAAATGGCTATAGTCATAGAGCCGTTTACAGCACCTTGATTCGCACTAGTCTCTACGAACGAATTGGCCGAAACCTCATATTCATACAATGAAGAGCCGTTTTCTATTATATAAAGCCTGGAGAAGTCGTCTTTAAAAGTAAAACCTGTCGGCATTTCAGCATGTTCTACAAGGTGAAAAAGGCTTTTATAATTAGACGACAGGCCAGCAACATTGGATACGCTAAACGCCCCAAGCATAGAGGCTTCATATTGCAGGATCTCATGGTTGTTTTTGAGCACGTATCCTCTATTTCCGTCCAGAGTAAAAACCACGCCCTCAGGACCGTCAACCGCCCCACTCATGCTCCACGTGGCCGTGCTTATATCAAAGGGGGTAGTTAAGGTGTATCCATGAATGATGTTCAATCCGGCCACATACATCTTTGACCCATTCGGGCTAAAGTCCAGGCCCCGAGGGTCAACGGTATGTGCAGCCACAGAAAAATTGGTGATAAATGTGGCGGTAGTAATGTCGAAAGCGCTGCTGAGCGAATATTCGTTGACATCGTCGCCATCGTCGCCTACCATGAACATCTTGGTGCCATCGGTGTTAAAAGCAAGTCCCATCGGATTATTATCCTCGGTGCCAACGGAGAAACTTGCGCCACTGCTATAACTAATCAGATTCCAGGGTGTGCCCAGCGTGTAGGAAACTACTTCATCACCTTCTGTTCCAACAATAAATAACTTTGTTCCGTCATTGTTGAAGACAATATCCTGTGGAGAAGCTTCCTCTCCTCCAAAACCAATTGATATTCCCGTTGGTCTCAAAGAGCTGATATTGGGGGAAAAAATATAATCGAGGGATGCCTCACAATCTTTGGAGTCACCGGTGATTTCCCAGTTATTCGGCGCACCTGTCAGCAACGATCTTGCCGATGTGCCTGCGCAATAAATGAGTTCATCGGCTTCAAGGTCCACTCCACTTTGTACGCTTTGTCCGGCCCAGCCGATCAACGTCTTGTCATAGTTTTCTTTCGACATTCCGGAATTGTTAAGCATACTACCCATAGTCGTCACCTCGCCAATATCCCAGCTACCCAAATCCTGATCAAAGGAACTGGCGTTCGAGAACATCTGACCCATGTTGTTTACTTTTGCTACAGTCCAACCGCCAATATTTTGATTGAACGAGCTGGCACCTACAAACATTCCAAACATGCTTTCCACATTGTCTGTTTCCCATCCGCTAATGTCCTGGTTGAAGGATGTAGCTCCGTCAAACATGACCCCCGTATTAGTAATGTTGCTCACGTCCCAGTGCCCGATCGGCTCATTGAAAGAGCTTGCTGCCTGAAACATAAAGGTCATATCTGTTACAGCCGAAAGGTCTGGGGCATCGGTGGCAGGTATGGTCAGATTGGAGCACCCGGCGAACGCACCGCCCATGGATGCCCAGGCAATGTCACCCCATTGTTCAACAGTCAGAATTTTATCATAGTCCACTTCAAAGTGGAAATAGATGCGTGGAAAGTCGCCGCTGATCTCCACTTTGTACGTGCCGGCAGCTCCAAAATCAATCGTATGAGGTGAGTTGCCATCATTGAACGGGCCTGCAGTACCGTTGTTAGATGGATTGCCAACTTCTTCCCAGTCGACAGTGTAGTTGTACCCCGTGCCCGTGGTAGGAATAATGATTTCAGTATCACCAGAAGAGCCAGAGTTGGCTGTCTTCCAGATTGAAATAAATGGTGCACAATCCTGTGTATCGCCGCTTATTGTCCACATGTTTGGAGCTTCGGATAAGATGGTCCGGGCAGACGCTCCCCTACAAAAACTTAGCCCTGATGCGCCTAGAGCGACTTCGGATTGCAAAGATTGAGACGCCCAGCCAATAAGCGTTTTGTCATAATTTTCTTTTGAAAGCCCACTGTTGTTAAACATAAAAGACATATCAGTTACAGCGCTTACATCCCAGTCGGCTAGGTTTTGATCAAAGGATGTTGCATTAGCAAACATGGCAAACATATCGTCTACAAGCCCTACCTCCCAGTTTTTGATGTCCTGATTAAACGAGCCTGCATCTTGAAACATGAACTTCATTTCCTGCACCCCACTCACATTCCAACTGCTGATGTCGCCGTTGAAGTCATAGGCGAATCCGAACATATTGATCATGCTTTCTACTTTCTCTGTATTCCAGCCTCCAATTTCCTGATTGAATGAATGAGCCTCAAAAAACATGAAGTTCATGTTGACCACCTCGTCTACTTCCCAGTTGCTGAGGTCTTGATTGAAAGAGGTTGCACTGTTAAACATGCTGATCATGCTTACTGTATTGCTTACGTTCCACATTCCAATGTCGCGATTGAAAGCGCTGGCGCCGTGAAATGTGCCGTCCATGTACTCTATGGTGCTCACATCCCATCCCCCGATGATACCATTGAATGAGGCAGCTCCAGCAAACATTCGTGACAGAACGGTGACTCCAGACAAATCAGGGACGTCATTTGCCATTACATTAAGATTGATGCAACCATAAAAGGCATCCTCCATTGAAGTCCACGGGACATCACCCCACTGTTCGACAGATAATACCTTTTGATTGTCGCCAACATTGTTGAAATAAATCCGTGGAAAGTCGCCGCTGATTTCCACTCTGTAGGTGCCAGCCGCTCCAAAATCAATCATATGAGGTGAATTGCCGTCGTTAAAGGCCCCTGCAGTACCGTTATTGGATGGATTACCCACTTCTTCCCAGTCGACCGTGTAGTTGTACCCCGTACCTGTGGTCGGGATAATGATTTCGGTATCACCCGAGGTGCCAGAGTTGTCTGTCTTCCAGGTAGTAATAAAGGGTGATTGAGCGAGGAGCGGCGAATAGATAGTAAGATGATAACAGAATACTAATAGCTTGTGAAAATTTCTCATGCTGTCTCCGATTTTTAAACTAGCTGACCTTAAGGGAATTAACCTAGCATATAAATGGAATTCAAATTATTTTTGCCAGTTGCACAATTGTGTTTCCGAAACCCCGATTTCTCTTTCCGAATGAGTTTCTTAGAGGGTCAAAAAGGTCAACTTGCATGAGGCCAAATCAGGCATTAGGCTTACAGAAGGTGGTAAGGTGTGTGAGCACCTTCTCGATATTACTATGCCTTGCCGACTCCTCGTGGGCACAATTCCCGTCCAAATTCGACAGCCTTCGAAACCTGGCACGGACCACCAAAAGTCCAGTTACAAAAGCCGAAGCCTACCTGAGCATGGCGGAAGAAATAAGAGACGCCAACATCAACATGATGCCTGCTTTCATTGATTGGGCATTTCATATCTCAAGGCAAAATCGGTACGATAGAGGAATTGCCAAGTCTCCTTTCTAAACCAGGCTCGGGCTTACTGGCATCAAGTGCCAGAATTTTTTCATACCTTAATGCTAGCAACCCCAGATTCTCTATTTCTAATCCAATCCACCAACCGACTGTCCAATGCAAAGGAGAAAATTCTTTAGGCGGGTGGCTGTAGGCCCTTGGCTACTGTCGCAGCACCGGCCTGGACTAGTTCTCGCAAACCCGCTTCGCCCCAGAATCTGTCTGAGCTAAGCAATATTTACTCACCTGAAGACGAACGCTACTGGGAAATGGTGAAAAAGCAGTTCATAGTACCCGAGCCGCTGATGATGGTGAACGCTGCCAACCTTTGCCCAAGCCCCTACTTTGTGAATGAGCAGGTGCAGGCATCACTGCAAAAACTGGAGAAGGACGTATCGTTTCAAAATCGTGAAATGTTCACCAGTGAGCGGAAGGAAGCCCTTGAGGCCCTCGCAAAATTCGTTGGAGCAAATGTTGAAGAAGTCGGAATTACCCGCAACACCACCGAAAGCAACAATATTCTCGTTCATGGCATCGACCTGAAAAAGGGTGACGAGATCGTCCTCTGGGAGCAAAATCACCCCTCCAACAACATGGCCTGGGAACAGCAGGCCAGCAGGCTTGGTTTTGTGATTAAGAAAGTCAGTGTGCCAGCCAATCCCTCCTCTCAGGAGGAATTGATAGCACCATTCAGAGCAGCCATCGGCCCCAAAACGAAGCTAATTTCATTCTCTCATGTGTCCAATACGTCTGGTCTAGCCCTTCCAGCTAAAGCACTGTGCGACCTGGCCAAAGAAAAAAACGTCATGAGTTTGGTCGATGGTGCCCAAACCTTCGGCATGATGGACATCAATCTACAGGAAATAGGCTGCGATTTTTACACTGGCAGTACCCATAAATGGTTGATGGGTCCGCTGGAAAATGGCATTCTTTACATCAAAAAAGAAAGATTCAATGCTGTGCTCCCAAGTGTGTATGGGGGAGGGTGGAAAAATGATAGTGCTACGGTTGATGAAAAGTTTTGCGTGCTTGGGCAACGCAACGAAACCACCGCTTCAGCCATCAAAAGTATCATCGATTTCCATTATACTGTGGGAAAGAAGCAAATTGAAACGAGGGTAAAAATGCTTAATTCCAATTTCAAGGAACAATTGGCTGTCAAAGTACCGACTGCCAAGTTTCTAACACCAGTTTCACCTGAGTTCAGTACCGGTGTTACTATACTCAGCATCTCTGACAAAGGAGGGCCTGAAATTTACCAGCTACTTTATGAAAGACATGGCATTGCCTGTGCACCAACTGGTGGATTCCGCTTTTCACCTCATATCTACAACACAAAAGCTGATTTGGATAGGATCGTTCAGGCCCTGGAGAGAGTATAGTTGACTGCTCCCAAAGATTTATGTTGTCACAAAAAAAAAAGGAAGCCTTCTTCATAGAAGGCCTCCACAAAACGTCCCGTGTTTGTTGTTGTGATGAATTAAGATTTAGTCGAATGATGATAGGTTCTGCCTTAGTTTTTGAGTAGCCGCTTGAGTACAAGCACACCCCCAACTTCGGTCATTAGAAAATAGATGCCCGCCGGACTATCAAGTAAATTAACTGTCACAGATTTTGCCTCGTGGTGTTCTACTAGTGTTGGGAATTCCTGCCCCGCTGCATTGACCACTTTAAAAGTAAAGTCGCTCAGCTTTACCCCTTGCGACGT
>NZ_JAVKDF010000002.1:0-168714 GCF_040222385.1 Imperialibacter sp.
TCTGCCGTCATAAAAATCTTCGACTCCGGTTTCGGTCTCCTCGACATCAATCAGGTTTATTGTAATAGTAGCCGACGCCGACAATTCGCCATCACTTACCTCCACCACCAGCTCGAAAACAGGGGTAGTTTCGAAGTCAAGTGCTGCTGAAGACTTGACAATGAGGTCTTGGTTTGAGTTTAATTCAAAAGCATCGCCCACATTTCCCGAGCTAATCGAGTAAGTGAGGGGGTCATCATCTGGATCAGAAGCAGCAATAGTTCCCAAACCAATCCCTTCTGGCGAATTTTCCGGTACCGAAAAGCTTTGATTTGCAATCACTGGAGGCGAGTTTTCGGGCTCTACAACCTCATTCACATCGTTGAGATTGACTGTGACGATGGCAGTAGCCGTACCGCCTTGTCCATCACTGACTTCCATTGTCAGACTAAATGATGGCGTGACTTCGAAGTCAAGCGCTAATGTGGTATTAACGGTTAAGCGAGAAATAAATGGCGCCAGCTTGGATACCGTAAAGGCATCATTGGTATTGCCGTCCAAAATGGCGAAGGTCAATTCACCATCACCTGTCGTGGCAACAAGGTTGCCGACAATCGTCCCTTCTGGGGCATTTTCATCAATGGTAAATGTCTGATCGCCGATTGCAGGGCCCAGGTCATTTAGATTAACTGTAACTATGGCACTTGATGTTCCTCCCCTGCCATCGCTAACCTCCACGGTCAAATTAAATACCGGATTGGTTTCGTGATCAAGCGCTGTTGAGTTATGCGCATAAAGGCTATTGACGCCATTCAGTGTAAAGGCGTCTTCTGTGTTCCCAGCTGTAATTGAATACGTTAATACATCGCCATCTGGATCGGAGGCTGCAATAAGCCCGATAACCTCACTGTTGGTTCTGTTTTCATCAATGGTAAAAGACTGAGCCTCAATAACCGGTACTCGGTTACTTTCTGTCGTCACCGACGCTGGATCAGAGGTGGAAGAGCCGTATTCTGTTGTCACTGTAACGCCGAAAGCATATTCTGTATCGGGCGAAAGGCTACCAACCGTAAGCGTTCCTGTTTCGGCGTTGAAGCTTCCTCCATTTTCGTTTTTTATATTCACACCGCCAGCACTGCGGAAGACAGTAAAACTCATATCGCACCCCCCACAATTATCTTCTGGCTTTACAAAATTTACCCTTACTGACTTAGAAGTAATATTATCGTATGTTGGGCTTGCCGGTTTAGCAGGTGGCCCAAACTCGTCCTTGGTAGTGAAACGCCAAACGCTGCTGCCGCTGATGCCCGCATAGGGAGCCCCTTCAAGGTCTTCAAACGCAGTATCGTCGATTAAAACATAAAGCAAAGTACTAAAAGGCAAGTTAGCTCCGGGCTGCAATGTCGCCGTAGCCCCGCTAATGGTGACCTTGTCTGAGGTTACATCAATCGTTTCCACCACTGACCCATCGACTCCCGATTTGATATAGATATTACCGGTTCCCTTCTGAATGCTCTCATTAAATGTTAAAACCAGGGCTGACTCAACTTCTACTGCTACGGCGTTGTTGGCTGGTGAAAATGACACAACTGTTGGTGCAATATTGTTTGTTGTCACCTGACTTGCTTCAATTGAAAAATCGGATGATCCAACGGAATTTACTGCCTTTACCCGGTAAAAGTATTCCTGATTGTCGGTGAGGCTCGTAGCCGTATGGGTCAGACCATTACCATTAAATACTTCCGAAAATGCTCCTCCAACCCCTTGCTTTTGCTCAAGCACATAGCTGGTGATAGCACTGCCATTATCAGCAGGTGCCGCCCAGTTGACCACGATCGAAGTTGACGTAATGGCTCCGAAGGTTGGAGCCGCCGGTTTGCTCGGTGGCCCGGCCAAAGTGGTTGCACTAGCTTCTGAAGAATAGGACGAACTTCCAATAGCATTTGTGGCTTTGACACGGTAAAAATACTCTTGATTGGAAGCAAGGCCGGTGGATGAAAAAGTCAGCGCATCTCCGGTAAATATTGCTGCAAAGTCTCCGCCACTTCCCAATTTCTGCTCAAGCACATAACTTGTGATGGCGCTGCCGTTGTCGTTGGGTGCAGCCCAATTAACTACAATGGAGCTATTCGTAACTGTGCCAAAAGTAGGAGCTGCCGGCGCATCCGGGACACTGCTTGGAGTAAATGTGACCCCATCGCCCCATACCCCACTACCATTGGTGCCCACAAATAGGGTTGATGCTTTTACAATTAGAGGGCCTGTCGATAAATTATTGAGACCTGTATTGTAGGATGTAAAATTGTCTCCCAAATCGTCCGACACATAAACGCCATTGTCTTCAACAGAAAAATACAATTCATCCAAACTTAGAATGGCATGGCCAAGGACAGCCCCAGTCAGTCCTGTTCCAGCTGCAGTCCATGAATCTCCCTTGTTTGAGGATTTGTAAAAGCCCTCAGCCGTAGATGCATAGATACTGCTACCAAGGACATATAGATAGGTGGCAGTATTAAAGCCACTTGTATTAGCAATTCCGTTATCGGCAGCTACCCATGTGTCTCCATCGTCAGAAGATTTGGAAATAATATCACCAAAGAAGTTTCCCGTATATATGTTGGTCAAATCGGATGTCAATGTTAAAGGAATCCCATTTATCTCATTACCAGTCGTGCCATTTGCGCTACTCCAGGTCACACCGTTGTCAGTGGACTTACTCACTCCGCCCAGTAGCTCCAAAGCAAAATATGTATCACCAATGCCAACAATATTTACAACAGGCAAGCCATTCAATCCGGTATTTACTGCCGTCCAGGAAGCTCCTTCGTTGGTGCTTTTGTAAATGCCATTCCCGGTACCCGCCAGAATAAACGATACTTCGCTGTACAGAGTGAAAATCGTGAGTCCCAGTCCAGCCAACCCATTATTCTTAGCTGTCCACGAGCTTCCATTGTCGCTGCTTACAAAAAAACCTCCTCCATTGGTAGACGCATACAAGTCTTCACCGCTGCCTTTGAAGTCAGTAATCTTATGAGCATTGATGCCAGAATTTATTTCCACCCAACTCACCCCGGCATCCGTGCTTCGGAAAATTCCGCCAGTGGTACCAATCATTGACACGTCTGCAGCATAAAAACTCGTGACATTTATATTGGTGGGAATGGCTTCAAAAGCTTGTACCCAGGTGGAGCCCTCAAAGGCAAAAAGCAAGAGGCCGTCGGTTGTTCCGGCATAAACTCCATTGGGGCCCCGAAATACACGGTAAAAACCCTCCGGCGACAAGCCACCAACAGCATTCCAGGTGGCGCCGGCGTCGTCGCTGAAAAACGAGCCACCCTGGAAGTCGGTAACTACCAGCTCATCAGGGAAGCCAAAGGCGACGGAAGAAAAATCCTGAGAGGGTGCACCCGTTACATTGACTGTACCCCACGTCGCACCTCCATCTGTGGTCATATACAGACCTTCATCGGATGCGGCTGCGAGTAGATCAGGGTCTAATCCATCCTGTGAAAAGGAATTAATCTCTGAACTACTGGCTATGCCAGTCCCCAAAGCTGACCATGATGATCCATCGGCTGAGGTAGAGATACCTCCGGTATAACCAACCCAAAATTCACTTCCAATTGTTGCCACGCTTAGCAATTCAGTGTCGGTTAAGCCAGTGTTGGCGTACGCCCAGGTATCACCAGTGTCCGCCGATCTATACACTCCGTTCTCTGTAGCTACTACAATGTTTGTTCCCAGGGTGGCTATGCCAGTCGCTTCTACTCCTAGTATGTCATCGCCTACGAGTGTCCAGTTGTCGCCACTGTCGGAGGTTTTATAAACGCCGCCGTATCGGGTAGCGGCAATCCAGATTTCAGTTGAAATTAGTTTAATGTTAACAATATCACCCCCCTCCGGCCCAGGTGATTGCACCCACTGCGAATATGCCGATTCACTAAAAAAAATCAGCGCTGCAACTACCATTACCGGGATGGAGCGCCGTGAAGCTTTCGTAATTTTTATCATATCCCAAAGGTTTAAACCAGAAACATCGCTAAATTAAACTCGTTGATTATAAGGGAATTAGCATCGTACATAAATCGAAATCAAACTATTTTTGCGAGCTGAGGGAAAGCTTTTCCGAGTGGGGTGTTTTCTTTTCCGAGTGGAAATCCGAGCAACTAACATCACTTTGCAAATGAGGTTTTTTAGA
This sequence comes from Imperialibacter sp., assembly GCF_040222385.1. GTDB lineage: Bacteria > Bacteroidota > Bacteroidia > Cytophagales > Cyclobacteriaceae > Imperialibacter. The sequence goes on from NZ_JAVKDF010000002.1 coordinate 4,178, forward strand.
TGGTATGTTTACAAACTCCTCGTGAGATGGTCGTTCGCTACCATTTTTCATCTGGCCTTTGTGATGCCTGCCTGGTCTCAGACTACAAGTAAATTTGACAGTTTAAAGCGCAGGTTGGACAGGCCAATCAGCGAGCTGGAGAAAGCTGAAGTGTACCTGACACTGGCAGAGGAAATCAAAGACGTGAATATTTGGATGACGCCAGCTTATGTGGATTCTGCTTTTAAATATTCAAGCGCCCTGGATTACAAAAAGGGAGTTGCCAGGGCTCATTTTTTATACGGAGTAGAGCGTTGGCTCAATGGCTACTACGCAGAAGCTGAAAGCAAATACCACCAATCCATCAGGCTATTCGCATTGCTCAACGATTCATCCATGTTGGCCAAAAACTTCTCCTATCTGGGATTGTGTTTCCACTATCATACCGCCTACGATTCGGCATTATTTTACCACCAAAAGGCTTTGGTGATCAATGAAAGACTAGGCGACAAAAGAAAGATGGCCCACAACATTGACAACATAGCCCTGGTTCACCACCAGCTCGCCAACTTTCCCGAATTAATCAAGTACGCTACCAAATCCCTCGAAATTCGCAACACGATTCCTGGTTTTACGAGTAGAACAAACTTCTACAACTTCGGCGGCGAAATTTTTAGAGACAGGGCGCTTCGAGAGGCCCTTGCCTACCACAGAAAGGTATTGGTAGCGGAGAGAAAGAAGAAAAATGGAGACCTGGGTTCGAGCCTTAATAATATCGGGAGCGTTTACTACAATAACAAAAAGTACGATTCGGCAGTGTACTTCCTGCGGCTGGGGGCAGAGGAAATGCTAAAATCGGGTACAATGAATCAGTACGCCGGGCATCTCCACGAGCTGGGTGAGGCATTAAGGGAAAGCGGCAACTACCTGGACTCAGAGCGGGTATTTCTTGAGGCGATGGCCATCTGGGACTCCATAGGCACGAGGCATAGTGTTTCAATTATTCGGGGAAATTTGGCCCGCCTCTATTTTCTTATGGGGAAATACCCTGAAGGCTTGGCCTACCTGGATCAATCCCTGGCAATGGTAGAAGGGATGGCCTACAATCCCTTTTGTATCAAACTTTGGTCGCTAAAAGCAAGATATTTAATGAAGCTTGGTCAAACTGACGAGGCCCTCGTATTGGCCCATAAATCGCTGACTGAGGCAAAGAAAAAGCAAGTCGTGGTCTCCATTCTCAATAGCTTTGAATTACTCTCGGAGCTCTACTCCGCCATCGGGAACCATGAGCAAGCAATGTTCTATATGAAAGAACACACGGCCTTAAAGGATAGACTATTTAATGGCGAAAGCTCGTTACAGATAGCTCAACTACAGGTTCAATACGACACAGAAAAGAAGAACAAGGAAATAGAACTATTGAACGCCCAAAATACGGCCCAAAAAGCGAAGCTCTTCCAACGGGAACTTATGGTAGGACTGGTATCTATAGCAGTACTCTTATTTGGTTTCGCCTATTACAAACGTCAGAAGTACGTTAGAAAGCTCGGCTCTCAAAAAGACTTTATCGATCAGCAAAGGATAGAGTTGGCGCTTAAGAACCAGGAAAAGGACGTGCTATTAGGCGAAATTCACCATCGGGTAAAAAATAACCTCCAGATAATCAGCAGCCTACTCAAGCTCCAATCACGTCAGCTAACAGACAAAAAGGCCCAGAATGCTGTACTTGAGGGGCGTGACAGGGTGAAAGCCATGGCGCTAATCCACCAATGCCTCTACCAGCACGACCGTTTTTCCAGCATACAGATAGACAGTTACATCAAAAAGTTGATCGATGGCCTGATTTCTTCACATGGCTACAGCGATAGCGAAATTCAGTTAAATTACAATCTGCAAGAATTGCACCTTAGCGTAGACACCGCATTACCTATAGGGCTGATTGTCAACGAATTGGTAAGCAATTGTTTTAAGCATGCTTTTAAGAAAAGTAGAAAAAATTGTCTTTCTCTTCAGTTTGAGAAAAAAGGGAGGAAGCTTCTTTTGGTGGTTAAGGACAACGGCATCGGGATTCCCGATGAGGGCTTACATCCGACTAAGGTTAAATCCTTTGGAATCGGACTTATTCAATCTCTGGTCGAGGAGCTGGATGGAAATGTTGAATTTATAAGAGCTCGTGGAACAACAGTAAAGGTCTTTATTCTTAAATATAGTTTACATTCTGCCAGAAAATCGAGCCAACCCTCTTCCCTGGAATAAGCTGAATTCAATATTTTTTTGTAAATTATCATTACTTCAATCGGCGAGCCATAACACAAGTTCATTTAGGCTTGTGGCGTTTTAGTCTTCAATTTTTGGCAAAAATTCATGGCATGAAAATTCTTGTAGTCGAAAACAGCTCCATTGTTGCTAGTGACATTGTACTCAGCCTGGGTGATCTGGGTTATGAAGTAGTAAAGTGGGTAAAGACCGGGAAGGCAGCACTGGAAGCAGTGCACGACCTGGCTCCAGATCTCATTATCATGGACATCAACCTCGACGGCCCCATGGATGGCATACAGGCGGCTGAGTTAGTTAGCAAAATACAATTAGTCCCCATTATTTACCTAACGGCGTACTCCGACAACACTACCTTTGAAAGGGCTAAAAAGACACACCCGTTTGCGTACCTGGTGAAGCCTTTTGTTGAAAAAGACCTCGGCTTTGCCATCGACCTGGCTATTGATAACTTTTCGAAACAACTACAGGCAAGCACCATAACTGCCCCACCAACAGAGCATTTGGTTTTAGATGCGGTTTTTCTCAAAGTGAATAAGCATTATATTAAAATCCTTCTTCGGGACATATTGTATGTGCAGGCTGAAAGAAGTTACTGTAAGGTATTTACAGTGGAGAAAATCCATCTATTGACAATGAGTCTACATACTTTCGAAACTAAACTCAATAGCCAGGACTTCGTAAGGGTGAGCAGGTCGGCCTTAGTCAATATTCACCACGTAGACTCATTTGAAAATCATAGTGTATGGCTGGGCGATCAGGAAATAAGAATAAGCCGTTCATTTCAGGACGCATTTCAAAGTAAGTTCTTGTCAATTTGAGACGCTGTTCGTCAGCAAATAATGCGCAAAAAGGACTCCGGAGAATCCTTAAGGCAACCACAATATTCTACAGGGAAAGACTTGGGTCAGGGATTGCTCAAAACTCCAGACAAAATAGATCGAGCTAAGGTGACGAAATGCCCTACCCCTCGCTCTCCTCTGTCTGCAACTGCTTCTCGTAAAGCTCTTTGTAAATGCCGCCCTGAGCCAGCAGCGATTCGTGAACACCGTACTCTTTGATCTCGCCATCGTCCAGCACGATGATCTTGTTCGCTAGCTTGGCTGAGGAAACCCTGTGGGAAATAATGATGGTCGTGCGATTCACCATAATGCGCTTCATTGCCTGAAGAATGGAGTTCTCGGTTTTTGTGTCTACCGCCGAAAGCGAATCGTCGAGAATAAGAATCTGCGGGTTACGAACGATGGCACGGGCAATAGACAGCCGCTGCTTCTGCCCACCTGACAGCGTAATGCCCCTTTCACCTATCTTCGTTTCAAACCCGGCCGGGAATCCCTTTATGTTTTCGAGAAGGTCAGCATCTTCAGCAGCCTTTACTATTTGATCCCGGTTGTGATCGTTGCCACCAAAAGCAATATTGTTGGCCAACGTATCCGAAAAGAGGAACACGTCCTGCGGCACATAGCCTATCTGCCCACGCAAATGCTGGACATTGTAGGCCCTTATGTCGTGTCCATCCACTTTTATTTGACCCTGATTCACATCATACATGCGGCAAATAAGGTTGGCAATGGTCGACTTGCCGGATCCAGTTGTGCCAATCACAGCCAATGAGTCGCCGGGATCCACTGTAAATGAAACGTGGCTCAGCGCTTTGATGCCGGAATCGGGATACACAAACGACACATCTTCGAACTTAATTGCTCCCTTGATTTCTTGCTTCACATTGAGTGTCGAAACAATTTCCGTCTTTGTATCCAGAAACTCGTTGATCCGCTTTTGAGACGCCGCTGCCCGCTGGATGATACTGGTAATCCAGCCCAGCGAAGTCACAGGCCAGGTGAGCATGTTTACATAAATAATAAACTCAGCGATGATACCTGTGGTGATCGCTCCCGCCATCACTTCAATTGATCCGATATATACAGTGAGGATGGTGCTAAGTCCGATCAAAAACATGATCAGAGGAAAGAACAGCGCATTGACGAAGGTGAGCTGTAGCGACTTGTCCTTGTACTCATTGCTCTCCCTTTTGAACTTGTCATCAAAATCGTGCTCCCTCACAAACGACTTAATCACTCTTATACCAGAGAAAGCCTCCTGCACAAAAGTTGAAAGATTGGAAAGACTTCTTTGAATTTCTTCCGAACGCTTGTTGATAATGTTGTTAACGAAGTAGATACTGACCGACAACACAGGTAAGGGGAGCAGAGAATAAAGTGTCAACTTCGGGTTGATGCTGAACATAAATGGAATCACCATAAAGAACAGGGTGAACAGCGTGATTCCGTACATGATGGCAGGGCCAATATACATGCGCACTTTGCTCACATCCTCAGAGATTCTTGCCATCAGGTCGCCCGTATTGTTTCGGCGATAAAAGCTCAGCGGAAGGGTTTGATAGTGAGCGTAAATCTCGTTCTTCATGTCATACTCTATCAGGCGTGACATCACAATAATTGTCTGCCTCATGAAAAACAAAAACACGCCCCGAAGCAGCGCCATCAGCAGAATAAAAAATCCATAAATGAAGATGCTGGACGTAAACAAATCGTAGGTTTCCGACTGTAACTCAAGGCCCTGAAATGCGCTGTGCAGGCTGATTCCCCGCTGCACAATATCAAAAGCCTGCCTTACCAGGTAGGCCGGAATGATGGCAAACACATTGGAAATTATAATGAACAAAGTACCCAGAATCAGGTGGTACTTATATTTGAGGAGATACTTATTTATTGCTGCTAGATCTTTCACTGAATCTTAAAACGAGACTTTGGGTAAATGGTTCATTGGGCTGGCGAATACCTTGGTTCGCAACCTAAAAAAAACGTAGCTTTGTGGCTACAAACGCAATTCCGACATTTCTTGTCAAAAGTAGGGAAAGCTTTGAACCCAAATAACAACATGTGACCTTATTTTATCTTCGTGATGATCGAAACTTCAGAATTTAAAACCACCGGCATGGGTATTTTCAACCAGCTGTCGGAGTTGGAGCATGAGCAGGTGGTATTTTGCCACGACAAGGCAACTGGTTTAAAGGCCATTGTTGCCATTCACAACACAGTTTTGGGGCCTGCTGTAGGTGGCACCCGTATGTGGAATTACGCCTCTGAAGAGGATGCCCTTAACGACGCCCTGCGTTTGTCGAGGGGAATGACATTTAAGTCAGCCATTGCCGGCCTTAATATTGGTGGCGGAAAAGCAGTGATTATTGGTGATGCCAAAAAAATCAAAAACGAAGTCCTTATGCGCCGCTTTGGCAAGTTTGTGCATGGGCTGGGTGGCCGCTACTGGACAGCTGAAGACGTAAACATGTCCACCCGTGACATGGAATATATCAGAATGGAAACTCCCTACGTAACCGGCGTGCCGGAGTCGATGGGTGGTGGTGGTGACCCCTCTCCGGTTACGGCCTTTGGTGTGTTCATGGGCATGAAAGCAACAGCCAAAAAAGTGTATGGCAGCGATTCACTGAAAGGAAAAAAAGTGGCCGTGCAGGGAGCGGGCCATGTAGCTACTTACCTCATGGAACGCCTCGCAAAAGACGGGGCAAAAATATTTGTTTGCGACTTTCATGAAGAGAAGCTCAAGCATGCAGTGGACAATTTCGGAGCCACAGTGGTGCCTGTCGACGACATTTACGATCTGGACGTTGACATCTATTCGCCCTGTGCCTTAGGCGCTACGATAAATGACGACACAATCGGTCGGTTGAAATGTGCCATGATTGCTGGTGGCGCCAATAATCAATTGGCAGAAGAGCTGAAGCATGGCAGAAAGCTGATTGAAAAAGGAATCCTGTACGCACCAGACTTTCTTATCAATGGCGGCGGCATTACCAATGTTTATTACGAGCAGATAGGCAACTATAATAGGGACGTAGTGTATCAGCAAACAGAGAGGATATTTGAAACAACTCTCAGGGTATTTGACCTGGCAGAGAAAAAAGGCATTACGCCTCAGGAATCAGCCATGGAAATAGCCATTAACAGAATCAATGATATTGGTAAGATCAAGTTATCTTACTAGTTTAATAGAAATTTAAATAAAACTTTTCGTTCTTTTTTTATTGGGAAATGCTAAACAGAAGAACCCTTCGGATCAAAGCCGTGCAGTCATATTTTGCTCTTGAGCAAAGTATCATCTCAGACTTTGAAATCGCCAATCAGCAAATAGCCGATCACTTTCAGCCAGATTTGAATAGTATGGAGCCTCAGGACGCCAAACTTCTCAGGAAGAAAGGAAAGATAGCGCAAACTTGCTTCGCCGAGCAGCATAAGAATGACGTTATCCAATATCCTGCTGAAGCGGATGATGAGATGAGGAAATCTGTGGCAGATGCCGTCACCTACTTCAGGAATCAGGTCAAAAAAGACAAGGAGGCTTTCCAAAGCCGCATGCTGAAAGACGTGGATAGCATCCACGACTCTTACTACCTGGCATTGATGTTGCCTGTGGAGTTTGCACTCCATGTATCGAAGGAGAAAAGAAAGCAGCTAGGCAATCTGTCGTCCGAAAAAATTGTTGTGGCCAATGACTACAACCTGGCCGACAACAAGGTTGTGCAGGCCCTTCTTGACTTCGAACCGTTGCAGCAGCAGCTTGGCCAACGGTCGCTTAGCTGGTCAGCTTACAGAGACGACACAAGTATCTGGTACAAGGACATTCTGAAAGCGGACGAGGCCTACAAGGCCTATCAGCTACTTTCAAATCCAACGTTTGAGCAAGACAAAGAAGTCGCTTTGCACATTGTCAAAAAGCTGTTTTTCAAGCATCCAACCATTCAAACCTTCATGGAAGAGAAGGACTTGTATTGGGAAGAAAACAGCGGCATTGTAAAGAGCCTTGCGGTGAAAACGATCAAGGCGTATCAGGGTCAGGGCGAACCCTTCCAACTGCTGGAGCTTTCTGCCAACCTGGAAGACGACCTTGACTATTTCCGTGACCTGTTTAAAATAACATTTTCCAATAATGAGGAATATGAGGCCATTGTTGCTGAGAAATCAAAAAACTGGGAAATCGATAGAATTGCGCTTATCGATAAGGTGATTTTGAAAATGGCCATCGCAGAAATGGTTCATTTTCCTTCAATACCGGTAAAAGTGACGATAAATGAGTTTATTGAGATTTCAAAAAACTATAGCACGCCTAAGAGCAAGCAGTTCGTCAACGGATTATTAGATGTATTGGCCAACGATTTGGCAGCGAAAGGCGTTATAAAGAAAAGTGGAAGAGGATTAATTGATAACAAATAGAGATATACTATGAGCAGGACTACTGGTACCTTAATAGCATTTTTGGCTGGAGCCGCCACAGGAGCGGTGCTAGGTATTTTATATGCTCCCGATAAGGGAACTAACACGAGGGACAAGCTTTCCTTCCAGCTCGACAAGTACAAAGGTAGACTTCAGGAGTTGATTGATGAGCTGATGGAGAGCAAAGGCCTGGTGGAGAGCGAAGCGAAATCCGAAGGAGAAAGGATCATCAACGACGCCAAGGAAAAGGCAGAAAGACTGCTTGACGATGTGGATGAGCTCATCGGTCAGATCAGAAAAAAATAGTACGACCCGGGAAAAGATTGGTTAAATTCTCCTCTGCAAAGGGCTTTTCGCCTTTCGTGTAATAGGGAATCTTTAACCTGCCCATTCCGTTTTATTCATTGTTTATACTAAATTTGAAGTTCCTAACAGAATTTTACTAACCCTTCAAAATACCATAGTCATGAAGAAGTCAGTAGTTAACGTATTAGTTTTTGGAGCATTAGTGGCAGTAGGATTTAGCTGCTCAAATGCCGAAATGGAAGGCCGTCTGGCCAGATTGGAAGGTCGTGTTGCAGAATTGGAAGCCGGCAAAGCCAGAAGCGGACCAGCCTCCTCGGCAGCTACAGCCAGCCCTACAATTCAGCAAACTGCCCTTGAAGAAGAAGTGCCATCAGGGCCGGCACCGGTTTTTACCTGGGCCGAAGAGACCCATGATTTTGGCACAATCACAGAAGGTGAGATCGCCGAACACGTGTTCAAATTCACTAACACTGGTGAAGCACCTTTGATTATATCAAATGCTTCAGCTTCTTGCGGCTGCACCGTGCCAGTTTGGCCCAAAGAGCCTATTCCAGTGGGCGGAACAGGCGAAATACAGGTCAAATTCAACAGTAGCAACAAGCCGGGTGTGCAGAACAAAACTGTTAGCATCACTGCGAATACCGCACCTAAGCTGTCTCGTCTCAATATCAAGGCAGTGGTTGCTCCAAAAACTGGCGCCGCAGATGGCCCTGTTAAAAAATAATTATACCTAAACGATCACATAAGAATGCATTTGATTTTAGCACAGGCAAGTTCAGGTGGGGGCTACATGCAGTTTGTTATGCTGGGTGGCATGATCCTGATATTTTGGCTTTTTTTCATCAGGCCTCAACAAAAAAAGCAGAAAGAGCAACGCAAGTTTATTGATGAAATTAAAAAAGGTGATACTGTTGTGACCACCGGGGGAATTCACGGAAAAATAGCAGCAGTTGAAGGTGACACGATTGTTCTTGAGGTTGACAAGGGGCTGAAGATCAAATTCGAAAAGGCCGCTATTTCGCTGGATGCCAGCAAAAAATATGCGACTCCGGCAGCAGCAGCCTCATAAGGAAACCTCAAATATTGCCTGCTAGAATGGCAAATAAAAAAGTCTTTACATTTAAGATTGGAGAAAATTGGAAGGTAGTAGTATTGGCAGTTTTAGCCGCTACTACCTTTTGGTTTTTTAACTCCCTCAACAAAAACTACGAGGCCAGGCTTAGCTACCCTATTGCCTTCGATTTTCCACGTGATAGTGTCGTAATTGTTAAGCCACTTCCGGATGAAGTGCGTATTGACGTGGCCAGTGGGGGCTGGAACCTCTTGCGCAAAACTTTTTGGTTCAACGTTGACCCGTTGGTTATTCAACTCGATAACCCCACCGAAATAAAGTTTCTTACCAGAAACTCGCTCTACGACATCATAAAAGACCAGCTGACTGACATTGACCTGAACAGGGTGGTGACAGACACACTTTTTATTTCTGTCGAGCCCAAAATTCAGAAAATGGTAATGGCCGTGGTGGATAGCCTGACCATTCCCCTTGCAACAAACTACAGGCTTACCAGCCCAATTACTTACGAACCAGACAGCGTGCTTATAGAAGGCCCGTCAAGCCTAATGAACCGCTTTCCGTCCACCTGGCTGCTGGAGTTTGACCGCAGCGACATCGCTGGTGATTTCGAGCGCTCGCTGGCCGTGCCCCTGACTGACAATCGACTGATGAGTTCGACTCCCAAGTCAGTGACTGTTAAGTTCAGAGCCGAAGAATTCATAAGAGACTCCCTGCTGGTAGAAATTCAGCCCGTTAACTTCCCAAACAGATACCGGGGCAAAGTGCCTTACCTGGCTGATACAGTCACCTACGTCTTCTACACGATCAAAGGTGATCTCGCCAGCCAGGTTAGCGACTCAGCATTTTCGATTGCTGCCGATTTCAAAATGTACAACAGCGAAGACTCCACCATCACCCCTGTTGTCTTGTTCAGGCCGACGGAAGTGCTCGAACTTCAGCTGCTCCCTGAAAAACTTAAGGTCGGTCATGCCAACCAGTAAACCCCTGCTTGTTGGCGTCACCGGCGGCATTGGCTCCGGCAAATCAACAGTCTGCAAAATATTCGAGGTGCTTGGTGTGCCCGTCTATAACTCCGACAACAGAGCCAAGGCGCTAATGGTAGAAGACAAAGAGCTTGTGGAGGAAATAAAGGCGGCTTTCGGAGAAGAGGCTTACCTTGACAATAAAAACCTCAATAGGAACTTTTTGGCAAAAGAAGTCTTCTCAAATCCTTCCAAATTGGAAACACTCAATAGCCTGGTGCATCCCGCTGTCGGGCGGGATTTTGCTGCCTGGGTGGCCGTTCAAAGTAGTCAGCCCTACGTCATCAAAGAAGCGGCATTGCTGTTTGAAACGGGTTCACACAACTCGCTGGATAGTGTTGTGCTGGTCACGGCACCGGAAGAACTTAGAATAATCCGGGTGCTGGCAAGGGATCCCCAGCGCAGTGAAAAGCAGGTGAGGGATATCATCGGGAATCAGCTTAAAGACGAGGAGAAAAAAAAGCTGGCCGACTATGTGCTCAACAACAACGAGCAGAAACTTTTGGTGCCCGAGGTAGTGGCGCTACACGAAGCGCTACTGACTGCTGCCACTAAAAAAGCTGCAAAGGAAGCTTGATCTGGTCAGCGTAAAACTTTATTCTGGTGCTTTTGTCGTCGAAGGGTTCAATCTTGTCGATTCTGTCATACTTATGGTTGTAGAAAACCTCAAAAAGCTGAGAGCCCAATTGATAGAGGTTCACTTTGTGTCCATAGTACCTGATCGCAAACAGGAATTCTCCCTCAACATACAGTTTGTTGATTTTTTGATTGAGTGACAGTTGATCGAAGCTTTCCAAACCAGTTATTCGATTTACAGATGCCTGAATATCACAAAAAATCGGGTAAAGTGAAATGGACTTCGCCAAATAAAAAAACACCAGAGCGATACCCCGGTGCCTTTCTCTGAAACATACGTGCAATTATTAATTGATCATTATTTTCCTAACAAGCCTGCTTTTTCCCTGCACTACCTGAAGCAGATAAATGCCCGCTGGCTGGTCAGTCAGGTTAAACTCCTTTGAGTACCTGCCATCGAAAGTCTTAATTTCCTCTTCGTAAATAGTTTTCCCGCTTAGATCCACAATAGACACCTGCAACGGATCAGTTGACCTGAGTGACATCTTTAATGTGAAATGGCCATGACTCGGATTAGGGTAATAGGTCAGATCCAGCGGCTCGAGCTTTTCCATTTTTTTGGACGAGAGCTGATCAAGCGAAGCTTCGTTGTCCTCTATTTTTGAAATAGTTATTTTCTTTCGCAGCACTATAGTCGACCCATTCTTGTCGCCGTCTTCACTATTCCATTCGAAGAAGTAACCATTGTCACCACCCATTTCGAGCCGCTGTCCGAACACTTCCCTCAACGAGTCGATATCAAATGGGGCTAACTTCGTACTGAAGAGGCTATCCATCCCTCCAAACATCCAAACTGCATCTTCAGAGTCTTTGGGGGCCCTAAAAACATATGATTGCGCTCCATCCGCCCCATTGAACTGAAACGTTCCCGAGCCATCGAAAAAGAAAGACTTTAATGAGTCGGAGTCTGAGAGAATGTGTATTCGCTCTTTTACACCCGGAGACTGATCCAGAATGATGGTATGCAAGCCTTCTTCTTTACCATTACCGTAAAATTGCACATCCAGCTTATTCTCATCCAGAAAAGCCTTGAGCTCGTCGTCAGCCAGCATCTCCTCTCTGGTCTTATATTCCTTCTTGAAAGTTTTGGTGCTTCCGTCTTCATCAGTCCGCAACTCCACATGGATGCTTTTGTCTTTTGACTGTTGAATAGTGGTTTGCTTTTGGGCCCAAGCGCCACCAGCCAACAATACGAAGACCGGGAGCAAAAGCCTTATTCTTTTTGTTAATGTCATAGTTTTCATAGTTCGTAGTGTTTAACCAAATGTACTCCGATGAGCAAAGCGGGGATGTTAAAGCATGGTTAATTGTTGTTAAAAAAGGTTAAAAGCGAACCAGTTAGGTATCTTGAGCGTAAATTTGGAGCATGAGTAAGAACACCCTTCGTTGGATCATAGCGCTAATGAGCGTAGCCCTTATGGGGCTGGTAGCCTTCCAGCTTTACTGGATTGATGCTGTGATTGAGGTGAACCAGGAGCGCTTCCGAAAGGATGTACAAACAGCCCTGACCAACGCCGTGGATAAGCTGGAAAGGCAAGAGGCCATGCTCGTGGCTTTCGACAATTTCAATTCCAATATCAAGTTCAGAAGTGTCACGCCCATGGCCCCGGGCAATGTCAGGTATATTGAGAGCACCTATAAAAAATGGGAAGTGAAAAGTGGAGAAGAACCGGTTGAAGCTTCTCAAAAGATAAAAAAACTCCCTTATGGTGTGCAGTACCAATTCGAATCAAATGAAGGCGATAATATCTATGTTGTTCAGGACACGTCAGTTCTCGTGGTGCCATCATCACCCGGCGACGGATTCAGTGGTTTCACATTTACTTCAGAAATCGGCGACTCTACGCATTTTGCGGTAGGGCAGTACAAGAAAACCATACAAAAAGCAGCTCAAAAAACTGAAATGATCCAGGTGGCGCTACACGAGCTGCTTTTTGAGAAACCTACCATCTCCAATCGGATTGACCCACATCAGCTTGATTCTCTGCTGGCTTCGGAGCTCGAAAATAAAGGTATTAACACCGAGTATGACTATAGCATCGTGGATGAGGAGTCCGGTAAGATTGTTTTGGCTTCGACCAACTATCAGCCAAAAACAAGGCGGCACACGGAATTCAGGGCCAGCCTCTTCCCCAACGACTTGCTGGGTGAGGGCAGCACTCTTTTGATAAGCTTCCCCAATCAAAAATCGTTTTTGCTTCAGAAGATTTGGACCAGCATGGCCTCTTCAGCCGTTCTTTTGGTCACCATCATCTTTTGCTTTGGCTATGCCGTGCAAACCATCATCAAGCAAAAGAAAATATCGGAAATAAAAAACGACTTCATAAACAACATGACCCATGAGTTCAAAACACCGATCTCTACGGTCGCCCTGGCTTGCGAAGCGCTACAGGATGAGCAGGTGGCCGTTCAGCCCACTTTTCAGAAGCGCTACTTGAAAATTATTTCTGAAGAGAATAAACGCCTCGGGCTCCAGGTAGAAAAAGTGCTCCAAATGGCCGCACTCGACCGAAAAGATTTCAAGCTTAAACTGGAGAGCGTAGACATCAATGACCTGATCGAAAAGGCCATTGACAATGTGGTGCTTCAGGTGCAAAAACGAAATGGAACAATCACCACCGAGATGAGAGCCAATCCGGCCAAAATACTCGGGGATCAAATGCACTTAACTAATATCATACACAACCTGCTCGACAACGCCAATAAGTATTCGCCCGAAGATCCAGAAATTCTGGTTAAAACTTCTAATAGCAAAAATGGGATTGTCATCACGGTGGAAGACCATGGGCTGGGGATGAGCAAGGAGTCTGCTCAGAAGATATTCGACAGGTTTTACCGGGTGCCTACAGGCAACCTGCACGATGTTAAAGGCTTTGGCCTCGGGCTTGCCTACGTAAAAACCATGGTAGAGGCGCATGGAGGCACAATCGAAGTAAAAAGTGAACTCAAAAAAGGAAGTACATTCGAAATACATCTACCCTATGGAAGTGAAGCCTAAATTATTAATCGTTGAAGATGATCCGAATTTGGGCCAGATCTTACGGGAATATCTGGAAGTAAAAGGCTACGAACCAACTCTCTGTACTGACGGAGAAGCTGGATTTACCACCTTTGCCCGCAATAGCTTCGATATGTGCATTCTTGATGTGATGATGCCTAAGAAGGATGGCTTCACCCTTGCCAGAGAAATACGAGAGAAAAGCAAAACCATTCCCATCATCTTCCTCACGGCCAAATCGATGAAAGATGATACCATTGAAGGCCTGAAGATTGGTGCCGACGATTATTTAACCAAACCGTTTTCAATGGAAGAGCTCCTTTTAAGAATGAAGGCAATATTTAGAAGAACCAATGGCAGTGGCGGGGAAGCGACCCTTCAATTCGAAATCGGCAGCCTATATTTTGATGCTCACCTTAATTTGCTAAAAAGTCCAACTGAAGAAATAAAGCTCACATCAAAAGAAAATGCCCTTCTTCTTTTGTTCTGCCAAAACCTCAACAAAACCGTTGACAGGGCAGAGGCGCTTTTGAAAATCTGGCACGATGACAGCTACTTTAACGCCAGAAGCATGGATGTATACATTGCCAAGCTCCGCAAATACCTGAAAGAAGATGAACGCCTCAGAATTCTCACCGTGCACGGCCAGGGGTTTAAACTTGTGGAGCTCAAATAGATTTTGTATTTTCTTATCAGATTGAAGCTTGGCCTTGCTGGACAAACATTTCTCGGGGCTTTGGTACCTAACCAAATTCTGGAAAATATAATCACAGGCGAGGGTCTCTACGGCTAAAGTTTACTATTTTCACGGGCTCAAAATTTATTTATATGATACAGCTTGTACCATCCATAACAGTGATGAAGGGAAAGTCGGTGCGCCTTACCAAAGGAGACTTTTCCAGTGAGACCATTTATGATGAGCCTCCTTTGGATGTTGCAATGCAGTTTGAACAACATGGCATCGAAAGGGTGTACCTGGTGGATCTTGAGGGGTCAAAAAAGGGCAGTCCCGTTAACTACCATGTGCTGGAGGCTATGGCCGGACACACCAAGCTTAAAATCAATTACGCAGGTGGTGTTCACACCGATGGTGATATTTTGAAGCTGATAGAGTTCGGTGCAGACAGTATTACTTCCGCCACCATGGCCGTTTATAAGCCGGAGCTTTTCACGTCATGGCTGATGTCCTACGGCAGAAATAAGATTGCGCTTGGAGCCGACTCGCTCAATGGGCAGATTCGGGTAGGTGGCTGGCTGAAAGATACCAGTATAGACCTGTTTGAGCATATTGACTTCTTTTACCAGAACGGCCTCAAATACCTTAAAACTACCGACATTTCAAGGGATGGAGTACTTGAAGGCCCGTCTTTCGAACTGTTTGAACAACTGGTAGCCCGCTTTCCCAACCTCCACATATTTGCCAGCGGCGGCGTTCGCAATGTTGATGACATCAAGCGCCTGGCCGACATCGGTGTTTATGGTGTCATATTCGGGAAAGCCTACTATGAAGGCAAAATCACACTAAAAGACATTGAAAGCCTGGTGGTAAAGAGTGTCTGAAAAACTACCAGGCTTTACCATTCAAAGAATAGTGAATTTCTTTTTTGCAACACTGTTGCATTTAGAATTCCCTAGCCCTACTTTTGTTCTTTACAGAAGTTGATTCAACTGGCTTGAGCAAGAAAATATTAGCGTTTACATGTGTGTTGTTTATGGCAAAGGCGAGTGGCACTTTAGCCCAGGCCCAGCCCTGTAACCTAACTTTGCAGGGCACGGTCATCGACATGTCAACCAAAGAGGCGCTGCCCATAGCTGCTATTTGGTTAGTAGGCCCTGAAAAAGGAACTACTACTGACGAAAAGGGACGGTTCAATATAAAAGGGCTCTGCGCAGGCACCTTCACCGCCGACATTCATTACCTGGGCTATAAGGAAAAACACCTGACCATTACGCTTCCGCTACAAAACGAACTTTTCGTGTTGATGGAAGAAGATGAAGTATTGATAGACGAGGTAACCGTGCAGGGTGAAGTTATTTCGCCTGACAAAACACAATCAGAAGTAACGCTATCAGAAACCCAGTTGGCCAGAGCCAGCGGAAAGTCCCTTGGAGAAAGCTTGCAGGAGCTCCCCGGAGTCTCAAGTCTCAAAACAGGCCCAACCATTTCCAAGCCAATCATTAACGGGCTTCACAGCAACAGAATCCTCATCCTTAACAATGGCCTTCGGCAGGAAGGTCAACAATGGGGAACTGAGCACGCTCCCGAAATAGACCCAATGACGGCCACGCAAATTTCGGTGGTGAAAGGTGCCGCCGCCGTTCGTTACGGGCCGGAAGCTATTGGCGGTATTGTGGTAGTGGAACCACCGGCTTTGCCCTATGAGCACAAGCACCTCCACGGTAACGTTAGGCTGATGGCTGCCGACAACGGGAGAATGGGGTCGGCATCGACAACCTTGCAGGGGGGGCTGGGCAAAGCTGAATCGGTGGCATGGAGGCTACAGGCGACCGGGCGTCGTGCCGGCGACTTCAAAGCACCCGACTACATGCTCACTAATACTGGTTTAAAAGAGGCAGATTTTTCTGGAGCCATTGGATACAAAAAGAACGACTGGTTGGCGGAGGTCTATTACAGCAAGTTTACCACTGAGCTTGGCATTTTACGAAGCGCTCACATTGGCAACCTAACCGACCTCCAGGCTGCCTTTGAAAGCGAAAGGCCACTTATTGTAGAAGACTTTTCCTACAAAATCGACAACCCTAGGCAAGAGATAAGTCACGATTTGGCAAAGGCAACTTTTGGGAAGAAAGGTCACCTGGGTGATATCAAACTGGTGTACGGCTACCAAAGGAATATTCGCAAGGAATTTGACATCAGGCGTGGAGGAAGAGGAGAAACGCCTGCTTTACACATGGACCTGCTCACCCACTCAACCGACCTTATTTGGGAACAACGTACTTGGCAGAAGCTTAGAGGGCAAATCGGCGGAAGCTTTATTTACCAGGAAAACAGGAACGTGCCTGGCACAGGAATCGAGCCGTTGATCCCCAACTATAACAGTGCCACCTCAGGCGTGTTTGTCATCGAAAGGTGGATGGAGGACCGCTGGGAGATAGAGGCCGGGCTAAGGTTTGACAATAGAGCCTTTCAGGTATTTACCTTTGACGAGAACAACGAAGTAATACGACCCAAATACCATTTCAACAACTTCTCAGGATCAGTAGGCTTGGTGCTAAAGCCAGCAGATGGATGGAAGGTTACCTCCAACCTTGGCACAGCCTGGCGGCCGCCGAATGTAAGCGAACTCTACAGCCAGGGACTTCACCATGGAGCGGCCACGATAGAGGAAGGCAACACAGAACTTGACACTGAGCAGGCACTGAAGTGGGTCAACCAGCTGCTGATTCGCAAAGGCATTTGGTCAGCCGAGGTGTCGATATATGCACAGAAAATTGACAACTACATCTATCTCCAGCCACAGCCGGAACCACGGCTGACTATCCGGGGAGCTTTTCCGGTATACTCTTACGTGCAAACCGATGCCTTTATGGCCGGGACAGATGTTTCTCTTTCGGCTCAATTGAGCAAGCAGTGGCTGTACAGCCTCAAGGGTTCGCTTATCCGTGCGAAGGACGTCTCGAAGGACGACTTTTTGATATTTATGCCGGGAGACCGTGTCCAAAACAGTGTCACCTGGAGCTATCCATTCCAGTCTAAGAAGACATTTTTTGTTTCAGCCTCGCATAGCCTTGTGCGCAGACAAAACCGTTACCCAAGCGGGGTCGATTATGTAGATCCGCCGAAGGGATATCAGCTGTTTGGCCTCAACGTGGCCTACGGATCACAGCTGTTTGGCAATGACTACGAAATTTATCTTGAGGGCACTAACCTACTCAGTACTTCGTACAGAGAATACCTAAACCGGTTCAGGTACTATGCCAACGAACTGGGAAGAACGATCACTATAAGGTTTAACTATAAATTTTAATTTAACAATGATGAAAACACAATTTGCTTCCAGCTTTCTTTTTGCAACATTGTTGCTTTTTGGGTCTTGTAACGACGACCCCGATCCAGTTAAGGAAAATGAAGAAGAGCTTATCACCACCGTCAGGCTCACATTTACTGAAGGCACCAACTCTTTCGTGGCGGAATGGAAGGACGCCGATGGAGACGGAGCCAACTTGCCAACAGTGGATGACATCTCGCTGGAGGCTGGGAAAACCTATGCTGTGTCGGTAGAGTTACTCAATGAGTCAACCACACCCGCTGACAACATTTCAGCTGAGGTGAGTGAGGAAGGAGCCGAACATCAGTTCTTTTTTATCACAGGCGATGGTCTCGAGTTGACAACAACATACGATGATCAGGATGCTGACGGTTATCCTATTGGTTTGCAAAATACTTTTGTTGCCGGAGTGGCTGGTTCAGGGACGCTGACTGTGATTTTGAGACACGAGCCCAACAAAACTGCTGCGGGTGTAAGCGATGGCGACGCTGCCAATGCGGCGGGCGAAACGGACGTTGAAACAGCACCTCCTTTCAATGTCACTATCCAATAAGGCGATTCGGGGGATAAAAAAAAGGGCTGAAAAGCCCTTTATATTTTTAGTCTGTAGTTCTCGATTCCTGAGAAAACTCTTCTTCCGATTCTGAGTACTTAAACTTGTACACCAGATAGAATATGAAGTTATAAGAAAGCACCGAAGACGAATCAGCTTTGTTACTCAAACCTGGCACAATTTCACGGCTCTTCTGACTTGAAGCAGTATAGTTAACAGCCTTTGGCTTTTCCTTTACCACAGCAGCCTCTGCAGCTTTCTTGTCCTTATCTTCCTGATCGCACTGCTCCTTATTGTCTTTTGATTTGTCTTCGCTCCCATCCTCTATAGATGCTGACGCCAAAGAAGGAAGCAGGCAGATACAGCCTGCAAGTAGTAGTAATCTGAAAATATTCTTGGTATAAATCATATGTGCTTTAGACCTGAAAGGGAAACCAAGATACTAAAATTTTGTTTAAGATTCCTAATGCGTGCATCTAACATTTACCTTTCATCCCTTAATATTAGATTTAACATATTTTTTTTGACTTTCGTATAATTTACTAAACCATGATTGACTGGAGTGACTTTAAAAAGGTAGACATAAGAGTTGGAACCATTGTGGAAGTGTTGCCATTTCCGAAGGCACGAAACCCCTCGTACATTCTTAAAATCGACCTTGGCGCAGAGATAGGTGTGAAACAATCCAGCGCTCAAATCACAACGCTCTATACTCCGGAAGATTTGGTTGGGAAACAGATTGTGTGTGTTGCCAACTTCCCTCCCAAGCAAATAGCGAATTTTATGTCTGAAGTACTTGTTACCGGGTTTGCTAACGAATCGGGTGATATTGTACTTTGCACTCCCGAACTAAAAGTGCCCAATGGCGCAATGTTGCATTAATGAGTCAATACGAAATTCGCCCGCTCCAGCACAATGACCTGAGACAAATGCACAGGTCGTTTTTGGAAGCGTTCTCTGAATATCCCGTCCCTATGCAGCTTAGCTATTCTCTTTTTAAAAAGAGGATGCTTGGCAAGCTCAATATCAGATTTGACCTCTCGTTTGGGGCGTTTTCAGGCGAGAAGCTGGTCGGCTTTATATTTCACAGCCTGAACGAATACAAAGGCATTACCAGTATCTACAATGGCGGAACAGGAGTGATTCCCGGGCACAGAGGCAACCGCCTGACCCGACAATTGTATCAGGCGTTTCAGGAAAAAGCTAGCACGCAGGCAAAAAGATGTGTGCTCGAGGTAATTACTGTCAATGAAGTCGCTATCAAAGTTTATGAAGAGATCGGTTTCCGAAAAGTGGGCTTTTACAATTGCTACAAGCTTAATAAGATCCTTGAGCTTTCTAATCTAAACCAAGAGGAGTTTCTGATTGCCTGTGGCTCCCTCAGCAGGAAAGATTTGTACCAGCAACTGGACAGCGTGGAAACTTCGTTTTCTGACACGTTCGATCAGTTGGCATACAATGCAGCCTCCGAGACCTGCGTGGAGTGCCGTAGTGGCGGCAGGGTGGTTGGTTACATCATTTTTCAGGCTCAATCCGGAAGGATCACACGCATGGCTGTTGATGCCAGCTTAAGAAGAAAGGGCATTGGCACACGACTAGTTTATGAAGCATATATTCAAAGTGGAAAGAAGAACCTGACTGCGATTAACATCCCTGAAGCAGCAAAAGACATTGCAGGTTTTTTGCTGAACGTGGGGTTCGAAAACCAGGTAGATCAATGGGAAATGGAGTTGACGCTATGAGGAGAAACATACTATTTTCCGACCTGCCAAAGCATTGTAAAGGCAAAATCAGCGGTGCTGATACCCCCTCAGCAATCCTGTCGCTGTCACTCGACTCACGCAAAGTATTTTCCGGTGAGGGGGCTGTTTATTTTGCTATTAAAGGGCCAAACCACGATGGCCACTCTTTTCTCCGGGAGGCATATCAAAAAGGCTGGAGACTGTTTGTGGTGGAGTCTCTGCCAAAGGACACCGAGCGTTTTGAAAACGCCTCTTTCTTTCTCACAAGCGACTCCCTGCAAACATTGCAGGAGCTGGTAGCTGCCCACAGAAGGCAGTTCAGCCTGCCTATAGTAGCTATCACCGGAAGCAACGGAAAAACCATTGTGAAAGAGTACCTGTATCAGCTACTGGCCAGCAGTGTTTCCGTTGTCAAAAGCCCAAAAAGCTGGAATTCGCAAGTTGGAGTGCCGTTGTCGGTATGGCCGCTGGCCGAGCACCACGAAGCCGGAATTTTCGAGGCAGGTATCTCACAACCATGTGAAATGGCTCGCCTTAAAAATATTATCCAGCCTACCATTGGCATCATCAGCAACATTGGACCAGCTCACGACGCACTTTTCACATCCCGGGAGCAAAAGCTTGCTGAAAAAATGAAGCTTTTTGAGGGCTGCGAAAAGTTAGTCTATTGCACAGACCATTTGGCTATAGACAGGTTTCTGTCGGGCAATGTATTGGCGGGAGTAGCCCGAATAGGCTGGGGGCAGGGAAAGGGTGCAAAGTATACCGTCAGTGTAGTTGGAAGCAAATTGAAGCTAGCATGGGAAATGGGCATGGTGGAGATTGACCTGCCTTTTACAGATGACAAATCGGTTGAAAACCTTTGTCATGCCGTGGTAGCTGCACTCGAAATGGGAGTTAACCCGAGCTCCCTTGCCCGGCAGGTATCAGTGCTGTCCGCCATCCCTATGCGGCTGTCGCTGAAGGAAGGGGTGTTTGGTAGCAGGCTGGTTGACGACTCCTACAGCAACGATTTTCAGGGGCTGGAAGCAGCACTCGACCTCTCCATCAGCCATAGCCAGACCAAGCCCATCACTGTTGTTCTTTCCGACATACTCCAGGCCGGTGAAGATGAAAAAGAGCTATACCAACATGTGAACGACCTGCTGGGGAGCAAGGGCGTATCAAAATTAGTTGCCATTGGCCCGACTATCTCCGCCAATAGGGATGCTTTCAGGATGGCCTGTGAGACTTATGTATCCACAGAAGTGTTCCTGGAGCAGATAAAAGAAAAACAATTCGCTGGGCAAACAGTACTGATTAAAGGAGCACGCAGTTTCCGGTTTGAAGAGATTGTGAAGAAGCTACAAGCGAAAGTGCACAGAACTGTGCTGGAGGTAAATCTGGAAGCGCTGCAGCACAATTTTCAGTTTTACAAAAGTATTCTTGAGCCAGGAGTTAAAACCATGGTGATGCTGAAAGCATTCGCCTACGGAAGCGGAAGCGGTGAAATCGGACGAACGCTTCAATACCTGAAGGCCGACTATGTGGCTGTCGCTTACCCCGACGAAGGTGTTTTACTACGTGAACAGGGCGTTCATCTTCCGGTGATGGTCATGAATGCGCCGGAAGAAAGCTTTGATAAACTGCCTGCATATGCTCTGGAACCGGAAATTTTTTCGCTCTCCCAATTGCAAAACTATGGCGAGTGGTCATTGGGCAAGAGTGGAGCTCCCCTTATTCATATTAAAGTGGATACTGGCATGCACAGGCTCGGCTTCGTTGCCAGTGAAATAGAGGCTGTTGTGAAGCTGCTTAATCGATATCCAAACATCAAAGTAGCCTCTGTTTTTTCTCATCTGGCTGGCTCCGAAAGTAGCGCCTTTGACGACTTCACTCATGTTCAGGCCAGGACCTTTCTTGATTGCTACGAACAGTTGTCCCAACACCTTGGCTACAAACCCATCCGCCATCTGGTGAACACAGCAGGTATCAGCCGATTCAAATCGTATCAGTTTGATATGGTAAGAGTAGGCATTGGCCTGCATGGCATCGAGTCCACGGAAGAAGAGCAAGGCAAGCTCACCGTGGTGGCAACTCTTAAGACTGTGGTGTCTCAGGTACGGCGGCTAACAGCCGGACAAACTATTGGCTACAGCAGGGCTGGCAAAACCGATAAAGACACCGATGTTGCTACCATTGCTATTGGCTACGCTGACGGTTATTCCAGGGCATTGGGAAATGGCAGTGGGAAGGTGCTGATTAACGGACAACTGCTGCCCACCATTGGCAGCGTTTGCATGGACATGACGATGGTGGACGTAACGGGTGTTGACGTGCGGGAGGGCGACGAGGTAGTAGTGTTTGGTGAGCACCCATCTGCAAATCAGGTTGCGGAATGGGCAAACACGATTCCCTATGAAATCCTTACTTGCGTGTCTGAGCGGGTAAAGAGAGAATATCTGAGCTTTTAAGGCCTAGCCACACCCCAGGTTCTTCTTAAAATCCCTTTCTGGAATGCCGCCAAACTTATTCCCTTCCTCCGCTTCCTGATTTTTATCAGGCCTGACAGAAGTCAGCTCTTTTGGCCTCTCATTTTCCTTATTTCGGCCTTCGGATTTCGCTTTTCTTCGTTTTTTCATGAGAAATTGAATGAATGACAAGAATCAGGTTTGAAAACCGAAACAAATTTAGCAATTTTGAACTAATCTAAATAAGAATAGAGGATGAGAACAGTAGCTGATATGCGTCCGGGAGAAAGGGGAACTGTTACAGGATTTTCTGATCAGGAGCTTTCCATAAAGTTATTAGAGATGGGTGTTTTGCCTGGTACGGAAGTTATTATGAAGATTATTGCCCCCTTTGGTGATCCGGTTTGCATAGAAGTATCTGGCTATAACCTATCCATGAGAAAGAACGAGGCATCGACGATTTCACTCCTCTAAAGAATGCCCGATTCACATAAAGTTAAAGTTGCGCTCGTAGGAAATCCCAATGCGGGTAAATCTTCTCTATTCAACTACCTCACCGGCCTCAATCAAAAAATTGGCAATTTCCCGGGAGTTACTGTGGATAAAAGGACTGGTCAGGCGCAATTGCCCAATGGCCAGGTAATTGATTTGCTTGATTTGCCAGGCACCTATAGTATCTATCCTCGTTCGATGGATGAGCAGGTGGTGGTCGATACGCTCCTTAATGAAAATGCGGCCGACTACCCTGATGTCGTCATAGTCATTGTCGATGCCTCCAACCTTAAAAGAAACCTTTTACTTTTTACTGAAGTTCACGACCTCGGCATTCCGGTCATTCTCGCCCTCAACATGATGGACGTGGCCAGCCAGAAAGGGCTGGACATTAACGCCACCGCTCTAAGCAGGGTGCTTGAGGTTCCGGTTATTTCAATCAACGCCAGAACGGGCGCCGGGCTCGACAGACTGAAAAATGCGCTAACCATTCCTCTTGGACCGGTTACCCCGCCACTTTACGACGTGCTGGCATTAGCTCCCGAGGCAATAGCGGAAACAAAAAAACAACTGGAGCTGGATCACAACTACAAGGCATACCAATACCTGATCAACTCCCCCACTTTACCCAGCCTTAACGGTGACGGCGAATCGATTGCCAAACACATTATTCAGAAGCACGACCTTGAGGTTAGAGTTATTCAGGCTCATGAAACGCTTGAGCGCTACTCAATGATTGATGGTATTCTTGCCAAGGTGCTCAGCAGAAAGCCTACCCAGGAACAACGTCAGTTTTCAAACAAGCTCGACAGAGTTTTGACACACAAGTTGTGGGGCTACCTTATCTTCTTTCTGGTACTGTTTCTCATGTTTCAGTCGATTTTCGCCTGGGCTGAACCGATGATGGATTTTATTGACTTGACCTTTTCTGCGCTGTCAGATTTTGTAGGGTCTGTTCTGCCTGACGGCATTCTCAATCGACTAATCACCGAAGGCATCTTGCCGGGCATCGGTGGCATTGTTGTCTTCATTCCCCAAATTGCTTTCCTTTTTGCCTTCATCGCTATCCTCGAAGAATCAGGCTATATGGCAAGAGCTGTTTTTCTCATGGATAAGATTATGAGAAAGTTTGGTCTGAATGGAAAAAGTGTGGTTCCCTTGATTTCCGGAGTTGCCTGTGCTATTCCAGCAGTAATGGCTACCCGAAACATCGACAACTGGAAAGACAGGATAGTAACCATCATGGTAACGCCCCTGATGAGCTGCTCCGCAAGGTTGCCGGTGTACACCATATTGATTGCCCTTGTGGTGCCTTCTACCTCAGTTCTCGGGTTCTTCAGTCTGCAGGGAGTGGCCCTGATGGGGATGTACCTGCTTGGCTTTATCGCCGCTTTGCTTTCCGCATATGTGATGAAGCTCATTATGAAAATGAAAGAACGCAGCTTCTTTCTTATGGAGCTTCCGATTTACAGAATGCCGAGATGGAAAAATGTGGGTATCACCATCGTTGAAAAAGTAAAGACCTTTGTCTTCGAGGCGGGGAAGGTGATTTTGGCAATTTCCATCGTACTTTGGGTACTTGCATCCTATGGGCCGGGCGACGCTCTCACCAACGCCGAAGAAACCGTAAAAAAAGAGAGCACTCATCTGAATCTTTCGGAAGAGGAGATGAATGACAGAGTTGCCTCCTATAAGCTTGAGCACAGCTATGCTGGGTACCTGGGCAAGGTCACCGAGCCGGTCATCGCCCCGCTGGGCTACGACTGGAAAATTGGCATTGCCCTTATTACCTCGTTTGCAGCCAGAGAAGTTTTCGTAGGAACAATAGCCACCATATATAGCGTAGGCTCGGCAGGAGAAGACAATACAACCATTCGGCAAAGACTGGAAAAAGAAAAAAATCCAAAGACCGGCGGGCCCATGTTTACCCCGGCTGTTGCCTTCTCGCTACTAGTGTTTTATGCATTCGCCATGCAATGCATGAGCACCATTGCTATCGTGTACAGGGAAACCAAAGGCTGGAAATGGCCTGCCATTCAATTAATTTATATGTCTGCGTTGGCCTATTTGTCCGCTTTGGCCGTATACAATTTGTTGTCGTAGGAACAAATCGCAGAAATGGACGAAAAAGAAGCATTTTTTAAAGCTCGTATTACCACATTTGAGCGCCAAACATCAGAAGTTGCTAACAAGCTCAGAGAGTGGTCTGCCTATAGAATTGGGGTTTTTATAGTATCAACAATTGCCGTGGTTTATTTCGCCAATGCGAGAATGGCATGGCCAATTTTTTTAACGCTGGCTGGCTTTTTTGTGATTTTTGGCTCCCTGGTAAATTTATATAATAAAACGAAAAAGAAGCTTTCGTTTCTTAAGTCGATGCTGGCAGTCAATCAAGATGAAGTCAGAAGGCAACAGCTCGACATCAAGCACCTTTCGGATGGCAAGGAATTCCTCAGCGAACATCACCCATACGTAGCCGATCTGGACATTTTCGGGCGGCATTCCATTTTTCAGCTCGTCAACCGGGGATCTACTCCATCAGGAACGGCCACCCTTGCCTCATGGCTAAGCTTCCCCGCAAAGGCCGATGTTGTAAGCTCAAGACAGCAGGCTGTTCGTGAACTTGAAAGCCAAATCGAATGGAAGCAGGCATTTGAGGCCTTTGGGAGGATGAATCTCCCGGATAAGTCAAAGCCCATCGTCCCACTGGAAAGGCTTTTATCAAAGCCGGCTCCCATTTCTAAAAACTTCAAAATCTGGGCGGCCGTTTCAATGGCGATTTCCCTTATCATTTACGGGCTGACCATTTCGTCGGTATTGATTTGGCAGTGGGTATTTCTAGCGGCCATTTTCAACAGCTTCTTTCTTGTTGCATTGATGAAAGCAATGAACGAGGAATACCAAAAAATGCAGGGTCTGGCAAAACAGCTTTCTATCTATGTCGACTTATTTAACAGCATTGAAACCGGCAAGTTTGAGAACGCTTTACTTTGTGAACATCAATCCGTTTTGACGAGCTCAGGCCAGTCTGCATCAGTAGCCTTCAAAAAACTGCACGACGTGGTAAATCGGTTCGACAGCCGGATCAACATGCTCTATCAAATTCTCAACTCATTTCTTCTGCTTGACTTTTGGCTTATCACACTGGCGCAGAAATGGTTTGACGAAAACATTGATCACGTCGGCGGATGGATGGAAGCTCTGGGTGAAATGGAAGCTATTAGTAGCCTGGCAGGGTTTGCCTTTGCCAACCCGGCTTATGTCTACCCCGAAACATCTAGTTGGGATTTTGACCTGAAAGCCAGTCAGCTGGGCCACCCATTGATTCCAGCGAAGAAGCGAGTTGTAAATGATTTTGTGCTTGATGGCAAGGGATTGATATTGATTACAGGATCCAATATGTCAGGAAAGAGCACCTTCCTGCGAACAGTGGGAGTGAACTCGGTGCTGGCGTTGGCCGGGGCCCCGGTTTGCGCCAGCGGCATGACCATCTCCTATATGGAGCTCTTTACCAGCATGCGCACCCACGATGACCTATCGGAAAGTGTGTCGTCTTTTTACGCCGAACTAAAAAGGCTTAGGCAGCTTTTGGATCTACTGGAAACTGGTGCTCCTGTTCTTTACATGCTGGACGAAGTGTTGAAAGGCACCAATTCAGAGGACAGGCATATTGGCACGAAGGCACTCGTAAGGCAGCTGCTCAGAGAAAAGGCGGCAGGCTTTATTTCTACTCATGACCTCACTTTAAGCGAGCTTGGTAATACCGACCCTCTTGTCAGCAACTTCAGCTTTAACAGCCTGGTGAAGGGCGATGAGCTGCTATTCGACTACAAGCTAACTGAGGGGCCCTGCAAAAGCTTCAACGCCTCTCAACTGATGAAGAATATAGGAATAAAAATAATTCCCTAATTTCGCTGCATCAAACCATGGCAACAGTAAACAGAAAAATTGGCATTCTAGGTGGTGGCCAGCTCGGGCGCATGCTCATACAGTCCGGTATCGATTTTAACATCCCTTTCAAAGTAATCGACCCAGACCTCACTGCTCCCTGCAAAGCGCTTGTAGACGAATTTGTTAGTGGCAATCTCAAAGACTTCGACACAGTCTATCAATTTGGCAAAGACTGTGATGTTATCACAATAGAGATTGAGCATGTGAACACGCAGGCTCTCAGAAAGCTAGAAGAAGAGGGTAAGAAGGTTTTCCCACAGCCGCATATTATTGAATTGATACAGGACAAGCGACTTCAAAAACAGTTCTATCAAAAAGAAGGCATTCCTACCGCTGAATTTGTGCTGACTGAAAATGCGGCCGATGTAGCCACTCATGCTGATTTCCTGCCGGCAGTAAACAAGCTTGGAAGAGAAGGCTATGATGGGCGTGGTGTGCAGGTAATCAGGTCGGAAAAAGACCTGACCAAAGCATTTGACCAACCGGGGCTTTTGGAAAAACTGATAGATTTTGAAAAAGAGCTTTCTGTAATAGTTGCCCGAAATGAGCAGGGTGAAATCAAAACTTTCCCGGTAGTGGAATTGGTTTATCATCCCGAGGCGAACCTAGTTGAGTTTCTTTTTTCTCCAGCCCAGATTTCAAGCGAAGTGGAACAGAAGGCCAGGGCTCTTGCTGAAAAAGTGATCACCAAACTTGGGATGGTTGGGCTGCTCGCCGTGGAGATGTTTCTTACCAAAGACGGCGAGATTCTCGTTAATGAAGTGGCCCCCCGGCCTCATAACAGCGGACACCAGACGATAGAGGCAAACATTACCTCACAATATGAGCAACACCTGAGATCCATATTAGGATGGCCCCTGGGGAGCACCAGGGCCCACACTCCTGCAGCGATGGTCAATTTACTAGGAGAAGAAGGCTTTCAGGGAGGGGCGGTTTATGAAGGTTTGGAGGAAGTTTTGCAAAAAGAGGGAGTACATCCTCACCTTTATGGCAAAAGGCTAACAAAGCCTTTCAGAAAAATGGGGCACGTGACTATTGTCAGTGAAAAGACTGAAGACCTGAAGGCCCTGGCTTATTGGGTAAAACATAAACTGAAAATAAAGGCATAAAATGGCTGAAGATAAAAAACCAATAGTAGGTGTGATCATGGGTAGCCAGTCGGATCTCACTGTGATGCAGGAGGCTGCAGAAATACTGGAAGAGCTTGGCGTTCCCTGCGAAGTAACCATTGTCTCAGCACATCGCACCCCACACAGAATGATTTCCTACGCTGAAGAAGCCCGCAAACGAGGCCTGAAAGTAATTATAGCCGGTGCGGGCGGCGCAGCGCACTTACCCGGCATGGTCGCCTCCATCACCACCTTGCCGGTGATTGGGGTGCCGGTTAAATCCAGGAACTCTATTGACGGCTGGGACTCCATCCTTTCCATACTGCAAATGCCCGGTGGTATTCCTGTCGCTACTGTAGCACTGGACGGCGCCAAAAACGCAGGCATTCTTGCAGCTGAGATCGTTTCTACGTTTGATGACAAGGTTGCCGACGCCTTGCAGGCCTACAAAGACAAGCTCAAGTCGACAGTAGAGGAAAGCGCCACCAAGCTCGAAAGCCACGGGTGGAAGTCCGCACAAATAGGTTTCAAAAAATAGCTCAGATAGAACTTCTAATTGTTTACCAATTCAGGTTTTTTAGGGAAGATTAGGGAGAGTATGATAGATCCAATCAACACCACCAAAATCATACTGAATGACCATATCACGGGGACATGAATACTGAAAATGTCCACCAGCATCTTCGCTCCAATGAATATGAGGATGATCGCCAGGCCTTTTTGAAGCAGATAAAACTTATCAAGCACGTTAGACAGTAGGAAGAACATCGCCCTTAGGCCCATCACGGCAAAGATATTGGATGTGTAGATGATGAATGGGTTCTGAGTAATGGCAAAAGCCGCAGGAATAGAATCTACAGCAAAAATAAGATCCGTAGATTCTATTAGAATAATGACCAGAAAAAGCGGCGTAAATATAAGCTTACCTTGTTTGAAGATGACAAACCTGCCGCCCATGTCTCCTTTTGAGATGGGAAAGAACTTTCTGGCAAGTTGAATGAGGGGATTCTTCTCTGGCTCAATTTCCATGTCCTCATCATCCTTGAATATTTTAAGTCCAGAATAGACAAGAAAGACCCCGAAGACGTACAGAATCCAATGTGCTTTGCTAATCAAAAGCGCCCCGACGAAAATGAATATTGCCCGAAAAATAATGGCACCCAATATCCCCCAAAAAAGAATACCATGATAGTATTCATCCTTCACTTTGAAGTAGCGAAGGATAAGAAGAATAACAAATATGTTATCAATACTCAGTGCTTTCTCTGTGAGATATGCCGAGTAAAATTCCAGCATACTTTCATAGGGCGTAACGCCAGGCACAGGATTTTCATAGTAGAAATAGATGACCCCACCGAAAATAATAGAAACAACAACCCAAAAGAGCGACTGCTGAAGCGCATCCTTTTGGCTAATCTTTCCTGGTTTTTTGTGAAAGACACCTAAATCAAGAATTAAAAAAATGGTGATTACAATACCGAAAATGCCGTACAAGAGGTTTTCACTGTTGGCTAGCAGTTGATCAAGCATAAACAAAAGGCGTTAGGACACAGGTCAAAAAAGGCATTGTAAACAAAATAATAGCTGCGGTTTTTTTCAAACGACCGGCAAATTAAACAAGAATTAGGCAATATAAAAAACGATGCTAGGAGTCACAAGAGTGGATTATATTGGAAATGTACAATTTAAAGGCCCCACAAAATACGTATAAATATCAGTAGGGTAGCTGACCTTATCGGAAATCCTATTTGAAGCAAACGAAATTGTTTGAATTAACTCATTTAATTTGATAATACTACGGTTTTTTTGTAAAATCATTGTATAAAAGAGCTGTATGCTAGGTGGTTATACTTTAGATCTTATCCTTGTTGGGATTGCCTATCTGATACTCGTGTATCTGATGGTCACTCTTATGAAGAAGAGAAATAAAGATGTCGGCGGCCATGACGACGACGACGACGGAGGTATCACTGTCAAGGGGCCTCCGGAAATTGATCTTCCCCCTGGCGTTTGCCTGCCAGACGGCAACCCAAGACTAGTGCTTATTGACGAAGAAGAGCGGGAAGAAATGCCTGTTTGAGTTATTGCTGACAGTCCTTACAGTAGCCCGTCACCAGCATGCTTACATCCATCAAAACATACCCTGCCGGTAGTTTTATTCCTGGAATGTCTGATTCGTCGAGGCAAGTTGTGAGCCCACATCGGATGCATTTAAAGTGAACATGCTCATGCTTATGTAAGTCTTCGGAGCAGTCGGCATTGCACAAAGCATATTTCTGAGCTCCATTATCATCAAGCACTTTATGAATCAAGCCCTTGTCCACAAAGGTCTTTAGTGTTCGGTACACAGTCACCCTGTCGTAATGTTCGCTTACCCTGTCCTCAATATCGGCGTGGGACAAGGCAAAATCGTGCTCATAGAATATAGCAAGTATATCCGTTCTGCATTGCGTGTTTCGCAGCCGGTGTTCTTTTAGTGTTTCTTTTAAAACTATTTCTGACATTCCTGTAAGCTACCGGGGGGATGTTGTACAGTAATTTTTGAACAATATACAAAGCTCCTGACTAGACTGAAAATGGTTTTCACTATCATTAGGACACTTCGAGTTGCAGCTTAACAAGCTGACTGTATTTACCTTCCTCGTCAGTGGTCAGTTCGTCGTGAGTCCCTTCCTCAGTAATCTGCCCGTCGCCTATCACATAAATCCGATCCACCTTTCTAATCGTAGCCAATCGGTGGGCAATGATGATCGTTGTGCGATCCTTCATGAGTTTCTCCAGGGCATCCTGCACCAGTCGTTCTGACTCCGCATCCAGCGAGCTGGTGGCTTCGTCAAGTATTAGAATCGAAGGGTTTTTCAAAATAGCCCTTGCGATAGCAATCCGCTGACGCTGGCCCCCGCTTAGCTTTATGCCCCGTTCGCCGACAATGGTATCAAATTGCTCGGGAAAGCTCAAAATAAAGTCCAGGGCGTTGGCCTGACGAGCCGCTTCTACCACCTCGTCTTCTGTAGCGTCGGGTTTACCGTAGCGAATATTCTCTAAAATAGTGCCGCCGAAAAGAATCACTTCCTGAGGCACAATACCGATGTGCTTCCGCAAAGCTGAAATAGAATACGATTGGTTATCCTTTCCATCAATCAATATTTTTCCTGTATCTGGCTGATAAAACCTCATCAGCAGCTGAATGATTGTTGACTTACCAGCGCCACTTTGACCTACCAGCGCCACCTTACTACCATGAGGCACGTGGAAGCTTATGCTCTTGAGCACTGGCATTTCTTTACGGGTAGGATAACTAAAGGTCACATTTTCGTAGGCGATCTCACCTTCTATGCTGATAGATTCCTGCTCGACGCTCTCAACTTCCTCAGTTTCCTCAAGAATTTCCAGAATCCGCTCCGACGCACCAATTGCTTTCTGTATCTGACCAAACAGATCACCGAGGCCAGCAATTGACCCACCAATGAAAGTGGTGTAGAGCACAAATGAAAGCAGATCACCAACCGTCAGCTCTCCGTTTTGTACGAGCGTGGCACCATACCACATCACGCCCACGATGCCCCCGAACAATGCAAAAATCACAAAAGAGATAAAGCCTGCACGGTAGGTAGCGGTCTTTAAGGCTACCTTAACTACAGCCGACATTGAGGCACGGTAACGTTTTATCTCATACTGTTCATTGGTAAAAGCCTTTACCGTGTGGACAGACTGGAGCGTCTCCTCAGCCACTACGCTGGCATTAGCCAGAGCGTCCTGGGTTTTTTTCGACATTTTCCGGATAAACCTGCCGAAAAACATCGCTGCCAGAATCAACACCGGGAATGTGGCCAGCATAAAAACGCTCAGCGACGGCATCGTGTAAAAAATCAGCCCAAGGCCAATGATCAAGATTGATGTTTGACGAATCAGCTCGGCGAGCGTTACAGTAAACGTGTCCTGAATCATGGTCACATCCGAAGTGATTCTACTGATCAACTCTCCTGTTCTCTTGCTGTCGTAAAAGGTAATGGGCAGCCTGATAAGCTTTTGATAAAGATGGGTTCTTATATCTGCGACTGTGCGCTCAGACACGGTTGCGAAGAAATACACCCGAAAAAATGAGACAATGCTTTGCACCAGCAAAATCCCAATGAGTGCCAGGGCTATCGACGTGATGTCATTCAGCAACCAGGATCCCTTGCCGGAGGCAACATCTATGAGCTTGCCAGCCACATAAGGAAACGACAGCAGTATGCCACTTGTAAAAAGCAATAAAACCAAGCCGACTATGAATCCAGCCTTATAGGGCAAAATAAATCTGAAAACACCTAAAAGCTTTTTGAAATTATCTTTATTGAGGGGACGCTTCTCTTCTTTTTCAAGTGTGGAGAACCGTGAGTTACTTCTTGCCATCAGCTACTTATGTCAAACAATATTCAAAACTTTAAGTAATACATTGGGTACTAACAAACAGTTTTGTTCGGTACAAAGTTAAGAACCTAATCCCCGAATCGGGAGAGAAATCGAATGACAATTTCGACGGCCTGACGGAAATCATCAACGGCTCTTATAAAATTCATTGTAATTATCAGAAATATGACAAATATTCATGTCTGGATATTACTCAGTTTGCCTAACCAATTCGGAGACAAGCTATTCTTGAGCTAAATATCTTTTTAAGTCAAAAGTGCTATTTTAATCAATCTGTCATGTACCCACTTCAGCGAATTCTTGTTTGTCTAGACTTGTCACCCATCGATCAGACTCTGATGGAGTACACAGCTCATCTTAGCAAAGTGCTTCCCGAAGCAAAAGTCTACTTTATCCATGTTTCGAAAAAGCTGGAGATTCCTGAAGAGATCAAAAAAATGTTCCCGAACATCACCGGGCCGGCAGATGAGGTGCTTGAAAGAGGAATCAATGACGAGGCTTCCAAGTATTTTGCGAATAAATGTGACACGCCTTATGAGGCAGTGGTGAAAGACGGCAACGAGACAGAACAGATTTTGAAATGGTCGC
Organism: Imperialibacter sp.; assembly: GCF_040222385.1. Lineage (GTDB taxonomy): Bacteria > Bacteroidota > Bacteroidia > Cytophagales > Cyclobacteriaceae > Imperialibacter. The sequence continues at coordinate 37,028 of NZ_JAVKDF010000002.1, forward strand.
AGGTTAAGGAAATAGACCTGATTGTGATGGGGCTAAAAAAATCTTTGAAGGGTGCTGGCACCAATGCAGCAAAAATTACCGCCATCTGCCATGCGTCAGTGTTGTTTGTGCCTGAAAACGCTTCTTTCAAACTGGATAGGGTGTTGGTACCTGTCGATTTTTCCAAAAACTCTGCCATGGCAGTTGATGAGGCCATGGCCTTAAAAAAATTGGGAAATGTGGATGTCCTTCTTCAAAATGTATACAAGGTTCCCGTTGGCTATCACTACACTGGCAAACAGTATGTCGACTTTGCCATCATTATGAAGCACAATGCCGAAAAGCAGATGAAGACATTTTTAAGTGCATATCAAATCAACGAGGAGGATGTAACACAAGTTTTCAACCTTGATGAAGATGACAAGCCGGCTGATGTGATTTTTACGGAGGCCAAAGTGCAAGCCGCCGACATGATTATCCTCGGTTCGAAGGGGAGAACCATGGTCGCTGCCATGCTTATGGGAAGTGTCGCCGTTGAGCTCTTGCGTGTCAACAAAGAGATACCCTATATGATAGTGAAAGACAAAAAGGCAAACATGGGATTCATGCAAGCCTTCAAAAACCTCTAATTGCGCGCTTTTGACTCAATTTGATAGTTTACTGTGTCCTTCATCAATATTTTTTGAAAGCCTTTGATGCTGTAGCTTTCCAAAGTGGACACGCCGTTTTGGGCAGCAAAGGTGGCAAATAGCTCACGACTGTTTTGGTACAATGCGTTTTCCTCTTCGAACCTGCCTGAAAAAGCGACTACATTCCCCTGACTATCATATTCAAGCTTCATCCACTGCACACCAGATTCAACCTCTGGCTTCTTTTTGTAAAGAACGCTGCTGCCATTAGATAAATTAGCTTTTTCCTCACTGAATGCCCCAACCAGCACAGCTTTGTTGATGTCCATATTAATGAACATAGACAATTCCTTAGTCCATTCAAGGCTATCGAACTTCAGTGTCTTCGTCTCAGTGAGGCTGTCAATAGAGGCTGACTTTTCGAATGAAGTACCCACAATACGATCAGCCTGTGATGTGAACAAGCCAGCCACGTCAAAATAGGCTGTGATTTTTGTCGCTGAGGAGCTGCTTTCACAGCCACTCAGCGCCAGGCCCAACATTAATGAGCCGATAACAATATTCCTCATATAAGTTCTTCGCCAGTCATTTCTGCTGGCTTTGGAATGCCAATCATCTTAAGAATCGTTGGCGCCAAATCTCCGAGTTTTCCATCCTTAATCGGGCCACGATAGTCGTTGTCTACGAGAATACATGGCACAGGGTTTGTGGTGTGGGCAGTGTTGGGCGACCCATCTTCATTGATCATCATGTCGGAGTTGCCGTGGTCGGCAATGATAAACGTGCTGTAGCCATTTTCAAGAGCCACATTGACAACAGCCTCAGCACAACGGTCAACAGTTTCAACCGCTTTCACTGCCGCTTCAAACACGCCGGTGTGGCCTACCATGTCGGGGTTGGCGAAGTTGAGGCAAACAAAGTCGGTTTCCTGCTTCTTTAACTCCGGGATAATGGCATCACGAATGTCCTCAGCGCTCATCTCAGGTTTCAAATCGTAGGTGGCCACCTTTGGCGATGGGCAAAGAAGCCTTTTTTCTCCATCGAAAGGTTCCTCCCTTCCTCCTGAGAAAAAGAAAGTAACGTGGGGATATTTCTCTGTTTCTGCAATCCTAATTTGTTTTTTGCCGTGGGCTGCCAGTACCTCGCCAAGGGTATTGACCAGATTGTCCTTATCGAACAACACTTTCACGTCTTTGAAGGTGTCGTCGTAATTGGTCATGGTCACATAGTAGAGTGGCAATTTCTTCATGCCGTGCTCTGGAAAGTCCTTTTGAGTGAGCACTTCTGTAATCTCCCTTCCTCTGTCGGTACGGAAATTGAAGCACAAAACAACATCACCTTCTTCTATCACAGCCAGTGGTTTTCCGGCAGCGTCCATATGGATGATAGGCTTGATGAATTCGTCGGTAACATTTTCATCGTATGAGGCCTGCATTTCTTTCAATACATCGCCAGTTTTTTTGCCCTCACCTTTTACCATAGCATCGTAGGCCAGCTTCACCCGCTCCCAACGCTTGTCTCTGTCCATAGCAAAATAGCGGCCAGTGATGCTTGCAAGGGCTCCGGCCGTTTTCTTCATATGCGACTGAAGGTCTTTCAGAAAGCCAAGCCCCGATTTAGGGTCGCAGTCACGACCGTCAGTGAAGGCGTGCACAAATACTTTTTCCAGTCCTTTTTCATGGGCCAGTGAGCACAATCCCTTCAAATGCAGGATGTGTGAATGAACACCCCCATCAGAAACCAAGCCAATGAAGTGCACTTTTTTATTGCTCTTTTTGGCATAATCCAGTGCCTTGATCAGCTCCTCATTATCACCAAGTGTGTTTTCTTCAACTGCCTTGTTGAGCTTTACCAGATCCTGGTACACTACTCTTCCGGCTCCGAGGTTCATATGGCCTACTTCGCTGTTGCCCATTTGCCCGTCTGGCAAGCCAACGAACAGACCCGAAGCCTGAAGCTTGCTGTGCGGGTATTTTTTATAGAGTGAGTCTACGAATGGCGTATTTGCAGCGTCTACCGCAGACACTTTCGGGTTGGAAGCTATTCCCCAACCATCTAAAATCATCAGAATTACTTTCTTATTCATGGAGGCAAATATACGGTTGTCCTTTTTTCTTTTGTAACTGCTGCCTGATTATGTTAGTTTCATTCTGTTAAATTGTAGTTTCTATTTTTCAAACTGCTCAATAGTGGCGCAATTTTTGTTATCAACAACTGTTGAATTCAGAATCATGAAACGGTTTACAATATTATTTCTTTTTACTGCTACCATGGCCTTTGGGCAAACACAAACGGAAGTAGTAAATAATGTGAAAGCGGCCATTAAAGCGGGCTCTTCCAAAGAGCTTGTTCGTTACTTCAATGAAACGGTGTCGCTGAATGTAGACGGCGAGAAGTCGAACTACAGTAAAACACAGGCTGAGATCATTATGAAGGATTTTTTCAAAGAGAATCCTCCTTCTTCATTTGACTATATACACCAGGGAAATTCGAAGGAAGGCTTGCTCTACACCATTGGTCAGCTTTCACACCCCAACGGAACCTACAGGGTGTATATGCTGCTGAAGTCGTTCAATGGCAAATATCTGGTGGACACGCTCGACCTGACAAAGGAGTAGTATTCACACTACCAGACTGCGTTCCGGAAATTTTCTCTTATCAACGAGTCCTTAGTGACAAGCATGCAATCACTCAATTGCGCCTGACTTACAATCATTCTATCGAATGGATCTCGTGTCCAGGAATGTTCCAGTGCGTTATTTACAAGCACATAAAGCGGGCTATCCCGATTAACAAGGGCTATTTCTATTTCCAAACTCTTCAGGATAATATCTGGAGCGACCTTTATTTTCCCTATTTCAAAGAGGTATTTCAACTCAAGTCTCACAAATGAAGAATAGTACAGGGTGGATTCTTCTATTATCGAGATTACTCTTGGCGAAATTTTACTGATTTCTCCTCCGTATAACCATACAACGACATGCGTGTCTAAATAGGCTTCTGGCTCCATTCGCTACTCCAATCAATGTGAACAAGTTCCTCAGAGTCACCCACAACCACATCACGTTTTTTCAGAGCAGCCAACTTAGACCTCTGATTTTCGACGACAATTTTGAGGATCTTTCCCTTTCTTCTTATTTCCAGAGGCTCACCTGTTTCAGCCACTTGGTCAAGTAACTTGTAGATGTTTTGCCTTAATTTTGATGTTGTTATGCCCATAGTTAAAAATACGTACGTAAATATAAATGGTTCGTACGTAAAACAAAAGACCGGCATTGCTACCGGCCTTTTTTAAGGTCAACAACAGATACTGTCAGCTTCCCAGCTTTTCCTCCTTCTTATCGTTGTTTGGAGCCACGTAGGGCACACCTTTCTCTTCCAGCATTTTGTTGTAGGCCGGAACATCATCATTCAAAATCTGCATGATCTCCGTTTTTCTAGTATTCCAGATTTCCTTCAAATCACTATAGCGTTCCTTCTCGCCATCCGTAAGCGGGGGTGAATTCCCGTCAATGGTTTGCAAAAGGTCGTACAGCTGGCTGTCGAGCATGCTGCGGAAGTTGACCACGTCCTGAAATGTCTCCTGCTTCGGCTGGATCAGTTTTTCTTCAGTCGCTCCCACTTTTTTTATAATGGCCTTGCTTTTGTCATTGATCGATTTGTATTCGTCCGAATCGCCCAGCCTCTCATCCATGGCCTTCAGTTGCTTGCGCACTTGCTGAAGGTCTTTCAGCGATTGGTATATGTCCTCAATGTCCAGCGCTATTCTTTCCAGCACTTGCTGCTTTTCCCGATGCTGCGCCAGAGTAGCAGCGTTCCTAGGGTCAGGAAGTATGTTGAGTGCCTGCTGCATTGTTTTGTCGCCAAAGGTCAGGGTTATTGTGTAAGTGCCTGGGCCTACCATATAGCTCGACATGCCCCCGCCACCAAAGCTTGGTACAAATACGCCTTCGGCTGTCTCGATATTTTCACCTCGTAAGTCCCACTTCAGCACATTCATGCCCGCCTTTTTTGGAAGCTGCTCTGCTTTCTTTTTTGAAGCGCTATTGAAAGTTCGTAAAACCTTACCTTCTGCATCAGCTATTTCAAGCTTTAACAAAGTGGAGTCTTTTTCTCCCATTTCCTTCAGGTGATATCGGATAAGGGCTCCTTTATAAGCGCTTTTGCCAACAGTCACATTAGGTAAATCGAAAGCATTACCACTTTTTACCACTTCCCGTGGTTTATACAAGTAGGCGTCTGTAGTTGCTACCTGCGGGGTCAGTTCCTGCAAAGCAGTGATGTCATCAAGGATCCAGAATGCTCTTCCTGAAGTAGCCGCCAGCAGGTCGTTATGGTGAATCTTGAGGTCAGTTACCGGCGTCATCGGGAAATTAAGCTTGAACTGGCTCCACTGTTGCCCGGCGTCAAAGCTGATGTAAATGCCTCTTTCGGTGCCGGCAAAAAGCAACCCCTTGCGGTTCGGGTCTTCTCTTACGACTCTCACAAATGCCTTTGCGCCGATACCTTTTGTGAGCATTTGCCAGCTTTGACCGTAGTCTGTCGTTTTGTATAAATAGGGAGTGAAATCCCCGAATTTATATTTCGTAAGGGCTACATAAGCTGTGCCGGGGGTGTGTGGAGATACTTCGATAGAGTTAATCATTCCCTCACCTGCCTCTTTAGGGCTAATGTTCGTCCACGTCTTTCCAGCATCTCTGGTAATATGCAATAAGCCGTCATCTGCTCCTGCCCAAAGTACTTTAGCATCATGCGGTGACTCGGCCAGGTAGTAAATAGTATGATAGATTTCGCCACCAGCGGCCTCGTTGGTAATTGGGCCGCCCATGAGCCCCAGCTTTGTGGAGTCGTTTCTGGTTAGGTCGCCACTCATTTCTTCCCAGGTCAATCCCCTGTTGGTGGAGCGGAGTACTTTGTTACCTGCGTGATAAATTGTGTTGGGGTTGTGTTGAGAAACAATGATTGGTGCATTCCAATTGAACCGGTATTTGACTTCGTCCGACGGTTCGCCCAGCCCACTTTCGGGGTAGGCTTTTATTCCCTTCGTTTTTTTGCTGGCCAGGTTATACTCATCGATAATCCCCTGATAGCAGCCTGCATACATCAGTATTGGGTTGTTAGGATCAAATGCCACATAAGCACTTTCGCAGCCGCCTACGCCGGCAACCCAGTCTTGCCATTCAATCACTGGGCCATTGGTGCTGCTGGGAATGGCTACTGAGGAGTTGTCCTGCTGACCACCGTACACCCAGTAGGGGAAACGGTTGTCGGCATTGATCCGATAGAACTGGGCCGTAGGCTGGTTCTCGATGGTGCTCCAGGTCTTGCCCGTGTTGAAGGAAATAGCGGCACCGCCGTCACCACCGTACACCATGTTGGCTGGTCGATCGGGGTTGATCCAGATTGAGTGAGTATCACCGTGGGGTACCGGTAAGTTGCTAAATGACTTACCTCCATCGATACTTCTCAGGAGAGGAGCATTCATTACATAAACAACGTCTGCATTTGACGGATCGGCCTGAATATGCATATAGTACCACGAGCGAGCCCTCAGCACCCGCTCTTTATTCATGTTTTTCCAGGTCTTGCCAGCATCATCGGAGCGATACAAACCACCTTCGTCTGACTCGACAATCGCATATACTCTTTCCGGGTCGGCAGGAGAAACTGAAACGCCAATCTTGCCCATCACCACTTTTGGCAAACCCTCGGAAAGTCTTTCCCATGTTTCGCCACCATTGACACTTTTGAATATGCCACTTCCTGCGCCGCCGCTTCTCGAATACCATGGCAGGCGTTGATGATCCCACATGGCTGCATAAAGAATTCTGGGGTTCGACTCGTCCATGCTCAAGTCACTCACACCGGTGAATTCGTTGACAAAATGTACGACCTTGAAGCTTTTGCCACCATCGGTGCTTTTGTAAACGCCCCGGTTGTCGCTTGGGCCATACGGGTTGCCCTGCACTCCCACATAAATCAAATCTGGGTCAGTTGGGTGGACAGCAATTTTAGAAATGTGCATGGAGTTTTCCAGCCCGATGTGGCTCCAGGTTTTTCCGGCGTCGGTCGATTTGTAAAGACCATCGCCACTGGAAGTCATCACACCACGAATAGGTGCCTCGCCCGTGCCAACGTAGATGACATTTGGATCGGATGCGGCTACAGAAATTGCCCCGATCGTTCCGGTATTGAAAAAGCCATCAGTAATGTTTTTCCAGGTAATGCCGGCATCGGTTGTTTTCCATACTCCACCACCAACCGTGCCCATATAGTAAGTTTGGTCGTCGCCCAGCACACCGGCCACTGCTGTGGACCTGCCTCCTCTTGGTGGCCCAATGTTTCTCCACTCAAGTCCTGCGTAAAGCTTCTCGTCCAGCGCCACTTGCTCCGTTTTTTCTTTGGCTCCCTTTTTCTGGGCAAAAAGCATAGTGGGAATTAGTGCCAGAAGAATCAATAGATTTCTCTTCATCATGTTCAGGTTGGTTATATCTCTAAGTAAATCGCTCTTTTGAGGTAGTATTTTCTTCCAATGTCTTAATTTCGAGCCTAAAGCCCAACACCACTCATAGAACTGGCCGGGAATTTTAGTCTTTGAATACAAAAATAAGAAGCGATGGAAACTGTTGTTAAAGATTTGATGGAGCTTTTCGAAAGGGATATAGATAGGCTACAGAAAGAACTCGAATTGACACCCGACGCTATTTTGTGGAAAACAGCAGGCCAAATCAATAATTCGCCTGGCAATCTTTTCCTCCACCTGGCAGGCAACCTGCAACACTTTATTGGCGCAGTTATTGGCAAAACACCTTTCGTAAGAGACAGAGAGGGGGAGTTTGGTAAAAAGGGACTCCCCAAAAGCGAGCTAGCGAGTGAGCTACAGGCAACAAGAAAGGCTGTGCTTGAAACGCTGGCTAAAATGACGTCAGAGCAACTGCACAGCAACTACCCTATTGAGGTTTTCGGCAAGCCAATGACGACGCAAAACTTCCTCATACACCTTAGTGGTCACCTTAACTACCATTACGGTCAGATCAATTACTTCCGCAGAATAGTGGCTAGCTAGTATGAAGCGCCTCCTCAAAGTACTGGCGTGGGTGGCAGGCGCTGTTTTAGTACTGGCGTTAAGCCTGCTAACGACGATTGACAGGACTCCCTATCAGGAAATGTCCTACTATGCGGCCATGCATGCCAGGATGGACTCCCTGGCAGCCGCCTACCAAAATTCAGTTGGCGATACGCTGCAAGTTGGCTGGGCGGAAGCTTCCCTGGTTTATCCTGAGTCCATTCCATTGGCTGGATATGGGAAAAGAAAAGGAGCCCATTTTGAGGGCGTTCATGATTCTGTTGGTGTGAAGACGATGGTGTTTTCCAACGGAAAAGCAAAGGCAGCAATCGTAAGCCTCGACCTCCTTATCACGCCCCCGGAGGTGGTTATCAGGTTAAAAAGCCTGCTTCCTGCATTGGGCTACTCTCTGCAAAACACTTTTTTTACCGCCGTGCACTCCCACTGCAGTATTGGTGCCTGGAGTCCGGGGTTGACAGGAACATTGTTTGCAGGCACCTACCAATCGGAAGTAGCTGATTTTATTGCTGGAGCGGTGATACAAAGTATAAAGGATGCGGAAGGAAACAGAGAAAAGGCCAAAATCGGGTTTGCGACATTCGATGCCGGCGAGCTGATGTATAACCGCCTGGTGAAAGAAAAAGGAACGATTGACCCCTGGTTCAGGGTGATGAAGGTGGTGAAAGACTCCGGCAAAAGTGCCTTGTTTACGACATTTGCAGCACATGCTACCACTTTACCTTCCAGCTTCCTGGCCTTGTCGGCCGACTACCCGGCTGCATTGCGAAAAACGTTTGTCGCCGACTCCCTGGCCGACTTTGTTATATACGGTGCTGGTGCTGTGGGCAGTCAAGGGCCCAATAGTCCAAAAGGAATTGACGGATGGGACAAATCAGAATACATTTCCGAGCACCTTGCGGATCAGTTTGCGCAAATTAGCTTTTTAATACAGCCGGGATACGTTACGTCGATTTCGAGTGGATACTTGCCATTGGAGCTGAGGCAGCCAAGTTTCAAGGTTTCCGAGAGTATTGCCGCCCGGCCGTGGGTGTTCTATTGGTTGTTCGGCGACTATGACTCCGGCATCAGCTATTTGAAGATTGGAGACAACCTTTTGGTCGGCACACCTTGCGACTTTTCCGGAGAGCTAATGGCACCACTTGACAGCATGGCCCGGGCTCAGGGACAAAACCTGATGGTCACCAGTTTCAACGGCGGTTATATAGGTTACATTACCAAAGACGAGTGGTACGATTTAAACAAATACGAAACCAGAACAATGAACTGGTTTGGACCTTATAACGGCGCTTACTTTTCCGAAGTCATTGGCGATATAATAGACACCACTAAATGAAAAACATTTATAGCTTATTAATATTCCTCTGTCTGTGTGGCAACGTAGTGGCGCAAACAGACAGCCTCGACATTATGATTGGCCAAATGATCATGATTGGCCTGGAGGAAAGGCAGTCCATAAAAGAAGGAGATGTGCTGCTGAAAGCCATTGAAGATGGCAAAGTGGGCGGCGTGATATATTTTGAGAAAAATCTGACCAAAACCAATACTGCCGAGAATCTCCGACAGCTCAACAATACGCTAAAATATGCCTCGGGTATTCCTCTTTGGATTGCGATTGACGAAGAAGGCGGAAGGGTGAACCGGCTTAAGCCAAAATATGGATTCGTTACCACTCAATCAGCACAAGAGCTGGGCAAGCAGGGCATTCCCGACAGCACGTACGCCCAAGCCAAGCGCATGGCTGTTCAGCTGCGAGAATTGGGTTTTAACCTCAACTTTGCTCCGTCGGTGGATGTAGCGGTGAATCCCGACAACCCTGTCATAGTAAAGCTCGGCAGGTCATTCAGTAGCAATGCCGATTCGGTGGCGTTGCATGCTGCAGCCTTTATCAAAGCACATCAGGAGGTAGGCATTGTCACGTCTATCAAGCACTTTCCCGGCCACGGCAGCTCCAGTAAGGACACCCACAGTAGTATGGCCGACGTAAGCAATAGCTGGCAGTTTGACGAAATCAGGCCTTTCAAACTTCTTATCGATCAAGGCCGGCTGGACGCTGTGATGTCGGCGCATATTGTGAATGCGCACCTCGATCCTGATTCCTTGCCAGCCACACTTTCTAAAAAAATCGTTCAAAACATCCTCAGAGACTTCATCGGATTCGACGGGGTTATTTTCTCCGACGATATGCAAATGCATGCCATCAGCAAACACTATGGCATGGACAAAGCGATTGAACTGGCCATCAATGCCGGAGTAGACATGTTGCTTATATGTAATAATGTGGGGCAGACAGAAAGATACTCAGCAGATCAAATCCATAAGATCATCCGAGGCAAGGTTGAAAGTGGCGAAATCCCAAAAGAGAGAATAAAGCAATCCTATGACAGGATAGTGAAGCTGAAGAGGGCCAGAGGATATTAAATATTTTCCTTCGACCTGTACAACACCTTTCTTGCATTCGACTTTCTCAGTTCCTGTTGTATATCGGCGATCAGCCCCATTTTCACTGCCTCATCTGCTTTCAGCACAATGATCATCTGGTCTTTGTATGCCTCCGGTAAGGTCGCCTTTTCCTGGTTGACCCATTGCACCAACTCGCTGACCTTCAAATAGTGGCCCCCGTCAGAAATCAAGGGCTCCGAGCCTAGCCGGGCATTGGCTGGCAAGCCCACCTGAAGCTCCCTGATGAGCGTCTTCATTTCAGCCTTGTTGATGTGCTTCGCCTTGGGCACTTCGTACTTCACGAGCTTTTCGTCTGTTCTGATAACAGCCGTTACCATAAAAAAGAACAGCAGTAAGAAGACGATATCGGGAAGCGATGCCGTAGAAATCTCGGCATTCACAATGGTTTTTCTCTTAAATGACTTCATGTGTATATAATTTGTTTTTCAGCGGCCACATGGAATAGCTAAACCCCCTTGGAATAGAATTTTCTCGTGTTAGAGGCATATTCATTCTCGTTGGGTATGGCTCTCCTTATGGCTATTTCATGACGCTATTTGTTTGGTTCAGCAATGGATATGTTCATCGGTATCCCTTCTTTACCCCTCTCGTATAAGGCTAGCTGCCGGGGATTGTCTAGGTCGAGATTTCGGTACTGGTCACCAGATAATCCTACCCTTTCCCCATATATATCGTAGTAAGCACCTTTCAATTCGTCCAGCACCGCAATAAAAGCTGCGTAGTCTGTACCACGGTTTGACTTTAGCGATACAATGGCCTTTTTGGGAGACTCGGCCAGGTCGCTGGCTGCGGCAGGGTTCAAAATGAACATTCTCACTTCTTCCTTAAGCCCAGCAAGATCTTCTCTTGGTTCGTCCTGGATCAAAAACTGGTTTTTGGAGTTGATGCTTATTTTGAAAAGGTTCCTGTCATTCACTGGCATCGCCTCCTGCTTTTCCTTATCAGGCGGCAGCGTAATCATGAGCCCTTTCTCCTGAAGGATGGTGGTGGAGACAAGAAAGAATATGAGAAGCAGAAAAGCGATGTCCGCCATTGAGCCTGTATTGACTGGCTCCTGATTTAGTTTTCGGGTGATTTTCATAGCCTTTTTTACTCTTATAATAAGAGAAAGGCTATAAAGTCACATTATCGCTGGTTTTTCTATACCAGATTGTTCGCATAAGCAAACTTGATCAGGCCAACAAGAGAGTTAGTCTTGGTTTTTCGAAAGATATTTTTGCGATGGGTTTCCACTGTGCGTTCACTGATGAACAGTTCTTCAGCAATGTCCTTATTCGTGTATTCTTTCGCAATCAGCTTCAGTATTTCCCTTTCCCGCTCGGTGAGCAGTTTTCCCTCGTCGGGGTTTTGCAAGTTTTGTATTAGCAGTGTATTAATCTCATTACTCAGATAAGTTCTGCCAGCTCTAATTTGATCGAGAGCCGCAATAAGCTCCTTTTGTGAGTCCTTCTTTAGCAAGTAACCCTTAATGCCCTCCTTTAGAATTTCCTTTACCAGATGCCCTTCATCGTGCATACTCATGATGAGAATTTTTACCTCTGGTCTTATGCGTTGCATCACTTTTACCAGCCCCAGGCCATCCATTCCCGGCAAGCTGTAGTCCGAAATGAGAATATCAACCGCTTCATTCTGAAGGTATTTCAATGCATCCTCGGCGGTAGAAGCTGTGCCAGCGACTTCATACTCATCGGTAGCATTGAGCAACGACTTGACACCATCCATGAGGATAGCATGGTCATCGACCAGGTACACCTTTGTTCTATTCATTTTTCTAGTCCCGCTAAACTTCCGGATGAATTTAGAGGAAATATTGCTGAAAGACTTCATGTCCGAAAATTAGTCCGACAATCAGTTTTTCAACATCCCCCCGGCAGGTGATTTTGCACTACGTACCACCCCTTACTAAAACAGCGCATAGGTAAGCAATGTTTCCACTTTGTTAGCGCCCGTTTGCGATTGATCTCCCTTTAGAATAGCCGGAACGTTCACCGTTAGCATTGTACCTTTTCGGCCTGGGGCCGTGTCCAGATCAATTGTCCCTTTCATCAGATTAGTACGTGACTGTAAGTTTTTCCAGCCGTTTCCCTGGCCCATCTTTAATATTTTTTCATCGAAACCCATACCATCATCTTCGATAGTAAGCGTTATCTCTGCCTCGTCACGTGTGATTTGGATAAAAATGCTTTTGGCATCGGAATATTTGAGAATATTGTTGGTCCACTCCTGAACGATCCGGTACAACGATATCTCCTGAATATCGACTAGTCTGTCGTCCAGATCGAAGAAATGACTTTCTGCTCGCAGCTTGCCGGTGTGATTGATTCTTGCCACCAGTTCATTGACCCCAACGGGTAGTCCGTGCTGAATAAGAGCCTTGGGCATTAAGTTAAAACATACGTTTTTCAACTCACCGTACATATCGTTCAGCACCGATACCGATTGGTCAAACATTCGCTGCCGGTCGACTGCGGCAGAAGGTGGGGCTGCCGACAGAGAATCGACGTTCATTTTCAATACCGAGATAAGCTGGCCAAAACTGTCGTGCAAGTCCTCCGAGAAGCGTTTTCTTTCTCCCTCCACAGAGCTGATCACAGCCCTGAGCAATTCTTCTTGCTTAGCCAGTTTTTCCTCATCCAGCTTTCGCTGGTAGGTAAGTTTCATCCTTGCTCTCACAAGTAAGCCAAGTACGAAAAGAAAAAGTAAGGCTCCGCCAAGTGCCAGCTGGGCAACTCTGTTTTTTTGAATCTCAAGATCCTTTTCGACAAGAGAAAGGCGTTGCAGCTCAAGCTCCTGATCCTTTTTCTCGGTTTCATATTTGGCCTCCAACTCCAGGGCAGCTTTGGTCTTTTCCTCTTCAAATGCCTTGTCTCGCAAGTCGATGTACTGTCGCTGGTAGCCAAAAGCTTTTTCATAGTTGCCTAGCTGCTGCTCACATCTGGTGATAATTACCAATGCCTGCATCAGCACGTCGCTGGCTTTGGCAGAAGACGCCAGGAGGTATGCTTCTGTGGCGTGAGCCAATGCCCTGGTGTATTCTCCTGACGCCAGTTCGTTGCCTGCGAGGTTCTTTAGCGTAAAAGCCACCTCAGCTGTGTTGTTGTTATTTTTATGCAGTGCTAAGGCCTGTTTGTAATAATCACGGGCAACCGAAAGCTCCTTCAGACTGTCATAAGCGATGGCCAGGTTGCCTAGCGAATAGGCCATGAGCCTGCTGTATCCGAGGCTTTCGTAGCCCTGGAGCGATTTTTTGGCAACCTTAATGGCTTGGTTGTAGTTTCCGAGAATAATAAGAATGGAGGCTATGTTTCCCTGCACCACCGACGAGCCGAAAACCGATTGTTCGTTTTCGTAAATTTCGAGTGCCCGTTCGTAGTAAGTGAGCACTTTGTCATAGTCCTTTTGTTTTTTGTACACGATGCCAATGTTGCCAAGTACCATGGCTTCGGAGAAAAGGTCATTGACGGCTTCGTACATCCTTAGGGCCTGAAAGTAGTTGGTCAGCGCCATTTCATCTTTGCCGAGCTGGTCATACACCATGGCAATGTTGTTGAGTGATGCGGCGATGTCGGTAGTGTCGCCAAGCGTCTGCTTGATAGCCAGAGACTTGTTGAAAAAAAGCAGCGCACTGTCAAAGTTGCTGGTGGCTTCGTAAACGGCACCAACCGACTGAAGTGATAGCGCCTCTCCCTCCGGATAATTAACTTCCGTCGACAATTTGAGGGCGGATTTGGCGAGCTCCATCGCTTTTGCGGTTTTTGCTTGCCGGTAATGCCAGGAAATGGCGTTGAGAGTGGATATTTTGTCGCTGCCCGCTTGTTGTGGCAAAGCTCTCTCCAAACTGTCGAGCTCGTCATTTTGTGCAAATAAGGCCGCCCCTCCCAAAAGGGAGAAAACAAAAAATAATAATACCCTTAGGCTCATACTGACTGTTGGCTGTAAACCCCTAAAGGTATAAGAGCAACATGGAATTACAAATGCCCCATATGGGGTATAAGGTAACCCAGTTGCTCGCAGGCAAAAACGAATTGCAGTGCTACTTACCGATTAGCTTTTTTGCTCGAACTCCCGGATGGTTTTCTCAATGATGTCACAGCACTCATGGAGTTGTTCTTCTGTCATCACCAATGGCGGCGCAAACCGGATGATATTCCCATGGGTAGGCTTGGCCAGCAGGCCATTGTCCTTAAGAGCCACGCAAATGTCCCAGGCTGTGCTGCTGTCTTCCGTATCGTTGACGAGAATGGCGTTGAGCAGTCCCTTGCCCCGCACCATTTTCACAAGCTTTGTTGTCTCAATGAATTTGCTCATTCTTTCACGAAAGATCACCCCCAGTTGGCGGGCATTCTGCGCCAGTTTTTCCTCTTTTACGACGTCGAGCGCCGCCATGGCCACTTTGCATGCAAGTGGGTTGCCACCGAAGGTAGAGCCATGTGTGCCTGGGGTGAGCACATCCATGATGTGATCATCGGCAAGAACGGCAGACACCGGATAAGCACCACCCGACATGGCTTTGCCCAATATGAGGATATCTGGCTTTGTATAGGTGGCAGCTTGCCGTTCGCAGTTACCTTCACACGAGCAGTTGCCGCAAACCGCCAGCAAACTGCCCGTCCGGGCGATGCCTGTTTGAATTTCGTCAGCTATGAAAAGGACGTTGCTGGCTTTGCACAAAGCGGCAGCTTCTCTTATATAGGTGTCGGCTGGTGTGTAAACGCCTGCTTCGCCCTGTATAGGTTCCACAAGAAAACCAGCCACATTGGGGTCTTTCAAAGCTTCTTTTAAAGCATCTATATTATTGTAAGGGATCTTTACAAACCCTGGTGTAAGCGGCCCAAAGTTTCTTCTGGCCCCCTCATCGCTGGAAAAAGACACGATCGTAGTGGTGCGGCCGTGGAAATTCTGTTCACAAACTATGATTTTAGCCTGATCGGCAGCAATGCCTTTCTTCTCATAACCCCACTTCCGACAAATTTTAAGCGCAGTTTCTACGCCTTCAGCGCCAGTGTTCATTGGCAGCACTTTTTCGAAGTCAAAATACTCAGTGGCATATTTTTGAAAGGCACCAAGGGCATCACTATAGAAGGCCCTTGAAGTCAGTGTCAAAGTCTCTGCCTGTTCTTTTAAGGCGCCGATAATTTTTGGATGGCAGTGCCCCTGATTAACTGCTGAGTAAGCCGAAAGAAAATCGTAGTACTTCTTTCCTTCAATGTCCCACACAAAGACTCCTTCTCCCCTCGAAAGCACGACCGGCAACGGGTGGTAGTTATGCGCTCCATACTTGTTTTCGAGCTCCATCGCTTCTTTGCTACTCATTGTCTTGATCATATCTTTGACTTTAGGATTGAACAATTGCCTGTTGGGCAGGGTTTCAAAGGTAAATAAAAGCCCCTAGACCGAAAAAGGCGATGGAGAAAGAATCAGCAAAGAAGGTTGAGTACGGGTTAAAGACCGAAGATTATTACCACACCAAAGAGGGGTTCCTTGTCTTTACAAAGGAATACCATCTGAAAAGAGGCTATTGTTGTAAGAGCGGATGCCGACACTGCCCTTACGACTACAAAAGAAAAGATGCATAATTATTCGCCCTCGTTTGTTGGTAATCAAATTTTTCCGATATTTGCAGACCCATTTCAAAAATACACTTATAAGACAATGGCGAGAGTTTGTCAGATAACCGGAAAAAGCACACGTGTGGGAAACAATGTTTCTCATGCAAACAATAAAACGAAGCGCAAGTTTTACCCAAACCTGCACACAAAGCGTTTTTTTATCCCTGAAGAAAATCTTTGGATTACATTAAAGGTTTCATCAACTGCTTTAAGAACCATCAACAAGAATGGTATCAGCGCTGTTTTGAAAAAGGCGAGAGCTAAGGGCAACGTAGTATTTTAAGCTAGAAGAATAGAATAGTCATGGCTAAGAACAAAAATAGAGTTCAGGTAATACTAGAGTGCACAGAGCACAAGACGACTGGTCTTCCAGGCACGTCACGTCACATTACCACAAAAAACAGGAAAAATACTCCTGAAAGACTTGAGATGAAGAAGTATAACCCCATACTTCGTAAGTATACTGTCCACAAAGAAATTAAATAATCATGGCAAAGAAAGTAGTTGCAACCCTGAAGAAAGAAGGTGGCAAAACCTATGCGAAAGTGATCAAGGCTGTAAGGTCTGAAAAAACTGGTGCATATACTTTCCGTGAGGAAATGGTTCCTGCTGACCTCGTAAAAGATACACTAGCGAAATAAGCTGGTTAACAGTACTTATTGACAAGAAAGTCCCTTCATGGGACTTTTTTTGTTACCAAAAGACGGCAGTCAACCCCTGGCGCCTGCATTATTTTTTCAATAATAACCAAACGCAGAATCATTTTCCGGTGGTTTAAGTTTGAAATTTGTATTTTCCGTTGGCTAAAGGAGATGCTCATTGTGCAACTCCGCAGTCAATAAGCAACCCTATTATATATGGCTTTATTTGGATTCATGTCCAAGGACAAAAAAGAGTCACTGGACAAAGGACTGGAAAAAACGAAGGAGAATTTTTTCTCGAAGCTCGGCAAGGCGGTAGCCGGAAAGTCGACGGTAGACATAGATGTGCTCGACGAGCTTGAGGAGGTACTGGTATCGTCAGATGTTGGTATTGAAACCACAGTAAAAATAATTGACAGAGTGGAGGCAAGGGTGGCCAAGGACAAGTACCTGGGCACCTCTGAGCTGAACGTTATTCTGAGGGAGGAGATTGCAGGGCTGCTCTCCGAAAACAACACTGAGGATGTTGAAGATTTTGAATTGCCAAAAGATAAAAAGCCATATGTGATCCTGGTGGTGGGTGTCAACGGCGTGGGCAAGACTACCACTATTGGCAAGCTTTCACATCAGTTCAAGCAGAAAGGATATAAGGTGATATTGGGCGCTGCCGACACTTTCAGGGCAGCAGCTGTAGACCAGATCAAACTTTGGGGGGAGCGTGTTGGTGTGCCCGTGGTAGAGCATGGCATGAATACCGACCCGGCCTCGGTGGCCTTCGATGCTGTTAAAAAGGGCGTAGACGAAAAAGCTGATCTTGTCATTATTGACACGGCAGGACGCCTTCACACGAAAGTGAACCTGATGAATGAGCTTTCCAAAATCAAGAAAGTAATCCAGAAGTTTATTCCGGATGCCCCACACGAAGTAATGCTGGTGCTTGATGGTAGCACAGGACAGAACGCCTTTATTCAGGCACAAGAGTTTACAAAAGCGACGGATGTCACCTCTCTGGCCATCACTAAGCTGGATGGCACCGCCAAAGGAGGTGTCGTTATTGGTATTTCAGATCAGTTCAAGATTCCGGTGAAGTATATTGGTGTTGGTGAGAAAATGGAGGAGCTGCAGGTGTTCAACAAAATGGCTTTTGTGGAGTCGTTCTTTACCCGCAACTAGGCCTCCTGACGCTACTTCAGCTTTTTCTTGGAGTCCTTCGGCCGTAGAGGAACGGCTTTGTCTCTGAAAGCCAGCTTGTAGTAGATGTGGTAACCGAAACCAAAATTTCCGCCATCGGTCACTACCCCATAACCGGGCACAGTATACGGAATGAGTGTTTCTGCTCCCTTTGTCTTTTGCCCAAACTTGCCTCGCAGGGTATAGCCCATGTAAAACTGCTTCCACACCTTCACTTTCATGCCGAACACAACCTCTATCCAGTAGGCACTGAGCCCGGCATTCGTCACGCCCACACTGGCAGGGCCCCAGTACGGCACCGCATAATCGAATGCCAGCGATTCGTCGAAAGTGGCGTGCGCATACCTTAGCCCGAAAAAAACAACGTCTTTGTTTGGGTTGTAAGGAGTCAGGTTAACGTCGACTCCGGCCCGGTAGAATGTGCCATTGGTGGTGTGTGTAAACCCTTCTGCCGAATTGTCGATCTCTTCTCTTCCCAGATCCAGTACAAAAAAGTATTTGTTGAAATCAATGTCTGCCTGAATCTCCTGCCGATTATAGCCATCAGTCAGGGCTGTTTTTGCAAGGCCGAAAACGTCCGCCCCCACCCTAACCGCTGAAGGACGCCAGTCTTCATCCTGGGCCCTGCTGATTATGGGCAACAGTAGCAGAAAAAGCAAAAGTGGGCTAGCGGTAGATTTTAACATTAACTTCTCCAAGTAGGGTAAGTTCTGGCTTGTTTACAATGACGGAGTCGTAAAACCCTTCAAACCCAGTCGTAAGGTTTTGAAACCTGAACCGGGGGCCACATTCTGGCGAAATCAGGTATTCCTTTCTATCGTACATAAAGGTCACTGAGTTGCACGTATCGTTGAGGCAGAAATGGTAAGTGGTGCTCGCTGCTTCGGGGTTTACGTATAATCCATAAATTGAAAGCGTTGTGTCGGCATAAAGCAAAGTGTCCGCATCATCGGCCCAAAGCGAGTCAAGCTGGACAGATTCAACGGTTTCAACACCAGCGTCGTTAACCGTGTAAAAGCTTGCCGTTACATAAGGCAGGTAAATATCTGAGCAGGAGGGGTCGGGTGCACAGGCAGACCAGCCCAACACAAAAATCAGCAACCACAAATGCCAGCCGGATTTCATTTGACTCATCAAATAAACGGATTCACAATTTTAAGTCTCTCCTCTACAACAAGTTCATGCTGCATGTCTTCAGAATATAACGTCTTACATCCACTTTCAAGTGCGGACGCCACAATCAATGAATCAAATAGCTGAAAATCGTACTTTTCTATCAAAAAGAGTGAAGCAACCAAGGTAGACTTTTCAATAGGCATAACCCTGCAATTGTCAATAAGCTGGATACACTTGTCTAAAATCTGTCTTTTTGGAAGGCTGAGGAGCCTTCTAGTCGTATTTAAGAACTCAGAAATCACCTGGCCAGAAATGAATGGCCCGTCGGAAACAAGTTTCTCGGCTATAGTTCTCTTGTGATTACTGCTCTGATCATACAAGTAAATCAAAACATTGGTGTCAATTGCGGCTTTGCTATTCTCCATAGTCGTTCGCCTGCTCTCTATCAAATTTAAAGCCTGACAAATCGACCTGACAGTCAGCAAATATCGAACGAACTTGAGCGAGCCTATCTTCATGTGTAAGTTCGGCTGTTCTGTCATCCTGGTCTTTTAATTCAAAAGCCAATACTTCTATGGTTTTTCCAACCATTTCATCCGGAAGCTCCAGCATAAAGCGCTTGCTTTTTGGCATTACAATTTGTCGTACCATACTGTCAAATTTGCTCAAAGATAGTCTTTTTGTAGCAATAGCCGATCCATATTACGCCCATGAACGAGATTGATGGCCAACACAAATCACTTTCGCCAACATGGAACTAACACCACAGGAAATTGTTAACTTGCGAGCCCATTGGCAGATAGAGAACAATTTCGTGGAAACCAGTGGCCAAATCCAATCTGACATTTGAAAACTAAAGGACTAAAAAATACGAAGGTGAACATCGTTACCCTTGGATGTTCCAAAAACTCTGTTGATTCGGAAGTTTTGCTTACCCAACTGCGGGGCAACGAAATCGATGCCGTGCACGAATCGGAAGACGACGATTCCAATGTGGTTGTTATTAACACTTGCGGGTTCATCGATAATGCCAAGCAAGAATCCATCGATACCATCCTGCGCTATGTAGATGCGAAAAAGGAAGGGCTGGTTGAAAAGATATATGTGACGGGCTGTCTGTCGCAAAGATATAAGGACGACCTGGAAAAGGAGATTCCGGAAGTGGATGCCTATTTTGGTACGAGAGATTTGTCGAGGCTTTTGAAGGAGTTCAAAGCCGACTATAAGCACGAGCTGGTAGGCGAGAGAATCCTCACCAACCCCGCTCACTACGCCTACATGAAAATATCTGAAGGCTGCGACAGACCATGCTCCTTTTGTGCCATTCCACTGATGCGTGGGGGCCATATTTCCCGGCCTATTGAAGAATTGGTGAAAGAGGCATCGCATCTGGCCAAAAATGGCACCAAGGAACTTTTGCTTATCGCCCAGGACTCAACCTACTATGGCCTGGATTTGTACAAGAAAAGAAACCTTGCTGAGCTGCTACAGCGCCTTTCGGATGTCAACGGCATTGACTGGATCCGGCTCCACTACGCATTTCCGGCTGGCTTCCCTATGGATGCACTTGATGTAATGGCAGAGCGCCCCAACATTTGCAACTATGTAGACATTCCCCTTCAGCATGCGTCGAACAATATGTTGAAGCTAATGCGCAGAGGCACTACCAGAGAAAAAACCGAAGACCTGCTGGCCACCATGCGCTCTAAAGTTCCTGGTATTGCTATCCGTACGACGCTAATTGCCGGCCATCCGGGTGAAACAGAGCAGGATTTCGAAGAGATGATGGACTTTGTACAAAAGTCGAAGTTTGACAGGCTCGGGGTGTTTAACTACTCACATGAGGAAAACACCCACTCATATAGCTTTGAAGACGATATTCCTGAAAATGTTAAACAAGAACGAGCCGACGCCGTTATGGAGGTTCAAGAAGCCATTTCCTACGAGCTGAACCAGCAGAAAATAGGCAAGACCTTTAAAGTGTTGGTGGATCGCAAAGAAGGTGGTAATTTCATCGGTCGAACAGAGTATGACTCACCCGAAGTTGACAACGAAGTCATCATTGATGGAAAAGAAAATTATTTACGTATTGGCGATTTCGCCACAGTTAAGATTTATGATGCTGCCGAATTCGATTTGTTTGGAGAATTGTTGTAACCTGAAATGAGAGTAGAAAAAATATCTCTGGGAGAGACTGGACAGTTCTCTCCTATTTTTTTGGAGTACCTGGCAAAAAATGAGTCACTAAAAGACTTTTATCAATACTATCCCTCCGTAGAAAATGCTGAGAAGCAGATAGCGCTGAAAAAAGCTTTCCCCAAAAAGAACAGGCTAAGGCTGGAGGCAGTACTCGACGAGCAGTATGGTGCACTGGATATGTCGCCCAAGTTGAGAGAGAACATCCACGCACTTTCCGAAGAAAACACATTCACCGTCACCACCGGGCACCAGCTAAATATTTTCACCGGGCCCCTGTACTTTATCTACAAAATTGTGACGGTGATAGATGCCTGCAAGCAACTAAAGGCAAAGTACCCCGATTTCCACTTTGTGCCTGTGTACTGGGCTGCTTCTGAGGACCACGATTTTGAGGAGATTAGCTATTGCTACCTGTATGGCAAGAAATATACCTGGGAAACTGATCAGAAAGGTGCCGTGGGACGCTTTATGCCCCATTCACTAAGCAAAGTGCTCGATGAGATGCCCGACAGAGCGTCCGTCTTTGAAAAAGCATACCTCGATCACAACAACCTGGCTGACGCTGTTCGGTACTATGTGAATGAGCTATTTGGTCACGAAGGTCTTGTGATGGTGGATGGGGATCACCCGGATTTAAAAAGGATTTTTGCTCCGATTATCAAACAAGATATTGAAGAACATGTGTCGGGCAAGCTGGTGGACGAAACCACCAAAAAGCTCGATGATGCCGGCTTTAAGACACAGGTGCATGCCCGGGAAATCAACTTCTTTTACCTGAACAGCATCCACAGAGACAGGATCATAGAAGAAGGTGGTATTTATAAAGTCAATAATACCGACCTGTCCTTCACGAAGGAAGAGCTCTGGCAACTGTTGGAAAAAAGCCCGGAGAAATTCAGCCCTAACGTAATCATGAGGCCTGTGTACCAGGAGGCCATTCTCCCCAACCTGGCCTATATAGGCGGCCCGGCAGAGGTAGCCTACTGGCTGCAATTCAAGGCTGTTTTTGATCATTATCAGTTGCCTTTCCCCATGCTGATGCCCCGCAATTTTGGACTGGTAGTGCAAAAAAGCCAGGCGAGCAAAATTGAGAAACTGGGATTGAAGCTTGCTGATCTGTTTATGGAAGGGCATGAGATCCGGAAAAAGTATGTGAGGGAGAACTCCGAAAATGAACTGCTGTTAGGCGAGGAAAAAGCAGCCTTTGCCAAGCTCATGGAGCAGGTGAAAGCCAAAGCAGTGGCCATAGACAAAACCCTGGATGGCTACATGGGCAAGCAGGAAACCCGACTGCTGCAGGAGTTTGAGGGCATGGAGAAAAAGCTGCAAAAGGCCGAAGAGAATAACCAGGCGGTGGCAATCAACCAGATTGAAAGTATTAAAGAGAAGCTATTCCCTGGAGGCTCATTGCAGGAGCGCCACGACAACTTCCTCAACTTTTACCTCACAAATCCTGCTATTTTAGACGAGTTCCTCAAAGGATTTGATGCATTCGACTTTTCCTTCCATATTTTTATGGAAGAATAAGCCACGATGGACAAACAGGCACTTCGAAAACAATACCTGGACAAGAGAAAAGCGCTAAGCTATCAGGAGTGGCAAGCGGCCTGTGACAGCCTGTTTGACCAGGTGAAAGCCAATAAAGAACTTATTGGACGTGGCCCGGTTCATATTTTTTTGCCTATAGAGAAGTTCAAAGAAGTAGACACCTGGCCCATCATTCGCTGGTTGTGGCGGGAGGGGATTCGCACGATGACTTCGCTCACCGATATTGAGCAAGGCACGCTTTCTCACGTTTGGTTTGACGACAAAACACATTTCAACACCAGTAAATGGGGGATTCCAGAACCCGTATATACTCCTCCGGCTGATCCTTCGCTCTGCACCGTGATTTTTGTGCCGCTTCTGGTAGCTGACAAACACGGCAACCGCATTGGCTATGGCAAGGGGTTTTATGATGGGTTTCTTTCTTCGATTTCCCCGGCAACAGGAAAAGTAGGACTCTCTCTGCTACCTATTTTGGAAGAGATTCACGAGGCGGAACAGCATGACGTGAAGCTTGACATGGTTTTGGCACCGGAGCGAAATTGATAATCAATAGTAAGTAGTTACTGGGAAGCCAGCCACCACTTACTGTCAACTGATTACCAATTACCTTCCTTAAATCCTCGCCTGATAAGTATACAGATCGAAGTACCTGCCTTTTTTCTCTATCAGCTCTTCATGCGTACCCCTTTCAGCAATTTTTCCCTGCTCAATCACCAGGATCTGATCCGCTCTGCGGATCGTGCTGAGTCTGTGGGCGATGACAAACGTGGTGCGGTCTTTCATCAACTCAGCTAAACTCTTTTGGATCATCGATTCGCTTTCGGTGTCCAGGTTTGAGGTAGCTTCATCTAAAATGATCACTTTCGGATTTGCGAGAATGGCCCTTGCAATGGCTATACGCTGGCGCTGCCCCCCTGAAAGTTTAACGCCTCTTTCACCAATTACGGTGTCCAGCCCCTCTTCGAACCGGTCGGTAAACTCGTGTACGTAGGCAGCCGTTACCGCATTTTTCAGCTCCTCTTCGGTGGCGCTGGGCCTTGGAAACAAGATGTTTTCCCTTATCGTCCCTTCAAAAAGAAAGTCGTCCTGCAATACTACGCCCAGGTACTGACGGAAACTCTTCAGTCCCACTTTCGACAGGTCTTCCCCATCGAGCGTAATGCGGCCTGCCTTTGGCGTGAGGAAGGTGGCCGCCAAACCCGCTATGGTTGTTTTTCCCGACCCTGAAGAGCCCACCAGGGCGGTGACCGAACCAGAAGGAGCGGTGAAAGTAATATCGTGGATCACTTCCTTGCCTTCTTCATAAGCGAAGCTGACATTCTCAAACGCATAATCTCCTTTCAGCTTTTTCAGCTGTATCGGCCTTTCCTCCGGCATGTCTTCAGGATCCATGTTCATGATCTCCTCGGTACGGTCAAGTCCTGCAAAGGCTTCGGTTAGCTGGCTGCCGATATTGCTCATTTGAACGATGGGCGCAATCATGAAGCCCAGGTAGAGGGTGAAAGCGATGAAATCACCCATGGTCATCTCGTTGGTGATGATCTGGTAGCCACCTATGCCCATGATACCTGTGGAGGCCAAACCAAGCAGAAAAGTAGCGGAGCTGGTCACTAGTGCGGTGGCGGTAAGGCTTGCTTTCACATTTTGAAAAAGCCGCTCCACGCCAGCTGCAAAAGTATTGTTTTCCTGCTCTTCGGCGTTGAAGCCCTTGATCACCCGAACGCCATTCAGGGTTTCCGTGAGGCGGCCCGTCACTTCGGCGTTAATCACACCACGCTCTCTGAAAATGGGGCGAATTTTCCCAAAGGCCTTCATGGCGATAAAGGCGAAAATACCTACCGGCACCAACACATAGAACGTCATCATAGGGCTGATGCGGATCAGCAGCACCAGCGAAATAACAGCAGTGATACTTCCCCCAACCAATTGAACCAAGCCGGTACCTACCAGGTTTCGCACGCCTTCCACATCGCTCATGACACGGCTGACTAAGGCGCCTGACTTGTTGTTATCAAAATACGAAATGGGCAGCGACAAAATCTTTCGCTGCACCTGTGCCCTGAGTTTACTAATGAGCAGTTGGGCCTCTACGCTAAGCAGGCGGGTGAGAGAAAACGACGTCACGGCTTGCAAAGTAATGGATGCCACCACCGCTATAAGCAACAGCTTAAGCATGTGTAAATCGTGATTGACAATTACATCGTCGATCAGGTATTTGGTGGCACCCGGAAGCACCAGGCTGGCGAGGCGACTAATGATGATGAGCACCAGGCCAACTGCCACAATCTTGCGACGTGGCCAGATAAAGTCTTTGAACGCCTGGGCTATGGTTACTTTTGATTTCGACTTGGACATGAAAAAAGGGATGGTTGGATTATCGGTTGTAAGTTAACGGATTAGTAACTGATTTATCGGGGCAAATAGTTCTACCTAAGACGGACGCCCTTTCAGAAAGACGCACACGCAGCATGGATTACTTTAAGAAAAGAACAAAAATATTTCATTTAGTTAACGGCTCGTCTGTGGAGGGCGTGTCTCAAGCCCAGCGCATTATTCAGAAATTCTGTACTTTCATTTTTGAAGCTCCTTCGAAAGGCCAGCAACGAAGGATATACCATCTGCTTTCAAGTAATTTTACTCGTTAACCTAACCACACCATGCACCCTACCTTTACCCGCCGGGACTTTGTAAAACTCAGTTCAATTCTCGCAGCCGCTTTGGCCACACAGCCTGTGCAGGCACTGTCCGTCAACGACCCCTGGAAAACGAGACGGGGCAATAAGCAGAAAGTCATCATTATCGGCGCAGGCATGTCTGGCTTGTCGGCTGGTATGGAACTGCGCAACCTGGGTCATGACGTCCAAATCGTTGAGGGGCAGATGAGGGCCGGAGGGCGTGTGTTCACTGCCCGAAACATGTTTGCTGACGGACTCTATGCCGACATGGGCGCCGCCCGAATCCCTGAAGACCATGAGTGGACCATGAAATACGTGAAGCAATACGGGCTTGAGTTATATCCTTTCAACCCAGCTGAAGGCGGTTTGCTGCACATGGTAAAAGGAAAAAAAATCCGCTATACCAGCAACCAACCAGCTCCATTGAAAGATTATCCCTTTTCGCTCACCCCCAAAGAAGTCGCCATGGACTGGGCGGGCATTAGTACACAACCGTTTCAATCCATCATGACTCAGGTGGGTGATGCCCGGGATTTGAGCTGGCCACCAGCTGCCATTGCAGGCTACGACAAGCTCACTTTCAAGGAGTTTCTTGTGAGCGAGGGCTACAGCCCGGATATCGCTGGTGCGCTGATGCTGGGTTGGGAAGAAGCAGGAGAAAAAGGTCTTTACTTCTCGATTCTTGAGATGGTTCGGGAGACAAGCTTGTCGTTTGGTGCCACTCGCAACAAGATTGTGGGAGGCAATGACCTGCTGCCCCGTGCGTTGGCCAAAGACCTTGAGCGATTGATACAATACGGCACCAAAGTGCTGGCCGTCGATCAGAATGAGACGGGTGTAAGCGTAACCGTGGATAGAGGAGGTGAACGCTCCACACTCACGGCCGACAGGGTGATTTGTACCCTGCCCTTGCCGGTGCTGAAGAAAATGGATTTTGTGAAGACGCTTTCGAACCCCAAACAAACTGCTATCAACAATATGGGGGGCTGGAACCTCGGCCGCACGGCGATGCAGGTAAGAGACCGCTACTGGAAAAAGGACGGCCTGACGGGCTTTGCAGCCACTGACCTACCTTCCGAAATCTGGGATCCACACTACGAATCAGATGCGACCAGGGGTATTATCGCACACTATGTGAAAGGCAGGGACGCTGGTAAGTTTATGACAATGAGTGCTGAGGAGCGCCTGGCCTTTTCTGCCAACCACGTCGACTCAGTCTTTCCCGGCCTCAAGCCGCAGCTGGAAGGGGCGTTTATTAAAGTATGGGGTGAGGACCCCTGGGCCGGGTATGCGCACGCCATTGGCACACCCAATGATTTAACGCAACACCTGCCCCACCTGATCACTGCCGAGGGACGCATTCACTTTGCCGGGGAGCATGCTTCCGCCTACCATGGCTGGATCCAGGGCGCTATTGAGTCGGGTAACAGAACGGCGAAGGAGGTAAATAGTTTTTAGATGAAGAAGGTTTCCTTCAGATTGATCCCTTTTGCAGGAAGAATTGAAGATACAGCCGGACAAGTAAAAAAGTGTGCAATATAAGTTAGTTGCTTTTCTCGACGGATGCGCAATGCCTGGTTTGACACAAATACTTTTCATACCGTCGGACATCAGCAAGAAAACCGTCATTGGTGGTCGAAAACTGTGCGCACGGTCTCGTTTCCCGGGGGACAGGCGATGATGAGTAAAAGAAAGAATGCGATGACCCTGAACCGAAGCTGCATATTGTAAAATAACAACATGTGAGACAAAGGGAAAGAAGTTCCTGGCCACGGTAAACTTCATTCAACACAGACTGGGGTTTTTACCTTCAAGGCTGGTCAACTGACCCTAAACCGGGGGCCATCAAGGGTAAAACAGTTTTGAAAGGCCTGTTATACTTTGTGTTGGCTTCTCTTAGTAAGATATCTTTAAATCATCAACATCTTCCAGGACAATACATTTACCGACCTACGATAGTTGGCAATAAATGAAAATTAGTCGAACATCAGGGATAAAAGGGTAACGAAGGTCTTAACTTAGCGGCACTATTTTCGGTGCTAAAATTCTTACACGTTAACCATGGATTTGATTTCACTCCTTATCGGATTAGCCATTGGCTTGGTGGCTACAGCACTTGTCCTGCTAGCCAGGCAGTCGACCACCAAACAAAGTTTGCAACATGAGTTTGAAGCAAAAAGCAATGAGCAGAATACACAAAACGCCCTACTGAAGGGCAAGCTGGAAGATGTGGAGAAAGAAGCCGCTGGGTACGTGCAAGAGATTAAGTCAGAAAGAGAAAAGGTAATTCAACTGAGCACAAGAAATTCCACGCTGGAGGCCAATTATAAAAATCTACAGGAGAGGCTGGACGAGCACAAAAAGGAAGTGGCTAAGCTCCAGCAACGTTTCACCGTAGAGTTCAAGCACCTTGCTCAGGAAATCTTTGAAGAAAAAAGTAAAAAATTCACTGACCAGAATAAGACGAATATAGCCGAGGTGCTCAATCCGCTACGGGAGAAAATAGCCGAGTTTGAAAAAAAGGTGGAAGACACGAACAAAGAAAGCCTGAAGTGGAACAGCAGCCTGAGCGAGCAAATCAAAAACCTCCGTGAGTTGAATCAACAGATTACCAAAGAAGCGGAGAACCTCACCCGAGCCTTGAAAGGCGACAGCAAATCACAGGGAAGCTGGGGTGAAATGCAGCTGGAGGCGATCCTCGAAAAAGCCGGCCTCCAAAAAGACATCCACTATTTCAAAGAGAAGAACTTCAAGAATGAGGACGGCTCCAATCAGCGCCCCGACTACATCATCAAACTTCCGGATGAAAAGTATCTGGTCCTTGATTCAAAAGTGTCGCTAACTGCCTATACTAACTTTTTCAATGCCGAAAACGACCTGGAACAAGCGAAATTCCTGAAGCTGCATATTGATAGCATTTACAGCCATATCAAGTTGCTCGGCGAGCGCAACTACCAAAACCTGTACGAAATCAGCCAGCCCGACTATGTGATGATGTTTGTGGCAAACGAACCTGCACTGACTGTTGCTTACAAAGAGGATCATGCACTCTATGAAAAAGGGCTAGACAAAAATATCGTGCTGGTGTCCACCACTACACTCCTTGCCACCCTGCGCACTATTTCGTACATATGGAAGCAGGACATGCAGAACAAAAATGCTGAAGAGATTGCGAGGCAGGCTGGTGCACTCTACGACAAGTTCGATGGTTTCGTGGCCGACTTGGTGAAGGTGGGCAACAGCCTTAAACAAACCAAAGAAAACTACGATGCGGCAATGAATAAGCTGGTAGATGGCAAGGACAACCTTGTTCGCAAAACCGAGCGGTTGAGAGAGCTGGGAGCTAAAACTACCAAGCAACTTGACCAAAGGCTCATCGACAGATCAATGGACTAAACTGTTTTGTGCATTTTTTGGTTTAAGAGTAGCTTTGAAACCTGATGAAGGGAAAAAGAATGGAATTGACAGCAGACAACAAGCTGAAAAAGCTGGTGATAGTGGGCGACAGGGTATTGGTCAAGCCAAAAAAGGAATCAGAGAAAACCGAAAGTGGGCTTTACCTGCCTCCGGGAGTTCAGGAGAAGGAAAAAATACAAAGCGGATACATCGTGAAAGCGGGGCCTGGCTACCCCATCCCTATGCAAACTGACGACGATGAGCCATGGAAAGCTGAAGAGGACAAAGTGAAATATGTACCGCTTCAGGCAAAAGAAGGGGACATGGCCATTTTCCTGCAAAAGGCTGCTTTTGAGGTGCACTACAAAGGCGAAAAGTACTTCATTGTGCCGCAGTCGGCTATTTTGATGCTGGAGCGGGAAGAGGATTTGTTTGATTAGACTTCAGTTTATCTAAATGGCAGCCACTTTCTTAAAATTTCCTGAAAGAATCCGATTTTCGGGTGACGAATTGCTGGAAATCTGCTTGGCTAACAAAGAACTACGTATAGAAAGAGACGTGCAGGGGAATCTTATCGTTGATTCCCTGGCGGGATGCCGTACAAGCAGCTTCGGTTTAAAAATTCTAGCACAACTTTGCAACTGGGTAGAGGAAAATTCCAGCCTTGGAATAGCCTTTTCCAATGGCGGATTTATTTTGCCCGATGGCTCCATGAAAGCTGCTCCCGCAACCTGGGTGTCGTTAGAAAAATGGAGTCAAATCAGCGACGAACAGAAAAACAAGTTTGCACCAATTACTCCCGATTTTATCATCGAACTTAAGTCTCCTTCTGATTCCCTTACTACATTAAAGAAAAAGATGGAAGAATGGATAGCCAACGGAGTGCAATTAGGCTGGCTGATCGACCCAGAACTGAAAAAAGCGTTTATCTACAGGCCTTCTCAGCCTGTCAAAGAGGTTGACTCATTTGATTTTTTCCTGGACGGCGAAAACGTGCTACCTGGCTTCCAACTGGACCTTTCGAAATTGACATAGAAGATTAAACATCCGCCTCATACTTCAACCCAATCTTTTCTCTGATCCTATCGAGGGTCTTTAATACAAGAAGGCTGTCGCCATAGCTCCAAAGATCGCTCTCTGTTTTGCCTTCATCCAGGCATTTGTGCACTTCCGTTATCTGATAGTTGAGGCCATTGCTCGGGTAGTCAAACTTGACCAGGCCCCGGGGTTTCCAGTCAGTAAAAATGTTGATGTTGGTTTGTCCCCAAAAAGGCTGGTCAATTTGAATGCGACTCTTCGATCCGTTGATGCTGGCCACTTGGGTATTATTTGAAATAATCGAGCATGAAAGGCTGGCAATGGCACCATTGTCGTATTCCAGCAGCATGGCACACTGCTCGTCTACGCCAGTTGGACCAATCACTCCGCTGGCCTGTATTTTTGCAGGCTCGCCCAAAAGAGCAGTAGTGAGAAATACCGGATAGATACCCACGTCCAGCAATGCCCCGCCACCCAATTCTTTGTTAAACAGTCGAGCCCCCGGGTCATAAGGAGCTTTGAAGCCGAAATCAGCCTGGATAGAAACAACATGTCCTATCTCTTCCTTTTTCACTATCTCAATCACCCGCTTCATCGACGGAAGAAACCTTGTCCACAAAGCTTCCATTATAAACACACCTGACTCACTGGCCACCTCATATACCTCTTTGGCCTGCTGGTAATTCATAGCAAACGGCTTCTCGCAAAGAACTGGCTTGCCAAAACGCAGACAGGCCTTGGCCAGTGATGCGTGGGACGGGTGTGTAGTGGCAATGTAAACTATGTCAACTTCCTTGTCGAGAATGAGATCTTCATAGTTATCGTAAAACGTCTTTGCTTCAAAACGTTCAGCAAAAGCCTCTGCATTTTGTCTGTCTCTGGAGGCCACCGCTACCAGCTGGGCAGTGGGAATCACTTTTAACGCTTCCGCAAATTTGTGGGCAATTCTCCCCAGTCCAACAATCCCCCAGCGATAGGTATTCATTAATTCTCTTTTATTAGAATAGTATTAGACAAATCTTTAGCTAAATACATCAATATTTTCATTTGAACGCCAATTTATAACAATAGTTATACTATCAAACCACTACTTTTTAACCTGCTGAGTGAGAGCAAAGTAGGGAGCCCCTGCTGACCGGCGATAATACTTGCTGCCAGCTTGCCCAGGCCAGGCCCATGCTTGAAACCATGTCCCGATCCTCCACCCAGCAACCAAACGTTCGAAGCTTCGGGATGTGTGTCCAGAATAAAGCTCCCATCAGGCGTATTTGTGTATTGACACACCCTAGACTCAACCAGTGGCAGACTTCCCAGGCCCGGAAACCGGTGATGCGCATAATCTCTTGCTCTCTCCACTTCCGACTCTTCTGGTATCCGGCTCTGTGTTGTTGGGTCAATTTCACGACCCCGCTTGTCGGACGCTACCTTAAAGCCCCTGTGGAAGCCGCCGGGAATGCCATAAAAGCCGCCCTCATGAGCCATATCAATCCAGCTAGGCAAATTTGCTTCAAAAAACCCAGCTTTTGCAGCAGGCAAACCAAAGTAATGTACTTCCTGGCGGGTCACGGCCAGGTGCGGGGCAAGCACATCTGAAAACAACGACTTAAGCCACGGCCCCCCGGCGAACAGGTAGATGTCTGACTCATGCCTGCTCCCGGATGAAGTTTCGCAGGCTCCTATTTTTCCTTTTTTGACCACACCAGGCTTTAGCGCCTCAGCAACATATTGCCCTCCCTCAGAGACAAATTTTTTCAGCACAGCCTGACAGCTTTCCCTGGCTTTAAGCACACCTGCCTTTTCTTCCAGAATCAGGTATGAAAGATCGGAACAATTCACATACGAAAACCGATCCGGCACTTCAGTGGCTTTGTAAAGCTGGTAAGGAAGCTTCAAACCATCCATCTGAACGACGGCGCTCTCCATCTCGTTGTCATTTTCACCCACCATCCACAAATTGCCCGTAGTATGCAATAGCTTGCTGCCTTCCCAAGCCTCTGCCTCCTTCCACATATCGTACGACTCATTAGCCAGCTTTGTGTAAAAGGTGTTGCTGCCATATACGCTTCTCATTAGTCTGGTCTCGCCTCCGGAACTTGACAAGGAATTGCCCGCACCCCATGGATCAAACAGCGTTACTTTGTAGCCAAGCCTAAGCAAATTCAACGCTGTCCACCCGCCAAAAGCACCCGCACCAGCCACGGCAATACGGCTGGACAAAGGAAGCGATGGTATCAAGCCAGCCACAACATTATCGGCCTCAGCGTATCTGGGGGCAATGGTCGACATATTTTTCCAGGCCATGGGGTATAATTATTTTGATGTGTTATTAGAGTTCTGGTAACTTGATTTTACTTGGTAAATGAAATTTATGTAATATTGAATTAGAACCTTAATTAAAACGAAAATTATGGAAGAACAGGCGTCAGGATTTCTTCTTGCTTGGCACAACTTCATGGAAAATGGAGCCTATGTATTGATTGCTCTCGCAGTTGTTATATACATCATTACAAAGCTTCGCATTTCCAGTTTTAAAGAGCTCAAGCAGAAGTATGATTTTACCAGTAAGTATGAATCAAAGCTCCTTTGGGTGATGCATTTGTGCATTGCGCTGGCCATTACAGCGTATGCCAACACTTACAAAGACGAGACAGTCGAACTGAACTTTGTGTGGTTCTTCGTTAGGCTGTTTATCACCA
This sequence comes from Imperialibacter sp., assembly GCF_040222385.1. Classification (GTDB taxonomy): domain Bacteria; phylum Bacteroidota; class Bacteroidia; order Cytophagales; family Cyclobacteriaceae; genus Imperialibacter. The sequence goes on from NZ_JAVKDF010000002.1 coordinate 69,292, forward strand.
TTGCCATAGGTACTTTGTACGGTTATGTTGCATTTCTTATCCTTAAATTTTACTACCCTACAGCCCAGTCCAAAAGGCTGAAAAAGTTCAGATATACTCCCCGGGTGAATCCCAAAACTGGCAACAAGATGAAGCTGCTTAGTGAAGAAGAAGAGGATGTTTACCTTGACGAGGGGATGCAGGCGGAGGAGAATATCTTCAGTGTTGACTATGACGTATGGATAGATCAGGAAACAGGCGAAACCAAGATTGAAAAGTATCCGGGCAACCTCATTGCGATAGAGTGCGACAGGTGTGGTTTCCAAACGCTGAAGCTCGAAAGTGAGGAAATTATCAGCGAGGCCACGGAAACAGAGGAAGGTAAAATTGTGCAGCACTACAAATGCTCATACTGTAACCGCATAAAGCACAAAGACAAGAAACTGGGGCTGGTTAGAAAAGACGGCCAGTTTATTGTGCCGGAGAACGCCACGTTTGTCGATGATCCTTTGGGTGGTAAAAAGGTGATTCTTATCAAGGTGGAGATTCACGCCAAAGACGGTGAATCTAAATCCTTCGAGTTCCAAAACCTTAAAGAGGCGCAGAAATTCATGGACGAGTTTGACTTTGACCGTGTAGTGGAAAAGTGATAGTCGTAGTTCTAAGCCTTCTTTTGAATTGGCTCCAAAGTGATTCATCAGGCACACTTACTGTGGAGATCAAAGGGATAAAAAATGTAAAGGGCGACATTCGTGTGGCCCTTTACGATTTAAAAGAGAATTTTCTTACGGATCGGCTTTACAAAGGCAGGGTAGAAAAGGTAAACGGAGAGTCGGTCCGGGTACAATTCACAAATCTTCCCTTTGGCTCGTATGCTGTTAGTGTGTTTCACGACGAAAATGAAAACGGCAAGCTTGACACGGGCCTTTTCGGCATACCAAAAGAACCTTATGGTTTTGGAAATGATTCTATGGGGCTACTCGGCCCTCCTGATTTCGAAGAAGCTTCAGTTACCTTTCAAGCAAAGACTACCACCCACAGCATCTCGCTTCGATAATTCGTCAGATCTTACTATCTCGTAAAACGGAAAAGCATAGTCTACCGACCAATCCAGCCATGAAAGTTTCAACGATAATTACCCATCTTTGCTTTTTATCGCTTATCAGCTCATTTCTTTTGACCTCTTGCGACCATAAAATGTCGGAGGAAGAAGTAGCAGCCTACAAAGTAGCTCATCAAAAATGGCAACAGGAACGAATTGAAAAACTGAAGGCCCCCAACGGCTATGTGAATCTTGCAGGGCTTTACATGCTCAACAAAGGCCTCTCTGCCTTCGGATCGGATTCGTCCAATAAGATCGTTTTTCCTGAAAAAGCTCCCGCCTTTCTTGGTAAGCTGCGAGTAACTAATACCAAATCTGTACTGTATGAGGCCCCTTCTGAGCCTGTGGTAATGATGAAGGAAGCGGGAAAAGACTCCACCTGGGAAGCCCCGGCCATGCAGTTGGTTTATGACGACTCTATGCGTATGAGTCTGCAAATGAGCCACGAGTCGCTTACCTGGTTTGTCATTAAAAGAGGTGATGAGCTGGCAGTGCGCCTTCGGGACTTTGAAAGCCCAAAATTAGACTCACTCCAATCGATCGATTCCTATCCTGTGGATGTAAATTGGGTGGTCACCGCTGAGTTTGAGCCATACGACCCGCCTAAAGTGCTCACAATCCAAAATATCCTTGGCATCACTTATGAGCAGCCAAGCCCGGGAAGGCTTGTGTTTGAAAAAGATGGCGACGAGTATGCGCTCGATGTGACAGAAGAAGGTGACGAGTTTTTTGTGACTTATGCTGATGAAACAACGGGACAAGAAACGTACGGAGGCGGCCGCTATATGTATACTACTAAACCAAACAGCAGCGGGGAAGTAGTGATGGATTTCAACAAGGGGTACAATCCACCCTGCGTGTACACACCGTTTGCCACCTGTCCACTGCCTCCCCCTCAAAACAAGTTGAAGGTGGCAATATTGGCCGGGGAAAAGTTTGCCAGCCGCTATTGATTCTCACACTTTTGATCAAAGGATTGGGCTTTTCTGTGCGATTTTCTAATTTCAGGCACCTACCTAAATATATCCACTGAATGGAAAGCAAATCGCTGGCTTCTAAAATTGGACTCGTGCTGGGGCCAGTCCTTTTCATCATCTTCCAGTTTATCGTGCAGCCCGAAGGGATGAGCGAATCCGGTCGCTCGGTCTTAGCCTGCACGCTTTGGGTAGCCACCTGGTGGACAACAGAAGCCATTCCTATGGCTGCTACTTCATTATTGCCCATTGTGATACTGCCATTAACCGGCGGCGCCAAAATTGACACAGTAACAGCCGCTTATGGCAATAAAATTTTATTCCTCTACATGGGAGGCTTTATTATCGCCATTGCCATGGAGAAGTGGAACCTGCACAAAAGGATCGCTCTCACTATTATTTCATGGGTAGGCACTAACAGCAGAGGCATTGTGCTAGGCTTCATTATCGCTACAGCCTTTCTATCCATGTGGATTTCCAATACGGCCACATCCCTAATGATGGTGACGATTGGCATTGCTCTCATCAGTCAGCTTGGAGGCATTATCGACAAGAGTGACATGCCTGACAAAGTGAAGCTCAAGGCGAATTTAGGCAAGGCACTGATGCTCAGCATTGCCTATGCGGCTTCCATTGGGGGTATGGGAACACTGATAGGTACGCCCACCAATGTTGTTTTTTCCGCCATCGCTCAGCAGCTTTTCGATGTCGAAATATCTTTTGCTCTTTGGATGGCTTTTGCTATGCCTCTTGTCATTGTTTTGTTGGCAATCCTCTGGTGGTATATGGTCAGGGTGGCTTACCCCCTACCTAAAAAGCCACTTGCCGGAGGCAGAAAACAAATTGAGGACGACCTGAAAGAACTGGGCAAAATGAGCTGGGAAGAAAAAGCCGTTTTCGCCGTTTTTATCCTGACTGCATTTTCCTGGATGACCAGTTCATTCCTTCTCAGGGAAATCTTACCTGGGATCGACGACACGATCATTGCTATGAGTGGCGCATTGGCTTTGTTTCTTGTTCCTGCTAAAAGTGAAACCAGCAAAATGGTCATGGACTGGGAGTCGGCGGTGAAGCTCCCCTGGGGCATAATTGTTCTTTTCGGTGGCGGGCTGGCATTGGCAGCTGGCTTTCAGGAGTCTGGCCTGGCGGAATGGATCGGCCAGCAAATGTCGTTGCTCGAAGGCGTTAACCTTCTGCTTCTTATTTTTATAGTCGCCCTTTTACTCAACTTCCTAACTGAGGTAACGTCCAACGTTGCTACGGCTTCTATCATGCTGCCGATTTTGGCTGCACTTTCTCAGTCGATTGGCGTGCATCCCTTTGGGTTGATGATTGCTGCCACCCTGGCGGCGTCTTGCGCCTTTATGCTACCGATAGCTACACCACCTAATGCGATCGTATTTAGTTTTGGTCATGTGGAAATGAAAGACATGATTCGAAAAGGCTTTGCACTGAACCTCACCAGCACGGTGCTGATAACGCTTTCAGTTTATTTTTTGATGGAGCTGGTGCTCGGTATCGACTTGTCAGTTAACCCGTTTTAAGCGAACTACTTTCTGTTGGCGATAAAAACACCCGCAAGAATAAGCGCCATGCTTATATAGTGGGTGACAAGCAATTTTTCGCCATCCAACAGGCCCCATATCACGGCAATGAGTGGTATGATATAAGTAACAGAACTGGTGAACAAGGGTGTCGAAATCTGCACTGTTTTATTGAATATGATCAATGCAATAGCAGTCCCGACAACACCCAGAATGCTGATATAGCCAAGGGCCTCCCAGGCTCCTTTTGTATAAATGATTTTTGTGCTGAAGTCGGTGGCGCTTGCCAGAATAACCAGAGCAAGGGGCAGCACCATGAGCAGCGAAACACTCGTAATTGTCAACGGCTTCAGGTCGCCAAGGTAGGCCTTGATAATGTTAAGATTGGTAGCGTACAAGATAGTAGCAAGCACTACGAACAGCGCATAAAAATTAAAACCCGAAATACCGCTATCGCTACCTGCAAAGATCAAAAGCACAGTGCCCACGAAGCCGATAGCGATGCCTATGGCATTCCTCCTGGTGAAAGTGGAACCAAAAAACCAGCCCCCTATTACTATAGTGAAAAGAGGGGTAAGTGCGTTGAGCGACCCTGCCAGCCCGCTATTGAGATGCGTTTGTGCAAGGGCAAACAAAAAAGCCGGTCCGAAGCTTCCTACAAAGCCAGCAAGAAGAAGAATCTGCCAGTTACGCTTCGAAAGTTTACCAATACGGCTGACAGCAATGGGCAGAAGAAACAAACCTGCTGTTACTATTCTCAGCGCACCGAGTTCCAATGGAGAATAAATTATGAGTCCTCTTTTGATAAGAATAAAGCTGCTGCCCCAAATGAAGGAAAGTGTAATCAATAAAAGCCATGCGAGCGCTTTGTCACTCATCTGGCTGGCTGGTTTGCTCATATTGTCTATGCCTCCACGAAAGCGTTCATGAATTCCTGCTCCATTTCACAAAGCAGTTGATCTACCTGTTCATAGGTGTCGAACTCCACCAGTTGTTGCCTGTAGGGCTTTATGTTGGGGATGTTTCTAAAATAACTAGTGTAGTGCCTGCGCATTTCCAGGATGCCTGTCTTCTCACCTTTCCATTCAACAGAGAACTTAAGGTGCTTTCTGGCCACCTCTATTCTTTGCTTCATGCTCGGCGCTGTCAGCTTTTCTCCGGTCTTCATGAAATGTTTGATCTCATTAAAAATCCAGGGGTAGCCTATTGCTGCCCTCCCAATCATGATGCCATCAACTCCATACTTGTTCTTGTATTCAAGTGCCTTTTCCGGAGTGTCAATGTCGCCATTGCCAAAGATCGGTATCTGTATCCTCGGATTCTCTTTCACTTTTTTGATTAACGTCCAGTCGGCTTCACCCTTGTAAAGCTGCGCCCTGGTTCGACCATGTATACTCAGCGCTTTGATCCCCACATCCTGTAGTCGCTCGGCCACCTCTTCTATGTTGATACTACTGTCGTCCCAGCCAAGCCTGGTTTTTACTGTCACTGGCAAGCTGGTAGACTTCACCACTGCCTGGGTCAGCCGAACCATCAACGGGATATCCCGAAGTACCCCGGCACCCGCCCCTTTGCAAACCACTTTCTTCACCGGGCAGCCATAGTTGATATCCAAAATATCGGGCTGGGTGGCATCCACTATTCTCGCCGACATAGCCATGGCCTCCTCGTCGCCACCAAAAATCTGAATACCAATGGGCTTTTCGTAAGGAAAAATGTCGAGCTTCTTCCTGCTTTTTATGGCGTCACGGATGAGCCCCTCGCTGCTGATAAACTCGGTGTACATCAGGTCGGCACCGTTATCTTTGCACACTGCACGGAACGGAGGGTCACTTACATCCTCCATGGGTGCCAGCAAAAGCGGGAATTCTCCCAGTTCTATGTTACCTATTTTTACCACCGTATGTCTACCTTTAGGGCCGAATGTGACCAGTTGTGTTACATCAGCTAATCTAACAAGATGCAAAAGTACAATAGTTTCCTTGAAATAAGAGATTTGAAGGGGCCGGGGCTTGGCCTGCTCCAGCTGGTTTTATTTTGTTTTGGTGGAATGATCGTGTTTCAGATAGTTTCCGTGGTGCCGCTGATGCTGCTTTTTAATACGGGGTTTGAAGAAACAATGAGGCTGCTGACGGACATGGGCGACCCACGATCCAAGGTGGCGCTGTACACCACCCAGGCTGTTGGATCGGTCGGAGCGTTTATTCTCGTGCCCCTGTTCTACATCAAACTTTATCAAGGCACAAAAGTAAGCACCTATTTTTCAGTTGACACCCGCTATTGGCAACCATTGATTTATGTCATCCTGATCACTTTTTGTTTCATGGTTGTCAACAGTCTTTTCATAGAATGGAATCTCAACCTGACCTTCCCCGAGTTTATGAGTGGCTTTGAGCAATGGGCTCAAGCCAAAGAGGAACAACTTAAAGTGATTACCGAATACCTGACCGACTTCTCTGGTTTTGGCGAGCTACTGGTTGCTTTGTTTGTAGTCGCCATTATACCCGGCATTGGTGAAGAGCTTCTTTTCAGAGGGCTTATTCAAACCAGGCTTCAGCAACTGGTTCGAAACCCGCATGCGGCCATTTGGATCAGTGCTTTGTTCTTCAGTGCCTTCCACGTTCAATTCTATGGATTTGTGCCAAGGTTATTCTTGGGTGCCCTTTTTGGCTACATTTTCTACTGGTCGGGCAGTCTGGTGCTTGCCATGCTGGCACACTTCTTCAACAACGGGTTCAGCCTGGTAATGCTTTACCTGTACAAAAATGACCTGGTCGACTTCAACATCGACGATACAGAGACTGTGCCTTTGGAAACAGTAGGGTTTTTCTTTATTATTGGTGCTGCCCTCACTTACCTCTTTATTAAGTTTCACAGGAACCTGGAAAACGCTGATGGATAACTGGCAAAAGGTGTTTACAAATAACCAACAACACAAAGCGGAAATTGTGAAGGCAGTATTAGAGGAAAATGATATTTCCGCTGTGGTAGTTAGTAAAAAAGATTCTCTCTATCAGTTGGGCAACTATGAGGTGTATGTTTCATCTGAGAATGTCCTCAGCGCTGTGAAAATGATCAACGATGACATCCATTTTGAATAGGTTCAACAACCTAACCCAAAGAATTATTGCCGCAGTCATAGGAGCCCCCATCTTGCTCTTCCTGATTATTTACAGCCCCTACACCTATTTTGCCATTTTTTTCATTCTGACTCTTCTCACCCAAATGGAGTTTTATAATCTGGTGCGGCTTCACGGCATTTTGCCGTTGCGCTTCCTGGGTTGCTTTATTGGGGCGATTATATTTTGTCTCACCTTCTTTGTTGAAACTGGAGAGATTGACGGTAAATACGCCTTTCTTATTTTTCCTTTGCTGGCAACCATCTTTTTTATCAAGCTCTATAAAAAGAACGAAAAGAACCCATTTACTAATATTGGTTTTACCTTTCTCGGAATTATCTACGTGGCGGTTCCTTTTGCGCTCCTTAACTTTATTGCCTTCTCAAGAGGCGAATATCATTGGGAAATAATAGTTGGCCTGCTGCTGATACTTTGGGCCAGCGATACCGGTGCTTACTTTGCAGGTGTCAACTTTGGCAAGACCAAACTTTTTGAAAGAGTGTCGCCAAAGAAATCATGGGAAGGCAGTGTGGGCGGTGCCCTGACCTCGCTGGCAATGGCTTATGGCCTTTCCATGTTCTTTACTGTGCTGCCCCTCTGGGAATGGCTGGCCGTTTCAGTCATCATCATCGTCGCCGGAACCTATGGCGACCTGGTGGAGTCTCTTTTCAAAAGAAGCATGGAAATCAAAGATTCGGGGAAAAGTATTCCAGGCCATGGAGGGTTTTTGGATCGATTTGATGGTTTGCTGCTTTCTGTCCCGTTTATTATTGTTTTCCTAAGGCTTCTTTGATTTTACCAGCGTGCAAAGCCATCATTCTCCAGATAGTTGACGCCTTTGCTAAAAAATGTACATTTCAGCTTTTTTGAGCAAACTTTCTATTGCTTTTAGTAGCTTTGCCACCGAATACAACACATTAACCCTTTTATATTTTTATGGCTTACATAGAACCGGCACCGATAAAGGACAAAGAAAATCCTTTCGAATCGATGATGTCCAGGTTTGACATTGCAGCAAAATGTCTTGGACTGGATGATGAGGTGTACAACGTGCTGAAGTCACCCGTTAAGCAGGTAATAGTGAACCTTCCTATTACCATGGATGATGGCAGCGTACAAGTGTTTGAAGGCTATCGGGTAATTCACTCCAACATTCTGGGCCCGTCCAAAGGTGGCATCCGCTACGACATGGACGTTCACCTGGATGAAGTAAAAGCATTGGCCGCCTGGATGACGTGGAAATGCGCCGTGGTGGACATTCCCTATGGTGGTGCCAAAGGCGGCATCATCTGCAATCCACGCAATATGTCGCCAGGTGAAATCGAACGGTTGACCAGGGCCTACACGGGCGCACTTGTCGAAATATTCGGGCCTGACAGAGACATTCCCGCCCCCGATATGGGTACCGGTCCTCGTGAAATGGCCTGGTTGATGGACGAATACTCCCGTGCTCAGGGCATGACTGTGAATGCGGTTGTTACGGGCAAGCCGCTCGTCTTAGGTGGTTCTTTGGGCCGCACTGAAGCTACCGGTCGTGGGGTAATGATTACTGCGCTGGCGGCAATGGAGAAATTAAAAATCAATCCTTATCATGCCAAAGTAGCTGTTCAGGGGTTTGGCAACGTAGGGTCATGGGCCGCTACACTTTTGGAAGAAAGAGGCGCCTCAGTCGTTGCCGTTAGTGATATTTCAGGAGCCTACTACAACGACAGCGGAATTGACATTAACAAAGCCATAGAGTATCGCAATGCAAACAACGGCTCACTTGAAGGCTTCAAAGGTGCCGAAAAAATTGCAGGCGACGACCTGCTCACCCTTAACCTCGATGTTTTGGTGCCAGCAGCAAAAGAAGACGTGATTACCGTGCACAACGCAGACCAGATAAAAGCGAAGCTGATTGTGGAAGGCGCCAATGGGCCAACTTCAGCCAAAGCCGATGCTTTGTTGAATGACAAGGGTATCATGGCTGTGCCTGACATCCTGGCCAACGCTGGTGGGGTAACTGTATCCTACTTCGAGTGGGTGCAAAACCGCCTGGGCTATAAGTGGACTGCAGACAGAGTGAGCCGTCGCTCTGACAGAATCATGAAGGATGCGTTCAACAACGTGTTCAAAACCTCTCAGGAGTATAATGTTTCTTTAAGAATAGCCGCTTATATTGTGGCCATCGATAAAGTAGCCAAAACTTATAAATTCAGGGGTAGATTTTAGTAGTATGACCATACACAAAGAAGGTAGAACATTATTGCTGGTAATGGCGATTATTTTCATCGGCTTGAACTACGTAGTTTTCAATTATGTGGCAATGTCGCTTGTTCATACCCTGGTGCTTGCTGCCAGCATAGTGATCTACCTTCTTGTTCTTCAGTTTTTCAGGCTTCCAACATGCGTGACTCCCGAAGACCCTAGAGCTGTTTATGCACCTGCCGAAGGAAAAGTGGTGGTGATTGAAAAAACCACGGAAGACGAATGCCTGAAAGACGAGCGCATACAGATTTCTATTTTTATGTCGCCTCTTAACGTGCATGTCAACCGGGCTCCCATCAAAGGAAAAGTAAGCTTTTTTAAATACCACCCCGGAAAATACCTTGTTGCCTGGCACCCCAAGTCGAGTACCGAAAACGAAAGAACGACCGTGGTGATGGAAAACGACAAGGGTGTGAAAGTGCTGTTCCGCCAAATAGCCGGCGCAGTGGCCCGCCGTATCAAATGGTATGTGAAAGAAGGCGATCAACTGACCCAGGGAGAAGAATTTGGCTTTATTAAATTCGGTTCGAGAGTTGATGTTTTTTTACCGCTTGATGCCAAAATTGAAGTCAACATCAACGACAAAACAACTGGCGGCAAAACGGTGATTGCCAGGCTGGCCTAAAGCATTCGCTTCCACAAAGGTGGTTTAGTGAAAAGAAATTTATATCTTTTCATAAAAACCAACCCTTACACACTATGTCATCTACTAATTATGCTGGATTTTGGCTGCGATTTGTAGCCTACATTATCGACTATATAATTGTTTATGTAGCTCAATCTTTCGTTTTACTACCAATTTTTGCAGCGCTGGGCTTTGGCTTTGCCACCACACCCGGCTTATTTGATGACTCGATGAGCACAGAAGAGGCCGTGGGTATGATAGCTGCTTTTGCTAGCGTAATGAGCGTCACCATTTTCATCACGTTTGCTATTCAAGTGCTCTATTTCTCCTTGATGGAATCGAGCAAAAGCCAAGCCACTGTCGGTAAAATCGCACTCGGCCTGAAAGTTACGGATGCAGACGGTAACAAACTCGATTTTGGCAAAGCCCTGCTCCGGAACCTGGGCAAGATTGTTTCTTCAATGATCCTGGGCATCGGGTATATCATGGCGGGCTTTACAGAAAAGAAACAAGCGCTTCACGACATGATTGCCAGCACACTGGTAGTTAAGAAGTAATTTGAAGCATTTCAATGATTTGTTCGAGGTAGCGCTGGTCTACCTCGTCAAACTCATTGAGTTTGTCGCTGTCCACATCGAGCACGCCAAGCACTTTACCGGCCCTGACGATGGGCAGCACAATTTCCGATTTTGAATCGCCGCTACAGGCAATGTGACCGGGAAACTGATCAACATCCGGCACAATAAAAGTCCTGGCCTCTTTCCACGAAGAGCCACAAACGCCTTTACCCAGGTTGATTCTGGTACAAGCGATTGGCCCCTGAAACGGCCCTAGTACTAGCTGGTCTTCTTTGACCATATAGAAACCAACCCAAAAGAAACCCATCCCATATTTTAATGCGGCGGAAATATTGGCCAGGTTGGCCGTGAGATCAGGTTCTCCCCCGATGAGTGCTTCAATCTGCGGTACAAGTGCTTCGTATTTGTCTTGCTTGGTAGCTTCTTTGGGAATAAACAGCGTTTCTGCCATTAGTTTCTTGTGTAAGTAATGAATGTATCGCCTAAAATATCTTCTTTCCTTAAAATAGTCCCTCCGCAAACTGGAGCCTTTATACCTGTCGTAAATGTCGTGGGTGCATAAAAAACCCTGGCCTCGTCCCAAAGGTTCATTTCTATGAACGATTCGAGCGTTTTGGCACCTCCCTCAATAATCACCGATCGGATGTTTCTTCTTCGAAGATCGGCTAACACCTCGGGTAAATAATGATGTGCATCGACCTTCACAAGCTCAAGGTTGGCGTCTATCGATTCTTGTATCGTTGTATAAATGATCGTGGAAACACTTCCGTCAAGTACATGGTAGTTACCATCCAACTCATCACCAGGATCCAGCACTACCCGCACAGGATTATTGCCTGGCCAATCCCTTGCCGTCAGCTGAGGGTTGTCATATGCCACAGTATTGCTCCCTACCAAAATAGCGTCCTCTTCCGTCCGCCACTTGTGCACCAGCTTTCTTGAATAGGCGTTGCTGATCCACTTCGAGTCATGGTTTTCCCGGGCAACAAAACCATCCATGGTTTGTGCCCATTTTAGGATGATGTAGGGCCTGTGATCTTTCATCGCAGTTAAAAACCGCCGGTTCAGCCACGTAGCCTCCTCAGCCAGCAATCCCACTTGCACTGTGATCCCTGCTTGTTTTAGCTTCTCTATTCCTCTGCCGGCCACTTGCGGGTTGGGATCCTCAACGGCCACCATCACTTCCGCCACCTGCTTGCTGATAAGCAGATCGGCGCAGGGGGGTGTTTTGCCAAAGTGGGAGCAGGGCTCAAGTGTGACATACACAGTGGCGCCTTGAAGCTGCTCAGGGTCTTTTGCCGCATTCACAGCGTTTACTTCGGCATGTGCCTCTCCGTATTTTCGGTGCCAACCTTCTCCAATGACATGGCCGTCTTTCACTATCACGCAGCCAACCAATGGATTGGGACTTGCACTGCCCAAACCTAACTGCGCCAGTTCAATGGCCCGTCGCATGAATACTTGGTGTTGTTCCAAATCAATTGCCATTTGCCTCATAAATTTGACATAAATTGTGAGACAAAAAAATTTATTGCCTTGCCTATCCCCGCTATTACTTCTGCCGACAAACTATTCACCGAAGTGGCCAATCAATTGATCCTGATTTATGGCGCCAATGAAGCACAAAGCATCACGGATTACCTGCTGGAAGGAACTTTGGCAGTTACTGCCAAAGAAAGACTGGCTAAGAAACCACTGGAGTTGTCGGACTTCGATCTCGACGTGCTTGAAGAAGCAGTTAAAAGGCTCAAAAATGAAGAGCCGGTGCAACATGTGGTAGGTTACGGCTGGTTCTATGGCAGAAAATTTCAGGTGAATAAAGAGGTGTTGATTCCCCGCCCTGAAACAGAGGAACTTGTACACTGGATCGTCAATTCTCATGAAAAACCTGACAGAGCAAAGCTTCTGGACATAGGCACCGGCAGTGGCTGCATTCCCATCAGTGCTAAGCTGGAAATGCCGACCTTTCAGTGTGAGGGCTGGGATGTTTCCGAACCAGCCTTGGCAGTTGCCAGAAAGAATGCGAGCAAGCTGGGAGCTGAGATCCAATTCAAACATGCCAATATTCTGGAGGCAATGATCGATAAAGGGGCTTTTAATATCATCGTTAGCAATCCCCCTTACGTGAGACATTCAGAAAAGCCTTTAATGGGCAAAAACGTATTGGCATTTGATCCCAGCCTGGCACTATTTGTTGGGGACGACGACCCGCTCATCTTTTACAGAAAAATTGCCGGGCTGGCACGCACTGGCCTGAAAAACGGAGGCTGGCTTTATTTCGAAATCAATGAAGCCTTCGGAAAGGAAATGAAAGACCTGCTTGATTCATTGAGCTACTCAAATATCGAACTGCGACAGGACATCAATGGCAAAGACAGGATGATCAGAGGACGGGTAGGCTAAAGTTGTTCCTCAAGGAGAAAGGGCAAATTCGAAGAAATAGAGACCATTTCATCCTTTTCAACGTCAAGAGCCATCTTGTTTAATGGGTTCTGAGATGGCTTTGTCGTAAAACCGCTCCACATAAACTCCTGCGGCTCATTGAGTGGCCGAACGGTAAGCCTGGCGCCTGCTGGCAACCACTTGTTGTATTGCCCACTTCGCAGCCACAACCATCGGCTTGTCTCTGTATAGAACACAATGTCCATATTGGCGAAAAAGAGCGCAAACTCCGAAAGGGAAAGGTCAAATGGCGAGGAAAAAATATTGACAGCTTTGTGTCGTTTTGCCAAAAGGTAATGAAGAGCAGCAACGATAGTATTCTGTCCGCTTGTTCTTTCCAAAATGGTCAGGGGGGCGAAAGCTTCCCAGGCGACGGCGTGTTGAATTTTCTCTTCATGGGTCGCCACCACTACATCGGGCTTGATTCCCAGGGTGATTAACACCTCCAGCTCCCCGGCGGGCACCACAATCGTCGGACTCCACTCCAGCAGACTCGCCAGCGTTTCGTCACGAAGCCATGCGGCATTCAGCGTCAACAAAGCCGGCTCTTGTTCATCCCGTACGATATGGTGCGAAGACATTAACAGTGATTGACAACGACACGAAGATGATTATTTCTTCCATGTTTTCATAAGCTCGTCGTTCACTTGTCGAATCTCCTGCCAGGCCCATATTTCCTTTGGCTCTGTTGACTGGTAAGCGTGGCGGTAAAAAGAAACGATAGTGTTTTCTAGCAACTCCGGATGAATAGACGACGAATAGAACTGCCTGTTAAAAGGGTGATCGAAACGTATTTCCTTGTCTTTGATCGAAGGGCCAAGACGAAGAATAGGCCCGGTGTCTGTCACATCGGCACCTGTCCACTTTTCACCGCAAGTTTCCAAACCATTTAGCTTTTCAATGAGTAGCTGAAAGTTAATCCTGGGGTACGGGTTTCGGCCGTAGGCGTCTACCCATGTCGTGTATTTATACTCTAACTCATACAGGTTTTCCGGGTAAATGGTCAGCACCATGTCTGCCTGCGCCGACTTTCCAAAAAGAGCATAATAATGAAGTGGCCTTGGAGCACGAACCACCAACAGCCTTATGTCTTCATAGAACTTCAAACTACCCTGATTGGCCAATAGCGATAAGTGCTGTCTGACCATCTCATATTCCTCTTCCCAATCGGCTCGAAACACCTCCGGGTCATTCAAAACTTTTTCAAACGCTGACAAAAAGAAGATGTACTTTTCAACACATGCCTCCTCTTCCAAATAAGCTTTTCCGAAAGGGGCATAAAACTTTTTCTTTTCTACGCTATTCAGCCATGCCACAAGTTTCAGCGCCTGATCAGCAAACGCTCCATCTTTCGGGAGCTCCCTGAAATCGCCAAGCAAAGCCATTGCCTTTAACAACTGCTGGTGCATTAGCGCCAGTTTCGGGTTCAGCAGCGACCAAATGCCAATAAACCCATCGACATCAAAGTGGTTATTGGTGACAAACCTCGCTTCAACTGGAACGGCGCCTTTTACCACAGCATTGATAGCAATGGCAGCACTGGTGTCCTCGGCCAGTTCAGCAGGAGGGCCTGCTCCCCTCCAGTGGCTCAAATTGAGCCTGCCTGGAAGGAAGCAGTCTACTCCAATCACCTGATGGTGATCAAGTTTTTTGGCTTCAGCAAACGGTATGAACTCCATTAAAACCTCACAGATAAAGCTGCCAGAAAGTTCCTCGTTGCCTGAGGATAATAGTAGTTTTCTCGCACCTCATAAGCTCCCCCGAAGTACCCGAAGGTATATCCATTGGAAGAGTATAGCGTGCTGAATACGTTGTTCACCAGCAAGCTGAGCCCTATCCTGTCTACCCAGGCCGGCTTCCACTCATAGGTAAAGCGAAGGTCATTCACAAAGTAAGGATCGATAGACCGGGACTCCATATGTGTGTTGTCCATGTATTGGCGGCCAACATACTTGGTAAGCAGCCCTGCTTCAAAGGCCGGGAACGGGCGGTAGAAAAGCTGAGACCCTGCAATGACATTGGGAGAGAAAGAGATGTCAGTGTCGTTATAAACATTTCTGATCTCGTTGTATTCGTCAAAGTTGGTGCCGTAGTCGTAAAGCACTTCTGTGAACTCCTTGATCTTGTTTCTGCTCAGCGTCAGATTGGCATTCCAGGTTAGCTGGTTGGTTAGCTGTAAAGAGCCCTGTAGTTCGATACCTGCCCTGTGGCTGTCGGCTACATTGGTACGGACGGACGAGCCTACGTCGTTAACCTCGCCAGTCAATACCAACTGATCTTTGTAGTCCATCAGATAGAAGTTGGCACCAGCCGAGTAGCGCTCACCGGCCGTTTTGTATCCAGCTTCCCAGTTGCCCAGCATCTCAGGCGACGGCACTTTTCCAGCAGGAGCATCGATGAAGTCGCTTCGAATTGGCTCTCTGTGTGCCACACTGTAGGAGGCATAAAGCTGGGAAGTCCCCTCAAGGGCATAAGTAAGGCCTGCCTTTGGATTAAAAAAGAAGAAATTCTTGTCCACATCAATAGCGGCCTGGTCGCTGTCAACCCCTTCGGCAGTGTAGCCAATCGTACGAATTTGCAGATCGCCGTAGGCATTCAACCTGTCGGTAAGTTGATAGTTGGCTTTCAGGTAGCTATTGAAGTCCTTCTTCAGCGCATTGCTTTGGTAATACCTGTCTCTGATTTCGGAATTGCTTGCATACCTGGCCCAAATGATCTCGCCAAAGTGATCTCCATCATACACGTTGAGGCCTCCGCCCAACGTTGTCTGCCACTTCTGGCCACTGTAGTTGATGCTATAGGTAAACCCGTAGAAATCATTGTCCAGCCAGCGACGGCGAATCAAATCTGTCGTCTCAATGGTGGTGTTTTCTGTTACGATCGGGTTGAGCCCATAGTCAGAAAAGTCGTCGCCCTCCCGGTACTGCTCATAGTAGCCCCGGCCATAAGTGTAATGCAATGCACCATTCACCGACCACTCTTTGCTCAGTTGGTGAGTCAGGTGCAGTTGGTAGTGGTCTTGCTGATAGTTATCAACCTCGTTGTCGTACTGATAGTAGTTGAAAGTGCGGCCCGAGTTGAGCAAGTTGTCTGCCTGAGCCTGCGAATACCCGTTGTTGGCGATCACTTCCTGCATACCTTCTTCGTCGTTGTTGAGCCTCGCTTCAGGCGTACCCCACCACGACTGGTAGGTTACTTCTTTGCCTCCAAAAACCAGCGCTTTCACAATGGTTTTCTTGCCGTAATACCCTCCTGAAAGGAAGTATGACTGCAAATCAGAAGACGCCCGGTCTATATAACCATCCGACGCAATTTTTGACAGCCTGCCTTCAAACGACCAGTGATCCTTGATCAAGCCGGTGTTGTACACAATGTTGTGTTTTCTTGTGCCGAACGATCCAAATGAGTTGTTGATTTCACCAAAACCTTCGGTAGAAGGCATGGAAGTTTGGAGGTTGATGGTGGCACCAAACGCCCCTGCTCCATTGGTCGAAGCACCCACGCCCCTCTGGATCTGAATATTGTTGGTAGATGACGCCAAATCGGGCGTATTGACCCAGAAAGTGCCATGCGATTCTGAATCATTGAGCGGAACTCCATTGATGGTCACATTGATCCGGGTAGCGTCGCTTCCCCTGATCCGGATACCGGTATAGCCAACTCCAGCACCTGCATCGGAGGTAGTCACCACGGATGGTGACCAGTTGACCAGCATCGGCATGTCCTGGCCAAGGTTTTGTGCCTTTATTTCCTTGTTGGAAATAGTGGAAAATGTCATCGGCGTTTTCTCATTGGCCCGTGTTGAGGACACAATGATGCCTTCATCAAGCAGCAAGTCTTTGGAAAGGCCAAAGTTCATGACTTCCTCTGTACCACCTGAAATTGCTTTCTCGACCGTTTCATACCCTACAAAAGACACTTTGATGGTCACCTGCCCTTTAGACAGTCCTGTCAGGTAGTAGTTGCCCAAATTATTGGTAGAAACTCCTTTTCCACTTTGTACAACGACCACATTAGCTCCCGGAAGGGCCTCATTCGTTTCTGCATCAGTCACTTTGCCTGAAAGCGACTGTGCACTTGCGTTCGCCGTGGCGAACACAGCCGTTAGTGCCAGCCATAAGCTGACGACCAACATTTTTTTGTTAAACATGTACTTTAAATTTTTCGGTTAAACATCAGTGGCATCAAGGGGTTTCTGCCACCTTAACGTTTCACCTCCTTTCCCTTGCGCCGGCATTACCCGGATCAGGTTCAAAGGGTATAATCTCAGCCCGAACTTATCCCGCCAACTGGCAGGTAGGGCACCCCTGGTAAAATTACGCTGCTAAGGTAAGGAAGAATTTAGGTAGGAATCAAATCGGTGAATCCGGCAGCCTGGAAAAGGAGCCAATTTCAAGCTGTCAGCGAGGCTACTTTCGCAATGGCTAATTGTAGCCTTTCTTCCTCATTCCCACTGACTAACGTATAAGGGAGACATTCCTTTTCGAGGTAGGTTTGGTAAATGTCAAAAAAATACTTTCGCATATGCGGATGCTCCCTCTGAGAGTCTTCTTCCCAGGGCATGTCAATGTCGGTCAGCAAAAAATAATCGTATTGCATCTGATCAACCTGCTCTTCAATCCAGGGGTCACATCGGCCATAACTGTGTTCACTCCACACTTTCACAACGATAAGTGTTGTGTCGCAAAACAAAAACCTGTTGGCGCTTCGAAACAACTGCTCCTCTTTCTCTTTCTGACCTTTTGCAATAGCCAGCAAATCACTTTCCTCGTACGGTCGATTAATGTCGATAAGGTATTGCCTGGCAAACTCGGGTACCCACTGTGTGTGGAAATGTGTCGCCAGCTGCTGGCTCAAAGTTGACTTGCCTGTTGATTCGGGGCCGATGATGCCTATCCTCTTAATCATACAGCCTTTTGTTTTTGTCGCTTCACATCATTTATCCAGGCGACAAGTCCCACCACGGCAATTATTGTGAAAATGAAAAACTGAAAGCTGGCCAGCAATAGCCCTTTGTAGAAGTAAAGTGGCACGGAAATCAGGTCGCCGAGAATCCAGGCGATCCAGTTCTCCACTTTCTTTTTTGCCATTAGCCACATGCCCACGATGAAAATTGCCGTCGTCAAGGAGTCCCAAAGAGGTACGTCACTGTCAGTATGCTGAGTAAGGATGTAATACCAGAATGCAAATGATCCACCCAGGAAAAAAAAGGTAATTACATTTTCCCGTCGGCTGTTATAACTCACCGGAAGCGCTTCTTCTCCAGGGTTCTTTTTACTCCAAAGAATCCATCCATACACACTCATGGCAGTGTAATAAACATTGATGGCCATGTCGGCATAAAGCTTGGCTGGAAAGCAGATATAGACAAAAATAACAGTACTTACTATTCCGGTAGGGAAAACCAAAATGTCTCTCCTCATGGAATACCACACGCTCAAAAGCCCAAAGAATACGGCTATTGCCTCCAGCCAGGTCATTTGTTGCACGCCACTCTTCAATCCTTCCAAAAACCACTCCATGCCCAAATATTCTTTCGTTAAAATTAATTTCGAACTAACCGTTCCGAATAATCTTTAATATCTTTAATTTTGCCCCGCAAATAATATCACGTAAATTATTATTTGCAAATGGCCCTCAATAACTCCAAGTTCAAGTACGAAGCGCTCACTTACGACGACGTACTATTGCTCCCAGCGTATTCTGAAGTACTTCCACGTCAGACAGATACTTCGACGCAACTTACCAGAAATATCAGACTTAATGTGCCCCTGGTGTCTGCGGCTATGGACACGGTCACCGAATATTCTCTTGCCATTGCTATGGCCTTAGAAGGCGGCCTTGGTTTCATTCACAAAAACATGTCGATAGAGGCCCAGGCCGAGCAGGTGCGAAAAGTGAAGCGCTCTCAAAGTGGCATGATCCTCGATCCCATCACGCTTGATGTGAACTCGACAGTAGGCGATGCCGTCGCTATCATGCGTGAATTCAAGATTGGGGGTATTCCGGTCATTGACGGAGATCGAAAACTGGTAGGCATCATTACCAACCGGGATTTGCGCTTTCAGAAAAAAATGAACGTGCCGGTAAAGGACGTAATGACCACAGGTAAGCTGATTACTGCAGATGTGGGCATCGACCTTGCGCAGGCTGAGGATATTTTGCAGGAGTTTAAAATTGAGAAGCTTCCCATCGTCGACAAGTCGGGCAGACTGAGTGGCTTAATTACCTATAAAGACATTTTAAAGAAAAAGGATCGTCCATACGCATGTAAGGATGAGTTTGGCAGGCTGAGAGTAGGAGCTGCGGTGGGCGTTACAGAGGACATTTTGGATCGGGTCGATTTGTTGATAAAAGCGGGCGTTGATGTGATCAGTATCGATACCGCACATGGCCATTCAAAGGGGGTTATTGACACCGCCAAAAGGGTGAAGAAGGCCTATCCCGACCTTGATATGATTGTCGGAAACATTGCTACTGGCGAAGCGGCCAAAGCGCTTGTTGATGCAGGTGCCGACGCCGTGAAGGTAGGCGTTGGCCCTGGCAGTATCTGCACCACCAGAATCATAGCTGGTGTGGGCGTACCTCAGCTATCAGCAGTGGTAGAGTCCGCAGAGGCTATCAAGGGCAGCGGGGTGCCAGTCATTGCCGACGGCGGCGTCCGCTTCTCTGGTGACCTGGTGAAGGCCATTGCAGGTGGTGCCAGCAGCATCATGATTGGGTCGCTACTGGCTGGGACAGAAGAGGCACCCGGGGAGATCATTATTTACGAAGGAAGGAAATTCAAGACATACAGAGGAATGGGCTCAGTCGAAGCCATGGAAAGTGGCTCAAAAGACCGTTACTTCCAGGATGCTGAGGACGACGTGAAGAAACTGGTGCCGGAAGGTATTGTTGGCCGTGTTCCTTTCAAAGGCCTGGTGTCGGAAGTTCTATACCAACTCGTTGGCGGACTGAAGGCGGGCATGGGCTATTGTGGTGCTGCTGGCATCGAAGACTTGCAGAAAGCCCATTTTGTGAAAATTACTGCCGCTGGTGTGCGTGAAAGTCATCCGCATGATATTGCCGTCACCAGAGAGGCTCCCAATTATTCGTCGAGATAATAATTATCACCATAGCATAATAAAAGCTGTCTTTGGGCAGCTTTTATATTTTTACAGTAATTAGTGATTTATTTAAATTGCCCTGTCAAACAGGTGTAACACTATTGGATGTTGTCGAACAAAAGCATCGTCAGACTTAGCATAGCCTTCGGAATTATATTCTGGACGTTGCTGCTATTGACCAACCTGTCGATCCTTTTCGATCAGAAGAACAACGCCTCATTGGGTATACCCCAGTTTTTACCCCACGCTTTTCTCATCCTTTTTATCTTGTCTGTTGGCGTTTATTATCGCTACAGCATTGGCAAGGCAGAGAGCATCAATTTCATCGATCTGTTGTGGCGGGTATTTGTAACGGGGCTCCTTACTACCATCGTTTCACTGTCGATCAAGTTCTTTTTCTATGTTTTTGGAGGCTCTATGCTCACCAAGAATATCCTGCTGATCAACTTCTTTTATCTGGTCAACCTGGGACTGATCCTGGCGTTTTTGATTTCCACCTTTATCGTTTGGAAAAGGCTGATCCTTTATCAAAAATCAAAAAAACTACTCCGCACCTGGCAGTTCTTTGAATATTTTCTTTTTCTAAGTCTAGCCTTTGAGTTTTCCGGATACAAGTTATTCGACGTTCCATTTAACACAGTAATTCTCTTGCTCGTTGGCATTGGGTTGATCTTGTCTGTCAATTTGAAATGGGTCGCCTATCTCAATTTCAAGCAAAAGTGGAAAAGCATCTTGTTTCTGCTGCTGGTCATCATTTATCTGTGGTACTTCTTCATGAGCCTGGTTGGATATTCCAACGAGTCCGTGCTCATTACTGACCTGCTGAACAATGTTTTTGTACTGGCTGTCTTCGCCTTCATCTTCATTTATTCAGTTTTTTCAGTCCTTGTCATCCTGTTTAACCTTCCCACGTCATCTGTTTTTGAGAGCAAGCTTGAAGAGGTAATAAATTTTCAGCGGCTGAGCCAGACCATCCCAACCGGACAAAAGGAAGAACAGGTCTTCGAAATACTGCTTGATAGTGCTGTAAGCGCTGTGTTTGCCGACGCTGCCTGGCTAGAAGTGACTGATGCCAAAGCTGGCAAGCAGGAGTTGCTGGTAAGAAACCTCAACCCAGACCTCATTGATAAAATAAAGGAGGCGGCTCAAAACAGCACGCTCAAACGCATCCTCAATTCCGAACTTGAACGGAACCCTACCAGTCAAAAGCTAACTGCTACGCTGAAAAAGGTGCCCTTCAAGTCAATACTGGTTTATCCGATCATTGTTAAAAACGAGCAAATAGGGACACTTGCCTTGCTAAAAGAGGTCGATGACTCCTTCAACAAGGAAATGATCGACATCATTAACACCTATGTGAATCAGGCGAGTATTTCGATTGAAAACTTTCGCCTGTTAAACGAGGCCCTGGAAAACGAACGGTACAAGGAAGAGCTGAAAATTGCCTCCCGGGTTCAAAAAAGCCTTTTACCTCAAACGCTGGATAAAAACCACGACTATAACATCACGGCATTTTCTATGGCTGCCGATGAAGTAGGGGGCGATTATTACGACACCTTTCGCATCAACGACAATAAAGTAGCCCTTATCATAGCCGACGTTTCCGGCAAAGGCACGTCAGCCGCCTTCCATATGAGCCAGATGAAGGGGATTTTCCACAGCCTTGCCCAGCTCGACCTGGAGCCGAAGGAGTTTATGGTACAAGCCAACAGTGCATTAAGTAGGTGCCTTGAAAAAACCTCGTTTATTACTGCTTCCTATTTCATTATTGATACAAAAAGTAAAATCGTCAGGTTCACCAGAGCAGGGCACTGCCCAACTTTATATCTGGATGGCCGTACAAGGGAGACCAGCTTCTTCAAAAATAAGGGTCTGGGGTTGGGGATATTACGAAACTCTTCCTTCGAAGACTATGTTCAGGTTAATGAGTTCTACTATAAGCCGGAGGATGTGTTTGTGTTATACACTGACGGTATTACGGAAGCCACTAATCAGAACCAGGAGGAATTTGGCTACGATCGCCTCCGCACCTCTCTACTTAAGCATGCTAACCTATCGCCCGACAAAATAAAGGACGGGATCATTGATGATTTATACGATTTCTGTGGAAAACGATCGTTGGACGATGATTATACCATGCTCATCGTAAAGTTCACTGGGCATGAAAACGTTAAAAGTGTTGAATCCGTAAAAACTAAAAAATGATTGAAATCTCTACAGCAGAAGACAAAGAGTATGTGTGCATTAGCGTTGGAGGCGAAGTGGATGCAAGTTCATCTATTCAGCTCGATGCAACCATCCAGAACGCTGTATCTGATGGCTTCAAAAAAATAATGATCGACTGCTCTGGGCTTAACTATATTTCTTCTGCAGGACTGGGAGTATTTATGTCGTACATACAAGAACTGGAAATAAAGGAAATTAACATGGTTATTTTCGGCTTGCAGGACAAGGTTTTCCATGTTTTTCAAATTTTGGGTCTCGATCAGCTTTTAAAAATTGTTGATGACGAAAAGTCCGCTAAGGGTTTATTAAATGTTATATAATTATAAGGCATCGTGCAGTACTGATAAACTTCAGGAGATTCGTCAATTCGTTGACGATTTGCTGAGGCAGCATGGCCTTTCCGATGTGGAAAGTCACAAGGTTGTGCTTGCTGTGGACGAGGTGTGCGCTAACCTTATCATTCATTCCCATGGGTGCGATGCCAACGAGTCGATTGAAATTTCGGTCGAATTCAAAGCAGATAAAACGACAGTATTCGAAATAAAAGACCACGGTGAGGCATTCAACATGGCTCAGTACAAAGAGCCCTCGCTGTCAGATATTATCAGAACCAAGAAAAAGGGAGGCATTGGCCTGATGCTCGTTAACCGGATCATGGATAAAATCGAATTCTACCAGTCCAATGGTTACAATGTTTGCAGACTCACGAAGGATTTTAACAAATAGTCAAAACACCTCGAACAGAATAATGAAGCCCAAGGGAGTCCTTTTTGCCTTTTTCATTTTTTCATTTGGTCTATCCAATCCGTTACTCTCCCAGAAAGATGATCACCTATTTCAGATTGGTGACGAAACCTTTTCGACAGACGAGTTTCTCTATGCCTTCAACAAAAACCGGCAGGCGACTTCCGGGTCTTTCACAGAGAAAGAACTTGACGACTACTTCAAGCTCTATGTCAATTTCCGGCTCAAGGTAAAGGAGGCAAAAGCACTTGGTTATGATAAAAAGCCAGCATTTGTTGAGGAAATGGCTGGCTACAAAAAACAATTGGCAAAACCTTACCTGACCGAAAACCTCATTAACGAGGAGCTGGTCAGAGAAGCTTACAGCCGCACCCTTGAGGAGGTGGAGGCTTCCCATATTCTCATAGAAGTACCAGCGAATGCCTCACCCGAAGATACCCTCAAAGCATACAACCTACTCCTTGACATCAAAAAAAGGGTAGGTAATGGAGAATCATTTGCCACCCTGGCCAAACAATATTCGCAAGATCCGTCGGCTGCGCAAAACAATGGCTATTTGGGTTATTTTGGAGCCTTCCAAATGGTGTACCCCTTCGAAAATGCGGCCTTTAAAACAGCGCCCGGAAAAGTATCTGACCCGTTCAAAACATCGTTCGGTTACCACGTTGTATATGTCCATTCAAGGCGAAAAGCCCTGGGGTCTATTAAACTCGCCCATATATTCTTCAAAATGAATGCCGATTCAACATTGGCGTACACCAGGGCTACGGAGGTAAAAGCAAAACTCGACAAAGGTGAAGACTGGAACACCTTGGTAGCACAATACAGCGACGAAGCCTCCAACAAAAGCAAAGGTGGAGAACTACCCTGGCTAACCTTTAGGCAGCTACCAGCATCATTTTATACGGCGGCAAGTGGTTTGAACAAGCCCGGCGACATTTCTGAGCCTCTCAAGGCACAAAATGGGTGGCACATCATCAAACTGGTGGAGAGAAAGCCAGTACCACCTTTGGAAGAAGTGAGGGCAATGATCGAATCACGCATTTCGGGCGACGACCGTGCCTCCAGCAGAAATGATCAAACTGTTGATAGTTTGATCAGTCGCCTAAACGTGAAGGTTTTTGTTGAGCAGAAAGAAGCCGCCTTCTCACTGCTGGATGGCAGGCTCACTGAGGGCAATTGGTCTTACGATGCCGGAGGCTCTGAATTGAAAAAAGTTTTGTTTAGCGCAGCCGAGACCCAATTGACAACTGAAGATTTCTTTAGGTATGTGGAGGTAAACCAAAAGAAAAGCAGCCACCTAACGGCTGAAAAATATGCTGCTGAGCTTTGGGACGATTTCTTACTCGAGAAACTGGAAGACATCGAGCTCCAGCAACTCTATGCCACTAATCCAGCTTACCGGTTTTTGTACAATGAGTACTTTGATGGCACTCTGCTGTTTGAGGTCATGAATGAAAAGGTGTGGCAGATGGCAAACACCGATACGGTGGGCTTGAACAACTTTTTCTCAGAGCACAGGGATGATTATATATGGAATGAACGGGCAGAGATATTGAGCATTGAAGGTGAAAAACAAGTGCTGGAAAGCCTGATGGGTTCTTCCATCGACACATTGTTTCTTTTAAGAAAGTACACCGTTGGCACCTCACCAGAATGGGAAGTAACAAAGGCTGGTCTTGCAGAGGTATTCAGTTCGATTGACACCTTAGGCCTGTTCATTTACGCAAACAAAAAATCCACTCAGGAAATAAAGACGGCATTTCCCGAGGTGGTGTCAAGGGTCGGCTTTATCGAAGATGAAATCAACTCCTCGCAAATTGAATTGCTCACCCGATCAAAAAGTGTGTTGGAAAAATATTTCAATGGCCCGGATACGCTATCTTTGAAGGTTTCAAATACTCTACTTGAGAAAGACAACAATCTGGTTCCCAAAGAATACTGGAAGGCGGGGATTCATTTCGTCAACGACGGCGCCTTCTCGAGGATAATGTATATAAGGAATATACAGCAGTCTGCCCGAAAAGATCTGGTAGAGGTCAAAGGCAAAGTGGTTTCAGATTACCAGGAATTTCTGGAAACCACGTGGCTAAATGAGCTGAAGGCAAAGTACCCGGTAAAGGTGAACGGCAGGGCTTGGAAAAATGTAGTAAAACAACTTAATGAAAATTAGATACCTTCCTTTTATTCTCTTCGTTTCTCTACTGCATAGCTGCGAGTTCATAAAGCTAAAATCAGGAGAGGAAGCTAATGTTCAGGAAATTCCGGTAGCACGTGTGTTTGACACTTACCTCTATAAAGCGGACCTCACGGGAATTGCTCCTGAAAATTTATCTCCTGAAGACAGTGTCAAGCTTGTTGAGAAGTACGTTGATGGTTGGATAAAAAAACAACTCATGATTGCCAAGGCGTCTTCGAAGATAGAATTCAACGAAGCAGAAATCGAACGCAAAGTGCTTGACTATAAATATGCCCTCATGGTGCATGAGTTTGAAAAATATGAGATCAGCAGGCGCCTTAGCAAGGAGGTTTCTGAGCAGGAAATACAAACCTATTACGATGATAAGTTTGAGAACTTTCTGCTGAAGCAGAATATTATCAAGTGCCTCTTTGTCAAAATTCCCAAGGAGGCCCCACGAATTTCACGAATCCGGGGTCTGTTAAGAAGTTACCCCGACTCCGACATGGAAGAAATCAAGTCATATTGCTTCAGGTTTGCAATATCCTCCTCACTTGAGGACAACGCCTGGCTCAACTTTGATGAGGTGGTGAAAAGCACGCCGCTTGCCACCATTCCCAACAAAGTTCAGTTTTTGCGGGATAATTCTTTCGTCGAGTCGTCGGATGACAAATTTATTTACTTCATAAAACTGCTTGAATACAAAATCTCTGATCAGGTTTCTCCGTTGGAGTTTATCAGAGAAGACATAGTTAATATTATTCTTAATAAGCGTAAAATTGAGCTCGCTAAGAAACTGGAAGAAGAGATCATAAACGAGGCGCAACAAAACGATGAATTTGAAATTTACAGGAACTAGAATATTCGCACTTTCACTGGCTTTGACTGCGGTGGCATCCCTGAAAGTAATGGGACAACAAACCATGGTATTGGATGAGATCATCGCTAAGGTCGATAACTATATCATATTAAGGTCGGACATGGAAAAATCCTACCTGGAAATGCTATCGAGAAACGATATTACAGGTATCACCAGATGCGACGCCTTGGAAACCCTGGTTATCAATAAAATGCTTGTAGCCAAAGCTGAAATCGACTCTGTGATGGTGGAAGATGGTGATGTGGAAAGTAATTTGGATCGCAGACTGCAATTCTTCATCAATCAGGTTGGCTCAGAGGAAAGGCTCGAAGAATTCTACGGGAAAACCATAGATCAGTTCAAAGACGAACTTCGTGAGAGCGTAAAGGAGCAGATGGTTGTGGAAAAAATGCAGGGAACCATCACCAAAGATTTGACTGTGACGCCAGCAGAAGTGAAGAAGTTTTTCAAAACCATTCCTGTCGACTCGTTACCTTTCTTCTCAACCGAAGTGACTATTGGGCAAATCGTAAAAATTCCTGAGCCTGGGGAAGTGGAAAAAGAAAAGATTCGCACGCAATTAATTTCGATCAGAAATAAAATCCTTGCCGGCGAAAGCATGGCCACACTTGCTCAGCAGTATTCTATGGATCCAAGTGTGAGGAGAAACAATGGTGAGCTCGGGTTCTTCAGACGGGGAGATTTGGCACCGGAGTTTGAAGCCACTGCGCTTAGCATGCAGCCGGGAGAGATTTCTATGCCAGTTGAAACCGACTTTGGGTTTCATATCATACAACTTGTAGAAAGAAGGGGAAACACCTACAACAGTCGGCACATCCTGATGATTCCTGTGCCCTCTCCTGCTGACATTAAAGCCTCCCGGGACTACCTGGACAGCCTAAAAACGCAAATTGAGGCAAAGACAATAACGTTTGAAAAGGCAGCGAAAGAATATAGTGATGACAAGGCGACAGCTTCCGACGGCGGTTTTCTGCTTGATGGTACCGGAGCTCCGAGAGTTTCCGTTGAAGAAATCGACCCAGTGCTTTTCTTTACTTTAGACACGATGAAGGTTGGCAACATTACTGCACCCATTGACTACAGGCTAGATGACGGGACTCAGGCTTTGAGACTGATCTACTACAAAGACAAGGTTTCGCCCCACCAGGCAAACCTGGAGCAAGATTTCCAGAAGATTTATCAGGCTACACTAAGCGCCAAAAAAAATAAGATTCTATCTGAGTGGTTTCGTAAAGCACAGGGAGATGTGTACATTGACGTTGATCCAGAATTCGACTTCTGCAATCTTTTAAAAGAGAATTACTGATAAACAATGGTTCAGTTTAAAAACGACAAAGAGGCCGCTGATGCTTTTCACCAGTCATATCTACAGTTAACAAAAGAAGTTTCGAAAGTAATAGTTGGTCAGGACAAGGTCGTTAAGCTATTAATTTCGTCTATTTTCTGTCAGGGGCATTCTCTTCTGGTAGGAGTGCCTGGCCTGGCTAAAACCCTGCTTATTCACACAATGGCGTCGGCGCTGCATTTGAAGTTTAACAGGATACAGTTTACTCCTGACTTAATGCCCTCCGATATTCTGGGAGCTGAAACACTTGATAAGGAACGAAACTTCAAATTCATATTCGGCCCCATTTTCGCTAACATCATTCTGGCCGACGAGATAAACAGAACCCCTCCAAAGACTCAGTCTGCGTTGTTAGAGGCGATGCAGGAATACTCAGTAACCATTGGCGGTAAAAACCACCCTCTTGAAAAGCCTTTCTTCGTTTTGGCAACACAAAACCCCATCGAACAAGAAGGCACCTACCCACTGCCTGAAGCGCAGCTAGATCGGTTTATGTTCAATATCAACCTTGATTACCCCACGCTGGCCTCCGAAATTGAGATTGTGAAGAACACTACTTCGGAGCGGGTACAGTCTGTAGATCAAGTAATGACGGCCGACGAGATCAAATACTATCAGCAGCTGGTGCGAAGAGTTCCTGTCGCAGATAATGTGATCGAGTACGCTGTGAAGCTGGTTCATAAAACCAGACCGAACGACGGAGGAGATGAGCTTGCTAAGCAGTACCTGGAGTGGGGCGCAGGCCCAAGGGCATCTCAGTTTCTTGTGCTTGGCGCAAAATGCAATGCACTTATGAACGGCAAGTATTCTCCGGACATCGAAGATGTCCAATCCGTAGCGGAGCCGATCCTCAGACACAGAATAGTGCGTAACTTCAAAGCAGAATCGGAGGGAATAACCGAAGAGCAGATCATCACCCGACTACTTTAGGGCTAGTTAGAAATGTAGAGGAATGTGCCATCCGACACAGCCCTGTATTCCACCAGAGGGTATTTTGCCGGGCCTGCGCTAGGATAGCCGTCAAGGTCGAAGGTCGACTTACAGCAGAGATCTTCCATATAAAACCCTGAGCTATTCATGGTCACGACTTCACATTCTTTATCTGGCCCGTAGGTACAGATTCGATCCCACACCCTATATTCTGATTGAGATTGCCGGTAAACAACCAGACCTTTGTTTCCGCCCGATAAGTACACAAAGCCTCCAACCTGCCGAAGTGATTGATATTGAATATTAGACAGGTTTATTTCGATGTTAACAATTTTTGGCGGGATATTAGGGCCAGTGTTCGATTCACTACATTGAGCAAAAATCAACGCCACTGCTAAAATTCCAAAGACACTAGCCAGCCTGCTCAAAGAATAGAGGAAAACTGTTTCAAGAAGCGAACATCGTTTTCAGTAAAGAGGCGCAGGTCTCTCACCTGATACTTCAACAAGGCCATTCTCTCTATCCCCATTCCAAAAGCAAAGCCCGTATATTTCTCCGAGTCAATGCCACAGTTCTCCAGTACATTCGGGTCAACCATTCCAGAGCCAGCTATCTCCACCCACCCTGTATACTTGCATATGTTACAACCTTCTCCATTGCAAATAAGACAAGAGATGTCAATCTCTGCACTGGGCTCCGTGAAAGGAAAATAGGAGGGTCGGAACCTTATTTTGACATCCTTATGGAACATCTCCTTGGCGAAATGATACAGGGTGTCCTTCAGATCCGCAAAGCTCACTCCTTCATCTATATACAGGCCCTCTACCTGGTGAAAAATGCAATGAGCCCGTGCGGTAATGGCCTCATTCCTAAAAACTCTTCCCGGCATAATAGCCCTGAAAGGTGGCTTGCCGCTCTCCATTAACCTTACTTGTACGGAAGAGGTATGCGTTCTCAGCAACACGTCAGGATTCTTCTCAATGAAAAATGTATCCTGCATTTCCCTTGCAGGATGATTTTCGGGAAAGTTAAGCGCAGTGAAGTTATACCAGTCAGTCTCAATTTCAGGCCCGTCGGCCACCGAAAACCCTATTCTTTCAAAAATCTCTATTATTCTTGCTCTGAGGGCAGTCAAAGGATGAATGCCTCCTATTTGGTCTGTTGCGGCAGGGAGTGTTAAATCCTTTGTTTCTGTGGTTGCCTCCCTACTCTCTTCCAAGCCAGACACCAGCTCCTTGAAACGATCCTGTACCAGCACTTTTAGTTGGTTCAGAGCGACTCCGTAATCTTTCTTTTGAGCTGGGGGAACGTCCTTGAAAGCATCAAACAAATCTGTAAGAACGCTCTTTCTGCTGACAAACTTCATCCTGAACGACTCAAGGTCAGCCTCCTTCTCAGCAACAAATTTCTGCACCTCTTCCTTTAACTCTTCAATTCGCTCAATCATGAAAGAAATTTTTTACAAAAGTAAGCAACTCGCCCCTTAATCAAAATGCTAGTTGCAGCCGACCAAGAGCCAAACTAAAGCCGTATGTTTTTCGAGCTATATATTCTATGAAACTCTTCGTAAACACTTCTTATTCCTTGTTCCAAAGTAATAGTTGGCTTGAAACCCATCGCCGAGAGACGGGATGTGTCCATGAGCTTTCTTGGTGTCCCATCGGGCTTTGATGTGTCGAACTTTAAGGTTCCCTGAAAGCCAACAATATCTTTTATTAACAGCCCCAGGTCTTTTATGCTAATATCCTCTCCCCAACCGATATTCAAAAATGACGGATTCTTTGAATGTGGCTTAGCATCGAATTTATCCATCAGATAAATACACGCTTCAGCCATGTCGTCGACATGAAGAAACTCCCTTTTGGGAGAACCGGTACCCCACACCTCCACCTCACTGGCGCCACTTATCTTTGCGTCATGAAATTTTCTAATGAGCGCAGGCAGCACGTGCGAATTTTTCAGATCATAATTGTCGTTCGGTCCATATAGGTTGGTAGGCATTACCGATACAAAATTACAACCGTATTGATCTCTGTAGGCCTCACACATTTTGATGCCAGCAATCTTAGCTATCGCATAGGGTTCGTTTGTCTCTTCCAACAAGCCTGTGAGCAAATAGTCTTCTTTAAGCGGCTGTGGGGCAAGTTTCGGGTAAATACAAGAAGAGCCAAGGAACATCAATTTAGTCGATTGATATTTCCAGGCCGAGTGAATGACATTGTTCTGAATCATCAGGTTGTCATGTAGAAATTCTGCCCGATAAGTGTTGTTGGCATTGATTCCTCCGACCTTAGCAGCGGCCAGAAAGACATAATCTGGTTTTTCAGCCTCGAACAGGCTTTCCACATCAGTTTGGCGACGCAAATCACATTCCGACGAAGCTTTCAATACAAGATTCGAGAAACCACGCTTCTGCAAACCCCTTAAAATAGCAGAGCCGACCATTCCCCTATGGCCGGCAATAAACACTTTTGATTCTTTATGCACTTGCTAGAACATTTTAAAGACCATTCTAATAGGCATTTTCCCTATTGAATACTATTGAATAAACAGTCAAAACTATGATTTTCAAGTCAAGAATAAAAGACCAATTCTGAAGGTAGAACCTGTCCAGTTTCACCCGTGAGCTCATTTGATGGAACTTTTGTATCTCGCCCCTATACCCCATAGCCTGGGCCAGGCCAGTGATGCCAGGCTTCGAGGCATGACGCTGAGTGAATTTGTGCACTCGGTTTTGATAAGACTCGTTTAGCGGAATTGGGTGGGGTCTTGGCCCAACTATCGACATATTGCCTATCAGGACATTTAAAAACTGTGGGATTTCATCAAGGCTTGTCCTTCTGAGGAACGTGCCAACCCTTGTAATTCTTGGATCGTTTCTCGATGCCCATTTGGTGTCTGCCACATTGTTGATCACCATCGTCCTGAACTTGTAGCATACAAATGGTGAATTTCCCTTCCCATGGCGAAGTTGCCTAAAAAAAACGGGGCCCGAGGACTCAAGTTTAATTAGCAACCCGAGTATCGGATATAACCAGCTTAGCACAAAAACCACAACAAACAACGAAAAGACAATGTCAAAAGTTCTTTTTACAACACGATTCAAGATGCCATCCAGGGGCAGGTCGTTAATATCGACTATTGAGATGTCATCAAATCTTGTAAGGGAGTAGGTCTTAAAAAGTTCGGTGTTGAACTGTGGAATTAACTTAACCTTTTTTAGTTGTGCGTCGGCAACATTAACAATTTGGCTAAGAGCAAATCGGTTTACACTTTCACTGACATAAATAAACTCCGTATCGTCAATACCATTCCTGATAAAGTCGTCTATTCCACCGAGAATTGGAATCCCATCTCTTTGAGAGAGCCCGGAATGAGTATCGTCATAAAACCCCACACACCTTATTCCATACTCAGGCTTTCTCTTAAACAAGTTATAAAGTCGCACGCCCTGCTGGTCGAAGCCAATAATAATGGCGCTTCTAACGTTGCCTCCAAACTTCCGATATTTATTAAGCGCTATGTGAACTAGCACTCTATAGAAGCCGACCGCAACAAATAGCTGAATGAAAATAAGAACTAAAAATTCCCGGCTCAGCTCGTATGCTTCAAACAAAACCCAGAAGAACGATATCAGTGAGAGAGAAATGAAGAGCGTAAAAAAAGCTCGCTTCAGCGTCACATAATAGTTTGTAGATCGGCCAATTTTAAAGTCCTCCGCCACAACAGAAACAGAGAGCCATATGCCCAGGTAAAACCCAAAAGCCCAACGGTACACTGGCGCAAGCTCAAGGTTGTTATTGATAATGTAATAGGAAAGCAGGAACGGAATAGATATTATAACGAGCTCTCCAAATATGAAAAGTGCTGGAAATAGTTTGTAAAACCTTTTAGGCATTTCAAAATGCGTTACAGAGTAAAATTAATTCTGCAAAATGTTTTCGGTCTCAATAAGGGTCTTTTCTACAATAGGGTGATTAGTAGGTACTTTGGCTCCAGGAAATTTTTTATTGACCAGTAATTTAGGGCTTTTTCTGACTTTATTTTTTACGGACCGCAAAACAAGATAGTCTAACGTAAGTCCGAGAAAAATGGCTGTACCAATTACAATGGGAAGCATCATCAAGTCTGAATAGCTTTTTCCAGCGATAGCAATCGCTACGAACAACAAGTTAACAGACGTCAATATAAGTGTGATATGTCGATGCTCAAACCCCATCCGCATAATGAAATGGTGTACGTGACTCTTATCAGGCGAAAGCGGAGACTTTCCTTTTTTCACCCTTTTCACAAAAATACGGGCGGTGTCAAAAATAGGTAAAATCATTACCGCCACTCCTGTGGCCACCGAACCACTGAACTTTATTGGAGAGCTCGCATCAAGAGCGTAATTGCTTTCGATAAATAAAACGGCGAAAGATGCCAGTAGCAAACCAATTGCCAAAGCTCCGGTATCTCCCATAAAAATCTTTGCGGGCGACCAGTTAAACATCAAGAAACCCACTATGCCACCGGCGAACGTAGCAGCTATGGCTGCATACAGATGCTGATCGTTCAGTTCAAACCATGTTCCAAAAAAGGTCAACGCTAAAAGGCTGCACATACCCGCCAGCCCATCAACACCGTCTATAAGGTTAAAAGCGTTGGTTAACACTATAACTGTAAATAGAGAGACTGGTATACCTACAAATACTGGTAACTCATATACACCAAAAAGTCCGTACAACGAAGTGAGCTGAACCCCACCATAGACAACTACAAGCAGTGCCGCAGCCAGCTGACCTACCAGCTTATGAAATGCTGAAAGGTTAACAAGATCGTCCCTGAGGCCGACAATAAACATGATAGTAACAGCAAATAGAATACTACGGCTTTGATTCAACTCCCCAAGGGTAAACCAAAGCAAAACGGCAAAAAACACACCAATCATGATTGGTATTCCGCCCATTGAAGGAGTGCTTGCTTTGTGTATTTTCCTTCCCCCTGGCGTATCGGTAATCCTGTTCCTTACGAAAAAATAGATAACCGCCGGAGTAAGTATGAAACAAATCAAAAAAGACGTAAGTGCAAAAAGTATCTTTTCCATATCGAAATTCGGATGACAAAGATAGTCCTTATCAATTGACATGCCAATTTATGCGTCCTAAATATTCCCAGTCAAAATGTGAATTTTTCAAACTTAACGCCGGTTGTTAGTAAATTAACTAACAAAATCCTGTAGGAAATAGATTGATATGGTCTTTTCCAGAAATTTTAGGCCGCACTGTATTGCCTGCGGAGATGGGTAAGTGGAGCCGGTGGGCTCTAATTTTGTTGTCACCATACCGCTCAAGGCAACTAGAACACAGGCTGATCCTATTGATTTTTAAGTCTATGCTCAATGAATCTGGCAAGCGCCAGCATCAGCCTGGTGTCTTCCGCATCAGCAGTCATCAGTCGGTCTTTTAGCCGGTTGTAAAGACTGGGCTGGCGGGGCACGTCAAGGTCACTAAGCACTTTCTTGGCCTTTTTTTTCAGAGCTTTTTGAGCACCTTCCTCCGCCTCCTTTTTTGGTGGTTTCGCTTTGCTACTATAGGAGGCTTTCGAAAGCTCCCAGGCGTAAATAAGGACACTTTGAGCCAAGTTTAGGGAGGGGTGCGGGGCTGCAAGCGGAATACTACTAATCAGATCACACATACCCATTTCTTCCTTTGTTAAACCGTCTCGTTCGCTCCCAAATACAATTGCAACGCTGTTGATCGTTCTGCCTTTTTCTTGCAGAAGGTTGCCGACTTTCTCTGGAGAATGATAGTCATGTCTCCCAAGTCTTTTCTTAGCCGTGGTGGCTATGCTCAGGTCGATATCGCTCAAAGCATCTGCCAGCGATGGATAGACAAGTGCGCTTTCTAATATATCATGTGAGCCGTAGGCTGTTTTCCTGGCCTGCTGCGAAAGGTGATCTGTTGGATTAACCAGCCTGAGACTGCCAAATCCCATTGTATTGATGGCACGGGAGGCAAACCCGATGTTTTCAGAAACAGCCGGATGGCTGAGAACGAAGTGGATGGTCATAGGTGCACCAAATTCCGGGAATCATTGATGGTGGTCAATATTTAGTTCATTCTTACCCAGTCATCTTCGTGATTGTGGCTTGCCACTGGCGTATACTTCACCCACTCTGTGTGGTATACTTCGCCGTCACGGTGAATTCGGATGAGTGTGTCGCCGGAGGTGAAACTGAACCTGTCGTGTCCATGATCAACGTCAGTTTGCATGGAGGAATAGATGATATGTAAAGTGCTGTCGGTTTCTACCGCCCGTCCGAGATACTGTTCAACCCAAAAGTTTGCATCGCTGTCGTCATCTTCCTGTTGTCCTTTTAAGATGACAGAGTAATGATGCTCCTCATCCGGTCTGCGGGGCTTTCTTAAAATCAAGTCGTGGGTATACGTGATATGATGACCTTCGTCGGATTCGTATTTTTCCAGATACTCATACTTAGAACCCCAGTTGTGCTTGGGATACCTGCCACTACAGGCCGCAAAAAATGTTACAATGAAAAATACCAGCCCTAGTTTAACAATAGCTTTCATAAGTCGAGGTCATTGATGCTTGTTAGAATACCTGTGAAAATTAAGAGTAATTGTGGGCTATTACAAATAAGGTGTTCGATATGAACAAGGCGGAATCAAGCTGAACAAAAAAAGACTACTCATTGAGAGTAGTCCTTTTTCACTTCTAACCTGTGAGCTTATGTGTAAAATCTACGAGTCAAGGTTGATGTTGAGCCCATTTCAAATACACATTACAATGTTAAGTATCGCCCATCCCGGATACATACCTGTTTTTAGGTATTTTTTAAATTATGTCGGTTTAGTACTATTTACGGGTTGCGTATCGACGCTGGATCCATCTCCTCTCCCTAAAGAGTCACCCGGTTAGCAGTTCTTATTGTCAGTTTGCTATTTTTGAGACTTATGCTGCGATACCTTATTGTACGGTTACTTTCTGCATTCCCCGCACTACTCCTTGGACTGATTGGGCTTTTTGTCTTCAGGGTTTTGCCGTCGCAGTCGGTGTGGGAGGAAAGGATTGACCTTCTGGCATTGGAAGGAGGCAGCTATAACACACTAAGAATCCAACAGGAAAAAATAAGGGTAAGGAAAGAGCTTGGTCTTGACCTCCCTGTGTTTTATCTGTCCTTGCGATCTGCAGCGTTGCCAGCAGCCCTGCCTCTTGACATGCCGGATGTGCAAAAGGAATGGGTCAGGAGCATTTGTTTGCTTACAGGTCAGCCAGAAAGGGTTCTGCAACTGGCAGCAGCTTTGCAGGCTAAAAATTTCTCTGCATGGGTGCCTGACAATACCAAATTGCAGTGGCAAAGTGTGCGAACCTGGGTTTTAGGCAATGAGGTGGCTGCATCATCCGAAATTCTTTCGCAGGTAGATGAGTTGGAAGCTTCGTCCCAGCAGTGGAGAGCTTATGTGCCAGCATTGTACTGGAATGGTTCAGACAATCAGTTTCATCTGTGGTTTTCTCAGCTTTTACATGGAGACCTGGGAGTGAGCTGGAAAAACCGGGAAAGGGTGTTTGACGTCATCAGCCGGGCGCTTTCCAACACCATTGTGTTCACGGTGCCTGCTATTATTCTGATTTTTCTTTCTGCCTACTGGCTGGTGATTGGGATGTCGCACCTCGGGCCCAGGACCAAAGCATTGGCGGATCAGGTCATTTATTTCTTTGACCTGGTTCCCCTCTTCGGTTGGGCGCTTTTGGCTATGATTCTGTTTGCTAGTGGAACGGTTTTCTCCTGGTTTCCGTCACATATTTCGGCCAGCTCACTCAATAGCTTTTCTTTTTGGTCGAGGAGTTTCTGGCCTTATGTGCTGCCGGTAGGTATTCTGTGGATCAGCACCTTGCCTTATATCACCAAGCACATCGACAATGCCTTTCAAAAGTCTGCCGACCTTCCGTTTGTGTTTATGGCCAGAGCAAGAGGCCTTGGTGAG
This sequence comes from Imperialibacter sp., assembly GCF_040222385.1. GTDB lineage: Bacteria > Bacteroidota > Bacteroidia > Cytophagales > Cyclobacteriaceae > Imperialibacter. The sequence continues at coordinate 105,300 of NZ_JAVKDF010000002.1, forward strand.
CATACGATCAAAAGGAGATATAGACTAAGGTATAGTATGCTGCCAGCTATCACTCTCTTCGGACAATATTTGCTGGCAGTAGTAAGCGGCGCTTTGGTAGTGGAGGTGCTGTTCTCGATTCAAGGTGTTGGCATGCTACTCACTCAGTCGGTTGCTGCGCAGGACTATCCCGTTGTTAGTGGTATTATCCTGCTGTTGATTTTGGTTAGGATGCTATCCTACTTAATTACCGATCTCTTGTACTATTGGTTTGATCCCAGAATAAGGCTGTCCAACCAATGAGCAACCGACCGACATTCAGATGGTGGCCATTGGCGATGCTGGGAGCGATCCTGGGGGTTGTTGTGCTTACGTGGTTCTTTGACGGATTGAAGCCTGAGCTCAGGCTTGACATGAGAAGCCTGCCCCCAGGAGCAGGCCATTGGCTGGGAACGGACACACTCGGCAGAGATGTATGGCTGTCTATTTTGGCTGGCTCCCAAAGGTCAATTCTGGTCAGCATTGGTGCAGCGTTGATCGGTGGAAGCATAGGTGTTGGCTTTGGAAGTGTTGCTGCTTTTTTCGGAAATGACCGTCTGCGGTTTCCTTTGAGAACCTACCTTACGGGACTGTTGCTGCTGCTCATTGCCGTTTATTTTGCTGCGGTGCTTTGGCCGACCATTTCTTCCACTGGCCAGGTGCTTGCCGGGGCGCTGATTGTCCTTCTTCTGGTTGTTTCAGTTGTAGCAATATGGTGGTTGCTTAAAAGGTTTGGCGTTTTGGCGGGCAGAATGACTTTTCCCCTCGACACCATCACCCAGCGGTTTATTGAGGTGATCTCGGTCATTCCCCGCTTGTATTTAATCGTGGCTTTTGCTATGATCATTCCCATCAATATGTTCACTCTGATAATGCTGTTTGCTGTTACCAGCTGGGATGTGATGGCGAGGATGGTGCGTGCTGAGATGCTGAAAGTAAGAGAGATGACCTATATCGAATCGGCGAGGGTAATAGGGCTATCAGAATCTAAGGTCTTTTTTCGGCATGCACTGCCAAACGCCATCGGGCCGGTAGCCACGCAGGTGTGTTTTACCATATCGGGTTTGCTGATCGCCGAGGCCACCCTTTCATTTATTGGAGTAGGTATTTCTCCCGAGACTGTTAGTTGGGGAAGTATCATCCATGGCTACCTCGAAAACCTGCAAGCCTGGTGGTTGGCCGTTTTCCCCGGCATTTGTATTTACCTCGCTGTCATTAGCCTGCATGCAGTGGGCAATGATTTGGATAGGATGTACCATTCAAAGCATTAACAATCCCCACAACATCAGCTTAATACCTGACAGAAATCATACTTTGCCGAAGGGCATCATTGCATTTTTGTAAAGTCAAACAAATAGCAATGCCAATGCAAACTGACCTATTGTTCCAAAATGCCACCCACGAAGCATTCAATGCTTTAATTACAAACAAGTATATCTCAAGAAATGCTGAGAGCATGAACACACTTTCTTTAGCCCTTAAATACGACCTGATCAGGTTGTCTTCGCTTGGGGTGGTAGTGTTTTTAGAAGACAGAATACAATTGGCAGAAGGGATGGAAAGTTGGGTGCAGCTCTATTGGAGTGAGGTGAGCAGAACCTGGTAAAAAGGCTGAATTACTTCCTGTCCTTTTTCAACGATTTGATAAACTGCGCCCAGGCGAAAGGATTGAGTAGCGGATTGCTTCTGGGCTGAAATTTATCCGTCATCGCCAGAAACTGTTGATTGGAATAATACCTGTAATTTTCCGAAGCGTCCATAGGTGCCCCTTGCATCATTCTCATCAAAATGTCCGCCCTGAGCACCTCCTCCATCTTACGATAGTCTTCGGCATCAGGCAGCTTGAGGGCAAGCACAGCCTGCTTGAAGAGCTCTTCGGTAGGGTAAGGTAAAATTTCTATGGGTGGCAAATAAGTGGTGTCGGTAACGAGCTCAATGATCGCTGTAAAGTTCTCACCTTTGTTGCCGGGAACAATGAAATGCTGCTTTTCAAAGCCTATGGCACTGATCACCACACTGTCGCCAACCAGGGCAGGCATCGAGAAATAACCATACACATTGGAAGTAGTACCTCTTCCGGCTTTCGGCACATACACGTGCACTCCCGGCACTCCCGAAACGCTGTCCTCTCCCAATATTACCCCGGAAAACTGGATGACCCTGCTTCCGCCCTGGGCCCAGCTTTCCTGATGTGCCACCAGCATAAATAGGAAGCACATAAAAGGCAGAAAATATTTAGAGATGAACTTTGACAAGCCTTTCTTTACTTATGAATTAAGAGGATACTAATTATGGGTTAATAGTTGCAATTGGGCCCTAAGCTACAAATTATTAGATCAATTGCACAGGTTTTGTGTTACACGGATAAGCCATAAACTTTCATTATTGTTCCCATGAGGCTCAAAAACTTTAGTCTGCAATACGGAAACCAAATATTCAAATCCTTCTCGGAGGAGGCAAGAGTGCGTATTCTCTTTTTACTCTTCAATCAAAAAGAACTTTGCATTACCGATATTGAATTGTCTCTGGACTTTACTCAAACCAAAACGTCGAGGCACCTGACCTACCTGAGAAACGCCGGGCTGGTCAACGTCCGAAAAATAGACCAGTACGTTTTCTATTCTATCAAGGAGGAGGTGTCGGACATTGTCAGTCAAATATTTCAATTTTTGCAGAAAGACGCCAGCCTCCAGAAAGACCTTGAAACCTTTCGAATCCTTTATTCGAACAGGGAGCTGGTAAAAAACAAAATGGAAAAACGCCAGTTAACCGGCCTTAGATAAATGTATGGGCAAAAAATACAAACACCTTTTTTTCGACCTCGACCACACGTTGTGGGATTATGATCAAAATGCCAGGGAGTCCCTCATGGAGCTCTATTCCGTGTACGCTCTCAAAAACTTCGGTAAGTTCTCGGCGGAGCAGCTAGTTGATAAGTTTTTCCGGGTAAATACGCAGTTCTGGTATCTGTACGACCTGAAAAAAATTGACAAGGATCATCTCAGAGAGGAGAGGTTCAGGACAGTGTTCAGAGAGCTGGGTTTCGCAGACATGGATCTTGCTTTTCAGTTTGGCGAGGACTATGTGAACCTATGCCCCACCAAAACGGCTGTGATGCCAGGAGCCATAGAGTTGCTTACCTACCTTGTTGAAAAATACCCGATTCACATCATTACCAATGGTTTTGACGACATCCAGTCGGTGAAGATCAGAAGTTCAGGCCTGGAGAAATTCTTTTCTGAGGTTATTACTTCCCAGAGAGCTGGAGCCCGCAAACCCTCCCCACAAATCTTCGAGTACGCCATGCAGCTAACCGGGGCGACACCGTCTACGTCGGCCATGGTAGGCGACAACCTTGTCACAGATATTGGGGGAGCCAGAGGGCATGGCATAGATCACTTTTATTTCAACCCTGAAAAACTTCCACATACGGAACCAGTTACACTCGAAATACATTCCCTTAGTGAATTGCATCACCATTTCTAAAGGTTTTTAGGCCGGTGGTGAGTAAATTCGCCCCTCAATTTATTGCAGTCGACAAAACCAAATAAACAACATGTCATTAGCGATTTTTAAGACCCCCAAACCAACCAACGAACCTGTTCTCAGCTACGCACCCGGCACACCCGAGCGGACAGCACTCCAAAAGGAACTGAAGGAGCTGAAGTCAAAAGAGGCTGATATTCCTATGTACATCGGAAGTGAAGAAGTGCGGACCGGAAAGAAGATTCGGATGTCGCCGCCTCACGACCACAAACACACTCTCGGCTACTTTCACGAAGGAGATGCCAGCCATGTGGAGCAGGCCGTTAACGCTGCGCTTGGCGCCAAAAAGGCATGGGCAGAGATGAGCTGGGAGCACAGGGCAAGTATTTTCCTCAAAGCCGCCGACCTTCTGGCGGGCCCCTACAGGGCAAAAATAAACGCCGCCACCATGCTCGGGCAGTCGAAAAATGCTTTTCAGGCAGAAATTGATGCCGCCTGTGAATTCATTGATTTCCTAAAATTCAATGTGGCCTTTATGGTGGAGCTGTTTCACCAGCAGCCCGACTCGGCGCCAGGCATGTGGAACCGTATGGACTACCGGCCACTTGAGGGCTTTGTATTTGCCATCACACCCTTCAACTTCACCTCTATTGCAGGCAACCTGCCAGCCGCTCCAGCGCTGATGGGTAATACGGTCATCTGGAAGCCGGCATATACCCAGGTGTATTCGGCGGAAGTGATCATGGAAGTGTTCAAAGAATCAGGCTTGCCCGATGGCGTCATCAATCTTATTTATGTGGACGGGCCTGTTGCCGGAGACGTGATTTTCAACCACAAAGATTTTGCAGGTCTCCATTTCACCGGCAGCACCGGTGTGTTTCAACAGCTTTGGAAGACGATAGGCCAAAACATTACCAAATACAGAACTTATCCCCGCATTGTAGGCGAGACTGGCGGCAAGGACTTTATCATTGCCCACAAATCGGCTAATGCAAAAGAGCTGGCTACCGCTATTATCCGTGGTGCCTTTGAGTTTCAGGGGCAAAAGTGCTCGGCTGCCTCAAGGGCGTACATTCCTGACAACCTCTGGCCCGATGTGCAAAAGTATATGCTTGAGGATTTGAAGAATGTAAAAATGGGTGACGTTGAAGATTTTGGCAACTTTGTGAACGCTGTGATTGATGAGCGTTCATTCAACAAAATCACCAAATATATAGACGAGGCCAAGAAAAGCCCCATGGTGGAAGTGGTTGCCGGTGGCAATTACGATAACAGCAAAGGCTGGTTCATAGAGCCTACCGTGCTGCTTGCCAAAGACCCGATGTATGTAACCATGTGCGAAGAACTATTCGGCCCTGTGCTAACGGTTTATGTGTACCAGGCCGAGCGCTACGAAGAGGCATTGGAACTGGTGGATAGCACTTCGCCTTATGCTTTGACAGGCGCCATTTTCTCGAAGGATCGTTATGCCATCGAGCTGGCCATGAGCAAACTCATGCATGCCGCAGGCAATTTTTACATCAATGATAAACCAACAGGAGCCGTGGTAGGCCAGCAGCCTTTTGGTGGTGCCAGGGGGTCAGGAACCAACGACAAGGCGGGTTCTATTCTTAATTTGATTCGGTGGGTGCAGCCAAGAACCATCAAGGAAACCTTTGCTCCGCCAACGGATTTCAGGTACCCATTTTTAAGTAAATAACGAAAAAGCCCTTCAAAGGGCTTTTTTTATTGACTTATAGAGATAAATTAGCTCTATGGAAAACATCAGAACGCAGTTGTCGCTCCTCATTACCCTTGCCAACAGTGATGGTGAATTTCATGAAAGAGAAAGGCACGTTATAGAACGAGTGGCGAGGTCAGGGGATATCTCGCAGGAAGAACTGGAGCTTTTGATCAAGCAGCCCGACCCTGTCGAAGGCCTTGACAAGATGCCCTACGACGATCGCTTTGATTATCTCTACAATGTCATTCTGCTCATGAAGGCAGACAGCGTTATTCAGGACTCTGAGCTGCTTTTTTGTCAAAAAATAGCCAATTCTCTGGGCTTTCAACTAGCCGCATTTATGGAGTTGTATCCTCACGTGCACATCAATATGAAGGCACCGGAAGAGCTGAGGATGATGAGAAAGAAACTTCAGGACTACCACGCCGACTAGTTACCCCTTCCAGGCCAGCTCTTTTTCAAGTGCAGTGTCCAGCCTGTGAATCTTTGATTTTCTGTAATTAGCGAAGGCATGTTCATGTGCTTCCAACAAATCATCGTAAGGCCCCCTGGGGCTCATGAGTTTTACCAAAACGGGCGAAGCTTCTATCATTACAAATAGAAGCATTATGAAAATATTGGCAAATGCTATTGAAGAATGCTTGTTGGTAAGCCGGTCCAATGATTCGAGTTGCAATGCCAGCCCACCAATATGCGAGACATCAATTTTGGCCAATTCATTGGCTTGTAGTAGTGCTACTGAGTCTTGCTTTTCCCGTAAAGCTGAAATCAGTGCCAGGTGATTTGCCTTAAGCTCGTTCAACTCAGCTTCGGCTCTTTCAGCATTTGCTTTCTTTACGGCATAAATAGGCCCCAGATTACGACGGCCCGAACCGCCGGTGCCATCCGCCTCTTCCTGAGCCATTCGGGTAAGCTCATCTCTTGCTTGTTCTTTACTGGCAATTTGCGTTTCCAGCTGGTTGAGTTCAACCTTGTATTCAGCCACCTGAGGTGCATAGCGGGATGCAATCATCGTTCCTTCAGCAGTCTTTTGTTCTTCCTTGATGAGGACAAGTTCTGCCTCTATTTCAGGCTGAAATAACCGCAGCTCCAATGGTTTTGCTACCACTATCGCTATCAACACTGCAAGCACGATTCTTGGTGCGGCCATTAGCCACTCCTCCCATTTGTTTTCGTTTTTCTTTAAGCTGGAAACCAGAAAGCGATCGAGGTTGAATATCATAAGCCCCCAAAGCAGACCAAATAGCACTGCGACCCAGTAATTGCTAAAAACAGAATATAGAGCAAAGCCTCCACTTACACCCGCCAAAAGACCTGTGAAAAACACGGCACCACCAATACTCACAAAGCGGGCCGACTCTGTTGGGCATCTTTTCAGCAGCGAATGAGAAGCTCCCGAACAGAACCAGAAGAAAGAGGTAAATTTTTTCATCGAACACTTTATTGAAAAGAATAACGGCACCAACTCTAATAAGTTGCATTAAAAGGTTCCTTTTTATACATAGTAGTAAGGTTAACCTGTTTGAATATCAGTGCTGGTGGGTAGTGTTAAATACCCCGTATGAGCGATTTTCTCGAAATGCTATTATCAGGTACTTAGCACCAAATTAATCGACTATGAAAAAAATAGGATTACTCATACCGTTTGTCTTTTTGCTGGCTACTGAGATTTCTCAAGCGCAGGAAAAGAGAGGATTAAAGTTGGGTGAAAAAATAGGTAAACTAACAGCCAAGCTGATGACCTCCAAAACCTCCAACCTGGGAGAAGCTGCCGTATTGGTACATCATATCAACGGTATGCACACTATGGAAGCCCGGATTTCTGGCCAGGAGGTGTACCCCGAAGATTTTAAGGAAGGCGATGTGGCCGTTGCTATATTTTTTTCAAAAGCAGAGGGCCTCGGAATGCTCAACATAGACGGCTCAGTAACCAGCGAGGGCAAAGAGCTGACTTCGACGGGTTTGGGGTACTACATGATCGAGCTTGAGCCTGGCGATCTTAGCCCAAAAACCGTGAACGTGGAAACCGTAACGGGAGATAAAGCATCCTTTACGATTAAGCCTGTACCGTCGGTGAAAATCATTTCTGTGAATGGCTCGACGTCAAACGCTGAGGTCGACCTATCTAAAGATATTGAGTTAGTACTTGAAAATGGCTCCGGCCACGAAGGCAGCCTTTTAAATGTGGCGCTGGTGACTGACGTAGCCGGGGCAAGGGGGCTCAACTACTTTGCTTCATTCAAGTCTACCGATAAAGTAATCATCCCCAAGGAATCACTCAGCAACCCGACTATTTCAGGCAGTGTGGACGGCGTGGGCAATTACAACCAGGGAGAGAATTATTTGATAGTAGAACGCTATGTGCAAGCGCCTACCGATAAGCAGTCGACTGCCGCAGCAGAGCTTCAGAGCAGGGCGTATGGCTCGATGAAAGTGAATGTGTCAGGCAAGCAACAGGAAAGTGTTTATGGGTCCACAAGTGTGAAAGGGAAAATTGACAACCCTTCTGGCGTATTGAATTTTGCGGCCAGCAAGCCAAACGCAGCTACAGGGGCACCATTTTCGCAAGGATCGAAATTTGCAGTTTCATCGCTTTCTGTTCGGGGTGTTTTGTTCAAACAAGAAACCAGCGAATCAGTTTCATACGGCTACAATACAAAAATTACCACAACAACAACGACCACCTACCAGTTTCCAAAACTGCCAGATGCTTTCTGGGATCAACTGCTTAACAACATGCACGCTGACATTGTCAAAATGTTCAAAGAAGAATTTTCTATAGAAATGGTGCCTACTGAAAAGCTGACGGCATCTTCTTACTACGAGGAATTTTATCCGGTTAAAGAAAAGAATACCGATGACCTGATTGTGAAGACTTATAAAAACACGGTCAATATGCAGCCAACCAAGGTGGCTGACATTTTTGGTTCTATTTCCACCAATATGACCTCTGATCGGCCAATCATCAACCTGATGAAGGATGCGGATGTTGACGGCCTGATCAATGTGCAAATGGACTTGCAGATTGCGGGGGATGACAACGGAAAAATTATCCTTGTACCCAGGCTCAACTTTTTCATTCAAGGGAGGGAAGAAACCTATACCAATAAAGATGTGCAATATGGCTCAGGTTGGGTAGCAGCGTCCGATGGCAAGCCTTTCTCCGAGTCTGAGTTTAATGACATTAATGCCCTGAACAGCATAGTGAGAAAAGACGACATGATGAATGCTATGAGGGACGCAATGAAACGCCTGCGAGAAGCCGAAATAGAAAGAGGCTACGATAAGATCTGGGCATTAAAGTAAAATAGTTGGCTAAACATCGCATCCAGGAAAGGCCGGTCAATTAAGATCGGCTTTTCTTTTTTCAATCAACACTTCCCATCTTGTTTGGTATTTCGAAAAGGCCTATTTTGAATTGAATTCGAAAATTATCAATCTATGAAAAGGAAACTATTTACATCTATTCTAGCCTTGGCGGCATTTACTTTGGTTTTCGGCACCAGTGCTTTCGCTGCTGGAACGGAGCCAATGACAAAAGAACAAATCAATAACCTTACGGAAGAGCAGGCCGAAGAGAGAGTGACTCAGCTGACCCAAAGGGTGAATGAGATCAAAGACATGAAAAAAAATGAACTCTCAAAGGAAGATCGCAAGGAGGTGAAGAAAGAGCTGAGAGAGATCAAGAAAGAACTGGATTTCTTGAACAATAAGCTGACATTGTCAGTGGGTGCTATTATTATCATAGTACTACTGATCATTCTTATTTTCTAATCCTCCTTTTAGGAAAATAAAAAGGCGATTGGTTCAGACCGATCGCCTTTTTTGTTGCTTCTCAGCACTACTTTTTCAGTAGTCCAGCCCGACGCAGCAACGCTTTTGGGTCTGGTTCACGTCCTCTGAATTTCTTGTAGAGTATCATTGGGTGTTCACTGCCTCCCTTGGAGAGGATGTTGTCTTTGAACTTACCAGCTACCTCGCTGTTGAAAATACCCTTCTCTTTGAAAAACTCAAAAGCATCAGCATCCAGCACTTCGGCCCATTTGTAGCTATAGTAGCCAGACGAGTAGCCGCCATTAAATATGTGAGAAAATTGGCAGCTCATATTGGTTTCTTTCACCTGAGGAAGCACCTCCATTTTTTCGAATAGTGCTTTTTCAAACTCCCCAACATCCTTTATGCCTGATGGGTCTACGCCGTGGTAGGCCATGTCGAGCATGCCGAACGCTACCTGGCGGGTAGTAGCATAACCTGCCTGAAAATTAGCGCTGTCTTTCAGCCTTTGCACAAGATCTGCAGGAATAGCTTCGCCGGTTTTGTAATGCCTGGCAAACAGGTCAAGGCAATCTTTTTCAAGTGTCCAGTTTTCCAGAATCTGCGACGGAAGCTCCACAAAATCCCAGTACACATTAGTGCCGCTCAGGCTGCCGTAGTTGCCTTTGGCCAGCATGCCGTGTAGTGCGTGACCAAACTCATGGAAAAGTGTCTGCACCTCATTGAAGGTGAGCAACGAGGGCGTAGATTTCGTGGGCTTGGTAAAGCTGCACACGATGCTGATATGTGGACGTTTGTCCTCTCCGTTAGCTTTCTTTTGCTGACGAAAAACTGTCATCCAGGCGCCCCCTCGTTTGCCTTCCCGGGGAAAGAAGTCAGCATAGAAAATGGCTACGAGCTCTTCCTGCTCATTTCTCACTTCATACACAAGCACCTCCGGGTGGTACCTGTCAATGTCCTTGTTTTCCACAAAGTGAATCCCAAAAAGTTTTTCAGCTACTTTGAACACCCCATCAATCACTTTTTCAAGTTGAAAATAGGGTTTGAGTAATTCGTCGTCTACCTCATACTTTTCTTTTTTCAGCTTTTCGCTGTAGTAAGCAAAGTCCCACCTTTCAATTGCATCAAGTCCATCCAGCTTTTTGGCATAAGCAGTAAGTTCTTCTACATCTTTTTGGGTGGCAGGTTGAGAAATCGTCAGTATGTCGGTAAGAAACTCATTGACTTTCTCCGGTGTTTCGGCCATTCTTTCTTCAAGCACGAAATGTGCATGGGTGGGGTAGCCGAGCAACTGAGCCCGTTCGAAGCGGAGTTGCACTAGTTTCTTCACCACCTCCTGATTGTCGAACTCATTGCCTTTGAAACTCCGTGAGCCATAGGCCATGAACATCTTCTTGCGAAGCTCCCTATTGGCCGAATAGGTCATGAAGGGAATGTAGCTGGGGTATTGAAGTGTAAATATCCACGTACCTTCCCTGTTCTTTTCCTTCGCTGTTTCCGCCGCCGCTTCTTTTACGAAATCAGGAAGTCCATCCAACTCCTTTTCATCCGTTACTTCCATGCTAAAGGCATTGGTTTCCTTAAGCACATTTTCGCCGTACTGCTGGCCCAGCACTGAAATCTCTTTGTCTATCGTACGTAGCTTCTCTTTTTTATCTGCCGACAAGTTGGCGCCATTCCTAACAAAGCCTTTATAGGTCTTCTCCAGAAGCGTCAGAGACTCCTCATCAAGTTTGGTTTTGTCGGTAGTTTCGTATACCAGCTTTACTTTTTTGAAAAGCGCTTCATTGAGCATCACATCATTGCTAAACTCGGAAAGCAAAGGCGAAATGTCTTTGGCCAACGCCTGCATCTCGTCGCTTGTTTCAGCCGAGTTCAGGTTGAAGAAAATATTAGATATGAGGTTGACTTTGCTCCCAGAGGCTTCCAGGGCCACAATAGTATTTTCGAAAGTAGGAGGCTCACTGGACTGTGTTAAAAGAGCTATCTCCTCCTTGGCGAGCTTAATACCTTCTGTAAAGGCAGGCAGATAGTGCTCATTCTTAATTTTACTGAAAGGAATGGTATCGAATGGGGTGTAAAAACTTTCTAAAAGAGGGTTTGACATTTATAGTTATTTTAGTCTTCAGAATTATATCAACAACAAAGAAGTGGCGCCTTTTGGTTTGCCAAATGATGCTCAAATTTAAAGGCGAATTTAGGAACAAACCCCGTTAAGTCGTCTAATTATCAAAAGATCAATGGTATCCGGGGAGTAATTCTTTGGAACTGCCTATAATTACAAGAAAAACACCTATGAAAAGCCACTCTGTTTCCTGCTTAATCAAATCAATAGTAATAGCGATTCTAGTCACCCCCACGCTTTCAATAACCGTGGTAGGCCAGTCAAAAAAGGCCAAGGAGGAATGGACGACACTCTTCAACGGAAAGGACATTAATGATTGGATTGTCAAAATCTATCACCACGATGTGGACGTAAACTTTGGCAACACATTCAGGGTAGAGGATGGCATCATCAAAGTTCGCTACGATCAATACGGCGACTTCAACGAGCAGTTTGGTCATTTATACTACAAGCAACCGTACTCTTACTATCGTTTGGTGATGGACTATCGGTTTGTTGGCGAATTGCAGCGGGGTGCCCCGGAGTACACGATAAAAAACAGCGGCGTGATGTTCCACTCTCAAGACCCTCGCTCAATGCCGAAAGAGCAAAACTGGCCGATCTCTGTGGAAATGCAGTTCCTCGCAGGCTTGGGCGATGGTAAGCCACGCCCCACGTGCAACATGTGCTCGCCGGGCACTGATGTGGTGTACAATGGCAAGGTTGACCCTAACCACTGTATTAACTCTACTTCAGCTACCTATGAAGGTGACCAATGGGTGCACACGGAGTTAATCGTGATGGGCGACTCTTTGGTCATTCATAAGGTGAATGGCGAAGAAGTGCTGCGTTATTCCAAACCTCAAATGGGCGGAGGCGTCGTTACTGGTTACGATCCAGCTCTTTGGGAGCCAGGCAAGCCATTGACAGAAGGATATATTGCCTTGCAGAGTGAAGGACAGCCGATAGATTTCAAGAATATCGAGCTACTTAACCTGGAAGGTTGCATGGATCCGAAGGCTACCAACTACAAAAGCTATTTCATCAAATCGAACCCTGGCACCTGCACATACAAAAAGTAATTTCTACTGAATGCTGAAAAACAAAAAATCCCCGAATCGCTCCGGGGATTTAACTTTATAGCTGGCATTGGCGCTTAGGCCGATACTATATCAAGGCTTCTCTTGATGAAGGCGGTAAGCTCAGGGCCTGTCAGCAAGTTCTGAGACAACTTGGCCAAATCAAATGCCTGCTTGGCAAGGGCAGTTTTTTCCTCATCTGATGCTGCTTTGAGAATCTTGCCAACCAACGCATGGTTGCCATTTATAGCTACTGAATAAGCGTCAGGCATATTGCCCATCATGGCCATTCCTCCACCCATTGCTGACATGTCTTTCATTCTGCGCATAAACTCCGGCAATGTGATTACCACCGGCATGTCGTCAGTCGACATGGCTTCCACGTTTACTGTGAATGCTTTGTTGTTTATCGCCTTATCAAAAAGTTCTTTTACTTCAGTTTGCTCCTTCTCCGAAAGCACCGACTCCTTCTTCTCGTCTTTGTCGATCAATTTGTCCAGCACATCAGCATCCACTCGCTTCCAGTTTACCTTTTCCATCTTCATTTCCATGTGGTTGATGAAGTGGTTGTCGAGCTGGCCGTCCATTTTCAGCACGCCATACTCACGCTTCCGGGCGTTTTCAATGTAGCTGTGCTGCTGTGCCTGTTTAGTTGTGTAAAGGAAGATTGTATTGCCATCCTTGTCAGCTTGATTTGGCTTTACATGCTCTTCGTATTCTTTGAGTGTGTAAAACTTGTCATCGATATCCTGCACAAGCGTGTAGTCAAGCGCCTTCTCATAAAACTTCTCTTCACTGATCATTCCGTATTTCACGAAAAGGCCAATGTCGTTCCACTTTTTCTCATACCCTGCTCTATCTTTCTTGAAGAGGTCGCCAAGCTTATCTGCTACTTTCTTGGTAATGTAAGTGTTGATTTTCTTCACGTTCCCGTCCGACTGAAGGTAGCTCCTCGATACGTTCAATGGAATGTCAGGCGAGTCGATCACGCCGTGAAGCAGCATCAAAAACTCCGGCACTACGTCCTTCACCTCGTCGGTAATGAATACCTGGCGGCTGTATAGTTGAATCTTGTTTCTCTGAACATCCAGCTCATTTTTCAGCTTAGGGAAATACAGCACACCAGTAAGGTTGAAAGGATAATCCACGTTCAGGTGAATCCAGAAAAGAGGATCCTCAGCAAATGGATAAAGCTCTTTGTAAAAGTTCAGGTAGTCCTCATCTTTTAACTCACTTGGCTGCTTCGTCCAGATGGGGCTTGGGTTGTTAACCACCTTGTCGTCGAATTCAATTTCGATAGGCAGGAACTTGCAGTATTTATCCAGAATACCCTGAAGTCTGTGCTTTTGCAAAAACTCTTCAGAATCTTCAGCAATGTGAAGCACTATGTCTGTACCCCTGTCTTTTTTCTTGGTCGGGGTAATTTCAAAATCAGTTGATCCATCGCACTCCCAGCGGGCAGCTTCTGCCCCTGTCTGATACGATTTCGTGAAGATTTCTACCTTTTTGGCGACCATATAAGAAGAGTAGAAACCGAGGCCGAAATGGCCAATGATTTGCTTCTCCTCTCCTTTATCTTTGTATTTCTCAACAAATTCGGCTGCGCCCGAAAAGGCAATTTGGTTGATGTATTTCTTTATTTCATCGGTCGTTAAACCGATGCCTTTGTCACTGATTGTGATTGTTTTTGCTTTCTCATCGATAGACACTTTAATTTTTGTGTCACCAATTTTTCCTTTGTACTCGCCCAGGGCTGCCAGGCGGTTCAGCTTTTGTGTGGCATCCACGGCATTCGATACCAACTCCCTCAAAAAGATCTCGTGATCCGAATAGAGAAATTTCTTGATAATGGGAAAAATATTCTCGGTGTGGATCGAAAGGGTGCCTTTTTCTTCTGTTACCATGTTTGTATTTGTTTGCAAATGATTGGTCAATAAGTGAAGGGTTGGCAAAAGCCGTTCCATAGCCCGATTTTACCCACAAGGCTGTCAGGATGGCAGTAAGAAGTGTCAGGCCAACGGAATTAGCCACCTTCGTCGACCATTTTGTCGATTACTGCCGCATTAAAAATTTTGATTTTATCTGAGCCTGTTGGAGTCACGCACCAGCCTCTCGTCACGCCGGATAAAGCGGTTGGCCATAGAGTTGAGGATGAGGGCCACAGGAAAAAGATAAAAGGCCGCCAGGTAAGCACCTTTTTCGTCTGGAACGATAGTCTTTTCTGCATTCCAGCAAAAGTAGAGAACGAGAAACATTGTGCCACCAATGATGAGGGAGTTCAGGGCGCCGAACTGAATCTGGCGGAGTCTATTGCCATATTGAAAAATAGAAAAAAAGGCCACTCCTGCAGCAATCAGACAAAGAGCGGCTACGTACATGATGTTTTTCTCAGCCAGAATCTCGTCTATCGCTACACCATCGCCCGCATATCTGATATGGGTGATTTCAAGAGCGGTAATGGTCACTATTTCACTTTTTTCGACATCAATTTTTTGCCATAGCGGGAGAAAGACAATGATGACCATGACGATGGCAGCAAGCGCCAGAAATATAGATTGGATTCGCTGAAGCATTGGAAGAATTTTTGGCAAATAAACGCATAAAAGACTTTAGAGAAAACCTTAATCGGCTGAACATGTGAATTATGTTGAATGAATTACCTTTGCCGGGCATGCGGTATTTTATTCAGTTGAGTTACGATGGCACAAAATATAGCGGTTGGCAGACCCAACACAACGCTGTGGCTGTGCAGCAGGTTGTTACCCAATGTTTGAGCACGTTACTTGGCACCGAAGTGGAATGTGTCGGCAGTGGGCGAACCGATGCAGGCGTGCATGCCCGGGTGCAGGTGGCGCACGTCGACATGGAACTCAGGCACGAACCTGAGGAATTTCTCTACAGGCTTAATTCCCTGCTGCCTCACGACATTGCCGCTCATTGGGTTAAGCCCGTCCGGTCGGAAGCGCATGCCCGCTTCGACGCTGAGTCACGATCTTACGAATATCACATTCATCAAAAAAAGGATCCCTTCAAAACTAAATACAGCTATCTTTTCAGGCCGGAGCTGGACGTGGATGTCATGAATAAGACGGCGGCGCTGATGTTGACATGGAAGGACTTTCAGTCGTTTAGCAAAGTGAAGACTGATGTCAAGCATTTTGATTGTGATATTTTCGAAGCTCGCTGGAGAAGAGAGAACGATAGCCTCATATTTTACGTTAGTGCCAATAGATTTTTAAGAGGGATGGTTCGGGCCGTGGTTGGAACGCTGCTGGAGGCAGGACAGGGCAGACTGAGCCAGACTGAATTTAAGGAGATTTTGGAGAGCAGAGACAGGAAGTCGGCGGCTCGCAATGTGCCAGCTGAAGGTCTTTTTCTAACAAACGTTACTTATCCTGAAGAAATTTATATCCTTTCTTGAAATTTGCAGTTAATTACTAACCACGTCCCTAGTCAATAGTTTTGGAAAAGGAAACCGTAAGCGGAAATATCATTGACCTGAAAGTACTCAGGCGACTTTTTGTATTTGCAAAGCCCTACATAGGCAAGTTTTACTTTCTCGTGGTGCTCACCATTCTGCTGGCGTTTTTGTCACCACTTCGCCCTTACCTCATTCAGATTACGATTGATAAGTACGTGGCCATTGGTGATTTCCAGGGACTGGTGAACATGACCCTTATTTTGGTCGGGGTAATCGTTGCAACCGCTATTGTGCAATACAGCCATACTTACTTGTCGGGTTGGCTGGGCCAGTTCATTATTCGAGACATCAGGATCAAGCTCTTCAAGCACCTCCAAACGCTGAAACTTAAGTTTTTTGACAAAACGCCTATTGGCCGCCTCGTGACCAGAAACGTGTCTGACGTAGAGACTCTGTCCGACGTATTCAGCGAAGGCCTGGCAGCTATTATTGGAGACCTGCTTCAGATCGTCGTCATCTTTGCCATGATGTTTGCGATTAGCTGGAAGCTGACGCTGGTAAGTCTTTCTACGCTTCCCTTGCTCATTATCAGCACCTACGTTTTCAAAGAGAAAGTGAAGGTGGCTTTCAATGAGGTCCGCACAGCCGTTTCCAACCTGAACTCTTTCGTACAGGAGCATATCACAGGCATGAACATCGTGCAGATATTCAACAGCGAAGACAGGGAGTACGAAAAATTCAAGGAGATCAACCGGGAGCATAAAAAGGCCAACATCAGGTCGGTACTCTATTATTCAATTTATTTCCCAGTGGCTGAGGTGATCCAGGCAGCGGGTATTGGTCTTGTGGTTTGGTATGGCGCCAGAGGCGTTATCGACGATCAAATCACCCTTGGCGTGCTGATCTCATTTATCATGTATATCCAGATGTTTTTCCGCCCCATCAGGATGATTGCTGATCGCTTCAACACCCTGCAAATGGGCATCGTTAGCTCCAACAGGATTCTGGATTTACTCGATAGTAAGGAGCACATTGTGAACAACGGCACTTTTGCACCAACTACCTTGAAGGGCGAAGTGAAGTTTGAGCATGTATCTTTTGCCTACATCGACGAAGAATACGTGCTGAAGGATATCAACCTTGAAGTGAATCCGGGAGAAACCCTGGCTTTGGTGGGGGCTACAGGAGCTGGTAAGTCTTCGGTAATAAACCTATTGAGTAGATTTTATGAAATCAACAAGGGCAGCATCACCATTGATGGGGTGGACGTGAGAGAATATGACCTGGCGTCGCTCAGGCTCAATATCGGCGTAGTGCTTCAGGATGTTTTTCTGTTTTCAGATTCCATTCTTAATAATATTACCCTCGGCAACCCCGAAATTCCAAAATCAAAAGTGATTGAGGCAGCCGAGCTTGTTGGTGCACGGGAGTTTATAGAGCGGCTGCCAGGCGGCTTCGACTATAATGTGATGGAACGTGGCGCCACACTGTCTGTAGGGCAGCGCCAGCTCATCTCCTTTGTACGGGCCATGGTGTATGACCCCAAAATCATTGTCCTCGATGAGGCCACTTCATCGGTTGATACTGAGACTGAAGAACTGATTCAGGGAGCCATTGACAAACTAATGAAAGGAAGAACATCAATTGTGATTGCTCACCGTCTCTCGACAATTCAACGGGCAAACAAAATTGTGGTGCTTGAGAAAGGCGAAATAAAGGAGGAAGGCACCCATGACGAGCTGTTGGGCATGGATGGCTACTACGCTCAGCTACACAAAATGCAATACAAGGAGGTCGTTTAGTGATGTTTGAAATCGGCCTTTTTTTGATTTCTTTTGATGCCTCAACAGATCAAATCCATGACGATTGACCCCAGGTACAAGTACTACGCTATTTCTGCCGTCTCTCTGGCAATTATTTCATTCAGCATTTACTTTCTTCTTGGAGGCACCAAAGAATACGAAGTTCAGGAGTCTGGTGCGGTAAGCTACGACATAGTGGGCACACCTTTCAAAGGTCGCTACGTGGCTGATTCGGCAAGGATGGTTTTTGAAGACATCCGGTCAAAAATTATCAACGAGGACTGGAAGGGGGATTTGGTGGAGCTTACTTATCCACCGGAAGATGGCGATGAAATCAATCAGTTTTTCGGAGTGTTGCTGACAGGAAGAGTAACCCAAATTGAAGGCAACTATCAATTGAAAAAGTTAAGAGCTCCAGGAAGCCTTACGGTGAACCTTTCCATGCACTGGTTGGTGCGGCCCAGTCGGGAAAAAATACAAACGATGATTTTTGACTATGCACAGGAAAGGGGAATAGCACTGGAGGACTTCTTTATGCAGCGGTACCTGCCCGACAATTCAGTAACGATAGAGGCGTTTGTTAAGTAAAAAAAAGACCTGTCGGTATTCACCAACAGGTCAGTATTCGTATCAGTTATTGCCTGGCTTATAGGCCAAACTCTTTTTTTACCTTATCAACGTAGTCAAGTTTTTCCCAGGTGAAAAGCTCCACTTCCATTTCTTTTGTTTCGCCAGGTCTGGTAAACTTCTTCTTAACTACTTCATTTTTTCTGCCCATATGTCCGTAAGCTGCTGCTTCCTGGTACATCGGCTGACGAAGCTTCAAACGTTGTTCGATGATGCCCGGACGCATGTCGAAAATTGCGGATACCTTCTGAGCAATTTCTCCATCTGACATTTTTACTTTTGCTGAGCCATAGGTATCAACAAAAATACCCATAGGTTCTACCACTCCAATAGCGTAGGAAACTTGCACAAGAATTTGATCAGCTACACCTGCAGCTACCAGGTTCTTGGCAATATGGCGTGTAGCATAGGCTGCTGAGCGGTCAACTTTGCTCGGGTCTTTACCGGAAAATGCACCACCACCGTGAGCGCCCTTGCCTCCGTAGGTATCTACAATGATTTTTCTTCCGGTCAGGCCAGTGTCACCATGGGGGCCACCAATAACAAATTTGCCAGTTGGGTTAACGTGGTATTTTATCTGATCGTTGAACAGTTTTTGAATATGATCAGGAAGTTGTGCCTTTACTCTTGGAATTAAAACGCTGATGATGTCCTGCTTAATTTTTGCAAGCATCTTGGTCTCTTCATCAAAGTCATCGTGCTGGGTCGAAACAACAATGGAGTCAATCCTGATGGGTGTATGGTCATCAGAGTACTCGATTGTCACCTGCGACTTGGCGTCAGGTCTCAGGTACTTGATGGCGCCATTTTCTCTTCTCATTACCGCCAATTCTCTCAGCAGTCTGTGAGAAAGGTCAAGCGCCAATGGCATATAGCTTGAGGTTTCGTTGCTGGCAAAGCCAAACATCATTCCCTGATCGCCGGCACCTTGCTCCTCTGGCTTGCCACGATCAACGCCTCTGTTGATATCAGGCGACTGCTCATGCACTGCAGAAAGTACCCCGCACGAATTGCCCTCGAACTGATACTCTG
Source organism: Imperialibacter sp. (assembly GCF_040222385.1). Taxonomy (GTDB): domain Bacteria; phylum Bacteroidota; class Bacteroidia; order Cytophagales; family Cyclobacteriaceae; genus Imperialibacter. The sequence continues at coordinate 124,366 of NZ_JAVKDF010000002.1, forward strand.
ATTTGGTATAACCAATGCGGTTAATCACCTCACGGGCAATTGACTGCACATCAATATAAGTGTCTGACTTTACTTCACCAGCTAACACTACCTGACCAGTAGTTACAAGTGTTTCGCAAGCAACTTTCGAATTAGGGTCAAAAGCGAGAAAATGATCGACCAGCGCATCTGAAATTTGATCAGCTACTTTATCAGGGTGCCCTTCCGACACAGATTCCGACGTGAATAGATATGGCATTTGTTTTTCTTTGTTGTCTGATTTTTAAGCGTGCAAATTTAGCGGAGCTTTCCTTATTTAAAAACCTGAGGCCCAGGTATTATTTTCCAAACAGGAAAACAGTTGGTATTTTGTGTAAATTTGGGTGTTTAACCTTCCAGTCAGAAATTTTCTTGGTTTGGATAAACTCCGTCTCTCCTGTTATATCGCTTGCGATGCATAAAAGCGAGTTATTTTGGCAGGTATTGATGATTACCTCCATTAACTGGTTGTTTCTGTAGGGCGTTTCCATGAAAATTTGTGTTGTACCCTGTAGCACAACCTCTTTCTCCATTTGCCTTACCTTGTCCTGCGCTGCTCTCTTATCAATTGGCAAATACCCATGAAAGGTGAAAGACTGACCAGAAAACCCGGAACTCATTAACGCCAAAAAAATAGAGGAAGGACCAACCAGTGGGATTACTTCAACTCCTTTTTTGTGGGCAAGGGCGACTATTTTAGCACCTGGATCGGCTATTCCGGGGCAGCCAGCTTCGGAGATGACACCGGCATTTTCGCCGGAAGTGACAATATCCATAAGCTTCGATATTTCTGCATCCTCAGTGTCTTTGTTGAGCTCAGCAAAATGCAGCGATTCGATGGGCTTGCCTAAATTCAAGGAGCTGATAAATCTTCTGGAGGTCCTGATGTTCTCAGCGAAGAACCAATTGAGTGACGAAATAAGCTGCTTGGTTTGTTCATTGATGATCAAGTCGACCTTGTTAGCGGAAAGTGGACTTGGTACCAGGTATAATTTTCCAGCGCTCATGTGCTCTTCTACGATAGAAAGGCCATCAATGTCTCAAGAAATGCTTCAGGCTGCTCGGCATGCACCCAGTGTCCGGCATTTTTTATAGTAACAACCTGGCTGTCAGGAAAAAGCTTCTTGATAATCGGAAGGTCAATGTCCCGAATGTAGTTAGAGTTCTCGCCATCTATAAAAAGGGCTGGAACAGGATTTGGCTCTCCGTCTATTTCTCCAACGATCAACCCGATATTATTATCGATGGCAGCCACGTTTATTTTCCATTCGAATCCGTCACCGGTTCGGCTAAGGCTTTTAAGCAGAAACTGTCTTTCGCCCACATTGGGAACATATTTGGCCAGCTGATCATCTGCCTCTTTTCTTGATTCCAGAGAGCCGAGGTCAATAGACTTTAACCCCTCCAGTATTTTGTCATGGTGGACTTTGTAACCACGAGGTGAAATGTCTACAACAATCAGCTTCTCAAGTTTGCCCGGGTGGTTCAACGCATAGTTCATTGCCACCTTACCGCCCATTGAATGGCCAAGAATGATCGGCTGAGCAATATTATTCTCTTTTATAAAGTTACCCAGGTCTTCCGCCATTACATCAAAATTGTGCGCTGGGTCGTGGAACGACTGGCCATGGTTTCTCTGATCGACCAGATAGACCTCATAATGTTCAGACAATGACTTGCCAATGGTCAGCCAGTTGTCCGAGGCTCCAAAAAGCCCGTGCAAAATAATAAGCGGCTTTCCCTGCCCCAGTTTTCTAAAGAATAGCTTTTTGTCACTCATAGTTTTAAATTAACTGGCGCAGATACATTTGGATAGTGTTCTCCAGCCCATAATACAAGGCATCGCAGATCAGGGCATGCCCAATGGAAACTTCGTCAATTGCTGGAATTTGCTGCACCAAATAAGCCAGGTTGTGCAGGTCAAGGTCATGGCCGGCATTAATGCCAAGCCCGGCAGACTTTGCCAGTTGTGCTGTTTCGATATATGAAGCGATAGCCTTTTCCCGGTTGCTATGATAATGCGTGGCATATGGCTCAGTATATAGCTCTATTCTGTCCGCACCACTCTTTGCAGCTGCCTCTACCAGTTTAATGTCGGGATTAAGAAAAATGGACACCCTTACACCGGCAGCGTGGAGTTCTGCTGAAACTTCAGCGAGGAAAGCCTGGTGCTTCAGGGTATCCCAGCCAGTGTTTGATGTGATCGCTTCAGGTGGATCCGGAACCAAGGTTGCTTGTGCGGGCTTTACGTTTTTAACCAGATCAATAAACCTTCTGTCGGGATACCCTTCAATATTAAATTCAGTTGTCACTACCTTCGAAAGCACAATTACGTCACTGTGGCGAATATGCCTTTCGTCGGGCCGTGGGTGTACAGTGATTCCTTGTGCACCAAAGACCTCGCAGTCCTTTGCAACCTTTACCACGTCAGGGTTATTTGCTCCTCTGGCGTTTCTGAGCGTGGCCACTTTATTTATGTTAACACTGAGCCTGGTCATTCTTATACTGATTTGTATAACTTTGCTGCAAATTAACCAATAACGATTTTAAAAAATTCAGATATGAGCCTTAAAACCCAAATCGATGGAGATATAAAGCAAGCCATGCTTAGCAAAAACCCAGAAAGGCTGAGGGCACTGAGAGCTATCAAGTCGCTGATTTTGTTGGCGGAGTCTGAAAAGGGTGCCAAAGCAGAGCTGGATCAGGCTGCGGAAATGGCCATTTTGACTAAGGCCGCCAAGCAGAGAAAAGACTCACTGGCTATTTTTGAAGAGCAAAACCGACCCGATTTGGCAGAAAAGGAGCAAGCGGAGCTGGATGTTATCAACGAATTTTTGCCAAAGCAACTTTCAGAAGAAGAAGTGAAGTCGGAGGTTGCAAAAATTATTGCTCAAGTGGGTGCCTCCAGCCCTCAGGACATGGGCAAAGTGATGGGAGCAGCTACGAAAGCACTTGCCGGAAAAGCCGACGGGAAAATGATCTCAACGCTGGTTAAAGAGCTACTAAGCAAGTAAGATCATTGAGAGTCATTGATATAGTCATTCTTATTATCCTTGTTCTTGGAGCGTTTCGGGGTTTCCAAAAAGGACTTCTGTTGGAAATTGTCGGTCTGTTTGCCTTCATTTTGGGAATTATTGGCGGGTTTCAATTCACCCCACTTGTGGCAAGTTTCCTCGACGGATACTTTACTAAAGTGCCGGGGCTTGTTCCTGTCATCTCTTTTATTATCGTTTTTGTCGTTATAGTGCTCGTCGTTAACCTAATTGGCCTGGCTCTCAAAAAAACGATTGACTTAACTTTACTCGGGAGCTTCGACGACCTGGCAGGGTCGCTGGCCGGGATTTTGAAATGGGCTTTGGCCCTAAGCTTTCTGCTTTGGTTGCTGACATTTTTTGGATTTCAGCTAGCAGATGAATACATCGAGGGAGCCAAAATTTACCCTTTCATCGTTAGTCTGGCTCCATGGATGATCGATACTATTTCAGTCGTACTGCCTTTTGTCAAGGAGTTTTTCGAGAAGTTAACTCCTGAACAGCAACCGGCAGAGAGGCAAGCTTATTTTGCAGCATTTACTGAACTGAGAATTGTTTGAGTATGAGCAACACATCATCGAAAAAACTTTATCACAGAACGGATTTTATCTATATTGGGTTAATTCAGTGATCAGCATGAACATAGAACTAAAAACGAAGAACAACTATCCGTATATCGACGAGGGCAAAGGTGAAACGCTTTTGTTGCTGCATGGCCTGTTTGGGGCCCTAAGCAATTGGGATAGCGTAGTTCGTCGGTTTTCCAAGACGCACAGAGTTGTCATTCCCATGCTTCCGATTTACGAAATGCCAATTAGAGAAGCTGGGCTCGATGGATTAGTCGAATACCTTGAGGGTTTCGTCGAAATGATGGGACTCAAAGATTTTACCCTGATGGGCAATTCACTTGGAGGCCATATAGCGCTGATATATACCCTTGCAAATAAAAGCAAGGTGAAGAAAATGATACTTACTGGTAGCTCCGGGCTTTTTGAAAATTCAATGGGCGGCTCGTTTCCGAAGAGGGGAAGCTATGAGTACATTAAGGAAAGGGTTGAGTACACTTTTTACGATCCAAAAACAGCCACGCCGGATTATATCGAGGAGGTTTTTGAAACGACTAAGAGCATCCCGAAGTGTATGCGCATTGTAGCCATTGCAAAATCTGCTCAGCGTCACAATATGGCCAAAGAAGTACAATCAATTAAAATACCTACCCTTCTGGTGTGGGGGCTTAACGATACCATCACCCCTCCGGAGGTGGCGCATGAATTCAACAGACTGATACCCAATTCAACACTTAGGTTCATCGACAAGTGTTGCCACGCTCCAATGATGGAACACCCTGATAAGTTTAACGATATATTAAGTGAGTTTCTACTAAATGAAGCTGCATGATAGCTAGTGATCTTATCAATTACATGATTCCTCCACTCAAGCTGAGTGACGAAATTCAGAAAGCAATTCTGTGGATGGAAGAGCTCCACTCGACCGAACTTCCTGTTGTTGAGAAGGGAGAGTTTCTGGGATTCATCAACGAAGACACGATCCTTGAATTGAATGGAGCCCTGCCAAGAGTAGCAGACTACGATTTACAGGGCGTTAAATGTAAAGTAGATCAGTCGCAGCACTACTATGATGTGATAAAGGCCTGCGACAACAATGGGCTGTCGCTGGTAGCGGTAACAGACAACGTTGGTACTTACCTTGGTGTAATTACACTGGAGGACGTTATTCAGGCATTTGCCATGACATCTTCGATAAAAAGTCATGGGGGCATTCTTGTGCTTTCAATGAAACAGATAGATTATTCCCTGGCAGAAATTAGCCGGCTCATAGAATCGGACAATGGCAAGATTCTCAGCTCATATCTAACTGACGATCCAAATGATTCTTCAAAAGTGAGCCTTACGATCAAGATCAACCTCGAAGACCTTAGCCGGGTACAAGCAACTTTGGAAAGGTTTGGATATCAAATAGTGGCTAAATTCAATAATGCTCCAGAAGCTGTTGACGAACAGGAAAGAATGGACATTTTAATGAAATACCTGGGCATTTAAAGCCAGCACAATTAGTTAATCCGATATGAGAATAGCCCTCCATGGTCATAAATTCAACAGCGACACCATTCCATTTATTCAGGAGGTTATCTTATTTCTTCAGAAGAAAAATGTTGAGGTAATAGTTTCGCAAATCTTTCGAAAGCATGCTACCAAAGCGGGGTTTGACTTGCCAGATGGCCCGGACCTCAGCAAAGCAAATCCCGTTGAGTCATTGGATGCTATTATCAGCTTAGGTGGCGACGGGACATTGCTTGAAACTGTCACCTATGTGAAGCATGCAGAAACACCAATTTTGGGAATTAACACCGGCAGATTAGGGTTTCTGGCAAATATCTCAAAGCTGGATATTCAGAATGCTTTGACATCTTTTTTTGAGCAACGCTTTACCTACGACTACAGAACACTTCTGAGACTAGAAACGAACAAGGAAGTATTTGGCGATACAAGTTTTGCTCTGAACGAATTCACAATTACAAAGAAGGATACCTCTTCAATGATCACCGTTAAGTGCTATATTAATGGAGAGTACCTTAATTCGTATTGGGCTGACGGACTGATGGTTTCGACGCCAACAGGATCCACTGGCTATTCACTTAGTTGTGGCGGGCCTGTTATTCTGCCTCATTCAAACAATTTTGTGATAACCCCGGTTAGTCCCCATAACTTGAACGTACGCCCTTTGATTGTCCCTGACGAAAGTGTCATTTCGTTCGTTATAGAAAGCAGGGGGAGAAACTTCCTGGCCTCATTGGATTCACGGTCACATACGGTTGATTCTTCGGTAGAAATGTCGGTTAGGAAGGAGGATTTCAGAGCCAAATTGATCCAGCTCAACGGATACTCGTTTTTGGATACACTTAGGAATAAACTAAATTGGGGCTTTGATCTCAGAAATTAATTTTAATCCAGCTTTTCTTTTTTTACTACTTTTACAAAAAAATAGAACTCTTCAATGAAGAAGTTTATTCTCGTACTTATCATTTTGGTTCCTGCACTGCTTGCAAGTGAAGATGCGTTTGGTCAATATAAGAGGAGGAGCAAGTCCAGGACGCAGAAAAGTAAGGCTATGTCCTCCTACAGAGGTGGCCGGATCAGTGGCGGCGTTTCCCGGTTCAAGAGCTATCACTCACTTGGAGTGAATTTGAATGCATCAAACTACTTTGGCGATATAGCTCCACTTTCCCGGGCTGTCAGTACAGATATCTCTTTCACCAGACCTGGTTTTGGTATTACCCATACCTACAGGGCCCATAAAATGGCCAGCGTGCGGTCTAGTTTCAACTGGGTAAGATTGAAATCTGATGATTTTGACTCGGCTGATCCTGCACTAATCGAAAGTCTTCCACGATACACGAGAAATCTTTCCTTCAGAAACGACGTGAAAGAGCTATCTGTCATTCTGGAGATGGACATATTTCCAAACGAAGGTGGTGCAGGGTCAAGGCTACCATTCGCTCCCTACGTATTTGCTGGGGGGGCAGCTTTTCTTCATAACCCCAAAGGACTTGCCCCGGAGCTTGGCAATGATGGCACTCCACTAGCCGAAGCAGGGAAATGGGTTTCTCTAAAAGATTTAGGTACTGAAGGTCAAAATAGCGATCAGTATGATATTGAGCCCTACAAGTCGCTTTCTTATGCTATTCCGTTTGGTATAGGATCAAGATTTAGGCTGCCTGGCCCTTTCGACGCTGCTTTCGAAATAGGGTATCGCCTTCTTTTCTTCGATTATATTGACGACTTGAGTGGCAGATACGTTGATCCTGGAGCTTTTGGCACGAATGAACTTGCCCGCACCATGGCCGACAGGTCTCGTGAAGCCACCTCGGCTTCGGGGCAACCCCGACAGCTGACTTTGATCACCGAAGCCTATGGTGGAACGAGTACTAAGGTTTCTCAAATTGATGGTCAGCCTTATCCAACAATAGCTGGCTGGGGCTTCGAAGACGACATAAGAGGAAATCCCAGCAACAACGACCAATATATTGTTACCCAGATACGTTTAATGTACGTGTTCGGCAAAGTTCGCCGGAGTGCTAAATTCAGATAATATTGGGAAGTTGAAAAAAAGAGTTTACATATCATTAATCACCAGTCTGCTGGTGATTTTTTTTAGCGGCAAGGCCCTTGCTCAATATACAGAGTACGGTGGGGGATTGGGAATGCTTACTTATACCGGAGATCTAAGCCCAAAGCTGCGATTGAAAGGCTGGACTCCCGGGCTCAACGCATTTTACAGGATGAATGTTAACAACGTCGTTAGTGTAAGGCTTGGGCTGACGGCAGGGAAGATAAAAGGAGACGATCAACGGGCAGTTGATATACTAGGCACCAATAGAGACTACTCATTCGATATCACGTTAATTGAGGGTTCATCTGTGTTTGAGTACTATTTTCTGGACTACAAGCACCCACACACCAACGTTTACTTTTCTCCCTACTTTTTTGCGGGTTTTGGCATTTTCAGAACCTTCGGCTACGATGAGGCAAGAGCAGACTTTAGTAAACTGCAACCAGTTATTCCATTTGGGGTAGGCATTAAGCAGCTGGTGGGAAAAAGATATGCTGTAGGATTAGAATTTGGTTTGAGAAAGACCTTTTTCGACTATTTGGACAGTGTGTCCGATGGTGATATCACATTGAAAAACTACCAGTACGGCAATCCGGAAAGCAAAGATTGGTATTACTTCGCTGGGTTCTCGATTACCTATATTTTGTACGAAATTCCATGCCCTTTCAGGTATGTTCCCAACCGTTATGAGTATAATTGACTCTCCTATTTAGATTTCTCCTTATTTATTTAGCTAAAAATTAGCAACTTTGCGGTTTGCTAGACACTGAGAGACCCTTAGGGCATGAAAGAATTGATTAATTCAGACGCTATTCCCCGCCACATTGCCATCATTATGGATGGCAACGGCAGATGGGCTAAGAAAAGAGGCGCTGCAAGGATATTCGGACATCAGAATGCCATACAGGCAGTGAGAGATGCGGCAGAAGGAAGTGCAGAGCTGGGCGTCGATTATTTAACTTTGTATGCATTTTCAACGGAGAATTGGGCCAGGCCTATTGAGGAAGTAAATGGATTAATGTCATTGTTGGTATCCACCATAAAAAAGGAGCTGCCAACACTACAGAAAAATAATATAAGGCTTAAGTCGATAGGCAACATTCTGAGCCTGCCCAAGGATGCCCAGGACAACCTGGACTATGCCAGGAAGGCAACCCAGTTCAATGATGGATTGACGCTGATACTGGCCTTAAATTACAGCGGTAGGTGGGAAATTACGGAAGCTGTCAAAAAAGTAGCCCAGGATATCGTGGACGGGCACAGAAGCACAGAAGACATTACGGAGGGCCTGCTGGGCGCTTACCTTGACACTAAGGGCATTCCTGACCCGGAATTGTTAATCAGGACTAGTGGGGAAATGCGCATAAGCAATTTTTTACTTTGGCAAGTTGCTTACACCGAGTTGTTTATTACAGAAGTGCTTTGGCCCGACTTCAGAAGAGAGCATCTTTATGAGGCTATAGTTGGGTACCAAAGAAGAGAAAGAAGATTTGGAAAAATCAGTGAACAAGTGAATTCCTGAGAATGAAGAAAATTGTAATTGTATTTGCGGCCTCCCTGTTGTGTTTTGTCCAAAGTGTGGACGCACAAATCCGCCCGGGACTTCGGAGCACGCCAGCCACGTCTGGCTCTGGTCTTCAGCTTGACTACTCCAACCCAAAGGAGTATGAGATTGGGGGGATAGAAGTGACAGGTTCAGAATACCTGGACAAGAATGCCATCATCTCAATTTCGGGCCTGAGTGTTGGGTCAACGATTAAGGTGCCTGGTGACGCTACCTCCGGTGCCATCAAAAAGCTTTGGAACCAGGGAATTTTGGGAGACGTCTCTCTTTTTGTAAGCAAAATAGAGGGCAACCAAATCTTTTTGACGATTGAGCTGAAGGAAAGACCACGACTGACCAAGTTCACTTTCGAGGGCCTAAACAAAACGCAGAAAAGCGATATCGAAGACGATATTAAACTCATAAAAGGAAGGGTTGTAACCGACGCCGTCATCAAGAACACCGAACTGACGATTCAAAAGTATTTTCAGGGAAAAGGGTATTTGAATGCCGACGTAAAGGTTGTGCAGCAAAAAGACACGCTGCTCTCCAACAGCGTCATGCTGAAGATAGTGGTTGACAAAAAGTACAAGGTCAAGGTAAACGACATCAAATTTACAGGCAATGATGTTTTTCTTGACTCCAAGCTGAAGTCAAAAATGAAAAACACGGGAGAGCGGCTTAGGTTCACGCTTATAGAGGACTTGGTTGGTCGTTCTCTTAGAATCTTCCAGCCTAAGGAAGTAAAAGAATTTGTTACGTCGACTAAGCCCTTCGGGTGGAGAGAGTTTAGAAGCTACTTGCACGACAACGTTAAAATCAATTTTTTCAAAACCAAGAAGTTTCTTCAGCCAAAATACGAGGAGGACAAAAAGAGCCTTATCACTTATTTTAATTCTCAGGGATACAGGGATGCGGAAATTGTAGCCGACTCAACCGTAAAGAGCGACAAAGGGCTTGATGTCTACATTACGGTAGACCCAGGTCAGAAATACTACTTTGGGGACATCACCTGGTCAGGCAACTACGTATATGACAGTGAAACGCTGGATAAGGTGCTCGGCATTAAGAAGGGTGACGTGTATGACATGGAGCTCATTCAGAAGAAGCTTACCTTCAACCCACAGGGGCCGGATATTAGCTCCCTGTATATGGACAATGGCTACCTTTTCTTTAATCCTCAAGCGGTAGAAGTTAGAATAAACGGTGACAGTATCGACATAGAAATGCGCCTTTCTGAAGGCTCGCAGGCGACGCTTGATAAGATTTATGTGACCGGCAATGACCGCACGAACGACCACGTAATTCTTCGTGAGCTGAGAACGCTTCCTGGCCAGAAATTCAGCCGTAACGACGTGATCCGTACGCAAAGGGAGCTTGCACAGCTGGGCTACTTTAACCCGGAGACAGTAACACCCAACGTGCTTCCTAACATAGCCAAGGAAACCGCCGACATCGAATGGCAGGTGGAAGAACGCCCAAGTGACCAGATAGAGCTTTCTGGTGGTTGGGGTGGGCCTATCGGCTTTGTGGGCACACTCGGTGTCACGTTCAACAACTTCTCTCTAAGGAAGATACCTTATCCGAAAACATGGAGCCCGCTTCCTGTGGGTGATGGTCAGAAGCTCTCCGTAAGGTTCCAGGCCAATGGCAAAAGATTCCAGACGTACTCAGTGTCGTTCTCTGAGCCATGGCTGGGCGGTCGCAAGCCGAATTCCTTTGGCCTGTCGTACAGCTATTCTATTCAGAGGCAATATCTTTATACCACAAATGCGAAACCACTCGGAACCCTTGGTGTTCAGGGCATCACCGCAAGCTTAGGTCGCCGTGTTACCTGGCCTGATGATTACTTCACGGTAAGCAATAGTCTTTCTTATTTGAAGTACGATCTGAATAACTATGGGGGTGGATTCACCAGTACCCAGTCGCTAGGTTTTACCGACGGTGTTGCCAATAGCTTAACATTTAACACCACCATTGCCAGAAACAGTGTGGATCAGCCGATGTACCCAAGGTCTGGCTCTAACATCTCATTAACTGCATCGTTTACACCACCGTATTCTGCCATCAGAGGTCAGGGGATCTCGGACTTACCCCCTAACGAAAAGTACAAGTGGGTGGAATACCACAAGTGGATGTTCGATTCGTGGTACTATCTCAAGCTGGTGGGTAACCTTGTTTTGGTGAACCGTGTGCACTTTGGCGTCATTGGATCTTACGATAAAGACAGTCCTGGCACGCCTTTTGAAAGGTTCTCTTTGGGTGGTAGCGGTTTGGCAGGACAAAACTTTATTCTCGCCACTGACATTATTGGACTGAGGGGTTACGCAGATAACTCGCTGAGAACGGAAGACAGAGTGAATAATATTACTGGTGGAATCATTTACAATAAATTTGTCTTCGAGCTAAGGTATCCTGTGTCGTTGAGCCCAACGGCCACCATTTACCTGCTTACCTTCGCTGAAGGCGGCAACAACTGGAACGTGTTGAAGGATTATAATCCTTATAACTTATATAAATCAGTAGGAGCAGGCGTTAGAGTATTCATGCCCGCTTTTGGACTTCTGGGTGTGGATTATGGTTATGGTTTTGATACTTTGCCAGGCCAAACCTCCAGAAGTGGTGGACAGTTCCACTTCTCCATAGGGCAGCAAATACGCTAACCTCATGTGACTATGAAAAGGACAGTCTTTACGCTATTTATTTTAAGTTTAGGGATAAATACTACCTTTGCCCAAAAATTCGGTTATGTTGACACCGGGTATATCCTGGAGCAAATGCCGGATTACAGGGAAGCCCAGGGAGAAATCGACAAGTTGTCGCTGTCCTGGGAAGAAGAAATAAAGAAAATGTTCCAGGAAGTGGAGCAGATGCAGATTGCCTTTCATGCAGAAGAGGTGCTTCTTACTGAGGAGATGAAGAAGGACAGAAGGGCGGAGATCGACCGGAAAATGCAGGAAGTGAAGGAGTATCAGAAGAAAGTGTTTGGCTTTGAAGGCCTTTTCTTCTTAAAGAAGAAGGAGCTGATAAAGCCTGTTCAGGATAAAATATGGGAGGCGGTGGAAAAAATGGCAAAGAACAATCGCCTCGCCATTGTTTTTGATAAATCCGGTGAGTTGGTCATGATCTACACAGATCCGATTCATGATTATACTGACTATGTACTTGAAGAGCTTGGCCTGGCCAACGAAAACGATGTAATTAAAAATTAAAACGTAAAGTCATGAAACTTAGAAGCTTGCTGTTTGGTGTATTTGTACTTTTCGCTGTTTCAGTCACAGCACAGGAACTGAAAGTTGGGTACACCAATGTAGACTATATACTCACCCAAATGCCCGAATCGAAGCAAATCGAGGCCGATCTTAAGGCGTACGAAACTCAGTTGCAAAACCGCCTTCAGGCCAAAATTCAGGAGTTCCAAACCAAAGGCCAGGCGTTCCAAACCGGCTACCAGGCGATGACGGACATCGAAAGGGCCGACAAACAGGAGGAGCTTCAGAACCTTCAGGCGTCTATCGAAAAATTTCAGCGTGATGCCCAGCAGTCTATGCAGGACAAGGAGCTTCAACTGCTACAGCCTGCCTACGACAAAATCCAGAAAGCAATTGACGATGTAGCCAAAGAAAACGGTTTTACTCACGTTTTCAGGTCAGAAGCGTTGCTTTTCGCCAAGGACAGCGACGAAATTTCTAATATCGTGTTGCAGAAAATGGGAATCACGCCGAAGGCTGCTCCAACTGGAGGAAACTAGTTCTTTACAATGCTAAAAAAGGCCATAGAATACCTCTATGGCCTTTTTGTTATTTGATAGACGCTCGCTTAAACTAGCTAGAGAGAGCAGCTGGATCCATGTCTGCCGGTATAGGTTAGAGAGCCCTGTAGTCCATATCCGATAGGATAATTACTTTGTACATTGTAGATGTCGTATGTAATTGTCGAAACCGTTTGCCCATTTGTTGTTGCGTTAAGGGTTATAATATCGGTGATCGTTGTCACCGGATATGTTGTCACATAGTAGTCGACCCATCCATTTATATTTAACTGGGAGGTGTCTTTTGATCTCCAACCAAAAACTCCTTTATATTCATTACTTGCTCTCAAATACATGTAAATAATATATGGGCCAGTTCCTTGCCCTCCTGAGGGGGTTGAGTAAAGAGCCTCGGCTCTCCCTTTAACCCTTTGTCCCCCTCCAGTCGTATATCCTGTACAATCGCTTGTTCCATTAAACAACATGGATCTGCCATTTTCAAGTGAAATTTCAATTGTTTCTCGCTTTACCGTAGAGACATATACATTTTCTTTCCTATTTGACTCGTTGTAGTCGGAAAGCGATTTAATCTTGTTGGCATTACCATCAGTTATAACCTTGATATACCCTTCCGAATAGGAGAATATAGAGTCACCAATTTGAACTAGCCCATGTCTATTCACAAATTTTTCTATGCTGGGAGCATAGCCCTCTATTTTCAGGTAGAAAACACCGTCTTCATCGAAGTCAAGAATATTTTTATTGGAAAGAACGCTTTCGTCAAAGTAGAAGTCATCTCCAATAGTTTCCTTTAGCTTAAGTGCGTCTTCCATAGGTAGGTTATCGATGGCCTCTTTATGTTTTTCATCTTTTTTTAATATCTCCTTTAAAATAGACCTTTGAGACTTGAATCCAGCGAACCTACTTTCCCAATTGTCGAGGTCATCGTTAGTAGCGTCTGATAGTGCATCTCGGGTACTATTGAATACTGTGGCGCTAGGAAATACTAGTCTCCCGTCTGTCACATTGATCTTGGATGGTAAAGAGGCGGCAGGTTCAGGATTGGAAACATCATCCTGAGAGCAAGAAAAACCCAGCACCAGTGCAACAATAGTCGCAATTCTTAAGATTTTTTTCATGGTATTAGTTAGTTAAATGAATAACTAAGTGTAAATCTTTGAATTAGTCATTGCAAGGTTTATTGTTGTCTTGATCTATATTGCTCTATTCTGCATGAAAAATATCAATTATTAACTTTTGTTCTTTAGCACTCAGGTATTTTCTGGGAGAAATGTTTAGACTATGATCTTTGATTCTTCTTCTGAGGGTATGATAACTCACGCCAAGCTCATTGGCCAATTCCTGCCTGGTTTTTACTTTTAGCATAGTTGAAAATATTGACATTTTATAATTGATAATAAAGATAACTATTTATGGAACGTATTGAGTATGGGAATTGAGAAATTTAAGGAAGGAAACAGCAGAGTTAATTATACATATAGGAGCGCATTTCCTATACGTTTAGAAATACTTCTGGAAATAGTTATTTTCGAAGTTCAAAGATGAAAACAATGCATAAGTTAGTCGCAACGCTCTTAATTCTAATTAGCCTGAATACTTCTCTTCTTTCGCAAAGCCAGATATCTATCGAAGATTTTACTTTGAAGAACACTTTCAACGTGGAGTCGGTGAACAGCGTGAACTGGATGAAGGACGGGCAGTTTTACTCCGCATTGGAGGACAATAAGGTGGTGAAATATGATGTGACTACCGGTGTGGCAGTTGAGGAGATTGTTGATGGAAGTGCGCTTTCCCCTTCGCTAAAAATAGACGACTATACGTTTAGCGACGACGAGACTAAACTATTATTGTTAACTGATCGGCAGTCAGTATTCAGGAGATCCTACACAGCGGTTTTTTATGTGTATGACATCGCTGCGAAGGCAATTTCGAAACTTTCTGAGGGGCGCCAGGCATACGGCACCTTTTCACCCGACGGAACCAAAGTGGCCTTTACCCGTGACAACAATCTGTTTTGGAAAGACGTTACTTCAGGCCAGGAGGCACAGATAACCAGCGATGGCAAACGCAACGCCATCATCAACGGTAGTACCGACTGGGTGTATGAGGAGGAGTTGTACCTGACAAAGGCCTTTGAATGGTCACCCGACGGGCAGCTAATAGCCTACTACAAGTTCGATGAGTCGCTGGTGAAGGAGTATAACATGCAAGTGTGGCATGAGGGTCAGCTTTATCCGGAGGACTATAGATACAAATACCCGAAAGCAGGCGAATTGAACTCGGTGGTTAATATTTTTATCTACGAGGTGGGGGCCAACCGAAACGTTAAGGCCGACATTGGTAGCGAAACAGATACTTATATCCCCAGGATCAAGTGGCTGAAGGATGCAAAGACCCTTTCAATCCAGCGACTGAACCGCCTTCAAAACCAATTGGATATTTTGCACACTGACGCTTCCACGGGGAAATCGGCAATCATACTCACCGATAAGTCAGAGACTTACATTGATTTCACGTTTTGTGACGACCTCACCTATCTGGAGGATGACAAAACATTTTTGTTTTCCTCCGAAAAAAGTGGCTTCAAGCACTTTTATCTGTATAGCCTGAGTGGTGAGTTGATCCGTCAGATTACCAATGGCTCATGGGAGGCGGTGTCGCTCGCCGGCGTTGATCAAAGCACAAAAACACCGGTGTTGTTCTATACTTCTACTGAAGATTCGCCGATGGAAAGAGCCTTTTACAGAATAGATATAAAGGGGAAGAACAAGGCGAAATTGAGTCTTGATAAAGGGTGGAACAGGGTAGTGATGAGTACCGACACCAGGTTTTATATAAATTACTTTACCAGTGCCACGCAGCCACAAAAAGTTACTTTACATCAAAGCAAAGGCAACAAATTAGTAAAAGTATTGAAGGACAATGCCGCACTGGCGAAAGCCATTCAAGACCATGGATTTGTAGACAAGGAGTTCTTCAGTTTCACAACTTCGCAGGGAAGTAACCTGAATGGCTATTTTCTGAAGCCGGCTGATTTTGACTCTGACAAAAAATATCCAGTATTGCTATATCAATACAGTGGGCCAGGGTCTCAAAACGCCACCAACGCCTGGGGTGGAGGGCATTTTTTTTGGCACCAAATGCTGACCCAAAAGGGCTACATTGTTGCAGTGGTAGACACCCGGGGAACAGGAGGGCGTGGGGAAAGGTTTAAGAAAATGACCTATAAGCAACTTGGCAAGTATGAAACAGAGGATCACATAGAAGCGGCCCGGTATTTCGGAACGCTCCCATTTGTTGATACCTCCCGCATCGGCATATGGGGTTGGAGTTACGGAGGATACATGAGCTCACTGGTGTTGTTCAAAGGAGCTGATCTCTTCAAGGCGGCCATTGCGGTGGCACCTGTGACTACATGGCGATTTTATGACACCATTTATACTGAACGCTACCTTATGCGGCCACAGGACAACGCCGGTGGATATGATGACAACTCGCCGATTACTCATGCCGATAAGCTCAAGGGCAATTTCTTGCTTATACACGGGACAGGCGATGACAATGTTCACTTTCAAAACTCGGTGGCTCTGCAAGATGCACTTATCAGAGAGGGAAAGCAGTTTGAGTCGTTTTACTACCCCGATAAAACGCATGGTATTTCTGGTGGTAAGTACCGGTATCATTTGTATACCATGATGACTAATTTCATTACTGACAACCTATAGCCGACTATGCCCAGAAAACTTCTGTTAATGGTAAACCCGGCCGCCGGGTATGGCAAAGGTGCCAAAATAGTTGGAGAGGTAGAGAAATTCCTGCGAACGAACGACCTGGTCTATGAATCTTTCTTTACTAAGAAAGGCCAGAATGCAAGGGCAATCGTGAAGAAGAGATTGGACGAAAGCTTTACTGACCTTTTGGTTATCGGCGGAGACGGAACGCTCAACGATGCAATAAACGGAATTGGCGACAATAAGCAGGTGGTGGTCAATGTAATTTCCACCGGCACGGGCAACGACTTTATTAAGTCGGTAAATGTTGGGAGCAATCTCATCCAACAGTTGGATACCCTTCTTCATGGAGTAGAGAAAACCATCGATTTGGGCGTTTGCAACGAACGGCTGTTTCACAACGGGGTTGGAATAGGGTTCGATGGTCAGATTGTAGCTGATATGAAGCAAAAGAAAAGGCCGTTACTTCTCTGGGGCTACGGGGCCTACTTGTACAGGGTGCTCAGAATCTTAAGCTCATACCAGGAGAAGCAGCTATCATTCAGCATCGATGGTAGGAAATACACCAAAAAAGTTCTTTTGCTCACGGTGGCCAATGGAACCACTTTTGGCGGTGGCTTTGTGCTAACTCCAGATGCCAAAGTGGATGATGGCTTGCTGGATGTGTGCCTTATTGAAAGAATTCTCCCCTGGAACAGGTTCCTGAGCCTGAGTAAGCTTGGAGCCGGAAGGCACGGCAAGCTTGAAGAAGTAAGTTTCTTTAAGGCCAGTCACGTAAGCATAGAGGCTGACAAAA
Source organism: Imperialibacter sp. (assembly GCF_040222385.1). Lineage (GTDB taxonomy): Bacteria > Bacteroidota > Bacteroidia > Cytophagales > Cyclobacteriaceae > Imperialibacter. Next base: position 141,389 of record NZ_JAVKDF010000002.1, read on the forward strand.
AGCAATGGATGCATATCGACGGGGAGCTTTTGGGCCACCCACCTTTTGAAATCAACATTCATAAGAAGGCATTAAAAGTGAGAGTCAGGGCTTCCGATTGACGATAGGCTTTTGTTTTTTGGAGAACCGGTAGTAGAAAATGCCTACCAGGGAAATCAGAACAAGAGAGATAAGCTGAGAATGTGAAAGTACATTTTCAATAATGAACCCCCTTCGGATATCACCCCTGAATATTTCTGTAACCGACCTGCCAACAGCGTACATCATGATGTACAGAAAAAACAACTGCCCCTCAAACCGTTTGTGCCGTTTGAACATTAGCAGCACTACCAAAATAGAAAGAATGAGAAAGATCTCATAAAGCTGTGTCGGGTGCAGCGGAGTATTTAGTGGTTTGGCTTGTGAAAGGGTGTCGGAAAAGCTAATACCCCACGGCATGTCAGTTGGCTTGCCGTAGCAGCAGCCAGCAAAAAAACAGCCCATTCTACCACAAACGTGAACGATGCAGCCCGTAACAGCTACCAAATCCATCATGGGCCAAAACGGTAGTTTGTGCTTTCTGAAATACCAAATGACGGTCGGAATGGCAAAAATGAGGGAACCGTAAAAAACGAAACCTGTTCGAAAGTTTTTTAACATATTGGCAGGTTCGCCAAAATAGTAGGCAGGTGACTCGAAATAATAGAACAATTTCCCCCCAACAAAGGCGGCAATAATTACCCATCTTGCGAGTCCTTGAATGACATCTGACTCGATCCCCAGTTCCCGTTTGGCGGTTTTTGCTGCGTAAAAATAGCCCAATGTTGCTCCAAGAGCGATCAACAAACCGTAAAAGTGGATGGTGACCGGCTTTCCAAAAAGCTCGAATGAAATGAATTCTGGATGCATTTATTGCGTTTATTATCGTATATTAAAGAGGCACTCGTTTTACAAATCTATCAAAATGCTCGTTCGCAACTCTTTCTTTTTTGTTTTCCTTAGCTTTCTCTTTTTTGTGCCCAAGGTATCAGCTCACGATTTTAGCAATGATGAGTTGGCTGAAGCCATCCGCTTGCGATTGGAAACAGCCCAGGCATATGGGCAAATGAGGCTTGGCGAAGAGCCAGTTTTTTGCATCAACACCTTGCCTGAGTTTTATGTAAGCAGAGACTTTCAGCCACTTTGGATAACAACCAGGGACAAATACCAAAAAGCCAAGGAGATGCTGAGCATCATCGGCGATGCGGAGGAAGAAGGACTAGCACCTGACGACTATCATTATGCTCATATATTGAAGTCGCTTAATCACTCCATCCGGCATGATTCGGTCGGTCGTTTTGAGCTTATTAAGTTAGAGCTTTTGCTTTCCGACGCCTTCTTTTTGTATGCCTCTCACCTTTACTATGGAAAGTTGAACCCTGAGACTGCCGACCCCGAGTGGAAAGCAAAACGAAAAACCGATAGCTTCGACTTTGCCGGTTATTTAACCGAGGCGGTGGAGTCGGGCAAGCTAAGAGAGTACACCCAAGTGCTAGCTCCCAGCCTGCCGGAGTACACGATACTTAAGTCTTTTCTCGACTACTACCGTGAGGTGGTGTCAAAGGGAGGCTTTCCAAACGTGCCTGCTGGTGATAAGCTTCAAAAGGGAGATAGTAGTGAGCGAGTAGTGGCCATCAAGAGACGACTGTACATGGGATCGAACGTAGAAATTAAAGATGGCAACATGTCGCCTTTTTTCGACGACGACCTGGAAGCAGCCCTAAAGATATTTCAACGCCGAAATGGGTTAGGGGCAGATGGTGTGGCTGGAGTAAAGACCGTGGAATTACTTAATGTCCCGGCAGTGAAACGCACCCAGGATATAAAGATCAACATGGAGCGACTCAGATGGTTGCCCGAAGATCTTGGCGAACGCTACATACTTGTCAACCTTGGAAGTTTTGAACTTGAGATATTCGACAAGGCCTCCAGGACGTATGACTCGGAAGTGATCATTGGTAAAACCTATAGGAAGACCCCTGTGTTTAGCAGTAAAATGACCTATTTGGTGCTTAATCCAACCTGGACTGTGCCCCCAACTATTCTTAAATCCGATATTCTTCCGGAGGCCAGAAAGGACCCATCTGTAATCACAAGAAAAGGTTTAAAGGTGCTGAGAAGTGATGGAACTGAAGTGCCGTTGGCAGATGTAGACTGGCCAAATGTTTCTTCAACCAACTTTCCCTATATGCTACGCCAGCCACCGGGCCCCTCAAATGCTTTGGGAGATGTGAAGTTTATGTTTCCAAACCCCTACAGTGTTTACATACATGACACCCCGAGTCGGGAGATGTTCAATAAAAGTGAAAGAGCGTTCAGCTCCGGGTGTATCAGGTTAAAAAACCCATTAAACATGGCTGCCTACCTTTTAGCAGGCACTAAGTATACCAGAGAGGAGATTGGGAGAATCGTGCAAGCGAGGGTAGAAACTACCATCACTTTGCCGAAGCCCCTTGATGTTCACATACTCTACCTCACTGCGTGGGTAAGCGAAAGTAACAGTCTTCGCTTTGGTGTGGATATATACGAACGTGATGCCAGGATAGCCAAAGGCCTATCGGGAACTCCCGAGGTTGGCAGCAGTATTGGCAGCAGGCTCTGACGTCAATTTTTGAACCTGGGCAACCAAATTGGTTGGTTGAAGCAATTTGCTTTTGGAGAGATAGTTTTTGTCGGGGTAGAATATAAAGAGGGCCGTTCCGTCTTTGATGGTGTTGATCACTTCCTTGTGAATAGCCATAGGAACCGAAGGGCATCCAAAGCTTCGACCAAGCCGACCATGCATTTTCACAAAGTCTTTGCTTACGTAGTCCGCCCCATGGAGTACAATCGCTCTTTCTCTCGCTTTGTCATTAAAGCCTTTTTCCTGCCCGTCTAAACGGAGCGAAAGCCCATGCTTGCCTATGTATGTCTGTGCAGTGGTGTAGAAGCCAAGGCTGCTCGTGTTGGAATTGGGAACATTAGAAAATGACTCTGGGTAGAGGTTTCCTGTATTTCTTCCATGTGCAACAAGTGTATGATACAGCACGCTTCTCGCTTTCAGGTCAACTATCCAAAGTCTTTTTTGGTTGGAAGGCTTTCGGAAGTCAATAATGGTGACAATATCTGCCTGGCCAATACGATCGCTATCTTTGAGATTGAAATAACCTGTGACTGCAAGCTTGAAAAGCCCAAAATCCGGTAGGGGCTCCTCCTTAGCAAACGACTGGTAGTACAATAGAAGCTGACGATCAGGCGAGAAGTCCGCTGACTCATCCTCCAGACTCTTTTCCTGAGCAAAAGCTACTCCGGACGCAACGAACAAAAGTGCAATGAAAATTCTCGTCATAAAGGCCACGATTACGAAACAAATGTAGATAACGGAATGGTTCACAGGCCTTTGATGTAAGAATATTTTTGAAGCGCAATATTCCACTCAAAGTGACGGCGGCACCAATATCTTTCAGGTTTCTGCTCACTTACCTTTTGTGCCTGTTATATTTGCTGAAATATTAATTAACGATGCTTTCAAGAAGACCAAGAAGAAACAGGAAATCGGGCGTAATTAGAGAGATGGTGGAGGAAACGAGGCTTTCTACCAAAGATTTTATCTTTCCACTTTTTGTTATCGAAGGGACAGGAAAAAAAGTAGAGGTGAAATCAATGCCCGGCATTTTCCGCTTTTCTTTGGATGCCCTTTTGAAGGAAATTGAGGAATGCCTCATGTTAGGTATTCGCACATTTGCGATTTTTCCAGCCATCGACGATTCGAAGAAGGATAAGTACGCTACCGAGAGTCTAAATGGTGAAGGGCTTTACCTCAGGGCGCTGAGCGAGATTAAAAAGAGATTTCCTGAGGCTTGCCTGATGACTGACGTTGCTATGGATCCTTATAGCAGCGACGGACATGACGGGTTAGTAAAAGATGGGCAAATTGTAAACGACGAAACCCTCGAGATACTCGGAAAAATGGCCGTTGCTCAGGCTGGCACCGGAGCTGACATTATTGGCCCCTCCGACATGATGGATGGCCGTGTTGGGCACATAAGGGAGATGCTGGATGACGCAGGATATACCAATACGTCTATCCTTGCCTACACAGCCAAGTATGCAAGTGCCTTTTACGGTCCATTCAGAGATGCGCTTGACTCGGCTCCAAAAGCTGGAGACAAAAAAACTTATCAGATGGATACGGCTAATCGGAACGAAGCCCTCGTGGAAGCCGAACTGGACTATAATGAGGGAGCTGATATATTAATGGTAAAGCCTGCGCTGGCTTACCTTGATGTGATCAGGCTGTTGAAAGATAACTTTCCATTGCCAATAGCGGCGTATAATGTGAGTGGAGAGTACGCCATGATTAAGGCTGCTGCGCAAAATGGCTGGTTAGATGGCGAGAGGGCAATGGTTGAGTCTCTTTTGAGTATAAAAAGAGCAGGGGCCAGCATCATATTAAGCTATTTTGCCAGGGAGTTTGCTCAGCTTCAAAAGCAGTAAACAAAATAAAAAAAGCACCGGATAATTTACCCGGCGCTTTCCCGTAAGAGGATTCTACTACTTGTTATCTTTAAGGGTAGATGATGTTTCTCACCACCCATACTTTACTTTCTAGTTCACGCCCGTCGAAATCTTCTATTTCGCTTCTACCCTTACCTAACGCTTTCAGGTAGGTGTTCATTGCCTTAACGGGCAGGTCATTTTTCAGATAATAGTCACCCAACACTGTCAGGTTGTACACCGACTCATTAAGATCGAGTGACATTGAAAGCCAGTCGTAAGCTTCCTTCAGATTTTTGTCGATCACAATGCACCTTTCAGCTGCTTTTGCCAGTGTTTTCCAATCATGGTAGGCCGACTCCTCAACCATTTCCCTGGCCTTTTGCACTGCCTTGCTTTCATTTTTCTCTTTTGGGCCTGCTGCCCAAACTAAATTTGTCATTCCAATCAGTGACAGGCTCATAACGCCAGCCACTAGTGTCCTTTTTACTGAGTTTCTCATAGCACGAAAATTTAAGTGTTCAATAGTCACACATTAGTTTCCGATTGATTATGCTATTCAGATCCTCTTACAAATCTTCACTAAAGACGGTTATTCTCCGTTCGGGTTGCGTCAATACTTCACTTTATTTTAGCTCCCATTTTAAAAAAATGCCTTGAGCATTAGTACTGGAGAATCATTTACGGTTGGGCACTACCTCTTGGTTGCTGTATATACGATGCGCATCAGGATTAGTTGGTTGCATTGTGTTAAAAAAAGTTAAAATGCCTCCGGCCCGAACCTGAACAAATCGTTGACAATTCCCCCTTGCTATTGTTGGCTATATCTATAGTACCCGATAACTTGTGAAAAGTTACACCTTCCATCATTGAACTTTAATTAAGCTAATGGTAACAGACTGGAAATTTTTTTTGGTTGAACATGGCGTCGACCCTGACTACGGATTTCTTTTGACTCCGTTTCCTGAAGTAAGCCTTTCGTCCTATTTTGCTCCCTGGGACCAGGCTGCACTCCATTTGCCAGAGTGGATAGAAAACGGCAGCGTAGCCGAAGAGGCAGGCAAATTACCATTCAAAGACCCGGGCAGAATAAGCAGCAAAGGCGAAATGGAAAGGGCCATGCTGGTGCTTTCATTTTTGGGAAGCGCCATAGTTCATACATCTGCCGATACTTCGCCACTGATCCCCAGAAATATATCCGTTCCATGGCGATACATCGCCACTCGCTTAGGAAGGCCCCCCGTGTTATCGCATGCATCCGCTGTGCTTGCTAACTGGAAAAGAATAGGCAATATGGGGGTGGTGTCATTGGATAACATTGAGCCTCTGGTAACATTCACCAGAACTGAAGATGAGAAGTGGTTCTATATGGTCACCGTGGAGATTGAATCGCAGGCTGCAGAAGCTATTGCTGCCGTTGCCCTGGCGCTGGAATATACCACCACGAGAAACTCTGAGAACATTCTCCAACAACTGAAAGTAGTCAGGAACTCAGTGAGGATGATGACCACGACGCTGAAGAGGATGAAAGAGAAGTGTAACCCTTCAGTTTTTTACTCCAGCATACGGCCTTTTCTCAGCTCTTTCAAGGATGTCAGGTATGACCTTGGAGGGAGAACAGTGATAGAGAGCTGGCACGGTGGGAGTGCTGCTCAAAGTGCTGTCCTGCAGTTTTTGGACGCAGGAATGGGGATTGAGCACATGGAGCCTAAGTCTTCGGCATACATGAAAGATATGCTTAATTACATGCCTCCGCAGCATGCCACGATTGTGAGAAAGCTAAAACAAGGATCTCCCCTGAAAGACTATTGTAGTTCGGAATCAACACTCCGGTTCTTTTACGATAAAGCTGTAGAGACAATCCATGACTTCAGGACAGAGCATTTCAAAATAGCGCATGAGTATATAATTGCGCAGGCAAAAGCAGAAGAAGGGATAATTGGCACTGGGGGAACTGAGTTGTCATCGTTTCTGAAATCGATGAGAGACGACACAAAAAAAAAAGGTGACTAAATTAATCACCCTTTTCACGCTTAAACAACACCCTAATTTATTTATGGCAAATCCTTACACAAAAATCATGAAGAATTCTTTTTCTGCTTCAAATATGACCCAAAGTTTTCTAAAAAAATGCAAATGAGAAAGTTTTAGGTCTTTTTTTTGCCCTTTAAAATGAAAATTTACACAATTATGAATTTTTGCGACTAAAATTCTACCCACTGTAAGTATTTTCATAAAAAGAGCTTCATTCTTAACGATTTTTCAAAAAAAAGGAAAAGCGCTTTAAATGCATCTTTTCATCGCAACGTGAAGCTTGCTGATTTTTAATAATTTTTCGTATTTGTTGCGAATCATTCAAGAAATTCCGTATTTTCATATTACCGTGATAATTAAATTGTGAATTTCACAACAAAATTGGTTGCTTCGCCTCTCATTTTGACAAATTCATAAAAACGGCTTCGCATTAACCCCAAGATGATAATTGGCCTTTTTCCAAAAAGGCATCGCCATTTGCTTTTTGCTAAATGCATCTTGAACGTTTTTAGACATCCTAAGTATGGAAGAAATAAAAAAACAACGTGAGGGCTTGTACTGCCCGGAGCTCGAACACGACAATTGTGGTATGGGCTTTCTTGCCAATTACAATGGCCATAAATCGAATGAGATAATTACTGGTGCTATATCCATGCTTGAAAACATGGAGCACAGAGGCGCTACCGGCGCTGAGCCAGAAACCGGAGATGGGGCTGGTATTCAGTTTCAGGTGCCCTATGAGTTTTTTGAAGCAGAGGCGCTGGCTTCAGGAGTCAAACTTCCGGCCCCGGGTAAATATGGCGTGGTTACACTCTTTCTTCCAAAAGACCAAAGGGGAAGAGAAGATACTGTTAGTCAACTAAAGCAAATCGCCGCCGAAAGGGAGTTTAATATTGTTTTCCGCAGAAAAATACCCACCGACAATAGCAGAATAGGTTTGTCGGCCCGGCAAACAGAGCCTGACATGTATCACTACTTTCTGGTGCCAAAGGAGCCCTTGGAAGACTCAATGGTATTAGAAAGAAAACTATACGTTTTTAAAAACCAGGCCACTCACTTCATTGCCAAATCACATCCCGATTTCTATATAGCCTCGTGCTCTGCTTTCAAAGTGGTTTACAAAGGGCAGCTGCGTACGGATCAATTACGGTTTTACTATACAGACCTGAGAGACAAAAGGCTGACGTCAGCCTTTGCCATGATTCACTCCCGGTTTTCTACCAATACTTTCCCCAAATGGAAGCTGGCACAGCCCTTTCGTTTTCTTGCGCACAATGGTGAAATAAATACCATAAGAGGGAATGTGAACAAAATGAAGTCGAAGCAGGCGCTGATGGAGTCTTCGTTGTTTACCAAAGAGGAGATGCGGTGGCTGCTACCCATTTGTGATTCAGCCGATTCAGATTCTGCCAATCTGGACGCCATGGTGGAGCTTTTGGTGCTCTCTGGCAGGAGCATACAGCATGCAATGATGATGCTTATTCCTGAAGCCTGGCAAAACAATCCTCTGATGGATGAGGACAGAAAGGCATTCTATAAGTTTCATGCGTCGATGATGGAGCCCTGGGATGGCCCCGCAGCAGTATGCTTTACTGATGGTTTGAGAATAGGTGCTACGCTTGATAGAAACGGCCTAAGGCCAGCTCGCTATACAGTAACCAGCGATGGCCTGATCATTTTGGCTTCGGAGGTTGGAGTTTACCCCGTCGACCCTTCCAAAATTATTTCCAACGGAAGGTTGCAGCCGGGAAAAATGGTAATGGTTGACCTGGTGCAAAAAAAGGTGTTGTTTGACGAAGAGATCAAACAGCAGATTTTTGACAAGCAGCCCTATTCCGAGTGGATTAAAGGCAATAGAACAAAGCTTAGACTGCTGCCCGAGCCCAAGGATTTGCACCCGTCGTTTGAGGACGACCAATTGAAAACGAGGCAGTTGGCGTTTGGGTACTCCAACGAAGACGTGAGAACCATCCTTAAGCCGATGGTCGAAGATGGAAAAGAGCCACTCGGCTCTATGGGGACCGACACCCCTGTTGCCGTCTTGTCTAACCAGCCTCAACACCTTTCATTCTACTTTAAGCAGTTGTTTGCTCAGGTAAGTAACCCACCTATCGATCCCATCAGGGAGCGGCTTGTGATGTCATTGTTCACCAGGGTGGGTACCTCAAAGAATATTTTGGCTGAAACGCCTGAGCATTGCAGGCAGATACATATATCGCAGCCCGTTCTGGACAAGTCAAACTTTGAAAAGCTGCTTCAGTGGGATCACAAGCATTATAACTACAAGATTATAAATATCTTGTTCAACGCAGACGGCAAGGCAGGCAGACTTGAAGAAGGGGTCAACGAAATTTGCAAAGAGGCCGAAAAGGCCATTGCTGAAGGCTCCAACATCCTTGTGCTGAGTGATAGAAACCTAAGTAAGAACAGAGCCGCCATACCATCATTGCTGGCGCTGGGAGCAGTTCAGAATCACCTTGTAAAGAACAAAATACGCACCAAGGCAAGTCTGATCGTGGAATGCGGCGACGCCCTGGAAGTGCATCATTTTGCGACTCTTGTTGGCTTTGGTGCCAGTGCTATCTATCCTTACATGGCGCTTGATACTATTGCCGAGTTGGTGAAAAGTGAAAAGCTTGATAAACCCTTGAGCTTTCAGGAGGCAAACGCCAAGTTCATCAAAGCCATAGGCGATGGAATTTTGAAGGTAATGTCGAAAATGGGCATTTCTACTCTTCAGTCTTACCAGGGAGCTCAAATCTTCGAAATACTTGGGCTTTCCAGTGCTGTGGTAAACAAATGCTTCTACGGCACTATTTCCAGAATTGAGGGCCTAGGTTTCGATGGCATCGCACGGGAAACGCTGGCCAAGCACAAGCTGGCATTCACGGAGTCGAACCAAACAAAGCGACTTCCAGAGGGAGGAATCTACCAGTGGAAGCGCCGGGGAGAGGTTCACTTATTTAACCCCGACACAATCCACTTGCTTCAAAAATCTACTAAGCTTAAGTCGTACGACTTATATAAAAAGTACGCTGAGAAGATCAATAAACAAGAAGAGAAGGCCATTACGCTCAGGAGCTTACTAGAATTTAAGGCTGGCAAGGCTATTCCTATCGAAGAGGTGGAGCCAAAGGAGGAAATCTTCAAAAGGTTTGCTACCGGAGCTATGTCATTTGGTTCTATCTCTTTTGAAGCCCATACGACATTAGCCATTGCCATGAACCGGATTGGTGGAAAAAGTAATAGTGGGGAAGGTGGTGAAGACCCAATCCGCTACGAGCGCAAGCCAAATGGGGACTACATGAGATCGGCTATCAAACAGGTAGCGTCTGGCAGGTTTGGTGTGTCGTCTTACTACCTCAGCAATGCTGACGAGCTTCAAATCAAAGTAGCTCAGGGTGCAAAGCCAGGTGAGGGTGGGCAGCTACCGGGTCACAAAGTGGATGATTGGATAGGACGTGTTAGAAACTCTACGCCGGGTGTTGGTCTTATCTCACCGCCTCCGCACCACGATATATACTCGATTGAAGATTTGGCGCAGCTTATCCACGACCTTAAAAATGCCAACCGGGAAGCCAGGATCAACGTTAAGCTTGTTTCGGAGGCAGGTGTTGGAACTGTTGCAGCTGGCGTGGCAAAGGCATTTTCTGACGCCATTCTTATATCTGGTTATGACGGCGGTACCGGAGCTTCTCCAATAAGCTCGATCAGGCATGCCGGCTTGCCATGGGAACTTGGTTTGGCAGAAGCACATCAAACGCTCGTGAAAAACAGGCTACGTTCCCGAGTGGTACTGCAAACCGACGGCCAGTTAAGGACGGGAAGAGACATTGCCATAGCTACAATGCTGGGTGCTGAGGAGTGGGGCGTTTCTACGGCCGCTTTGATTACCATGGGCTGTATTATGATGAGAAAGTGTCATCTGAACACGTGCCCTGTTGGTGTAGCGACCCAGAACCCAGATTTGAGGGCGCTCTTCACCGGTAACCCCGAGGAAGTGATTGCCTTGTTTACATATATGGCGGAGGAGCTAAGAGAGATAATGGCTTCGCTGGGCTTCAGGACAATCAACGAGATGGTCGGCCGTGCTGATATGCTTCAGGTGAAAGACAAGCTACCTGGTTGGAAGGCTGCTACAATTGATTTGAGCCCTGTATTGAAATATGCCGAGCCCGCTCAGGGAGAGACCGCTTACAACTCAATTGCGCAAAAGCATAAGCTGAACGAGGCACTGGATTGGAAGCTTTTAAAAATTGCACAGCCTTCACTGGACACCGGTCAGTTCTCTTCAGGCAAGTTGAAGATAGTGAATATCAACAGGTCAGTAGGAGCGCTTATTTCGAATGAAATTTCGAAGAAATACAACGAAGAGGGGCTTCCGGAAGGAACAATAAGGATAAACTTCAGGGGGTCAGCTGGCCAGAGCTTTGGCGCTTTTGGCGCTCCTGGGCTTAAGTTTGTGCTTGAAGGAGAGGCCAACGACTACTTTGGTAAGGGCCTTTCTGGTAGCCAGCTGATAGTCTTCCCCGACAGGCGTACGAAGTTTGTGCACGACCAGCAGATCATAATAGGAAACGTGGCCCTTTACGGCGCAATTACGGGAGAGGCCTATATCAATGGTATGGCTGGCGAACGGTTTGCCGTCAGAAATTCTGGTGCTAACGCTGTTGTGGAAGGTGTGGGTGATCATGGCTGTGAGTACATGACTGGAGGTAGAGTTGTAATACTCGGCCCTACCGGAAAGAACTTTGCTGCCGGAATGAGTGGAGGTATTGCTTATGTTTATTCTCCGGGAGAAGAGTTTGAGCAGTTGTGCAATATGGAAATGGTGCTATTCGATTCAATAGATCATCAGGACGTTTCCACAATTAAAACACTTGTGACGAATCATGTGAAGTTTACGGGAAGCAAAAAGGCTGAAATGATTTTGTCAGAGTGGGACAGGCATATTGGTAAGTTTATCAAAGTGATGCCAAAAGAGTACAAGGAAGTTTTGGCCAATGCCAATAAGCGTAGAATCCGTCAAGCAGTATAAGATCATGGGAAAAGTAACAGGTTTTTTAGAATATAATAGGGAGCTGCCAACTGCAAAGCCTCCCAAGCAGCGCATCAACGAGTACAAAGAAATATACGACGAGTTTGCTGACGAGAAAACAGAGGAACAAGCTGCCAGGTGCATGAGTTGCGGCGTTCCGTTTTGTCACACTGGATGCCCATTGGGAAATAATATTCCAGAATTCAACGACGCCGTCTACCAGCAGGATTGGGAGCTGGCCGCCGAGATACTTGGCAGTACCAATAACTTCCCTGAATTCACAGGACGGATATGCCCTGCACCCTGTGAAGGATCGTGCGTGTTGGGAATAAACAAGCCTGCGGTAGCTATTGAGTACATCGAGAAGTCGATAGCGGAAAAGGCATTCGAACTGGGTCTGATAAAGCCGAACCCACCTAAAACAAGAACCGGTAAAACCATTGCTGTGGTTGGTTCGGGGCCAGCTGGCCTGGCGGCAGCGGCGCAGCTTAACAAGGCTGGTCATACAGTAACCGTGTACGAAAGAGCGGCTCAGCCCGGTGGACTTTTGCGTTATGGCATCCCCGACTTTAAGCTCGAAAAGTGGGTTGTGGAGCGCCGTGTTGAGGTGTTGAAGGCAGAGGGAATTGAATTTAAATGTGGAGTGAACGTAGGTGTTGATATCACAGCTAAGGAACTACAGTCGAAGTATGACAGTATCTTGCTGGCAGGTGGCTCTACCATTCCCAGAGATATCCCAATTCCCGGACGGGACTTGAAGGGAGTTTATTTTGCCATGGAATTCCTGACACAGCAAAACAAAGAAGTGTCTGATGAAAAGATTGAGGAGAAGAGGATTTTGGCTACAGACAAAAATGTGATGGTGATTGGGGGTGGTGATACCGGTTCTGACTGCGTGGGAACATCCAACAGGCATAGGGCCAAGTCTGTTACTCAGCTTGAGTTGCTTCCCCAGCCGCCAAAGTCGAGAGCCATCGATAACCCCTGGCCTGAGTGGCCAATGACATTACGGACTTCGTCTTCACACGAAGAAGGCTGTGAGAGAGACTGGGCTGTGCTAACCAAGGAATTTGTGGGTGATAAGGACGGCAACCTGGCAGGTGTGAAGTGTGTGAATATCGAATGGAAGGCAGCGAAACCAGGCGAAAGGGCTGGCTTTGCTGAGGTTGACGGCACTGAAAGAATAATCCCCTGCGAACTGGCTTTGCTGGCGGTAGGCTTTGTGGGCCCGGAGAAGGAAGGGTTGGTTGATCAGCTGAAAGTGACCCTTGATGAAAGGGGAAATGTGGCAGCTACCGATTACAAAACATCTTTAGAGAATGTTTTTGCGGCCGGCGACTTGCGCAGAGGCCAGTCCCTGGTTGTTTGGGCGATCTCAGAGGGCCGTGAGGCCGCCAGGGCTATTGATATTCATTTGATGGGCTCAAGCGATCTGGAAGCAAAAGACGCATCTTCTATTTCAGAGCTTATCTAGCTATTTGAAAGCATTTTCAGTAGGAGGCTGACTGCTGTCATACACCCGTATGGCAATAACATCGGCCTCCGCTGTTTTTAGCCCATTGACAAACACCTCACAGTAGAAAACAGTTTTTCTATTCTTTACTTCGCTTATCCGGGCCCTCAGTTCTATCGTTTGATCGTTGGGAGTTGGCTTCAGGTAGCGGACATTCAAAGTGCCGGTGGCATATCTGTATTCAGGCATAGAATCCAGCCGCCTTCCCTCCAATTTGTAGGCATGCGCCATGGCAGAGCCCATGCAGTGACAATCGATAAGGGTAGCTAAAATGCCGCCATTCAACAGGTTGGGCCAGCCGTGGTACTTTTCCTGCGAAACCCATTTGCATACAGCCTCTTCACCCTCCCAATAGCTTTTTATTTGCAAACCATTGGGATTGTGTATACCACATCCAAAGCAAACATTCTCGGGCATAAAGTCCTGAAAGTACTCAGGTTGCTGATTTTCCATTTTCCAATCGTTATTTTAGTGGCGAAGTTATTAATTTCATGGAACCCCGGTGCTGTTATGCTTGACGTTAAAATATTAGACCTTCACTTTCTTGGGCTTGAGAAAACTATTTCCTCATTCTTAATCAAAACAAGTGAAGGCCCGGTCTTGATCGAAACAGGCCCCCATTCTTCTATTCAGTCATTGGAGAAAGGATTAACGGAAAACGGAGTTCACCCGGAGGATGTCAAACACGTTTTTCTGACTCACATTCACCTTGATCATGCAGGAGCTGCCTGGTATTTTGCCCAAAAGGGTGCGAGCGTCTATGTTCATCCATTCGGAGTAAAGCATTTGGCTGACCCTTCGAAGCTGATGGAGTCGGCAAGGCGCATCTATCAGGATAAAATGGATTACCTGTGGGGGCAAATGCACAGCATTGACGAAAGCCAGCTGGTGGCGGTAAACGACGAACAAACCATCGAAATAGGTGGAGTTGCGATCAAAGCGTTGCATACGCCCGGGCATGCTGTTCACCATATTGCCTGGCAAATAAATGACACCCTCTTTTCCGGCGATGTGGCAGGCGTAAAAATAGAAAATGGGCCGGTGATGCCTCCTTGCCCGCCTCCCGACATCAACGTTGAAAACTGGAAAGGCTCCATTGAGCGAATAAAGGCCGCCGGGGTTTCACAGCTCTACCTTACCCATTTTGGAGTAGTGAAAGATGTTGACAAACATCTCGATGACCTGGAATCAGTACTGGATGAGTGGGCGTTTTGGATCAAGCACCAGATGGAAAAGGGAACAGACGCAGAGTCCATGACACCGATGTTCCAGGCGTTTGTGGCAGATGGCTTGAGAGCTCAGGGCCTGACTGACAGGCAAATCGAGCAATATGAAGCGGCCAACCCTGCCTGGATGAGTGTGGCAGGGCTAATGCGCTATTGGACCAAAAGAAAGTCAGCTGAACAAGCTTAGAAGAAAATAGGGCGAAAAACTGTATCTTTAACAAAGTTCAGTGCGTGAAAGTCAATTTTTTAATCATTCTATGGCTAATACTAGTTTACCCTTCGATCTTCAAAAGCTTGTTGCCAGGCACGGATACATCTATGAAGATTTAAACTCCGTCCAGATATTCAGAAGCAAAGCCAGCTTTTCCAAATTTGCCAACCTGGCGCTTATCTTTCTCGGCATTTTCCTGCTGATAGGCGGCCTTTTTTCTTCAATATTCTTCCTTTTTGGTTTTGGAGTTCTTTTGGTTCCACTGATCAAATACATCCAGAGAAAGAGGTTTGTATTTGACTTTAAAAAGGGAACCTTCGAACTAAAAGGCTCCATTTTTGGGGGGAAGAATATTTATCCGTTCAGAGAAATTACGGCGATTGAAGTAAACTATGACGTTTCTGAAGGGGACGTATCCGCTTTTTCCAACAATCAGAAGCAGCATAACTACAGAATATACCTCAGGGCCAGCAACAACAAGGAGCATGAACTCTTCTTTATCTCGGAAAAGGAGTTTAATCCAATTGACAGCGTGGCCGCCTTGAGGTATACGATATCTAACTGGATAAAGCCCGGTTCCTGATCCTGGGAAAAGGAGCCTGGATGAAGAACAAAGTGCCTATTTCAGCACTTTGTTCTTAAAGTATTCTAATGTTGGTTTCAATCCTTCGGCCCGGGAGAATTTGGGTTCCCACCCGAGAATTTCTCTGGCTTTTGTGGTGTCGGGCTTCCGTTGCTTTGGATCGTCCGTTGGCAAAGGCTTGAAAATAAGCTTTTGATTAGCATTGGTCAGCTTGATAATCTCCTCCCCAAATTGCTTGATAGTAATTTCGTCGGGGTTGCCGATATTCACGGGGTGCGGGTAGTCGCTCAAAAGCAACCTGTAAATGCCCTCAACCAAATCGTCGACATAGCAGAAAGATCGGGTTTGAGAACCATCGCCAAAACAGGTGAGGTCTTCACCCCTTAAAGCCTGTGAAATGAAAGCTGGTAGCACTCTGCCATCGTCCAGCCTCATACGGGGCCCATAAGTGTTAAATATCCTTATGATGCGTGTTTCCAGTCCGTGGAAAGTATGGTAGGCCATGGTAATAGCTTCCTGGAAACGTTTGGCTTCATCGTAAACTCCTCTTGGTCCTACGGGATTAACATTGCCCCAGTAGTCTTCAGTTTGTGGGTGCACCAATGGGTCGCCATAAACTTCTGAGGTGGAGGCTATCAGGATTCTGGCATTTTTTGCCTTGGCAAGGCCAAGCAAGTTGTGCGTGCCAAGTGAGCCTACCTTAAGGGTTTGGATAGGCATCTTAAGGTAGTCAATTGGGCTTGCGGGCGAAGCAAAGTGAAGAATGTAGTCCAAATCGCCTGGTACGTGCACAAATTTTGAGACATCGTGATGATAGAATACAAAGTCTTCTCGTTTAAAAAGATGTTCTATGTTGTCGAGAGAGCCGGTGATGAGATTGTCCATTGCAATTACATCGTAGCCTTCCTTTAGAAACCTGTCGCATAAGTGAGAACCAAGGAATCCTGCTCCACCAGTGATCAATACTTTCTTTTTCTTTGCCATTTTAGCTGAATTAAAATTTGAACTTACCTGCGGCATCTGCTAGCGATCCGAGGGCTTTGTCTTTCTCCGAAAGAATCAGCGACAATTTATCTAGCTTCCAATCGATGTTTAGGGAATTATCGTCGAATCGTATGCCATCGTCGAAGTTTGGTGCATATGGTCGGTCGACGCAATAGAAAAACTCAGCGGTTTCGGAAAGGATGACGAACCCGTGGGCAAATCCCCGGGGCACAAACAGCTGTTTTTTGTCCTCGGCACTCATCTCGATACTAAAGTGTTGCTGGTAAGTCGGAGAACCCTCTCTCAAATCGACTACTACATCTAGTATAGTTCCCGAGAGTACCCGAACCAATTTAGCCTGTGTATAAGGTTCTCTCTGGAAGTGAAGTCCTCGCAGAACTCCTTTCGACGATTTTGACTGATTGTGTTGTACAAAATCGGCTTTGATGCCAGTTGCTTTTTCGAAATTGACTGCACTGAAGCTCTCGAAAAAGTAGCCTCTTTCATCCTCAAATACTTTGGGCTGAATAACAAACAACCCTGGAAACCTGGTTTCTTCGATAATCATTTAATAAGGTTTAATAGGTAGCCACCATAGCCGCTCTTCACCAAAGGATTGGCGAGTTTTGCCAACTGCTCTTTCCCAATAAATTTCATTTTGTAGGCAACCTCTTCGATACAGCCAATTTTTAGCCCCTGTCTTTCTTCGATCACCTGAACAAACTGACCGGCTTGCATCAGTGAAACGATGGTACCAGTATCCAGCCAGGCGGTACCCCTATCGAGAATGCCGACGGATAATTTCCCCTGCGCCAGGTACACTTTGTTTACATCAGTGATCTCAAGCTCCCCCCTGGGGCTGGGTTTCAGATCTTTGGCTATTTTTACCACGCTATTGTCGTAGAAATAAAGACCCGGCACAGCAAAATTCGACTTAGGTTTCGCAGGCTTTTCTTCAATCGACATAGCCGTGAGATTTTCATCAAATTCGACGACGCCATAACGTTCCGGGTCTGTTACGTGGTAGGCGAAAATGACACCGCCGTCAGGGTCACTTTTGCTTTGCAGCAGCTTGGCCATTCCCGATCCGTAAAAAATATTATCCCCGAGCACAAGTGCCACCTTATCGTTACCGATAAATGACTCCCCGATAATAAAGGCCTGGGCCAGGCCCTCCGGTTTTTCCTGAACAGCATACGAAAACTCGCACCCCAGGCTCTTGCCATCTCCCAGAAGGCTTTTAAATAAAGGAAGATCGTGAGGAGTGGATATGATGAGTATTTCTCTGATCCCGGAAAGCATCAAAGTGCTTAATGGGTAGTAGATCATTGGTTTATCATACACGGGCAAAATTTGCTTGCTGACTGCAATTGTGAGTGGGTGAAGACGAGTGCCAGATCCACCAGCTAGAATTATACCTTTCATTTTATCTTGAAGACATTGTGGCATGCAAATTAGCAATACCTGTTAAGAAAATCGCTGAGATGGTGTTTTGTTATATTCTTTTGAAGAAAAATAGTGCGCATTGCCATACTTTACCTTCCGACTTATTGCTTTGAGATAATACTTCGAAATACCTTTTAGGTCTCGCTCCACGATTTCAGGGTTAATGGTTAATTACTGGTTAGCTGCAACCTAAACTGGTTGACTCCTTTTCTTAACGAAACGTTGACCCCATCGCTTAG
This sequence comes from Imperialibacter sp., assembly GCF_040222385.1. Taxonomy (GTDB): domain Bacteria; phylum Bacteroidota; class Bacteroidia; order Cytophagales; family Cyclobacteriaceae; genus Imperialibacter. The sequence goes on from NZ_JAVKDF010000002.1 coordinate 159,157, forward strand.
CTGCTTGCCGGAAAATGCTTTTTCGCCTGAATCTTCCAAATTAATCCATTTGTACTGCATGCCTTCTTCAGCAGTGAACCACTCCGGAAACTGGTTGATCCGGGGCCAATCCCACGGCATATTCATATTGGCCTGGTGTCTGGCCACGTCAAACTTAAGGACGCCTTCCCAATCTGCGTCGACAGTCACACTGATCAGCAAGTCCTCTCCGATTCTTACTACCCCAGGTTGCACATCAGTCCGCCAGGGTGCCACTGTCATCCCTTGTGTCTTCCACAGGCAGTACATAATGGCAGTTCTGGCAAAATTACCGTCCCCATGCCAGCCCTCAATTATGCCGGATGAGTGCCATTGCCCGGTATTCACCCTGTGGCTGGAGTCCTGCATCGACCACATTACCTGAATTTCGCTGTCAAGCCAGCTAGGTACACTGCTTACAGGCTCACGGTTGTAAAGGTTCAGCGCCCCTTCAATGGCGTCGGCATAACCATCGGCAGAGCCTGTTTCCCAGTCAAAGTTTCTGTAGTTGCCACTCAATGCATTAAGTGCTTTCAGCGTGGCTTCCTTGTAGGCATCCGTAGAGTCTACCTGATAAACCGTGTAAAAACCATTGAGATTGTACCCAAAGTTATCAGCCGTGCCCGCCGACAAGACCTCTCCTGTTTGGGGATTGACGGAATTGTAAAAAAGGCCATCTTCATTTCTTCCCACCTCAAGTATTCTGTCGAGCATTTCGTGCATGTGGGACTCATAGACTTTCTTTTTTGCCGGATCGGCAGCATCGATTGTTGCGTACAATTCGCACAGGCCGGATACAATTTCACAGCCATGGTCACGCAACCGCAGTGATTCAAAATTTCTGGTCGGGTGTTCATTGCCAAGCAGGTAGTAGTCGCCCAGGCGAATGGCCCATTCCAAATATCTTTGATCGCTTGTCATCCAGTATAACCGGGATAGCACTTGCAGCATCTCCCCGTTCACCTCCACATTGGTAGACACAATCTTGCCATGGGGCGTTTCAACGGGTGCATATTTCCACATATCGTCAAGAACACCGATCATCCGGTCTGACCATGGGCTGGCTCCCAGCCATTCGGTGAGTGGCAGTAGACCATCTTTGATATACTCCGACGAGCCAAACATGATGCTGTTCAAATCCGGCTCGGGTTTCTCAAAGCCCTTCGTTGAAAAGGAGTAAGTATCGGGCAACCGATCAATGCGGGAAGTGAGTCTGGTTTCAGTGTGTAGCATGTCGAGCATTCTGCCACGAAAAAGCGAATCGTCTGTTAAAGCCGCCGTGAGAACCATAAAGGGATAGTTGTCGGCAGCGGCATCCCAGGCATTCCAGATGTCTTTGCTTTCGTTGAGGTTGCGGGGAATGAGGCCGGAGCTTGAGTCTGCATATGCCAGCCAGTCGGTCACAAACTTCCGGCTGCGCTCGAGACCCTCGTTCACCAGCTGGCCATTGATAGCGGCCTGCTTCAATGCCAGGCTGTCGGCACTGGTTAGCTCCGGGTTATTGGCCGAAGGTTGTGAGCAGGAAAAAAGGAAAGTCCCTGTTAACAACAGAAGCACGTAGGATTGTAGGTTTTTCATATGATTGAAGGTAATGAAAAATCCGTATCGGGCTCCCAGACATTTACGTTCCGGCGCCATATCATTCCAAAAATTGAGTCATTCCATCGCTGCTATTCCTTATCTTAGACAACTGAAACCTATCCGGCTATATGAGCAAACCTAATCCAACCAAGCGTTCATTTTTTGTCACCTTTCTGGGTGCCAGTGCAGCCCTGGCCGTTTTGGTGGGTTTTGCCATCATTTACTATGTGTTCAACAACGTCAAAAACCTTGACATGGTGGTGGAAGGTGATATTACCACGCTGAGCATGCTGGGTGAGTTTGTAGGGGGCACCGTAGGCTCCATGTGGTCGCTGGCAGGCGTCATCTTTTTTTACCTGGCCCTGATTTACCAGCGCCGGGAACTGGAGCTACAGCGGGAAGAGCTGCTGGAGTCACGCAAGATCATGGACAAACAATCTAAAACACTGCAAACACAGCAGTTTGAGAACACGTTTTTCCAGCTTCTCGAATTTCACCTCAATGCCGCCAAGCGCATCGAAACCCAGGACGGAGGCAATGGCTTTGATAAAATGTATGTCGATTTAAAAAAGGCCCTGGCCACCACCAAGCGAAAAAGAAAAACAACGGGCAGCTCACAAAACCTGGATTCCCAGTCTTTTGAAACCAGTTTCCGCCTGGTATACGACAGCTACAGAAACACGCTCTCCCACTACATGGAAAGCTACAAAGCCCTGCTGTTTCTGGTAGATGAAAAAAGCAGCGACCCTGTTTTCTATGTGAACATCATCAAGCCCCACCTCACCGAGCAGGAGGTGCTCATGCAGTTTTACTACCTGCTGTTGTACGACAAGAATGAAAGATTCAAGTCTGTGGTAGAAAGCTATGGCCTGTTCCAGCGCCTCAATATCCGAGCAGTGCACGCCATCGACAAGCTCCATTTGGAGGAGCTGAAGGAAACTGCCTATCAGGCTACGCCGGAGCAGAGGACGGAGGAGCCTGAGAAAAAGGAAGAGAAAAAAAAGAGCAAGAGGCTGTTTTTCAAAGCGCAATAGAGCGAAGCTGTTTTGCCGAGTAATCAAAAGCTGAATGAACAGAGGTTATTTCTTGTCTAAAGCCGTACACTCCGCCTCAATCACCCAGGCGAAGAAGTCACTCTTTTCCCATTGCGCTTCCTGGTTTTTGCGATAGTAGGCGTAGTCTCCCTTTACGCTGATCTGAGCTGGTTTTTCGATTTCTGGCATGTATAAATCAGATGCTTCCACCGTCCATTGCAGGGCAACGAAGAAGGTCTGGTTCACCAGGATCTTATGCTCGCTCATATTCACTTCTACCCAACCTTTTGTGATGGAACCCAGCACGGAAATCTTCCCGGGAAGCAGACTGGTGCCCGGCCCGCCATCCGCTCCCATATCGTAGATGTCGAGCAAAAACTCAAAAGGCCTCCCTGAGTAGTTCGAAACATGGAAGGCTATTTTGTTCAGGAATAGGGAATCTCCCTTTACCTCCATCTGCTTAGCAGCTTCGCCGAATTTGCCTCCAATAAAGGCCGCTGGGCCAAGCCAACCCGGGTGTTTTTGCCCCAGCACCACCTTTTTTCCGACGAAGGCTTCTTCCACCAGCACATTGTTCAGCCTGGCGTAGCGTTCGTTAAGGGCTATCCTTTCGGTACCATTCCAGCCTGCCAAAAGACGGCCTGTGCTCCGGTAGCCAAGTGCGGACATTACTACAGAGTCGGCGGTGGTGCGATTAACCCGTGTAGTAAATTGTCCGTTGACGTCCGTGGTCAATTGCTCATTGGTGCCAGGAAACGATACAGTGGCGCCCGGAATGGGTTCATTGGTTTTGGCGTCAATGATCACACCAGCTATATCGAGCCAATCCGGCTGACCGCTGACCAGCTCAAAATCGGCTTGGGTGTTTGCAGGGTCGATCACTTCAAAGCCTTGAAATGCAAGCCTGGCGGAGCTTTTCCTGATGGCTTTGGTAAGCCCAGTCACCAGTCGGATCAGCTCGTTCTTTTCGTAATAGCCATAGTCCACAATATCGATTACGAAGCCTGTCTCGTTGGGATGGAGCGTGCCGCCCGCCACCATTACTCTTTTGACAGGCTGTTTGAAATGAGGCAGCAAAACCGAAGCGATGAACTCCAGATGAGCACTATCGGCATCGGCGAAGCCAAACGTCCAGTGCACCTGCTTATCCGAAAGGCCACCTTCTGCCAGGCCCTGGTACAATTGCTCTACCCGTTCTTTTGGAGAGCTTTGTTTTTGAGCCAGAAGGCTTGTGACCAAGAGCAAAAAAGGCAAAAGAAAAGAAATCCTAACCATGTTCTTAAAATAGGTCATTTTTTGCACTTTTGGGCTATTACTCTTTATTGAATCCATTGTCTGGGTTTTTAGGTATGTTAAACACCCGTGTACTAGGCCTTTGTCTGTGTCCCAACATTTGCCGGGCCCGACCGTCATTTCGGGAGCCTAAAGAACTGTTGAACACTTGATTTGACCAATGAGGCATGAGTTAAAAAACAAGTGAAGATGGAAAGTAGGACACCGTTTCCTGTGCTGGAGGCATTAATTGGAAATATGATTGCCAAACATGTGTAGCATACCCCGTTCGAAACTTTCACTCAAAGGCCCCTTTACAAAAGGCGACCTTTGGTTTTTCCCCACTACACATATCATATTCTTTGCCTTCCTTTTTTTCCCCGCCCTTGGCTTTTCGCAACAGCTTTTTTTCGGAAATATCATTGACGAGGCTTCTCACAAGCCCATCCCCTACGCCCATATTTTGATTGATGGTACCAACAGCGGAACCGTATCAAATGAGCAGGGGAGATTTAAGTTGGTGCATGCACCAAACAAGGCGAATGAGCTAACAGTAAGAGTTTCTTGCATTGGGTATAAAACCACATCAGCCAAACTAAGTGCCGCACAAAACAATTCGATAGTACTTCAAGCGGAAGAAGCGGTTTTGCAGGAGGTGGTTGTGCTTGCTCACGACTACGCCAGGGAGCTGGTGCAGAAGGCGGTGGCAAGAATTGCAGAAAACTATGCAAATCAACCCGAAATGATTTCAGGGTTCGTGAGAAACGGCGCCTACCAGGATGCCGGGAACCTGATTCCCTATTACCTGATTGAAGCAGTGATTGAAGCGGAAAAGGGTAGCTACGCCGGGGAAACAAAAAGTGGGCATGTAAAAGTAATACAAGCAAGGAAGTATGAGGCCCAGACGCTGGACTCTCTTGATGTCAGGTTCTTTGGTGGTCAGTCGGTTGCCCACTGGGGTGACCTGGTGGCCAGCAGAAGAGGCCCACTGGATGTCCGCCGCCTTGATGGGTATGATTATTCAATCATTGATACATTGATGTATGACGGGCACGATCTTTATCAGGTAGAATTTTCACCTGGGAGAAAAGTAGCCGGTACCGGCATGCTGTATATTCAGGAAGCGTCTCTTGCGATAGTGAAAATAGAACTACAATACAATAGCGAAGAGGTGGCAGGTGTCTTTTCAGGCGTGGAGGAGGCGCTTAAGGGAAGGCGTCGACTGTATGGGCGATACATCACTGAATATGCAAAGACAGCATCAGCCTGGAGACTAAGCAGGGTTGAATACAGGACAGCATTTGAAAGGGGAAGTAAACCGGACATTTTCCTTACCGACTATTTTGTGGCCACTAACGCAACCCCTTTGAAAGCCAGCATTCCTTACGAAGAGAGAATAGCATACCGCGATATCTTTTTGCATGAAACTGGCCCTTATGATCCCAATTTCTGGCGGAATTATACCATCGTATTGCCTACTGAAATGGAAGCAGCAGCGTTTGAAAAATCCTCCGGTACAGACACCAATCGGAATTCAAAAGCGGAAAGAACCATGGCAGTACTCAGCAGATTGAGAATGACGCTGGGTGTTGGCCTGCTTCCAACAATGGTGAACGGGGTTGGTGTGGCTTTCCAACAGGATGCGTTTGGCTTTCAGGAGCAAATCATGCCTACTAATGTTTACGAATCGGCACTTACAGGTAATATGGAGTTCGAATTATCGCCAAATTTGATCGTCGGATTTGCCTCCATCAGCTCGTTCAGGGCAAGAAGATATACGGCCAATTGGGCCAAAATAGGGTGGGAGAGCCAATTCGCATCTATCGCCACCCGGCCTTTTTATGTTGATGCGTCCATCCAACTGGGCCAGGTTGATCAGCGTTATCGGTTTGGCACTTACCCAACTGACGGCATTGAAGTCAATGGTCGGAAGTTGAACAGTGAGAAAATAGATGCCTTCATGGTGCAGCGGGCCTGGAGTGCCATGCCATCGATCAGGATCTCAGGCGAGAAAACAAAGCGCCTTCGTTTTTTTGCCGAAGTGGGACGCTACTTCTTCTTTAATACCACGGACGGGCTGATATTGCAGGAGAAGCAGTTCTGGTTCAAAAAGGCAGCGTTTGTTCCCGCAGGAGCTACGGGCCTCAATTTTCAAAAAAGCGCTGAAAACGCAATCAACAATAGGTGGTATTTAAATGTCGGCATCATGTTGTCATTTTGATGCCGGTCTAGCGCCTTGGTTAGCGCCCACCCCCCTGGTTCGTGTCTCACGAACCAGCATAGCCACCCTTACCTGTTCCTCACTATCGTCAGCGTCTCATTCCATTTCCTTTCCCAAGTCAAGAAAGTGATGAACATGTAAAGCAAGCCCACTACTAATGCCTATTCATTTTAACGTTTTTGAAAAGCCAAAAGGGGGCATAAAAGAACCCAACAAACACCAGCACACTACATGTTCAAATTTCGGAGAGGTGACAAACCCAAAGATCATACCTCTGAAAGCCCTGTCCAATATATAATTTGTTGGCCACAGAAAAGTAAAAAAGACCGGAAGGCTCCAAACTTACTGGAAATGACGCCACTAATTCCCAGGTGTCACTGTCTGGAGTGTACGACCACAAGTCTTTGTCCATCCAATCAGTCTGTACATGATAGTTATTAGAGCTTAGACCAAAATAAAGTTTGTTGTTATGTGAAAACGCAATAATAGTTTCTTTCAGACTGCCAGGGTATTGTGTCTTTACGACCCAGCTGTTGGTTGAGGTCTCATATTCCCAGATATTCTTGTCGGTTGTAACAAGGTAAGCTTTGCTGCCCAGGGAGGCTCCGCCAATGGAGTAACCGTAGTTAGTCGGCAATCGGGATTTTTGGCTCCACTGGCCAGTTCTCAGGTCATATTTATACGACAGGTAGGAGCTCAAAATGTAAATTTCGTTGTCTGTAGCGTGCCCATGATAATAGCCTGACCACCGTCCGGGTGAGAAGGGAGCCTGACTCTGAATTGTCCAGCTGTTGTTCGCAAACTTATATAGATGTTGATCAATGCTGTTAAAAAAGTACTGAGTATCATCAATGGTCACAGAGGTAAACCTGGTTCCGGTGTTTCCACGTACAGGGAAATTTGGGGCCTCTGAGAATTTGTTTTCAGCAGGGTCAAAGGCATGAAAATCAGAGCTTTGAAAAAGAAAGTATCCTTTTTCGCTTGTTGAGCTACCATGCATACTTGACCAACCTACCAGATCAACTTCGGTAAGTAGTAATTCCCAGGGGTCTTTTTCGCTGCCCTTACTCGTAAAGGATATTGAGTTTCCGTAAACAGTCTTGTCCGCATAGGTAGTAAATGCCCTCACTTTGTACGTCACTCCTTTGGCCAACCCATAATTAACGCTTTTCTCGAATAGGCCTGTATTTAGCTTTTCGCCCAACTCAATTTTATGGGAGTTTTCAACTGTCGGTTCTGACGTGTCCCAAACAAAGCCGAAGGAAGTCGTTTCATTAGCGCCTTTTTGCAAAGCCTCAGCATGAAAGGTTGCTCCCGTTGCGTCATTATCTGGTGGCAGGGTTCGAATGATGGGGAACTCCTGTAGGCTAGGGGCCTGCTCTCCGCACCCTAAGGTAATCATCAATAGAAACAGTATAGCAATATTTTCTCTCATGATATCAGAATAATAATCCAGCCGAAAAACAAATTTGAGTGACTCCCAGCAGCTCACTTTGCTTGCCGACCGAATACAAGTTGTTGATTCCCATTTGGAAAGTCATGGTCTGTTTCGAATCGTACTTTACCATAAGGCCAACATTCAGGGTGAAGCCAAGCTGATCCTTCGCAATCGCCGAGCTCTCCTCAATGCCAATGAAGATGTCATTGTCAGTTGTGTTGTAGCTAAACAATAAGTTTTCTCCGCCAAGGTATCGTGAGTAAGTTGGCCCAAGCTCAATAAAAGGGACGTTTTTCACATTGAAGGCATTGTATCTGAACAACGCAGGAACGTTGACCCTGTATTGATTAGTCACCAGATCGTACGTTCTGGAATCAGAAAGCAGCGTGGAGCTCTTGTAATGGTAAAAGGTTGGCTCGGTAACAAACGACATGTTTGTTCTTCCCATCGGCACATGAACCTCCAGGCCAAAAGATAATCCCGCAGCCGTGTGAAAATCAGCAGTGCTAAATAGGTTACCAGCCTTTTGAGCAGTCAGGGTAGTGAGAGCAAGCCCCCCCTTAACGCCATATCGAAAACGGGGGAAGTAACGGTCCCAACACAAATCATAATCTCCAAAGAACCTCACCAGGCTGTTTTTTGACAATTTCACAAATGGGGTATTCTCAAGGGCCGCAGGACAGTCCTGAACATATTGCTTCAAAAAGGATGCAAGCTGTTTGCCGTCTGGCAGCTGGTGGAGGATCACCGTGTCAGCCGGTGTGATAAAATACCTAGTCGCTTCATGCTTTATTGCCAGGGAATAAACCATATATCGGCCATGGAATATTCTTTCAAAAAAGAGATGAACCTCTTCGCCGCTCACGGTTGTAGGGAATGAATGGAAAACCCGCCCGTCATTGAGTCTGTACTCACTTAGCTCAAGAGGTGAATAGGTAACTATTCCGGATTTGGTTGCCACTTTGATAAACTGCGCATTTTCGTATGCTGACCCTCCAATGACCTCAACTGTATTCAATGTGCTGTCGGTGGATATATATCCCTGCTGTGAGAAAGAAAGGTGTGTTGTAAGGCAGAAAGCCACGGCCATTAAAAATTGTGCTACTTTCTTCATCTGTTGGATTGGTTGGGCTCAGAGAACATGGTGGCTAAATTAGCAATAAGCTACCAGATAGGGCCTAATTATCACCTGTTTCTTTGGGAAATGCTCAAACTGCGACCCATTTGGACTTTCATCAAAATACCCTTTGCCCACTGGCTCCTGACACATCGCCCCAATTCGATGTTGAGCGTAGAAGCCCATGGGCTTCTACGCTCACCTTTTGATGTGGGATTTCCTACCCTCGGCCTGGTTCGTGTCTCACGAAGCAGCCTCACCACTCTTAACTATTTCTCACGATGGTCAATACCCTTTAAACTTCCTTTCCGACTTTGAGAAAGTGATTTTAACGTTTTTGAAAAGCCAAAAGGGGGTATAAAAGAACCCAACAAACACCGACGCATAAAACTTGACAATCACATATAGCAAGAAACCGACGATCGGGATTCTATCAAACATCTTCGGCGAAAAACGGTTCAGCGTGAGCCAGCCGATAACTATTGAGAAGCCATAATAGACACATCCCAAAAGAGTGAGGAATATAGTTAACGGAGTGAGGTTGATGTCTCTGTTTTGAAAAAAGATAAGCGTAAAAACAAAACACGCCAATGAAAGGGCTATTCCGACATATAGGTTTGATCTGGCCATTTTCTTCATTGTTGTTTGATGGGTATTAGCGGGTCGAGGTTGGGAGGTAAAAGAACTGAACCGGCTTGTCAAATTAAACGAAAAATAGAGAAATAGTGGCCAATTCACGGTTATGTTCAGTTAAGTGTGTCATTTTTTAAAAGTTGGGTTCAAGTCTTTCGGGATATGTCATAGTTAGTATACTTATCACCTTGGTCCATGATACCGGTCTGGACCATTTCTTTTGAACCTTTGAACTGACTAAATA
>NZ_JAVKDF010000004.1:0-110900 GCF_040222385.1 Imperialibacter sp.
ATGAAACCTGGGTTCGCTCTCGCAGATAGGGTAGAGGGTGTCCACAAACTGCTTGATATAGGGGGAATCTTTGTGCTTTTCGTCAGCATCCTCACCCGTAAAGCACATAAGGTGCACAAACTCCTGTATGTCGTGATTGAACTGAAAGGACTGATAGGCCAGCGTGCCAGGCTCGTTATTTCTGATATTGTCGATAAAGCCACGTATCAGCTTTTCGGCTTCCTGCACATGGCCTCCTTTTACACGAAATTGAACCATTACGTAGAGCATCGCTGGTGGGTGTTTTAAGTTGAACTTGTATTCTAAAGATACAATTTTTTCCGCTGTCTTGTTACAATTCAAACTCCAGATAGGGCAGTAAGTTTAACATGTCCAGTGCCAGGAAAGTCAAATGTGTCATGATGATGGTGCAGAGCTGGGCATAGGCTGTGGCCATGATCGACAGCGAAACACCCATCCAGTTTTTCATTCGAAAGAAAGTGGTGTAGACCCAAATATTGTACAGAAGCACAATTACTGTGTAAACGGTTATGATGGCCGCCTTGGCATCCGGGAATAGCTGAAGAAATGGGAACATGATGACGATGAGTGCCAGCTGCTGGGCGGTTACATAAATGTTCATCACCAGGTGCTCCGAAAAATTGTCGCCAATGGGTTTGAAGAAAAGCCAGGTGGAAAAGGTATAGATAGGAATGGCAATAATGTTGATAAGGGTAGAATACTCGTTGGCAAAGTCCCAGAAACCAACGAAATGCATTTTGTACCAATGCCAGTCTTCAAAAAAGTTGTTTTCCTGAGCCACTTTGAAGATGCCGTAGCGGATAGAAAGAATGGTGGTAACAGCGCCAACCAACAGCAAGAACTTGGCTGGTACATAAAGACTGAGCCGCTTGCCATCGATATATCCCCTAATGGCTTGTCCCGGACGTATCGCTAGTTCTCTGAGGGTGCCAAACAGGCCCGTTTCGATATCGAGCGACGATTCGAAAGACTCCCCCAACAATGTTTTCATATCAAAGCGATCCACTTTGGCGCTTTGTGCACAATTCGGGCAAAAATTACCCTGGAACACCGTTCCGCAGTTTTTACATACCATCAGCCGTAAAATTAGCAAAACGGCTACTTAACTATCACGGTGACGGTATATTATGTGAGGCAAATATCGGCGGCATGACTTTTCTCCGGAAGGGCTCTATTTCATAAATAGACTAATAATTCCGACATTTTATCAACATAGCCACCTGTATAAATCCAGCCGCTATTTGATCCTCTTCCTTGTATCTTCGCTCTCTTAGAAAACCAAAAAACATTGAGGACATGAAGAGATTAATACTCCTGTTTATGGGTGTAAGTATGGTCTTGTCTCCGGCACTGGCTCAGGAAAACTTTCCTGTGAATGGTGCCCAGGATAAACGGCTGAATATTTATGCTTTTACGAACGCCACCGTGGTGGTGGATTATCAAACAACGTTAACGAATGCAACATTACTTGTGAAAGACGGCTTCGTGGAAGCAGTCGGAGCGAGTGTTGCCATCCCCAAAGGCGCCATCGTTACTGACCTTGGCGGAAAATTCATTTATCCTTCTATCGTAGACCCTTATACCAGTTATGGTATGCCTGAGGTGAAGCGGGGAAGGAGAAGCTTTATGGATCCTCCACAGCTTGATTCGGATCGCAAGGAAGCTTATGGCTGGAACGACGCCATCAAAGCCGACTTCGACGGAGCCAGCGAGTTTACCATCGATGCCAAAACAGCCGAGAAGTGGAGAAAGCAAGGCTTTGGCACTGTGCTGGCCTTCAGGCCCGACGGCATTGTGAGAGGAAGCGCCACCCTGGTGACGCTCAGCGATGGCCCGGTGAACGAAGTGATTGTGAAAGAAAGAGCAGCTGCCAACTACGCATTTGACAAAGGTAGCTCCACGCAGAATTATCCCAACTCAATCATGGGTTATGTGGCTTTGCTTCGCCAAACTCACTACGATGCTCAGTGGTACACCTCACCCCTCAACAAGGTGCAAACCAATGTGAGCCTTGAGGCATTCAATGCGCTTCAAAGCCTTCCACAAATTTTCGAAACTGAAAACAAGCTGAGACTTTTGCTGGCCGACAAAGTGGGCGATGAGTTCGGTGTTCAGTACATCATCAAAGGCTCTGGCGATGAGTACCAGCGCATCAACGAGGTGAAGGCCACGAAGGCTTCTCTGATCATCCCTGTGAACTACCCCGCTACCTACGATGTGGACGACCCTTACGATGCATTGAATGTGTCGCTTTCTCAGTTGAAGCACTGGGAGCTTGCACCTGCCAATGCCGCAACGGTGGCCAAAAACGGCATCACCTTTGCCTTCACCGCCAGCGATCTGAAAGACCCGGCTGACTTTTTGCCAAACGTGAGAAAAGCCATTAAGTATGGCTTGAGCGAGCAGGAAGCCCTGAAGGCCATTACTTACACGCCAGCATCCCTTGTGAAGGCCGCTGACAAAGTAGGCAGTCTGAAGAAAGGCATGCTGGCCAACTTCCTGATTACTTCAGGCAACTTGTTTGACGAGAAAACAGCTATCTACGAAAACTGGGTTCAGGGCAACAAATATGAGGTGACCGACATGAGCGCTCCTGATTATGCCGGCAACTATCAGTTGAGCTACTCAGGCAGCAGCTATACACTGGAGATTTCAGGCAAAGCAGGGTCACAGAAGGCTAAAGTGAAAGTGAACGACTCAACTTCTGTAGATGCCAAAACAACCATTGACGGGCAGAACATCAGCCTGAGCTTTCAGCCTGAAAAGAAGAAAGATGGAAACATCCGACTAAGTGGCTGGTTGAACGGTAAAAACTTCAAAGGTGATGGTCAGCTGGAAAACGGTGACTGGATCAAGTGGACAGCTACTTACCAGAGCGCCATTGAAGAGAAAGAGAAGAAAGAGGACGGAGACAGCGACAAAGCGCTTGATCTTGGTAAGATCATGTATCCTTTTGTCGCTTTCGGTAACGAAGAGCTTCCAACAGCCAAAACATACCTGATCAAAGGTGCCACGGTTTGGACGAGCGAAGATGCCGGCAAGCTGGAAAGCACTGACGTGTTGGTACAAAACGGCAAGATTGCGCAGGTAGGCAAGGGGCTATCGGCTCCGTCTGGCGCTGTAACTATCGACGGTACTGGCAAACACCTTACGCCCGGCATCATCGACGAGCATACGCACATTGCACTTAGCGGCGTGAACGAAGGTTCTGAAGCTGTTACTTCTGAAGTACGCCAGGAAGATGCGATTGACTCAGAAGATTCTGATATCTACCGTCAGCTGGCTGGTGGTGTGGTAGCCGCTCAGCTGCTGCATGGCTCGGCCAACCCTATTGGCGGCCAGTCGGCATTGATCAAGTTCCGCTGGGGAGCAGCGCCTCAGGACCTGCTGATCAAAGGTGCTGATAAGTACATCAAATTTGCTTTGGGTGAAAACGTGAAGCAGTCGAACCGACCACCCACCAGCAATATCCGTTTCCCTCAAACCCGTATGGGTGTGGAGCAGGTAATGGCGGATGCGTTTACAAGGGCCGGGGAATACGACAAAGAGTGGAAAGCTTACAACGGCCTTTCTGCCAAGGCAAAAGCAACAGCAGTGAAGCCAAGGAAGGATCTGGAACTGGATGCATTGGCTGAGATATTGAACAAACAGCGTTTTGTTACTTGCCACTCTTATGTGCAGCCCGAAATCAATATGATGATGAAAGTGGCTGAGCGCTTCAACTTCCGTGTCAATACATTCACTCATATTTTGGAGGGCTACAAAGTAGCGGATAAAATGGCCGAGCATGGCGTGGGTGGTGGTACTTTTGCCGACTGGTGGCAGTACAAATACGAAGTGCGTGAGGCGATTCCTTACAACGCTGCACTGATGACCATGGCCGGCGTAACGGTGGCCATAAACTCCGACGACGCTGAAATGGCCCGTCGCCTGAACCAGGAAGCTGCCAAATCGATCAAGTATGCCGACATGGGCGAGTTAGAAGCCATAAAAATGGTGACCATCAACCCAGCCAAACTACTTCACCTCGACAGCAGAATGGGCAGCATTAAAGCAGGCAAAGATGCCGACCTTGTGTTATGGAACGATCATCCGCTGTCAATTTATGCCAAACCAGAGAAGACTATGGTAGATGGCATTGTGTACTTCGATATTGAGAAAGATGCACAAATGAGAGACGCCATTCAGGATGAAAGAGCCAGGATTATTGCCAAAATGAAGTCAGCGAAGGCTTCTGGTGCTCCAACGCAAAGACCAAGCCGTCAGTACAAGCACAGATGGGATTGCGAAGACGAATACCTTGGCGACATGATCAAAGCTTCGCAGGAAGACTAATCGCCCACTTTAAAAGCTAAACGAGATGAAAAAATTGAAATATATAATTGCAGCCTGTTTGTTGATAGCAGGACAAGCCAAAGGTCAGGTACCTGAGCCGGTAGGCCCGCAGGAAAAACCTATCCTGCTAATGAATGGCACGGCGCATATTGGCAATGGCCAGGTGATCGGAAACTCATTTGTTACTTTTGAGAATGGTAAAATCACCAACGTGGGCGATGCCACCGTTGTGCGGTTAGACATGACGAAATTCGAAGTCATCAATATTGCAGGTAAGCATGTGTATCCGGGCCTGATCCTGCCTAATACAACCTTGGGCCTTGAGGATATCTCTGCAGTGCGAGCGTCTATTGACAGCGAGGAAGTCGGAGACCTGAATCCACACGTAAGAAGCCTCGTGGCCTATAATACAGATTCTGAAGTGATTGCTACGTTGCGCTACAACGGTATTTTGCTTGCTCAGAGCACCCCTCAGGGTGACCTGGTTACGGGCACTTCTTCCATTATGATGCTGGAAGGCTGGAATTGGGAAGATGCTCAGTACAAAGCCGATGATGCGATTCATCTGAACTGGCCTACCAAGACCTTTGGCCCACGCTGGTGGATGGGCGAGACAGAACCTCGCAAGAACCCCAATTACCAGTCGTCGATTGACAAGCTGGAGAAGTTTTTTGCAGACGCAAAGGCTTACAGTGAAGGACAACCTGCTGTGACCAACCTGAGGCTGGAAGCGATGAAAGGTTTGTTTACCGGCGCAAAAAAGCTGTTTGTTCATGCCGATAGGAGAGTGGAGATCATGGAAGGTATTCAGTTTGCCAAGGCGAGCGGTGCCACCAGCATCGTTCTTGTAGGCGGAACGGACGCTGCCAACTGCATCGACTTTCTGAAAGACAACGACATTCCGGTGTTGCTGACAGACGTGCACAGAATCCCGGGCAGAGAGGATGAAGACTATGACCTGGCCTACAAACTGCCAGCCATTCTATCTAATGCAGGTATCAAAGTAGGGTTGACTTATGAAACCCTTCATGGCTCAAGGAACCTGCCTTTCACAGCAGGAACAGTAGCAGCCTATGGCGGTATCAGCAAAGAGGAGGCTCTGAAGATGATCACCTCTAACACTGCTCAGATACTCGGTATCGATAGTACAACCGGTACGCTGGAAAATGGCAAAGATGCCAATATCGTGGTGTCTGAAGGCGATATTCTCGATATGCGTACCAGCAAGGTGACCAGTGCCTTTATTATGGGCAAAGGCATCATATTGGATGGCAAGCAGCAAATGCTGTACGACCGCTTCAAGCGGAAGTATGAGTCTCAGAAATAGATCACATTGGTGATAGTAGTGAAAGGCCTCAAGAATGCTTGAGGCCTTTTTTTGTGCCTTATTAAAAGATATAAATTTTTTATTCACCAACAGCAACTATTTTTGCGCCCGCTCGTCATTGTGATATTATTATCATTCTGTTAAGATGTTAAAATTAGTTTCTGCTATTGTCCTTTTCGCATCGGCATTTCCCGTTTCTTCGGATGAAACCAATGCGCCAGCCGAAGTAGCTTTCAAGCAGGTGTACGCCCGGGAAAACATTACCCTTCATGAGCGGCCTATTGTTAACAGATATGGTGTTGATGTTCGGGAGGTGAAAGCTGTCTTTACTGCCAGGAGTAGTTCTGCGGTGGTGGTAGAAATGCTGAGAAATGCTGATAAGGGAATGCAGTGGAATATCGGCGCCGGTGCCTACGATGTGCTCAACAACGAGAAACACACCTGGGTCACATATATTGAATACGACCTGCCCTGGCCACTGAACGACCACGATGCTGTGCTTCGCCACTCTCTGGTAGAGAAGGGCAGTATTATTGAGGTGGCTATTGAAAGTGTAGAAGATGTCCTTCCTTTGAAGAAAGGCGCCGAAAGGATGGAACAGGTACAGGGAAAATGGACGATCCGATCTTTGGGATTTGACGTAGTCGAAATCAGCTATCAGGTCAGCACCAAGCCAAGCGCCGTACCACGGCTTATCACAGATCCCATCGTTCACTATCAAATGACCAAGTCGATGAGCGCTCTCAGGGAGTTGCTTGAGCAAACAACCATTTAGTCGCTACATCCAGTATCCCGCACAACTCATCATTGTAAATCGACGGTTCAGCATTTCTTTGTGGTATAGTCACTTTTTGCGGCGTTTCTTTGATCAAAAGGAAACGATATGGAAAAAGCGATACTTATTTCTCACGCCTCTGCAGGTGCACTGGTGCTACTCACCGGCCTGCTCAACTTCATTAGCAAGAAGGGCGGCAATCTCCACAAAAAGCTGGGGATAGCGTATGTGCTGGGAATGGCCTGGATATTTGTTTCTGCCATACTTATCATCGCTTTCTATCGGTTCAGTGCCTTTCTCATGGTCGTAGGGGTAGTGAGCTTCTACGCCACTTTCACTGGCTATAGGGTGACCAAACGAAAGAAGCTGGGAGAGCACACCTGGGTTGATCTGAGTGCTTCGGGACTTACCATGGCTTTTGGTATCGGATTGGTGGGCTACGGATTCTATGTGGGAAGTGTCGCTGGTTTTGGAGTGTCTTTGGCTATCCTCAGTTACATTTTCGGTTTTTTCACTGCTTTTGCTGCCTACAGAGATTTGGCTTTTTTACTAAAGCCGAAGGAAGAGACCTATAAACTGTGGTGGTTGCGCCAGCATATCAGTGCCATTGGTGGCAGTTATATTGCAGCCATTACAGCTTTCGCAGTGCAAAACGGTGACCGTATCATGGGAGGTTCGCAGTATCAATGGCTGCTTTGGCTTATCCCGACCGTGATTTTTACACCTGCGATCATTTTCTTTCAGCGCAAGTTTAAAACAAGGAAGGAACACATTACCGTATCTGCTGGGGCATAAATTGGAGGCTGCCTCAAGGCATTGACTATAAGCCAGCGGTGGAGACAGCCTCACATTGCTTAAATCACGTTTGGCAGGTCAGCTACCAGCTTCCATTTATCTTCCCTGGTCAAAACCAGGAGCAGGGTAGAAACAAACGTCATTTTACTGCCTTTAAAGCTCACCAGAGCGCTGGCTGTATTTCCGTTGATGCTCACATTGGAAATAGTTACCTCCCTTTTGTCGCCACCAAATTCTTTGCTTTTTATTTTGGCGAGGTAAACTTCCCGGGACATGATGGCCACACCCTCCGAGCCAAAGAGGCGGTTCATCACCACCCTGAAGTTGGTGTCCAGTACTTCTTCAAGGATAATCGGATCCTGATAATCGGCCGCTGTTGCGAATTGCATGACCGTCTTTTTCACCTCTTCCACGCCAGTTTCCTGGCCCTGAGCAATGCTAAATACCATAGTGCCAAATACGGTCATCATAATGTTTGAAATGTTTGTGTTCATGATTAGAAATTGTTAGAGCTTTATAATTGAATTGTTGTTTGTGTTCGCATGACCGAATGATGCTGGAAGTCATCTTCCAGGCTAAAGCCATTAATAGGAGTAGCTTTTGCCAGGCCCTAAATCCTTGCGGTAGGCGTCAATTGCCTCTATAGGCAATGAGAACCTGATGACTGTCCCATCTTCACTTTCCAGGCCTTCAATAACGTCGACCAATACGGGAGCTCCGAATGTTTCAATAGGCCGATAGTCTCCCGGCTCGACAACAAAGTGTTCTTTCACTTTCACCAATTTGTTGACCACGCTACCCATGATGAGGTAGGTGTTCTTCAACTGATCCGCCTCGTTGAAGCCCATGGCCATCCAGCCCGTTGTCGGGGCTTTCATTTCGAATTGCACCCGGTTGTTCTCGTAGGCCCAGGTGACTTCCATTCCGTTTTTGCGAATGCTGTTGGTTTGAACAGAAGGGGTGGGGTTAAACAACATTGCCACAGCGCCGCAAAGGATTCCGATGCTTGTAATTATTATTTTCATTACTATCAATTATTGATATATCAATTATTTAGGTAAATTTTTTTTAAATCATATTTCCCTGGATTCTTAAAAGCATACCTTTCAATTTGTTTACCTCTTTCTTAGAAAACCCTTCCAGGCTCTTGGCCCGGTGACTTTGCACCAGATCCATATGCTTATTGATGAATTTTTGTCCTTCTTTGGAAACAGTAATCATGTATTGTCTTCTATTGCCCTCTATGGCTTCCCTTTGAATAAGTCCTTTCTTTTCCAGTAAATCGAGCATTCTGGTGATGGAAGCCGGATCTTTAATAGACTTTTCGGCAAGGTCACGCTGAGAAAGACCAGGGTCTGCTTCGATCACTTTTAGCAATACCCATTGGTCGACAGTGATGCCTGCACCTCTCTTATCCAGCTCCTTTTGGGAGTATTGTTTGGCCAGCTTGTTGGTTTGGTCGAGCATGAAGAGCACAACTTGCGACAAATCATCTTTCATTATTGATACATCAATTATTGATATTCAAATTTAGAGATGATCTGCTTAACGAGAAAGTTTTGAAAAGGTTATTTTACCGGCTCCCGCAAAATTGTCTTTAATTTTTCCGGGGCTGTTTTCCTGAAGTCCGACAGATAAATCTCATGGTGCAGGCCGTTCCGTTTCAAGCCATTGGCTTCAATAAACCCCTGTAGTTTACCCAGGCTTTCGGGCTCTTGATCAAACGGGCCAACATGGAGGATTTGCACAACATTACCTTCGTTCATTTCAAAGTGCTCTACCTGCCTGGCGACTGTCAGCCCTTTTTTGCTAACAACATTGGATGCTGCAGTGGTAATATTCTCTTTTTCCACAAACTCTGGCATCCTTATGAGCAAACGAAACATCCACTCTGACCTGGGGATTTTGGTAGGAGCATCTGTCATGGATACCCCGCCATACTTGTCTTCATCAAACCACCATTGCCCTTCCAGCTTTGGCACCACGAAGTCTTTTCCCGCAACTTTCCACTCAAATTTAATGGTGTAGGCGACCGAGTAGAGAGCTTCTATGCACTCAGCAAAACCTTTTGATGACGGATCGCCCTGGCCTGCAATAGCCAGGTATTGCATAGGTGCCAGTTTCAATAGCTCAGGCTTTTGTTTGGCTGTATAATATGTTTTGTCAGTTTTGGAGAGGTCAATCTTCGTCATTGCTGCGCTTCGATGTTATTGGGGATAAGAAAACCCAGGTCACTGACAACGTTGTGTCAGTGGGAATCAGTTTTTTTCTCACATTTGTTAGCGAGCGACTCAAGAACTTTGGTAAGGAGAGTAGAAAGGGTGGGGTCCGTAATTTCTCCTTCAAGTGAAAATCGTTGCCTGATGGCCGGAATGGTTGAGGTGGTGCTTTCATCAAAGTCTGCGTTTTGGGCTTTCAGTGTGAGGAGCAGCGTGGAGAGCGCATTTTCGCCTCCCATCATAGATGGAGAGTAGCTCAAAGCTGCCAATGGCTTGTGATATACTTCACCACTACCTACCAGCCAGTCGAGGGCATCTTTTAGCACACCAGGCATTCCAAAGGCGTACTCCGGCGTGCAGATGATGACGGCGTCGGCTTGCTTCCATAGATTTCTCCAATGAAGAACATGCTTGTCGGTAGTGGTGTCCGACTGTTGAGGGTTAAAGTGTGGAATACCGCCAAGGCTTTCGAAGATAGCGAATTGAAAGCCAGGGCCGGCGAGCCTTTCAATAGCTTGTAGAAGCCTCCCTGCGGTTGCGCTAGGGTTGATACTACCTGAAATCGCCAATACTTTCACCGTCTTACTTTTCATAAACGCAAAAATGAATGTAGCCGACAAATTGATTTGTCGGCTAAAAATCATGTCAACGAAAACTCTTCTGCATAAGTTGACTATTCGTATCGCAAGGCATGACTTGGATTCACCGTTACCGTTTTTAGTACGGCGAGCGTCACACTCAAGCTGGCGATAGCAAGGATAATGGCGATGGTGATGGCATAGGGAAGTAGGCCGATGGGCACTCTGTAGGCGAAACCCGCCAGCCATTCGTTCATGGTGAAATAGGCAACTGGCAAACCGAGTACGAAGGCAATGGCAATCAGCTTCAGGAAGCTGAAATTTTCCTGCCAAAGTAGATTGCCAACAGAAGCTCCGAGGATCTTTCTTACGCCCATTTCCTTGGTGCGCTGCACCATCATCAAATAGGCCAGACCAACAAGTCCCATGGCGGCAAGTAACAAGGCAATGCCTGCAAAGAGATTAAATACCCTGAGTGCCTGTTTTTCTGCCGTGTAGAGTTGCTGGTTCTTCTGATCCATAAAATACGCTTCATAGCCAAATTTTTGGTCAAAGCCTGTGTAAATCTTGCCAATCTCGGCAACAGCCTGCTGGATATTTCCGCCATTTAGTTTTACAAGCAGAAAGTTGAGTTCGTCGTAATCGACAGTGATCAACAGGGGCTGAATGGGCACATGTAGCGACTGAAAATGAAAGTCTTTTACGATGCCAACCACGATACCGTCAAGCACAGCATCCTCGTCATCCCAAAGGAGTCGGCTACCCAGAGGGTCGGCCAGACCAAGGCCTTTTGCTGCAGTTTCATTCAACATGTAAGACCTGCCAAGGGAGTCCATGCCGTTCGACTTATCAAACCACCTTCCTGATAACAGTTCCAGGCCAAGTGGAGCTTTAGCATCGAAATCCATCCCCATTTCTGACACATCCACATTGATGTCGGGTGCGCCAATTTGAAAGATGCCATTTTGATTGAATTGGGTGCCCGGAAGGTTGGATACCGCTCCCATGTCGATGACGCCGGGTACCTTGCTGATTTCATTTTTCATAGCCTCCAGGCTTTCCACCACATTTCTGCTTTTGAGTTCTACCACGAGCACCTGCTGATCGTCATAACCCAGGGGCACCTCCTCCATGTATTTTACCTGCGACACCAGAATGGTGCTGCCAAAAATGAGAATGGCCGAGACAGAAAATTGAATCACTACCAGCGTCTTCCTTACCCAACTGCTTTTGGTACCGGTCACAAATTTACCTTTTAATATTTCGCCGGCTTTGATTCGGGATACCGTGAGGGCCGGATACAGGCCAGCGATAGATCCGACAACAACCACTACTAAAAGGCCAAGAAGTGTATTGAGCGTGGTGAACAGATCACTGTAAACAAATGGCTTTCCGGTTAGGTTTTTGAAGCCGTCGAAAGCCAGCAAGGCCAGCAAATAGGCCAAGCCTAAGGATAGTAAACAGGTGAAAATGCCTTCGGATAGAAACTGCCAGGAGATACCCGTTCTATTGGCTCCGAGTGTTCTTCGCACGCCTACCTCTTTGGCCCTTTCGAAAGCCCTAGCCGTGGAGAGGTTGATAAAATTAATAGAAGCGATAGCCAGGATAAAGGCAATGGCTGCAAAAAGGATGTAAACGTAAACAACATTGCCATTGGCTTCCAGTTCCCAGCGGATATGCGACTTGAGATGGATGTCAGTGATGGGCTGCAGGTCGAACCTAACTTCACCACTTTCAAAGCCAGCGTACCACTGGTCGCTGATATGACCATTGCGATGCATCCACTCTGGGATTTTCTGTTGCAGTGCCAGGGCATCAGCTCCAGGCTGAAGCTTTAAATAGTTGAAATGGCCGTAGTCGTCCCATTGAAACCAGGAGTCCGTTGGATCCATGTATTTCAAAGTGACATAGGAGATGATGAAATTAGGGTGAAAGTGTGAAGTAACCGGCGCATCTTCCATGATACCTGTGATCATAACTGGGTGGCCTTCGGCATCTACTTCAAGCACTTTTCCGAGGGGATTCTCGTCGCCAAAGTACTTTTTGGCCATCGAAGACGAGATGATCATGCCGCCTATTTCTTTCAGTGCAGCATCAGGGTTGCCCACCAATAGTTTAAAGTCAAAAACCCTGAAGAAAGTGCTGTCGGCAGCATAGCCATCAGGCTCCCGGAACATGACATCTTTCTCGGGGTTTCGGATATACATGGACTGCTTGGTGAGTCCAGGCCCATAAAGAGGGGTTAGGGAAACTGCCGCTTCCACTTCAGGAAACTCTTTCACCATCTCCAGTGCCATGGGGTGAGGCGTGCGGGTTTGCGGATTACTCGACATGAAAGCGATCCGGTATATGTCCTCGGCCCTTTGATGAAATCTGTCGTACGACAGTTCAAGCTGGATGTAAATGAAAATGAGCATGGCGCTGGCCATTCCTATGACCAGTCCTGACATGTTGATGAAGGTAAAGGCCTTCTTTCTTGTCAGGTTTCTAAAGTAAACTTTGATGAAGTTGTTGAGCATGATACCTGTGATTTGTAATGAACCAAAAGTACCTTGCGTAACGTGGTTTTGACGTATGTCGGCCTCATGTCGGCGTTCGAGATCATCATGTCGAACGTCCCGATCCCTGTATTGCGAAGGAGTGAGGCCAGTAAATTTCTTGAAAACGGTATTGAAGGAAGACTTCGACATGTAGCCGACCATTTCACCTATCTGCTCAATTTTCAGTGCTTTGTTATCCTCTTTACGAAACAGCTTTTTAGCTTCCAGCACCCGGTGGTAGGCCATCAGGTCAAAGAAACTCATGCCTTTGGTTTCGTTGATTACCTGCGAGAGTTGATGCGGCGATGCAAACACTTTTTTGGCAAGTCCGGCTAAGGAGGCATTGGGATCCAGGGCATATTTCTTTTCCGTCAGCTGGTGATCCAGTGCATTCATGATCCTGTATTTTTCAGGCTGATCGAGAGAAGAGCTGCCGTATTTCTGCTCGCTTTTTAGTGGTTCATGTGCATCCGGGCCAGAAAAGTACCAGGCCGATTGAGTGGAGAGCGCAAAAGCGCAGATGATGAACGGTAATTGTGAGGATGCCGAGGGCCAGATTTCCGATAGAACTACCGATATAATCATAGCGGCCACCATCAGGAAAAAGAACTTCAGCCAGATCACCTTTTTACTGCCTGAGCCTGGTGTGTCGATGCCTTTAAGCCTGGAACAAAGTAGGTAGGTTTTGCTAAGAGTGTAAGCTTCCCAAGTCAAAAAGATGGTAGCCACGAGGCTAGCGACTAACGGGACAAAATAAATGACAATGCCTACTAACAACGAAGGCAATAGCTGCAGTGTGTATGACTTGGGAATTGGCTTTTCGAAAAAGCTAAGCAGCAAGCCCCTGAAAAGAACTGGTGCTGGCAAAACCAGGTAAACACAGAGCGCTGGCCCAAAGTAGAAAATCAGGCTGAGGATCGTTAGCCAAGCCCAGGCATAGGTGAGCCACTGTGCGTAGGGAATGGCTCTTTTTCGCAGGGCACCAAAAGCAAGCATCGTCATTTGCCCAATGGCGATTAGCAGAATAATTTCGGAGTATCCTAAGTTTGGCATTTTCTGGTAATGAACAGCAGGCTTTCGTGCGAAGGAAGGTAAATTTAACCTCCATCCGCCATATTATCTATTCCTTACTTTTGTTAAGGAACTCATCAAAGGGCTGCAATACTCTGAAGACTTTCGCAGCATGATCTAAAAAGTCGCCCGCAATAACCTGGCTATCGCTAGGTTTATGGCTGGCCAGAAAGCTCTTTTGTTTCAGAAGTGCTATTTCCGGGTGATCCGCATCATAGCCCTTGGGTGTCGTTTTCAGGCTTTCGCCTTCTATCTGACCAAAAGTAGCTTTGAAGTCTTTGCTGTCGAGTATTTTATGCAGCTCAGCTCCGTTATAATCTATTTCCTGCCTGATGCTTTTCAGCCAGTCCTTCTCAGGGAGATAGGCACCGCCAGCAAGCATTGAGCCACCCGGCTCCAGATGGATGTAGTAACCAGCCCTGGTATGGATTTCAGACCTTTTAGCCGCAGCGGTCACATGTGCACCAAAATGGGTTTTGTACGGTGATTTGTCCTTCGAAAAGCGCACATCCCGATAAATGCGGAAGACACAGTCTTTGGCTTTGTGGTGGCCGATGGCGGGGTCAAACTCGACAATTTTTGCAATAAGGGCATCGATGAAAACTTCGAATTCGGCTTTTGCGGCTTCATACCTTTTCTTATTTTCTGTGAACCACTCCCGGTTATTGTTCTCTTTGAGTTCTTTAAGGAATTGAAAAGTGGATTTGGATATCCCTGGCATAGCGATCAGCTTAGTTAGATTGAATAGATAAATCTACTTAATGCTTCTGAAAGAGAGAACTCACAGGCGGCTTAATTCTAATTGGTGTTCTTTACCTTTAGTGCCCGGTAGTAGTCTCTGATGTTGAAGGAAACTGGCAACACCATTCTTACAAACACTGGTTGTCCGTTTTGCTTGCCAGGAGTCCATTTAGGGCCCTCTTTGATAAGCCTGATTGCCTCCTCGTTGCAGGTCTTGCACAATCCACGTTGCACCTTGATCCCATCAACGCTCCCGTCTTTGTTGACCACAAACTGCAGGAATACTTTTCCCTCTTTCTTCTGTTGAAGTGCATCGGGCGGGTAGTTCATGTTTTGCTCCAGGTAGGTAGTGTAGTTTTTCATGCCACCTACTGGCTCCGGATTTTTGTCAGCGATTGAATAGACCTTCAAGTCCACGCCGCCCTCCATGACCTGCTCGCCCCATTCGCCCAAACTAGCCTCATACACCTTTTTTGAGGCTTGCATCAGCGAATCCTTTTTTGTGGGTTCTGGCGTTTCCCGGGAAAGACTTTCCAGGCTTTTGCTCACTGCATAGTAGAGCTGGTTGTTAGTAAAGTAGTTGTTGGAGACAATGGAATCGAACATGGCGACTACCTGCTGCCACTTGCCTTGCTTGAAGGACGTTACAGCAGAATCGATATGTCCACCGGTCAGGCTTGGGTTCTTGACGTCATCGGGGTAGGGATTCCCCGGTTTTTGTGCCGAAGCAAACAGTGGGATAGAGGTGATAGCCAGGAAATATAAAACTTTCAACATGAGTTTTCGAAGGTAAAAAAAGAGAATGACTCTACCATCTTCGGAAGAGACGGCTGGTGATGTTCACCTGTCAGGAGGTGATATTTGAATTTGCCCGATCATGATAAAAAATTGAGATGAAAGCTTTTACGTAGTGATTCTGAGAAGGTTTGAAAATGGCTGCGATAAATCAGGGTGTTGATTGGTTACCAATCGTTAAACTCCTTATTACCATAGTCCAGCGCTAGTTTCATATACTTTTTTACTTCATCATTGATGTCATCTTTGTGCATCAGCCGCAAGTAGTGCTGATAAATCTCGATTCCCGGCACCTCGCCAATGCGATGGAAGCACAGGTTGTCTGCATATTTTCTGGGCAGGGTGAGGGCCACATCAATGAACTCTTTACCTACCCTTGGTATGTAGCCAAACCTGATTTTGGCCCCCAAACCAATCTGGGTTTTGGCGGGATGCACCTCGAAGTCGCCAATTTGCTTATACTGATCAATGAAGTAGTAAAACAGCTCTACTATTTCCGGCTTTCGCCTTTCCAGAAAACTCTCCAGCGTGCGGTCGTTGCAGGAGTGGTATTGATTTTCCCTGGAAAAGCTATGGTTGCATAGGGGGCACGTCCACATATTCACCAGCAACTATGACTTCTTCAGAAACTTTGTCAGAAGCACCAACTGTTGGCCATTCACCTTGCCTTCGATTTGCTCTGCATTGTCGACTACGAGCGAAATATTGCGCACCGCCGTGCCACGCTTGGCTGTAAAGCCGCCTCCTTTTACATCCAGGTCTTTTACGAGCACCACTGTATCGCCATTGGCCAGGGTCACTCCGTTGCTGTCCTTGTGGACGACGGCCACCTCTCCGTCTTGCATCAGAGTAGCCTGGGCCCATTTCAGCTCCGATTCTTCCATGTACATCATGTCGAGCAGGTCCTGTGGCCAGCCCTCGGCTCTTAAATCATAAAGGATTCGATAGGCTTGTACCTTTACGGCTGATACTTCGCTCCAGATGGTGTCGTTAAGGCAGCGCCAGTGGTTGGAGTCAGAGGCTTCACTTTGATCTAGCTGGGCCTGACATTTACCACAAACCAGGATGCTGTTGTCGACCGTTTCGTTCTCGCCAGGTGATACCAGAAAGGTAGAAAGGTTTTCTGTGGCTTGGCAAAGCTCACACTTTGATTCACTTCTTGCTTCGAGTTCGGAGGCTACGCTCATGGTATTGGTTTAAGAGAGCGCAAAAATAAGGATTTTAAATGGAAGGAGGTTGCCATCGAGACAAATGCAATTTCGATAACGTCACCTCGATCCGACGCAGGAGGGAGAGGTCTCCTCAACCTGACTCTGCGCTCCTACAGGAAGACCTCATCCACTTCGGCTCCCTTTGGTATTACCGAGGTGACGTTGCTTAATATTAGATTATTGTTCGTTAATGATGATGTCCACCTGGCCCATGTACGTGGCCATGCGCCAGTTCGTCTTTGCTCGCATCACGTACGTCAAGTACTTCCACTGAAAAGTTGAGTTCAACGCCTGCCAGGGCATGGTTGCCGTCAATGGTAATGCCATCCATTTCCACTTTGGTAACAGTCACTACCTGCTGCCCGTTTTTAGTGCCTGCATTGAACTGCATGCCCACTTCCACTTTTTGGTCGCCGAAAGCTGAGCGTGGCATCTTCTGAATCATTCGCTCGTCACGAACGCCATAGCCTTTCTCCGGGCTCACTTTTATTTCTACTTTGTCGCCCTTCGTTTTTCCGTCCAGGCCTTCTTCCATACCTGGTATAAGGTTGCCAATGCCATGGATGTATAGTAAGGGCTGATCGCCAACGCTTGAGTCAAGCGTGGTTCCTTCGTTGTCTTTCAGGGTATAGTGGATGGAAACCACTTTTTCTTTGCCGATTTTCATTCGTTTAAATTTTGTTTTGAACAATACTAAGGGAAAAAGGAGAGAAAAAGTTTAGCGACTGGATTTTTTGATCAGATCATAAGCCGGTTAGGATGAATTCAGAGATAGATTGCTAATTTGTTATTACTTCGGAAAAACAGAGATACATCGTATGATTTTCATTGACTATTTAACTTTCGGACTAACAAAAACTAACGTTTTTATCAGTATTTTCACTTCGTTGGGTAATTATTGTGCCGGACAAAAACTACAAACACTCATCACTCTGTGAACTTAACTATTTTATGAAAAACTTTTTTTTAGTTCTGGTTCTACTAGTGCCCGCAACTATCCTCGGGCAGGATGCAGTTGAGGATCGAATCCAACAAATAAAAAGTCGGTTTTACAGCCTGACAAATAATACGCTTACGAAGCTTCAACTAGAGGGATTTGAGTTTTACTTCCAGAATGGCAACCTCAAAAAGGTTATCTCCAGGACGAATACAAATATCTATGAGTACTACTTTGATCTAGACTATACGTCACATCATGCTTACTTTATCTATACCATCGATGATAAAAATGGTAAAAAGCTGGAAAACAGGTATTACTTCGGAAAAGACGACCACCCAATCCGCTGGCTGGGTCCTGATAAGAAGGAGGTGGATTTAGAAAGCGAGGGAGGTTGCGAACAGCCCTTATTACTTATTTCAAAATCAACTGATTTCCTTATCATGTACAACAACTATCTGTTGAGTAAGAAAAATCCATCCTATAGTAGTGTTGTTGAAGAAATTGATGAGAAAATGAAGGATTTTTCGAATAGGTCACTTTTGTCGGATACAATTGAAGTTGAAAATGCTCCGGAAGAGTACTATTACTCACATAAAGTTCTCTTTTCTAGCCAGAGCGGGAAAAAAATAAAATTATTGTCTTTTTCGGGTGGAGACCACGCAGCTACCACGACAACCTCCTTTTTTGATAGCAATGAACAAGTGATGTTCGAAATTGAAGAAAATAGGGATGTTTTTGGACATTACCGTCTGACACACGGGTACTTCAAAGATGGAGATTTGTTCCGAAGGGTAGCGTTTTCAAGCGTTTCTGGAAACTGGGGTAGATGCAGAGATTTTCAATATGCTTTTATTCCGGAATTTAGTGACTACTAGATTTAACGGTGACTTGGTGCAGGTCTTGGAGATACAAAATAGACATTCTCAAAATGCCTGATTTTAAAGCTCTTTGTTAAGGTCCTTGAAGAGAAATGAGCATCGAATAAAAAAAAAGACAAGTAGTAACTGACAGCAATGGAGAGCCTCTCGGCGTTTTTTTACCAATGGAAGAGTACAACGCTTTGCTCGATGAATTGGAAGAGCTGGAGGATATCAAAGAGTACGATAGCATTAAAGCATTGAACGAGCCCACCATTCCACTACGGGAAGCTATCGCCCAAAGGAAGAAAGGCAATGGTTGATTACTTGGTTGTACTTGCCACTACAGCCCGGATATCCTCCTTGGTCAAATGAGGGTAGCTTTCCAGTAACACTTGCTCAGGCCATCCGTTAGCAATCCTGTCTAAAACGAACTCCAAAGAAATGCGAGTGCCTTTGACGGTTGGTTTACCAAGGAGGATATTTTTGTCAGAAACGATTCGATCTTGCCAGTTCATGGCTAAAGATACAAAGCGTTGCTAGATTGGTTTCACGCTTCAAAAAGCAGGCTTGATCATGAGAATGAGGTGAAGCGAACCAAGGTACGCTAGCCTTAAACTTGAAAGAAGTTGGTGAGGTGCGGAAAAATTTTTCCACCATATCTTTCTAAATTTCGCAATCACCAATTTTCAAGGCAAGATGAAAATAACATACATCTTCGGCGCAGGAGCTAGTGCCAATGCAGTTCCAATGGTTAGGGAGACAAAAGGCTACATCGAGAAGACGATCTTAGACTTCCTTGATTTTTATGGAAATGCCGATGACCTAGTGGCCAGAGACCTATCCAATAAGACGCTTCTTGATTCCCTTTTGGCTGATTTGAGATGGATTAGATTGCTTCTGAATGACTATGACACACCCGACCAGTTAGCGCTGGATTTTTACAATCAAAGGCCCGATGACAACAAGTACCCTAACCAGGAATTTGTGAAAATAAAAAACCTTATGGCCATTCTTATTCTTAAGGCGCAATTTGAAAGCGCAGGTAAAGAGGGGAGGTATCTAGCATTCTGGAAAAGAATTATGCAGGGCGACAAGTATAGGGATTTTGAACTGCCCAAAAACCTCAACTTTATAAATTGGAACTACGATTCAATGTTTTATGAAAGCCGGTTTCTCAGCAAAAGCGACTGCGAAGAAAATTCGCTGAAATACGAGGAAATTTTGAAGCCTTTCGAGAATACACTAGCAAACATTAACGGGACTGCAGGTTTTCTCGCCCAGCCTGGTAATCAAGTTAGGGCCTACTATGAACATATGCACCTCCCGTCTTATTACAAATACTTTCCATCAAGATTTCCAATTAGAGGAGACGCAGAGTTTAATTTTAAATATGAGCTCCTTAGATTACACGCAAGGCTTCAACAGTTTGAATATTCAGACAACACAGGAACCAAAAATGGAATATCTTATGCGTTTGAAGACGATGGTAAGAACAAAGAAAAGGCTCTTAACTTCGTTAAAGATTCCGATTTCATAGTAACTATCGGTTACTCCTTCCCAGAGTACAACAAAGAAATCGATCATGCGATTTTGGGTAAGTTCAAGGGAAAGCGGATATATGTTCAGGATATGAGGTCGGAAATAGCCGATAAGATAAGGCGGTTCTTTTCAAACACAGAAATTGTGAAGCATGTAAATGAAGTTGACCAGTTCTACATTCCCTATGAGTGGAAACCAGAGTGGTGATGGTACTATGGGTTCCCAAACTAAGTTCGCAGAACAATTGAATGTATTTAAATGCAGATCACAAAAAATAATAATATGGAGGAAGCAAACTCATTACTCGAAGTTTACAAGCAAAAACTGAGCGACATTAAAAATCCAAGCCATGATATCCATCAAAAATTTGAAATGTTGAGTACTCTAACTGAAGATTTGCTAAAGTCGCATGATAACCTCATGATGTACTGCAATACTCTATCTAATGCTCAAATAGCAATGGCCGAGGCTAACAAAGAATTGTCCGAAACTGTTGTTTCGATACTTCAATACATTAATAAACAGCGACAGTAGCCAGTCATATAACTGGTTGTAATAAAGGATTGGG
The DNA here is from genome assembly GCF_040222385.1 of Imperialibacter sp. Classification (GTDB taxonomy): domain Bacteria; phylum Bacteroidota; class Bacteroidia; order Cytophagales; family Cyclobacteriaceae; genus Imperialibacter. The sequence continues at coordinate 20,316 of NZ_JAVKDF010000004.1, forward strand.
GATGCCTACAAATTGAGCGAGTACTGATTACCAACGGCAGACACGGCCTTCAGTTTTCCATCGATAGAAAAACCGACCGTCTCCACCCGGTTTTCATTATCATCGAAAGCCTCGATGCCTATTTTTCAAATCTCAAATCCGCCGTCTCAAATTTATAAACCCTTAATCGCCTCTTCCAAGCTTTTAATCTTCGCTTCTGCATCGGCCATCTTTTGTTTTTCCATGGCCACTACCTGCTCGGGCGCACCAGCCACAAAGCGTTCGTTGCTGAGCTTCTTCATTACGGAGTTCAGGAAGCCTTTGGTATAGGTCAGCTCTTCTTCCATTTTCTTGCGCTCGGCCTCTACATCAATTTTCTCGCTCATCGGGATGTAGAACTCATCGCCTTTGATCACAAACTGTGTGGCGTTGTCCACCTTGTCGGAAGTAAAGCTTACTGAACTCAGGTTGCCCAGCTTCTGCATGATGGGCATAAAGGATTCATACAATCCTTTCTTTTCTGTATTAATCAGCAGATCAAGCGCTTCTTTTGGAGAAAGGCCTTTAGCGTTTCTTGTGTTACGGCACTGGCCAACTGCCTCAAAAGCCCAGCTAGCCTGTTCCAAAAGCTCCGCATCGAATGGCTTCTTCTCGGGCCATTCAGCAACGATGATGCAGTCTTTGTCGCTTCTTTCTTTCATCGCATGCCATAGCTCTTCGGTAAGGAAGGGCATGAACGGATGCAACACTTTCATCAGGTCTTCAAACAGCCTGATGGTGGCATCATAAGTGGCTCTGTCGATTGGAGCCTGGTAGGCTGGCTTGATCATCTCCAGGTACCAGCTACAGTAATCATCCCAAATGAGCTTGTACACCGTCATCAGCGCATCGCTCATGCGGAACTTTTCGAAGTGGTCTTCCAGCTCCACGAGAGCCTGATTGAAACGACTTTCAAACCAGCGGATGGCCATTTCGTTGTCCTTGCCCGAAAGGCTGTCATCTATTTCCCAACCGCTTACCAGGCGGTAGGCATTCCAAATCTTGTTGGAAAAATTACGGCCCTGCTCCACCAGCTTCTCGTCAAACAGCAGGTCGTTGCCTGCCGGAGAGCTGAAAAGCATGCCAGTGCGCACACCATCGGCACCAAAGTCACGAATGAGGTCGAGTGGGTCGGGCGAGTTGCCCAGCGACTTCGACATCTTGCGGCGCAATTTATCCCGCACAATACCGGTCAGATACACGTCTTTGAAGGGCCGCTGCCCGGTGTACTCATAGCCTGCAATGATCATCCGGGCCACCCAGAAGAAGAGAATCTCCGGAGCTGTTACCAGCGTGTCGGTAGGGTAGAAGTAGCCCAGGTCTTTGGCCTTGGTCAGGTCAATTTTGCCAGTTGCCTTGTCGAAGCTTTCGTCGGCAAAGCCGCCAAAGGTCTCCGTTGGCCAGAGCCAGCTCGACGCCCAGGTGTCGAGCACGTCAGCGTCTTGCTTCAGGTCATCAGCGTTCAGTGCAGCATTGCCGCTGGCTTTTTGGGCCATGGCCAGTGCTTCCTCAATGGTTTCTGCCACCACAAAGTCGTTTTCCCCTTCGCCGTAGTAGTAAGCGGGAATGCGGTGACCCCACCAAAGCTGCCGACTGATGCACCAGTCACGCACGTTTTCCATCCAGTAGGCGTAGGTGTTCTTGAACTTGTTGGGGTGCAATTTCACCTCATCGTCCATCACGGCTTTGTAGGCACGGGTGGAAATGTCTTTCATTTTGATGAACCACTGTAGCGAAAGCTTGGGTTCAACCACGGTGTTGGTTCTTTCGGAACGACCAATGCGTGTAACAAACTCTTCTGAGCCAACAAGTATCCCGGCAGCATCAAGGTCTTTTACCACCATTTTTCTAACGATAAAGCGATCTCTGCCCACATAAGCTGGCACGCCGCACTTTTCGTTCAAGGTGCCGTCGAGGTCAATGGTGTCAATCACCTCCAGGTTGTGACGCTGACCAATTTCGTAGTCGTTGGGGTCGTGGGCTGGTGTTACTTTCAGGCAGCCTGTACCAAATTCCTTGTCAACGTAGTCGTCGGCAATGATTGGAATTTCACGGTTGATGAAAGGCACAAGGGCGTGCTTGCCGATCAAATGCTTGTAACGTTCATCGGTGGGGTTAACAGCAATGGCAGTGTCGCCCATGATGGTTTCCGGACGCTGCGTGGCAATGACCACAAACTCATTGGGGCTATCTTTGATGGCATATTTTACAGAGTAAAGCAGCGACTTTTCGCCGTCCTCCTTATAGATAACTTCTTCGTTGGAAAGGGCGGTTTTGGCCTCACAGTCCCAGTTGATCATGCGCAGGCCACGGTAGATATAGCCTTTGTTGTAAAGGTCAACGAATACCCGGATTACCGCTTTATAGTAGTCGGGATCCATGGTGAAGGCGGTGCGATCCCAGTCGCAGCTGGCACCCAGCTTTTTGAGCTGCTCCAGGATGATGCCGCCGTATTTTTCCTTCCACTCCCAGGCATACTTCATGAACTCGTCCCGGCCGATTTCCGACTTTTTGATGCCTTTTTCACGTAGCATGGCCACCACTTTGGCTTCGGTAGCGATGGAGGCATGGTCGGTGCCAGGCACCCAGCAAGCTTCAAAACCCTGCATTCTTGCCTTGCGGATGAGGATGTCCTGAATAGTATTGTTGAGCATATGGCCCATGTGCAATACGCCCGTGACGTTCGGCGGAGGAATAACGATGGTGTAAGGTTTTTTGTCTGGATTGGGTGTGGCTTTAAAAAAGCCTTGCTCCATCCAGTGCTTGTACCATTTGTCCTCTACCTGAGTTGGGTCGTATTTGGTAGCCAGTGCCATAAAGTGTCTGTATCTTCTTGAGTTGAAATTCGAGGGGCAAAAGTAATGAAAATCTGCTTGAATGAGGGCGAGACTGCCCTTGCTTTGTTAAACTTTAGAAGTTTATGGATATTAGGAAGGTCGATACACATTATTTTAGCTCACGATGGCAAACTTAAAGAGGAATATCCTGGCGATCGCCTTTGTGGTTGCGCACATTTCCGCAGATGCCCAAATGACAAGTCATGACGCTGAACAGGCGGCCTGGATACAGGCTGTGACTTCGTCGATGGTTTATACCGAGAAACTATACACGCCTAAGGCGGTCGTTGTAGACGCTGATAAAAATGGACTAAGGGCCATAGATGTAAATGGGCTTTCTGATTTTTATAGAAATAAAGGATGGAAGAAGGTGGAGTCGCTGCAATCAATCGGGGCTACTGATGCCAATGTACATATTGGTTATGAGATTGTCACTTTTAAGGCAGGTGATGAAAGCTATACGCAGTTGATTATCTGGAATCAGAAAAACGGTGGGCCATTGCGAGAGCTTGAGGTAATTGGACGGTCTGTAAACCAAGGCAACGTAACTGCTGAAGTGCTTGATGCGCCCAGAGCCAAATGGATACGGCTATGTAATGAACATGATCCACTGAAGCTGGTTGCTGAGTTGTACACCGCAGATGCGATGTACTACAACCATAAACCGATGATAGTCGGTACGGAAGCTATAGCAAAAGAGTACTGGTACATGGGTAACTCCAGCTATCAATTGAGTTTGACTCCTATCGTGATTGAAATGGTCAACCCGGACTTGGCTTTTGAGATTGGCCAGTGTTCGGGCAGCTACAACGGGAAATATGTGTTGGTGTGGAAAAAAAGCGCTGACAAAGGCTGGCAAGTGGCGCTAGACTCTAATATTTGAGACCTGGCAATTAATAGGTTAACTTAGGTTGATATTTTTTTAATAGAAGCGAGCCGACTCATGAACGAATAAAACTTCCAGGAGCAAAAAGTAACAGAATACTAAGTTAATGGTGTGCTTTGACTATTCTGTAAAAAATCTTTCAAACAAGAAATCCAATTGGAGGTTTCGTCACGTAAGTAGCTTCGAAATGTTCCTGAAACATGAGTAACCTTAGAAAAAGTAACCTTTAAAAACAAAATGGAATTAACAGCAACTGCACCGTCAAACTCGGGAGAAATTCAATGGAAGCAACTATGGAGCCTTGTAGCGCTTTATGCTTCGGTTATCATAGGATGGATTGCCTATTACAACTACCAGCCCATACTCCTTCATAAGTATAACTTCACAGACCTAACGCTCTTTCTTTTTATAGCCCAGGGTATCATCATGGTGGTGACACCGCCTATTGCCGGACTTTTGGGCGACAGGTTCAGAAAATCAAAAGGCAACAGACTCCCCATCATCAGTGCTGGCATTAGTGCCGCTGCCATGGTGTTTATGTCTGTAGCGTTTACGCTTATCATGGATCCGGGAGAAACCTTTAAATGGATACTGCCTATCCTTATTGTGCTTTGGCTGGCTTCCATGAGTATTTTCACAAGTCCCGCCATTTCAACCATTGACCTGTTTGCTCCTGCAAATAAATTGCCCCGGGCTATGGCCATTATCACGATTGTTTATGGTGCATTGTATGCCTTAGAACCAGTGATTGTTGACTTGGTAGATCTCCTTGGCCCCCCGCTGACATTCGTTGTAGGAGGTGTTATTACCGCAGGTTCGGGCTTTTTGATGAAAAAGAGCATGGGTAAGAGTCTTGACGGTATTGTGACGGATATTAAGAAAGAGGATAAAAAGAAATCAGATTACACATACGCATTCATTGTGGGCCTTGCTTTTGGTATTTCTACCACCATTCTGTTCAATATGTTTCCTGGTTGGTTGGAGCCAAAAATTGGTCACGTCTTCGATATAAACAGCAGTGTGATCATATCGGTCGTCCTCTTTCTGTCTGCTGTTTTCTCACTGCCGATCAGCCGAATTGTTGAAAAAAGGCCACTTTACATATCATTGCTTGTAAGCGTAGTTGCAATTTTCGCTATCATTTTCGCTATCTACTTTGTGGAAAACTCCTACCTGACACTTATTCTTCTGCTGCTCTTCTCGTTTTTCTACAGCATGGTGTCGGTTTGTGGCTTGCCACTTGCGCTTAGCGTAGTCAACGACAAGAACAAAGTATTTGGCGTCGGGATCTTTTTCGCTGGGTTCGAATTGCCCAACGGAATTCTCGAAGCGATATTGGTTGCTCAAGGGCTTTACTGATTAAGATTCCTTGATCATTCTTTTAACTTTGCTGTAGTTGAAAGAACAAGACCCAAAGATGATTATAACAGCAAACGATCCCTCATTAAAATCATGGGTAGAAGTCAGGCCGGGGTCTGACTTCCCCATTCAAAACCTACCCTTCGGTATTTTTCAAACGGCAAACACCCAGCCCAGGGTAGGCGTAGCCATCGGCGACTACGTGCTTGACCTAAAAATGCTTGCCCACGAAGGGTTTCTGGATGCGCTTCATATTCCAGAATCGGTGTTTGCTCAACCCTACCTGAATGAACTAATGGCATACGGAAAGGAAAAGACAAGTGCACTAAGAAACAGAATAGCCGACCTTCTCAATGATGAAAACGAAGACCTCAGAGATGAAGAGGATCTGCTTCCCGACTTGCTGGTACCTATGAAAGAGGCAAAACTGCTCATGCCGGTGAAAGTAGGCGACTACACTGATTTCTATTCCAGCAAAGAGCACGCTACCAATGTGGGCACCATGTTTCGGGATCCTGAAAATGCTTTGCTGCCCAATTGGAAGCACTTGCCGGTGGGTTATCATGGCAGGGCGTCGTCCATTATCGTGAGTGGTGAGCCCATCCGTAGGCCGAAAGGGCAGAGAAAGGATGGCGATAAAGACCAACCGGTATTTGGCCCAAGCGGCCGCCTTGACTTTGAACTGGAGATGGCATTCATCACCTGCAAAGAGAACAAGCTGGGAGAAAGTATTTCGACTTCGGAAGCTGACGACTACATTTTCGGCTTTGTGCTTTTCAACGACTGGTCGGCTCGTGATATGCAGGCGTGGGAGTATGTGCCGCTGGGGCCGTTTCTTGCCAAAAATTTTGCATCGTCTGTGTCGCCATGGGTAGTGACACTGGATGCACTGGAGCCATTCAGGGTGGCGGGGCCAAAGCAGGAACCAGAAGTTCTGCCTTACCTGAAGGCCGAAGGACTCAGTAATTTTGATATCAATCTCGAAGTGGGGATTCAGCCTAAAGGAAGCACAGAGAAAGTGGTGTGCCGATCCAACTTCAAGCACATGTACTGGAACATTCGCCAGCAGCTGGCCCACCACACCGTCAACGGCTGCAATATCAACGTAGGCGATATGTATGCTTCTGGCACGATCAGCGGCCCCACGCCCGATAGCTATGGATCTATGCTGGAGCTGGCCTGGAAGGGAACCAAACCGATACCTATGCCCGATGGCACCACCCGAAGTTTTTTGCAGGATGGCGATACGGTGACGATGAGGGGATATGCAGAAAAAGATGGGGTAAGAATTGGTTTTGGTGAAGTAAAGGCTGAAATTTTACCAGCTACTTAAACGCTCCATCCTATGAAATCCATTCTCCTTACATTTATGCTTGCAGGTTTTTTTATGGTTAAGGCCCAACCAATCAAAGTGGCCTGTGTTGGCGACAGCATCACCGAAGGTCATGGTATTGAGGAGGAGGACAAACGATACCCGCAGGTGCTGGGGCAGCTGCTGGGCAATGGCTATGAGGTTAGAAATTACGGCATCAGTGGCCGGACGCTTTTGAAACAGGGCGACTTTCCCTATTGGAACGAACCGAAGTACACAGAGGTGTTGGCCTGGCAGCCTGATATCGTGGTCATCAAGCTGGGTACCAACGACAGCAAGCCGCAGAACTGGAAATACAAAGGCGATTTTATCGACGAATACCTCGAGTTTATTCGGTCATTTGCCTCTTTGCCCAGCCAGCCAAAAATCTACATTTGCCTGCCGGTGCCAGTTTACAAAGACGCTTTTAATATTACCGAGGAAGTAGTAAAAGGAGGCGTAATTCCCAGAGTGGAGCAAACGGCAAAGGAGGCGAAGCTGAAGACCATCGACCTTTACAAGGCATTGTCAGGCCATCCCGAAATGTTCCCTGATGGTGTGCACCCCGATGCTGCTGGGGCAAACCTGATAGCCGAAGCTGTTTACAAGAAAATCAAATAATATGGATCACGTGATGACCATTGACCCAAAGGATGTAAGTGTGCCGGCTTTGCATGGGCTCATGCAGGGCGTGGTGGCCCCGAGACCTATTGCTTTCGCTAGCACGATTGATAAAGAAGGCAGGGTCAATCTGAGTCCTTTCAGCTTTTTCAACATGTTCAGCTCTAATCCCCCTATGCTTATTTTTTCTCCCTCAAGAAGGGTGCGTGACAATTCTACCAAGCACACATTGGACAATGTGCACGAACATGGGGAGGTGGTGATCAATATTGTGAGCTACGCCATGGTGCAGCAAATGTCGCTGTCGAGCACCGAGTATGAGAAAGGCGTTAATGAGTTTGTGAAGGCTGGTTTTACGGAAGTTCCGTCAGAAAAAGTTAAACCACCCAGGGTAGCCGAGTCACCCGCATCTTTTGAGTGCAGCGTAAAGCAAATCCTTCCGTTGGGTGATCAGGGAGGTGCCGGCAACCTGGTGATTTGCGAGGTATTGCTCATGCATTTCAAAAAAGAGATATTGGACGAGCAGGGGAGGGTGGATACAGAAAAAGTGGACACAGTTGCCCGCATGGGAGGCAACTGGTATTGCAGAGCCCACGGCGAGGCTTTGTTTGAAGTACCGAAGCCTTTAGAGAAAAAGGGAATGGGCGTGGATAAGCTGCCAGAGCGTATCAGACTCAGCAGCGTGCTCACAGGCAATGATCTTGGCATGCTGGGTAACGTGGAGCACCTGCCCAGCGATGAAGAGGTAAGGGAGTATCATAAGCACGAAAAAGTACAGCTGCTAGTCGAGGAATACGAAAACGATCCTACTGGTTTCGAGGAGGCCCTGCATCAGCTCGCCCAGCAATACCTGCATGATGGATATGTGGAGATAGCGTGGAAGATTTTGTTGCAGATTTAGAAAGAGCAGAAAAAAGGAAAGCCATCCCTTTCAGGGACGGCCTTGCCTATCTACTACATCCTATTTAAACTACTTGTTATTCAGTAAACTCTTAGCAGCCAGGATGCTTCAGTCAAGCAGTTCGTAGGCTATCTGTGGTTTCCCACGTTCGCCCCCCTGCATCAGCGCAGTAAATTTCAGTTTGTAGTAGTTGCCGCTTGCGTCTTTAATGATGTAAAATCTGTCTTCATGTACAGCTGGTTGACTTCCACCGGGCCCGCCGGTTACTCTCCAGGTTGAACCAATCGCCGCCTGACTTTCGCTGAATGCTAGGCTGGCTGCGTTGCTACTGCTAAAATCCTCATAGCTTATTGTTTCTGTCAGCACCATGGCTGTTTCCACTCCGGCTACATTCTGCAATACTATGTCCTGGAAGTAGTAAGGGATAAGGCCACTGCCAAAATTGGTGGAATTCATGAAGCCTGTCCAGGCAATGTCCCACTTGTCTTTGGCTGGTTCTACATCCACAACGCCATCCTCAAAGTGTGCGTAAACGAATTGCTGTCCTTCCACTTTGTCTATTTCTATTTCTTCAAAAGTGGTAGCGGAAATGTCGGCATACTGAAGCAGGTAGCCCTCTGCTGTTTGGGTTATCTTAATTTTTTTCCATCCTCTTGATTCGCCTACAGCACCCGCAGCAGCTGCCGGTGCTTCTCCCCGGTTAATGATGTACACAACGTTTTCGTCAGCCGTTGCTGAAATTTCTGCTATGGCCGTTTTGTCCAGGTCACCACTTGGGTCGTCGATCCAGCCAAAAGCATCGGTAGAAAAGGCGTTGATGCTCATAGCAGCCGCAAAGCCAACTGTATCAGCAGCAGTTACTTCTGAGAGATATGTTTTCTCCAGGGCTTGGGCAAACATGGTAACCGATGAATTGAGAATTACTTTGAAGTCGGCTCCCGAATAGAAGCCGAGATCCCAACTGTCCCGGTTCACTGCTGTTTGGCGGTTGGCACTCAGGTCAATGAATACCTTGTTGGGATAGGTAGTACCTCCTCCGTCAATGTCTATCTGGCCTTGTGTCGCCAGTATCTCCGCAAAGCTGAGCGTCATGGTGGCGGTGGTGCCAGGCAAAAGCCCATCGCTGGAAGTAGAGAGGGTAAATGTGATGACCTCATCCCCATCGAAAAGAGCTCCATCAACCTTAGAAACAGTGAAGGAGGCTTCCTGAGCACCTTCTACGGCCGTTAGGGTGATTGCATTGTTGCTGGCCGCAGGCGTAGTTGTGAATTTGGTTCCGTAGGCGATGTTTTCTCCGGCAAGTTCCACCGTAATACTAGCTGTTGTCACATCCAGGGCTCGTGAAAATGAAAGAACTACTTCAAGTTCGCTTTCATCTTCAGTAATGCTTTGTTGAGCCGATGGAAAATTGACAAGATTGTCGGGAAGAGCTGGTTCATCATCACCGCATGCTGTTAAAATAGCCATCGAGCATATTGATAGGACAAAATATTTGGCCTTTATCCAATGTGTAATTGTATTCTTCATCTTTAATTTTAATTAGACTTATTATAAATAGATTTCTAAATTTTTTTACTCTTGTTTACTTGTTCAGGTTAAAACTCAGCCCCAAAAAGTAAGATCTTCCATAGCCAATTGGCCTCGCTCCGCCCGTACTGTGGGTTCCGCCCGTATCGGTGGACGTGTTGTTTACATTCGTCACGTTGAGGAGGTTTCTCACTCCAAGTGTGGCATTCAGGTAGCCGAACAATTCCTTTCTGGCGGTGAAATCCATCATATGGTATCCGTCTATTTTGGCCAGTCGAATAGCCTCAGCACCGGTATCGTCTGTGCTCACTTCATAGTTGGGCAATGAGCCGGTGTATTTGTAGAATACATTGAAGGTCAGCCCGGCAGATTCCAGTTGATAGGTGGTTACCAGGTTCGCTTCAGGCGTCCATGTGAATTCGGGAAGCTCACTATCGTCTTCTATTAGTTGGTTGTATCGCCCGGTATAGGAAACCCCCACTTTTACTTCAAGGGCCTTGCCTGTATAGGTGGTGTTCCACATAAGTCCCTTCGTTTTAAACTTATCAATATTGATGTAGGTAGTTATCAGACTGTTGCTGGGTTTCTGTCCGTAGCTAATCATGTTATCTACTGCGTTAAAGAAACTATTGAGTGTCATGTCAACCCTCGATTTGGCTGTGCTCATCACCTTCCAGCTAAGTCCACCATTCACACTGTTAGATAGTTCGGCCTCCAGGTCGGGGTTTCCTTCGATGGAATGGCTGGCGTCGTAGAAGTTGAAGTACAGTTCTCTCAACGATGGTGCCCTGAAGCCTCTTGCGTAGGCAGCCCTTAGTACCAGGTTGTCGGTTAACTGAAACTTAGTGTTGATGGAAGGAACTGCTGGCGGTGCCTGGTACACCGAGTTTTGAATGACCCGAAAGCCAGGCCTGATGCTTATTTTGTCAGTTGGGGTATATTCAGTGGAAAAGAAGAAAGCATAGTCGTTCAACCAGGGAGCGTCAGCGCTGATTCGGCCACCTTCTCCCTGTTCCAGGTTAATATCGTAGCCCGGCTGAAACGACCACTGAGGTGAAAGGCTGTATTGGAATGTGCCCCTTAGACTAATACCGTCGTACGAAGATACATCTTGCAACCCTGCACCAAGGGCCAGCCTTACATCGCCAGTCTCCTGATCCACTGTGGTTGTAAGTGTGCGTCTGCTAAAATTGATAAGAGAAACAGCGCCGTTGTAGCTCAATTTGTCAAATAACCTGGTTTGGCCTTGTAGCTGGTGGTTGAACCTTTTGGTGATATACTCCTGATCAAGTGCCTCGCCACCATTGAAAACGCCCGGGTTTTGGATAGACTCGTCCAGATAGTCGAGCTTGTAGAAAATGTTTGATTTATCATTTCTGAAGCCGATGAGCCCGCTGCTCAGCCATTGGTTTTTTGGGTGCCATTGTTTGTCCCGGCCCGTGGCATTTCCCTGCCAGCCATAAAACTGGTTGTGGCTTAGCCTTGCCTGGGTATACACTTTGCCCAGCTTATAGCCTGCCCCCATGCTTTGATTGTGAACGCCCTTGTCGAATCCGTATTCCGACCCGGCAGACTCTTCCTGTATCCGGGCATCCAATGAAAGCTTGTCGTTCTCCGGCTTTTTGGTAATAATATTGATGACTCCTGCCAGCGCATCAGCACCATACACTACCGACATGGGCCCTTCCACTATCTCTATCTTCTCGATGTTGTTGACATCTACCTGATTAAGGGCACCCGAATTGGAGGTGCCCTCCCTTGTAATCAAAGGCATGCCGTCTATCAAGACTTTGATATTCTGGCCGCCAAGTCCTTGTAGCGTCATACTCGACTCACCAAGAGCCATGTCCTGAGAAAACCTCACATTGAGTTCCGTCTGCAGCACGTCCTGCAAACGATTAGCTCCTTGTGACTGGATTCTTTCCATAGCAATGGTTCTTACCTGATACACCGATCTACTGGCTGATTGGGGTTCGAACTGGCCAGTGATAACAATGTCGTCCATCACATAACTTTTCAGGCTGTCCTGAGCCGCCAGGCCGAAATGAACAACGAAAACAGAGATGACTAGAAGAATTATTCGCATCCCTATAGCTTTGGTAGTGAGTCGACTAGTTGTTTCCATGCCTCCAATTCAGGAATGCCTGGTTTTCTAAGGCCAAAAAACTGGGCAATCATATTTTTCCCGGCGTCAAACACTTCTATGCTGGTAACATTGCCTTCTGACGTGGGTTTGCGCACTACCCAGGCAGTTTGGCTGGCCTCCAGCTTCAGGTGCATGTTGAATTCCGGGTCAAGGACATTGAGCCATTTTTCCTGGCTTTCGAGAAGGCGGATCGTTTTTACCTTTCCTTGCTGTATTTGCAGGTTGCCCCGGTTGCCGGCAAAAATCATGATGGGAAGTTTGGTGCTTGCGGCAGTTTCGAGCACCTGCTGCAGGTTGTCGGTGCTTATGGGGTAACTGAAAGTGCCATTGGCAATCTCAAGCGCCTTGTAGCGATGCACGTTGTGCCTTTTCAGCATGCCAAAGAAGTCGTGGGTATCTTTTAATTCACTCCATTCTTGAAGAAAGGCGGGTTTGTCGATGGAGTCTCCAAAGGTGGGTTGGCTGTAAGGCTCTACCGTTTGCCCCGGCTCCTGGTTGTCGGAGCGGTAGTCTTCAACAATTTTCAGAAAGGCGTCGTTGTTGCTTTTTTCCTGCAGGTAAATTTTTGTGATCGCCTCTCCGGCCTTATCGAAAATCTGCAAGCTGGTGAGGGTTCTGTCGCCTTTGGTCATTTGGTGGGCAAACCCCACATGCCAGGCGCTAAAGAAAACACGGGTTTCGATAGGGCCAATCACCGTTCCCATAGCTCTTTCACCTTCGCCAAAAGTTTCCACTTTTTGGAATTTACCCTTGTGCTCCAGCACACATGCGTCGTTTCTGGTTAATGACATCACGTAGCCAAGCTCTGGTAGCCGCTTCAAAAAGTCGGGCCAGCTTCGTTCCGGGGTGGCGTCCAGTCTTATGCAGGTCGGGCCTACTTCTGTTGCCAAAAGTTCTGCTTCACTTACTCCCAGCTCCTGAGCAGCATTTCTGATTCTTACATTTGGTTGTGCGGCTTGAATCTCCTCCCAGGCTTTTTTTAGAGCCTGAACATCAGTTTTATCAATCGTTAAGTTTTCCATTATCTGCTATTTATAGTTTCGTTCAAAAGGGATGTAGTTTCAAAAGGGACGGAACCCTTTGTGTATATCATAGGTATGTCGCTATTCTCACCGTAAATCAGCTCAACAGGGTAGGAAAATGTATGCTCGATCATTTCCTTTCTGAGCATAAGTTGACTAGGGCCCTGCCCCACTTCTTTCCCGTTTTTCATAAACAGAAAGTAGTCGGCGTACTGAGCGGCAAGGTTGAGGTCATGTATCACAGCGGCCACTCCATATCCACGTTCCACACACCTTTGCCGAACTATGTCGAGCAAGCCATGCTGCTGTGCTATGTCGAGGCTTGAGGTCGGTTCATCTAACAGCAGGTAAGTCGGATGCTCCTGCTGGTCGTGCAATTGAGCAAGTACCCTGGCCAGGTTCACTCTTTGCTGCTCGCCACCCGACAGTGTTTGGTAGACTCTGTGCTTGAGGTGATAAACATCGGCCTCCCGCATCACTTCCTTTGCGATCTCTTTGTTTTGGCTGTTGGTAGTGTTATGAGGAGTTCTTCCGAGCATCACCACCTCTTCAGCGGTAAAGGCCAGGCTCAGGTGTGTTTTTTGCGGCAGCACTGCTCTTGTCAATGCCAACTCCTTTGAAGTATAGGTGGGCATTGCCTGACCGTTGATGCTGATTTCTCCGTCGTCAGGGAGTATGTCCCGGCATAGCGCTTTCAAAAGCGTTGACTTGCCGGCGCCATTAGGGCCGACAATGGCAGTAAACTTGCCTGGGAAAACGGCAACCGACACCTGGTCGAGTATTTTCTTAGGGCCTACAGAATAACTTATGTTTTTTCCCTGATACATGAGAGTCCGGTTAAATCTGAATTCTTTTTTTTCTGACTGAGGCGAGCATCCAGATGAAAAATGGCGTTCCCATTAGTGCTGTGATAATCCCGATAGGGAGCTCTGTAGGAGCAACAATTGTTCTGGCAATCATATCTGCTACGGTAAGCAAAATGGCACCGCCTATGGCTGAAGCCGGAAGTATCAGTTTGTGATCCGGGCCAAATGCCATGCGCAGAATGTGAGGAACAACCAAGCCAATGAACCCGATGGCACCTGCCATGGCAACCGATGCGCCCACTGCCAGCGCACTGAGTAAAATGATGCGATGCTTGATTTTTTCTACTTCCACTCCCAAATGACGGGCTTCGGATTCTCCCAAAGCGATGGCGTTGAGCGACTGACTTTGCCCGATAAGGGCGACGGCAGGGAGCACAATAAGCCAGATAGTGAATCCTATTTTATCCCAGGAGGCACCACTCAGATCGCCCATGCTCCAGAAGGTGAAGGAACGCAACGCTGTTTCGTTAGAATGGAAGATGACGATGCCCATGAGAGCTGCGCAAAGGGCAGTGATGGCTACACCTGCAAGGATGAGGATGGTGACGTCGGTTTGATATGCACCTTTGCTGAATTGGTAGGCGATGTAGGTGGCAGCAAGGCTGCCTGAAAAGGCGGCCACTGGAAGCAGCCATGTTGTAAGGTCCGGAGTTAAAAACAAAGCGATGCCAGGGCCGAAAACCAGGACAACGACAGCCATCAAAGCCGCTCCGTTGGAAATACCGATGATGCCGGGCTCCACAAGCGGATTTCTGAATAACCCTTGCAATGCAGCACCTGAAATACCCAGTGCGCCACCAACTGCCACGCCAAGTACCAGCCTCGGAAGACGGATCGACAGCAAAACTGCCGAATCTCTTGAGCTGACATCTGCCACATCGAGTCCCAGGTTGTGAAGGAGAATATTAACAATTTGACCAACACTGATGCCCAGGGCACCCACACGAAGCGAAATGAACATAGTGCACACAAGCAGCGCCACCAGACTGCCTAATATCGCAGTATGGGTAGTGAAGTTGCTTTTAGCTTTCATTGCCGGAAGGGTAGCCACTTGCATAGGTTAGTTGCTTTGGGCCACGTTGTGCGCTGCCAGCTCAGGGTGAATGCTAGTTGCTAGCTGAATAGCTGCTTTTCCTACCCCGGGCCCAAAGCCTGACAACCAAAGTCCATCCATAGCAAGGATTTGCTTTTTTTCTCCTGCCGTGGTTTGCATCAGGCCCTGTATTTGAAGTGCTCCTTCCACGCCGCCCAGGCTTTCGAGGCCACTGTCAAAAAACAAAATGTAGTCAGGATTGGCTGCCACCAGGGCCTCTGGTGTTAGTGGTTTGTAGTCGAATATTTCGTCAACAGCAAACTGCGCACCGGCCATTTTGATGAGCTCCTCGGCAAATGTGTTTTTGCCGCAGATACTCAATGAGCCAAGCCCACGTGCATACACGAATAGCACCCTCGGTTTCGTGCTGGTTTTGCCAATCATCGAATCCAATAGATTGAGGTCTTGCTCCAGCGTGACAACCAGTTGCTCTGCTTCCTGCTCCTTATTGATAATTTTACCTATGTCAGCTATTATCTTTTTGGTGGAAGCGACGTTGAGTTCATGTTTGAACGTATGAACTGGCAAAGCTGTCGCTTGCAACTGGGTAATAACCTCGGCGTTAATATGATCCTCCTCAGCCAACACAATATCAGCATCCAACGACAGCACGCCTTCGGCTTTGATGCCAGTGCGATAGCCTACCGAAGGAAGGTCTTGCAGGCTTTTAGGTCGGGTGCTTGTTTTATCAGCCGCAATAATCTGATCACAACTTCCCAGTGCACAAACGACCTCAGACAAAGTCCCTCCAATGCTAACTATTTTTAGTGATTCCTTTTCGGGAGCTGAGTTTTCTGTGCTCTCCGATGTTGTATTTGCTGGCCCGCATTGGCTGAATACGAGCAGGCACACAGCCGAAATGCCAAATAGATTGATATGCTTCATTTATTTAGAATCATTTTAAATAATAGCAAATGTAGGCCGGGGAGATTGGGCTGTCAATCGCTTGATTGAGCTTAAATAACTGCTTCTTTAAGTACAGGGAGTGCTTTTAGTAGGGATTGGCGATAGCTAGTTTAAGCTATTGGTGCTATTATTCGGAGGGGATTGCTAAATGTTTTCAATTAAAATTTACATTAGCCATTTTTGAAATGCGGCGCTTCTTTGCGCATTGGACGTTTGACAGGAGCCAATGATTCATGTATTTATAGCCCAACAAATGCCCAGTTTATGAGCTATAAAAATTTTCTTATAGCTCACCCAGGTATGGCGAGTAAGTTTATTTTTGACTGATTGAGGAAATTAAACAGTAATAAGCTTCTCCCGGATGGCCTTCACCACGAGATCCACAGGAGTCTTCACGTTCATTTTCTTCAGGATATTTTTTCGATGGGCGTGAATGGTATGAGGGCTGAGGTGCAGCTCCTCTCCAATTTCCTCTGTCGACATGCCTTTTGCTATAAATCGGATAACCCCGATTTCTCTTTCAGAAAGCTGGTTTCCGGGAAGCTGGTCGTCGGGCGCATTTACTGGCAGGAAAGCCTCCATCACTTTGTTGCAAACAAATTTCTCCTGATGAACTGCAGCTTCAAGGGCTGCCAAAACTTCTCGCTGACTACAGTTTTTGGTGATGATGCCAATGGAGCCCAATTTGATCAGTGGCTTTAAGTCTTCCTGATCGATGCGGGAAACAAGTAGGAGAGGGTATACTTGAGGGTTGTCGGTAAGCACTTTTAAGAGACTCGCCGGATTCAGGTCTTTCACCCCATATGGGTTGACTATAAGGATGCCGGACGGAAATTTTTTCAGGACGTTGCTCAATGCAACACTGCTCTTGGCCGTTTCTACCTGTGCGGTTTCAAAAGCTTGATGCACCAGGTATAACAAGCCGGCGACGGACAATTCATGTGTATCAGCTACGATTATGTTAGGTGCAGACATCAGGCATTTTATCCTCAGTCTGCAAATAACAGCAAGTCCCTTGAGAAATTAAAGTTTATTTAGACTAAATATAAATAATTGACTTAACAGGTCAATTTTCAGGATGAAGTTACAGCACCAATCCAGTCTATTTGCTCGTCATTCTGTAGGTAAGGGCGCCCGAAGGACATTTTTTCACCTGCTCGATAATTTCTTCACTTGTTCCGCCTTCAGTTTTGATCCAGGGACGCTCCTTGTAATTAAACACTCCGGGCAAACCTCTCCAGCATTTTTCCGAGTGCTGGCACTTTTCAGCCTGCCAAATGATGGTTACCTCTCCGTTACTGTACTCTTTTATGTTGTCGGCCATATCAGTTTAGTTAATTTCTGTGTCTATTGGGTTAGCTTTTGAGAGCATTTTGTGAATGGGGCAGCTATTGGCCACAGATGTAAGTCTTGGTAGCTGTTCCTGGGTGTAGCCAGCCAGCACTACCTTTCTCCTGAAGGTGCCCACGCCATCAACCGTTTCATACACTACGTTCACTGATTTAACAGAGGCCTCCCACCCTTTGTGCTGAATATACATCTGCAACGTGATAGTGGTGCAGGCAGCAAGGCTTGCACAAACAAACTCTGAGGGTGTAGGGGCGGTATCTCCCCCTCCTTTTTCTTCGGGTTCATCGAGCAATACTTCGTGCTGGCGGATTTTCGCACTCACCTGAAAATTTGTGCCGTTTGGGGTTGCTGTTGCTTCTGCCATGGGTGTTATTTAAATCTTGCTTTATTTGTTTCATTCATCAAGTCATGATACTCGTGATGCTTTTTCAAAAATGCCACCACGAACGGACAAAGTGGCACCAGCTCCTGGCCCTCCTTCCTGATCATGTCCAGTGCTTCTTTCACAATCTTACTGGCCACTCCTTTTCCTCTCAATGATGGATTTACCTCGGTATGAACAAGGAACATTTGATTGGTTGATTTCTTGAACGTGTATTCTATCACAGACAGAACACCGTCAATCTCTAACTCAAACCTCTTTTTGTCGGGGTTATTGATAGTCTTATAAGCGTCCAGGTTCATAACACGTCTCTTAATTCAGGGTTTTTATCAAATACGGATCTGGCAAAAGGACAAAGAGGAATAATGCTTATCTTCTTTTCTCTTGCGTAAGCTACGGCGCTTTCTACCATCAGCCTACCTGCACCCTGGCCACGCAATTCGCCGCCCACTTCGGTGTGGTCAATAATGATACGATCTGTGCCAGCTTTGCTGTAGGTCATCTCGGCCATTTTGCGACCTTCCGATTCTATGTAGAATGATCCTTTTGAGTCTTCTTCCCGTTGTTTTACTTCTAGCATGGTTGTAAGATATTAAAAAGGCTGGCAGAATAACCTGTCAGCCTTCGGTGATTTAATTCATTGGCACTTCCATGAGCAACACTTCGGCATTGGAGGCGGCGGTTAACTTGCTATGGTCGGTTTCCCAAACTCCGAAGCCATCTCTTCTGCCTAGTTTCTGCCCGTCCACTTCAACATCGCCTTCCAGAATAAAGTAGTAGAGGCCATTGCCTTTTCCTTTCACCTGATAGTCGAGCGACTTGCCGGCGTCAAGCTTGGTCATGCTAAACCAGGCATTTTGGTGTACCCACACACCCTCATCATCCGCATTGGGCGACAACACCTGCTGCCATGCATTATGGTTTTTATCGGCGTCAAGGGTGATCTGGTCATAGCGGGGTGTCACATCCTTTTTGTTGGGGAACATCCATATTTGAAGGAATTTCACCTCTTTGTCTTTGTGGAAGTTCTTCTCACTGTGGTAGATGCCTGTGCCGGCACTCAGTACCTGCACATCTCCCTGCCTTATCACCTGTTTGTTGCCCATGCTGTCCTGATGCTCAAGGTCGCCCGACAACGGAATGGAAATGATTTCCATATTGTCGTGGGGATGAGTACCAAAGCCCATGCTGCCGCTTACTGTATCATCATTCAATACCCTCAGCACACCAAAATGTACCCTTTCAGGGTTGTAGTATTGGGCAAAACTGAACGTATGATAAGAGTCTAACCAACCGTGGTTGGCGTGGCCTCTGGTGTTTGCCTGATGCAAAACGGTTTTCATTTTCTGTTCTCCTTTCCGAGCTGAAGTTAGAGAAAAATCCTCTGTTACATCAACTCAAGATTAGTTTATATGTATGTACATGTAAATACGAGCTTCACCAAAAAATGTTGTTTTTAATATCGTTTTAATTTGAGGCTTAATCCTTTTTCATATCTCTGTATTATCATGAGTTTTTGTGGAATAATGGCGTTAGTACGTGTACTTTAGATTCACTAAGGTGTAATACCGAACAAAAGACGAATAGTGTGAACATACTACTGGTAGAAGACGAAGCAAAGGTGGCATCATTTATCAAGCAGGGGCTTGAAGAGCAGGGCTATGTGGTTGACCTGGCTACTGACGGGCAAATGGGGCTAACCTTATTTCTAAAGGGGTCTTACGACGTCGCAGTTCTGGATGTGATAGTCCCCTTTATCAGTGG
Organism: Imperialibacter sp.; assembly: GCF_040222385.1. Taxonomy (GTDB): domain Bacteria; phylum Bacteroidota; class Bacteroidia; order Cytophagales; family Cyclobacteriaceae; genus Imperialibacter. Next base: position 39,345 of record NZ_JAVKDF010000004.1, read on the forward strand.
GGTAGAACTTTGTCGGGCGATCAAGAACAATAAACCTTCACTGCCGGTAATCATGCTCACTGCGCTGGGTACCACCGAAGACAAAGTCAATGGTTTTGAGGCTGGTGCCGACGACTACCTGGTCAAGCCCTTTGAATTCAAGGAATTGCTGCTGCGGCTCAAAGCACTTACCCGCAGAAGTCAGAGAGAGGAAGTAGTCTCACATGTGTTGACAGTGGCCGACTTGACCCTTGATCTTGATAAAAAAGTGGCTCATCGGGGAAATAAACAAATAGACCTGACGGCGAAGGAATTTGGATTACTCGAATACCTGATGAGGAATAAAGGCAGAGTAGTGTCGAAGATCGATATTTCGGAGAAAGTGTGGGACATTGATTTTGACACTGGCACCAATGTGGTGGAAGTATATATCAATATCCTGAGGAAAAAGATAGACAGGGACTTTGAGGACAAGCTCATCCATACCCGGATAGGGATGGGGTATATTTTTGAAAAAGCCTAATGCAAATCAGGGACAAGCTCACCTTCCTTTTCTTGCTTATAGTGGCGCTGATCATGGGCGCTTCTTCCCTGGCGATCTATTACTTATCGGCTCAGTATCGCAAGCAAGAGTTTTATGAAAGGATAGAGAACAAAGCCAGAAATGTGGCCAAACTGCTTATTGAAGTGGAGGAGGTGGACGCAGAGCTGCTGCGGAAGATTGAGGAAAACAACCCGGTGAGTCTGCCAAATGAAGAAATAACTATTTTCGACTACCAAAACCAGGTGCTTTATAGCTCTGAGGGAGAGCAAACGGTAGCCGTAAATGAGCCACTGCTTAACAGGATCAGGCTGGAAGGAGAGGTGAGGTTTGTATTTGGCAATCAGGAGGTGTTGGGTGTACTTTTTACTGATCAATACGACAGGGTGGTGGTGGTTGCTTCTGCCACCGATATTTTTGGGTACCGAAAGCTGGACAACCTGCGCAATGTGCTTTTCATAGTCTTTGGTGCCGGCTTACTCTTCACTTTTGTATCGGGTCGGATTTTTGCCCGTCGAACATTAAGCCCCATTTCACGGGTGATCGCTCAGGTCGATGCTATTGGTATCAGTAACCTGAGCAGCCGGGTGGACGAGGGAAACCAAACGGATGAACTGGCTCACCTGGCTGGTACATTCAATGAAATGCTCGACAGGCTGGAAGAGGCCTTCAAACTTCAGAAGAACTTCATTGCGAATGCCTCGCATGAGTTGCGGACTCCTCTTACGGCTATCACTGGCCAGCTTGAAGTAACCTTGCTGAACGACAGGACTGCCGAAGATTACAAACGCACTGTAAATTCTGTTCTTGATGACATTAAGAGCCTGAATTATCTGTCCAACAGGCTGCTGCTGCTGGCACAGGCGAGCTCTGAGAGTGTTGAAAGCTCCTTTGGTTCTATAAGGGTGGACGAGGTTCTCTGGCAAAGCGCTGGTGAGCTCCAGAAAAGAAATCCATCATACAAGGTCTCAATATCGTTCAACGAGGATTTGGAGGACGATCAGATGACCATCGTAGGCAATGAACAATTGATAAAGACTGCTTTGCTCAACCTGATGGATAATGGGTGCAAATACTCTGACCCTCATGAGGTGCAGGTAAACGTTGAACCAGACAGAGGACAACTGGTGTTGACTTTCCGGGATTTTGGCATCGGCATAGACGAAGAAGAACAGGAGTTGATTTTCGAGCCCTTTCACAGGGGAAGCAATGCCCAAAACATCAAAGGCCACGGCATTGGACTGTCGCTGGTGCAAAGAATAGTGAAACTGCACGAGGGAACGTTGACACTTATGTCAAAAAAGGGCAAGGGCAGCACTTTTACCCTAACGTTTCGGGTCAAGAAAAAAATTTAATACCATTTTAATCTCGCACTAATAGGGCCTTTAGGTGACCGTCGTACAATTGCATCATAAACACCAAAAGTATGAGCGAGTCATCATCAACATCGAGAATTAAAGTCACAGCTTATGTAATAGCCGGACTTTTGTTTGTAAGCCTTTTTATTGGCGCCCACTATATCACCCTGAACAAGGAGGCGGTTGTCAGTCTTAACGAGGAGAAGCTTAAATCTGAAGCATTGCTTTCAGAGAAACTTCAACTTCAAAAAGAGATTGATAAGTTTAAAAAAGAGATAGCCTCTCTGACAGGCAAAAACGCTAATCTTGATCATCTCCTGGCTCAGGCGAACGATAATCTGGCTCAGAAGGAAGCGCAGCTAAGCCAGATTAAACGGAGCAATGGTTCCATAGCAGAGCTGAACAGGCAAATAGCTGAGTTGAAAGCTTTGAAATCAGGTCTCGATTCGCAAATTGCCAGCCTTAACGGAGAAGTTAGCAAGCTTCGGGATGAAAACGGCAACCTGAGAAAAGAGAATGCCAATGCTAATGCCATGATTGCTCAGTTGGAAATGGACAACAAAGTCCTTACTGAAAACATGAGCCTCCTTACCGCTTTGACCGAGGATAACCTTGTGCTTGTTACCAAAAAGAATGAAAAATTAACGGTAAGAGCTAAGAAAGCCAAGAAAATCAACTTCGTGTTCGACGTGCCCCAGAGTGCGCTTGGTGGCCTGGAGTTCAAAGTAGTGTCTCCTGGTTCAAAAGTTTATTCCAAAGCTGATGGCACTGTTTCACATCACCTCTTGCAGGGAGATGGCAATCCTGTCGCAAGCCTTGGGGTTTATCCGGGTCAGTTTGAAATGGTTCAAAGGGTAGAGATGGTTTTTACACCCAAAGAAAAATTGACCACCGGAATTTACAAGATCGAGGTGTATAACAAAGGTACTAAGCTGGGTCGTATGCAGGTGAAGCTGGATTGACCCGAGAAAGATAATATAGGTTGATTAGGTTAGGTTCCTGATTGAAAAGCGCCGGGTTTCCCAGCGCTTTCTTTTTTTTTAACAGTGTCTTGAGTTGCCAGTGAAATTGTTGAGGGCGAAGGTTGTTCAAACCTTTTTGGCTATTTGACAGTTTTTATATCTTGTTTGAAGTTCCTGTATTGATTATACCATCAAATGAATATTCTATTAATAGAAGACGAGCCAAGTGTGATTTCGCTTATTCAGAGAAGCTTTTCTTCCTCCGGCTATAACACGAGCGTAGCTATGGATGGTAAAACCGGTCTCCAAATGGCGTTGAATAATGATTTTGACTTGATTATATTGGATTTGATGATACCTGTTTTGAGTGGCATGGAAGTTTGTAAAAACTTCAGAAAAAAGAATTCGCATACGCCACTGTTGATGCTTACGGCACTCAGTACCACCGAAAATATTGTGGCTGGACTTGATGGAGGAGCCGACGACTACATGACTAAACCCTTTAAACTTGCCGAACTGAATGCCCGTGTGCGGACGCTAACACGCCGACCTGGTGCTCGGCCTGACGAAGGAGACAAGTTGATATTTTCTGACATTGAGCTGGACAGGGCTACAAAAATAGTGACCCGGGCAGGAAAAAAAATATCCCTGACGGCCACCGAATTTCGGCTACTCGAATTCCTTCTCGCTAATAGGAATAGGGTACTGTCCCGAATGGAAATTCTTGAAAACGTGTGGGATATTAATTTCAATTTGGGCACCAATGTAGTCGACGTATATATCAACTATTTACGAAAAAAAATTGATGCAAATAGTGACAATAAGATCATCCATACGGTGTTCGGAATGGGTTATGTCATGAGGAGCGAAGAATGAGCATTCATAATAAGATATCACTGATAGTTACGGGTATTACCGGAGCGATAATTCTTTTACTGAGCATCTTCATTTATATTTTTTCGGAGAGGAGCACCTTCGAGATGTTTTTTCACCGACTGGAAGTAAGGGCGGCCATCATTGGACACGCCTACCTGGAAGATGATGAGAGCAATGCCGCAATCTATCATACAGTCAAGGAAAGACATCTTAAAAACCTGCCCGACGAAGATCACTACATTATTGAGTTTGCAGACGATGGTTCGGGGATGAAACTGGCACAAAAGCCAAACCTGCCGTTGGACGACCTTTTTTACCAGGAGCTTTTACGAGAAGGCAGAGTGCGTCATTTTTCTAATAACGTCTTTTACGTTGGAGAGTTCATCAATGAGGGGGGGAAAGACATTGTGGTGGTTTCCGAAGCGGTGGACACGCTTGGAATGGAAGAACTTGCTTACCTGAAAAAGCTATTACTGTTCGGCTTCTTCGGAAGTATCATCGTTACCTATTCTTTGGGTAGAGTTTTCTCAAATCAAATATTTAAACCAGTAAGGGAGATTATTGATAAGGTGAAGGGAATCAGTGTTTACAATTTAAATGAACGCCTTGAGGACACCAAAAGTGATGATGTTGTAGCAGACCTTACGCATACATTTAACGACATGCTTATTCGTCTGCAAATGACATTCGAGATGCAAAACAATTTTATCAGTAACGCTTCGCACGAATTCAAAACACCGCTGACCATCATTGCTGGAGAAGCGGAACTTGGTCAGGATGAGGGCGAGCTTTCTGATAGCATGAGGCAGTCTCTTGAGGTCATTACCTATGAAGCAGAAAAACTTAAGGAGTTGATAGATGGGATGCTGGCCATTGCTCAAACGGGCTTTGACGGCGTAAAACAACATTGGGGTGAAGTTCGGCTTGACGAAATCATTCTTTCGGTGAAGAATACGATTAACAAAATTCATTTTAATAATAAAGTAGAGGTAGACTTTGGGAGTCTGCCTGCCGACAATAGCAAATTGTGTTTGGAAGGTAATGGTACCTTGCTGAGGGTTGCGCTGAGCAATATCGTTATGAACGCATGTAAGTATTCTGATAATAACAAGGTGAGAATTAGGGTGACTACGGACGACAGGCGGATATATGTTCAGGTGAGTGATCAGGGTATTGGGATTCCCGAGCATGACTTACCACAGGTATTTGTGCCGTTTTTCAGGGCATCAAATACACATAAATATCAGGGACATGGTGTAGGTCTTCCGCTCGCCAACAACATTATAAGGATGCACAAAGGCCATGTAAATGTAAAAAGCAAAGAAGGGCAGGGCACCACTGTCATAGCCTATTTCCCCCATTTAATGGAAGCAGCACTCTAATCACATTCTAATAGTGTTCTTAGCAGATTGTAATCTGAATCTTAGCACATCTTAATTCTTCAATCGCAGTTTTAGAAAAATAAAATGCGATATGAAAACTATTCTTGTTCCTGCAGATTTTACTTCCAATACGATTAAAGTGGCTCAAGAGGCCGTTCAAGCTTTCGAATGCGATATCCGCTTACTGTTTGTTCACGCTTTTAATATGCCAGATAGCGAACAGGATTTGCTTTTTGGGAGTTATAGAAATGAAAACAGAAAATACGTTTCCCCTGAATTTTTGAAGGAGCTTGAAGACTTGAAAGATGTATTTTCCTACAAGGTAAAGAACGTAATAGTTGATTTTTTTTACGGTACCACCCCAATGCTTTTTTCAAGTTATCTAGACTATTACGACGTGTCATTGATTGTTTATTCTTCTGAGCAAAGTTTTGGAGACTTGTCCGCCAATAGCGTCGACATGAGGACTTTGATCAGGCAATCGGAGTGTAAGTCGGTGGACATCGATTCTTCGGCTATTTTCCAATCCCTTTCAACTCCATTTGCCCGGATTTAGTTGGCTTAGATCTCAACCGTTAAACGAAGCATATGTTACTAAAGGGAAGTATTCCTGTTAAATACATCGTTGGGAAAATCAAGTATGAGATTTTGGTTGTTATGGGCTATGGCATCGCCATCGAAATAGTTTACCAGAATTATCATATTTCAGAAATTTCCATACCGATGACGGTTCCAACGGTGTTGGGAACTATCATTTCATTACTACTTGCTTTTCGGTCCAACCAAGCCTACGACAGGTGGTGGGAGGCCAGGATAATCTGGGGAGCTATTGTAAACGACAGCCGGACACTTGCCAGGCAGGTGTTGTCGTTGGTAAATGAAGACATTGATCCGGACTCATCCCGGAGATTTCAGGAGAGGTTTATTCATAGGCAAGTGGCTTGGTGCTACGCCTTGGGTAAGGGGTTGAGGAAAGACAATCCCTTCCCATTTGTGGAAGGCCATGTAAATGATGATGAGCTTGAGTCTCTGGCGAGCTACGACAATGTGCATGTAGGGCTTACCCTTCTCCAGTCTATTGATTTGCGAAACGCCTATCAAAAGGGATGGTTGAACGATTTTCAGCAGGTTGAAATCGATAAAACTCTTACCAGGCTGTGTGACTCTATGGGAAAATGTGAACGCATAAAGAACACTGTTTTTCCTTCTACTTACAGCTTGTACATACATCTTGCTCTGCACTTCTTTATATTACTATTGCCCTTTGCTATGCTCGATCTGTTTGGTTTTTTCATGGTTCCAATTCTTGTAGTGATTGCTGCATGTTTTTTTCTCATAGAAAAAATGGCTATCCATCTTCAGGACCCTTTTGAGAATAAGCCGACTGATACCCCAGTGCTGGCAATTTCGAGAAATATTGAGCGTGACTTGAAACAAATGTTACGTGAAAAGCATATTCCAGAGTCGATGCAGCCCAGGGCGTTCTACATCTTATAGCACAATCATCAGGAGTATTTAATTAAAAGCTTGCAGGAAAATCAAGCGATTCGGTTGGTAGAGTACAACGGCGGAATTTTTTCGCCGTTGTTTTTTTTCGCCAATCGGTAGCAATCTTCGAACGCTACTTTTCGACTACCGGCATCCTCATCCAATAAATGTCTCCTCTTCCATTGCCCTGAGAGTTGAGTTGCCTGACAAATCCTTCGTAACTTAGAGAACCTTCGATCTGATCGGAAGACTTGACAATCTCGCTAGTAAAAAAAAGCCACTGTCCGTCTGGCGAAACGAAAGGACAATAGTCGAGTCGTGGGCTGTTGATGGTCGCTCCCATATTAACGGCTGGCAGCCACTTGCCCCTAGCATCTTTTCTGCTGATGTATAAGTCGCCACCTCCCTGGCTGCCTTCCCTTTGCCAGGAGCCGAAAATGATGAACCGTTCGTCCGGGTCAACGAAGGCATTGTATTCATCGGTAGATGAATTGACAGCAGAGTCCATGGGCTGCGGTGTGAGAAATTGCCCGTTTTTGAACCTGGAAAAAACGATATCTTCTCCGCCCATGCCGCCTTCTTCCAGCCTCAGTGTGAAATAAAGGGTGCCGCTTTTAGCTAAGGATGGATAATACTCATGGCCTTCGGAGTTCACAGGCGTCCCCATATTTTTAGCTTCCGACCAGCTGCCATCCTTTTGTTTTTCTACATACCAAATATCAAAGTCTTTGTCGGGCCCACCATTTGTTAGCGACCGCCTTGAAGCAAAATAAAGCTTCGATCCATCGGGTGAAAACGCAGGTTCAATATCATAGCTATCGCCAGAAAATGAAGCAATCGCAGGGGCTTCCCATTGCTCTCCACTATACTTACGCATCACTATCACACTCTTTTGGGCGCCCACCAGAGAATAGTAGATTTCAGTTCCATCGGGGGAAATCGCAAAATCTCTTTCATTGTTGCCAGTTGAGACTTTCGCAGGGGCAAACATTTCAGGAGTGGTGCCTGGCTTTGCCTGGCCAAGGTATTCCCACGGCTTTTCGGGCTGTGATTTACAACCGACAATCAGTGCAAACAGAAGCAAATAACGGCTCATGGTGATAAGTTTAGTGACGTTAGGTTAATTCCTGCTGCGTTTCTTTCGGGCAGCCTTTCTTAGAACAACCCACTGGCAATCGGGCCGTATTTCGGCAAAGGTTCCTTTTATGTGCAGTCAGGCATCGTACACGCAGGAGTGCCGCTATTCATTTCAATACTTTTGAGAATTTTATTTCTGACAACTGCGTTAATTTGCAATGCATATGGTCGGCAGTAAGAGTTTTGCGTGACATAATAGAAGAAGATTGATGAATAACGGAGCAGTTGCGGCCACCATGGCCAACGAAACCACCAACAAAGCCACATTTTCTATTCTGGTGGCCCTTAGTATTTCACACCTGCTGAACGACACCATGCAGTCGCTGATCCCATCCATTTACCCAATGGTGAAGGACAACTATCAACTCACGTTCAGCCAGATTGGCTTGATTACACTTACGTTCCAGTTGACCGCCTCGCTGCTACAGCCTGTAGTGGGTGCATTTACCGACAAGCGACCGCAGCCGTTCTCGCTGGCCATAGGAATGGGCTTCACACTACTAGGACTTCTGGGCATGTCGATGGCAGGAAGCTTTACTATGATTCTTGTTTCAGCGGCTTTTATAGGTCTCGGGTCATCAGTTTTTCATCCGGAAGCCTCCCGCATGGCGCATATGGCCTCTGGCGGACGCCATGGAATGGCTCAGTCGTTGTTTCAGGTAGGCGGCAATGCAGGAAGCTCCCTGGGCCCATTGCTGGCAGCACTGATTATTGTGCCGCTTGGGCAATTTCACGTCATATGGTTTTCTCTTCTGGCCCTGCTGGCGATGATTATATTGGCCAACGTCGGCAAGTGGTACAAGTTTCAGTTGGTGGTTAAGAGCAGGAAAGCCAAGCGGACGGTTGATGAACCCGAAAGGATATTTGCCCTACCTCTTAAGAAAGTAATCTGGTCGCTGACCATTTTGCTTTTGCTGATTTTCTCCAAGTATATCTATATGACCAGCATGAGCAGCTACTTCACTTTTTACCTGATTGAAAAATTCGGTGTTTCTGTAAAGGCCTCGCAGTTGTACTTGTTTATGTTCCTTTTTGCCGTGGCTGCCGGCACCTTCCTGGGAGGTCCAATGGGAGATCGGTTTGGTCGCAAGTATGTGATCTGGTTTTCGATACTTGGTGCGGCACCTTTTACGCTGATGCTGCCTTACGCCAGCCTCTTCTGGACGGGGGCATTAAGTGTAGTTATTGGCCTCATATTGTCATCTGCTTTTTCGGCCATCCTCGTTTACGCCCAGGAGTTGGTGCCTGGCAAAGTGGGCATGATTGCAGGCTTGTTCTTTGGTCTGGCTTTTGGCACCGCCGGCATCGGATCGGCTTTGCTCGGGGAACTAGCTGACAGAACAAGCATTGAATATGTCTTTACCATTTGTTCTTTCCTTCCCCTGTTGGGTATCATAGCTGTGCTCTTGCCAGGCAGAAAAGAGCTCCAGGCGGGTTGATGTTTGAGATGTTTGGCAGTGACCGGTACCGTCCGCTGGCGGGCAAATCAGCTTTGTGGCTAGAGGTAAAACAGCCGTAATAATTTGATTATCAATTAATTAATTTATGGAACGATGATTGCAAAAGCGCCAACAAAAGTAAAACACCTATCACTATGTTGACGAACTTCTTGAAATCGGCACTCCGCAACAGCCTGCGACACAGAGGCTACACACTGATCAATGTCCTTGGCTTGTCGGTAGGACTTGGCGTGTTTTTGATCCTCATGTTCTATATCAGGTATGAGCAAAGCTTCAACTTGTATCATTCGAAAGCTGATAAGATTTATAGAATTGTAGAAAGTGGGACTACTCCCGAAGCGGGAGAAGTGAAAACTATCTTTACAAACTGGGCCATGGGCGGGGCGTTGAAAGCTGAGTTTCCCGAGGTAGAGGACATCACCAGGGTGTTTATCTTTGGTGGCGCTATGCACTCAGTTGGTGAAAAGAAATTTCTGGAGCGAAATTATTATGTAGTTGAGAAATCATATTTTGACGTGTTCGACCACCGATTCACGGCAGGAAGCATCACCCAGGACGTTGGTAACAATGGTGTGGATCTCATCTTGACTCATTCGGCTGCCAAAAAGTATTTTGGCACGGAGAACCCTGTTGGCAAAATGATTGACTCTGACCGCTTTGGCTCCTGCAAGGTGGTAGCTGTAGTGGAGGATGTGCCAAAAAATTCAAGCTTTCAACCAGATTTCTTTTATCTCGCCGACATAAAAATGTGGAGCGAAAATTATCAAAGATATTTCGCCAGTTGGGAGCCTCGAAATTGCGGCACATTTCTGGTGCTGAACGATCAGTCGGCTGTTGCTTCTATCATGCAAAAGAAGGAGGCGTTTCTAAAAGACAATATGGGAGAGCAGTGGGAGACAAGGGATTTTGAGTTGCAGCCGTTTACAGATGTGCATCTTAGGTCTGTAGACATTGATACTCCCACACAGCATGCCAAGGGTAATCAGCAATATATCATTATTTTCGGACTCATAGCCGTTTTTGTGCTTGTCATCGCTGTCATCAATTACATCAACCTTGCGACTGCAAGAGCTATTTTCAGACGCAAGGAAGTGGGTATTCGCAAAGTAGTTGGTGCATCAAAGGGGCAGCTGATAAGCCAATTTTTAGTGGAGTCAATATTGGTTTCAACCGTCGCTTTAATTGCTGCATTAGGGCTTATAGAACTGGCACTTCCATGGTTCAATAGCCTTACTGAAAGAACTATCGAAATCCCTTATCTTCAACAGCCCTCCATCCTTGTGGCAATCTTCTGTGTGAGCGCTATAACGGGCATCTTTTCCGGCCTGGTACCTGCTTTCATTATTTCAGCGTATCAACCGGGCCAGGTGCTGGGCGGGCATTTTCAAAAGGTGGGTAATTTGATATCCCGAAAAGTATTAGTGGTCTTCCAATTCTCCTTGTCCATTGTTCTGATCATTGCTACCGCCGTGGTGTACAATCAAATGGACTATGTACAAAACCGGGATATGGGATTCGACAAAGAACGAAAAATGGTGATTGATATTAACTCAGGAAATGTTCGGAGAAGCTTCAGAGCCATGAAGAGCGAGTTTGCATCCCACCCTGATGTTCTGAATGTGGCGGCAGTCAGTCGGGTGCCAGGTGAGTGGAAATCACTCCCTGCTGTTTCCGTTACAAAGACGGCCGGCGAAGAACCCCAACTGATGCGGTTTATGGGTTTTGACCCTGATGCACTTGAGACATTTGATATCAAATTGAAAGTGGGGAACAATTTTTCAGGTAACGACCAGTTAGACTCTCTCCATGTTCTGCTCAACGAAAAAGCAGCAGCAATGCTCGGGGGTGAAGGCATCGTTGGTGAGAGGATTCAGTTTCACGACGGGGAAGAATCCATTACTTTTCAGGTAGTCGGGATCGTTGAAAACTTCAATTTCGAGTCTCTTTATCAGGAGATTGGCCCGATGGTGATCGGCCCGTGGAACAATGTGATAATGTCCATCGACTACTTTGTGCTCAACACCAAAGGTGACCCCTCTAATGTACTGGAACATGCAAGTGCCGTACATGATAAGTTTGCTCCTGAGGGTTCGATCGAATACAATTTTCTTGATCAACAGTGGGAACGGTATTATCGGGATGATATTAAGAGAGGAACCGTGTTTGCCCTGGCGGCTGGGTTGGCAATTTTAATTGCTTGTCTAGGCCTGCTAGGCCTGGCTAGTTTCGCAACGTCCTTGCGACTGAAAGAGTTTGGTATCAGGAAAGTGCTGGGAGCATCTAATCAGCAGTTGGTCTACCTGATCTCGAAAGAGTTTCTGTTGCTGGTGCTGATTGGTTTCGCATTGGGTAGCCCACTGGCCTATTGGCTGATGGACAAATGGCTTAGCAGCTTTGCCTATGCAGAAGGGCTTTCGATATCAACATTTGTAGTAACCGGACTTGCGGTTGCCTTGATAGCGTTGCTTACCGTTGGCTACAAGTCTTTGCAGGCTGCTCGCCGTAATCCGACCGCATCTTTGCGGAACGAGTAAATAGGCATTGACAGTTCAGTTTAGGGACGCATGCAACCCTTTGGATCGACTTATGTCTTTTCCCATAAACTGGTTAATTACTCTAAGTCAAAAACTATGAAATTACTCAAAAAAATAGGATTAACTGCGGCTTCATTATTTCTGGTGGTGGGAATGGCATTTGCCCAGCAGAAAGTCGACAGAACGTTCAGCGGCATTAATAAAGTAACTATGAGCATTTCCTCGGGGGATGCTTTTTTTGAGAAATCTACTGATGGCAAAGTATATGTGGAGCTGGAACATGATATAGATGATTACGAGCCTACCATTGAGCAAAAGGGTTCGACTCTTGTGATCAATGAAGAAAAGATGAAGAACCGGAGAAGTTGGAGCGGAGACTCAAAATGGACAATTAAGGTGCCGGATGAAGTTAACATCAGCTTTAATACAGGTAGCGGCGATGTGCAAATTAGTGGACTGATGGCCGACTTAAGCACTAATTCGGGCTCGGGTAATACAAGAATTGAAAATTCGAATGGAAAAATCAGGGTGAATACCGGGTCTGGCAATATCAGAGCCAGAGAGTCTAAAGGTGAGCTTAGCTTTAATGCAGGTTCTGGCAATATCGACTTGTACTCCGTCGACGCTGAAGTGAGCGCCAATGTGGGAAGTGGAAATGTGAGTGTCGAAAAACTAAAACTATCGGGAAGAAGCTCATTCAATTCGGGCTCTGGCGATGTCGAGGTTTCTTTGGCCACCACACCGGCTTACGACATATCAGTTAACAGTGGCTCAGGTGATTCAACGCTTGACTTTGAAGGGAACAAGATTGAGGGCGTGATAGTGATGGAGGCCAATAAAGACAATGGTGATATTGATGCTCCCTTTGATTTTGATAGCACGGAGGAAGTAGGAAATGGCCGCAATACAACAGTGAAGAAAACAAAGAAGATGGGGTCTTCTGATGTGAGAATTAAAGTGAGTACTGGCTCAGGAACTGCTGAAATCAAAAGCTAAACAGAAGCTTTTAATTGTGTAGAAATATGAATGTCAGGTCATGGAGCCTGACATTTTTTATGATTTTCTCAGGACATAGACGCCCCCAATAACCAGGAGCACTCCGAAACCAAGATAGATGTAGGCGGTAGTTGCGCTAGTTTCATTTTTAGCAGAAAGCTCCAACTTGCCCACTTTCAGCGATGCGGATGAATTCTGGAGCTGGGTTACACCTTCATATCCCAGGTAGATACCACCTGCGATGAGTAAAATACTGATAATTTTCTTCATAGCTATTGAGTTTGTAGGAGTTGCAAGGTACATAACGAACAATGGATCACAAGAATTGTTTGGAGTATAGTCGCCGGAGAAAGCATTTAAGGGCTATTTGTCCTTTTTGCCTTTGGTTTTGGTCTGATTTGGTTCTTGTTTTTCAGGCTTGGGAAAAGCCTTGTATTCCTCCCGGAGTTCGGGACTGTCAATGAAGCAGACTGGGCTGGAGACTTTGATGGCTTGTTCTTTGACCTTACGTTTCTTTTTCATGGCGAATCCAGTTTGAATGGGTCTTGAAGATAAACCCCTTGAATAAGTTGGCCGCTATTCAGGTCTTCAGTAAGTATTGTTGTGCATTTTGCCTGAGTGGCAGCGCTTATCACCAGGCTATCCCAAAACGAAATCTTATTAACCGTCTGTATGTCAATAGCGGTATTAATTGTTTCCTTGTTGTTGATAACAAGCTCAAAATCATCGAATAGCTGAAGGATGTCTTTCACTACTTGAGGTGGAATGTGGTGTTTAACAGTCATTACCCTGTAAAACTCTTGCATTACCTGTGTTGACCAAACCAGAACAACTTTGTCTCTAAGGCTATCTATCAATTGAGTGCAATGGACTTTTTTTATCTGATCATCTTCACTGAACAGATATATCAAAAAATTAGTGTCGATAAATACTTTACCTCTCATAAAGCTCATCACGATCGAATCGTTCTCCTTTAGTTTTTACCTGCACTTGCTGCTGAAGCAACTCTAACCTTTTTATGAAATCAGATTGGTCAGATTTGACGGTTTTCTTTAGGTAGTCCCTTATCATCTCATTCAAGGTTGTTCCGTGTTTTTCTGCATACTCCCTGCTTTTAGAAAGGAGGTCGTCAGGCATTGATAGTGTTACATTCTTCATAGCACACATATTATGTGTGCAAATATAATTATTTGAAATCAATTCTGACTTTGATTCCAGAGGAAATGATTGAAAACGGCCCTGATGTCATTGTAACTATAGTCATCGCCTAGCTGAACCTTGATGGGCGTAGCGCTGAAGTTTTCTGACTTTTGTACCAAGGGTAGTATCTTTTCTACTTTTTCTACAGGCACAAGGTCAAAAATAGAGAGCTCGCCTGTCTTGATGAAATCGATCAGGTGGACTTCGATAGTGCCCACAGCCAATCCTCTTTCCTCGGCTATATCAGCAATGGACTTGCCCTTTTTGAACAAGTCCATTGATGTTTGCCTACTGTCGCCTGCCTTGGCTTTGGGCAGCCGTGGAGGAGGCGGAAGTTTTTCAACCACCTCCCGGCGATGTTTGTCGGCTTGCTCCAACACCTGGCTGCTATCGATTCCTTCGCTTAAGCCTTTGGTTAGCAGCAGGGCCTGTTCAATCAGTTGTTGCCGGGCGAGCAATTGTACCTGAAGAGCGTGCAGTTCTTTCAGGTATTTTTTGACTCGTGACTTTTTCATCATCGAAGTAATGTGCGATTTCAGTGGTTCGAAAACTTCTTCTCCCATTCGTTTGTCGAAATAGGCCTGTGCCGCCGACATGCGCTCATGAAGCTGCGCATGTCTGTCCTGCTCGGCATTGGGCAACAGGCCCTGGAGCTGGGCAAGGAACTTGTCTGCCACATCTTTATGCCCAATCGTTGTTTGTACCATTTTGCTGAACAGTTCCATCGCTTCTTCTTTGTTGGGCACCTGGCGGCCATCAAAGCCTTTGTAAAAGTCGGTCAGTTCCTGGCATATCGGCTGCCATTGGAAGGTGGTCATCAGCTTGTTTTCGATAAAAGCCTTGTGTTCCACCTTTAGCAGTGGCGAGAGTGATGCTTCGTTCTCAGAATGAGATACAAACTCGTTGACCTTGGCATCGCTCAGAATACTTTGAGAAGGAATTGCCGAACGCAATATCAATCCTTCCATGTTGGTCAGTCGGCTGAGGGCCACGTACACCTGCCCGGAGGCAAACGACTGCCCGGCGTCGATAATAGCTTTATCAAACGTCAGGCCCTGGCTTTTGTGGATAGTGATGGCCCAGGCCAGCCTCACAGGATACTGCTTGAACCTGCCCATGATTTTTTCGTCAATGCTGTTCTTTTCGGTATTGAAAGAATAGTGCATGTTCTGCCACTCCTCTTGCACTAGTCGTATAGTCGAATTGTCTTCGGGTGTTGAAACTATGATCTTGTCTTCATCGATGCTTTTGACGACACCAATTTTGCCGTTATAGTACTGCCTTTCCTCGCCTTTATCATTCCTGATGAACATCACCTGCGCCCCAACTTTTAGTTGTAGAATTTCATCGGCAGGATAGGCCCTATCGCTGAACTCGCCTTCTACTGCCGCTTTGAAATTGTAAGTCTTGCCGGGTAATTTTAAGAGTTCTTCTTCATTGATGGCATGCGCTTTATGGTTGTGGGAGGTGAGGGTGATGTAGTTTTCGCCCTCAGGAATTTTGAAGTCAGGAAGAAAGCGCCTGTTGAGCAACGCCAACTGCTCTCTGGTTACCGTATTGGTTCTGATGCCATTGAGCAACCCAATGAAATCTTTCTCCGTTTGGCGGTAAATTTTCTGCAATTCAATGCGCAATACAGATGCTTCTGACATCACATGTGCATCAAAGAAGAAAGGGCTTTTGTAGTGTTCTTCGAGCAGTGTCCACTCATGGTCTTGCACTACGGGTGGTAGCTGATACAGGTCGCCTATCAAAAGCACCTGCACGCCGCCAAATGGTTCGTGAAAGCGTCGGCGAAAGTGCCGCAAAATCTGGTCGATGGCATCAAGCATGTCGGCCCGCACCATCGATACCTCGTCGATGATCAGCAACTGGAGTTCTTGCATCAATTTGCGCTTGTTGCCGTGCATTTTCATTTTCTGAAACAGCGATAGCTTGTCGTGAGCGCCATCGGTTTCTTGTCCTGTCCAGTTGCGCTTGACAGGCAGGAAAGGCCCGAACGGAAGCTGAAAAAAGGAGTGCATGGTGACCCCGCCTGCGTTGATAGCGGCTACACCTGTGGGTGCCACTACCACATAGTTTTTTCCTGTGGTTTCTACAATGTGTTTTAGAAAAGTGGTCTTTCCGGTACCAGCCTTTCCGGTCAGGAACAAGTGTCTGCTGGTATGGTTAACAAACGAGGCTGCCAGTTGAAAGAGCTGATTGGATGTATCTGAATTCTTCATGGAGATCGTGAAGTTAAGAAAGTTGTAAAAAGAAACTGGCCGATCAATCGACCGGCCAGCATTTAAAGTTGATAACATTACTTCGAAGAGTTTCTGTCGCCGAGAAGTAAGAGTTCATTTACCTGAATCTCGGTAATGTACTTCTTGTTACCTTCTTTGTCTTCGTAGCTGCGATGAACCAGCTTGCCTTCAACGACCATTTCCGATCCTTTATCGGTGTACTTCTCCGCAATCTCCGCCAGCTTGCCCCAGGCTACGAGCTGGTGCCATTGTGTTTCTTCAACCTTTTCACCTTTTGCATTGCGGTAGCTCTCATTCGTAGCCAGGCTAAATCTCGCCATTTTCTTTCCGCTGTCTGTGGTGCGTACTTCTGCTTTGGCACCCATGTTTCCGATCAACTGTACTTTGTTTTTTAAAGCGTACATAACTGTAATTGTTTTGGTTAAAAATTTTTATCTCAGTCGGAAGGCGTTGGCTTAGTTGCTTTTGCCGAACCGACGATACAAAGGTGCAGGGAGCCCAAAACGGAAGCCGGTTTCTAGTCGTTTACATTCGATAGTAGTCGGTTGTAAACGTTTACAAACGTTTGTTTTCGGATAAAATTGTCCTATATTACCCCGGTAAAGTGTTTGATTATGAGTGAAATAGCTGAAAGTAAAGTATGTCTGGCCTGTGGAAAACCACTTCAAGGAAGAATCGATAAAAAGTTTTGTGATGACTATTGTCGCAACACTTATAATAACCAAACGAAGTCGGCAAGTAATAACCTTGTTCGGAATATCAACAATGCTTTGAAGAAGAACAGGAACCTTCTAGAAGCTATCGTGCCCGAGGGCGAGGTGATGGCCAAAGCCCATAGAGACAAGCTGACTCAGGGCGGCTTCCAGTTTCGCTACATGACGCATACCTATACGAACCGCAAAGGCAATATCTACTATTACTGCTACGACTACGGCTACCTGCCGCTGGAAAACGATTGGTTTTTGGTGGTAAAGGGGAGGGAGGAGTAGCTTCACGGGTAGTAACCTCGGATAAATCCAAGGTAGGGAGGTTGATGATACACCTCGTTCGGGGTATGTTTCACTTTTTTTAATTGTAACTTTTGGTTTTGTTTCTCACCACCCACCCAGAATAAATTCAGGGTTTAGGAAATGGGTCGTACCTACGGCACTTTGATTATGGTGATCTAATTGCCAGTGCCATCGGCACGGTTTTCTAGACAGCCTGGAATTTATTCGAGGCTGATTGTGATGATGAGGCGTAGGTTCTTTGGCGTAACCTCGGATAGATCCAAGA
The DNA here is from genome assembly GCF_040222385.1 of Imperialibacter sp. Taxonomy (GTDB): domain Bacteria; phylum Bacteroidota; class Bacteroidia; order Cytophagales; family Cyclobacteriaceae; genus Imperialibacter. Next base: position 56,779 of record NZ_JAVKDF010000004.1, read on the forward strand.
TTACATGGATTTATGAGATGTGGAGGCTGGGGAACGCTCTGGTCGTTCGGATTATAGATTTTTGCTGATGTTTCTTACCATCAGCCACCCAGAATAAATTCAGGGTTTGGGAGATCGGTCGTACCTACGGCACTTTGAGTACGATGATACAATTGGTTAGTGCCATCGGCACGGTTTTCTATGCAGCCTTGAATGAATTCAAGGCTGCTTGGGTCATCAAATAGGCTCTTTAAACAAATATTCGCTGTCATAATCAATTTCGAATCGTTCCAGAAATTCAATGTATTCTTCAATGAAGCTCTGCTTGTTGTGATGGGCTTCCTGGTTTTTGATGTAGTTGAAGACATTGTTCACCTGCGATTGATTGTATGAAAACGCACCAAAGCCTCCCTGCCATTCGAAGCGTTGCGGGGTGAGCTTGTTGTCATTGATCCATTTCGATGACTTGGCCTTGGCAGACTTCATTACATCAGAAATGGCAAGTGAGGGTTTTAAGTTAAAAAAGCAGTGTACATGATCGTCGACTCCGTTTACGATGATGTTCTTGCATCCCGTCTCGTTGATGAGGTTTCCTATGACTGCCATCAGGTCAGCTCTCCATTCTTTTTGGACAAGTGCTTGCCGAAATTTTACAGCAAAAACAGTTTGGATATATACTTTGTTGTAGGTGTGGGGCATGGGCTATTTGATTCGATTGATAAATTAAAATACAGATATCCCGATCATAGAACAAAAAGATCGCACCCCAACCTTTTATTTGGGAAATTGGCTTGTAACCTTTTCCTCCCACCTAAGTACTCACTCCAGCCGAAGGAAGGGCCAGCAACCAAAGTTGTGTGCCTTCTGCAACCCTTCTCTTTCCGGCTTGTCACTGGAAATAGACTAGTCAAAAACTCAACATCATGCTTAAGAATTTCCTCATCGTTGCCATTCGAAGCCTTGGCAAAAACCGTCTCTATTCGATTATTAATATTTCAGGGCTTTCGGTAGGTTTCACGTGCAGCCTGCTCATCTTGCTGTGGGTAGCCGACGAAACCTCATTCGACTCTTTTCACCCTAAAGCAGACAGACTGTATCAGGTATGGGGAAATGCGGAGTTTGATGGCAAAATCAACTCGTGGCGGTCGGTGCCGTTGCCAACTTATGAAGCTTTGAAGGATGCTCACAGTGGCATAGCCAACACCACGGTGGCCGATTGGGGCGGCACTCACCTGCTCAAAGTGGGAGAGAAGCGGATGACGCAGCAGGGCTATTACGTCGGGGAGGAGTTTTTGGAAATGTTTGAGTTTCCCCTGCTGGTAGGGGATGCTGCAACTGCGCTGGACGACCCGTCTTCAATTGTCATTACAACGTCTTTGGCCAAGTCACTTTTCGGAGACGCTGATCCAATGGGTCAGGTCATTCGGGTGGACGATAAGAGTTCATTGAAAGTAACCGGCATTCTCAAAGACATACCCAATAACTCTTCCTTTGAGTTGGAGTACCTGATGCCCTGGAAGCACAGAGAGGCCATCAATCCCTGGGTGGTTGAAAATAAGACCAATTGGGGCAATTACTCTTTTCAGGTATACGTGGAGTTAGTAGATGCCAACAAGCGTGAAGAGGTAGTGGCAGGCATTGAAAACATGCTTTATGAACACGGCGAAACGGAGCTGATTACCAAGCTGTTTCTTCACCCACTTTTGAAGTGGAGATTGTACTCCTCTTTTGAAAACGGAAAGATCACCGGAGGCATGAGCGACTACGTGAGGCTGTTCACGGCAATCGCTATTTTTATTCTCGTTATTGCCTGTATCAATTTCATGAACCTTTCCACCGCCCGCTCCGAACGCCGGGCCAGGGAAGTGGGTATCAGAAAGAGCCTTGGCTCGAGAAAGGGGCAGTTGATTGCGCAGTTCCTGGGTGAGTCACTCTTTCTGTCAATGCTTTCGTTTTTTATCGCTGTGATCATCTCTCTTTTGGTGCTGCCAGCTTACAATAACCTGGTAGAAAAGGAACTGGTGATTGACTTCACTTCATCTCAGTTCTGGATCTACTCAATCGTTGTGGTGTTTGTAACAGGTATACTTTCAGGCAGCTACCCGGCATTTTACCTCTCTTCATTTAACCCGGTTCGCACCCTGAAGGGGTCTTTTTCTGTGGGTAAGAGTGGTGCAACACCAAGAAAGGTACTTGTTATCATACAATTTGCTTTTGCCATTATGCTGATGATCAGCACAGTGGTGATATTCAAGCAGATTGAGCTGGCTAAGAACCGGGAGCTGGGCTACAAGCAGGAGAACCTGATCACCATTCAGAACAATGAAGAGATAGCGAAAAACTACTACATCTTCAAGGAGGAGCTGGAGCAGTCCGGTTATGTAGAGTCTGTAACTCGTTCTAACAGTGCCATTACTGATATCAACTCCAACAACTTTTTGGGCTGGCCCGGCAAACCAGAAACACAGCGGGTGATTTTCACAACGATTGCCTGCGAATACGACTATGCCAAGACCATGGGCATTGAAATGCTGATGGGGAGGGATTTTTCTAAGGAATTTACAACAGATACTGCTTCAATCGTGATCAACAAGGCGGCTCTTGATTTGATGGGACTTGAAGATCCACTGGGCACACCGCTGGATCTTTGGGGTGGCAAACGGAAGCTGATTGGCGTGGTGGACAATGTGATGATGGGCTCACCTTACGATCCTGTCAAACCTATGTTCATGATTTTGGATCCCAATTGGACGGATGCCATTACGGTGAGGCTAAAAGCTACGGATGACTTGCAAGGGTCGCTGGCGGTGGTAGGCGACATCTTTAACAAACACAACCCCGCCTACCCATTTGAGTACACTTTTGTCGATGTGGAATTCCAGAAGAAATTCACTACCATCAATATGACTCAAAGGCTGGCAACTATCTTTTCCTTTCTTACCATTTTCATTACAGGATTGGGACTGTTTGGCCTTGCCTCATTCACGGCGGAGCAGAGGATCAAGGAGATTGGGGTAAGGAAAGTGCTTGGCGCTTCAGTGTTCAGTTTGGTAGCACTAATTTCCAAAGACTTTACCAAGCTTGTGCTTATCGCTTTTGCCGTGTCTGCCCCAATGGCCTGGTACCTGCTAAGCAAATACCTGGAGCGTTATACTATACACACTAATATAGACTGGTGGATATTTCCGTTGGTTGGTATTGTAGCTCTTGGCTTTGCTTTGGCAATTGTTTCGGATCAGGCAAGGAGGGCGGCGCTCACCAATCCTGCCAGGTCGCTGAGGAGTGAGTAAAGTTTAGTCAGAGAAACCGGGAATGCGTGCTTGATCGATATACCAGTAACCATACTGGTGTCTGAAGCCAAGTAATGCACTACCGGCAAAAGAAACTTTTACGCCATTTGGAGTAAATGCGGAATAAGCCAGGTCGACGACAACCCTGGCTTTTTTCTTTTTTAGGCTAAAATCAACTTCTGTGATTTCTTCCTTCGTTACTTCAAAGTTTTTCCAGGCGGCCTGAAATAGTTTTATTTTCTCGACAAAGGCTTCTTCCGAAACCTTCTCCTGTCCACTTTGATGCAATTCCTTGCACAGGATGTATTTTGCAAATTCATTCCATTCACTTTTCAGTAGCTGATAGATAAACTCCTCTGTATGCTGCGTGAGATCGTGGTTATGATTGGGGTAAAACTCCTCATAGGTAAAGTGGCTCACCATTCCATCCATACGAACATCGTCCATTTCATATATGAAAAGCTCATCAACGATAAACTTGTAAATAACACGGTCACTGTAGCCATCCAGGTAGTCGAGGCAAACCCCATGCTCGCCCATGTACTCAAGTAGCTCGTTGAGCTTTTTGGTAATTGAGGCGTCGTCAAGATTCTCTTCGGCTTCGAAAGCCGGCTCACCAATGAGTTTGTAGACAGAAATTTTTTTAGCGTTTTTGTGCAACTCCTCGAAGTTTTGAATGTAGTTAAGCCATTCATTTTCTATCGTGGGGCTCAGCTCTGTCTCTGAACCTTCAAAAAATTTGGCTCCTTGTTCTGCCATCATCTTCAACTTGAGAAGGCTGTTCTCCTGCCGAATTTTTTCTTCGGGGGTTAGCTCGTTTTTATCTTCCTCCATTAGATAGTGTTGTTTCCTCATTTAAGCTAAGAAAAATTTTCGGAAGGAACAGTCGAAATAGACCCCAGATGAATGGAGACTGTAATTAGCAATGTCGAATATGGGACGGTGAATTGGAGGGGGGGGGTTGATTGAAAAAGTCAATTTTTATCATTGACAGCAATTCTTTAAAAGTAGCTCGAAACTCCTATCTGTACACCACTAACAAGTGCCGGTGGGTTCCCCAGCAAGTCTGTTTGCTGCATGTAACGGTAGTTGGCCCGCAGTACTGTCTGTGCTGTAGGCCGGAAGCTTATCGCTGGCACAATCGCCCAAAGGTGTTCTGAGATATTGCCGCCTGTTTCCTCAAACTTACCGGCATTCCAGTCTATATACTCCAGCCTACAGGCCACGTTCAATACGGCCTTCTCAAAACCCAGCATTGGCCGGTTAAGAACGGGTTGCACAATGTCGATAAAGCCACCTCTCTGCTTGTTGCCGTAAGTCTGGCTGTAGGTTTCGGGCACATCTACCATCACCCAGGCCCATTCACCCACGATATATGTTTTGCTGAACGGCAGCGTGGTGTTGACGTCGACGGCCACCACATCAAGACGCCTTTTGTCGTCAAGCACAAGGCCATCGTCTTCAAACTTGTTAAACACCCCACCCATGTACGACAGGCCGATTTCTCCTACCATATTGTGCCTTATCGCAAACTTACCGGTGACCAAAGGCTGCCCATTGCTGCTTTCTTCAAACCTGTCCTTATTGGCCTTTGAAGCAGGCAGGAATGTTTTGTTTTCAGCATTGCTAATGATGGAATCGTCGAAGCCGTTGGTTACGTAAGTTTCGTAGCCAAATGCCCAGTCATTTACATATTGCTTGCCATAAAGGCCAAAACCGACATTACTCCAGGTAGCTGGCAGCATTTGGGTCATAGCAATTGGTCGATCCACGAATTCCCATTTTGGGCCGTCGTGGTTTTGGTTGAAGGCCCCGATTGGATTCATGACCACGCCCCCACGTAAATTAACCAGAGGATGAAAGCTAAAATCCATGGCTGCAAATTCTATGGAAATCTCTTTGCCACCTTCCTCCAACTCTAGCTCCGATAGAAACTTAATCTTTCTATGGATGGTGGATGCGACAAACAATGTCATTCTTGGTATGCGGAAGGTGTGTCCTTCCGTGACACCATCTTCACCCATGTACTGGTAGTCGGCTTCTACATACCCACCAAGAGAAACGGGCATTTTCCCCATCTGAAGAAACGGCCTGTTGTAAACGGCGTCCATGTTCATCCCTTTTGCCATGGTGGTATCAACAGGTGATCGTCGCAACAAGGCGCTGTCTATTTGGGCTTGTACAGCTAAACTTAGGTTGAAAAATATCAGGGTAATGAAAATTGATTTCATGAGAGGTCAATTTTTAACATATCATTCTCCTCGTCAATGAGGAATCTTCTCAGGTTTTTGTCCGCCGGGCCGTTTTGTACCGCTCCGGTACTGGAAAATTCGCTGCCATGAGCAGGACATTGAAGCCGGTCGCCAAACACTTGCAGTTCTGTTCCCTGATGTGTGCATCGCATGAGTACGGCACTGAAGTCCGTATCCGATAACCGGTAAACACAGATCGGATATTCCAGCTTTTCATTTTGCACTACCACATACCTCCTGAATGCCTTTTGTCCCTTTTTCTCTTCTTCAAAAGAAGAGAGGGGAACCAGTAAAGATGACCCGGTTATCTGTCCGGTAATGTATTTTGTTCCGGCGCAGCTTTGCAGAAGGCTTAGGCCTCCAAGCATACCCACACAGCCAATGCCACATGTTTTGATAAATTTTTTTCTGTCCATGGCTACAGTGATTTAAGAAATTTGAGGATAGCATCTTTGTCTTCTTTGGCCAGGAACTCAAACTGCGTTTTACTGAATTGCCCCTCACCGCCATGTAGCAGGATAGCCTCTTCGATGCTTTTTGCCCTGCCGTCGTGTAGCAGAAAATAGCTACCCCCTTGTGAGTTGGGTGAAAGCCCCAATCCCCAAAGAGGCGGTGTGCGCCATTCGTATGTTTCAGCGGAGCCTTCTGTGTAACCATCATCAAGCCCGGGCCCCATGTCGTGCAGGAGCAGGTCGGTGTAAGGGTAAAATTTCTTGTTGGAAAGCGCTTTGATACTTGTTTCCGGGGTTGTCCACTCTTGAATATGGCAATTGGCACATCCAATTGACGAAAACAGCGCTTTGCCTTTCACCACGTCAGCATCAGAGCTCGCCCGGGGTATGGGTTCCTTGAGCGTTTGAAGATAAAACACCAAATCGTGAACGACCTGATCAGACACTTCCGGATCGGTAGGCAGGTGAGTGTGTGGGTCAACGGGCTCGAAGGTGGTAGTAACGCCGATGTCCTGGTTATAGGCGTTTACGGTTTGATGAAGCAGGTCAATAGCGGCCGCCTTTTTCCCGAACCTGCCAATGTACTTGCGGTCAACAGCTATATGAGTTGCAACGGGCTGAAAGTAGAGCGGAGGAGTGATGTAGTTGGGCACGCCCGAAATGCCATCTCCGTCGCTATCGTCGGGGTCAGCATTGGCAAGAATTTGCGCATCTGTCAAAGCTTCAAGGAAACCGAGGCCAGTATTGGCGGGTGGAGTAAATCTGGAGAATGAGACTCCATCAGGAAGCTGCTCTGGCTCATATCCTGGCACGGCCCTGTTTTGCAACTGTGGGCCGCCTTTTCCAATGAACGGGTTGATTCCAGGAGCTGATTGACCAAACCGAGTAAGGGTCGTAAAGGGGTGCCCTTTGCCATCTCCGGCGTGACAGCTCCCGCAAGATGTGGCGACAAATAAGGGGCCAAGCCCGTTAGCAGACGAGAATACTTCGGCATTAAAAGCAAAATCACCGTTAAGGAATCTTTTTCGCTCAGAATTGGAAAGCCCTTCTACGGGTCCATCAAGCAGTGTATTTTCTTCGGGTGCCTCAGGAATGATCCCCTGGCAGCCACTTAGGACAAGGCAAAACAAACATAAAAAGCATAACGACTTAGTTAATTGCATTTCGACCAACCTTTATTAATTATTAGACAAATATACTCGTTAAATTTTCAAATACAATAAAATTAATTTAGGTTAATCTAAAAATATAAAAGCAAAACTACCTTTTTGAGAACTAATCAGATTATTTTTTGATGAGCCGCTGTTGCCAGCTTTGCGAAGGAGTTGACAGGCGGATGGTGTAAACACCTTTTGGTAGCAAACCGATTGCTATTTCAACAGACTGTCCCGGGCTGGTATCCAGGGAGCGACTAAGAACCTCCTGCCCAGCCATATTGATGATGGATATAACAGCGTCATTTTGCTGCTTGAGAAGTTTAATAGCTATGGTCTCACTTGCCGGATTTGGGAATAAATTGAAGATGTCCGCTGCAGTTTCAACCCCAGTTACTTCCAATACCTGGTACGCCATTGACACAGAATCCGCACAGCCTTCTTCATTGTGGGCTATCAACATCACGTCATAAATCCCAGCGGAATCGAATGCCAGCAGGGGCTGCTGGGAAATGTCTATCAGGCTTCCGTTGATCACCCATTCCCATGAAGTAGCGCCTGGCGACAGGCTTGTAAAAGTGGCAGTTCTTTGTTTTTTCAGGATGAGGACTTCCGGCTCAATAAGGAAGTCTGCAGAGAAGTCGTAAGGATATATTGAAACTTCAACAGGGTCACTTTCTATAATAGAGTCGATCCCTTTTACAATTAGCTTCACAGTGTCCGTCACGTTCAAAACATCGAATCTACTTCCCTTGTGCAGTGGCTCCCCGGTGTTTGCTGAGGTAAAAAGAAAGTTGCTCCCGTTTTCCGGCACCAGAGTGAAGTTTTCGCCGGGGCAAACTGGGCTGTCGGACACTATCGGTAGCGCCGACTTGGTGAAGCTCAATAGTTTTGAAACTGATGAGGTACATCCCTGCTCATTGCTGGCCAACAGTCTGATGGTAATTTCGGTTTGCTCTCCCAAAATCAATTGGCTATTCATGGTGTCTCCTATGAGGCTGTCGGCTAAATACCATTGGTAGCCAGTGGCATTGCTGCTTTGATTGACCAGAAGGATCGCCGATTCGAACTGAGTAGTATCAGGGAGATAGGTGAAGTCAACGATGGGTCGATTCAGCTGTACAGAGACCAATACCTTGCGGCTTTCAAAAAGACTGTCTGCATTGGCCACGTAGAACGAAGTGTCTTTATCAAGCAGCCCGGAGGTGAAAAAAGCACCTTCGAAGACTGCGGCCTGGCTGGTCGAATCGGTATAGACTTTTATTTTTGTGGCATTTGCAGCCTGAATAGTTGCGGAGGCATTTGCGCAAATTACTATAGCATCGATGACCGGCTGTGGAGCTCTGTTAGCCACCAAAACAGCTTTAGTGGAGTTGGAAACACACCCTGCTTTGCTGCTCGTTGTTAGTGTTATGTCATAGGTACCAGGCTCGTTGTATTTTGCCTGAGCATTTTCTAAAGTGCTTTGGGAACCATTGCCAAAGTCCCAGGCCCAGCTCACTGCTTTTTCGCTTTGGCTGGCGAGGCTGATGGTGGGGCTAACACCTGGCTCAAGCAGAACAGTGTCTGAGCTAACACTGAAATTGGCGTCGAGGCCGTCCATATTAACCTGCACAGAAAACAAGTCGCCTGTGTAGTTGTTGTCAGCGTTTCGTACGAAGAAGGTGGCGGGTGATTTGATGGTATCTGTCAGGTAGTCATTTCCGTGAATCAGCAGCGTGTCTGTGGCTCCGGCGTCTGCGAAGAAATCAAATGAAGTGCCACCGGACAGGCTGATGATAACCGGAGAATCCTTACAAGCCAAAACCGTTGCAATGGTTCTGGGATTGTTTTGGAATTCAGCATACCTGAGGCGAGCTCGTTGCACGGCGGTAATAAGGGCATTTTTTGATTCCCCAGTAACCCAGGCAAAAGCTACTTTTTCACTCTTAAAGGCGCCAAGGTTCCCGATCTTCACACCATTCATTTGTGCGGTGTTATTGCCTGCTCCACTTTGGCCGGCAGTTGTTTTGACCATTTCTGCACTCAGCCAGGCAAACTTGAGCGAATCCGAAAGCAGCGAGTCGGTCACGGCTATGTTTTCGTTCAGGTTATCGATGTCGGCTGCATAAAAAGTTGGAGTATTGTTTGTGAGCAGGGCTATCCCGCCATAGATATTGTCTTCGTCAATGTAGGTAACTCCAAGTCTTAGAGAGTCGACCCATTCAGTGCGGTTATTGTCGCCGACGCCGATGTTCCAGTTGGTGAAGAGTCCTGCATGAACGTTCTCGATAGCATCTGCGGAGGTGTTTGTGACCCGATACTCAGTGATCAGAAAGTTTCTGTCGTCAGGAGAATTCCAGGACAGGGTTTTCTGTTCCACAAGAGTTGATAGGGATTCACTGAGGGTTGCTGTAAAGCTGTTTTCGTAGTAATTGTCGGCAACCGTTCCGCCGAATAACTTGAGGTGCTTGTTAACGGAGAAATCGTTATTCCTTGTTCCATATACGAGGTTATTGGCAACATTGTCAGCTAATGTTGTATCACTATTACCGAGGAGAAACCCAGCATGGCTAGCCACACTGATATTTTGAAACTTGACCCCATTGCCTGCTTTTAAAGAGTCCATTGTGTAGCCAAGGTCTCCTTTCGAGTTAATGGTAAGTGATAGATTGGAAGACGAGGTAGTGGTCGAATCCGGCTGTGTAGTGAACTCAAAATATTGAGTGTCGGCGTAGCCTGACGCTTTGATTTTCGCTTTGAAGACAACTCTGGAATCAGGAGGAGTATTTTCATCCAGAATAGCAGAAAATGCATAGTTGGTAGAGTCAAATGTGGCCAGGTAGGGGGTAGTCCAGGTGTTGCTGCTTAACGTTACCAAATCACTAAGGGGTTCGAGGGTAATTTCAAGACCTGAGGCCGGCTTGAGCCAATTAATGGCTTGCAAATCATAGTGTACAGTGTCGCCAAAAAAGACCTTCTTCCCGGCTTGCGTATACAAAGAATCTTTCACCAAACGCACCGAAGGAGAAAGCGTATCAGTTAGGGCACTGTACATGTTGAGCATACCCCGGCCCAGCAGACCCTTGTACTGAGCATTACCAGCCAGCCCATCCACCGACGTGCCAGTGATACGCAACTGCTCCATTATCTGGATGGCAGAGTATTTCGGGAAATAAGACCTGAGTAAAGCAGCTGCACCAGCCACCTGAGGCGACGAGAAAGATGAGCCATCAGCAGTTCCATAGGTACTGTTGTTTCTGGTTGAATAGGCGGCTGTGCCGGGAGCTACCAGGTCGACATAGTAGCTATAGGTAGCGAAGGAAGACTTGGTGCCGTCATTGGTGGAAGCAGCTACAGACAATACGTTGTCATAACTGGCCGGGTAAAAGGTAAGCTCGGCGTTGGTGTTGCCGGCGGCAGCCACTACCACCACATTTCTTTCCAGCACAGCATAGTTAATAATGTCTTGCGCTGCCTGGCTATAGTTGCCGGTGGAGCCCCAGCTAAGGTTGATCACATCCATGCCCTGATTGGCAGCGTAAATAATGGCTTCATAATTACCAAAGGAGGTGTTGTCCTCCGTTTTGAATGCCTTCAATGGCACAAACTTAGACTTGAAACCCGTTCCGGCCATTCCTTTGGCGTTGTTGGTCCTGGCCGAAGATAGCCCCGAAACGTGGGTGCCGTGGTCTCCAAAATCTGACTTAGGGTCGCTGTCTCTGTTGGCGAAGTCCCAGCCACGGTAGTCGTCTACGTAACCGTTTCCGTCATTGTCGACGCCGTCGATAGGGTCATTTGTATTCAGGTAGATGTTACCGCTTAAGTCCTCGTGGGTATAGTCTGCTCCGGTGTCAATAATGCCAATGACAATGGTAGAATCGCCAGTCGTAATCCCCCAGGCATCATAGGCTTTGATAGACGAGAGATAGGGCTGCTTGGGGCTTGCTGTGGCGGCGTCCGGGTCGTTGGGTATCAGAAAGAGCTGCTCTTTGAAAACTGGCTCGGCATAAAGCACATTGTCATACCGAAGTAATTCGTTGATCGTTTCCAGCACATTGCCCTCTGCCAACTCAACTTTGTACATGTTAGCCAGGTATTTGCTTGGCCGCTGGAGCGTCCTTGCGTTTGAATTGGATGCAGGATCGAGTGCCTTCAGCTCCTTTATCGGTATCTTCTGGCCAATAGTGGATGGGGCAATATCGGGAGCGGCTTGTAACGTCCTGGCGCCTGTTGAATAGCTGCCGTCTTTGAATTTAATGATGAGCTGATCAGACTGGATATCCGACGCTGATTTGCCCGACGGTAGTTGGTATCTTCTGCTGGGTTGGGCACTGCTTGCCATGGGCCATAAGACCATGAGCAGCAAAAAACTGCCCGGTAACAACACTTTATACCAATGGCTTACCCTCATTTCTTAAGCTGCTAACGCACCTTTACCTTTCGCACTATCTGTGAGAAGAGAGAAGGAAAAAACCGCTTCACATAAATACCGCCCACTTCTTTCACTCCTCCTATGTACACCTCTTCCTTTTCTTTTTCCACTGCTTTCACAATCGTCCTTGCTGCCGCTTCCGGTGCAATACCATTTGCCTGAGCGTCATCCATCTCGTTGAATTTACCCCCGTCACCAGTAACTGAATTGACGGAAATCTGCGTCCGGATAAATCCAGGACAGATGATGGTCACTTTGATATTGTCGTCGTGCAGTTCTGCCCGGAGCCCGTCGTAGAAGCCATGCAAGGCATGTTTGCTGGCCGCATACCCTGTTCGATAAGGCGAGCTGATGATGCCCACCGCACTGGAGATCACGACATGGTGCCCGTTTTTTCTGCTGATCATACCGGGCAGTAGCGCCTTTGAAAGGGCAATGGCTCCAAAATAATTGACCTCCATTACCTTGCGATCAACATCCAATTGGGTGTCTTTGGCCAGTGAGCGCTGACTGATGCCGCCGTTGTTTACAAGCACGTCGACCACACCAAACATGGCTTCTGCTTCTTTCGCTTTGGCTTCAAGACTTGCTGCATTGGCCAGGTCGACTGTCAGTATTTTTACATTTTTCTCAGCCAGGCCCGGCACCGTTGCCAAACAAGCAGCTTTCACCCTCTCCAGTTCTTCCTGACGGCGAGCCGACAGAATAAGTTTCGCTCCCCTTCTGGCCATTTCATAGGTAATCGCCTCTCCAATTCCTGAAGATGCACCTGTGATCCACACTACTTTGCCTTTTACCTCAGCCATACGCTACTTTCTTTTTTTCCACTGGGTGAATGAATAATTATAAGGATTTTTTTCGTCAGAGGACATGTCTTTTCGACTAACTTCTTTCCAAATGTGTGTGTCAGGAAGAGGATATTTCACATTTCCCTCCACAATTACATCAATTTCTGTGATATAAAGGATGTCGGAAATAGGCTGTGTTTGCTTGTAGACTTCCCCCCCGCCAATGATATAAAGCTCTTCTTCTCCGGCTGCTTTGGCTAACGCTATGCCTTTTTCTATAGAATCAACAACATGGGCGCCCTCCAGGCTGAAGTTTTTGTCTCTTGTTACAATAATAAACGTTCTGCCTGGGAGGATTTTACCAAGCGACTCGAAGGTTTTCCTACCCATGAGCACATGATGACCCATTGTTTGGTCCTTGAAGTATCTGAAGTCCTTGGGCATATGCCACAGCATTTTATAGTCATTGCCGATGACACCATTCCGGGAGACTGCTACTATTTGGGATATGATCATATTCTATTGCCTCTGAGAAATTCTTCTATGTCCATTCTTTTCTTGCCTTCCATCTGCAAATCCTCGATGGAGATATACCCATCTGCGGTTTTTAGATAGAGGTACGTCTTGCTGTCACTCAGCATTTCTTTTTCGCCCTTTTGGTTGATTTTTCGTGCTTTGTAAACTTTCACAGTTTTGCCCATCAGGCTTGTCCAGGCGGTGGGGTAGGGCGATAGGCCTCTGATGAAGTTAACCACCTGCTCCGTCGGTTGTTCAAAATTGATCTCACAGGTTTCTCTGAATATTTTTGGTGCCGTAGGCGTGTCTTCGAAAACTTCCTGCGGCTTTTCCTTGTAGTTGCCTTCTGCAATGGCTTCGACTGTTTTTAACACCAGTGCGGCTCCCTTATTCATGAGTCTTTCATACACTGTACCAACGTTGTCCTCATCGCTTATCGGTTCTTTTTCCTGAAAAAGGATATCGCCAGTATCAATTTCGTGTTTCAGAAAAAAAGTAGTGACACCCGTTTCTTTCTCGCCGTTGATAATAGCCCAGTTGATGGGTGCTGCGCCACGGTATTTGGGCAAAAGCGATCCATGCAGGTTGAAAGTGCCTAAGGCCGGCATTTGCCATACTATTTCGGGCAGCATGCGGAAGGCAACTACTATTTGCAGGTTGGCATCCAATGCCTTCAACTCCGCAATGAATTCTGGCGACTTAAGGTTGGTTGGTTGCAGGATATTGAGTCCCTTTTCTTCAGCATAGGCCTTAACAGCCGACACACCCAACTTTTTACCCCTCCCTTGAGGCTTGTCAGGTGCTGTAATCACCCCAACAATATTCCACCCATTGGCTACTAAAATATCAAGACTTGGTACGGCGAATTCTGGCGTACCCATAAATACTATTCGAAGATCCTTTGTCATGAAGGCTGTTTATTCAAAATCATCATACAACAGATGTTTCTTTCTTATCTGCTTGTATGCATTAAGCTTTTCCTGCCAGGTGGCTTTGATCTCAGCCTCACTCATTCCTTGCTCAATTTGTTTACGAAGGTCAGGAGTTCCCGCCAGAAGGGCGAAGTAGTTGTTGAAAAAACTGGAGTCGGCTGGCGTTTTCTTGTAAAATGAAATGAGATAGGAAAGATCCACGGCATTGGGTACGGGAGCTTGCCTCATGTCGATACCATAACAAAGTTTGTCCTGATGCTTTGGATCCATCGACATGCCAGGAATTGGAACAGGAGTAAATTGAAAGTCGCCAAACTCAGGCGAAGGGTAGCCCAATACTTCAAAGGGAAAATGAGTACCTCTGCCCAGGCTCATCATCGTGCCCTCAAAAAGGCAGATAGACGGATACCAGGCGATGGAGTGATCCGTCGGTAGATTGGGCGATGGGCTTACAGGCAGATTATAAGAGCTGCTATGTGTCCAATTTGCCAGCTTGATCACTTGCAAGTCGGCTTTAACGCTATTTTCCAGCCACCCCTCATTGTTGATCATGGTGGCCAGCTCACCCATGGTAAGGCCATAGGCAATAGGAATGGGATGGAGGCCAACAAATGACTTTTGGGCTTCTTCCATAACCGGCCCGTCAATGACATTGCCGAGTGGGTTGGGCCTGTCAAGCACTATAAATGGTAAGCCGTTTTCTGCGCAGGCTTCCATGGCATAGCTCATGGTGCTGGTATAGGTGTAGAACCTGGCCCCCACATCCTGGATGTCAAAAATCACTACATCAAGCCCTGAAAGGTCTTCCTTTGTAGGTTTGTTGTGGCTGCCATACAGGGAAAGGATGGGGATTCCTGTTTTCGAGTCGACTTCATTTCCCACCTTGTCGCCGGCGGGGGTGTCACCCCTGAAGCCATGCTCCGGTGCAAATATTTTTTTAATGGCAATCCCTCTGCTGAGCAGTGAGTCAACCAGGTGCGTTTCACCCAGCATCGTGGTATGATTCACCACCATACCCACGTTTTTATTTTGCAGGATTGGCAAGTATTCTTCCATCTGCGCTGCGCCAACTTTTATCTGAGAATCAGCTACCTCTTCCACTAGGGCCTTCTTATCTCCTTGTTTTGCCGCATCAGAGCCGCAGGCAGTCAGCATAATGCTAAAAAATGCAATCCTAATCATAGTGTAAATGTGAGGCATGTCTTTATTTTTGTGAGGGTCGAAACTAATTCTGCTGGCAAAATTAATCATTTTTGAATCTTTCCTACTTTATATCGAAGCGAATAAACAAAGACCATGAAGGGTCATTTTCGGCCTCTATTGGCAGGATCGCTATAGCGAGCATTGCTGTAGGCCTGGCCAGCGCTTTAGTGGCTTTTTTGATCCTAAGGGGGTT
The DNA here is from genome assembly GCF_040222385.1 of Imperialibacter sp. Classification (GTDB taxonomy): domain Bacteria; phylum Bacteroidota; class Bacteroidia; order Cytophagales; family Cyclobacteriaceae; genus Imperialibacter. The sequence continues at coordinate 71,952 of NZ_JAVKDF010000004.1, forward strand.
TCAGACTACGATCGTTGACAAGATATATGGTTTTGCGGGGCACATGCAGATTTCAAGGTACACCTTGAAATCCAACAATTTTGACGAGCCCCCAATAAGCCTTACGTCTGACTTTTACACTCACTGGAAGGAATATGACTTTGTTTCTCACGTGCAGCCTATTGGCTACAAGATGGGGATTCTTAAAACTGAGGATGCCGTTTTGGGTGTGGTGTTCAAGGGAGTGACCATCGATTTTGATTCAACCAAGTTTGCGCCAAGCCTCCTGAAAGGTCATTTCCCCCACTTTTCTGACAGTTCTTATTCTCTCGAAGTGTTGTTGAGTAAAAGAATAGCCGATAAGCTGGAGAAGGATGTTGGTGATGAAGTGATCATGTATGTGGTGCAAAATCCTCCCAGGTTCAGAAGGTTGTCGATTGCAGGCATTTATGAGACAGGTCTCGAAGACTTCGACGACAGGATGATTTTAGGGGATTTGGGCCTGGTGCAACGGCTCAACAACTGGCCCGATTCGTTGGTCGGAGGCTATGAGGTGTTTTTACGTGATCCTTCCGACATGGAAGCTGCTGAAAATGAGATGTACGACGTGCTGGATTCGGACTTGTACGCCGATACGGCCGATAACAAGTACTTTCAGATATTTGAGTGGCTGCAGATGCTGGACAGGAATGTGGCCATTTTTCTGGTGCTCATCCTTTTTGTTGCCAGCTTCAACATGGTGTCTTTTCTTCTCATCCTCATTATGGAGCGCACCAACATGATTGGGGTACTGAAAGGCCTCGGTGCCACAGACCTGACGGTAAGACGAATTTTTTCGTGGAATGGCATGCGACTTATTGCCAAGGGGATGCTTTGGGGCAATGTGATAGCCGGTGGGTTGGGCCTGCTTCAAAGTCAATTTCACATCATACCACTTGATGCTGCCAGCTACTACATGCACTACGTGCCTATCTATTGGGACTGGTGGGCGATTGTGTTGGTAAATATCCTCACTTTTGTGGTAGTGAACCTCACGTTATTTATTCCCACAACAGTCATTATCAACATCAGACCCATTGCTGCTATCAAGTTTGACTAAGCTTCTACCCGCAGGTATTTCCTGAAAAGGCTATAAATTCTCATTTGCAGCACGCCGAGAACAGCTTCCTGAAAAATGCCCCGGGTCATTTTGGATTCTCCACGGCTTCGGTCGGTAAAAATGATCGGAATCTCCTTAATTTTGAAGCCATACTTCCAGGCTGTGAACTTCATCTCAATCTGGAAAGCGTAACCAACGAACTTGATTTTATTGAAGGGAATAGTCTCCAGCACATGCCGGCGGTAGCATTTGAAGCCCGCAGTAGTGTCTGACACAGGTATACCGGTAATGAAACGAACATATAAACTGGCGAAAATAGACATCATTACCCGGCTTATCGGCCAGTTGACCACATTCACCAGCCCGTCAACGTACCTCGAGCCAATGGCAACATCAAAGCCATCCTTGTCGCAGGCGTTAAAAAGCTTCGCAAGGTCTTTAGGGTCATGAGAGAAATCGCAGTCCATTTCAAACATGTATTCGTAGCCCTTATCCAACCCATATTGAAATCCGGCTATATAAGCGGTGCCAAGCCCGTGCTTGCCCTCTCGTTCCAGAATATGAAGCCTTTCTGGCCAAATACTCTGCATGTGCTTAACGATGGCTGCGGTGCCATCCGGAGAGCCGTCATCCACGATAAGCAGGTCAAACTGCATGGATAAATCAAACACCGCTTCGATCATGAGAGCGACGTTCTCTTTTTCGTTGTAAGTTGGGATAATGACTAAGCCTTTATTCACAGTTTTTGCTAGTGAACGCCAAACATATTAAAACCATTTCGTTTCTTGAATATATAAAGTGAATTTGCCGCTTTTTTAACGATTAAATACCGGGATCAGTTTATGAACAAAGCCATATTTCTAGATAGGGATGGAGTAATTAACGTCGAAAGGGGCGAGTATACCTTTAAGCCTGAGGACTTTACCATCGAGGCGGGTGTGAAAGAGGCTTTAGAAATTTTAAAAAAGAACGGTTACGTAACTGTTGTTATCACCAACCAGGCCGGAATTGCTAAAGGTATCTATGCCAGGGAGGACGTGGAGGCTTGTCATGCGAAGATGCATGAGCAGTTGCCGGGGCTTATCGGCGATGTGTTTTATGCGCCACACTACCCACCTATCTCAGAATCGCTGGGCAGAAAGCCGGGCTCCCTGCTTTTTGAAAGGGCCATTGCTTTGAATAATGTTGACCCGCAGCTATCATGGATGGTGGGCGACAACGACCGGGACCTGGTGCCCGCCAGAAAGTTGGGAATGCATACGATTGGCATAGGGGCTCCAGAAAAGTTTCCCTCCGCTGATGCCTGCGTAAGCAGCCTTTTGGAGGCGGTCACCAATGTCATTATGAAATAGACTAGCGGTAGCAGAAGTTAGCTGGCTATTTGTAGCCAAGTATTTTCAGCATGCTGTCGCTTTCCTGCTCTTCTCTGAAAAGTTTGGTTGTTACTGTTCCTCTCTGGTCTCTGTCGATGATGATGTGTTTGGGAGCGGGAATCAGACAATGCTGAATGCCCCCGTATCCACCCAGGGCCTCCTGGTAGGCTCCCGTGTGGAAGAACCCGAAGAAAAGCGTTTCGTCGTCTTCAATCACAGGCAGGAACACCTCCGAAGTGTGCGCCTCTGAGTTGTAGTAGTCCATGCTGTCGCAGGTAAGGCCGCCGAGGTTTACTTTGTGGAAGTTGTTGTCCCAGTTGTTGATGGGCAGCATGATGTATTTTTGATTCAATCCCCACACATCAGGCAGGTGAGTAATGAATGAGCCGTCCATCATGTACCAAAGCTCCTTGTCGTTTTGCAGCTTTTGGTCAAGCACTGAGTAGATCGTGGCACCGCTTTCGCCTACGGTAAACGAGCCATATTCAGTGAAGATATCGGGTACCGGCACATTGTTCTTATTGCAAATCCACTGAATGTTTTCAACGATCTGCTCGGCCATGTAGGGGTAGTCGAATTCAAACGCCAACGAGCTTTTTATAGGGAAACCGCCGCCTATGTCGATAGTGTCGAGTTCGGGGCAGGTCTTTTTTAGCTCGCAGTACATGTAAATGAACCTGCTGAGCTCCGACCAGTAGTAAGCAGTGTCTTTTATGCCGGTATTAATGAAGAAGTGAAGCATTTTGAGCTTCGCTTTCGACTTACCGTCCTTGATTCTGTTTTTGTAAAAGTCGATGATGTTGTTGTACCTGATGCCAAGGCGGGAGGTGTAGAACGCAAAGTTCGGCTCCTCATCAGCAGCCACCCGGATGCCGATTTGAAACTCATCAACTGTCACGCCCGATTCGTATTTATCAAGCTCTCCCAGGTTGTCAAGAATGGGTACACAGTTTTTGAAACCGTCGTTGATCAGGTCGGTAACATACTCAGTGTAAAGCGGCCTTTTGAAGCCATTGCAAACCACAAAGGTGTCTTTGGAAATCTTACCCTTCTCAAACAGGTTCCTAACGATGGGAATGTCATAAGCAGACGACGTTTCGATGTGAATGTCGTTTTTAAGGGCTTCCTCCAACACAAATGAAAAGTGCGAGGACTTGGTGCAATAGCAATAAGTATACTTGCCTCCGTACTTGTGTTTAGCTATGGCGTTATTGAAAATTTCTTTTGCGTACTGTATTCGTTCACTGATTTTCGGAAGATAAGTGAGCTTGAGAGGCGTGCCATATTGTTCTATGACATCCATCAGGTTCACTTCGTTAAACAACAATTGATTGTTTTCTACTCTAAATTCTTCAGTCGGGAATTCAAAGGTCTGATCAATCAGATCGAAGTAGCTTTTCATCTAAATCAGTGCGGTTCTTGATTACATTTAATATACCAGGTGCCGTGCTATAAAGGGCACAGAAAAGCAAATATAAAGGTATAGGTCTGCCATTAACAACAGTATTGCCAAATGATCTGGGCTAGCACCAATTTTTTTATATAATCGCTTATTTTTCAGGCAATTAGTGCAAATGAAGAAAACGTTAACATTTCAGATGCGCTTTGAGGGTTTTCATGGCTTAGTTGTGAGTTTTGGTGACATGCGCAATTTTGCTGCGTGTTTTTGCGAATATTTAATAATTGATGCGATTTCGATGCTGAAAATATCTTAAATTGCACCGTGGATGAATATTATTGGCATCCTTATCCTAACTTTATGTCTTGCTACATAGGTAAACAACTGGAACCCAACCAGGCGCTCAGAGTCAGAGCGTTGCCGTGCAGAATATACCTGCCCTACTATCATTTTTCGTATAACTAGCCCCGCCTGATTCTGGAGCGCTCGATAGTTCTGCTTTTTTGACATCGCAAAGCAATGGGCGTTCGTAAACTGGTTTTCAAAGCTTAAACAACATAATCCCATTACAATGAAAGAGATTTTGCTCATCGAAGTTAAGTCAGAACTCGGTGCAGGCACGAGAGGTGCCAGTTTGGGCATCGATGCTGTAAAAATTGCCAGCATCGACCTTCAGTCAGATTTTTTTGCCAGGTACGACTCCGTGAACGTTCGTACTGATAACAGCCCGTTGTTCACTGGTTTCATTTCACCATCAGCCAAATATGTGAACGCTATTATTGGTGTGGAAAAGAGAGTGTGCAACGCTGTTTGTGAGGCACTGGAGTTTGGTCAACTGCCCCTGGTGCTGGCAGGCGATCACAGTACAGCATTTGGCACTATCGCAGGCGTAAAAAAGGCATTTCCGGACAAGAGACTGGGCGTGATTTGGGTAGATGCCCATGCCGACTTGCATACGCCTTACACAACGCCGTCAGGCAACGTGCATGGCATGCCTTTGGCCATGGCGCTGGGCACCGACAACCGAGACGTGCAAACCAACGAACCGCCGGCCGAGGTTGCTCATATTTGGGAGGAGATCAAGAAAATTGGGGTAGAAGGCCCTAAGCTGCACCCTTCTGATGTGGTATTTATTTCAAAACGTGACACTGAAGCGCCTGAAGACTACCTGGCTGAAAAACATGGTATGCGTAACTATACTACTGAGGAGGTAAGAAAATATGGCCCGAAGAAAGTAGCAGCCATGGCGCTTGAGCAACTGCGGGAGTGCGACATGATTTATGTGTCATTTGACGTCGACAGCCTTGATCCTTCTGTGTCGGTGGGTACTGGCACCCCCGTGCCTGGTGGATTGACGGTAGAGGAAGCAAAAGTGATCAATACTGAGTTGGTGAAAAGCCCAAAGGTGCTGTGCTGGGAAATGGTGGAAATCAACCCAACGCTGGATTCAGAAAACAAGATGGCCGAAGTAGCTTTTGAGATTATGGAAGCGACAGCCAGGTCGTTTGAAGATTCGAGGATGAAGCCGGTCTTGGTTTAATACAAGAATTGCACTACTAACTTAAAACAACAAAGGCTGCGTTATTCATGCAGCCTTTGTTGTTATTTTTAGGTAGCGTTGCTAAGCGCCCCGGATAAGTCGGAATATCAGTGATAATACCAGCAATACTACAAACACATAGAACACTATTTGTGCGATACCTGCTGCGGCTCCGGCTATCCCGCCAAAGCCCAAAACTGCGGCTATCAATGCGATAATCAGCAGTCCAATAATCAATCTTAACATAGCTTTTAATTTTGGTTGAAAATAAAATGATCTCCCCAATGCTAACGGCTCAAAACAGCCTGGGTTGGGAGTATAAGAGTTATGTTATTGATTATCAGGTAAATAAAATTTTATAAAATAGAAATATAGAAAGAAAATATTGAATATTTTCTTGTTGATGCATTCTCTAAAATGGCTTCGATTCTACGGTAAAAGTCTGGTTCTTCTACTCTTTCAACCAACCCATACGAGCTGCCCAGTCCCGCAGGTAAGCCTGCCGAAATTTGTTCACTGTTTTTGCACCGGCTCTGTTGTTTTCGATAAGAGAATCTGCGGGGTTGTCAGTCCAATAATTGGGGCCGTGGCTAGTCTTTATAAATGAACCACCCCAGCTTTCTCCTTTAGGGTTGTCTAAGTCACCATTGAGGCAATAGAGCACCGATGGCGTGTCGCCCATTTTGATGTCTTTTTTCTTTTCCCAAAATAATTCTCCCAATGCGCCATGGCCTTTTACGTGGTTTTCAACAAAGGTGAGATTACCCATGCTGTTGGTGGTGTCGCCGCCCATGTACATGCCCCGGAAGGTGGTATTGTTTTCAATCCACCACAGGTCAGGGTGGTTGTCAAAAAGGTAATCTCTCGATTTTGGATCCATCACTGTGTTCCACGACCCAATGGAATATACTCTTATATTGCTTTTGATGGAAGGGTCGTGGTGTACCGCCTGAGCTACATCGGTGATTGATCCCCACACAAGGATGTACAACGGCTGGCCAGCGTTTTCTTTGGCCTTGTCTATTATCCATGAGGCGCCTTCGCTTAATTCACCTGGAATTCCAGTTTGGAGCGAATCGGTGGCCCCTTGTTTGGTGATGCTGAGGAGGTACTCCGGGGAAGGAAAGCGTGTGGAATGCTTTTTAAGCTTTTCAAAATCAGCGGCATAGGCTGCAATTGTTTCCTCTATGTGCTCTTTTCTCCCAGCATCAGGGGGCGAGCTAATTAAGCCGAGGAGGTTGAATTGGTCGGCATAAACAAATAAATGAACGAGCGACTGGTAGTCATCGGGGTCGCTGCCGCCAATGTCTGTGGAAACGATGATATTTGGCAGGTCAGTGACGGGTTTGGAATCGTTACAAGCTGAGGCAAGTACAATTGTCGCCAAAAGCAGCAGTTGCATGGGATAGCGGAAGATGTTTTCAATTGACCTGAGAGGTGGTAATTCTTTGTGGTGTGTCATGGTTAAAGATGAGATACTGAAACTTCTTCTGGTGAAAATGCCAGATAAAATATAATTTATACAAGAATTATTTGACTATTTTTTATGTAAGCAATACCTTTACTGATTGGCTATTATTTTTTAGATACATTATACCTCTCTAGACGCTGGACAAACAGGTGTATGAACTTTATTTGCGTTTGTCTTTAGGCTAAATTATATAAGTTTTACTCATTATGGCTGTTCGACCTAACCTAAAAGCAGCAGTGGGGCTGATATTGCTATTGCTATCAGGCACTGTTTCTGCACAGAATTTTTCTGCCGGTGTAAATACCGAAAACCCCAACCCAAGGGCAGTGCTACACCTCGTTTCCCCAAACGGCGACCAGGGGCTCCTCATTCCTCAACTTACCACAGCGCAAAGAACAAGTATGGCGGGCGGGCTCAATGCTCAATCCAATGGATTGCTTGTGTATGACAATGAGCAGGGGCTTTTCTACTTCTGGCTGAATAGCGGATGGATTGCCCTGTCAGTTACTGACAATCAAACCCTTGCTGTGTCTGGCACCAACCTTACCATTCAAAACGGCAACTCGGTGGACTTGGCAGCCACAGGCTTTCTTTTGGCTGAAACTGACCCAACAGTGCCTGATGCCATCAAAGACGGCATCGACTGGACGGAGTTGACCAATATACCGGCTGGCTTTGCAGACGGAGTGGATGAGGTCGGAAGTTCAGCAGGCGACGGCACCACTATCTTAGGCGATGGAAACACGACACCATTTTCTGTTGGGGTAATAGACATAGCCCAGGTTACCGGCCTGGCGACGATTGCAGCCAGCGGCTCGTTCAACGACCTGGCTGACGTGCCGACCACTTTGGATATCGACAATACTGACGACCTTTCTACTTCTGCCGTTCCGGCCCCTGGCGATGTCTCGGGGAGCTTTGCGCTGGGACTGGTGGTGGATCAGGTGGGGGGAGAGGCAGCTGCTGATGTTGGTGCAGCGACTTTTTTCGTGATCAACAACCCTTCAATTGATCCTGATTTCAGCGACGATCTTACTTTGTCTGATACCCCTTCCGGCGGCGATGTGAGCGGGGATTTTGGAACTGGGTTGGTTGTTGACTTTGTGGGTGGCGAGGCAGCTGCTGATATTGGTGCAGCCACTTTTTTCGTGATCAACAACCCCTTTATTGACCCTGACTTCAGCGACGATCTTACTTTGTCTGATACGCCTTCCGGTGGCGATGTAAGCGGTGATTTTGGAACTGGGTTGGTTGTTGATTTTGTAGGAAGCGAAACTGCTTCTGATGTTGCAACTGCAACAGCTCTTGTGATCGCCAATCCGACTCTTGACCTGGACGCTACTGATGATTTTGATGGGGCCTATGGCAGCCTAACAGGTGTTAGCGTGGTGAATGCCGATGTTAATGCGGCTGCGGCGATAGCTGGAACGAAGATCAACCCCAATTTTGGCACTCAAAATATTAGCACTACTGGTTCGGTAACGGCGGGAAGTTTTGTTGGCAATGGCAGTGGCTTGACGGGTGTGCCTTTTACAGAGTTGGACCCTACTGTCCCGGCCAATATCAAAGACGGCATTGATTGGACCGAATTAACAGGAATTCCTACTGGGTTTGCTGATGATATTGACGATGGAGTTACCGACCTAACCTCATTCGACACAGATGATCTTACCGAAGGGGCTGGTAATTTCTACTATACTGATGCCAGGGTAGGCACTTATTTGACAGGCAGCAGCGTGACTCAGTTCACAGATGTAACTAATGCCGGCAGTGGGCAGATTATCACTGGAGCTGAACGGACTTTGCTGGGCACGGCTTTGCAGACTGAATTAGACCCTGTTTGGGTGGCAGACAGAACGATTTTGGGTAGTGTTGGCACTATTAACACAGGAGGTAACCTTATTGACTGGAGTCAGCTAAAGGGGGTACCAGCTGCCTTTAGTGATGGAGTTGACGATGGAGTCACCGACCTAACCTCATTCGACACAGATGACCTTACCGAAGGAGCTGGTAATTTTTACTATACAGATGCCAGAGTTGGTACCTATTTGACAGGCAGCAGCGTGACTCAGTTCACAGATGTAACTAATGCCGGCAGTGGGCAGATTATCACTGGAGCTGAACGGACGTTGTTGGGCACGGCTTTGCAGACTGAATTAGACCCTGTTTGGGTGGCAGACAGAACGATTTTGGGTAGCGTTGGCACTATTAACACAGGAGGTAACCTTATTGACTGGAGCCAGCTAAAGGGGGTACCAACTGCCTTTAGTGATGGCGTGGATGAAGGGTCGACGCTCGTCGACGGCAGTATCTGGGTTGGCAATGCTGGCCTGCCGTCTGCCGTGGCAATTTCAGGAGACATGACTTTGTCAAATGCAGGTGTTGCAACAATTGCCGCCAACGCTGTTGACAACACGAAAATTGCGGCAACAACTATTACCAACAACGAAATTAGTGGCGCAGCAGCCATAGCTGGCACCAAAATCACGCCCGATTTTGGCACACAGAATATTATCACGTCAGGTAATATACAGCTAAACGCTGGTGGTGGCACTGTATCTATCGCTGCTGACGCTGCAACATTGACTCATTCTTTAGTTTTACCTCCCGACAATCTGGCGGGTGTGTTAACGAATGATGGGGCAGGAGCTCTGAGTTGGGCACCGGGAGGGGGGATCACTTCTGTCTTCTCCGACAATGGTGATAATCTAACTTTTGGAACGAGTAACCCAGTGCCAAGTGTGCTGCCCGCTACTGACTACCAATTAGGCGCTGTGGCAGGTGACTTTACTTCCGCTGGTCAGGCCCAGTTGACAGCCTGGTCATTTCAGAACCCCTCTCAGGTCACGTTGGTGAGTGCTGGAGGCAACCAAAGTGCTCCTGCTGCGCTGGCCCTCGGTGATCGTATTGGTGACATCGTTTTTGTAGGATATGATGGTGCCAGTTTTCTTAGGTCTGGCATGATTCGTAGCCAGGCAACGGAGGCATGGTCAGGCAGTGCCAGGGGCTCCTCCCTTTCTTTTGAAATTATCCCGAATGGAACAACGGTTCAATTTGAATCGATGAAGTTGGAGAATAATGATGTTACAATGTTTGGCACAGGCGCCTTGAAACTACCAGGTGGCACAACAGTGCAACAACCTGGCACGCCTGTACCTGGAATGCTAAGGTATAATACAACCAATGCAGCTTTCGAAGGATACAATGGAGGATGGGGTCCCTTGGGAGATTTTGTTGCTGATATAAATAACAATTACCTGGGTGGAAACGCAGGCATTGCGTTGGCGGGAGGTACACAAAATATACTTATTGGTCCTGGCGCTGCAAACGCACTAACAACCGGCTCAAATAATTTGGTTATGGGATTCACAGCCGGTTCCGCTTTACTTAGCGCTACCGATAACATAATACTCGGACGGAATGCTGGTACTGGCGTGACCGCATCTGCCGACAATATTTTAATAGGGCGGAATGCTAATTCTACAAGCAGTATAGAGAATATTGCCATTGGGCGCTCATCAACCTCATCCGGAGGTTCATCTGTGGCCGTTGGTCGGTTTACAACGGCTGATTTAAATGGAGTGGCTTTAGGTGCACAGGCAGAAGCAAGAGAGGCTGGTTCAATTGCTCTGGGTCAGGTGGCTACAGTAGCTGCCGGCGCTACCAATTCAATAGCCATCGGTAATGGGGCTACCGTGCCAACCACAATTAATAGCTCCATCGCTATTGGCGCTGGAGCGCAGGCAAATGCCATTCGGAGCATCGCCCTCGGTGCAGGCACCGTTGCTACAACAACCCAAACGGCTATCATTGGTGATGGTGTTTCCAACAACACAACCTTCGACGTTGGAATAGGCACTGCGGCACCTGGGGGCCGCCTTGAGGTGAGAACAGCTGCCGGCGGAGGCACCAAAAATGGTATTATTGTCAATCAACAGGCTGATTCCGGTTTTGGCTTACTTATTACTCAAGGCAATACATCTAATCCAAACAACGCTCTTTCAGTAACTAACAGTGGTACCGGTGTTACTGCCCGTTTCCAAACCGTAAGTGCGAGTAATTCGGTTGCTGCCGTTACTGCTCAAAGCTCCGGCACTGGAGCTTCTCTTCAGGTTGATAAAATAGTAGACGGCAATGCTCTAGTAGTCAGTCACAACGCAACGGTAGGCAATGGAATACTCTTGGATATGAATGGTGCTGGCTCTCTTCCAGCCATGGTTATAACGAACACCACGGCTGGAGGCACGTCGCTTGATGTTGACGGGGGTGTGCTAATAGGCGGCAGTGCCTCTATTACAGGAGCATTCACCACTCCGCCCAAGCTAGAATCAATAGTCTCTAATGCACTTCCTATGCCTGCGTCCAGAGTCGTTCGAGTAAATATTTCAGGTACTATTAATCAAATAGGCGCAGGCCAGGATGGTCAGGAAGTAATATTAATTGTTGGGGCCGGAGCGCCAACCGTGACAATGAATTCGGGCTTTGCTGGGTCAGGCGGTATGCTACTAGATAGCCCAAGTTTTGTTATGGGCCAAAACTCTACCTTGCACCTCTTGTACAATGCCGATTTATTGCGGTGGGTTGAAATTTCGAGGTCAATCAACTAATGAATAAGGAATGAAAAGCATCATTAACCTCATTTTTATTCTGGCCACTTTTTCTGGTTGGGCCCAATCCTTCAACCTCGGAAGCGACGCCGCCCTCTTCGTAGGCGGCGACGCCAGCTTTTACTTTGGCGGCAACACTACGTTGAATGGAAGACTAAATAATCAGGGGCAGGTAACGAGCTTCAGCGATATCAACTTCGTGTCGAACACGGATGTCGGTAGCATCAAATTCATTGGCACGGCCGACCAGGAGCTTATTGGAGAAGAGCTAATTTTCTTTGACTTTACCGTAGACAAAGACGGACAGCTCATAGTAAACCCCAGAAAAGTGACTGTTAATGGCACTATGAGCATGGCCAGAGGGGTGATCAAAACCGATGCTGATCAGGAAGTAGTTATTAAAGGGAGCACAACCTCCGGTGGTACCGGGTATATTGAAGGCAGAGCGTTGGGTGTGCTTTCTAATGGTGAACTTACCTTTCCTACAGGCATCAACGGATTTACTAATTACATCACCTTCAGTGGCTTCGATCCAAATATTACATTCGAGGTGAGAATCCTGCGTCCGGATGGTTCCACATTGAATCCCGACGAGGACATTGTGGGAATTGCCGATCAGGTAGAGTGGCAAGTGGTGTCGCCGGAGGTGCTGGCAAGTGCCTTTGTTAGCGTGGATTTTTCTGGCATCGATCTGGAGAATTTTCAAAATGGGGAGCAGATACGGTCCGAGAAATATGAAGCGGCGTTAGTTATGTACACTGCAGATGATACCTTATACCATAGCGTTCCGGGTGTCTTTGTCGATGGCTCTGACCCACAGTCGGAGTCGTTTGGCAGGTTTGAATCGACAGAGCGCATTCCCATCTCAAGTGAGGTCACTCGCCTGAACATAGCGCTGATACCAGTCATCATCAGGCCCCACTTCTTTGTCCCCAACTCCTTCGCACCCAATGGTGAACTGGACGAGAATCATTTGTTCCGGCCGTTCTACTCTGGTGATAAGGTGACAAGTATTTATATGCAGGTGTTCGACTCGTTCAACAAAGAGGTATACCTCTACAGCCAGGCGGGAGACGATGTCGATCTTTCGCTGATGGGGTGGGATGGCACCATGCCATCGGGAGTGGGAGCGCCCAATGGTGTGTATTACTATACCATTCAGCTGCAGGGCGAGACAGAGAATCATAATCAATCGGGCGCAGTACTTTTGGTGAAATAATATGAGAAAGACTTTTACTGCGCTACTACTTTTTGCTTCACTCAACCTCCTGGCTCAGGAGGGACAGTTTTCGCAATATTTTGCCAGCTCGTCTTTTATGAGCCCGGCCTTTACAGGAGCTATCCCCAACCTTTCTCTTAATTCCAACTACAAAAGAGGGGGCAGCCCTAATTCAGAAAACTTCTTTGAGATGGTGCAAACCACCTTCACCTACCCGTTTCAAAAGCACACCAGCAAATCGGTACAGGTAGGTGGAGCAGGGATCAGTTTTTTTCAGGAACGCCGGGGTTATCAGGGGCTTTACAGTGCCAGAAAGGTGCTTTTGAACGGAGCCTACAATATCAAGCTTGACCAGTTTTCAAACCGTTACTTTATTTTTGGCCTACAGGGGGGCGCTGTGCAGCAGCGAATCAATGGTAACCAATTGCAGTGGGGTTCTCAGTTCAATAAGTACTTTGGTTATGACGACACCAGACCTGGGGAGGGCATTCCTGTCTCTTCCGTTTTCTATCCGGTCTTTAATTTTGGGGTCATGTATACGGCTTTCGACAACCAGAATCTTTATATCAGAGACAAGAGCTTCACGTTCGGTGCCAGCATCGATAACCTTAACCGACCTATCATCGACTACCAAAGTGTTGAGCCCAGCCGCCTCAATTTCCTTTATAAGGCTTTCGGTTCGGTGAAACTACCACTCGCACCTCGCTGGCACATATTCCCGTCTTTCTATGCGCTGTATTCCCATGGCAATACGCAAGTAAATGCAGGCACCTACCTGTCTACGTTTCTTAGCTCTGTGCGCTCCCGCACTGCGTTTCTTATGCAGTTTGGAGCGTGGTACAGAGTGGGAGATTCGGTCATTGTGCTCACTGGCTTTCAAGTGGAAAATATACGGCTTGGGTTTAGTGTGGACCTGAATGCCCAAACTTACAACCTCGGCACGGAGCTGAGCAACGACCTGCCAACGTATGAAATCTCACTCACTTATAATTTGAATTTGTCTCGACCGCTGCGTAATATGACGAGCCCCATTTTCTAGCCAATGAGAAAAGTAATACTTATCGCTTTCATTTTATCAGCCCACATCGGCTTCTCGCAGTCGGTGCCTAAGCTGGTGGAGTTTGCGGAGGCACACTTTGAGGCACATCAGTACCTGGAGGCCATTGAGTACTATGAAAAGATTGTTAGTATCGATAAGCAAAACATTGAGTCGAGGTACAAGCTGGCCATTTGTTATCAACAGACACTTCAGTACGATAAAGCGGAGGTAGCATTTGTTGCGTTGGGCAACCGACCCGACCATCCTTTTCGGGCAAGGTCACTTTACTATTATGCCACTTTGCGCATGCACGACAGTGCCTATGAGGAAGCCGATTCCGTTTATAATGTTTTGATCTCCATGCCTGATGCGAGTCCCGAGTTGATTGACTTATCCAGAAACCATAAGGAGGGGTGTTTGCTGGCCATCAGGCAAAAGAAAATCGATCGGGGATTTAAGGTGGATGTGTTAGAAGGTATAAACTCAAAATTTCATGATTTTGGTGCAGTTGTAAATCCAGGCAATCTCCATTTGGTATTTGCCACTACCCGCAACCTGCCAGGCGAGCAGTTTGAGGGCAGTCAGTACGATGGGCTACTGCCTGACCTGGCTGCCTATGAGCACCGCCGCAACAACCGCTGGGTATATGCTGGAGGAGATCAAAATTTTGAAAATATTAATACACATTGGGCGGAGGGATCCGGCTCTTTTACCGCCGATGGAAAGAAGTTCTATTTCTCATCCTGCCTGGGAGAGGCTGCTTCAGACTGTTCGATCTATGTTAGCTATATGGAGAAAGACAAATGGACAAAGCCCGTGGTGCTGAATGAGTACGTCAACGAGCCTGGGTCGGAAAACAAACATCCCTATATCACCAGCTCAGGGGACACGCTGTTTTTCAGCTCAGATCGGCCTGGCGGAGCCGGGGGAGCCGATATATGGATGAGTTTGACAGGGGCGTATGCCGAATCATGGTCGCCAGCCATTAATTTGGGTAAAGTAATTAACTCCTCGGAGAACGAAATAACACCTTACTACTCTGAGGTGTTCAGTTGCCTGGTGTTTGCCAGCGATGGCCATGTAGGCTATGGTGGTTACGACCTCTATGCAGCAAAAGGGCAGTCCTTTTTTGAGCCCCATGTCTACAATCTGGGCGCTCCGTTTAACTCCACCTGGGACGATACTTACTTTAATATTTCCGACTCCGTTGGCTTCCTCACCACCAACCGGCTCGATGGGAAAATACTGGATCTTTTTTCCTTTCAGGTCAGCGACGAAAAGTTGTTTTTATCTCTTCTCATTTCCGGAGAATCGCTGATAGATGCCCGTATTATGTCGAACCTGAGAGATACCCGATCGATTGATATTGTGACGCTCAGGGTAGAGGACTATCAGGGATATGAGCTCTACGAAGCGGTCAACTTTGAGAAGCCAAAACCCGACCTTATAGTTGAAAAGCAAATGGGCGCCCGGCCCAAAAAGGTATACGACCCTGCTGCAATTGCCGAAGGGGGCGGTACGCAGGGAGCAGGGTCACAACGAACAGGAGCCGGGCCGTCTTATCTGCCGTCAGGCGCTGGAGGCAGGGCTAGCCTGGGCTTTTCCGGTGGCAGGTCGGAGCCTTCCAGGGATCAGTCTTTTGAGAAGATTCTATTCGATTTCGGCATGGCGGTGTTACGACCACAAGCGAAAGCAGCCTTGAATAGCATGGTGGAGCAAGTGAGCATCGATGACATCAGCAAGATCAGCCTGTTTGGTTTTGCTGACAATCTTGGTGGCGAAGAGTACAATATGGAGCTCTGTAAGAAAAGGGGAGAGGCTGTAAAGACCTATCTTACGACTCTTGGCGTGCCAGCGGAGAAGGTCTTTGTTTACCCACGGGGTGAATTAACGCCTGAGGGTGACAGTGATCACTGGTTCAAAAGGATTTTGCGGAGAAGGGTGGAGGTGCAAATTGAGACGAACACACCCGTTAGCCTGCTTTCGGCAAGCACCTACATCCTCAGAAAGCCTAATGACCTTATGGAGATTGCCAGGCAGCTTGGGTACGAATCGGACGCTTTGATCGCCTGGAATGGTCACCCAAAAAAGCCGTTACAAAAAGGCAGCACTATCCGGGTGTATGAACCAGCCCCAAACCCACCAAATATGGCCAATTTTATCACTGAGGAGAACTTATTCGAATTTCTTCACAAGGTGGAACTCAATGCTCCCCCTCTAGAAGTTTTTAGAGACTAGAATATAAGCGCCCCAGTCGTAAGGGTTTTCATACTCCTTTCTAAACAGCCGTCTTGCGCTGAAGAAAGCGTCCTGTGGATCCTCAAGTGACAACAATTCCTGATAGTAGATATTCATAAACCGACGAGCGGCATTGTCGTTGATTTTGACGAGGCTGAGCAAAATATTCTTGGCCCCTGCTACCAAAAAAGCACGTTGTAGACCGAATACTCCCTCTCCATTTTTCACGGTACCGAGCCCGGTCTCGCAAGCGGCCAGCACAATCAGGCTGGTTTGATCCAGCACAAGGTTCATGGCTTCGTAGGCGGACAGCAGACCATCGTTATCGTCGGTCTCTTCTTCCCTGGAAAGATAAATGCCACTGCTGTGAAGCGGGTCAACATGATTGGGGTCGTCGTTGAAGTAGCCGTGGGTGGCGATATGGATCAGCCCCGGATTCGATAACCGTTTCATTTGGCCCTCTGTGGCGTCATTGAAATAATAGGTATCCGACTTCCACTTTCTCACATCAAGGATGCCGGTGATGTCGTTGGCTTCACGCTCGGCCCCAGGCAGCTGAAGCAGTTTGTGTGTTTCGCCCAGCCGGCCAAAGTTAGGGTTGCCGAAGATCTTGGCATCTCTTACGAACTTGGTGTCTTCTGAGTACAGCAGGTCTTTTCCGCTAGTGATATGAATCAAGTCGTATTCATCGGCAATGTACATATCACGTTCATTGTCGAAAAAGATGACAGGGTTCAACTTATGAAAAAGACCATCAGGTGAAAAGTAAATGGTTTTCACGTCTTTCAAATGCGCTCCAATCGGTTTCCAGAACACGTTGTAGCTATTCACATCCTGCACGCCAAACTGCAGGGCATTTTTGTACAATGAAAATGCCTTGGCAAAGTCTGTTTGCTTGGACCAGGTAACTGTTTCCAGCACATTACCCGGCTTGATAACAAAGGCGGCATAGCGCTCCCTTTCTTCGAAACCCTGCTTCAGCTTTTTGTCACTTACCTCCACAGAATAATTCCTGAATTGAATGATATCCACCATGGCTGCGCCTTCTTTCATTACCTCGCTCAACTCGTTCCAGGTGTGGTACGACGACTTCTCCTGATCGGAGAAGATTTTGAACGATAGAGAAAGCTCTTTTTCAAGCTGAGCCGATTCTGCCTCCAGCAGACTTATCGAAATATTTTGTCTTATCCTTTCTTCTTCCGTTAAAAGATACGCCTGGGCTAGCCTGTATTTTTTGTCCCGCCAGTCGTTGTACATACTAACCACCTTTTCATCACCACTTCCCTGGATGAGTTTCTTCATTTTTTCGGAGGCATAGAAGAGAACCCCCTTGGTATTCAGGAAGTGGTTGAGCGCATCTTCGGCATATTGGCCACTGAAAAAGCTTTCAGAAAAAGCAAGCGAACAGAATCTTTCAATATTGTATCTGGTCTCATCAAAATAGAGCTTTCGCTGCCGGTCTGTTAACACAGGGAACACATCCTGCATGTGCTTTATTTCAGAATCGAGCGCTTCGTTAAATACGTCCATGGCTGCCACCGAATCTTCCATTAGCAAATGATAAATCCCGAGGTCGTTGAGGCTTTTGATATACAGCGGATGGTATCTGCCCAGCGCTTTCTCACGGATTTGCTTTGACTGCATCAGCAGCTTGCCAGACAGAGAATAGTTGCCCAGCTGCATGTAGAGCAGGGCTACGTTGTTCAGCGAAGTGGCGTAGTTTGGATGATTAACGCCCGACAGCACCTTGTCCATGTCGAGCACCCTGGTGTACAGGTTGAGAGATTCGCCCAGCTCACCCTTTTCTTTCAAAATGCCAGCCAGGTTGTTCAGGCTGCTGGCGTAATCAGGGTTCATGGTGCCATAGAGGGCCTTAAAGCCTTCGGAGCTTTCGGTGAAACACTCTTCGGCTTTTTCCAGGTCGCCTTTTTTCATGTAAATGGCACCGAGGTTGTTGAGCATGTAGGGCCTGATATTCCGCAGGTCTTTTCCGGTTTCCAGCGCCTGATCCATGTACGATTCGGCAGATTCGAGGTCATTCAGCCGGTAATACAGATAGCCCAGCTCATTCAATGTTTCCAGCATTTCATCGGGCTGGTCTCCATAAATCTCCCTCTTTCTTTCGAGGTTGTGCAGCAGGTAGTTTTCCGAGTCGGAATAGTCGCCTTGCTCGATTTTCAACGATGACAGCCTGTCAATCGCTTGAAAATACAGCCACTCATGGGTTCCCTGGGCAAGTTCAACTGCGCTTATCAGTTCTTCTTCTCCGTGTTCAAGGTCGCCGAAATGCCTGTAAGTAGTGCCCAGTTCAATCTGGAGGGTAATTCTAATTGAATCATTCTTTTCGCCAATAAAGCTAACAGCTTCATTAAGTGCGGCCAGGCTTTTTTCGAAATCGCCGGTTTCACGGTAGTAAATGCCTTTGTTCAGCAGGAATCGTGTTTGCGCTTCATGATTGTTGAGGTACCATTTATTTACTACCCGCTCTGCGAGGTTCAAGTACCTGCCCGACGTTTCAAAATCTCCTGTCTCCTGATTGATGGTGGAAAGGTTATAGTAAAGCCCGAGGAGATCTTTGTGGATAGAGTCTTTATTGACCAACTCGTGCTTAAGACCGGCTAACAGGCTGTTAACGCTTCGCTTTCTGTCGTTAAGGTCCCAAAAGAGCAGGCCTATATTGTTGTATAGAGCCGCCAGGCCAATTTCTTCTACACACCTGCCCGAGTCAAGGTCGACCAGCAGTGCGTTGGCATAAAACTTTGCCTTCTCAGGATAGCTGTGCTTGTACCGCTCCACGCTGTCGTACTTTTGGATGCAGGTTTGTCCCACAGCCGACAGGGCAGGCAGCATTAGTACAAGTACAAAGCTAAAAAGTTTCGTCATTAGCACGTCTCAGGTCAATAGGCTCTAATCCATTAGCCGACAGTAAGTTGCTGTTTGGCCGGTAAAGAACCCGTAAGTTAACATTATTTGATACTTCAATTGTGTAAAGAGTGCAAAAGACCTACTCATTTGTGTGATTTAAGGAGGTGGAGCATTTCAATGCAGCAGCAGGCATCAGTGAAGTGGTTGAGTTAATATTTGATTACTATTGGTGTCCGGCTTTTTTCAGGCTATCATATACCGTACATTTGCGCCCCGACTCCCTTTTTATCTTTTCTTAACCGTTTCATTTTCTAAATATCTTCGTTGCATGTGGTTGCGAACCAGTTGCGAATTGACCTTCAGTATAGCTGAACCGACTCCCTTTATTCTCATGCTCAGGCCAAGAAGCGGCGGACAGCAATGGGTTGCCAGAGAGGAATATGCCATCCTGCCGTATGTGCCGGTGTTTGAATACACCGACGACTATAAGAATCTTTGCCAGCGACTGGTGGCACCGGTGGGTGATTTTGTGGTGCGAACGTCGGCCAATGTGAAAACCATAGATCTGGTGGACACAGCGCCTGGTGCTCCCTTTGTTGAAATCCAGCACCTGCCCAACGAGGTGCTGAGCTATCTGCTACCAAGCCGCTATTGCGAGTCCGACAGGTTTGGAGAAATGGCAACGTCCATAACTAGTGGGAGCCTTCCTGGCTACGACCAGGTGGCGGCCATTGAAGACTGGCTGCGCAGCAACATCCGTTATTTTTCCGGGAATAGCGGTCGCCCGATTTCAGCTACTGAAGTCAATCAGCAACAGTCAGGCGTTTGCAGAGACTTTGCCCATCTTGGGATAGCTTTGTGCCGCAGCCTCAGCATTCCTGCCCGCATGGTGGTGGGGTACCTTTATGGCCTCGAACCAATGGACTTGCACGCCTGGTTTGAAGCCTATGTAGGTGGCAATTGGTACACCTTCGATGCGGTACAAAAAGGCACTAAGGGTGGCTACGTGGCCGTGGGCTATGGCCGTGATGCTGCCGATGTGGCCATTTATAACCAGTTTGGCCCTGCTGTTTTTCCGATTACCCAGATTGTGGGTGTAGAGCAGATTGAGAACCCTGATTAGGGAGCGGACTTACCTGCCACTTCAGTGGCTTGAGTACTTCGTTTTGGAGGCGACTAAGTCGGTAGGTAAAATAGAGTAAATCTTTTAGGTGAAAAGTGCTTAGTGGTAAGTTCGTGGTCAAAAAGCTCAGTAAGAGGCTATTTCCTTTTCATTACCAGGGTCACTTTGTTCCAGTCGGCAGCCGCATTAACTACTTTTCTGAATTCCTCGAATCTTTCTTGCGGGAAATAGATTTCATTATAGAACTCGTCAATGGTGATGGATAATAAGGCATTATGAAGTTGATGGGTGCTCTTAAAAGCATAGATGACTCTGGCGCCCTCTTCAACCTGAACATTCATGTCAATATCGTCGGCGTTTTCGATCAAAAAATCAGGCGGTAGATGGATTTGTATTTTGCGAAAATAGCTCCTGTTATTGGTGTTCTGTACTCTGGTAATCCGCTTTTCGTCCTGGTAAAGCTCACTTTGCGGCCCGATGAGTTCACCGACTTTAAACAGCATGATGTCACCAGCGAGTTCCAGATAAGAGGGGGCCTTATAATTCGCAGTTATGACGAATGGATCATTCCAGTTTTGGTAGGTGAATGTTTTATTATCCAGACTTACATTTTCCACCTCTGCATCGATTGCCAAAAATTCAATCATTTCCTCCAGAAGGTCCTGCTTTTTCTCAGGCTCAAGAAACTCATAGATAGATTTAAGATAAGATGCTTGTACCCCGCCAAAACTTCTCTGTACCTCAATTATTGCTGCGCTGAGATCGTCGGGTATCCTGACGCCGATGGATAAGTTGTCAAACTCCACGGTGTGATCGGGTTCAGGTATCCACCTGACTTCCGCAACCGGGTAGGTGAAGTCTCTTACCTTCATTGGGCGAATGTAGAGGCCGTTTGTGGCTGTTAGGTTTGATGGAATATTTCCCAGACGAAGCTCAAACGCATACGGAGCGAGGTAGGAGCCTAGATCAGGCAAATAAATAACGTAGTCGTTCAACGAACTCCAGGTGTCAAAATCTTTGTCGAAGTAGACCTCCGAACGAGACTGCGTGAGTACTATTTCATGGCTAACACCCAGCTCGGTAAGTAATGCTGCAAAGAGAATCGTGAGGCCTCTTTCATTCCCAAATTTTTGTCTTAGTATCGTGCTTAAATCTTCTGCCTCCGAGCCGGCATTTTCATTGAGGTAAAAATTTGTTTTGACATAGTGCTCAGTCTTTGATATTTTTTCTTTCGCTGTTGCCAACTTATCCACTCCCACAACTTTCAGCAGTTTTTTCACATCTTTCATCTCCGCAGGATCAAAACTGTAGATCTGATTGTAGATTCTTGACGCAGCATCGTTCCAGGTAAAAAGTCGATTTTTACTTGATGCGGAATTGTAAGAAAGCTTGAAATCCAGCCTTTGCCGACTGCCATCAAACGATGAGAAAGCTTCCTCCGGGAGATCTTCAATATAATCAGCGTGTAGCGTATAACGATTGAATGACTTTGATGTATCGCTTTGTGTTACCTGGGGTAGTCCATTGTAGCTCCTAAATTCAAATTCAAGATTTTCAGGACACGTCAATGTGAAGGAAAAGTCCTTCATAGGGTATTTGAGCTGCGCAAATTCACGTCCGAAATAGCGGGCAGTTATCTTTTTTGTGTAGAAGTATTCTACTTCGCCGCCAATTTCAGCCCCCTCGATGGCAAAAATCTGATATCCACCCTCTTCTTCATCCTTTACTTCACGAATATTACTTTCATCTAACAAAACAACCTTGCCTGAAGGAGTAATGGTTCGTGCCTTTACGTCGATAAGTTCAATCATGTTTTCAGTAGGGATGTAGATTCTGTTTACCCTCTGAAGTGCTTCATCGTTATTTACCCGAATGATCTGATGGTCGGTAAAGTAACATACGGGCTCTTTTTCAGTTTCTTCGTACAGGTACTGGTATTGAATGGTTTTTTTCAGGTAGAGCAAAGGTAAATCTGCCTCTGCCTTATCTAAGCTGGTGAGCGCTCGGTCGGGCGTCCATGTGTATTCTTCAAACTGTTGCCCCATCGAGCTGTTTGAAAGGAAAACGAAACAAATAAATATGCTGACGGGATAAATATTTTTCATCTTACTCTGTTTCTTTTTTACTGAGAATGACTACCTGCCGCATACTTTCGGAGTAGTGTTTTATTGCTTCGTTCCAAACGGAAAATTGCTGTGGATGCAACTGTAGGTATTTAATCTGATAATCTCTCTTCTGCACAATTCTGTTTGCTTTCTGGGTATAGGTTATTTTATAACTAAAAATGTCAGTGTCTATGCCTGAGTCCTGAGGAACAAAGCTTATGGCGTAGCCTTCAGGAATATTAAAAATAGCTTCGCTGGAATTCACGTACTGATATTCGTTTTCCAAAGAATGAACCCGGTCCGGTTTGATGGTGCTGCCCGCCATACCCTTATCCATGTTCATGTTGAAAAAAATCTGATTCCCTGTTGTTCGGTAATAGTCCTCCACTCGAAATTGGTAGTCGAGTGCGATGGGCTCGTCTCGGTTGTCGAGGTGAGCTATTTGATAACTATCTACAAAGAATTTATTGCTTCCTCTGCTTAAAAGGCGGTTCACATAATTATCAACGCTGGTTTTGTTGGACTTTATCATTTTGTATGCGTTGAATACTCTTGCATGGCCTGTGAGTTGTAATTTTCCTTCTCCCTTCACCATCCCTTTTTCAATTGAATAGGTATAGGAATCGCTCATTATGCTTTCGCTGGGGGTTTGCACCGGTACTGTGACTAATTCGTAGTGATCTTCTTCCACAGCCACCAGCGCTTCCTTCCCCTGAATCATAGAAGTGGGGTAACCGAACGGAATGTACTGCCCGGTGGCATCCAGAAAAATCCATTCTTTTCCGTGCTGGTAGGCAGCGATCATGTGGTTATCAACCATCGGGCTTGGGAGTTGGGAGTATTTGTAGGGAAGATCACGTGACCCAATCCATACAAACCTGGCATCAATGCCAAGTTGGTGCAGCATGCTTATGATTATACTTGACATGTCCTTGCAGTCACCATATCGGTTGTTGAGTACATAGCTGCCGGGGTGGGGAATCAGCCCCCTCATACCTTGTTCAAATGCGATATACTTGATGTTGTCCTGCACCCAGTAAAAAACCTTCCGCACCTTCTCTAACTCGGTATCTTCAGGGTTGACTATTGAATCAAGAATACCCCTTATCGACGGGTCGTCTTTTTTCAGGTCGTGAATGAACCCCCGGTACCAGCTGTAAAGATCCTGCAACGAAGACAATACATTGACCTTTTCATTTTCAGAGGACGTAAAGCTTCGGATGACCGGAATTAAATGCGGCTCATCGTAGCTTAGACTAGGACTATTGGCTTCAAATTTGATTTTCGGAATATTCTTGCCGCTGAAGCGAAAAATTCTCTTTCCACCAATACTTTTTTCTTCTCTCGAATAAATGTCCTCAAATCGGTGGAAGGTATAAAAGTTAATGTCTATTCCATCATCTACCGTTACCACGAACTCCGACTCGATGACAGGAATAAATGTAGCTGGTCGGTATTGTCCCAAAAAATGCGGATCGGTAACCGTCTCGGTATATGACAGTTGAGTTCTTGCCCCAGGCTGGATTGCGGGAAAGAGAAAGTTGATATATTTGACGTCGTCGTAAAATATATTAGAATCTTTGTCAAACGATTCTTTAAATTCCTTGACTTGCTCAACTTCATATTTCTTTTTAGCGGGAACGAGAGTTTTTGCATCCAATTGGCTAACCCTTATAAATGAGCTGCTGTAGATTTTTCCCTGCGCATAGGGTTTCGAATTTTCGCCCAAATGAAGCATCTCCTCATAATGACTCGTGGTAATCATCAGCGAGTCATTTGCCATTGAGATATTCATATGCTGCTTAAGAACAAGGTAGATTGCCTGCTCATCGGGATACAAGCTTTTGTACCTGGCAAAGGTCGCTTCCGGATCGCCAGTTTGCCCGTACAGGTTGCTTAACGCACCTGGGAAGATTACAAGCAAGAGACCTATAAAAAGCTTATTGGTATAATTCATCATTCCAGTAGTAATTTCTTTTTTTCACCTTGCCGTCAGCAGAAAACACAATCTCTTCACCATTTTGTTTACCCATATGCCAGTTTACGACCTTGCGTAACTTACCATTTGGAAAGAAAAACTTCTGAACACCTTCCAATTCATCGTACTTGTAATGTGACTCACTACTAAGTTGACCGTTTGCAAAGAAATGTCTGTATGGTCCCGACAACTCTCCATGCGAGTAATGCCCTTCTTCCTGAACGGTTCCGTTAGTTTCATAATATTTCAGCGACCCGTGGATCAGTCCGTCTTTATACTCCTGCAAACAACTTAGTTCCTTGTTGGGGAAATAGGCCTTGAGTGTAAAATCTCCAGACGGATCGAATGGGAATATTTGACTAATATTTCCATCGGGCAGGAGGTGTCGATAACCCACCACATGGTCATTGTCGTAAACTTTTTCTACCTGTAGTGTACCGTTCATGCTGTAATAATGGCAGCTTCCCTCTCTCACGCCATTTTTGTAGGAACATTCCGACTCCACCTTGCCGTTTTCGTAATAATGAATGCTTTTTCCGTTCCTTAAACCATTTAGAAATTCAGTTGTGGAGGACACTGAGCCGTTGTCGTCGTACCATGTCCATAATCCGGACTGTTTGTTGTTAAGGTAGTTGCCGGTAACCTTCAGCTTCCCCTCCGATCCAAAAAATTCGTAGGTGCCGTTGTATTCTGCATTTTTGATAGGGATTTTTGTTGTCACACGCCCATCAGAGGCGTATACCAACACATCGGTTGTGTATTCACCGCAGACGCTTTCGGATTTTTGCCGAATTTTTCCACTAATATATTGAAGCTCATAGGTGCCGGAGCCATTCTTCAAATGGGTATTATAGAAGGGTGATCCAAGCGTGTCATAGAGTACAATTTTTTCCAATATGCCCTGATCATAAGTGTATTCACTGAAAGACCTCCCTTTGAAGTCATATTCACGTACCGGACCATGAAGTTCACCTTTCAGGTAATACGATTCACGTTCCAACGTGCCATCCGGGTAGTAGTAATGCCATGTCTGAACGGGCATATCATCCTGCTGCCAGCCTTCTGATTTTACCTTTCCGTTAATATAGTATTCCCGATAGTAGCCGTTAGCCTTTTTGTCAGAATAAGTGTTGTGCTCCCTCACCTGCCCATTTTCATAAAAGCTTTTAAATTCTCCGTCCCAGCTGTTGTCGACGGCCTTGCCTTGCTGGCTTAATTTACCGTTATAATGACGATAGATGAGAGGGCCATTCAGCTTTCCACTTGTCAGCGTTCCCTCTGCCAACACATGTCTAAGCGCATTGTAGCTTTTGTAAGGCAGGTTTCCTGAAACGCCGGCTTCATGTGCAATAACAACCCCTTCTGAATCGTAGTAGGTGTATTCTACTACCCGATCCTTTGAGTAAACTACTTCGCCATAAAGGCGCCCTTTTTTGTCAAAAAATTTATAGTCACCGTGACTATTGCCTTCTTGATCGTACTGTTCAATTTCGGTAAGCAAACCGTCCTGATTGTAGAATTTCCATTCGCCAGTCCTGTTTCCGTCCAGAAAAGCCCCTTCGAATCTTAGCTTTCCATTGTCATGAAATCCTTTCCAATCTCCGGTTTCATTGCCTTCGAAGAAAGCCCCGTGCTCATCCTTTGAACCATTCTGATGAAAGCTGCTAAAGGGGCCGTGGCGTAGATTATTTGCGTAGGTATAGGACGTTTTTAGATTTCCAGATTTGTAGTAGTAGTCGTATGTTCCTTCCAACGACCCATCCTGACTTTGCATGGCGGAATACTTTTGCCCACTACTGTAGTAAACCACCCCCTGACCGGTATTGGCTCCATTTTCATAAGGCTGGATTTCCGATACCTGACCACACGCCATATAGTACGTGAGCTCTCCATTCAGTTTGCCATCCGAAAAGGGAGCCTCAGTGGAAAGTCTCCCCTCGTTATCATAGTATACCACATTTTCAATCACCCGACCATTCTCATCGTATACTTCCTTTCTTAGCAATTCGCCGTTTTTGTGATAGAAAAACCAATCTCCAATTTTCTTTCCGTCTTCGCTGTATTTTCCAATACTACTTTTCTCCCAGTTGTCATAATAGATTACCCAGGGGCCAACACGAGTGTCATCATCCACTTGTTCTCCAAAGGCGTTCACTCTTCCATTGCCATAGTACCAAACAGGGAACATCTTTGTCTCGCCGAGAAGTGTGATTTTTTTACTGAATTTGGCGCTGGCCAACTCCTTATTTGCTAAGTCGACATAGGCATCGTTTTCTTTCTGGTGACTTTTTAACCACATGCTCACTTTTTCATTCTTTGTGGATGAAAGTAGCTTGTAGATGAAAAATGTAGAAAGACCCTGTTTATGTAACTTGAGATAGAATGGAACGTAAAATCGCATCCAGAAATCCTCACTTTCAGAATTGTAAATTAAGTTTTCGAGAAGCATCGTGCTGTATTTAACGAGGTAGGCATTGAAATCCACCGAAGTTTTGAACCTCTCGTCTAATGGTGCTTTTGACCTGAGCAACAGCTCGATAGAGTAAAAATCATCATTAATTTCATGTGCAACGAGGGTGCCTTCCAGGCGGTTTGCGCCGTTAACGAGGTTTTCCAGCATTACCAGTGCGCTGTTGTCATCCGGATTAATCGCCAAATAGGTCATTAAGCTCAGCATAGCTTTCGTTCGCAACCCTTTGAGAATCATTATGCGGGCGAGCATAATATGGGCATTGGAATAGAATGGGCTAACGCTCAGGCATTCCTTTAAATGGTCTTCGGCCAGCGCATATTGACCTAATCTAAAGTAGGCAACACCAATATTGTTGTGCATCATATGGTGTGTGGGGTACCTGCTCAGGCCTTTTTTATAGATCTCGACTCCTTTTTCGGCATCCCCTGCATTGAGCCAGGCATTCCCCCATTCTAAAAAATTGGTGGCATTGTACTCGTTGTTTGTCGCCGTAAGACGTGCGCCCAATGCTTTGGCAGGATTAATGTCATTTGCCGCTCCGTAAGTAACAAGCAGTTCGGCTTGGGCAAGAAAATAGCTTGTGTCGTTTTCGGGTATATGCTTTAATAATTCGACGGCGCCAGCATAGTCTTCATTGCTACGGAACTCTCTGACCTTTTCAAAAATTTCCAGTGGCTTTATCAGGGGAAGTGTGTCGTTTTGGGCCTGCCCGAAAATCGGCATCAGCAGCAGGAAAACTATTGGCTGGTGTCTAAGCATTGGTCGTTATTTTTCTGTTTGGAAAGTAACTTTTTTTATTGAAAAATGATTTTTATCCCTTGTTTTTATTGCGCAACTCAAGGCCATAGCTGAGTGCTAATGGGAAATAATGATCTGAAACAATCGTTCACACAGGGTTACTAACGCTAAAGTTATTTCCGATTTAACCAAAGCTAGCATGATATACAAATTGTAGTTGCTGTGCGTGTGGGCACAGGAAAAGACATTCTATGGTATATTGAAGGCAGTGGAAGGGAGTTGAGTTTTACCTTCTTTCAGTCAATTTGTGTGGTTACTATTTGCGTGGTTCGCCTCTTGGGATTGGCGTCAGGATATTTTACCTTACTGAGGTTATTTGCCAGCCAAATCAATTGAGTTTCCCACAAGAAGCTCTTGCTTTTACCCGCCATCCATTGTATCAATCTCCTACTACCGCACCTTTCTAAGGTATCTTAGAAACGACCTTTCAGAAGGCTCATGCCCGAGCGATCACAGATGAATTTAGAGGAGCAGTTCCTGGAAGGCATTTTACAGGCTGACGGTCATTTCTCTTTTTGCTCCACCGTCCATTCTATGCCCCAGCGTTTCACATATTCCTGAATGGGGCCGAGGCCCACTTCCTTTCTTCTCTGGTTCACGTACTCGGGGTCTTTTACCTCATACACTATTTGCTGCCCGCTCTCCTTGTCACTGGTTATTTGGGAGCCATATGTCTGTGGTTGGCCGTTGCGCATCTGGATCCTGTCCTCCAACAGCGCCAGGTGGCTGCCACTCGATTCTCCTTTTAATACCGATGCTTTCAGCAAAGGCAGGTATCTCTCCTGGGTTTCGAGTGGGGCATGCTGAATCACAAGCCACAGGGTGATATTGGCTTGTCCTCCCACCAGCGGTATGCCCACCCAACCTCGTTCTTCAATAATTTTTACCACTTCCGCCTCATTAAGGCTGTCTTGCTCGGCAACCAACTGCCAGAAATACTTCATTTCATCAGAACCCTTCCCGAATTTCTCTTCTGCATCCACATACAGCTGTCTCAGTGTCTGGTCTTTGACGTATATTTTTTCCAGCTGCTCCTTTAAGGGTTTGTCAAAGTCTTTTTCATACTCGTCCAGATTGGCTTGCATCTTCGCTAAAGTCGCTTCCCAGTTTTGATGAGTATGTAAGGATATCAGGTCTTTGTCTCTCTGGGCATGTTTTACGTTTTTCCAGCCTTTGTCTGCCGCCAGGTCAAGATATTTTGTCGCCTGTGCTGCATTGTCAGCCAGGGCCCACGCACATGCCGCATTGTAGTATTGACTGGCCGTGCCCTCTTTTAATGCAAACGCCTTGTCGTATGCGGTGCTTGATTCAACGTATTGCTTTTCATCGTAGAGTTTGCTCCCATTGCCAATCAACTCGTCGAACGTTTGAGCCTGGAGAGGTAAGACAATAGTGCAAATGACAAGTGTTAAAAGTAACTTCATAGCTGGAGGTCTTGTGTTGATGAAATAGCCATAAGGAGGGCCATACCCAACGGAGATGAATAAGTGGATCGAAAAGCTAAATATTCATTCTCCAGTGGTAAAAGCTATTCCATGTGGCCGCTGAAAAACAAATTATATGCACATGAAATGCTAAGATATAGTTATCAACTAATTTCTTAGTCAGATTGTGACTATTTTTGTAGTTGCCTGGTTCTGGCGGGTGTCTTTACAAGCCAGCATCCGTGTGTACTGAACCTATCTAAATATTGGTGTCCAGCAAGTACTTCAAAGCTCTTCAATCTGGCGGTTGGTGTTCCTGCTGGTTCTGAGTTCATCTATGAGTTCATCTGCAGATTGTTCAGAATCCCAAGCTCCAAATGAAGAACGAATCTTCGATTTGGATGAAGTCCGGGATTTTATAGAAGCTGTGAGCCGGTCAATAAGGTTGAGCTTCATAGACGGGTTCATCCGTTCCAGAAGGCCAAAGTAATTATTCAATATTTTTTTCTCAGCTGCGTCCATACAGTAAAGTTACAGAATTATGCAATCAGAAGATTTCTGAGTCGCACATCTGAAAATGAACCGGCCCATATTCCCATTGTATCATTAAGTGAATCTAACTGATTTTTGACGGCGGTAAAAACAGTAAATGATCCAAACTGCATTTTCCATGGCGGTCACCCGGCTTTTACTCAACTTCCATTGTATCATTCTCCCACTACCTGTACCTTTGCACAGCATTTTAGAAACGGCCTTTCAGAAGGCCCATGTCCGAGCGATCACAGATGAATTTAGAGGAGCAGTTGAAGGAAGGCATTTCACAGGCCTTCAAAGAAGTATTTAACCACGAGCTAGCGGCAGACGACGTTGCTTTTCAACCTACCAGAAAGGAATTTGAAGGCTCACATACCTTTGTCACTTTTCCCTACCTGAAAGTAACGGGCAAGAACCCTGAAGAAGCAGGTAAGCTGCTGGGCGACTACCTGGTGGCTCACGTTGGCGTGGTGTCGGCCTACAATGTGGTGAAGGGATTTCTTAATGTGACCATGAGTGACACGCTCTGGGGCAAAACACTCTCAGAAGTATTCACGAACCCATCTTTCGGCATTGCACCGCCTCACGGTGGCAAAGTGATGGTGGAGTTTTCTTCGCCCAACACCAACAAGCCGCTTCACCTTGGCCACCTGCGTAACAATTTCCTGGGCGACTCCACTTCCCGCATACTTCATGCCCATGGCTACGAGGTGTTCAAGGTAAACCTTGTGAACGATAGGGGCATTCATATCTGCAAGTCGATGCTGGCCTATAGCAAATGGGGGAATGGTGAAACACCTGAGTCAGCAGGGCTGAAAGGTGATCACCTGATAGGTAAGTACTATGTAATTTTCGATAAGGAATACAAGAAAGAAATTGAGGTGCTCAAAGCACAGGGAATAGATGAAGAAGCGGCCAAGAAAAAGGCACCGCTTATTCTGGAAGCGCAAACGGTGCTGAAGCAGTGGGAGGAGAATGACCCCGAGACGGTGTCTCTTTGGGAAATAATGAACGGCTGGGTGTACGAAGGCTTTGACGCCACTTATAAGGCAATGGGCGTGAGTTTCGACAAGATGTACCAGGAGTCGAATACATATCTGCTGGGCAAAGACATAGTAGACGAAGGCCTTGCTAAAGGTGTGTTCTACAAAAAAGAGGATGGCTCTGTTTGGGCCGATCTTACCGAAGAAGGACTGGACCACAAATTGGTACTCCGCTCGGATGGCACGTCGGTGTACATGACCCAGGACCTGGGTACCGCCGATATGAAGTATGCCGACTACCCGTTCAACAAGTCCATCTACGTGGTGGGCAACGAGCAGGACTACCATTTCAAGGTGCTGTTCAGTATTCTGAAAAGGTTGGGTCGCAGCTATGCCGATGGGCTTTATCACCTGTCGTATGGCATGGTGGACTTGCCGTCGGGTAAAATGAAAAGCCGGGAGGGCACCGTGGTGGATGCCGATGAGCTGATCCAGGAAATGCTGGATACCGCAGAGAAGCACACCACCGAGCTCGGTAAAATAGAAGGTTTCACAGAAACAGAAGCCAAAGAGCTTTACAATACGCTGGCGCTTGGTGCCTTGAAGTACTACCTGCTAAAGGTAGACCCTAAGAAAAGAATGCTCTTCAATCCACAGGAGTCTGTAGAGTTTCATGGGCATACCGGCCCCTTTGTGCAGTATACCCACGCCCGTATCACGGCGATTTTGCGAAAGGCAGAGCAGCTGAGTATCGAACTGAAGGGTTTCGATCCGGCAGCATTGGAGCTTGAAACCCTCGAAGCTGAAGTGATCCGTGTGATAGCCGACTTCCCTGACAAAGTGAGAGTGGCGGCGGAAGAGTTAAATCCTGCGGTAGTCGCCAATTATGTGTTTGAGCTGGCCAAGGAGTACAACAGGTTCTATACCGAGCATTCCATCTTCAATGAAGACAACCAGGACAAGGTGAAGCTGCGGGTGATGCTGTCTCTTGTAGTTGCCAGAACAATTAAGACTGGAATGGGGTTATTGGGAATAGACGTTCCGGATAGGATGTGATTTTACTTGAAAGCGAACGTCATGCCTGCGCAGGCAGGCATCTCCAATAGATGCCAAATGTTACTTTTGACAGTTGAATAAAATCATCACCATGAAAAAACTACTCTACCTTCTCATTCTTCTTTCTTCCGCAGCTATGGCACAAAGCTCCTTCTACGACTTCAAAATGGCCTCTATCGATGGCGAAACCATTGACTTCTCCAAATACAAAGGCCAGAAGGTGCTCATTGTGAACACCGCATCAGAATGCGGCTACACCCCTCAGTACGAAGACCTGCAGGCACTGCATGAGCAGTTTGGCGGCAAGGTGACCGTGCTGGGCTTTCCGGCCAACAACTTTGGTGGACAGGAGCCAGGCTCCAACTTGCAAATTGCCCAGTTTTGCAAAAAGAACTACGGCGTCAGCTTCCAGCTTTTTGAGAAAATCGATGTGATCGGTAAAGATCGGGCGCCGTTGTATGCCTGGCTGGAGAAGCAGACTGGCAAGGTGCCTACCTGGAATTTCTGCAAGTACCTGATTGATGAAAATGGCAAGGTGGTTCAGTTTTTCCCCTCAGCTGTCAACCCGATGGACGAGCAGGTGACTGGGTTGTTGTAAGGCGGTGTCGGCACGGCAGCAAAGGCAAAGCCGTTGGCGGCCGTCAGACACCGATTCGAAGTCTCAACACCACCAGCCGGTAATTGCGATCCGCCGGTTGGCGGACAAGCAATCTGCTAGGTAGGATACCGCTTCGTAGTTGGCAGATTGCTTCGTCACTCGACCACTTTTTACAGAATCAGGATTTGGACACGTCCCTCGCAAAGACGGTCATGTGAGGGTTTGCGTTACAAATCGCATGCAGTCACCGAAGATCTGCGGCCAACTGCTCCTCTTCAAAATACCCGCTCTTCTCTACAAACCGCTCAAAGTTTCGAATGGTTAGCATTTCCTTCACAGCTTTTTTCTTGTCTTCCGACTTGTCATAATACGCCTTCACAATCTGGTAGCCCATCCAATATCCCAGGTCATCGGGCCTGCCGTCTTTGGCTCCGCCATACATCCAGCCATTCCAGCCCTCTTTCCATTTTCTGTGCATGATTTTCTGAAACTCTGCCTTCAGTTCGCCCTCATGAGCGTTTCCATACTGATAAATTTCTTTGTAAGGGCGAGTGCCAGTCACCAACTCGCAAACGAAATCAGCGCTACCTTCTTTGATCGATTGCTCCAAAAGGGTGAATGACTTCAGCTTGAAATAGTACCTCTGCTGGTAGTGGATCAACTCATGAACAACTACTTCCGGGATCATGTCGGAGTCCTCATACATCTCTACGCCAATCAGTAGCCCTTTGGCCGATATGGTACCGCCGGAATTGTTTCTTCCTATCAGAAAATACACATCAGGAAAAATGGTTTTTGGGTACAGTGCGCCCAACTTGCTGAAGTAGCTTCTTATTTCATCTTCCTTCGATGCAAGTGCCTGGCTGCCCGTTCTTATGTTCTCATATTGCTCCCTGTTCTCATAAATAGCCTTTGTCAGGTTGTTGGCATTCCCTATCCGCAACTTGATGAAGCTTTTTAGCCCGGCGCTGGCTTTGTTCAAATATTGGGTTTCGTAAGTCATCGCCTGGTTTTTGCCACTATCCTTGTCGAAGGCACTCCAGAAGTGATCGATGTCAGAGGTGACCATCTGAGCTGCTTCTGGTTTTTTGCTGGCGTACATCTTTTTTGATACGCCACAGCCAATGCTGAGGGTACCCAGAAACAAGATGACGAAAGTGTTGATGTATAGGTTAAAAAGTAGCTTTCTCATGTAAAAAATAACTATTGTTAAACGTTGCAATCAAAAGACATCTCTTTTTTCTAATAGTTTCTTTGCTATTCAAAAACAGCCTTGTCTTTCCCTTCAGCCTTGCTGATGTCCGATAAGCCCAACTGTACTTTTTTCTTACTTATTTTCTAACTATATAGATAAGGGATAACGGTTTCATTGATGCCGCCATGCCAAGTTTCCTTTTTGCGTTTTAAATAAACACCTACTTAAATGAATACTTTTAACATCAATCGCCGGCATTTTCTTAAAGGGGCCTCGGCAACCCTGGCATTGTCCACTTTTGGGTTCCGGGGTATCGATCTCATCAATCCACAAAAGCCTTTTAGGGTAGCGCTAATAGGAACAGGCTGGTATGGAAAGAGCGACCTTTTTAGGTTGATACAGGTAGCCCCTGTGGAGGTAGTTGCCTTGTGCGATGTAGACAAAAACATGCTGAACGCTGCGGCTGACCTGGTCAGCAAGCGTCAGAAGTCGGGCAAGAAGCCGAAGCTGTACGGCGACTACCGCAAGCTGCTTTCGGAAAACGAGCTTGACATTGTGCTGATTGGCACGCCCGATCACTGGCATGCCTTGCAGATGATTGACGCTGTAAAAGCAGGCGCCCATGTGTACGTGCAGAAGCCCATCAGCGTCGATGTGCTGGAAGGTGAAGCCATGGTAGCGGCCGCCAGAAAATACAACAAGGTGGTGCAAGTGGGCACCCAGCGCAAGAGCACCCCACACTTAATTGACGCTAAGAAAAACATTGTAGACGCAGGTTTGCTTGGGACTATTCGTCATGTAGAAATGTGCTGCTATTTTGCCATGCGCAACAATTCGAACCCACCGCTAGAGCCAGTGCCTGATTTTCTTGATTACGAAATGTGGACTGGCCCTGCGCCCCTTCGTCCTTATGATGGCATTCCTCATATCCGCTGGTGGAGAGCGTTTATGGAGTATGGCAACGGCGTTACTGGTGATATGTGCGTGCATATGCTCGACACTGTTCGCTGGATGCTGAAGCTGGGCTGGCCAACGAAAATTAGTGCCAATGGAGGCATTTTTGTCCAGAAAGATGCAAAATCGAATATAGCAGACACACAGGTGGCCAATTTCGAATATCCAGAGTTGAACTGCGTGTGGACGCACCGCACCTGGGGTACACCGGCTGACCCGCAATACCCATGGTCATTCAAACTATATGGCGACAAAGGCACGCTTTCTGCCAGCACCATGCAATATGATTTTGTGCCTGTGGGCGATGGAGAAAAGATCCACAAGGATGTGGTGTATGAAAGAGAAAAGTATCCTGAAGATTTGACAGAAGAGCGCATTGAATTAAATGCCGCCCCTGCCACCAGATTGCATATGCTTGACTTCCTGAATGCAATTGATAAGAAAAGCAGACCCGTGGCCGACATTGAGGAAGGGCATATCTCTACGGCAAGCTGTATCCTGGCCAATATTTCGATGGAGTTGGGAAGGCCGCTGTCGTACGATCCCAAAACAATGACCGTACCGGGCGATGCTGAAGCCACTCAGAAGTTACAAAGGGCCTACAGAAATCCGTGGGTGCATCCTGATCCTAAGAAGGTTTGACATAAATAGAATAGGGGCGATGAGCCCCTTTTTCTTGCAACCCCTCCAAGAGGTTTTGAACCCTTGGAGGGGTTTAGTATGATTAATTCACCACCACCTTCCTGCTCACCGTTTTCCTTGAGTCGGTAGCACTTAGTAAATAGACTCCAGTTGATAGCAGCCCTTCTGTGTGAACAGTCATTTCATTGCCTTCGGTAGTCAACTCATGCACCAGCTGTCCTCTCAGGTCATATATTTTCACCATAGACTGGCTTTCAAATCCTGACAGCCGGATAGTAAGCTCGCTGGTGACAGGCATGGGAAAAAGCTGGACGTCTTCATTTGATCTATTGTCTGCTACGGCAGTCACATCATAGAACCTGTACATGTCGGGCATTTCATTGCCAAAAATAGCCGCTGATGAACTTTGGAAGGCAATGAAGCTTGCTTTTGCAGCCTTGCTGCTATTGGCGTAGGGCACGTAAGGAAACGACCAGGCCGCATTGATCCAGGTAAGCACCCAGGCGATGTTTTGGGATCGGCCGGTTGGGTCTCCTGTGATGGCAGGCAATATTGTATCCAGCCAGTATCGGGCTGCATCATCTCCGTTGGAGACCCCTCCGTTGGTTCGGTTGCCAGTTTCTGTAAACACTGCTACTTTGCCGCTGGCAAATGAGTAGTCGACAATAGGGGCCAATATATTACGGAGGCCGGATATAGTGACTTCATACGCATCTACTCCCACGATGTCGACATAGTCGTCGCCAGGGTAGTAATTGAAATCGACCGGATTGTTGGGCGACCAGGCAAAGAGCACGGTGTTCGTCCGTTCTTCAATGTACTGTTGCGTGAGCCGGTAAAGGGCCTTGTAAGTTTGCGGAGTAGTGGCTTTGCTGCCCCACCAAAACCAGCCGCCATTCATTTCGTGCAGGGGCCGGAAAACGATGGGGATGTTTTCACCATCGACCACCAGCTCGTTATTGATAATGTCAATTACTTTGTCGAGTTCTCCCAGGTACCAGTCTTTGTCGCCGTTCAGGTCATCCACAATATTGCTCACAAGGTCTTTCACATCATCCTTATATTCATAGCTGTTAGTGCCCCTGGCACTGAGGTGCCAATCGTAAGTGATGACATAGCCTTGCTGGTAAGCCCATTTCACAGCCTCTGTGTGGTAGCGTCTTTCTCCTTCCGATTTCTCCAAATAGTAGTGAAAATCGGACCCTAATACAGCAGGGTGTGTCCCTGTGACGTCTTTACTGTCCGATGATTCCTTGTCTCCGTGGGCTGAACCAGAAGCGTAACTGAAGCTGTTGAAAAACTCCTGACCGAAAAGGAATTGGTTGCTGGCTTGTACCCTTCGCAGGTTTTCGTAGAGATGAAAGGTTTTGTCAGAAGCATCCGGATCGACCTGACCCAATGCCCGGGAACAATAAATGGATAAGCCGAGACAAAGAAGGGCTAATGGAATCAGTTTCATAAACCAAAGTGTTAGGAGGTAAGTTACATATTGTTATGTGGAATCTAAAAACGGGAAATGACAGGATGACTCGACTTTGCCTGGCAAGTCGAACAATTTCCCAATTCCTCCTTACCTTTGTCTCATGCAAATCAAACCCTGGATTTCGGCCTTCAGGCTTCGCACGTTGCCACTGGCGCTTTCGGTCATCGCTATGGGCTCGTTTCTGGCTGCAGCCAATGGCCAGTTTCGCTGGTCAGTATGGTGGCTGGCGGCTCTTACCACTTTGCTGCTCCAAATTCTTTCTAATCTGGCCAACGACTACGGCGACTCAATCCATGGAGCCGACAAAGGTGACCGCAAAGGCCCCAGCCGGGCAGTGCAATCGGGGCAAATAACGCCGGCGACAATGAAAAGGGCAATGGTCATCACTGCGCTTCTTTCATTTGCCAGCGGACTGGCATTGTTGTGGACTGCACTTGGATCCGAGCTGAAACTTCTGCTTATTTTCCTCGGGCTGGGCATACTATGCATCCTGGCAGCCATAGGCTACACCAACGGAAAGCGACCGTATGGCTATGCCGGCCTGGGCGATATTTCTGTACTTATTTTCTTTGGCTTGGTGGGAGTGGGCGGCTCTTATTTTTTGCACACCCAAACCATTGACTGGCCTGTACTGCTTCCGGCTTTGTCTGTTGGGTTTTTCTCTGTAGGTGTGCTCAATGTGAACAATATTCGGGACATAGAAAGCGATAAAGCGGCTGGAAAATATTCCATACCTGTGCGTATTGGTAGGTCAAAGGCTGTTATTTACCATTGGATACTGCTAACGGCGGGTCTTTTTTGCGGTGCCATGTACGTTTTACAAAATGCCGGAGGCTACACCAGCTGGCTGTTTCTCGTCAGCTTGCCACTCTTCTGGAAAGTGGGCAGGGGAGTGCAAACCATAGAAGATCCAATGCAGCTCGACCCATTTTTAAAAATGATGGCTTTGAGCACAATGCTTTTTGTCATCACCTTCGGAATAGGCATTCTGATTTAAATCAGTTGCCAGTTTGTTTAAAAAGCTTAGTAAATGCTGAGGTATTTACTATTTTTAGGTTCATTCTAACATTACAATTTTTACGACATGAAGAATATCCTCGTTCCAACCGACTTTTCAAAACAAGCCAAATATGCTTTAGACTTTGCAGCTGTTATTGCTAAAAAAGCTTCTGCCAAAATCAAACTCGTTCATGTGCTTGAAGTGCCCAGTAGTTCTGCTCTTCATGTAACCGGTGAAGTCGAAAGTGACGACCCAATGGAGAAAATATTCACCATCAAGCTGATAGAAAGCTCCGAAAGAAGATTGGCTGAGCTTGCTGCGAGCGTGTCGGGAGTAACGGTGGAAACACATATTCATTCTGGCAACCCTTTCCAGGTTTTGACCCATGAAATCAACGACAGCAATGTTGATTTGCTGGTAATGGGAACTTCAGGCTCTTCCGGAATCGACGAGCTGACGGTTGGCTCCAACGCCGAGAAAATGGTTCGTCATGCTACCTGCCCGGTGATTACTTTAAAAAGACCTGTGACGATTGACATTAAAGACATTGTGTTTGCTTCCGATTTCACTGAAGATCAACCTGCTTTGATTGAGCAGCTTAAACTGGTTCAAACATTTTTCGGTGCCAAACTTCATGTTGTAAAAGTGAACACCCCTCATGACTTCCATCCATCTCACGACGATATTATCGCCATGGATGCTTTCATTAAGAAATACGGACTTGAAAACACCTCAAGAAGCATTTACAATGATTTGAATGCTGACGAAGGGATCATGCACTATGCTGGTGATATAAAGGCAGATATGATTGCCATGGGCACCAGTGGCCGGACCGGTATTGGTCGATTCTTCCTTGGAAGTATTGCAGAGGACGTAGTTAATCATGCTGAAAGACCAGTATGGACCTACCGCCTTCATAAATAATAGAGAAGGTTTAGTTCATGTCGAAAAAGAACAGCCATAAGGACAGGGTAGGAATTGTATACTCCACTGCGTCGGACTTTGATTATACCACGGATCAGGAGGAAGAGGCGGATACGCTGCCGGCCAATCAGCAGGTGCTGAAAATCTTTTATGAGAACAAGGGCCGGGGAGGAAAGCAGGTAACGCTTGTGAAGAACTTCATTGGAACCAATGCTGACCTGGAGACACTTGGTAAAAAATTGAAAGCCTACTGTGGCACTGGCGGCAGTGTGAAAGATGGCGAGATTTTGATTCAGGGAGATTTAAGGCCCAAGGTTGCTGAGTTTCTCAGGAAGCAAGGCTATCAGGTGAAAGGAGCTTAGAGTTATTGCTTAAAATATGTTGTAAAACATAAAAACCCCGGCACACAATGCCGGGGTTTTATTTTTCCCCGAAGGGAATTTGATCGCATAAACCAGTGAACCATCGACCAGATGGCCGGTTTACTGATGAAAGGGACTTATGCTGCCGCCCTTTCGTTGTCGTTGTGGAATTACTCTTTGATGATTCTGTAGGATTTTACTTTCCCTTCGGTTGAGACCTGCAGTACATACACCCCTCCGGTCAGGCCAGCCAAACTGATGGATTCTGTGTCATGCAGGCTTTGGCTAACCAGGTTAATCACTGTCCCACTCATGTTTATTAAGCGCAGCTCGGTTCCAATAACTAAGCCCGAAATATGTACTTTATCGACAGTTGGATTAGGGTAAACACTGAGGTTTGCAAACACCTCGGGAATACCTGTTTTTGTTCCCTCTTCGACCGTCACCGTTACTGTCCACTCCTGCGTGCTGCCATCCTCAGCAGTAAC
>NZ_JAVKDF010000005.1:0-16148 GCF_040222385.1 Imperialibacter sp.
TCGCCCCGTCCTCTGACATATACACTGCTCGGCCCCGTCCAAGATCCATTGTCCTGCAAACCACCATATATATTGAACGGAATATCGTTATCCACGCTGATGTGATAAAACTGCCCTAAAGGCAGATTCTCAGGATAATACCAAGTTACGCCTTTGTCTCTCGTTACACCCATTCCACCGTCATTTCCGATGAGCATGAAGCTTGGGTCGTCGGGGTGAATCCAAAAGGCGTGATTATCGCCATGGAGTCGGCCCACATTTGTGAATGTTTTGAAAGTCTTTCCGCCGTCTTCGCTTACAGTGGTGCCACTAAAAATATTGTAGATTCTGTTCTCATTCGATGGGTCTACATAAATCTCCGCATAATAAAACGGCCTGTCCCCGATATTTTTAGTAGTCACCAACGTCCAGGTAAAACCGCCGTCTTCCGACTTGTAGAACCCGTTCTTTTTTGCCTCAACAATAGCGTAAACAACCTGCGGCTTTCCCGGCGCTATTGCCAGTCCCATTTTACCCAGTTCGCCTTCAGGTAGTCCATCCTCACTCGTAATCTTTTTCCAGGTTGTTCCTGCATCCATGGTCACATACATCCCTGAGCCCGCACCACCAGACTTAAAGAACCAGGGCCACCTGCGAAATTCCCACATATTGGCAATGAATTTATTGGGGTTGGTTGGATCCCGCACCATCTCGCCGATTCCTACTCTTTCGTTTACATACAAAATTTTACTCCAGGTCTTTCCTCCATCTATCGTCTTGTACACACCTCTGTCAGGCGTATCTTGCCAGGCTGACCCCTGCACACCGACGATTACCACGTCGGGATTGAAGGGGTCAACAAAAATCCGGTGGATGTTACGGGTGTTTTCCAATCCCATGTGTTTCCAGGTGGTACCCCCATCGTTTGACATGTAAACTCCATTTCCAGAATTGTGGCTATTTCTGGGATTGCCCTCGCCTGTGCCAACCCAAATAATATTTGGATTTCGCTGATAGATACTAATTGCACCGATGCTGGTTACCGGCTGATCATCGAAGATTGGCATCCATTTATAGCCTCCGTTCTCTGATTTCCACAGGCCGCCAGAAGCTGACCCAACATATATAATGTCTGGGTTGGATAAGTCCACATCGAAAGACGTTACCCTCCCACTCATTCCAGAAGGGCCGATGCTTCGTGCCGATAAACCCTGGAACATTTCACTGTTAATGACCTGAGCACTGATTAACCCTGGCAAAAAGAGTAAAATCAGACTTAACTTATATAAAATTCCATACCGCATAATATTAATTGAGTTAGTTGATATGCGGCCAAGTAAATACCAATCCCCTGCCTATAAAAAAAGTATTTATACGAGTGGTGAGTCGGGCGTCCTACCGCCGCACACTGTATTTTTCTGTTCATCAATCACTTACAGTGCGGGGCACTTACTGGAAGTTTAAACATTCGAAGAATTAACCTTTAGTTCAGAGTGAAGGCAGCACTTGAAATTTAGACGATGACGGAAAAAATAATTTTGAATCTCTCTTCAAAAATGTCCGCATTCTGCCATTCAGGCAAAGTAATTCTGACAAAAAACAGAAGCATGTTCTGAATCAAGCTTTCCTGAACGAAGAAACCAGTATGA
This sequence comes from Imperialibacter sp., assembly GCF_040222385.1. Taxonomy (GTDB): domain Bacteria; phylum Bacteroidota; class Bacteroidia; order Cytophagales; family Cyclobacteriaceae; genus Imperialibacter. The sequence continues at coordinate 1,629 of NZ_JAVKDF010000005.1, forward strand.
GAAACAATAGCATTCGTTGATGTAAAAAATTGCACTTTTCAAGCAATAGTATACGGAAAAATGAGTCGTATCAGTAGTTTTACCCATCAATAATCCGTATATTCCCTTACTTCACAATCAATCAAGCGTCGAAATATGTATCATAAAATCAATAAAACGTTTCAATTGTTAGATAATACGCAAAACATCAATGTTAGCAAACGTTTTCGCTTCCAACTCTTCAAAAAATGAAGAAATAATACTTTTCTTATATTCAATTTGCTGTCAATATTTTTTTTTTAGGATTTGGTTACCGATATTTGTAGCTGACTTAAGGGAAAATTTAATTTTGCTGCTAGTCTTTGATGTTAAACTGTAAACTATAAGCTTTATGAAAAAAGGATTACTTCTTGCCGCCATGTTCGTTGGACTGTCTCTTGTGGGATACTCGCAAGAGTCGGATGTATTCTCTTTCAATTTTGTAGAAGACAAGCTGGATGACAGCAATGTAAATATGGCAGCTGTTGGTGGACACTATCTTGGGTCAGACATCGCAGTGAAGCTGGAACTTCTTAAAGATTCTTACACATGGAAAGAAGAAGGCACACCAAATAGCCCAACTACCAAAACTGTTGTTGAAAAGCCAGCGATATACTACTCCCTTAAGAAACTTGATAAGTACTACAAAAAAGCGATTAAGAAGGGTGATGTAACTGAAGAAGCAGCGAGAGACGAATTCGTTAAAGCTCTTGATATTGCCTTGTTCATCAGATATCAGGAAACTGCCGCTTTCGAAGACAAGCTTAGAGAACTAAAAGAAGAATCAGATATTGCTCTACTTTACACCAAGAAGGTTAAATTAGAATTCTAAAGCATTTAAGATAACCTGTAAGAGGGTTTTACTACTGTCGATCAATCGTAGACAAAGGGGTGAATGCCCCTTTGTTCATTTACAGCCGTTTAGCGTCTGTTAGGATGAAGCTAAGCTGATACACATCATCATCGTTTAGCTTGAGCGTGCCTTCAAAAGTTAGTTCATCATCCATTTTTAGCCCTTCCAACTTCTCGGTTGGAAATATCATCATCACCGACTCAGGCCCTGCTTCGCCGCAAAAAAAACAGGTTGCCATAGGGTATCTTGACAGCACAATGCCCTCCGACGAGAGGTCGATTGGAAGGTAGTATCCTTTCACGGTATACTTATTCCCCTCCATCTGGAGCAATTCTTGGTCAAATTGAGGTATGTAGAACGATGCCTTTTCATTCTCGATGTACCTGCTTTCAAATTTCACTCCTTCGAAAACCCTCCATAGGTTGGTTCCCTGAAAAGGCGAAACAAAAAGGGCAACTCCCAAAATTAGCTGTAACATACGTTCGAAGTGTTTTCTCTTGCAAAGGTAGAATCCTATTGTGTCGTACTCACTCCGCTAAAATAAAAAGGCAGGAAAGTAAAACCCTCCTGCCTGGTGCGTATTAGTCCTTAAATTTTGATTTATACCATCGCCTTGTCCTTGGCATTGATGTTTTCAGAAACGATCTGACCATCGAACAGGTGAATGATTCTGTGCGCATATTCTGCGTCTATTGGAGAGTGAGTCACCATGATTACTGTAGTCCCCCCCTCGTTCAAGTCGCTCAGTAAGTTCATAACTTCCTGGCCATTGGCAGAGTCAAGGTTACCAGTAGGCTCATCCGCAAGAATCAGCTTAGGCTTGGCCACCACCGCTCTCGAAATCGCCACACGCTGCTGCTGACCACCCGAAAGTTGTTGTGGGAAGTGGTTCTTTCTGTGCATGATCTTCATCGACTCCATTACTTCCTCTACCCTCTTCTTGCGCTCAGCCGCAGAATACTTCAAGTAGATAAGTGGAAGTTCAATGTTTTCATACACTGTGAGTTCGTCAATCAGGTTAAAGCTCTGGAATACAAATCCAATATTAGCTTTTCTCAAATCCGCTCTCTGGCGTTCCGAGTGCTTGGAAATCTCCTGGCCCATGAAGTGAAAATCACCCTCAGATGGGTTATCAAGCAGACCTATGATGTTAAGCAAAGTTGACTTGCCGCAACCAGACGGCCCCATGATAGCTACAAATTCGCTCTCACGCACTTCAAGATTAACTCCAGCTAAGGCAGTTGTTTCAATCTCATCTGTGTAGTAGAACTTCTTCAGTCCTACTGTTTTAATGACAGTTTTAGCATTTTCCATATGTATATGGTTAGATATTGGTTTATTTATTTAAAAACTAATCGATCCTTATCCTGATAACCCTCGTAGGAAGAGACAACAACTTTCTCTCCTGGTTGCAGCCCTTCTAACACTTCATAAAACCGTGGGTTCTGACGTCCCAATCTAATGTTCCTGCGTGTCGCAAAATCGCCGCTCGCATCCACTACAAATATCCAATTGCCACCTGTAGTCTGATAAAAGCTTCCCCTTGGAATCTGTATCGCCTGAATATTCTCGCTCAACTGCAGACGTATCTGAAGCGTTTGACCTCTTCTGATTCCATCCGGAACGTCTCCCTCAAAATACATGTCCACCTCAAACAGGCCATTTCTTACTTCTCCGTAGTTCTTCATGATTGTGAGCTCATAAGTCCCTCCCGCAAAGTCGAATGTACCCTTCAACCCTTCGTATATTCTGGCCAGGTAGTGCTCATCAATTTGCGCCCTTACCTTAAACCCATTCGTGTCATCAATCTGGCCAATGTTTTGACCGGGAGAAATTGACTCACCCACTTCGCCGTTCACAGTCGACAAACGCCCCGAAATAGGAGCCCTTATGTACAAATTCTCCAGGTTCTGGCGAATCATGTTAAGGTTGTTGTTTGTTCTCTGTAGCAATGCCTGAGAGTTGTTGATAGTGTTTTCAGCATTCAAAGAGTCTACCTTTTGAGACTTTACTTCAACAACCCTTGTTTTAATCAGCCTTTCATAGTCAAGCTTAGCTCTCAAAAACTCTTGTTCAGAAATTACCTTCTCCTTGAAAAGCTGCTCGCTTCTCTCATAAAGATCCTTCGCCTGAGCAATCTGATAGTCGAGCGTAATCAGCGTGCGCTGTAGCTGGAACAAACTCTGCTGCATCTGCAACCTCGTGTTTTGAAGCTGGTTCATCAAGATGAACGCCTGGGTTTCCTCCCTTATGAAGCTTTGCAACAAATTATTGTTAGTGAGCTTTAAAATAGTGTCCCCTTTTTCTACCTGAATACCACCCTCGTAGAATTTCTTCTCAATAATACCGCCTTCTATCGCATCCAATCGGATAGTCTTGATAGGCATGACCTGTCCATCGACAGGGATAAACTCCCTGAATTCACCATTTTGTACTTCAGCTACATTGATTTTATCAACAGACACATTGAGCTTGGAGCTTCGGTCTGCAAAAACAAAACTGTATATAACAAAAAGTACAAATGCGCCACTAAGCCCATAAATGGCGACTTTCTTGAGAGTAAATGTTTTCTTTTTAATTACACGATCCATTTGCTAAGATATTTCAAGTCCGTGCCAGTATCTCCAACAAAAATGCCACAAATTACAAATCGCTGATTATTAATCAATTACGGTTTGATTGGTTTTGCGAAATAGTTCGATTATGTACACTTAGGAGCGGTTGGTGTTCGCTATTGAGCAAAAGGAAAGACCTGAAGAACAGGCAAAAAAAAAAGATTCAGGCATTCGCCTGAATCTCAAGGTCAAAAACTCAAAATAAAAAGGACTAATCAAATCTTAATCCACAACAACACACGAATATAAAACAATCGGCTCTAAAATAAAATTCCTTCCCTCTAAATTTTGAATTTTTAGTCGTGTGGCTTTGGTCATTTCCCATACAGCCTTTGCCCCACAAATAACGGTAGGGCTGGCCAGGCATTGGCAAGAGGTCTCTAGACAAGGTGTGCAAGTGGAAACATTTCTTCAAAAAAGACTCCAAATAATCGCTCAGAGGCTCTTACGTTAAAAAAAGGTGCGAAAACTGAGGGTTGTTGAGGATACTGGCAGTATTTTTGCCAATGTAATGCGAAAGCACACTACTTTATATGAAACTACGGATATCAAAACGATTCATTTTACTACTGGGATTTGTCCTGGCACTACTGGCCATTTATTCAGGTGGCCTGGTGACGGCCCAACCAATACAGGATCAAAATGGTGCCGCTAGTTTAGACTCTGGTCGGGTTTCTAATAAAGTTCGTTCGCAAATTGTGGAGCAGGCCATCAACCATAAGGGACTGATTACAGATTCAAGGCTTGACTTTTCGCTAACCCCTACCGGCAGAAGTGAATTCGAATTGGCCTTCGAAAACCCCTATAAATACCCGGTTAAGATCAAGATTTATAATATCATAGGCAATCTAATAGCTGAAGAAGAAGCAAAACCAGGCGCTTCGTTTACCAAGAAGTACAACTTTTCTGACGAGAAAATGAGGCTATTTGTTGTTGAGGTGGGCAACCAGAAGCACAACCTTACCAAGAAGGTGACTACTATATAAAAAACAAGCCCCGCATTTCTACAGGGCTTTCATTCATATTAACAATTCAAGTTAAACAGGCCACTCAGCCAATTTCGACCAATTCTATTTGAAAAGTAAGGTCTTTTCCAGCCAAAGGGTGGTTAGCATCCAACACTATCTTGTCTGGCTCAACAGCAGTGACAACCACAGGCCGTGATTTGTCTCCATCGTTGATGGCGAGTTGCATTCCAATTTCTGGGTTTATGTCGGCGGGCACCTGGGCTATTGGAACTTCCACCAAAAGCTCGTCACTCCTTTCACCGTAGGCCTCTTTACTGGGGATGCTTGCTTCCCTTACTTCACCCAGAGCCATTCCGAGCACGGCTTGTTCAAAACCTGGTATCATTTGCCCTTGTCCTAAAGTAAAGGCAAGAGGATCACGACCTTCCGAAGAGTCGAACACCGACCCGTCTTCCAACTTCCCTGTATAATGTACTTTTACCGGATGTCCATTTTTTGCTACTGACATGTCTACCTTTTTTCTGTTTGCTAATTCTTTATGATTTAATTCAAAGGTATGGAAATATGGTTTTGATGAAAATCTATGCCGGGTAATGTTATGATTATGGACAGAAAATGTTCATATTCGTACATAAAAATCTCAATAAACCTTCATAACATTTTAATAATCAGCGCCTTTACCTTTGGCACAGTACTGGTGATGTATTTAACAGAGCGGATAACTACAACTTATGGAATCAGATAAAGAACTTGGAAAGATATTAATCATTGATGACGACGAAGATGTGCTGCTTGCAGCCAAAATGCTGCTCAGGAAGCATGCGGAGAATGTGATCATAGAAAAAAACCCAAAGAAAATACCTTTTCTACTCAACAACGACACCTACGACGTAATCCTTCTGGACATGAATTTCAGCAAGGACATAACCAGTGGAAAAGAAGGCTTTTATTGGCTGGAACAAATACTTGAACGAGAGCCAACAGCCGTGGTCATACTCATAACTGCTTTCGGAGACGTAGAAATGGCTGTGAAGGCGCTCAAGGAAGGGGCAACTGATTTTGTATTGAAGCCATGGCAAAATGAGAAACTAATTGCTACACTTTCTTCAGCAGCCAAACTGAAAAAATCAAGAAATGAAGTTACCCAGCTAAAGCAGGCCAAGCAGGCGCTCGAAGAAGGAATAAATCAGCCTTTCAAGGACATTATCGGCGAAAGCGATGCCATCAAGCAGGTATTCAATATCATTGACAAAGTAGCCCAAACGGATGCCAACGTGTTGATTTTAGGAGAAAACGGCACAGGCAAAGAACTTATCGCCCGGGCACTCCACCAAAAGTCGCTGAGAAAAGACAAGGTGTTTATCGGGGTTGACATGGGCGCCATTACGGAAACGCTGTTTGAGAGTGAGCTTTTTGGTCACAAAAAAGGTGCTTTCACCGATGCCAAAGACGACAGAGCCGGGAGGTTTGAGGCTGCCAATGGGGGCTCTCTGTTCCTGGATGAAATTGGAAACCTCAGCATGCAACTTCAGAGCAAGTTGCTCACTGTGTTGCAAAAAAGAGAAGTGGTAAGGCTGGGAACCAACAAATCTGTCCCTGTGGACATCCGCCTGATCAGTGCCACAAATATGCCAATCTACGAAATGGTGGAAGAGAGTACCTTTCGCCAAGACTTGCTTTATCGGATCAATACTGTTGAAATACACCTCCCGTCGCTGAGAGAAAGAATGGACGATATTCCGCTGCTTTGCGACCACTTTATCAAGATGTATTGCGGCAAGTATAGGAAGCCCATCAAAAAAATGTCGCCCATCGCACTCAAGAAGCTACAGAAATATCAGTGGCCCGGTAATATCAGGGAGCTGCAACATGCACTGGAAAGGGCCATTATCATGAGCGATTCCAATATGCTGTCGCCCGACGATTTTTTCTTTTTGAATCAGAAAGCTGAGAGCAAAGCAGAAGCTGAGCCTGAAACCTTCAATTTGGATGATGTAGAAAAGTCGGTGATTCAAAAGGCCATTAACCGGCACGGGGGTAATATTTCCAAGGCGGCCAAAGAACTTGGATTAACGAGGGCTTCCCTTTACAGAAGAATGGAGAAGCATGGCCTTTAAAAGCTTCAAAGCTGCTTTGATTATTAGGGTTGTGCTGCTGATTGGCTCAATCTTCCTGCTTACACACCTGTATTACAACGACTCCTATGACCTGACCAAAGCGTTGGTGATAGGGATGATTGGCTATCAGGTATATGCTCTTTTCCACTATCTGGACAAGTCAAACAGGGAGATTGCCAACTTTCTCAGTTCCATCCAATACGACGACTTCTCCAACACCTATACATACAGAAATACCGGTGGCTCCATTGACTTGCTTTATGAGCAATTCAATAATGTAATGAAGAAGTTCAGGGACATCAGAGCCGAAAAGGAAGCGCAGTACACTTATTACAAAACCATCGTTCAGCACGTGGGCATTGGCATCATCACGTTTGACAAACATGGCGAAATTCAAATGCTCAATACCGCCGCCAAAAACCTGCTACAGATCGGGCAAATAAAAAACATTTCGAACCTGAAAAGTATTAGCCAGGTACTTGTTGATGGATTTTTTATGCTAAAAACAGGTGGCAGAGACCTGATAAAAATCGAGCGCAATGGGGAGGAAGTACAGTTGGCAATTTATGCCATAGAGCTAACCATGCGGGGAGAGGAGTTCAAGCTTATTTCTCTTCAGAACATCAAAAGTGAGTTGGAAGAAAAGGAAATGGAGGCGTGGCAGAACCTGATCAGGGTGCTGACGCACGAAATAATGAACAGCGTGACACCTATTTCCTCGCTTGCTGGCACTGTCGAGTCAGAGCTTGGCCTACAGTTAAAAAATGGTGCCGAGGTCAATAAAATTACCAATGAAGAAATTCAGGACTTGTACCTGGCTGTGCAAACCATTCACCGGAGAAGTGACAGCCTGATAAAATTTGTTTCTGACTTTAGGAACCTGACAAGGCTTACCATGCCCAAGCTGGCCCAAACCAAGGTGCGTGACCTACTCGACCATGTTCTCATGCTTTTAAAATATGAAATAGAGCGGGGAGAAATTAAGCTCACTTACAAGGTAGAACCCAAGAACCTTGAAGTGCTGGTGGACAAAGAGCAAATTGAGCAGGTATTGATCAACCTGGTGAAAAATGCTATTCAAGCGCTGGAGGAAAACGATGAAATGGACAAGGAAAAGCTTTTGATCATTTCGGCCAACGGACTTGAAAATAATAGCGTGTCAATTTCGATCACTGACAATGGCCCTGGCATTGAAGAAGATGCGTTGAAGAAGATTTTCATCCCCTTCTTTACTACCAAGAAGAGTGGCTCCGGCATTGGTTTGAGTTTGTCGAAACAGATCATGAGGCAGCACAAGGGGTCGATCTCAGTGAAGTCTGTCATCAACCAGGGCACTGAGTTTGTGCTGAGGTTTAGCTAATCCAAAAATCTCATTTTCAGTTTCGTTTTTCCTCCATAATGGATAGATTTACTATTCACCCTGACTGAAATGGGAAGCACACTGGAGACCGTACGTTCTATTTTAGCTGACAAGCTGGCCTGCCCGTTGTCGAAAGTAACGCCTGATGCGTCTTTCTATAAAGACCTCGGGATAGACTCACTGGACTATGCGGAGCTGGTAATGGAGCTGGAAAGAGAGTTTGATATTACCATTCCCAGTTCAGAAGCCTCAAGAATTACCACCGTTAGCCAGGTAATTGACTATATCAACCGCCGGATCAAGTCCTGCAAAGGGTTTTCAAATTATTGATTTGATAAAGCGCACATAAAGGTGCAGTAATTGCCCAAGCCTACCTTTGGGGAAAGGTGGGAATGTGAAGGATTATTATAAAACCATTGTTCTTTCTGATATTCACCTGGGGCGCAGAGGTTCCAGACACAAAGATGTGATCAGTTTTCTGAAACACAGCATCTGTGAGAACCTGATTTTAAACGGCGACATCGTTGACCGGTTTAGCTATAACAAACCAGAGCTTTGGAAGAAAAGGCACTGGAGGTTCATAAAGGCACTTTCTCAAAAAGTAGCCGAGAATAACACCGCCATCACATTTGTTAAAGGCAATAGCGACGAGTTGCCGAACAACTTGCTCCCACTCGAAATGGGAGCTTTGAAACTGGTCGATAGAGTGGAGTATGAGTCAAATGGCAAGAAATTTCTTGTAATTCATGGTGATATTTTCGACACCTATAAGGGGCAATTCAGGTGGCTTGCCAGCCTTGGCAAAAAAGCTCATGGCCTGCTCTTTTGGTTTCATCATCAGGCACATAACTTAAGAGCCGTAATTGGTGTAAGGAACACCCCTTTCTCCGAAAAGGTGAATAGCAGATTGCCAATAGCAAATCGGTTTATTGAAATTTACGAGCAATCGCTTTGTCAGTTCGCCAAAAACGGCGGCTACGATGGTATTATTTGTGGACATTTACACATCCCCGCTATTAAGACCATAGATGGGGTGGTTTACATGAATTCAGGTGATTGGCTCTCTTCGGGATCGGCTCTGGTTGAATATCCCAACGGTGAATGGAAACATGTGTTCTACACCGAATCTCAAAGAGCTTTGTATGAAGAACTGGAAAATGAAGAAAAAGGCTTGAAATACTTAAACATTTATCCTTCTTTGAGGAGTGGATTTCTAAATCTGTAATTTTAGGTCGTTTCCTGAATGCCAACCAGTCCAAAAAGGTTTCTTTTTATTGTCCAGGGTGAAGGGCGTGGTCATATGACGCAGGCAATTTCACTGTTTGAAATGCTGACGGCGGCAGGGCAGGAAGTGGCGCATGTTGTGGTTGGAAGGAGCTCCCGGCGAGAAACGCCCTCTTTCTTTCAAAACAGAATTACCTGCCCACTCACCGGCATCTCCAGCCCAAATTTTGTGGCGGACAAAAATAATAAATCGGTAAAAATAGGTCCGACCATCACTCATAACCTGGTTCATTTTTCCAACTATGTTCAAAGCCTCAAATTGCTCAACAACATAGTTAAAGAGACAAAGCCAGACGTAATTATTAACTTTTACGATTTCCTTGGTGGCCTATATAATGGACTTTATAAGCCAAAAGCCGAATATATATGTATTGGCCATCAGTATCTCGCCTACCACAATCACTTTCCGTTTCCAAATAAACAAGGCTTCAACAAAAACTTGTTGCTTAATAACAACAAGCTGACCGCCTGGGGAGCTAAAAAGCTGCTGGCTCTGTCATTTGCCTGCTACCCGGAAGACAAGAGTAGTGGTGTGGTAGTAGTTCCCCCGTTGTTGAGGAAAGAGGTGATGAAGCTTGAACCAACAGAAGGCGACTTCATTCTCACTTATATGGTAAATGACGGCTATAGCAAAGAAATAGAGTCATGGCACAGTGACAACCCATCGGTAAAGGTTCAGTCGTTTTGGGACAAAAAAGGAATGCCAAATCCTCATCGTGTCGACGACACACTCACTTTCCATCAGCTCAGCGACACCATGTTTCTCCAGCTTATGAGCCAGTGCAAAGCATACGTGAGCACAGCGGGTTTCGAGTCTATTTGTGAAGCTATGTACCTTGGTAAGCCCGTGATGATGGTGCCTGTGCAGGGCCATTATGAACAGGCCTGCAATGCCCTGGATGCGGTTCAGGCGGGAGCTGGCGTCAGCTCCGAGTCGTTTAACCTGACAAAGGTCATTGACTACCTACCAAGTCATAGGCCGATAGTAACCGAGTTCAGAGAATGGACAGACCGTTGCGAAGAACTGATTTTGAAAGAGCTACTGGGTTAAAATTTCTCTACAGGTAAATTAACCCCTCTTCGTGCTCACCAACCACCGAATGCTCTCCCTTATTGAACCGTTGTGCTGTGACCAGTGCAAGAAGGGCATCTAGCTCGTGCCATGACTCAGGCTCCCGGCGCAAGGTTATTGCTGTTTCAGACAAAATTACTTCAGTACATTTTTGAATGTGCTCAACTCCACTTTTGTAGCCGAAATCAGGTAGCCCTAGACGATGTGCATGCCATTTTGGATAAGTTTCCAACACCTGAGTTTGGTTTGTAAGAAGCATCCGTGTCAGTCTCATTGCTCTGGCGGTAAGCCCACCCAGAAACATAGGAGACATAGCACTCAATTGCCTGTCACAAGCCCGGTAAAAGTAGTCCTTATGTTCAGCACAATGATCACGATAGACGCCAGGAAGAGACAATGGAGCATCAAGGAAAATAAGCTGTGGATTGTGGTGCTGGCCGAACTTCAGAATCATTTGATCGGCGTCCTGTCCTTTTCGGCTGGATAAAAAGTGAATCTCCCCACCTAATTGGAAGCAAATGCTGGTAGTACCAGCATTTGCTTCCATAATCGATTCCGACAAGCAAAACAGGCTTCAATAAAGGTAGACACCCATGCCCTTGCCTAACACCACCTCTACATGCTCGTCGATGGTAGTGGAGAGCTCGAAGCCTTTGTAATTGGCACTAATGGGAAATCGCTTGTGGCTACGATCAACCAACGTGGCAGTCTCAAGCCTTTTGATATCCGCACTAAGTAAAACGCTCATACCGTAAGCCATGGTACGTCCACTGTTGAGCACATCGTCCACCAGGACAACGCATTTATTTCTGAGGCTCTCAGGCGGGCAGGTGAGTTTTATCTCGTCTGCGGAAGGATCGTCCTTATTAATATCAAGCCTGACCAGGCTTAGCTTCATTTTTGCGATGCCCTCCATTTCCACAAGCAATTCTTTGGCGATCTCAAAGCCTTTGTCATAGATGCCGACCAGCACTATTTCCTTTTCGTCGAGATTAAACTCAACAATCTCAAAAGCCATTCTTCGAAGCTTTTGGAGCACTTGAGGCTTGTCCAATATCATGTTACGGCGGGTAGCCGTCTGCTGAACCTTCGGCATTTTTACTGAGGAATTGGTAGAACTTTACTGTCCTTAAAGGTAGCAAGAATTACCATAGACTGGAGGCTGTCGACTACTTCAATTTCGCTTACCTTCTCAAGCATAAGCTTTTGATAGGAGGCGATGTCTTTGGCAATTACTTTCAAAATAAAGTCACCACTACCAGTAATGTGATGGCACTCAATCACATCTTCGATTCGATTAATTTCATCGAGAAACTTATCTATGTTTCTCTTGTTGTGGCCCTTTAAAGTTACTTGCACAAACGTGCTAACCCCTAACCCAATTTTTTCTGTGTCAAGCTTTGCGTGATAGCTTTTGATAAGCCCGGAAGTTTCCAGCTTTTTTACTCTTTCGAGTGTGGGGGCCGGAGAAAGTCCAATTTCTTTGGAGAGTTGGGCGTTGGTAATTTTGGCATTAGACTGAAGAATTTCCAAAATCTTTCGATCAGTCTTATCCAGTTTAACGTTCAGGTTATTCATCATATGGGTCGCCAAATAAAATTTGCTACAAAGCTAAGTATAATATACTTTATTCTAAAATTTTCTTGATATCTGTCATTTTCCAGTAATTTATTAAAGGAATTTGGCATTGCGTATAAAATTTTGCAATAAATTGTCACCAAAAGGAACTTCTGTCAATTTGACCTATTCCAAATAATATTCCTTAAACTGCTGAAAGGGTGAATACCACTATGGAAGGAAAGAGAATCCGTGCTTTACCTTTTCACAATTCTCCTGACTGCTTCGTTTCCCTTGCTTTGCACTCTAAGTAAGTAGATTCCCTTGTTAAAGTGAGCCATTTGAAGTGACAACGACGTTAGGCCGGCCTTAAGAGCATAATACTTTTCGGAAAACATCGGTTGACCCGTCATGCTTAACACGGTAACTTCGGCATCACCTGCTTCTGGGAGAATCAGCTCAAATGTAAGACGGTCATCCACGGGGTTAGGGTATGGGTTGTTCACAAGGAACCCTTCAGTAAATGAAAGGCAATTTGAATTGTCCTGAGGTGAAAATTCAAACTCTCCGTCCTTTAGAATGGGCACAAGCTTAATACATACCTTTTCCACAGGGCTGTTGGCAATCACCAACTCAAATTGTAAAGAATGAGAAACTGACTTGCCCGGCGCTACAGTTCCGTTGTACTTTTCTGAAATGGTGACCCGGTCATCAACTACTATTTCGATGGGAAAGTTCGTCTGCGCTATACTGCCTCGATTGGCGATATTCAGAATAAATCTAAGCTTCCCTTCTGTGTCGGTGTAGTTAACCGACCGAAGTTGCAGGTCTATTTTTGGGAGAGCAACAGTGACCACGCTAGTTGTAGTATCTGAGCATCCAAACTCGTTAAATGCGACGAGGCTTACCAAATAGTCTCCCTCTTTATCAAACACCCGACTGATGTCCTGCTCGTTGCTAACAGAGGCGACACCGTCACCGACAAACCAGGAATAAGCCGTCGCTCCATTTGATTCATTTGTAAAATTAACTGTCACCGGTAGCTGACCTACAGACAGTGAATGACTGAAGGCTGCCACAGGTGAGTTATTAATTGTCACATTCTTGCTGATGGATATTTCACACCCTTTCTCAGTCTTTAGGAACAAGCTTACGTTATAGTTCCCTGCTTGTTTGAACTGATAGTAGGCCTTGGGGCCGTTTGCAGACGCCTGGCCAGCGAAATCCCATTTCCTGCTAATGATGGGGTCATCAGGGCTGGTGCTTAAGTCGTTGAACTCTGTTAATTCGTTGACACAAGCAGAAGTGAATCCGAAATCAATTGATGGCAATTCATTGACCTGTACGGTCTTTGTTAATGAAATGGTGCACAGGTTTTTCGTGGTTATCTGTAGCGTAACGTCGTAGCTCCCAGGGTTTTTGAAAACCTCATTGACGGTTGCAGAGCTGTAGAACTGATTATTGATACTCCATAAGCGATCAACAATTGGATTCTCGGCGTCGCTTGTGGACTGGTCAACAAATGTTGTGGCCTGTCCCTCGCAACCAGTGTTGACTAAAAATGCGACCGTTGGTGATGGCAGCACATCAATTTCTCTGGTAAGTATTTTGGAACACCCGTAGTTCGAACTAACAGACAGCGTAACAGTATATTTTCCTGCAGTTGGGAATTCAAATATCGGATTCCGTTCATTGGACGTGCCAAGACCTGCAAAATCCCAGCTCCATTCTGTGATATTGGCATTTTCCGCAGTGCTTTGGTCAGTGAATTGCACCGCTGCGCCGCTGCAAGCAAGATCATGTTTGAAATCAGGCACAGGTATCGCACTTATCGCCACCTTCTCGGTAAAGGTAGTTTCGCAGCCTAAGTCATTGTTCACAGTGAGGCTCACCTGATAGTCGCCGATGGTTTCAAAGAACGTTTCGGGGTTTTCTACTGAGCTCGTGTAGCCGTTCCCGAAATCCCAAGTGTAGCCGGTTATTCCGTCACCAGTGGTTGTGTTATTGAACTGCGTTGTGGGGCTAATGCAATTGCTGCCCACGGTAAATCCTACTGTCGGCCCCTCTAACAGGTTTATTGTTTTGCTCACAGAAGCTTCGCAACCCGGTATGCCAACGGTTAGTGTAATGATTTTCTCTCCAGCGGTAGCAAATGCATAGGTGGTGTCCTTTCCCAGGATGGTGGCCTCACCATTAAAGTCCCACGTCCAGGTGACGAGGCTGTCGGGAGGCAGGTTGGGGGTTAAGTCTTTCAGCGAAAGTGTGTTGTTGCTACAAAGGCCTCCATTATAGGTGATGCTAAAATCAGGTTCGCTTATGTCGTAAATGCCGATGGTTTGCCGTGACGTGTTGGAGCACCCACCGTCATTCTGGACGGTGAGGGTTACTTCGTATTCTCCGGCTGATGAGAATTGGTAAGCCGGATTAGGGTCAGTCGAGTCTTCTATCCCATCGCCGTCGAAGTCCCAGGAGTAGGTGGTGATGTCGCCGCTTGTGTTGATTGAGGTGAAGGTGGTGGGGGTGGAGAGACAGATTCCCGTGTAACTAAAATCTATGTCGGGCGAAGTGCCACTACTAACCTCCAAACTCTTCAATAATGACGCTTTACTGCCCCCACTGTGCGTCCCGGTAAGCCGCACATATTTTGTGCCTGAACTTACATACTTTACACCCCCA
>NZ_JAVKDF010000006.1:0-1194 GCF_040222385.1 Imperialibacter sp.
CACTCATTTTACCGAGGCGTTGTGCGTAATACTCCTAGACAATGAGTGCTGATCATACTGACCTTGGACTTTCGACAATCATGGGGCCACAGCTCCGGGCTTTGGTTGAAAGTCAATTGCTACAGGATCTTGGACACTATGGGCTGTTCAACAAAGACTTAAAATTTGATTGGTCTCAAAGCTGTATCGAAGGGCATGACGGTTCCTACTTAGATGGCCGCCTAGAGAATTTCTCGGGGTTAATGGTATTTGATGGCTCTGGAAAACTAATCGTAGATGGGTGGATGGAATTCGTTCATCGTGGAAAGTTTTTCTTAGCGTACTGGGAATTCGTGTCGATCTGGAAAGACAATATCAAAGTCTTTGAGAAGAGTGTGCCTGGACTACCCAAACATGTGCTTGATAAAATTCCGACCGAGCTGATGACTGAATCCGAGAAAGAACGGAGTCATCTTTGATATATCGTAGACAAAACTGTGAGAACGTGGCTACCTGGCAATGCAATATTGATTTTTTATCGGCCGATGGACTGATGTCCGAGTTGGGCACAATTCCCGACAAACTCCCAGACACCTATCTTCCAGCGTCAGCCCATCAGGACTCCTCTGCGGACCACCATGGCGACCCAAGGGCTATATTTTGGATGCACAAAAAGCGAAATGACTTCAATCAACTGATCGCTGAGCTGTCGTTCAAACTCCCCGAAGTGAATTGGCTGAAAGACGTCGCCGATGTTTTCAGTTGGGGAAATGAAGACACCAACGATCTTACTCTGAGTTTTGGCGACGACAAATGCGTAGAAAGTTTTGGATGCCGAATTGATCTAAGAGAACTTGATGAGGATTTTATCAGCTTGGTGCTTGAAATATGTACCTCAAGAAACTATCTATTGTCAGACAGAAAAGGTAACATCAAAATCCCAAGTAGACATGAACTCGGGAAGCTACTGGCGAAGTCGAATGCTGCCAATTTTGTCGCTGACCCCAAGAAGTTTCTTCGAGATTCCGGTCTCGATAAAAGTAAATGAAAAGATACGCACAACACAGCGGTAAAAATGAATGTGGGCTTCACTGGTTGTTAAAGGTCAGTTGGCTTGGATTGTCCGCCACAAATTTTAATTTTATCATCGGCGTGGCTAAGATGTAGTGGAAGTGGAGCTGCATAAAACTCCCACACTCATTTTACCGAGGCGTT
>NZ_JAVKDF010000007.1:0-838 GCF_040222385.1 Imperialibacter sp.
GTGGAAGGGCCATCGCTCAACGGATAAAAGGTACGCCGGGGATAACAGGCTGATACTGCCCAAGAGTCCATATCGACGGCAGTGTTTGGCACCTCGATGTCGGCTCATCTCATCCTGGGGCTGGAGCAGGTCCCAAGGGTACGGCTGTTCGCCGTTTAAAGAGGTACGTGAGCTGGGTTTAGAACGTCGTGAGACAGTTCGGTCCCTATCTGTTGTGGGCGTAAGAAACTTGAGTAGATCTGACCTTAGTACGAGAGGACCGGGTTGGACTGACCGCTGGTGTACCAGTTGTATCGCCAGATGCACTGCTGGGTAGCTACGTCGGGATGAGATAAGCGCTGAAAGCATCTAAGTGCGAAACTCACCTCAAGATGAGGCTTCTATAAAGGGACGTTGTAGATGACGACGTTGATAGGCTGCAGGTGTAAAGGCAGAGATGTCAAAGCTGAGCAGTACTAATTACCCGAACGCTTTTTTATTGAAGAGAGTGCCCCGCCCCGACTTGTCGGGACGGGGCCTGGAACAGCTTGAATGTATTTTCTCTTGGTATGTCATAAGATATTTGTTGTTGAAAGAAGTTCAACGACGTTTAAGTACTCATCAAAAGATGAGTAAGTAATCAACGAGCTTTAGGTGACTATAGCGACGGGGTCCACCTCTTCCCATTCCGAACAGAGAAGTTAAGCCTGTCTGCGCCGATGGTACTGCTGTGCAAGGTGGGAGAGTAGGTCGTTGCCTGATTTTATCAAACAACTATAACGGTTGTCAAAGCCTCTAAGAGTAATCTTAGAGGCTTTTTTGTGTTTAAAATGATTTAGGATCATGCGGAAAATCTGGG
>NZ_JAVKDF010000009.1:0-8370 GCF_040222385.1 Imperialibacter sp.
CCAGGAAGTTGAAGTAGGGTCAAGAAGTGTGATTGATGTTCCTCTTGCGCTCGACGTAAAGCAGCTTCAGGAACTGGTAATCACTGGTTACACAGTTGATAACCGCCGTGAAACTTCCGGTTCTATCTCAACTGTAAAGCCAAAAGACATCGCAGTTATCCCAACGGGTAACGTAGAGCAGTCATTGGCTGGTCGTATTGCCGGTGTAAACGTAATTACCAACGGTCAGCCTGGTTCAACCAGCCAGATCAGGGTAAGGGGTTTCGGCGCATTCGGTGGTAACGCTCCTCTTTACGTAGTAGACGGTGTTCCTGTAGGAGACACCAACTTCCTTAGCCCTGATGACATCGAGTCAACTACGGTTTTGAAAGATGCGGCTGCTGCTTCTATCTATGGTGCAAGAGCGGCTAATGGTGTAATTGTATACACTACCAAGAAAGGCTCCAAGACAGCTAAGAAGATCAGTATTGATTACAACAGCATGTTTGGTATGACATTTCCTGGAAAGGGAATTGAAATGATGAACCCTGCTGACTTTGCTGAGTGGACATGGAATGCTGAGCGCAACCAGGCACGCATCGAAAGCCGTGAGCCAGTTTTCAGCCATCCTCAGTTTGGTACTGGTTCTTCACCAGTATTGCCTGATTTCTTGAGCGTTGGTGGTGAGTCTGGCCGTATAGGCACCTATACCGCAGCTGAGGCTGCTATGTACAATGTAGATCCTTCTGCGGGTTCTGTTTATCAGATCACAAGAGCGGCTACCGGCGCAGGAACTGACTGGTACGATGCCATCACAAGAGTGGCACCTCTTCAGAGACAAACTCTTGGACTTCATGGCGGTACTGACAGAAGCCGTTTCTACTTCTCTTTGAGTGCACAGGATCAGGCTGGTATTGTCACTTACAATGAATTCAAGAGATACTCTTTCAGAGCTAACTCTGAGTTTGATCTGCTTCCTAACCTGCGTTTTGGAGAAAACATGCAGTTCACTTACCGTTCAATTCTTGCTCAACAAGGAAATGAAGGTGGTCAGGGTGTAGCGGATGATGAAAACGACATTCTTTCAGCCTTCCGTATGCCAACCATCATCCCTGTATATGATGAGTTCGGCGGCTACGCCGGTACTGCTTCTAAAGGTTTCAATAACCCACGTAACCCTGTAGCAACGAGAGACGGTCAGAAGGACAACAGAGGCTTTAGTGGCAGTGGCTTTGGTAACATCTATCTGGAGTATGACCCAATTCCTGGCTTGACCCTTAGAACCAACGTAGGTGGCCAGTATGGAGCGGGTTATAGCTGGGGCTATGGCCGCCGTCAGTATGAGAATTCAGAGAACAACTCTGCATTTAGCTACAACGAAAATGCCAACTGGGGCTTTCAGTGGAACTTTACCAACACGGCCAACTACAAGAAGACGTTCGGTGTGCACAATATAGACCTTTTGGTTGGTCAGGAAGCATTGAACACTGGTGTAAGCCGTGGTATGAGCGCCAATGGTCTGGACCCTTTTTCTCAGGATCCGGATTTCGTGACGATTTCTACACTTGGGTCAAGAAACCCACCTAATAGCTTCTATGACAAGGGTGTTAATTTCTCTTCCTATTTCGGTAGAGCCAATTATATCCTGAACGATAAGTATATCTTTAGTGCGGTGATTCGTCGTGATGGTTCTTCCCGCTTTGGTGCTGAAAACAGGTACGGTGTATTCCCTGCCTTTTCTGCAGCCTGGAGGCTTTCCTCTGAAAGCTTCATGTCATCACTTACCTTTATTGATGATTTGAAAATCAGAGGTGGTTACGGCACTATGGGTAACTCCAATAACGTGAACCCTAACAACCAGTACAGTTTGTATGCAACTACAATCGCCAACTCTTCTTATGATATTGCAGGATCTAACGGAAACGCTGCGGGCTTCTATAGAAGTAGAATAGGCAACGCCGCTGCTAAGTGGGAAACATCGGTTACGCAAAACATTGGTATCGACGGTACATTGTTCGATGGCAAGTTGGACGTAATTGTTGACTTCTGGAGAAAAGACACCAAAGACCTTTTGTTCAACCTACCAGTACCACTTCCTTTAGGCGTTTATGCGGCTGCACCATCGGTTAACATTGGTGAAATGAGGAACCAGGGTATCGACTTACAGTTGATCAACAGAGGCAACCTTACATCTGATCTTACCTATGAGGTGAACCTAACAGGCTCTCTTCTTAAGAATGAGATTGTGAAACTGGATGGTGATCTACTGTTCTTTACCGATGGTACAACTACCTACAGAGGAATTGCTCCTATCCGTAACCCAGTTGGTTACACTTTGTCAAGCTTCTGGGGATATGAGGTTCAAGGTTTGTTCCAGAACGATGCAGAAGTTGCTTCTGCTGCTACTCAGGCGGGTGCAGCACCGGGTCACTTCCGCTACAGAGATGTTGACGGTGACGGTGAAATCACCGAAGATGACAGAAAATTCTTGGGAAGCCCTGTTGCTCCGTTCACTGGTGGTCTTACTTTCTCACTAGGTTACAAAAACTTTGACCTGGCGGCTTATTTCTACACGTCTATTGGCAACGAGATATGGAACCAGTCAAGATGGTTCACTGATTTCTATCCATCATTTGCAGGTGCAGCCATTGCTGAACGTGTAAAGGATAGCTGGAGCCCTACCAATACAGGTAGCAATCAGCCAGTGTTTGACAAGTCTTCAAACTTTAGCACCAACACACAGGCCAACTCTTACTATGTAGAGAATGGATCGTACTTAAGATTGCAGAACATCACTCTTGGTTACAAAATGCCTGCTGACTTGTTGTCAAGGTTGAAAATGACTCAGTTGAGAATATTCGTTTCTGCTAACAACCTGATGACTATTACAGGTTACGAGGGACTTGATCCATCAGTTGGTGGTAATGCTGACATCAACTTTGGTGTTGACGTTGGAAACTACCCTATCACAAAGGGATTCACGGGTGGTATTCAGCTCGGCTTCTAAAAACAATTTGATTAAACGATCAATTTAATATTGATGTTTTTGAAAAATATAAAAGAATGATGACCATGAAAAAAAATATAATAAAAGGAGCCGCAGGCCTGTTTGTTGCCTTAACGGTTCTGGTGATCGGTTGTAAGGATGAGTTTCTTGAAATTGCCCCTACGGGAACACTTTCCAGGGCTCAGCTTACTTCTGCCAAAGGCATAGATGGGTCTTTGATAGCTGCTTATTCACAAGTGAATGGCAGAAACCGCCGTATGGGCTCGGCATCCAACTGGGTTTGGGGCAGCATCCGTGGTGGGGAACACAATAAGGGCACTGACCCTGGAGACTTCTCCGACATCAACCCTATTCAGCGGTATGAGTACCTTCCTACTCAGGGAGTAATCAACGAAGCCTATACTTCTTGGTACGAAGGTGTAGCCAGGTGTAACAATGTGTTGGCTCTTATTGCTGATGCTGATGACGATGTTACCGACGCCTTCAAAACTAGTGTAGAAGCTCAGACTAGATTTTTGAGAGCTCACTTCTATTTTCAATTGAAAATTAACTTTGACGACACCCCCTACATTGATGAAACCATCGATTATGGTACTGGTGTTGACGAAGTTGGAAATGATCAGAATCTTTATCCCAAGATTGTGGCTGACATGCAATTTGCTTACGATAACCTGCCGGAAACGCAAGATCAGGCAGGTCGTGTAAACAAAACTGCCGCTGCTGCTTACCTTGGTAAAATCAACCTGTATCAAAACAATCACGCTGCAGCATTGACTTTGTTCAATGAGGTAATTACAAGTGGCAAGACCAGCAATGGCAAAACTGTTGGTTTGGTGCCTGCCTTCCCCGACATCTTCAAGGCTGAAAATGACAATCACGAAGAGTCTATCTGGGCGTATCAGTCAGCTGCCAACACTGGTAGTGTGAACAATGCCAATCCTGAGTTTGACCTTAACTGGCCTTACAACACGGGTGCAAATGGTCCTGGCAACTGCTGTGGATTCTTTGCGCCTACTTTTGAGCTGGCCAACCACTACAGAACTGACGCAAGTGGCCTTCCTTTGTTCGACAGAGCCTTCAATAGCCCAGCTAACGAAGTAGCAACCGACCAGGGTCTTCAGTCTGATGAGGCGTTTACAGAAGACGCAGGCAACCTTGATCCTAGGATTGACTTTACAATCGGTCGCCGTGGTATTCCTTACCTTGACTGGCAGGAGCACCCAGGTTTTGACTGGATCCGTAACCAGGCCAACGCTGGCCCTTACTCTCCTAAGAAGTATGTGTACTATAAGACTGACGTAGGTTCTTTTCAGGACAACAGCTCATGGACACCCGGCTATGCTGCCATGAACATCAATATCATTCGTTTTGCTGACGTGCTGCTGATGGCTGCCGAGTGCGAAATTGAGGTAGGTAGCCTTGAAAAAGCACGTGAGTATGTGAACATGGTAAGAGAAAGAGCTGCTAATGACGCTGCGTTTGTTCAGGAGTATGATGGCTCAGGCCCTGCCGCCAACTACGTAATAGGCACTTACGATACTCCATGGACAGATAAGACTGCTGCAGAGAAGGCTGTGAGAATGGAGCGTAAGCTGGAGCTTGCCGGCGAAGGACAAAGGTTCTATGACCTTGTTCGCTGGGGAATTGCAGCTCAAGACCTAAACGCATATCTCGCCTACGAAAGCAAAATCCTTATCAATGCTATGGGTGGAGCTTCGTTTGATCCTAAAGACGTTCTGCTTCCTCTTCCTCAGGGTCAAATTGACCTGATGAATGGTGTGCTTGTGCAGAATGACGGATATTAATTCGCATTAAATAATTTGAATAGATGAAAAGAGGTGGCGGTTATCGTCACCTCTTTTTTTTGCCTTCTTTATAGGGTCAAGTAACCCCACAAAAATTACTCAAAATCACATTTAGCCCTAAATTTGTAGTCAAGCAAAAAGTTAACTGATATGTTTAGAGCATTAGTAGTGGCGGGCCTGATAGCCATTTTTTTGGCCTCGTGTAACGACAAACAAAGCACACTCTTTAGAGAACTACCAGCATCCGATACTGGCATTAACTTTTCAAATACAATCATTGAATCGGACACCTTTAATATCCTCACCAACGAATACATCTACAACGGAGGTGGTGTGGGAGCCGGTGATTTTAATAACGACGGCCTGACAGACCTTTTCTTTACGGGTAACCAAACCAGCAACAAGCTGTTCATTAACAAAGGCGGGCTCGAGTTCGATGATGTTTCTACCGAAGCCGGAATTGAAGCACCTGACAAATGGAGCCAGGGGATCGCTTTGGTGGATATAAATGCCGACGGCTGGCTGGACATCTACGTGTGCGCCACCATGTACAGCGATTCTCTGAGAAGGGAAAATATGTTGTTTGTCAACCAGGGAGGCACGCTTGGTGGTGTTCCAACTTTTAAAGAGATGGCCAGGCAGTACGGAATCAACGACAATGGCTGGAGTACAAACGCCGCTTTTTTAGATTACGACAAAGATGGCGACCTTGACCTGTATGTGCTTACCAATGTGCAAAGTGGCCGCATACCAACCAACTACAGGCCAAAGATAGTGGACGGTACAGCGCCCAATACCGACAGATTCTACAAAAACGATGGCAATGGGACCTTTTCAATAGCCAATAGGGAAGCGGGAATCCTTTATGAAGGATTTGGCCTTGGACTGGCCATAGCCGACGTCAACAATGACTCGTGGCCTGACATTTATGTGTCAAACGATTTTTTGAGCAACGACTTGCTCTACATCAACAATGGTGACGGCACCTTTACCAATAAACTGGGTGAATATGTCAGGCACTCAAGCCAGTTCTCCATGGGCAATGACATAGCCGACATCAACAACGATGGCTGGGTAGACATCGTGACTCTTGATATGCTGCCGGAAACAAACTTCAGAAAGAAGACAACTATTGGAAAGAACGTCTATCAGGTTTACATCAATAACGAAAAGTTTGACTATGAGTACCAGCATGTGCGCAATATGTTGCAGCTCAATAATGGTGCTGGCATACCATTTAGTGAGATCGGCTTTATGTCTGAAATATTTGAAACGGACTGGAGCTGGTCGCCGCTGCTGGCCGATGTGGACAATGATGGCGACAGAGACCTTCTGGTCACCAACGGCTTTCCCAAAGACATTACTGACAAGGATTTTGCCAGCTACCGGGCAGATGTAGGCAATATTGCAGGGCCGGATATGCTAGTCGATTCTATCCCGGTTGTAAAAATTTCAAACTTTGCTTTTGAGAACAATGGAGACCTCACTTTCTCAGATGCCACCAGAAAATGGGGACTTTACAAACCCTCGTTCTCTAATGGTGCCGCTTTTATCGACCTCGACAATGATGGAGACCTTGACTATGTTGTGAATACCATAGATGATTTAGCCCTGGTATATGAGAATACGCTGAACAGCAAGGGCAATAGTAAGCAGGATTCAATTCACTTTCTGCGAGTCAAACTTAAGGGCAATAAAGAGAATCAAGCTGGACTTGGCACGAAGATTACTTTAAAGTATGACAATGGCCAAATGCAATACCACGACCATTCCGTCTATAGGGGCTTTCTGTCTTCTGTAGAGGATATCGCTCATTTTGGGATGGGGAAAACGGAATCGGTCGACTCGGTCGTTGTCGATTGGTACGATGGTAAGTCCAGCGTCCTCACTAACGTGGCGGTAGACCAGTTGCTGACGATAGATTACTCATCAGCGGCCTCGGGAGACAATCTTACCAGGGAGATGCCGGCATTAGGCGGTAAACCGACGGTACTTGCCGACGTCACAAAATCGCTACAGGTTGCCTTTTCCCATAAAGAAGAAGATAAAATAGATTTTAACCTTCAAAGAACCCTGCCTCACAAGTTTACCCAATACGGGCCAGCCATTGCTGTAGGCGACATTAATGGGGATGGCCTTGAGGACTTTATTGCTGGCGGAACTGCCGACGAGGGCATACAATTCTTTCTTCAGCAGAACGACGGAACCTTCCAGGACAAAGTGGGTATCGAGAAGAAAGACGTAAGGCGAAATGAGTACATGGGCCTTCTGCTATTCGACATTGATACTGACGGTGATCTCGATTTGTATGCAGTTTCCGGTGGTGGTGAGTACGTTTTCCCGTCTGACAAGTACACCGATCACCTATACTTGAACGATGGGCGAGGCAACTTTGAATTGCAGGCCGACGGAGTCTCTCCAGAGCTTCAGTTCAGCGGGTCTATTGCCAGAGCAGCTGACTTTGACAAGGACGGTGACCTGGATGTTTTTGTCGGAGGGCGGGTGGTGCCTGCATCGTATCCTTATCCTTCTCAAAGTGTGCTTTTGGAGAATCAAGACGGGCGCCTTGTTGATATTACGGCATCGAAGGCACCTTTTCTTGCGGACGCAGGTATGATAACAGACATGCTCTGGACCGACTACAATACCGATGGTTTAGTGGATATGGTGCTGGTAGGTGAGTTTATGCCCATCACGTTTGTGAAAAACGAAGGAGGCACCTACAAAATTGATCAAAGCACCGGGCTTCTCGAGAAAAAGGGCTGGTGGAACAGTATTGTGTCCGGCGACTTTGACAAAGACGGCGATACCGACTATGTGGCGGGCAACCTGGGGGAGAACAATTACTACCGGGCAACAGCAGAGCAACCTTTGAGGGCCTATGCCAAAGACTTTGATGGCAATGCCAGCGTCGATTTGATCATGAGCTGCTATTTTAAAACGGACAACGGAGACATGAAAGAGTTTCCTCTCCATTTTTGGGACGAGATGAACTCACAAAGCCCAATGTTCCGGAAGATGTTCTCACGGTATAAGCAATTCGGAAAAATCACCATGGCTGAGTTGTTCACCCCGCAGCAGTTGGAAGGTGCACTGATATTGGAGGCCAACTACATGAAGTCAAGCTATGTTGAAAACCTGGGGAACGGTACATTTAAAATGACTGCTTTGCCTATCAGGGCGCAAATAGCGCCCATCAATGGTATGGTAGCAACCGATGTAAATAACGACGGCCATCTGGATGTGCTGATGGTTGGCAACGACTATGGCAACGAGGTGTTTCCTGGCCGCTATGATGCATTGACAGGGTTGCTGCTTTATGGAGATGGCAAAGGCAATTTCTCACCTGTGCTCTCTGCAAAGAGTGGCTTCCTAGTAGAAGGCGATGCCAAATCACTGGTACGACTAAGCTCAGTTGCAGGCAACGATATTTTTATCGCCAGCCAAAACCGGGGCGACCTGAAGGTATTTGGCTTGCCAAATGACGCATTCAAGGGCACAGTTGTGAAAACGGGCCCAACTGACTTTTATGCTTTGCTGAAGCATAGTGACGGACATACTGAGAGGATTGAGTTGACT
>NZ_JAVKDF010000010.1:0-348299 GCF_040222385.1 Imperialibacter sp.
TGATATTCCAATTGAAGAGGGAGAGACTGTTACAGTTACTTTTGATGGACTTTCTGGTTCTCCAGATGCAGCGGATGGTATTGGCAATCTTGTTCAGGACTTTTCTGGTCAGGCTGTGACAAACAACGTGGACGGAACAGGCCCTTCTTTTGCGAGCGCTGTGGTAGAGAATGCAGCAGCAGACGAGCTGAAGGTAAGCTTTGATGAGGCAGTTAATTTGACAGTGGCAGACGGATTTTCTATAAGTACCTCTTCATCAGGGGCAGTTATCACTGGAGTGGGTGGAGGTAGTGGTACCACAGAGATCACATTTACACTTGATATTCCAATTGAAGAGGGAGAGACTGTTACAGTTACTTTTGATGGACTTTCTGGTTCTCCAGATGCAGCGGATGGTATTGGCAATCTTGTTCAGGACTTTTCTGGTCAGGCTGTGACAAACAACGTGGACGGAACAGCGCCGATGTTTGACAATGCTGTAGTAGAAGATGCTGACCGAGACGATCTCGTAGTGACCTTCGATGAACCCATAGTTCTTAGCGATCAGTCTGGGTTTTCTCTGAACTCCGATGGATCGCCTGTTTCGATAACCGGAGTAAGCGGAAGTGGAACACTTGTTCTAACGTTTTCTTTGGATCGTGATATTAATGCTGTTGAAGTATTAACCCTTGACTATAATGACGCAGCCGGGGATGCCGGGGATGCCGGAGGCAATGCCCTTGGTACATTTGGAGTGGCCGAAAGTGTTACAAATAATGTTTTAAATTCTGCTCCCTTGCTGGATGCGGGTCAATCACCGACGCTTTCAAATATTGACGAAGATAATCTGACAAGTGCTGGCAATACGATAGCTGAAATAGTTGTTGACGCCTCTATCACCGATCCTGAGGGAGCGGTGGAAGCGATAGCTGTGACCGTAGTAGATAATACGAATGGAGTGTGGCAGTATTCTTTAGATAATGGATCATCATGGAATCTATTCAGCGGAACCACCGGTTCGAGTGCAGATATTACCACAGCGGCAAGACTACTGGATGGTACTTTAGTAGGGGTCGGAACTCACAAGGTAAGGTTTGTTCCAGATGCCGACTACAATGGTGATGCGACTTTTACTTTCAAGGCTTGGGATAGGACAGGTGCAGGTGTGGCGGGAGGCACGATTGATGCAACGACTGGAGGTGGGACAACAGCCTTTTCGACGTTGGATGATGTTGCCACTATAACTATCAACCCGATCAACGATGCCCCAACTTTAACAGGTACTGTGGCATTTACGGCCATTGATGAAGATGATGTTACCAATTCCGGCACATCAATTTTGTCATTGATAACCAGTTTTGCGGGAAACTATACCGATTCAGATGCAGGTGCTTTGGCAGGTTTAGCAGTAACAGGAGTAAGCACTACTAATGGCACTTGGGAGTTTACACTTGACGGTATTGGGTGGACTGCCCTAGCCCCAACAGGTGACACAGATGCGGTCTTGCTGGCGTCGGACGGAAACAATGCTATCCGATTTGTCCCTTCGGCTGACTACAATGGTTCAACTGGAAACACGATTAGTGTAAGGGGATGGGATCAGACTTCTGGCTCAGATGGTAGCCCAACCAATGTAAGTGTTAATGGAGGCACAACGGCATTTAGCGCTGGTGTTGCTGCTACGGCGAGTATTACGGTGAATGCTCTCAACGACGCCCCAACATTTAATGTTGTGCTAGGGAACCAAAATGTAAACTCTGATGCAGGAGCAGTTTCTCTGCCGCTATTTATTGACCCAGCAACGCAAATTGTAGTTGGGCCTGCTGACGAAAATACGCAAACGTTAGATGATTTTACCGTATCAATATTCAGCGACCCTAATGGCGTTCTGGTGCCGGCTTCTGCGGATATCGACAATTCAGGCACATTGACATATTCTGTTGTTAGTCAGAAACAGGGAGTAGCCACAATCAACGTGTACATAGTTGATGATGGGCCAACTGGCAGCGGAAACGTTAATACCTCGCAACTTTACCAGTTTACCATCACTGTGACTGATAATCAACCGCCCGCCATTACCAGCCGGACGCCATCGAACGGGGCCTCTGGTCAGGCTGCCAGAAATACTATTCAATTTGTATTTAATGAGCAGGTTACTGTGGGCACAGGGGACATCGAAATCAGAGACAACTCCAATACCAATCTGCTTACAAGCGTTTCGGTCACTGATGCGACCAAAGTTCAGTTGACTGGCGGCAATACGGTCGATGTAACTTTTGATAATTACATGCTCAAGAATGGCAAAACCTACTATGTAATTATTGAAAATGGTGCATTTTTAGACGTTAATAGCTCCAACTCATTTGCCCTGACGAGTCCAACTGGATGGACTTTCACTATGTCAGCTGCAAACAGTTCAGCTCCAAACCTGCTGTACACAATTCCGGCGAATGGGACGCTTGATGTAGGAGTGACGCAGGATATAATATTAGTGTTTGACGAGGTCATGCGTAAGAATGCTGGTGCAAGTAGCTATGTTTTTGTAGACAAGGAAACATCTTTGAGTGGCCCAGTCATAAGTAATGATGTAATTAGAATAAACCCTCGGGCTAATGATGATTCTGATTTTGGGCTAATTGATAATGCGACCACGGGGAGCAATAGAGTGGTTATCAACCTTGACCAGAGTCCGGTAGTATTGACTAGCGGAGTAAATGGCACACTGCCATTTACTTTTGACGAAAATTCTTTTTATAGTATTCAGGTGGACAATGATGCCTTTGAAGATATTCAAGATGATAATTCGCCTGCTATTCCGAAGTTTTATTTCAAAACAGTAGCTGATGGCACACCGCCAACACTAGCTGCGGTAAACGCAGGAGCTTCACCGACCGAACCATTCCAACCAGTTGATGGCGCTACAGCTGTCGCAGTTGCCACGTCCACAATTTACGCAACGTTCAATGAGCCGGTAGCAAAGGGGACCGGTAACGTTAAAATCTATGCAGACCTTAGCCCCTCAGATTTGCTTATTTCGGACGTAGCGATTAGTAACGGTGCTTTTACAGTGAGTGGCCAGCAGTTGGCGATTAACCTTGCTTCCCTTGGAGTTACCCTGTCTGGAGGCATTACTTACTATATAAATATTGATAATGGTGCGATTAAAGATTTGTTTAATAACTCCTTTGCGGGTATTTCCAATAGCACGACTTGGAATTTCACCACGGCAAACGACGGGGTGGCGCCGGTAGTCAGCACCCTGAACCCACTTGACAATACTGCGGAGGTTGGCTTGAGCCCAACTTTGACCGTTACTTTTAGTGAGCCGATCAAGAAGTTTGCCACGCCTGGCACCAAGTATTTAAGGATTTATTATGGAGCCAACGACAATTTGTTCGCACAAGTCGATGCGAATAGTGTGACAATTGATGCTAATCAAGCAACTTTTTCCGCTGGATCTGCATTTCCAGGGTTTACTGATTTTTATCTTAAGATAGATAACGGAGCCTTTTTCGATTACAGTACGCCAGCCAATAATTTTGCTGGAATATCTAGTAAGACAGTGTGGAACTTTAAGACTACCGCTACCGGTGATGTCACTCCTCCCGTGGCCAATTTTGGTAGTGCCACGCCGGCAGATGGCGGCAACATAATCACAAATACACCTTCGTTCTCAATCAACTTCAATGAAGCGATAACGGAAGGTGTTGGAATGATTTCACTTTTCAATGCTGCGGGTGACGTTCTCACGGATTCCTGGGATGTTCTTACAGACGTTAATATCAGTGGGTCTACGGCGACATTTCAATTAAATATCGCTTCCCTTGCCTATGGTGCCAGCTACTACATTCAATGGCCATCTGGTACTTTCGAAGACCTGCTGGGTAATTCTGTTGCAGCCAATAGCAATACAACCAATTGGAATTTTTCTGTGGCAAATTCGACGGTTGTAACGCCAGCTTCTGTGCTCCTTTGTTCAAATGGAGATTATACAAGTATTGGTACCATTACTATTTCTGAAGGATCTAATGGAGGTTTTTCAGGGGGAGGAACGTACACGATATCGCTACCGGTTAATTTTGAGTTTGATGTTACCTCGACACCAGATTTCTCCGGGGGAACTTACACTGATATTTCAACTCCCGCCGTTGTTAGCTTGACCAAGAGCGCTTTTACGTTTAGTTATTCTGCATCAACATCGGCGGCTCCTGATGTTATTAGCATCGATGGCCTTTTTGCTAAGTTTACCGGCGTTGCCGACATCACTACTTCCGCTTATCGATCAGCCGGGACAGCGACTCAGGTCGGGAATGCAGCAGCTGACTTGCAGAGTAATATTGACCTTCAGGGAGTGGTGGTTGCCAGTCCAAGCCTGTCTTATGCGACTTACACAGACTATTATGGAGAAAACTTTACAAATGGTGAAATATACAATATTGTTAACGTAAACGTTTATGACGGCTATACATTTAATGCGGTTGACCCGGTAGTGACCCTGAACGGCGCTAACTCTGACGTTCGGTGGTATTCCACTGAAGATTTGGCGACCGAAGTAACATCGCTTTACCAAAACGTTGCCCCGTCTATGGGAGACCTCGGTTTAGACGACGATGGAGATAGCGGCAACGGGTACTCTCCCAACAATCGTTTCGATTCCGAGTATTGGTGGGGAACAAGTGTGGCGCATGATCCGTTTGGTATCCACACCTGGTGGGTAACCAATACAAATGCAAATGGCTGTGAAAGTGATCCTGTTAAAGTAAGGGTTGTCAGCTGGGAAATTTTTGGATACGGCCCGACTGCTTCAACTCAGTTGGATGAGGACCAGTACACCTACTATATTTATGATACACCTGCCAATCATACTGTGACATGGTCTGGGCCTGGCCTTGAATCGCCCACTGGCTATTTTGGCTACGGGGGCTACAAATGGATAAAATTTAGGCCGACGACCGCCGGATTGGGTGTTCATAACCTTACAGCTACCCTAAAAAATGTTATTACCGGGGAATCTTACACAAGAAACTTTCAGGTAACCGTATTGCCTTCGACATCTATTTTAAGCTCTGGGGAAACTCAGCCATGTGTTCCCATTACTTATGGCGGTAGTGTGGTGAATGAAAAGAACCTTTATCAAATAAACCTATCAGATTTAAGCTCTGCAAACTATATTTTCCACAAGATTGAGGTTTACAGTAGCAATCTTGGAGGTAATCTGACATCTGCTAATGTGTATGCGGTTGTTAATAATGGTGGTGGCGATATATATATTCCTGCGGCTGATATTTTTGTTAACGCCCTTAGTACAACTGACTATTATGACCCAACCAACGGTGCTTATTCTCCCACGTATGGCTATATTACAAATTGGGTGCTAGACAAAACTGGACTGACCTCTGGTTACTATTACATAAGGCGGTATGTTACAACTAGCGGTGATGTTGACCCCGAGGAAACATTGGTGAATCCGTCCTTTATCTTTGGGCAGGAGCAAATTTATTTGAATGCGGCGCCATCAGTATCGATTTCTAATCTGAGCACCGATAACTGCGAAAGTGATTCGCCCATAGACTTGGATGTTGTTGTTGATGGCATTTCGTATACAAATCCATCAGGTAATTTTTACTATCAAGTGCACGACGGCATTGGGTTTGGGGCGGAACAATTGCTCGATGGGGGTGGGACTACCCTCAACTTTGGAGTCCTGGGGGCAGGCAGATACAATTTGGTGTATGTATCTGATGGGAGTGAGCAGGCTGGAACAGGTTGCATAGGGAAAAGTGTAGCGCAGGAATTTTTCATCTATCCTATTCCAGTACTCCCCAGTGTGCAAGCTGGCGCCTCCATTCTTAATCATGGTGGGTTGGTTAGTGGAGATTACTTGTTTGAGTATTGTAAAGGGGAGGTTGTAGACGACGTAGTGGCGCCGCCATTGGGAACTGGGTTCTATACTTGGTCGTCCGATCTTGCAGGTAACAACGTATTGGGAAATACGAACACTCTTGCTGCTACGGCCATTTTTGGAGGAACAAATACACCAAATACGACTACAAGGACTTTTTACTTGAGAGAAACGAGCAGCAATGGGTGTGCGTCATTACCAAGGAAGTTTACAATTAATGTGTATGATGTTCCGGGCACACCAATAGTAATTGAATCTGGTGGGGATCATATTTTTAACCAGGGAGGAGGCTCCTATCTGATTGAGTATTGTGATTCAGAGGATATTGCTGACATAGTTTTGGATGCTACGTTTCTTCAAACAGGCTTACCAGTAGGCAAGACGTCGTACTTCCAATGGTATGAAGATGATGGGTTTGGTAATACTGATTATGGTAGTCCACTGTTAGTTGGTAATATTCTGACACCTGGAGACATAGGATTAAATGCAACGGGTGGAAATCCGGTAGCTTCCAGTCAGACATTTCATGTTGTCCAGTACAATGACAGGGATAATTCGCCTGGCTTTGTAGGTTGCGCTAGCGCTCCGACCAAGGTAACCATTAGTGTTTTTACGACGCCAACTAACCCAGTAGCGACGGCAGGTAATGGCTTTAGAATGCAATATTATGCTGTTAAGAACTCTACGTCGCTTACCGCCGACGGAGTGACTGGAATCAGTTTTCTTAACACTCCCTCTGGTACTTCTGCAGTATACAGATGGTACCAGGACGACGGCACGGGAAGTGCGCCAAGCGCTTTCATCAGCGAGAGCCCAATTCTTACTGTCAGCGATGCATCGCTGAACGGGCTGGATTTGGCAACGGCAGGCACTTACTATTTCTGGGTGAGTCAGGCCACCAGTAAGAACTTTGTGTCATCCTTTCAAGGGTGTGAGAGTGATGCAGTTAGAGTCGCCATTACTGTTTTTGATGCACCTACGACACCTGCCCTTACGGCTTCAACTCAAACATCTTATAGTTATTGCACTGCCGATGACTACTCAAATGATACATATACTATTATCGTTGACGTTCCTCCTGGCTACTTGGGGTCACAGGGAGCCCAGGAGTACAGGTGGTATCGATCTGATGCATCGGGAAATAAGATCAACCTCAATCCGGTTTTCATTGGTGCCGCCCCTACCGCCCAACAGCTTGGGATTACCGGGCTAAGCAGCACCCACACAAGGTATTACATGGCCACGAATGTTACCGACATTATAGGTGTCAACGGAGCCCAGTTTGCTGGGGGTGAAAGTGCTGGTGTGGTTATCCAGTTTGATTTTTTTAAGACACCGGCAGCTATAGATATCCCAGTTGCGGCACGGACGTACTACTACTGTGAAGACGATGTTGATGACACTACCATTGCTACTTTAACTGCTACTAGCACTACCGATGGGGTAACTTTTAAGTGGTATTACGAAGGTGACATTGTTTTTCAGGAAGTCGATGAAGATGCCAGTGCCGCTGCTGCCAGTACGGTAAATCCAATTTCTGACTTTGAATTATCACCAGGTGTGCCGGTAATTGACCCAACAGTCGACGGCGTATATGATTTTACTGTTACACAGACGGATGCTGGTTGCGAGAGCGCTATAACATCAGCCTCAACCATTCGAATAAATATCTTCGCCCTACCAATTACGCCAACTCCGTCTAACGCCAATCCAAGTGTATGTTTAGGTCAGTTTGAAGATCCGTTTGTTTTAGATGTTACAGGTAAGTTACCTGGAGCCAGGTTAAACTGGTATGATGGCGAAGGCACGTTGCTCGCTAACACAGACACATATAGCCCAGATATTAATCTTCCGGCAGGAAACTATACGTATAGAGTAACCCAGACGACCAACCGAATAGGTACTGATGGCTCAATTTTTCCAGGATGTGAATCCGAGGCGGCAGAAATAACATATCAGGTATTTGACATCGGCGCTGCCCCCGAAGCGACTGGGCTTCTGGTAAATGGCCAGTACATATATGAATATTGCGTTGGTGATGACATTCTTGATATGGAAATTGTTGACCCAGATCCTTCGATCACTTATCGGTGGTACAGCGATGAATCCCGCACAACTCTGGTTGGAGACAAACCAATTTTAGCCCCGCCTGGAGTAAATAACACCAAAGATTTTGACAGGACTTATTACGTACTGAAGTCTAGCTCTGATAATGGATGTATTTCAGATGACACCGAGGTGCGAGTGATTGTTAGAGCTTTACCATCACTAAGCTTTACTCAAAACAATATAGCAGGAAACATAGCAATTTGTGTTAACGCAGCACCTGTAGCGCTCAGCGCCCAAGATGGTATTGGTACTTTCTTTGGAAATGGTGTGATCGACAATGGGGACGGTACCGCTACATTTAATCCTCTTGGAGCAATAGATTCACTTGGCATAATCGATCCGCAGCTCCTTACGGAGAGTGTGGTAGATACCATTTGGTTGGAGCATACTAGTACCTTGCAATTTGTTTCAGGAGAAGGCTGTTACAATTCTGTTTTCAGACTTGTCAC
Organism: Imperialibacter sp.; assembly: GCF_040222385.1. GTDB lineage: Bacteria > Bacteroidota > Bacteroidia > Cytophagales > Cyclobacteriaceae > Imperialibacter. The sequence goes on from NZ_JAVKDF010000010.1 coordinate 8,440, forward strand.
AATCAATCCCCTTCCTGAGGTGAACTTTTTTTCTGATGGTAATTTTGAATTTGAAGACAACAGCTTTACTATTTGCGTTAATGCCGGTGCTATTTCACTAATTGGAGATCCTTCCGGAGGTACTTTCACAGGGCCCGGCATTACGGCAACTACTTCTGGAGCAAGGTTTGACCCTCTTAGTGCCCGGACTGAAGACGGAGCCGGATTATATGGCCCCGCCACAACATACACTATCAAGTATGAATATACTAATCCAGCAACATTGTGTTCAAACAGCGTAGAGAAGCAAATTATTGTCTTGCCGCAGCCCCAAATCGACTTTAGCATTAATGGTGGTTGTTCAGGAGAACCTGTGAACTTTGGTGCACTAATTAGTAATGAAGTTGATTTGTCAGGGGTTTCAAAACTAATATGGGACTTTGGAGACGAATCGGATAAATATGAATCTGCTTCGTCAACTGACAGGACAGTTACACACCATTTTAATATCACCCTCCCCAACGCAACTCAGCAGGATTTTCAGGTGAGCTTAACGGTAGTAAGTGTTGATGGCTGCTCGAGTACTTTCTCCAAAAGTGTATCGATAGGCTCAAGTCCAACTCCAAGGTTTGCCTGGTCAGGTATTATTGAGAACCAACCTACAGTTTTTGAAATTGACGATCCGGGAATAAATATTCAGAGTCTCGCAAATGTTACTTTCCAACTTTATAGCGGCGACGAATTGCTGTTTGTTGAGAGTAGAGATAGGAATCCTGCTTTGACTGATGCCGCAGCTCAGCGAGCTTATTTGCAAGGTAGTGTCACCACAACTCTACCAACCGGGGGCACTTACAGAGGGGTTCTGAGTTTGCGTTCTGTTAACCAGTGTTTCATTTCTTTAGAAAGAGATGTTCAGATACTGAATGTGAAAACAGTTACGGCAGATCAACCCTATTTGGCTACCTTCGATTCGGGGCCAGAAGGCTGGTTCGCTGATGTCACTTTCAATGATGATCCTTTGCTTCCTGGGGTGTCAAAATTTGAGTTGACATCACGTCCAAATTCATGGGAGAATGCCGTGCCGGGCGGTAGCATCCTAAACGATGAAGGTCTGTCAAGAGGCTGGGTAACGAACGCTGACGGAAATTACAACACTGAAGAAAAATCATGGGTTTACAGCCCCGCTTTTGATATATCAGCCCTTCTTCGCCCAATGGTCAAATTCAATTTGATGTATGACTTTGATGGTAGAAAAGATGGTGTTGTTCTTCAGTATTCTACAGATAATGGCGCAAACTGGCCAACTTTGGGGCTGTATGATGGAGGTATAGATGAAGCAACAGGCATTAATTGGTATACACTAGAGGGAATAGTGTCCGACCCAGGGGGCCAAGATGATCAGGGGGGTACCGACAGGGTTGGTTGGGGTGGCTCAACCGATGAGCAAGGCATAAATTATTCAGAGGCCAGACATAAATTGGATGAAATTGCTGGTAATAGATCAAGCGTGAGATTTAGGTTTGCCCTTGGTTCAGACAACTCAGTCGATAGCGACAACCCGTTGACTGATGAAGAAGGGTTTGCATTTGATAATTTTTGGATCGGAGAAAGAAGTAAACTCGTTCTGTTGGAGAAATTTACCTCGACGACAAGCGAAACAAGCCGCACAGTCGACGTGACCATTAAAGAGCTTTTGGAGGATTCAACTATTAATAACGATGATGTGATAGTTCTTGATTATCACACAGAATTTAAAAAGACTGCCAGCGATATTGATCCTTTTAATCAGGTGAACAAAGCTGACCCGGGGGCAAGAGTTCTTTTCTACGGAATCAACAAGGTGCCTTTGTCAATAATAGCCGGCGATCTATCAGAGGGTACGTTTAACGCAAGCACAACCTCCAACGTTCCTTATTCAGAGTTTACATTGTCCAAATCTTCCTTGATAGATCCTGAGGTCAATATTTCGATAGAACAATTGCCATCAGAATCTAAAGTGCTTTCCTTGGCTGTTTCATATAACAAGACCGGTCTTAGGCTACCAGAGGACGCAGAGCACAGACTTTATGTGGTGGTGATAGAACGATATGAAGAATATCAAGGCAATCCTTATTCTAATATTGTAAGAAAGATTCTGCCAGATGGAAACGGAATTAGGGTTGAAAATCTGCGAGCCCTTGATGGAGTTCAAACAGTAAATGTAGTGCCATGGGAAATAAGCGGGAAATTGGTAAAAGACCCTGAAGAGTTGGCTGTTGTTGCTTTTATACAAAGTAACAACAGCAAGCTTATCTATCAATCTGCGATACTCGACATCGTGGGCAAAGAAGCGAATGCCACCGGCGTCGATCTCCCCGGCGAAATAGCTTCATCTTACGCTCTTTACCCGAACCCGGCCAATACGGAAGTGGGCGTAAGGTTTGATAGCCAGCTGAACAACGACTTTGAATGGAGACTGATTGATCAGGCAGGAGCTACCATTTCGAACGGAAGAGTCCAGAAGGGGAGTGAAGCGGCAACATTCGACACAAGGTCTGTACCAAGTGGCATGTACTTTGTGATCATCAGCAATGAAAATGCCAGGTTCGAACCTAAGAAGCTGTTGATTATTCATTGATCAATTGGTGATCAGAGCATAAAAAAGGCGACGCTTCTCAGAAGTGCCGCCTTTTTTATGCTTTGCAATTTGCTTGGCTAGAAGGTCTTTAGCAGTTCACCCAATTCAGCAATGGCTTGAGTGGTAGTGCCGTCTACTTTGCCAACAAGTACCTTTATTTCGTCAGGCTTTTTCCCCTCTTTGGCAAGCGTTTCCAGCTCAAGTACATTAGCTTTTAGCTCCTCTATGCCCATAAATGCGATGGATGGCTTCATTTTATGGACTATTCGTGCCAGCAGAGGCCAGTCTGAGGCATCGTGAGCGCTTTGCATTTCAGTCAAATTCTCTGGAATAGTCTCGATAAATGCCTCGATCATTTCTTTCATGAATTCAGTATCTCCTTCACAAACTTTTTCCAAATAAGATAAATCTATTATGTTGGCCATATTTTCTTTTTAGCTTTCCAAGTCTTTAAATTTAAGTAAAACATTAGAAATACAGTGAGGTTTAAATGTTTGTTCGTAAAAGTGATGACTCATCGTTTTCAGTAACGCAAATTTTGATATTTTCGCATAAGACATTCATTTCAACAAACGATATCTAATGATACCTGAATTTGAGAAACTTCGTGACGACGAAGTAGAAATTTTGCTAAAGGCACCTGCCTATGTATCGGTGCTGATTGCGGGCGCAGACGATAATATTGATAAGTCAGAGATTCAAAAGGCAATTCAGCTGGCTAAGGTGAAACAGCAGAAAGCAAGGGAGTCGCTGCTAGGCTACTATAAGGTAGTAGGGGAGAGGTTTGAAAACGATTTTATGACCATGATAGAGGAGCTGCCTCACAACGCATCCGAGAGAGGGCCGGCCATCAACAGAGAACTGAAAAAGTTGAACCTCATTTTGCCAAAGTTAAACAAAACCTTTTCTACTGAATTTTATGCCAGTCTGAAGGATATTGCCAAGAAGATTGCTGAATCCTCTGGCGGCATTCTGGGATATTTGTCGGTTAGTTATGAGGAGGCCAAATTGATGGAGTTGACAATGATCAACGACCCGGCAAAGAAGTAAAAACCTATTTGACAATAAACAGCCCAGGCAGTCCCTGGGTTTTTTTATGCTTAACGGAAAGTACATTCTTCCCCCCCTCAGGCTTGTCTTCTTAATGTGGGCTTTCTTTGCTGTGGAAAACTACGTGTCTATTGATCTTGGCTTTCTTGGCATTTATCCAAGGACGCTCCACGGATTGATCGGCATACTTACCGGCCCTATGATCCACGGTAGCTGGATGCACATCACATCCAATACACTCCCTTTACTTTTTTTAGGTGGAGCCCTTTACTATTTCTATGACAAGATAGCCACAAGGGTATTTCTCCAGTGTTATCTTTTCACGGGGATATTTGTATGGTTGTTTGGCAGGCCTTTCTACCATGTTGGTGCCAGTGGATTGATATACGGGTTGGCTTTTTTCCTCATTTCGTTTGGTATTTTTCGGAAGGATTTCCAATCATTGTTCATTTCTATTGTAGTGGTGGTGCTGTATGGCAGCATCATCTATGGGATTTTCCCTTCGCGGCCGGGGGTGAGTTGGGAGTCACACTTGATGGGTGCCATTGTAGGTGTGACAACGGCGTTTACGTTGTCGAAAGTAAGATCAGTTTCCTCGTCCTAGAGTGGGGTAAGCGACTGCATGATCGACGTGACCTGCTCAAGGGTGATTGGCTTAGAAAAAAAGCCCTTTACAATATCAATTTCCTTTGCTCTTGCCCTGTCGGAGTTCAGTAGTGACGAGCTGATGACAAACACAGGTATTTTTTTGGCAAGAGATACCTGAAGATCTACGAAGCCTTCCAGAAACTCCCAGCCGTTTAATGTCGGAAAATTCAAATCAAGAAGGATTACATCCGGCAGATTCTCAGCACTTTTCTTGTGGAGCATGATTTGCCTTAGGGCATCATAAATATCTTCAAAGTCCTCTATCCGACCAATCGAAGGTTCCTTCTCACACAATTTTTTTGTTATGAAACGAAAAGATGGATCATCGTCTACAATGAAAACATGAAATTTCTTAGCTGCCATCCCCGGTCGATTATTACAGGCTCAGTGTCCTGATCAAATTGGCTAAAAAAAAGCCCTATCGCAAGATAGGGCTAAGTTATTTTCAATAAAAACGATCTTATCTCTTACTAATTGGGACGTAGTTTCTTTCCACCTCTCCCACATATACTTGCCTTGGTCTGCCGATAGGCTCACTATTGGCTCTCATTTCCTTCCACTGAGCAATCCAACCCGGAAGCCTTCCCAGTGCAAACATCACAGTGAACATTTCTGTAGGTATGCCAATGGCTCTGTAAATAATGCCACTATAGAAGTCTACGTTCGGATATAGCTTTCTTTCTACGAAATAAGGGTCTTTCAATGCCGCCTCTTCCAACTCTTTGGCTATATCGAGCACCGGGTCATTCACACCCATTTTCGCCAGAACATCGTCAGCAGCTTTCTTGATTATCTTGGCCCTTGGGTCAAAGTTCTTGTATACTCTGTGGCCAAATCCCATCAAACGGAAAGGATCATCTTTGTCCTTCGCTTTTTCAAGCCACTTTTTACTGTTGCCACCATCTTCTTTAATAGCTTCCAGCATTTCGATAACCGCCTGATTGGCACCACCATGAAGCGGGCCCCACAGCGCATTGATACCTGCAGATACTGAAGAGTAAAGGCTTGCCTGAGATGAGCCTACAATTCGTACAGTTGACGTTGAACAGTTTTGTTCATGATCCGCATGGAGGATGAGCAGTTTGTCCAAAGCGCTGGCAACTACGGGGTCAGCTTCATACTGATCCGCCGGAAGAGCAAACATCATCTTCAGAAAGTTGCCGCAGTAGTCGAGGTTATTGTCAGGGTAGATGACAGGATGCCCCATTTCGTTCTTGTATGCCCAGGCAGCAAAAGTGGGCATTTTGGCAATCAGTCTGATAATACCAAGGTTCACTTTGTCCCACGACCTGTTTGGGTCGAGAGATTCAGGGTAAAAAGCGGTAAGCGAACAAACCAATGAAGAAAGTACGCCCATTGGGTGGGCATTGCTTGGAAACCCTTCCAGTATTTTCTTGATGTCCTCATGCACTAGTGTATGGTGCGTGATGTCTTTTTTGAAACTGTCGAAGGTTTCTTTTTTTGGCAGCTCGCCGTAAATGAGCAGGTACGCCACCTCAAGGAAAGTCGATTTTTCAGCGAGATCCTCTATTGGGTAGCCCCGGTACCTGAGAATGCCCAACTCTCCATCGAGAAAGGTGATGGCTGACGTAGTGGAGCCCGTGTTTTTGAAGCCTTGATCAATGGTGATCAGCCCGCTTTTTGCTCTGAGGCTACTAATGTCGATTGCTTTTTCATTTTCTGAACCCTCAATCACAGGCATTTCGTAAACCTGGCCGTCGTAATGTATTTCAGCAACTTTAGACATTGATTCGAATAAATTTATATGATACTAACGATAAATAATGCTGCCCTAAAATATGTAAAATTATTGGATCAGGAAAGATCAATTATTTCCCAAAATAAGAGGGAGTCCGTCCTTTGCACTGCCAATAACTACAATTTTTGCGTTTGGCGAGTTGGCTAATTGTTGAGTGGCTTCAATGCCTCTCATCTTAAGCAACTCGTCCGTCAAACTGCTGTTAATAATTTTGTTAGCGGCAGCTTCGCCTTCTGCACCAATTCGTTTACGTTCTGCCTCACTTTTTTCTCTGTCGAGTCTGAACTGATAGGCCAGTGCTTCCTGTTCTTGCTTCAGCTTATTTTCGATAGCAAGCCCTATTTGCTCCGGCAGTTTGATCGACCGGATAAGTAGTGCTCTCATTTGAATATAGTTTCCTTCAGCACCTAATACCGCTTCTGTTTCAGTTTTGATAGCGCCTTCTACCTCTGGCCTTTTGGTTGAGTAAATCTCTTCAGCCGAGAACCTGCCCATTACCTGACGAACGGTAGACCGCACCTCTGGCACAACCAGTCTGTTGACATAGTCTTGCTGGAAAGTCTCTTGTATATACCCGATTTTGTCGAACATTGGGTGAAATCTCACCGAGATATCGACGCTGATAGACAAACCGTTTCTGTCAAGCACATCGAGTGTTTCTTCCACTTGATTTTCGGTTACGTCATATACGAACAACTCATTGTAGGGTGCTTTCACATGGAAGCCTGGCATTTGAATATTTTCCTTGTCCATTCCTTTTCCAAATTTGTAAAAAAGAACTGCTCTTTCTCCTGGGCGTATTGTATAAAAAATACTTGATGAAAGATAGATGAGAAGAATGACTGCGATAAGTAAGACAACGATGACGGGGACAAAACGACGATTTTCCATGGTTTGTGATACTCTTTAAATGTTATGCTTGATGAATTTTACCGAAAGGTAGGCAACTATATATCAATACACGTTTTATTACAATAAAATTCTGTTTGCTTCAAATAATTTGAGTGGTCATAAAAGATCATTCTGGATAAAATGAAAAATTTGTTTGCAAAAGGCCTTCCTTCATTATATCAAACTTCAGTTGAATCACGGAAAAGATAGCTGTAATATCTGACATTGAAAATGATAGTTGTTCGTTTTAGTTAACTTTCAATTACATTTAATGTTTGTGGAAAATCATCAAAGCATTTTTTTCGGATGAAGAGTAAATGGAGGTTCATAGTTGGTGCGGTGGCAGCCGCCGTCAGTTTGGTTGGGTATTGTGCCGATGCGCAGCGTTACAGGCTTGCGTGGTCCGATGAATTCGATTATAAGGGGTTGCCGGACAGCACTAAATGGACCTACGATGTTGGGGATGGGTGCCCTGTGTTCTGCGGATGGGGAGGCTCTGAAGAACAATATTACACCTACAAGCGAACCAACAATGCGAGAGTTGAGTCAGGCTATCTCGTAATTGAAGCACATCAGGAAAAATTTGGAGACGCTGACTACACGTCGGCCAGGGTAGTTACCCGTGGAAAGAACGAGTGGCTCTATGGAAAAATTGAGGTGAGGGCACGGCTCCCGGGTGGCTCTGGCACTAGTCCTGCCATATGGATGCTCCCTTACTTCGACGACAGACCTGTGAAGTTACCTGAGGACGGGCAGTTGGACATCATGGTACATACAGGTGCTGAGCTGGACGTGATACACGGGATGGTTCACACTTCGGCTTATAATTTGTCTCTTGGTACCGAAAGAATGGGGCACATACAGCTAAGCTCGGTCGATAAGAGATTTCATACTTTCTCTATAGAGTGGACTCCCACCAAAATCGAATGGTTTGTTGATGGGAAGAAGTACCACAAAGTGGTGGATGACGGTACAGGAAAAGATGGCTGGCCATTTTTTAACCCATTTTACCTTATTCTCAATTTGTCTGTAAGCCAGGGGCAGGGGCTAAAGTCTACTAACTGGCCTCAACGAATGGAAGTTGATTTTGTTAGGGTATATCAGCGAAAGCCTAAGAAACGTCCTCAGGGCGATGAGTTCATGGATGAAGGCTTTTGATGAAGTATAGCCATTTATGTCAACATCACCCTATGTAAGAACCATACTGTTTGTTATTCTCTAGGAGGACTAAGCATAATATGTGCTCTGTGAGTGCCAGGGTTCATGATCCATGGCTGCCCTGCAAATTCGGGTTTTGTTGGAAGGCCGGTTGACTCAGAAGTTTCAAAAGGAACATACACCACATATCTTAAGTAGCCATTAACCACCTCACCGGAAGCCCAGGTAACATCGCCATCCTCAGCATTGTAAACATAGAGTGTACTGCCCCTGGGAATATTTATTTTCCCAGCTTTTGTTTCAGTTTCTCTGATGTCGAATATTTCCTGCGAGGTTTTGCCTTCCTTTTTTAATTCTCTGCCTCTCGCCATAAACGGATCGAGGTCCTTTTGATAACACGCCACATTGAAGCCTTTTGAATTGGGGTCGTCGGCGAGGCAAATTAGCCCATTTGTTCCCTCACGCAGGGTGATGAACTCTCCTGCACTATCGTACCCGTAAATTTTGGCTCCGTCCTTAAGCTCCGTTGGTGCGGCAAGCAAGGCTGTTTTCATTTGAATATCTGATGAGGGAACGTCCTGACCAAAGCCACTGACGTAAGTAAGAAGTAAAAGACCAACAAGTGTAATCGTCTTCATAATTTTGATTTTTAGAGGATGCACAACCCTGGCGTAGGAGGAGTATGCCTGCTCATTCACTAGCCGCCAGGGGTTTAGTTAGGTGAATTTAGAAAAAACTTAGGTTATTATTGGCCTTGCTGGTTGTATTGTTTGTCGAAACACAATTCGTAATAAGGCCTCTAAGCAGTGTTGGGAGACTATCGGAGTTTTCATTTGTCGAATTTGGGATACGCTTAGGCATCTTCCGGTCTTGCCATTCGTTAATTTCGTTGTACAATTAACTCCTTCCATCAATCTGAGTGAGGTTTTTTTATATTCAAAAATTCGCTTTTAGAAAGTAAAAACGTTGCATGAGTATTTGGTCAAAGTATAAGGAGTTGGTAGCGTCAAGGCTATCAAATGGGTCTGTTCCTGATGTAAAGGGAGTTGACTACTGGCGTGATAAGCTGTTTCACGTTATAGTGGTTTACACATTGCCTGTGTGCATGATTGCCTATATACCAGCAATGATTCTATGCTACTACCTTGATCAGCCCTATATAGCATTTTATGACAGCCTGGCTGTAGTGTTAGTTGTGCTCGTTACATTTTCCAAGAAACTAAGTCTGCGTTGGAGAAAGCTCTTGTTTGTGGGCACAATGTACCTATTGTCAATTGCCCTGTTGTTCTATATGGGTGTATACGGGCCTGGTCTTTTGTATCTGCTGTCTACAGTGATTTTTGTAAGTCTAATATATTCCAGCAAATTGGCATATTGGTGCATTGTAGTCAACACCACTGTCTGCTTGCTGTTTGCTCTTGCTATGCATCTGGAGGTGATGGACTCCGCTATGGTTAATATTTACACGCCAGAGGCCTGGTTGGCAGTGGCGTCAAATCAGGTATTGCTGAGTATCTTGTTTGCAGCCTCCATTCAGATATTAACTTCAGGGTTTAGCCAAACACTGGAGAAGGAGAGCTCGCTTAAGGAAAATATCAAAAATGAGGTGGTTGAGTCAGAAAGGCTTGTCAAAGAACTGAAAATCAAAAATGAGGAAATGGAGCAGTTTACCTACATTGCTTCACACGACCTTCAGGAGCCTCTCAATACCATACTGGGAATCACCGAAATACTCAAGTTGCCGAGTTCGAAGAAAGGAGACAGAGACTTTGAAAAAAGCCTGGATTACATTTCTTTTTCTGTCGAACGATTGAAGACATTAATCAAAGGGCTTTTGGACTATTCCCGCATAGGAAGGCTATTGTCAGTGGAAGAAGTGAGGTGCGAAGAGGTCATAAAAAATGTTGCTGGTGACCTACACTCGGCGATTTCGGAAAGTGGCGCCAAGGTTGAGATTGATGAATCAATAAGGCGGATGGATTCTGTAGCAGTTTTTCCGCTGGACTTCAATCAGTTGTTTCAAAATCTGATCAGCAATGCTATCAAATTTAGAAGCATAAACGTAAAACCAGTCATAGAAGTGTCAGTCAAAGAACGGGGTGATTTTTTTGAATTTTTAGTGAGAGACAACGGCATTGGCATAGACAAGGATAGCCTCGACAAGATATTTATCATTTTTAAAAGAGCGCATAGTGATACTTCTTATCAGGGTACCGGAATTGGATTGGCATTCTGCAAAAAGATAGTGGAACTCCACGGCGGAAAAATCTGGGTAGAATCGTCAGCCGGCCGTGGGAGTAGTTTCTACTTCACAATCTCCAGGCACCTGGCAAAATAATCACTAAACTACCTTAAAGTTATTTTTTGAAGTATTTCTCTTTTGGATCAACCGTAGGCAGACCGCCCATCCTTTTTATATAAATATTTGAAGGAAATTTTACGTTTTACCAATCCGCAACTACTAGTTTCGTGCGTATATAGGATTGAATCCTATTATGAGTAAACTACTTTTCCATCTTTTCTGGTTTGCATTTTTTTTAACTCCAGCGCTGGCTATTTCTCAAGATTGCCTGGAACAGTTGGATAGTGCTAATTACTACTCAAAAGTAGATAGGGTAAGGGCCTTGTACTTTGCTGATCAACTCATCGCAAAGCTCGACTCCGGACTTTGTCGGAGGGAGGTGGGGTACGCAGAGGCATACAATAATATTGGCCTTGTTTACCTGGGCTTTGCAGAGCACAACAGAGCCATCAGAGCTATTCAAAATAGCTTGAAGGAAGAAGTAGCGCAATACGACAGCCTGAGCCCGGGGCTTATCAAAATTTGTTTGAACCTATCAACGGCTTATCAGAACAACAGCGACTACCTGGCAGCTGAATCGTATCTGCTTTGGGCAGATTCGCTTGTGCGGAGAAACTATTCCGAACAAAGCCCTGTTTACCTCGACGCCACCTATAAAAACGGACTCTTTTATATGGAGGTTGGCCAATATGAAAAGAGCCGGCTTCAGTTTGAGCGGGCACTTAAGTTGACATCACAGTATTTTTCTGAAAATGACTCCATCAAGGGAGCTCTGCTGACTGAGTATGGCACGCTGCTGAGAGACATGGGCGACTTTGAGGAGGGCGAAATAGCATTGAACCAGGCTATAGAAGCGCTGAAGGGAAAAAATGAGGTCATGCACCTAAGGGCTTTGGACAGGCTGGCGGCGATAAAGCTTGATAGGGGTGAGTTTTCTGCCTCGGAAAGTCAACTATTGAGCAACCTGCAGCTAAAGAAGGAACGCTATCCCTCAGACTCACTGATTAGAATCGAAACACTCAATAGCCTGGCAGTATTGTACTTTAAAGTCAATGACCTTATTACCTCAGAGGCATATTTTGAAGACTTATTGAACTATGCAGGTAGCCGGACTGAAATTTCGCCCTACATTACCAATAACATTGGGGCTATTTATTCGAAGAGGAAAGACTACAAACAGGCTTTTACCATGTTTCAGGAGAGTGCTGTAGCGATGCGGGAGCTCTATGGCGGCGTTCACCCCGATTATGCTAACGTGCTGAGCAATTTGGCTAATTGCCAAAAGAGCCTGGGAGACATTAACAGTGCCCTCAATATGTATATGAGGGTGCTTGACCTGGACAAGACTATTTATGGACCGGAAAACCCCAGGTATGCCACAACACTTAACAATATAGCTCTGATTTATCAGGCGTTTGGGTATGTAGAATTGTCTGAGAAGCTTTTGCTGCAAGCGTTGAATATCAGGAAGGAAAAGCTGGGGGAGAAACACCCGATGTATGCAAAGAGCCTCAACGACCTCGGGGTTCACTTTTTGAATAAAGGCGACACACTTCAGGCTCTCGGGCATTTCGACGAAGCGCTAAAAACAGAAATTCACCATATGCAATCGGTGTTTCCTGTACTCACTGATCAACAAAGGCAGCTATTTTTTGAGGACACCAAGTTTAACCTGGAACGTTTTGCGAGTATTTCTTTCGGGAAAAGATATTTTGAAACAGAGTGGACGGAAAAGGTATACAACTACTATTTGAATACAAAATCAGTGTTGTTTTATGCGGCCGACAAGATGCGGACTACGATGTTGGAGAACCCTGATCCGGTCGTGAAAAACAGCTTTATCAAGTGGAGAGAAGCAAAGTACATGCTGGCTCAAAGCTATCTTCTCTCTGAACATGAACTGGCACTGAGAGGAATCAACATTGCAAGCCTTGAAGAACAGTGCAACAACCTGGAGAAAAAAATGGCGCTTCTTTCGTCAACGTTCTCCTCTCAGAGTGAGCTCTCTTTCTACAGCTGGCAAGATGTAGAGAAGAATATTGCAGATAGCGCTGTTTTAGTAGAGGTGATTGAATTCAGGAACTACTCACTCAAGCTGGGTAAATTTGGTGCGGAACAGGGTTTTGACGACCAAAGCAGCTACGTGGTGTTCATTCTCCAGGGAGGCTCTAACCAACTGAAAAGGATCAAGCTTGATGGCAGTGAGCAGCTGGTGGATCAGTATAGTTTCTATAAAAATTCCCTCAGATATGGCCTTGAAGATGCATCTTCCTATAATGTATTCTGGAAAAAAATTGACACTGAACTTAGAACAGACAAGAAGGTTTATTATGCTCCGGATGGCATCTATCACAAATTGAATCCTGCCATTTTGTACGATTCAGCTACACAGCAATACGTGTCGGACAAGTATAAGCTAGTGCATATTACCAGCGGCAAGGATTTTATTCAGGAAGGCAAGGTGGCCGCCAATAAAATGAACACAGCCGCAATCTTTGGCAATCCTGACTTCACAACACTGAATTTGACTTCACCACTCAACCCACTGCCAGAAGCGGAAAGGGAGGCTGATGATGTAACCGAGATTCTACAGACAGGAAAGTGGAAAGTTTCGGACTTCTATTACCTGAGTGCCACAGAAAGTAACCTCAAGCTTAATCAGGATCCTGGCATACTTCACCTGGCGACTCATGGCTATTTTGAGGAAGGCAGCAAGCGGCAAAGTGCACTGCTTAACTCTGGTGTGTATCTGGCCAAAGATAAGAGTACCGAGGACGATGGTATATTGACTGCCTATGAAGCAATGAACCTTAAGCTTGATCAAACCAGGCTTGTCGTCCTGTCGGCTTGCGAAACGGCACTCGGAGCGGTTAAGAATGGGGAGGGTGTTTACGGCTTACAGCGGGCTTTTTTAGTGGCGGGGGCAAGCAATCTTATTATTTCTCTGGTAAAGGTGAACGACACGGCCACGAAAAACTTCATGAACATGTTTTATTCAGAATTTGTGAAAGAACATTCCATCGAGGACTCTTTTTTCACAGCAAGACAGCGTTTTAAGGAACAATACCCTGACCCATTTACCTGGGGTGCTTTTATTCTCGTAGCGAAGAAGTAACTACAACATCACTATTATTTCGTCGCCTGGTTTCAAGTCTTCTTCGAGCTGATTTATTTCGTATATGAGCTCTTCAATGGTTTTGAATTTCCTGGCGATCGATTCAAGCGACTCCCCAGGTTTTACTGTGTACAGAAAGAAATTATCATCTATATCTTTTTGATTGATCAGGTTGCGCATGCTTGGTGTTCTGTGCTCGGCGTCAAAAACTCTCAGCGTATGGCCTTCAGCCAGGTCACGATTGTCGATACCATTCCATTCTTTGAGCTTGTTTGGTGCAATGCCCAAATTTTGCGCCGCCGACTTAAGGTCCAGCGCCCTCATTACCAGAAACGTTTCGGGCTTATTATAGGCGACCTGAGCTTCTGTATGGATGATAATTTGAGCCCGCCGGTTAAAGAACCGTGCATACCAGGAGTCATTTTCTGAAATCGGCTCCTCTTCCCCGAAAGCGAATACCCTCATTTTGGCTTCGGATATCCCTTTCGATAGCAGGTATTTCATGATGGAAACGCCCCTTTTTTCGCTCAATGTCCTATTATAATCCTTGTCGCCTCGGCTATCGGCATGTGTTTGAATGTCAATCAGCGCAATATTGCTTTCTTCAAACTGCCTCACCAGGTCATCGAGTGCCACAAAAGTCTCGCTTCTTAAATACGAGCTCCCATAGTTAAAATAGACTTTTTCGTAAGCATACTCATAAAAGCTCCCCGCAGTATCTACTTCATTCCCTACTGCCCGCTGCTTGCTTGTCGTAGTAATGGTGTATTTGTTTGAGATACTGTCGGGAGATAGTAAGTATGCAAAACGACCAGACTGGTTGGCAAGTGTCAGAATATCAGTCCGGGAGTCAATCGTCAACCTGACAAGTTCCCCGGGCAGTACATCGGCACCATGTATATTGATAAGCTCCGTTGTTGTATTGAAAGTTGGCGGGTCGGAGTCTCTCCCTGTTGGAAAAAAGATATCGTATCCCTGGTAGTCGTCCATTCGGAAAGTGTAGAGATCCAGTGAAGACGCCGTGTAGTACTGAAAGTCGATAATGGCATCGTTGGTCATGATATACTCAAAAAACTCCTTGAGGTTGCCGTAAGGAAAGGTCATGACGTCAAGTTCGTTGCCATCTCTGTTTGATGAGAGATAGCCGTTTTTTCCCAGGAATAGATAGGTGTCGTCCAGGGTGCTATTAAAGGGAACCCCCAGGTTAAATACTTTGGGTTCGAAAAATGACAGCTGCTTAGCCAGGTACAGATCAAAACCACCGTAACCCGCCAGGCCGTTGGAGGCGAACGTCAGGCAGCTGTAGGCAGGGGAGTAGAAGGGCGTTATTTCGTCGCCCTGCGTGTTGATTCTTTCTCCGAGGTTGATAGCCGTTGTCCATCTGACGCTGTCAATGCGAAGACTCATCCAAATGTCGAGCCCGCCCTGTCCTCCGGGTCTGTTGGAAGAAAAAAAGATGGTGTCGGCACTCGCCGTTACAAACGGATGCTTTACATCAGTGCCAGGCATGTTGATAGTAGTGTCAAGCTGGGCAGGCTCCGCCCAGTTTTTCCCGTCCCAGGTGGTGACAAGCACTTTGCAGGTGCTTTCTTTGTTGCAATCACTATAGTAAAACGTACGTCCGTCGGCTGTAAACGAGCCCGTGCCCTGCGACCATCGGGTGTTGAGCTTTTTGAAAAATGAGGTCTCTTTCCATTTGTTATTGTTGGTTTTGCCGTACGACATAAGGCTTGGCAGGTAATCACCAAACTTAGGGTCGTAGTATTGGAGAGCGTGTACTTTTCTGGTCGTGGACATCATCAGGTTGCCATTAATAGGCCACTCGATAACCCCAAGATCGTTTTGATCTGAATTAACGTCCGTTAGAGAAGTGAGTTTATACTTGGGTTTCGCTCGCTGTAATCTCATACCCAGTTCACAACCAGCCTTCTGGAACTTAACCAGCGACAAAAGTTTTTGCTGGCTGGCTGGTTCAAGTTGGAGGAAAGTGCTAAAAATGGAGTCTGCAGCCTTAAAGTCCCCTTTTATCTTTGTCAGGAACCCATGGTAGTAAATGGAGGACGGTTGATGTGGGCCGGATATCAAACTCAGCGCACTGAATTTCTCTTCCGCCGTGTTGTAGTTGGTGCTCTTTAAGTAACTAAACGCCTGCCTGTATCTCGACTCAAGGTCGCTGGGAGAAAGTGAGATCACTTTCTCGTAAAACTCAGCAGCTTCCAGATATCTTTCTGCACCGTAGTATTCGTCGGCCACCTTTCTGAGTTTCTCAACCGACTGGCCTGAGGCGTGTAAAGAAAATGCCATCAGCAACAAAACCCAGACAACTTTCATATGTTAGAAGATAGGGCTATTAACCTTGAAAGGATTGTTGCGGAAGTTAAAATCATACCCCAAAGATATTTCAAATGATGGAGCAATTTGTCCATAAATCTCATTACTGCCATAAGTATTGGTGTTGAGATCATAACTAGCACCTACAGTAAAATCGTTGATTTTCATGCCTCCCAACACAATAAAGGAATCGAGAAGCCGGTACCACGTGCCCACCTGAAGTGTGAGCGCAACATCTGACATGGTGCTATTGATCTGATGCGAGAGATAAGTGCCGAGGTTTACCTGATAACTTTGAGACGAAAAAACCGTCAGCAAGGAAGGGTGAATAAAAGTTTTCGGTGCCAGGATGAACTTTGCGTTCGATACCAGCTTGAACATGATAGGATTGTCGGTAAGATAAAGCCCTCCAAAGCGGCTTTTTGGCGTGTTAAGGTTGTCGGCGGAGAGCCCTACCGTAAACGACCTGTCTCTGAACATCGCATTAGGGTTGTCGATGGCAGAGTACAGCACGCCAAAGTTGAAGACAGGGTGGTAGGAGGAGAGCTTGCCAATGTCCTCTGGATTTTGTGAATTATCGAAGCCGATATAGGGATTATACTGTGAGCCCCATTGAAGTCCATTCAGGCTGATTCGTGTTTGCGTAACGCCACCCTGTAGGCCAAATATTAAGGTGTTGTTCCGTAATCGCTTTAGCTTGAGTGCATAGGCGCCCGTAAGTAATATTTTTTGTGTAGAGAAGGCACCCTGAATGCCCTGGGTTTCCTTAAAGAAAGTAAGACCCGCACCACCAACCTGAAATTTCCTGCTTGTATTTTGAAAAACAGGGTAGGAGACAGTGGCCTGACTGAGGTCATGAAGGGAACCGTCTCCTGCTAGTTTGCTTTTATTGAAGTTGACTCTGGCTGAAAGGTAAGGATTGGTTCCGGCAAACGCTGGGTTAACAAAAATAGCGCTTGAGTAAAACTGCGAAAACTGTCCGCCCTGAGCACTAGTGTACCCAATGCAGAGGAGCAGAATAAGGCCGGTGAGGATGCTTTTTTTCATCGCAGTAAAATGAATGATCCTTTTTTGCTGAATGTTCCCTGCGTCGTAACCACCTGAACGGAATAATAGTAAACGCCTTCTGAGGCTGCGGCACCACCGTTTGTAGTCCCGTCCCAACCCAACTCATCAAGCTCTGCTTCGGTTTGATTGACGTTGTACATTTCTACATTGTACCCGTCCCAGATCGCCATTGTGAATTTTTCAACAGGGATCCCTGCAAGAAATGGCCTGAAAAGCCTGTTTTCTTCCAGAACAGCACGAGGGGCAAAGATGTTAGGTACGAAAAAAGCAGGCCCTGAGCTCAAGGGCATTCTGCCAAGGCTGACGTACTTAGGCTCGTTTCGCAGCACCAGGGTTTTGGCAGAGGTTAGCATGCCGTAAGTCAGCGAATCGGTATCTGTGAGTGAACCGATGCCCAGCTGTAAATACTTCCCCTCTTCAGCATCTAAATGAGCTATTACCGGCCCATACCTGTGAGCCCGTATAGTTTGGGGGTTCACCAGCGAATTTAGTTCGAAGCCGTCAAAGTTAACCTCCACAGTGGTGGCCAGATTTTCTTCGCTCTCTTTGGTAACTATCCACTGCGCTTCATCCGCCAGGCCGATCAATGAATCACCGGGTACCAAAAGGGAAGCGTCAGGAATAGTGATTTCAACAGCGATTTTATCTCCCTGCGATGTTTGAAGGAGAGAGACACTGTTGAAATAACCATTAAGCCCCATTGGATAGTAGAGCACATTTCCGGTCGATGTTTGACTTATTTCCCCCTCAATATAGCTTTCCGCCGAACCGCCAGCGATCTGCCCACTGCTCACATGCACCTTTGTGGCTTGTGGGTAAAGGTAGCCTTTGCTCATATCCAGTATACCGGATACTTCTAGCGTATTGGCGATCAAAAACAAGCTACCCTGCTTCAACAGGGTGAGGTTATTGGCGAACAGTGCAGTGCCAGTCAGCTTTTGGTCGATGACTCCGGCAAACTCCATGGAGCCAACTGAGGTATTTGCGTTGAAGTCGACATCTTTGTTTAAAACCAACGTGCCTCTGTTATCAAGGGAACCTTCAAAATTCGCTTCGTTGCTGAAAAACACCTTCGCATTGCCTTCTATATACATAGAGGCATTGGGCTGTAGCGTAAACGGCTGAGCCAGGCATTGCACGCCTGCAAAAAGGATCGATATGAAGAAAAGAATACGCATCTCTATTCCTGACTGGGAGTAGCAGCTTTTGCGGTAGTGGTGGATTGGATGAGAAGATCCAGTTTTGCTTCGAGGGTTTTGAACCGCTCGTCGTTGGAGGATAGTTGGGCCTTCATTTCCTCAACTTCTGTCTTCAGGTCAGAAACCCTGGCGTGTTCTTCTTTTAGAGCTTCTATGAGGATGGGGATGAGGCCCTGGTAATTGACACTATAATATCCGTTGGCTCCCATTACAGCCAAGTCTGGAAATAACTCCAGGAGCTCTTGTGCTATGAGGCCGTGGTGAAGAACACTGTCCTGTTGGTCTATATAATGATAGGTATATCCATTTACCTCAACAAGCCTGTCCAGAACCCCTGCGATTCTGCTGACGTCTTTTTTCAATCTAACGTCACTCGCACTGAAGGAGAGTACCCGGCCTTTTGCATCTACTTGTATCTGAGCCGTGATCAAAGTACTGTAAGTGCCTGCAGTTATGACATTTTGCATTTGTAGCTGATCTGACACTATTTGAAGGCCAGAGGCGCCGGCAAGGTTGACGTCTAACGCAGCACCACCACCACCCACCAGCCCGTTTCCAGCAACTGCTGTATTCAAATCCAGAATATTCACTGCTCCATCCTGAATCTGGGCACTACCCACGTCGTCCGCTGACGCAAGGGCGCCAAGTGGCATCCAACTGGCGTTTGCTCCATTTGTTGTAAGATAATAGCCTGCCAGAGGAGCTGACTGGGCTGGTAATACGCCTAGAGGTGCAAGATCTACAGTGGTGCCTGATCCGGTCAATGACAGCACAGTTCCTGATAGTCCGAGCGTTTGGAATTCATTGGTAGCATCGGCATCTGCATCGTTTACATTATCAGTGCCAGCTCCCCAATCTGAACCATTCCATTTTAACACCTGTCCAACACTGGATGGAGCAGTCGATCCCAGAGCAAACGAGCCACCACTTGTAAGACTAACTGTATTTCCGCTTTTGGAAATAGTTTGCTGGTAAGGGCTTAAGTCAATGTTTGTGGCCGATCCGTTGTTGGTGATTGTTAGTGTATTTGAAGTTAGATTTAGGTCCTGAATTTCATTGGTTGTGCTAAAGTCTGCATCATTGATCGACACAGTACCACCGCTGTTAGATAGTGTGATGTCGCTTCCAGACAGCGATAGTGTTTGCAGTTCATTGGAAGTGCTATTATCGGCATCATCTACATTGTCTGCAGCCGACGTCCAGTTTGTTCCATTGTACTTTAACACCTGTCCGGAGGAAGGCGCTGCTGCTGCCAGATTGAACCCGGTACCACCTCCACTAATAGCCACAGCATTGCCTGAAATGGATACATCCTGGATTTCATTGGTTGTGCTGAAGTCTGCATCATTGATCGACACAGTACCACCGCTGTTAGATAGTGTGATGTCGCTTCCAGAGAGTGACAACGTTTGCAACTCATTGGTGATACTATTATCAGCATCGTCCACATCATCTCCGTCTGCCAAATCTCCAGGCACATTCCCAAGATCACCAAAATCACCGCTAAAAAGTGCAGGTAGGTTCGTCAGGCTGTTGTAGTCGCCATCAAAATCGTCGGTGGCGTCGGTGTCCAGATTCACCGGCACATTCCCAAGATCACCAAAATCACCACTAAAAAGCGTTGGAAGGTTCGTTAGGCTTTTGTAATCGCCATCAAAATCGTCTGTCACATCAGTATCATAGTTAGATAAGTCAACCACGGCTGATGTGGGGTCGTTTGTTAGTTTGAGCTCCCCGCCGCTGAATTCCAGCGATTGAAGTTCATTTTCAGGGTCGGCGTCGTTGGTGTTGATAAGGGTGCTTAAATCAACTGTGTTGCCACGGTCGATGGACAGGTTGGTGCCCTCAAAGGTAAGGTTCTGTTTATCAGTGTCAATACCCACCAGGTCAACTTCATTGGCACCCGACACTTTAAGTAAGCTTCCATCAAGAGAAAGTGTCTGAAGATTTTGCGATACGAGCAATTTATTCCATGCCGATCCGTTCCAGTAGTAGAACAACCCTTCGGTGTCGTCAAACACCATTAGCCCTTTTTCCGAGGCTTGCAATTGCATAGCTAGTCGCTGGGAGGTGGTAAGGCGGGGGATGAGAAGGCCCTGGTTATTGTCGGGTGAAACGAGCTGAAGGACTGCGTTTGGATTGGGAGTGGCCGTATTGATGCCAACAGAATTGCCCTGGGAAAATGCGTCGGTAGACAGGGCTATAACAATGAGCCCGGCGAGGCCCAAATAGTGACTAAAACGGTACATAAGCTCAAAGGTTGGTACAGAAAACTATTTCAATGTAACCGAAATTGTGATATTTTAATAGAGCTGGTCTGATAAAATTACGAGATGCACATAATTTCATACAAAATAACCCCTTTCCAATGTTATAAATTATAACATACTTGGACTATTTAGGGATTTTGAAAAATGGCTCTGAAATTCGGTATACCCCGTTTTAGACTATCTACGAAGAATAAGCGGATACTGGATGTACCCCTGGCGTAGTGTTATTTACCTAATTATTTTTTTGACCCTGTTTTTGCTGTTATTTCGGGCGAAAAATAAAGTCAACCTCATAATTCCGGTCGCTTCTAAGCACAAAACCATTGAAGGTGCACTGTGAGTTGCCACTCACATTGGAGACCTCAAAGAACCCTTCAATAACAATTTCCTTTTTGCTTCTGTATTCAATAGGGAAGAAGTATTGAAGTCTGTTATTCCTACTTCCAAACCACAGCCTGTCTGACTCTGCTGTAAAAATGGCTTGCAATACATCTGTAGTTTGTTCCTGAAACTCATACTTGCTGCAACCCCTGCATTTCAAATAGCGGGATACAAGAATGGTTCTTTCGTATAAGCTGTCTTTCGAAAAGGTCAGCTCAAAGTTTACCTCCAGCCGGCCGGAGTCACCTGCGCTGTAGTTGAACTCCGGTATATCCTGATTGAATAAACAATCCCAATTGAAAATGGTAGTCTCCTCTCCCTCAAACACGTATTTGTTTGACACCCAGGTGTGAGCGGAAAGTAGTTCATGAGGTGTAATGATAGTGTCTTCCTTGCTACAGCTGAGCAACGGAAGCAAGAAAACCAGTAGCCAGCGTGTGCGTTTGAACATAGTATATTGAATCTTGTGAGACGAAGCAAAGTAACCTTTACAAACCTGTGTGCTTGGTGAGAAATTTGAATCGTTCGATAAAGTACCTTTTTTTATCAATAAATGTTGTGACAACGTATGACACAGGCTGGTTGCATATCTTTAGCAATATTTACCCTGGTAGCCAAAGTTTCCGTTGCCGTTCAAATTCTACATTATCATGCCGTCACTTGGACAGTAATCACAAAAAATACAAAGGATCAAATGAGCTACCAATAATTGATTCATGTTTCACATTCAAATGCTTGCTCAGCAGGGTAGAGTAGATAGCTCTGAAATCAATCTCATAAATTAAATCCCCATTCTCGTCGAGATTTGAAAGGTCGGGCATGGTATTGACCAGGCCTTGTCGTTTAAGATTGTCTCCAATGACAAAGGCCACATTTGCAGTGCCATGATCCGTCCCCTCACTGGCATTTTCTTGCACTCGCCTGCCAAACTCAGAAAACGTGAAAATCACGGTCTCCTTGAATTTGCCGTTTTTAGTTAAATCATTTACGAATGATTCGACGGCATCGGCGTAAATACTTAGACGAGTCTCTTGAGTTTTGCTCTGATTTTGGTGAGAATCGAAACCACCCAATGAAGCATAATAGATCGACGTTTCGGATCCCCCAATAATTAAATCGGCAATCAGTTTTAGATCTCGTCCCAAACTAGTGCCGGGATACTCCCTGCCGCTTGGAGATTGATCCATCTTTCCTTTGAGGTAAGCTATAGAAGAGTGGGTGTCTGCAATTGTCTTATACAGGTAGCCAAGGTTGCCTTCAGACAACATTTCTTTACCATCTCCTGCAAAATTCTTTGACAATGAATTATAGATTTGACTATTCATTGATCCGAGTGAACTCCCGGTGGCAAATCCATTTACCTTCTCTCCTTTTAATGCAAATGAAAGGCTTGAGGTTGCCTCTACGGCACCGTGGGGAGGGTAGCACTGAGCGTCAAGATACCTGCCTATCCATCCTGACGACAGATATTGATCCGAGTCAGAGGCGGAATGCCAGATGTCCATCGACCGAAAGTGTGACCTGTTTGGATTGGGGTAGCCAACAGAGTTGATTATCGCCAGATGGCCCTGGTCATAAAGTCGCTTAAATGGCATGAGGCCACGATTTAATCCAATTTCATCATTTAGAAGAATAAGGTCACTTTTTGGCAAGCCTATCTTTGCCCGGTTTTGATAGTACAAGTCATTATTGAACGGCACGAGGGTGTTGAGGCCGTCATTTCCTCCTGATAGCTGAATAATAACAAGGTTTCGGCCTTCGAACGTAATTGACCCACTACTTTCGAAGGGTTTAAGGAAAAGCGGGACGAATGCAGCTGATGTCGCAAATGATGTCCTCTTTATAAACTGTCTTCTTTTCATGCTTTCTAATAAGTTTGGTATTCGGGTAGACTTAGAACAGCCAGCGTAAATTCCTCAATTGAGTCGGTCTCGTTAAAGGAGTATTCATAGTTCTGAAGTGTCAAAGGGTTGCTTTGCAATAAAAGGCTTAGAATTTCAACATGAGGAAGCTTTTTCACATCTTTTTTAAAGAAATCCCAATCTACAGAGGAAAAGAGGTTTCGTTTGGAAGGGTCGCTTTCTAAGAAAGTGTCTTCGTCGCCATCAGTATCTTCCCAATCCAGACTGCCATCGTTCAATATCAATGATGGGAGTCTAAGTCGGTGAGCAAGAGTGGAGTTGTCAATCCAGGTTCTCCCTCCAGGCCATCCTGCTACATTTGGTGGATAGAATAGTGTTTGATTTAAAGCTTTTTGAGCCCTTAGAAGGCCGTCTTTCCTGGTGTAGCTAACTTTAAAGGATCTGCTTAGCCCTACTATTAAGTCGATAGGTGATTTGATATTGCAGCCGATGTTATTTTGGGAGTAAAACCAATCTGACATAAAAACGAACTCCATAAGCTCCGAAATATTGTAGTCCCGCCGGAATACATCGGCCATTAGTTCCACAAGCTTATCGTCCACTTGCTCATTAACAAATGACTTATAAATCTTTTGGCAAATGAAGATACTCGTTTCCTTTTGTTCAAGGATTATATCAATTATGCCATCTCCATCAAGGTTGCCGGTAACCCCCTTGAAGGTTTTTTGAGAATTGTCATGTTGTTTTGTGTTGATAAAAAAGTCACCATCTTTATTGGTCTTCCAGCCAGTAAAAGCCTTTGCTACTTCTTTGATGTCCTCCTCCGTGTAATTGCCTATACCAAGAGTAAACAACTCTAAGAGTTCTCTGGCAAAATTTTCATTGGGATTTTCCTTTTTGTTTCGATTAGTATTAAGAAACTGCATCATCGCCGGCGACTTGGAAACCTCCCTCAGAAGGGTGTCAAAGTTCCCAACTGCATTCTTTCGTATGGTATTAACCAGGTCTTTCAGGTAATGTGTGTTTCCAATATTGCAAGCAAAATGTCCGTGCCAAAAGAGTGACATTTTCTCATTCAGAACATAGTCTGAAGAGATGATCTCAGTGAGCCAGTCAAAGTTTAGGTACTGTTTCTGTTGTTGCTTAATTCTGGAGGGGCTGATTTTTTTCGGAGGTATTTCATCCTTAACGAATTCCTCACTGCGCAGCTGCAATTGAGTCACCTCTCTTGGTTTTAGCAGTTGCTTGACGAGGCGGGCTCTTCCCCGTTTAGTAGCTCTTTTTAGTTCCCTGTTGGAAATACCAAAGCCAGCTCTCCAATAAAGATGTTTAACTTGTTGTTGCGTCATTCTACCCATAAAAGTAAAATTTTCATGCCTGGTTTGATGATCAGTCCAAGCAACAACTCGGACAAATAGCTTGCCAGTTGGGGTCAGGAGTCGCCAATTATTAACTATTTCGTATTCGCATCGTTAATCTCTACCCAATACCCATCGGGGTCTACGATGTATATTTGACTGGCGCCATCAATGCGAACATTAGACTCGCCAGGCTTTCCCTGCCAGCTCTCAAATGGGATGCCCACTTCGTTCAAATGCTTCATATAGGGCTTTATATCTGTTGTATGCAGACAGATGTGCATGTTTTTTTCCATCTGTATTTTGCTGTTATCGCCTTGAATGATGTGAAGCTCTTGCCTATTGCCCAGGTAGAACCAACGGTGTCTGCCATCCTTGATAGGACAATCCATTTCTTTCAGACCAAGGGCCTTCATATAAAATTCAGCACTAACGTTCATGTCTTTGACGTAAAGGGCATAATGATCGAACGACAGGGGTGGCAACTTCTGAGCGGACTGGGCAAAGCTGCCAGCGCAGAAAATAAGTGACACAGCGAGAATGGAGAAAATGTGTTTCATGTTAAGTGTTTGTTTAAGATCTGTTTTATTGTGGCGTGTTCGTCTGGCTTGCTAAAGAAATATAAGCCACATTCCGGTAATTCCCTGGGCTCTTTCTTTCTTTAATCGACTGTTCATCACTTGACCAAAGCAAATTAATTTCAGGAACGACCTGAACTACAAGCTAGCACTTTTATTGTTTTTATGACAGAAAAGAAGGTTTTAACCGGGCCCTGCATTACTGGAACAGTTGCTCGTCGGTGTTCTGGAAATTAGTGCTGAGTGATACACCCTGCAAGGTAAGACGGAGAAACAGGGAAATCTGCATCAGAAAGATACTCGGAGCCACCGCTTCAGGTATTCTCGTCTTTTTCTCACCGTCTTACATAGCGCTTATAGCCTGGGCGTTGCTGTCGATTCCTGTTGCGAACTACCTCCTGACCGAGTGGCTTGGCAGCTTCGCCTATCGCATTGAGGTAGGCTGGTGGATGCTGACGTTACCGTTGGTTGCGCTTGCGGGAATTTGTGCAGCGGTTATCAGCATCCAGCCGATGAAGGCCACAAGGGTAAATCCGGTGGAAGCGCTTAGGTGTGAGTGAAGGGCTTGATCTGTAGATCGCCCATCTCTGATTTTGGCTACTCACTTCCCCATACTCTTCAACACCCTCGCCACAATCCCATCCATGCTACTGCTGTTTATCCAGCGGGCAACGATAACGAGGTCGTTTTCCTGATCTACATACACCATGTTGGCACCAGCGCCTAAGTGATAAAAGGCAGTGGCTGGAGCACTTGGCAAAGGCTTTTGCTCGGTATTCAGGAAGAAATTCATAAAGCCGTACGTGGTCTGCACGGGCGTAGGCGTTCTGGCCATTCGTAACCATTTTTCGGAGATCAATTGCTGGTCATTCCAGTTTCCATTGCGCAAAGTGAGGTAGCCAAAGCGGGCCTGGTCATAGGCGTTGATGAACATACCACCACCCCAGTGCGAGCCACCGCTGACGGACTGCACGGGCTTGCCATCAAGCACAATCCACGAGTTTTCGTAGCCCAGCCAGCGCCAGGTAGGAGAGGCCCCAATGGGATCCATGATGTTTTCTCTGAGTACTTCTGGTAGCGGCTTTCTCCAAACATTGAGGATGCACAATGCCAGTAGGTTCACTCTTGTGTCGTTGTATTTGTAAAAGCTCCCTGGCTCGTTTCTTTCTCTGCCAATCCATCCCTCAGTGTCACGGGGTGGCCTGTCGGCCCAGTCGGGTTTGCCCCAGAGGGTGCCTTCCCAGTCGCTGGTTTGGCGCAGCATGTGGTCCCAGGTGATTTTGCGGTTGTGCTCAGAGGCAAACAGCTCCAGCACGTCCGGCTCTTCAAACGACTCCGCTTTGTTGAGCGACATCCGGGCAGGTTCATAAGGAATCACAGGCCCGATGTAGGGATAAACCTTGTCGTTCACGTCTCTGATCATGCCTTTGTCGTAAGCGAGACCTACGGTCGTCGACAAAAAGCTCTTGGCCACGCTAAACGTTTGGTCCACCCGATCAGGATCGCCCCATTTAGCGATGATGTAGCCATTTTTGATCACCATGCCAGTAGCCGGGCCTCTTTCTTTCAGTGGGCCAATGGCGTCGCCAAAGGGTTCCTTCCCAAAGCTGAGGTAGTGGGCTTCTTTTAGATTTTTTGAAGCTTTTGACTCACTGGCAATGGCAAAGTCAACCGCTTCTTGTAGCAGCGCTGCATCCACACCCATCGCCGCCGGAGTACGTTCCTCCCAGCTACCTGCCGGAGGGAAGTAAGGCTTAGGCGCTTTGCCTTTTTGGCTGAATAATAGGGAAGGAGCGGCTGTTAATACAAAAAGGAGGAAAATCTTGAATTTCATAGTGCTTGGTAGGCTAAAAATGAAACTGGTGGTCAGTGATTCTTCGTTCAGACCAAATTTACAATTCAGTCACAAAAAAACATTGACCACCTGTCACAGAAAGAAATGAGATTTGAGAACTTGTCTACCTCCGACTGCCTTCCAACCTTTCCGGCGTCTGACGATTGCCAACACTAATGCCAGCGCTATCGTACCGACGCTGCTTCGGTCTCCCGTCTTCCAACTTCCGTCTTATTTCTCCCTACTCTTGCTCCACAATCACCACCTTCTCCATCACTTCACCCTCTCTGATCGCATCAATCACATCAAGGCCTTCGTATACTTTGCCGAAAACGGTGTGGTTTCTGTCGAGGTGGGCAGTGTTTTTGCGGCTATGGCAAATGAAGAATTGTGACCCGCCAGTGTTTCTGCCAGCGTGCGCCATGCTGAGTACACCACGGTCGTGGTATTGGTTTTCGCCGTCCAGCTCGCAAGGGATGGTGTAGCCAGGTCCACCAGCGCCAGTGCCTTTAGGACAGCCGCCTTGAATAACGAAATCAGGAATTACTCTGTGGAAGGTAAGCCCGTCGTAGAAGTTATGATTGGCCAGTTCTTTAAAGTTGGCTACTGCTTTTGGAGCGTCTTTTTCGAAGAACTTGATCTTCATAACGCCTTTCTTGGTGTGTATTTCGGCTATTTGCATGATGTTAGTTGATATTTTAGTGTAAATTAAGCGAAGACAGCCTGTTGGTTGTTATACCTATTTCGGCCTGCAAAACACACAAAAGTAGTATTTGTATGCAACTGATCCCTGCATTATTATCAAAACGATTTCTTTTTGCCGTTTTTTTTCTGGCGTGCTCATTAACAGTTAAGGCTCAAACAGGATCGTTGTCTGGGAGGGTGGTCGATGCGAGTACCGAAGAGCCGTTGCCGTTTGCCAATGTTTTTATCAGTAGCACGACTTTGGGCTCCACCACAGCGCTGGATGGCTCGTTCCTGATTGAGAGAGTTCCTTTCGGATCGGTGCAACTGGTTGTTTCATACGTGGGCTATAAGCACCAAAAATTCAATTTTGATTTTACAGAAAGCTCCAACCTGAGCACTGCCATAGCACTCGAGCCAGCTTTAGAAAAGCTATCCGCCATTGAGGTTGCTTCGAAGAAGGACAAAAAATGGGAAAGAAATCTATCGAAGTTTACCAAAGTGTTTCTCGGTGATACGGAATTTTCAAGGCGCTGCAAAATTCTGAACCCCTGGGTGCTTGAGTTTGCCGAAGACAAAGACAAGGGACTTGTAGCTACAGCAAACACTCCGGTGGAAATCGAGAACCACGCACTGGGCTACAAAGTGTTCTATCATTTACGGCTTTTCAATGCCAACTCGGCCTATTTCTTTTTTACAGGGGAAACCAGGTTCGAAGAAATGATCCCCGCAGATGAGCAGCAAAAGAGCCAGTGGATCAAAAATAGAGTCATCGCCTTTAAAGGGTCGACCAGGCATCTCTTTTTGGCCATACTTTATGAGTATATTCAACAGGGACAATTGCAACAGGAAGGATTTGCTTTGTTTCAGGAGAAGTTTCCAAGGGAGGGGCCTATTGTGCGGCATCCCGATCTTGCAAAAACAAAAAAGGAAATCCTGATTGACTACCCCAAGGAGAACTTGGTGGGAGCTTCATATCGGACAGGGCTTTACCGAATATTGCTCAATGGCAAAGTGGAGGTGCATTACAATAGGGAGCTGGGGGTGCCCAAAAACACGATTTACAATGACACATTGGTGGAGGTGTCGTGGCTGGAGGTGAAGGAAGGCTATGTAGATGTGACCAAAACAGGGCTTAACCAGCAGCCCGATCAGCTACTTGTGTCGGGCGCCATGAGTCAGGGATGGATCGCCATGATGCTGCCGAACGATTATGACCCTGCCAGTAATAATCCTTAGGAAATGGCTTCTTTTACCGCAGCCACATTTTTTGGCGAATTGCCAATGAAGATTTTTCCGTCAATGACAAAGACGGGTCGTTTTAGAAAAGTATACTCTTCAAGAATGTAATTTCTGTAGTCCTGCTCACCAAGGTTTTTGTCTTTCAGGCCAAGGGCTTTGTATTTCATGGCCACTCTTGAGAATAGCGCCTCGTATGAACCCGCCATCGCTTTCATCTCATCGATTTGTTGGGGAGTAATAGCCTCCTTTTTGATATCCTGATAAATAAACTCTTTGCCAATACCCAGCTCTTTGATAATGCGCTGGCAGGTGGAACAGGTGGAGAGGTGATATACTTTCTTCATGATGCAAAGAAAGAAAAATCTGCGAGATGTAATCCAGAAAAGATGATACTAGCCACTGATCTTGTACGTTTACTGTAAGACAAGTGACATTATGTGCTGCCTAAAAAAACCTCACTTCACAACGGTGTCAGGTACGGTAAAAATTACTTGGGATCACATTCCACCTATTACTTGGACTTCACCATCCGATAAGTGGATTCGCTGGAACAGCTTGGTAAAGACAGCCACAATCGTAAAGCTAGCCGACTAACACAACGATCTTAACCGACACAAGCAGAAGATTTAATCTTTACGAGAGCTACTGAATAGCCAGATACTGATGCCCGCCACGGTGATAAGGCTACCCACAGCAATGGCGAGATTAACGTTGCGCTGGGTGCGTCTTGCTTTCGTTAGATAGGAAGATCCAAGCCCCTTTTCTTCAATAAAATGCTCAATGCTTTTGAGCCTGCTCTCAATTTCTTCCTTCGCTTTCGTTGCTATATCCATGATTTTGTGGTTTAAATTATACTATTGACAACGGCTAGCAGTCGAAAATAGTTTAGATGTGGGGATTTCTGCGCCTAACGCCCTGGAGTACCATGCCTGCCTTTCCAGCAGTAATATGTGAAGGCACAGAACAACGCAAAGGTGGCTTTCAGCCTGCACAAATACCGAGAACCCTACTCTCGCCTTAGCCCCTCAACAGGGTTAGCCCTGGCCGACCGCAATGATTGGGCTCCCACAGTCAAAAGACCAAGTGCAAGCACCAGCACGCCTGGTAGCACAAAATAGAACCAATGGATGGACATCTGGTAGGCAAACTTGGACGTCCATTCCACAATGATGTAGTTAGCAAGGGGTACCGAGATGACAAAGGCGATAAGTATCAGCTTAACATAGTCCTTTGAAAACAACAACACTATGGTGGCTGAGCTCGCCCCCAGCACTTTTCTTATGCTGATCTCTTTGGCTTTGCGACTGGCGGTGAAGGCCGACAAACCGATAAGGCCCAGGATTGACACAATAATGCAGATGTAGGACAACGTTGAAATGAGTTTTAGTTGAATTTGATCGGCCCGGTATTGCTTGGCAAACTCCTGATCCAGAAAAGTGTACTCAAAAGGATGGTTGGGATCAAAGCCAGTCCAAATCTCCTCAATATCGGCAATTGTTGCCTTCATGTCTTCGCCCTTCATGCGTATGTGAATGCGACCACCATTGCTCTCGTCCAACACAATGAACAGAGGCTCAATTTTGTTGTGCAGCGATTCGAAATTAAAGTCCTTAACCACGCCAATCACCTGCCCGAGGTCCTCGCCGTGAAAGTACTTCACCTTTTTGCCCACTGCATTGTCTCCCCAACCCAATTCTCTGGCGCCTGTTTCGTTCACGATGAACTTCATTACGTACTCTGCCTCAGAATCTGGATTAAAATCACGACCGTCGACTACTTCTATGCCCATGGTTTCCAGGTAGTCGGGCCCCGACCAAATCATCGTCATGCTTTGCTGTGCCATGGCCGTGTCCTTTTCCACCCATACCACCTGACCTCCAAACCCCATGCCTGGCGTGCCATAGGAAGTAGCGGCGCTGATAATATTGGGGTTTTTCCTGAGCTCAGTTCTAATGGCATCCATGTGGTTGGCTGTAACGGTGTCTTTTACTTCTATCACCAGCACGTTGTCCTTTGCAAAACCGAGCTCCTTGTTTTGCATATACTCAATTTGCTTGTCCATAAGCACAGTGCAAATGATAACAAACAGCGATACCACAAACTGAAAGACAATGAGCCCTTTTCTTAGCAGAGTGCCGGACTTGTCGCCAGTGAAGGTTCCTTTGAGTGCCTGCACGACTGGTACGGAGGGGATGTATAGAGCGGGGTAGACCCCGGAAAGAACACCTACCAACAGGGTGATAATAAGCATTCCGAAGGTGAGGAATGGGTTGGAAAAGAAGTTGAGCGACAGGTTTTTGTCAATCCAGGAGTTGAAAGGTGTGAGTTCCAACACCACATACGAAAGCGCTATAGCTATCAACATAGCAATGAAAGCTATCAGAATTGCCTCCAGCATGACATTGCGGAAAAGCTCAGCTTTTGAAAACCCAAGCACTTTTCGGATGCCCATTTCGCCTGTTCTTACCACCGAGCGGGCAGTGGCCATGTTCATATAGTTAATGCAGGCCAAAAGGATAATAAAAATGCCCACTATGGCGAAGGTGTAAACATAGTTGATGTTGCCTACCGGCTCATCGCCGGAAAGGTCAGAATTGAAGTGGATATCGGCAATAGGCTGTAATTTGGGAGTAACCGTTCCGTTGATTCGCTTGGCAAAAAGGCCAAAGGTTTTCTCAAATATAGCCGGGAATTTGTCGTAGAATGTGTTGGGGTCATAGTCAAGGGGCATCAGAAGGTAGGTGTACCCATTGGGGTTCCAAAACCCTTCCGATTTGCGGGTAGCATCACCTTCTTCTATCCAATTTCGTGGAGCAATATGTGATAAGAGAATCTCGTATTTCAGGTGCGAATTGTCGGGAAGGTCAGAAATAACAGCAGTAACTTTACGTGTGTCTCCTTCCGGGAAAATCAGCAGTTTGCCAACAGCCTCTTCGTCTCCAAAATACTTTTGAGCAATGCTCTTTGTGATAACGACCTTTCCGGGTCCTTCCAGGCATGATTTTGGGTCGCCTTCCAAAAAAGTATGATCAAACAAGGAGAACATATTGCTATCAGCCCTCCAAATCTTATCCTCGTAAAATTGCTTATGCACCCCATCTTGCTCCTTGTACTCTACCATCGACTCATTATATCCCAGAAAGCGCACATACTCCAGCACTTCGGGGAGGTCAGCTTTGAGTATCGGAGCCAACTCTCTGGCAGTATTTGCCGTGTTGAAATCGGCACCGTCAGCTTTCAGGTGGTTCGTGAAGCGATAAATTTGCTTGTGTTTGGCAAAGTGTTGGTCGTAGGTGAGCTCTCCCTGCAGGAATAGCAGGAGTATGATGCCCACGGTGATACCCAGTGCCAGCCCGAGGATGTTGAGCACAGAGTAAACGCTGTCTTTTAGAAATAACCTGAGGGCAAAGATGAGGTGGTTGCGAAGCATGAGGTTGTATTTTGAATGTTACATCAAAAATAACGAATGGAGGCCTTCCACCACTGAAGCTTGCAGCAAGAGGTAGACTGAGTGCAGGAACAGGTTAAATACCTAGTCTTTCCAGTAATTTCACCCGAAAGTTTCGGCTGACCTTTAGCTGGGAGCTATCGACCAATTCAATTTCGTATTCATTGTTTTCCTGTTTGTGGAGGGCCTTGACAAACGCATGATTAACAATGTATGACTTGTGTATTCTTGTAAAGCCGCTGTCGGGCAAGCGCTCCTCCATTTTTTTCATGGTTTCCCTTAGCAGGAAGAAACGATCTGCCACGTGAATTTTTACATAGTAGTCGAATGCTTCCACATACCGGATGTCGGGAAGTTCCAGCAAATGAATGCTGCCGTCTACTTTGATCACCAGTCTCCCCTGATCGCCATCATTTCGAACAAGTGACGTCGTCCCTTTCAAACTGGCTTTAGTTTGATCTATCAGGGTTTTGACTGCCCCATTTTCTACTTCCTGGGCCTTTAGTTTTGTTTTCGCTCGCTGAAGCGCCTGATCAAACCTTTCGTCGCTGAAGGGTTTAAGCAGGTAATCCACTGCATTGACCTCAAATGCCTTCAATGCAAACTGATCGTGAGCAGTAATAAAAACTACTTGCGGCCAGGGCTTCGGAAGGCTCGCCAGTACTTCAAACCCATTCACGCCGGGCATCTGTACATCCAGAAAAATCAGGTCGGGTTTCAATGCCCTGATCTGGTCGATGGCTTCCACACCATTGACACAGAGTCCGATAAGCTGCACCTCTTCATAATCCTCCAGCAGCACTGCCAGTCCTCTACGGGCGGTTTCCTCATCGTCTATCACAAGGCACTTAATCTTCATATCAACCTAAAAGGTAAAGTAATTCTGAACGCAATGCCAGCGCCAGTGCTCATGCTTTGGAAGCGAAAGTCAGTGCCATAGTGACGCCTGAGCCGATGAATGACATTGGGCAAACCCACGCCTTCTGATCCGTTGACCGTATCGAACCGTCGCATTTGTTCTGTAGTGTTGAAGACGGTGAGTACCAGAGCGTCGTTCTCTTTTGCTCCTGTGATGTTGATCTTTTGCTGCCGCAGGCTATCTTTCACCCCATGTTTGAAGGCGTTTTCAACAAGTGGTTGTAATATCATTTGTGGCACCTCGGCTGGGAGCAAGTCTTCGCTGAAGTCCTGTGTTACTTCTACCTGCTCGCCAAACCTCACACTTTCAATCATTAGGTATTTGTTCAGGAGGTCAATTTCTTCAGATAGGGGAACCGTTTTCTCCCGCTGCCTCGACAACACAGACCTCAGTAGGTCATTAAGGGAGGCGATCATTGCTACAGCAAGTTTGTTCTCCTTGAGCCTGACTTTCATGGCAATGCTGTTCATGGCATTGAACAGAAAATGTGGATTGAGTTCGGTTCGCAGTACACTGAGGTCGGACGCTGCAAGCTCTTTTTGGATGACTTCTGATCGCTGTTTTTCAAAGGCCAGTCTTTCTCTTGTCTGTAGGTACAAAAAAATAAAAATATAGCTCCAATACCAGAGCATGCCATCAACCGCATAGGGCCAGGACTGCCTGAAGTAGCTGCCAGATTGATAGAAATTGTAATGTTCGGGGAGACGGAAAAACCGTTCTAATAAGATAATTAATAGACCGGTTAAGATAAAATGCAGCATCCCAAAGCCTGCGCTTATTGTCAAATGTTGTTTGATGAAAGCCCGCCGCCCAGTTGTTTCCAGCGATTTGAAGAAATACAGTGCTAAGGGGCTTAGTATCCAAAGGGAAAGGAAGTAGCCGCCAGGCCAAAAAAGGATATTGTCGACGATTAACCCATCAGTCCATGCCTCTCTGGCCCATACAAAGCCAAAAAGCCCTGACAACACCAGGGTGTTGTAGGGAGCGAATTGCTTGCTGGAAAATAAATCGTTTGGTGCCATTGGTTGGGTGCGAGGAATACCAAGCCTCCAAATTAGTCAATTGTTGGGTTTCAGGACTATCTAGTTTACATAACCCTGAGGTAATCGCTTTCACTTACCCTCCAAGAGTTTGTTGTAGTGAGCGCAATAGAAGGTCATAGTGCGACTATATGATTGTGAACCCTTGGAGGAGTTCTTACAAAATGTCCTTAAAATAGCCTTGCTCTGAGCAACGCACAGGCCTCTCAATTCCTCGGCCCATAAACCGGCAACGCCGCTCCAGCCTCCAATGCTCCCAAATCAGGTGCTTTCCCCGTGAATCCATCGGTGATGTTTGGAATTGATACCCCGGCGTCGATTGCTTTGCTGCCTTTCTTTAGGCTAAAATTGACACCCTCAACTGGGTAAACGTGCCCCCTTTTGTCGGGAATGGGCACGTTTTCGAAAACGTCGAAATCAACTTCAATGCTGTGTGTTTCAAAACTAGTCAGCTTGCTTAGCTCTTTGATTGACGATGCTTCCACCCATGTTAGTTCTTTTTCATCGGCATGATTTTGAGCGTCAGTCGTTGGGTAGCGTAGCCGGTAGCTTTTCTCAGCTCCTGACTTTTTCCGGTACCCATTGTAGTCCATGGTCGAATAAGCTGTAAGGGTGGTTGCACTCAATGCCGACCGACTGTCGGAGGGCCCCATAAAGAGGTTGTTACGAAAGTGGCCATTGGAAAACACGCTGATGGCCGCCTCGGTAATGAACGTGTTGTTGTAGGTATAAATCCCTGCTGGTCTGATCATGTACTTCAGCGCAGTGCCCGGTGTATTGTAACAGATATTCCGAATAAAGTAGACAGGTCCACCAAACATAGGCTGAGCACTTAGAGAGGCATGATAGGAATTAAAGCCTCTGTTTTCAAACACTCGAATATTGTGCACACCACCATCGGCTTCAATAAAGTCGTCAGCCATGTTAAAAATATCGTTTCTGTAAAAATCGATGGAAACACATTTTGGTTTGCCTTCTTCCGGCAGACCATGGGTATCGACGCTGATGCCGTCATGAAAAAAGGAAATAGTATTGTGGCACACCACGTGGCCCTGGCCGTAAACCTTTATAGCGACATAGGAGGTAAGCGGAGCAGGCTCTTCAAAACCATACCAACCAATAAGTGTATCGGGTTCATGCCGACCAATGAGGGTGTTGTCGGCAA
Source organism: Imperialibacter sp. (assembly GCF_040222385.1). Lineage (GTDB taxonomy): Bacteria > Bacteroidota > Bacteroidia > Cytophagales > Cyclobacteriaceae > Imperialibacter. The sequence continues at coordinate 43,338 of NZ_JAVKDF010000010.1, forward strand.
TATAAAAGTCTTTGGAGTCGGCGCTGTGTGTCATCACGGCCATGCCAATGTCTTCCATTTTGCAGTGTTTCACAGTCAGCCCACTGGCACCCATCACTCGTTTGAGACCGGCATAGAAAGCCACGTCGGTATTCCTGATGGTGAGCCCTTCGAAGTAATGATAGTCGGCAGCCATTACATCGAACAAACGGTAGGCACCGTCACCATCAAAGATCACCTCACCATCGCCGGCCGATTTAATAGTGATGGGCTTTTCCGGCGTTCCTTTTTGCGTGAGCACGTAAGCACCATGAAAATCAAGCGCCAGCTCATGGGCGTACTTTCTTCTGTCCCCTTTATAAAGGCCGGCGTGTACGAGAATTACGTCTCCTGGCTGCACACGGGGCTCGGGTACCATCCACCAATCGCCCTGGTTACCTTCTCCATAGTAGGCAGCATTCAAACCAGTAAAAGCCGGGCTTTCCTTTGGGCCGTCGTAGCCCATGGGATACACATGGTAGGTTTGCCCGCCGACATAGGGCTTCGGCTCAGGCCTGGTTTGAAATGTTACTATTTTCTCTGCGATACCCGAAACTCCATCTGGATCTGTCAGGATGAAACGCCCCTCGTAGCTGGTGCCTGGTTCCAGGTTAAAAATGCTGCCAGCAAACATGTCGGGCACGGTGTAAACCCAGCGCTGATCGTGACCATACACCTTTTCATCGCCAATTCTCAGCAGCGGATGTCCGTGTTTCCATTGTGTATCTCCCTTCTTTCGATAGTCGACCGCCACGGTGGCATTCCTGTTGTCATCGCCAAAAATTTTCCATTCAAAGCCAGCGCACAACAATGTGGGAGGCTCAATAACAAACTCATCAGCCATGGTCTTGTCAGCTACCGAAGCAGGCTGCCAATTAATAAAAAGGAAAGAGGTGAGGAGTGTAATCAGGACGATGGTTTTCATGGCAAAGAAGTTACAACGATAAAGGGTGAATAGAAAACCAAATAGTAGGAACAGCGTCTTACCGGTGTTTGTCGGTGGTGTTTCAAAAATATTGACGGCTTTGGGTTCGATCAGGGCAGGGAAAAGACCACCATCCAACCGCCCGGCTTCTCTCTGTTACCGGTGACGGCAATTGCTAGATGCTGCTTGCCATTTGCTTCGTATACCGCCGGACTGGCATACCCGTTTCCTGGCAAGTCTGCCGTCCATATCTCATCACCTGTCTCTTTGTCAAACGCCCGAATCTTTTGGTCACCGGTAGCTGCTATAAACACCAATCCACCAGCTGTTACCACCGGCCCACCATAGTTCTCAATACCCGTCGGAGGGTCGCCAGGCTGCTGAAGTTCGGGAATATTGCCCAGCGGCACCCGCCAGGAATACTCTCCTGTATTCAGGTTGATGGCGTTCAATGTACCCCAGGGTGGCTTGATGGCTGGTCGTCCTTCGTTGTCTCTGAAATAACCATAGGCTGTGAGATTAAGATACACCATGCCCGTATCCGATTCTTCCGTTGGCTTTTCGGCAATCTTGTCTTTATTAATTTCTAGTAAATAGGAGATGATCTCGTCTTCATTTCCAGCCGCCACCTGACCAAAGGCAGGCATTTTCCCTTTGCCATATTTTATCCGGTCAAGGATGTCGGATTTGCTCAGCTTGCTGCCTACTGTCGTAAGCGATGGAATGGATGGGTCTTCGGACTGTTTGTTTTTGCCATGGCATGAAGCACAGTAAGTGTTGTAGAAAGACCGGCCCACATTGAACATGCTTTGGTCTCTCGGGCTCTTCCACGCCACACCCCGGCTTACTTTGGCAATTTCGGGCGACTCGTTGGCGTTGAGGTAAAGCAAGCCTGTTTCCTGATCCCAGGCGGCACCACCCCATTCTGAGCCGCCACGGCTGCCGGGTGTCAGCAGTGTGCCACTCGTGTCGGGTGGGGTATAAATCCCTTCATATCGGAAGCTTCTGAAGGCATCAAGCACCTCTTTTTTTACTTCTGGAGAAAAGTCCGATAGGTCACCTTCGGAAATATATTGTTTTGAATAAGGCAAAGGCTTGGTAGGGAATGGCTGCATGGGCCAGGCTTCCTCACCGGGGATATGGCTGGCTGGGACAGGCCTTTCTTCTACGGGGAAAATTGGCTCGCCGGTTTCTCTGTCTAATATAAACAAGAATCCTGTCTTGGTGGTTTGCGCCACTGCATCGACCGCTCGTCCATCTTTCGATACCGTGACCAGGTTGGGAGGAGCAGGCAGGTCGTAGTCCCACAGGTCGTGGTGGGTAGTTTGAAAGTACCATACCAGTTTGCCGGTAGCTGCATCCAGCGCCACCAGGCTGTTGCCAAACAAGTTCATGCCCTTCCGATCCGACCCGTAATAATCGTAAGTAGGTGAGCCTAGTGGTATATACACAATACCCCGCTTTTCATCGAGGCTCATGCCTCCCCAGTTGTTGGCACCGCCCACCGTTTTCCATGCATCCGCAGGCCAGGTATCGTAACCGACCTCACCGGGTTGGGGAATGGTGTGGAAAGTCCACTCCAGCTTGCCTGTCAGCACATTGTAAGCCCTGATATAGCCAGGGGCTGCTCCGTACGACTCTGAAACCTCCGAGCCAAGGATAATCAGATCGTTGTGAATGATACCGGGTGAAGTGGGCACCACCCAGGCTTCTTCACCTGAAAAATTTTCGATATTCAGGTTTACTTTTCCATTGTCGCCAAAATCCTGGATTTGCTTTCCATTTGTGGCATTCAGTGCAAAGAGATGATTCCCAGCGGTAAACAGAATTTGCTTTTCACCATTACCTTCCCAGTGGGACACCCCTCTTTTAATAGCGCCCCCTTTTCCATCAAATGGATCGAACGACCAGATGACTTCGCCCGTGGCTGCATCAAGTGCATATACTACATGTCTCGCCGAGGTGAGGTACATGACACTGTCAACAATGATTGGATTACACTCATACTTGACCGCTCTGGCACCTTCGGGAGCGTCGGTGGGCTCGAAAACCCAGCTCACTTCCAGCTCACTTACGTTGTCTTTGGTGATTTGAGTGAGACTGGAATAGCTGCTGCTGGCGGCATCTCCCTTGTACACCTGCCAGGTCTCTCTTTCCAGATCCCCATTGCTACAGGCGCACATTACCCAGGCCAATAGCAAGAGGCTGACGAAAATCAGACGGGGCTCACCAAATATGTAGTTGCCGATAAAGCAATGGGTGTTAGTCATGGGCTAGGTACAAAATGGAAGATAAATAGAAATCTGAAATAACAGAACCGACTTTTGATAAACAGCTATTCCCGTTCCTCCATATTTCGACGCTTGTTTCAATTGATATGATTATTTTGCTCAAACACCACCAGTAGCCTATGAAAAAACGCATCTTATTATTCTTGGCATGCCTCTTACCTGCGTCATTTGGTTTTGCCCAAAATAGCAGAATGATTGACGAGATTCGATCCCACCACGATGGTATGGCTGTTTGGTGGGCAGGCCACAATAGCTGGATCATCAAAACGGGAGACCTCGTCGTGACAACCGATCTTTGGTTGGAAAATGGTAGCCGCATCGCCGATGCTCCGATTACACCTGAGGAGATGGCAGCAGTAATTGATGTTTCCTTCGTCACCCATGCCCATGGTGATCATTTTAACGAGTATACGTCAAAGATACTCCTGGAGAAATCGACTTGTATTTTTGTGATGCCTGAAAGCTGTCTGGCCGTCGCCAAAAAGCTGGGTATTCCTGATCAGCGGATAGTCATAGCCAAGCCGAGGGAGCCTTTTGAAGTAAAAGGAATAAAGATTGAACCTATCCGGGCTATTCATGGCAATGCAAATTTTGCCATTTACTTCGACGCCAATCTTCAGGACTGTGGGTACGTGCTCAGTATTGGGGGAAAGCGATTCCTTCAGCCGGGCGACAGCTACCTCCTCGAAGACCATTTGTTTCCCAGAGACATTGACGTCCTTTTCTTTTCGCCGACTGAGCACAATATGTATATCGATCGCTCAACCATTCTCATTAATACACTGCAGCCTGATTACATCTTTCCCCAACACCATAGCACAGTAAAAGTGAATGAGGGTAATCGCTTCTGGGCAAAAGGCTACCCCGAAGAAGTGAAAATATGGATTGACGATGAGCTTAAAAGCAGGTATCATGTTTTTGAGATTGGGGAAAAGAAGCTGATCAAATGAGGTTGAGCGCTCTCCGCTGCCAATGCGATTCGATAGATGGGGGGCTTTGGTCTTAGAACATTTAATAAATTGCTACTATGAGCAGGAAACAAAATGAATTTGATGCCATCGTGATCGGCTCAGGCATCAGCGGGGGATGGGCTGCCAAAGAGCTTTGTGAGAAAGGAGCTAAGACCCTGGTGCTGGAAAGAGGGCGGCCGGTCAAACACATTGAAGACTACCCCACAGCCATGAAAGACCCCTGGGACTTCGATTACCGGGGTAGACTCCCGGTGGAAGACGAGGAGAAAAATCCTGTGGTTAATAGGTGCTATGCCTATGAAGATGCCACAAAGCAATTTTTTGTAAAGGATGAAGAACACCCCTATGTGCAGGAAAAACCGTTCGATTGGATCCGGGGCTACCAGGAAGGCGGAAAATCGCTGATATGGGCACGGCAAGTACAGCGGTGGAGCGATTTTGAATTTGAGGGTCCCTTGAAGGAAGGATATGCAGTAGATTGGCCCATCCGCTACAAAGACCTGGCCCCCTGGTATTCTCATGTCGAAAAGTTTACAGGCATCAGCGGCAACAGAGACGGCATTCCGCATTTTCCCGACAGTGAAGTGCAGAAAGCATTTGAATTTAACTGCGTAGAAGAGGAGATAAAGAAAAAAATCACCGAGAAGTACGCTGACAGGCCCGTGATCATGGGGCGGTGTGCCCACCTCACCGAGCCACAAGACATCCATAACGAGCAGGGCAGAGGCCAGTGCCAGGCCCGTCATCTCTGCTACCGTGGCTGCCCTTTCGGGGGCTACTTCAGTTCCAATTCTGCTACCTTGCCGTGGGCAGATAAAACAGGAAACCTCACGCTACGTACACATGCGGTGGTAGAGTCCATCATTTACGATGACCAACAAAACAAAGTGACAGGTGTGAGGGTGATCGATGCCAACAGCCAGGAAGTAACAGAGTATTTCGCCAAAGTGGTTTTTGTCAATGCAGCTTGCCTCAATTCCAACCTTATTTTACTCAACTCCAAGTCTAACCGGTTCCCGAATGGGCTGGGCAATGACAACGGCCTGCTGGGACGGTACGTGGCGTTCCACAATTACAGAGGCAACATTTCCGCACAGTATGATGGATTTGAGGATGGTTATTACTATGGTCGGCGACCCACAAGTATTTTTATGCCCTCGTTTCGAAACACGCTGGAGCGATTCCCCGCCTTCAAAGGCCGCTATGTGACAGCCTTCAGCGCCGGACGGTCGGGTTGGGACAGAGGAGAAGAAGCTGTTGGAGCAGAGTTGAAGGAGAGACTGCAAAAGCCCGGTATCTGGAATGTTTTTATGATGCTACAGGGCGAGACTATTCCGAAGTACGGCAACCATGTGAGGCTAAGCGATACGCAAAAAGACGCCTGGGGAATCCCTCAGCTAGTCACCTCTATCGGTTACGATGCGAATGACGAGAAGATGCTGCAGGACTTTCTGGAGCAAGGTAAGGAAATGCTGGAAGTTGCGGGATGCGTTAATATCAACGCCTATGATACCAAACAGGCACCCGGTTTGGATATCCATGAGATGGGGGGAGTACGGATGGGCCATGACCCTGAAACCTCCCTGCTGAATAAACACAATCAGCTTCATTCAGTTAGGAATGTGTACGTGACAGACGGGGCAGCCATGACTTCAACCGGTTCCCAAAATCCTTCACTTACTTTCATGGCGTTGGCAGCAAGGGCAGCCAATCACGCTATAGAGGAGATGAAGACTGGTAGATTGAAGTAAGGTTCTTGTCAATTCATTGTGTTTAAAAGACACTAAAACGCTTTGACAAAGACAAGACATTCTTTAGCTTAGCTTGACTCCCGTGGGTGTCTACCTAGTCATCTCCGGATTCCATGGTATCCCCCGAAAGTGATGCTGATGGATTAGACACAATTTCCAATTTTCTCTAGACACCATGAACAACAGAAGAGATTTCCTAAAAATGACAGGGGCAGGAGCCGCAGGTTTAGGCCTTGCTGCCACCTTACCATTTGACCTTTTCGCAGAAGCTCCAGCCAAAAAACTGTTCTTCGATATTTCCCTTGCTCAGTTTTCTCTGGCAGGCTCCTTTTTTTCCCAGAAGCTGACCAATATCGAGTTTCCGGCCCTGGCGAAAAACACCTATGGGGTTTCCAATGTGGAGTACGTGTCGACTTTCTGGAATGGCAAGGGTGGCGACAAGGCCTATATCAAGGAATTGAAAGACCGCACCGGCGATTTGGGTGTCCGCAATGTGCTCATCATGGTAGACGGTGAAGGTGAGCTGGGCCATCCCGATGCTGCCACCCGGAAGCAGGCTGCCGAAAACCACTACAAGTGGGTGGACGCTGCAAAGGAGCTTGGCTGCCATGGCATCAGGGTCAACCTGGACGGGCCGGGCACCGATGAGGAGGTAGCGGACGCATGTGTCGACGGGTATGGCACACTGCTGGAATACGGACAGCAAGCCGGTATCAACATCATTGTGGAAAACCACTTCGGGCCATCGACCGACCCCAAATGGCTGGTAGATGTAATCAAGCAGGTCAACAACCCTTATGCCGGACTATTGCCGGACTTTGGTAATTTCACACGCCGGGAGCGGGTAGAAGAAATGACCATTGAAGCTTTCAAAAACGCCAAAGTCATCAAGGAATATGACAAATACGAAGGCGTGAAGTTGATGATGCCATACGCCAAGGGTGTAAGTGCCAAAACCTATATTTTCGACGCAAACGGCGACGACACAGCCACCGACTTTCTCAAAGTGTTCACCATGGTGAAAGAATCTGGCTTTAAGGGGTTTGTGGGCATCGAAGCCGAGGGGGCCTTCGTGAAAATGATGGGTATGGAAGGCAACTATCCAGCTGAGGAGGAAGGCATTAAGCTAACCAAGGCATTGCTGGAGAAGGTAGGAGAGAAGCTGTCATAGATAAACCTATCGCCCTGGCTCGTGCCCTCACGAGCCAATTTTCAGGCCTGTATATGGTTCGTGACTATATCAGCCACCACCAGTACTGAAAAAAATGATGCCTAATAGTCACTAACCCTTGCCTTTCTAAAATCAAACACGAAGTTGTAACCATCCACTGGCACCACCACACGGTAATACCTGTAATAACCATTTTTCGGGAAGTAGACCTTCCCTCTAAGGGCTGAAGTGTCGGGTAAGTCCATCGGCTGCATGATTTCCTGGTCGAGGTAATGGAGGTCTTCTCTGGTATAGTAGTTTCTTTCCTGCGAGGAGCGGATGACTGCATCTGTTGTCATCAGGGTGGTGGCTGTTAGCACGTCCCTGGTTTGGGACTTGTTCCAGTCCTTTTGGGTATAAAACTCTTTCTTTGAATCTCGTACGTCGCTGGCTACGTCAGCTACCACCATGCCTACCGAGAGCACGCCGAAGATAATGGCCAGTGTTTGCTGCTGCTTAATTTGCGTTTCGTAGTGGTCTTCCACCACGTTTTTGGTCAGAGACTTTCTAAGATAACCAGGCACTTGACTATATGGAAATGATACCTGATGGATATTGTCTGCCATATCAGAAAGCTCAGGAAAGGGGCTGCTCCCTGCGTAGTAATGAAATAGCTTGGGGTCAACCTTGAGCGGCAGGCCACTCTTGTTCACTATCTCCAGGTCAAAGATCACCAACCTGTTTTCTGTCTCCACATGCTCAAGCACCGCTGTGATGCTATCTGCTTCCAGCACCATATAGTATGGATCCTGATAAGCTTTTGAAAAATTGATGGGTACAAGGCGCTGACCAAAGGCCTTTGAGCCAACCAGCAGCAATAGGAGAGTAGTATAAGTCTTCATGGCGCAGGATTTTGAAATAATGCAGCAAGTATTGTGCCTTTTTTTGCTCGGAATACTTTTGGGATCAGGTGAGGTGATGCCACCAGCTAAGGCTGTGGGCACGACGGTGGTGCCCACAGCCTTAGCTGGTGGCACGACATATTTGTCCTTTACTTTTGAAGTCCTCTTAACTAGTTTTATCTCAAACGACTGTAGCTACTATTTTAGAAAACCTCTATGAAAAAACACCTACTCCTGTCCATAGTCCTTTTATCGATACTCACGCTATACTTGCCCGCCACGGCTCAGCAGAGTGTCACCCACCAGAATGTGTTCGATACCATCCCGTTTATCATGGATCACCACAAGCGGAGGCTGGAGAAGTTTTCAAAAGAACCCATGAGCACAGGCAAGATTCTTTTCCTTGGCAATAGCATCACCGAAGGCGGCCCCTGGGCCGAACTGCTCGGCGACCCGACTGTAGTTAACCGGGGTATTGGCGGCGACTTTAGCTACGGTATTCTCAACCGGTTAGACGAGATCATTCAACGCAAGCCATCGAAGCTCTTTCTTTTGATCGGCGTGAATGATATCGGTAACGACATCCCGGATGCCGTCATTGCTGACAATGTCAGGAAGATCGTTACCAGGCTAAAAGCTGAAAGCCCCGCTACGGAGATTTACATCCAAAGCATTCTGCCCGTCAATCCTGAGTACCCCAGGTTTCCTCAGCACTACGACAAGCAGTACCATGTGTTGATGACCAATCAGTTATTGCATAAAGTAGCGCTCGACACCAAAGTGACGTTCGTGAACCTGTTTCCGCTGTTTCTCGACGACCGCCAGCGGCTGGATGCCAATCTCACAAAAGACGGGCTGCACCTCAACCGCAAGGGCTATGAAATTTGGGTGGAGCATTTGAGGGAGATGGGGTATTTACCTCGGGCTCCCTTGAAAATTGATTAAATGAGGGCAAAAAGTGGAAATGGGAAGATCTATTTGAGCCTTCCTATTTCGATTTTGTAGTGTATCGTATCATCTTTGGCCTTGGAAGAGTACAATTGGGCTATAAATCTGAGATGAAAAGCTATTGGGGTATTGGAAAGGACATAGCTTTCCCCTGGGCTTTAACTGATTTTGACTAACGAAGTAGTTTTAAGCTGCTACTAGTAAAGGAGGGGCTTCATCTTGCTGCCTTCGCTTGCTAATCTTCACTGCATTAGCAGTCATCACGGCAAAGAAAACATAGAGCTTTTCCCTTTTCTCTCCCTTCACCTTGACTTTGGTCAACCCATAAGCAGTTTTGTGTGTACCAAAGCTACCTTCCATCACTGTGGCTCTTTGGTTAGCAATCAAGCTGCTTAGTTGGTGTTCTTGTTTGCTGTGTGGTTTGGGGCCTTTCTTGGGGAAGCAGGTGAATATCTTTTTAGAAGTACAAAACGTGCGGTTGGCATTAGTAGCATAAATGCGATCAGCTCCGAGCTGATGTAACTGATTGAATCTATTTTTGTGCTTTAACACACTGGTTTTCAATCTGGTAGATTCATTGAAGGCATTGAAACTCATTTTATCGATCAGGCAAATACCATCTACCTGAAGCATGTGTACCTTCATGCCGAACTCTACCCTTTTGTTCTCCTTGCCTCTGACAATTGGACGTACATAGGGCTTTGGCAGGGAAACAATCCTGTTCTTTAGCTCATTGGCCGGATGTGTCATCAGAAACTTCTGCTGCTTAAGCACTTTTCTGACCGTTTTCAGGTAGACTCGCTCTTGTTCTGTGAGAAGTGGTGAAGAAGATGCATCTAACACTTGCTGTAGCTGCTTAATCCCTTTGTCTAAAAGGTACAGAAGGGCTTTCTTGCGACGAGTGCCCTCTTTGTGAGTCTTTTTCCTTTTACGCTCGTAATCCATCTGTCTGCGCTTCTGATGGATATACTTGGAGCGGGGCCTTTTGAAGCCCAATATCCTACACCATCTGTAGAGTTGCTTTTCGAAGACCCATTCACAGCTCTCCCAGAGTAACTTCACATCGGTAGGGAAGCGAATATAGGACTCATAACAGGTAGCATCCATTTGCAGCACATGGGTATTGCTCATATCTCTTTTCCAGTGATCAATTAACACTCCCTGCACAGCTTCCAGGTCAGTATTCTCCGCCATATAAGTCCGTATTCTGGTAAGGATGCTCTTATCTTTTACCTTTTCATTATCGGCCAGTAGCTTACCACAGAATAGCTGGAGAGCCCAGTCTGTATTGAACCGCTCAATCAGCTTCTCATCGCTGATATTGAGATAAGACTTCAAAAACATCAGAGCGAACATTCCTCTGGCATCAAACCAACGAGGTGCTCCCGGGCCTATATTCTCTTTCGGTAGGCATTTGGCTAACTCATCCCAGGGAAGGCTGCTATGGACTTTGCCTAGCTCGGTTTCCTTAAAAATGTACCATTTGGGGGTGACGTAAACATCGGGTTGGAAAAGCTGAGACTGCATCGTAAATTGATTCGTTATTTGTATTTAGACACTACAAAATAACAAATCAAAAACCCCGAAAAAAGCTGCAAACAGCCTATTTCGGGGTTTTATTTCTTCACCCCCTTAATATTAGCCATTGATAATCAATAGATTATCATTTTCAAGGGTGCCCTATTCTAGACTTATGATTCAAGGATGCTTCCAAGAATGGAGCTGCTCTCCTTGCCGCTGTTTTTGCCGTAGGGCGCCAATACCTGGATTAGTTTTCTGATTGGCATCGATTGTAGCCATACCTTTCCGGTGCCTCGCAATGTGGCAAGAAAAAGGCCTTCTCCGCCAAAAAGCATCGACTTTAGTCCTCCTGAGCTCTGCACATCAAAGTCAAGTGTGTGCTCGAAGGCTACCACGCAGCCAGTATCAATCCTTAGCGTTTCGTTGTTCAGTTGCTTTTCAATCACCGTGCCACCAGCGTGAACAAATGCTTTTCCATCTCCCTGGAGCTTTTGAAGAATGAAGCCCTCTCCACCGACAAGTCCGGAACCAATTTTCTTATTGAAAGTGATGGATACTTTGGTGCCAAGTGCCGCACATAGAAACCCATCTTTCTGTACAATTAATTGGTTGCCCTGCTGCGTAGCCAGGTCAATAGGGATGATGGTGCCGGGATATGGCGCAGAAAAGGCTACTTTCTTTTTGCCAACGCCGTGATTGGTGAAATGCGTCATAAAAACAGACTCACCCGTTAACGCCCGGGCGCCGGCTGAAAGTAGCTTGCCCAGGAAACCCTGATCGGGCTCGGAACCATCTCCCATTTTGGTTTCGAAGATGATGCCATCTTCCATGTACAGCATCGCCCCAGCTTCGGCTATGACAGTTTCTCGTGGATCAAGCTCTACTTCAACTGTTTGAATGCTTTCACCAAAAATCTTATAATCAATTTCGTGTGACCGTATCGCCATAGTTACTCTTCGTCTTTGCTTGTTTTCTTTTTTATTTCTTCGATGTCTTCTCTGTCACGCAGCTTCTTGTCATCTACGTTTTTGTTAAGAAACTCGTTAATCTTATCAATCTGAAGGTTGGAGGAGATTTCGCCAAACGTATCTATGCTTATTTCAAAGCCGCTCAGGTCTTTGGCTACTTTCGGTTTCTTTTTTTCGGTTTCTTTCTTGCTCATGCTTGTGTGCTTTGTCCTCCTAATATAACGATAGCCGAGTCAATTCGTTTAGCAGTTTCTTTGGCGCCAAGTATTTCTATGATGGCCATGAGATCGGGTCCGCCGCCTTGTCCGGTAATTGACAGCCTTAGAGGCTGCATATATTTGCCCATTTTCAACTCTTTGGTAGCAAAGAAATTTTCTATCGTGTCATGAGCGGTTGTGGCGCTAACGGTGTCTTCAAGTTGGGAAATGCCCTTTGATAAATCCTGAAGTACAGCTGCCACATCTGAGTTCCACTTCTTTTCAACAACCTGCTGGTCATAGGCAATTGGTACTTCAAAGAAGAATTTATTTTGCTCCCAGAGCTCGTGTGGAAATGAAATACGCTCTCTTAAAACCTCTGCAACCTTTATGACCTTCGCCGGTGAAGCCTTCACACCTTCTTTGTCGAGATCTTTTTGAAGATAAACAGCCAACTCCTCTGCTGATTTGCTTTTTATATAATGCTGGTTGAACCAGTTGGCCTTGTCGATGTCGAATTTGGCTCCAGCCTTACTGATCCGCTCTATGGAAAACTCACTGATAAGCTCCTCCATACTGAATATTTCCTTTTCGGTGCCGGGGCTCCAGCCTAGCAAAGCCAAAAAGTTGATCATTGTTTCAGGCAGATAGCCTTTTTCCCTGAACCCTTGCGACAGCTCTCCTGAAACGGGGTCTACCCAGTTGAGTGGAAAAATCGGGAAGCCGGCTTTGTCGGCATCTCTCTTGCTTAGTTTGCCGTTGCCGTCTGGTTTCAGCAGCAAAGGCAGGTGAGCAAACTGAGGCATGGTGTCCTCCCAGCCAAAGTACCTGTACATCAGCACATGCAGTGGTGCCGACGGCAGCCATTCTTCTCCTCTGATGACATGAGTAATCTTCATGAGATGATCGTCGACGATATTGGCCAGGTGGTAAGTGGGCATGCCGTCCGACTTCAGCAATATTTTATCATCCAGCACAGATGAATGCACAACCACCCAACCTCTTATGAGGTCATGAAACCTTATGTCTTCTTTGCGAGGCACCATCAAACGAACTACATACGGATCACCGTTTGCAAGCCTTGCTTTTACCTCAGCCTCTGGCAGGGTGAGGGAGTTCTGCATGGTGTTGCGGGTCACAGCATTGTACTGCTGATTAGCTACCTTGGCAGCTTTCAGCTTTTCACGCATAGCGTCGAGTTCCTCCGAGGTGTCGAAGGCATAGTAAGCCTTTCCCTCGTCGATCAGCTGCTGGGCATATTGCGCATAGATATCTTTCCTTTCAGATTGCCTGTAGGGGGCGTGGGGGCCTCCGGTTAGTGGGCCTTCGTCTATCTCTATACCCACCCACTTTAGCGATTCTAAAATATATGCTTCGGCGCCTGGCACAAACCTCGACTGGTCGGTGTCTTCTATGCGCAAAAGCATCGTGCCGTTGTTTTTTCTGGCGAAGAGGTAGTTATAAAGAGCGGTTCTAACGCCTCCGATGTGGAGGGCTCCGGTGGGGCTTGGAGCGAAACGAACCCTAACTTCTGAATTGTTCATGTTAACTTATCAAGTACCTGGTAAAGTGCTTTTTGTGTTTGTTTCAAATGGACGTCAAAGTTAGCCAATGCTATCAGATAATTGGCAATGCAGCCTGCCAAAGAAAGACAACCGTAGAGGTAATTTTTGCCTGGCCCCAAGAAAATAAGCGTGAGCAGAAAAGTCAATAGGCACCAGAAAACCAGAAAGAAACGGGTGCTGGGAAAAAGGCGGTACTTTACCTGAATCAGTGAGCCTGTCGAAGTCTGATCGACAACACCCTCCGCCAGTGGAATGAAATTTTGAGGCTTGGCTACGTTCACTGAAACCCGGAACGATTTTTCGTAGACAAGGCCAGTAAATGAAAAGTCTTTTCCTGCGCTTGCTTCTGATTTAGTCTCCGTTTTTAAAAGAGCGATGATGCTGGCGGCCTTGGCCGATGAAACAATCGTCTCTCTTTCAAAAGGTACTAACCTCATGCATCAATGCCGGCAATCAGGGAAATTTCAACCAGGGCGTCTTTGGGCAGCCTGGCCACCTCAACGGTTTCTCGTGCCGGGGGCTCACTCTTGAAGTATCCTCCGTAAATCTCATTTATCACCGGGAAGTCGTTCATATCTTTGATAAAGATGGAACACTTTAGCACCTCTGCAAATGAAAGGCCTTCCTCTAAAAGGATGGCCTTAAGATTTTCCATGACCAATTTGGTTTGTGATTTGATATCACCTGACTCAAACTGACCCGTAGCAGGGTTGATAGCCACCTGACCTGATACCAGCACAAGGTTGCCATATCTTACCGCCTGGCTGTAAGGCCCGATAGGGGCCGGGGCGTTTTTAGTATAGACTATTTTCTTCATGCTTATTCAACAGTTACTGACTTGGCAAGGTTTCGTGGCTGGTCGACATTGCATCCCCTCATCACAGCAATGTGGTACGAAAGCAACTGCAGTGGAATAACAGATACCAATGGCATCAGCGCTTCAGAAGTGTGAGGCACTTCAATGACAAAATCTGCTATCTCTTTGATGGTTTCCTCTCCTTCGGTAACTATGGCAATTACTTTCCCTTTTCTTGCCTTGACCTCTTGTATGTTGGAAACAACTTTCTCATAAGAAGAATCCCTGGTGGCAATAAATACGACCGGCATTTCTTCGTCAATCAACGCAATAGGGCCATGCTTCATTTCCGCTGCCGGATACCCTTCCGCATGGATATAGGAAATTTCCTTCAGTTTAAGTGCCCCCTCAAGTGCTACAGGGAAATTGTAGCCACGACCCAAATAGATGAAGTTCCTGGCGTCTTTGAAAAGCGCCGATATTTCTTTGATTTGATCGTTAACATCCAGCACCTTTTTGATTTTCGCCGGTATGCTTTCAAGCTCCACAAGCAATTCATGGTATTTGCTTTCAGTAATCGTGCCTTTGCGATGAGCGATCCGCAATGCCATCATAATAAGGACAGTCAGCTGGGCTGTAAAGGCTTTGGTACTGGCAACACCAATCTCAGGGCCGGCATGCAAATAGGCTCCTTCATGAGTTATTCTCGAAATGGATGAACCTACCGCATTAACTACGCCAAGAATAATGGCACCTTTAGATTTGGCCAGCTCAAGGGCGGCAAGTGTGTCGGCCGTTTCGCCCGACTGTGAAATGGCAATCACAATATCGCCTTCGTTAATGATCGGGTTCCTGTAACGGAATTCAGAGGCATACTCAACCTCCACAGGGATACGGCAAAAATCTTCAATAATGTATTCAGCAACGAGCCCTGCATGCCACGAAGTTCCACAGGCCACAATTACTATTCTTTGGGCGTTAGTAAGTGCATTGGCATACTCATGAATACCGCCCAATACCAGTTTGCCTTCATCGGCTTTTAAACGGCCCCTCATACAGTCGGCGATGCTATTAGGCTGTTCAAATATTTCCTTAAGCATGAAATGCTCATAGCCACCTTTTTCGATGGCTTCAAGATTGAGGTCGAGTTCATGTACCTGAGGGTATTGTTCTACATCCTCAAGACTTTTGATGGTCATCTGATTGCCAGTGATAACCGCCATTTCTTCATCTTTCAAATACACCACCTTCTTGGTGTATTCCACGATCGGCGTCGCATCGGAGGCGAGGAAGAAAGAGCCATCATCCTCTTTAATGCCGATAACAAGCGGGCTTCCTTTTCTGGCAGCGATTAAGGTGTCAGGATTATCTTTGGCGATTACTACAATAGCGTACGCACCTACCACTCTGGTCAGGGCAAGCCTTACGCCTTCCTCAAGAGAGCAATCTTCTGACGTAATAATATAGTCAATAAAAGACGCCAGCACTTCTGTGTCGGTTTGGCTCTCAAATGTGTAACCCTTTTTTTGCAGCTCGGTTTTTATTGCAGCGTAATTTTCAATAATGCCGTTATGCACCAGTGAAAGCCTGCCATTGTACGACTTGTGGGGGTGGGCATTGATGTCGCTGGGCTCACCGTGAGTAGCCCAACGTGTATGGCCAATTCCGATGCCGGATTTAGGGCTTTTGCCGTCTATCAGATTTTCAAGTTCTTTGACCTTGCCCTGCTTTTTGTATATTTTGATGTCGGCAACCGAGTTGTCGAATAACGCAACTCCAGCACTGTCGTAACCTCTGTATTCAAGTCTTTTGAGGCCTTTGATGAGAATTGGCAATGCTTGCTCTTTTCCCTTGTAGGCAACAATTCCACACATAGCTTATTGTAATCTTGTATAGTAAATTTTTAACTGGATGCTGTCTTTGGGCACAACAAACCTGCTTAAGCTCGTAACATCATTGGTGCCAGGATAAATGAGCAGATCGTTTGTGTTAATTATGCTATCACGCAAGAGCTGAAAGAAAAAAGTCGGCGTACCGCTGTATGACCTGGAAGCCGAGTCGTACAGTGGAAACAGGGGGCGAGGCGAACTGGGATTGCCGTAGCTGACATCGCTTAGAATAACATGATTGGCAATTCGGTTAGCCAGGCCAATGTTTGCCCCAATTATTTTATTCGTACTATCAGCAAATATATACATAAAGCTATTTGGGGGCATGATTCGATAGTCGACCGAAGTCAATTCATCAATAGCCCCGAGCTTTATCTCAGCACGATTGACGATAATATTGCCCAGAGAATCCACAAACTTTCTGAACGGTCTGAGTGAAAGCTTGGTATAAATACCTGTTCCTCCCTGAAGATACATGTGACCTGATGGAGGAATAAACTCGTCGCTCTGCTCTACCAGGGCTCCCAGCTCGGTGCCTGCTCTATCTGCGGTAACGCCGTTGTATCGTACCGTGGCGCCAAAGTTCAGCGAATAAACCAATGAATCAGCGCCGTCAGGTACATGATAGTGAACATTTACTTTAGAGTTTTCGGGGTGGAAACCAAAAATGAGTGTATTGTCTGCCCCCGGGATCAGAGCAAAGCCTTTTATCTCATTTTCCAGCTCAGAAACTGTTGTTCCATTTCTAACAATACTAAAGAAGTTGCTGGCCCATGCCGGAGTCGCCTTTATCCTTATTACTGTGTCTTTTGTCGGCGAATAAAAGAATTTTTTGGACGCAGCCGGCGTACGTGACAGGTACTTTGTTGAGTCATCCGTATAGTAGCTAACCCCGGAATACAGTGTGTCCGATAGCTGATAAACGTTAATGGTCTGAAACGTGCTACCGTATTCGCCATAAATATAACTCAACTCAAAATCAAACATGATTGAGTCAAGAACGCCCTTGTCGTTGATGGCAACAAGCTCGCCGTTTCTCGTTACCTGCGAAAAGGACTTAGCGGTAATGTCTCCAAAGAATGGATCTTTAAACCTTCCAACGAGCAGCCTTGAGTCGTTGGTTGTATTTATACTGTCAAAAAGAATAACAGAAGATGGAAGAGTAAAAACCTCCTCATAAACACCTACATTGTTTTCGTTTGGATTAAGCTCCAACCCTACTTCACTTGGGCTTTCACACCCAAAAAGCATTAGGGCTGCTCCAAAGAGCAACCCTGATGCAGTCCTACCCTGCAAGTTCATTATATAGATTGTAGTGTCTGTCTAAAAAGTTTTCGTCATTTTCGATAACGTTGAATTTCTTTTCTTTGGATAATTCGTTGGTTAAATTATTCAGGCTTTCGCTTTCTTCTTCTTCTGCTCTGATGACAGCGTCCGAATATTCAATACCCATCTTAATAAAACCTTCGTAATCTGCAGACTTAAGTGGATTCAACATGCTGTCCTCGATGTCAATCATTTTCACCTTTTCAAGCAGGTTGTCCCCAAACTTGAAAGAGAAAGCGTTGTCGTATATTGTCAAGACACACTTAGCCGTCTGAAAGATGGGATCATTCTTGTAAGTTGTTTTTACATACAAAGGAATCAGGCTTGTCATCCAGTCGTTGCAGTGGATAATATCTGGTGCCCAACCCAATTTCTTAACCGTTTCGAGCACACCCTTGCAGAAGAAAATAGCTCTTTCATCATTATCGCTATAGAATTTATCTTCTTTGTCATGAAACACAGACTTTCTGTGGAAGTAATCTTCATTATCGATGAAGTATACCTGTAATTTAGCGTTCGGGATAGAAGCAACCTTAATAACAAGAGGCTTCTCCTCATCTCCCACGGCAATGTTAATGCCGGACAATCTTACTACTTCATGCAGTCTGTTTTTTCGCTCGTTGATCAACCCAAAACGTGGAACAAGAATCCTGATTTCCATGCCTCTTTCCTGCATCGCTTGCGGCAGTCTTCTCACGAATTCTGCTACTTGAGTTGTTTGAAGAAAGGGATTGATTTCGCTGGCTACGTATAGAATGCGAAGTTTTGCCATAAGAGTATTGATTTATATTTGACGGAACAAAACGAGCCACAAAAGTACAAAAAAATAACGTGCTTTCCATACATATTCCCTTTTATAACTTAGTTTTGCTGCCCTTTAGCTCACTCATAATCAGTGCTGTGGAGATAGTAACGTCCCCTGTAGAATGTCGAAAAAAGATACTTTCTCTGACTGTGGAGGGGAAAAACATAGGGTTTGTTCCTACGATGGGGGCCTTGCACGATGGGCACATGGAGCTGGTCAGACAAGCAAAGTTGTCCTGTGATTTTGTTGTGGTTAGCATCTTTGTAAATCGAACACAGTTCAACAACGAAGAGGACTTCAAGAAATACCCAAAGTCATTTGATAGTGATGCAGAGAAGCTGAGGCAGTCGGGATGTGACATCGTTTTTGCGCCGGGAGATAGTGATATGTACCCTGGCACTCCTGAGGTGAAAATAACTTTCCCCCGCCTGCAAAAACCTATGGAGGGGCGCTATCGCCCGGGTCATTTTGAGGGTGTTGCCCTTGTCGTTTCGAAGCTGCTGCACCTGGTGCCGGCACAAAAGGCCTTTTTCGGCAGGAAGGATTGGCAGCAGGTGCTTATTATTAAGCAGTTGGTCAGAGATTTACACTTCTTCTCAGAAATTATTTCTGTGCCGACAGTGAGAGAGCCAGATGGGTTGGCTATGTCTTCAAGAAATCAACTTTTGAGTGAGAAGGAACGATCGTTGGCGGTGATTTTCAGCAAAAGCCTGTATATGGCGAGAGAAAAACTTCTTGCGGGAGAGAGTGTAGAGGGAGCAGTTGCTTCCGTCAGGCAAGCATTTGATCGCCTGCCGGAAGTAAGACTGGAATACTTTGAAATAGCGAATCGTGAAACTTTAGAGCCTGTACAAAGTGTTGAGACGAATATACCTGTTTCCTTGTTCATTGCGGGGTATGTGGGGGGCGTTCGATTGATTGATAATATCTTCCTTCAGGAAGAAACTGAATAAGAAAATGCAGATTGAAATTCTTAAGTCAAAAATTCACAGAGTTCGAATTACTCAGGCGGAGCTTCACTATGTGGGCAGCATCACAATTGATGAAGACCTGATGAAGGCTGCCAACCTTATTGAGAATGAGAAGGTGCAGGTCGTGAATGTTAACAATGGTGAACGCCTTGAAACCTATGTGATTAAGGGAGATGCCGGAAGTGGGGAGATTTGCCTCAATGGGCCGGCAGCCCGAAAGGCGCAGGTAGGCGACGTCGTAATAATCATTTCCTACTGTCACCTGGATTTTGAAGAGGCTAAAGCTTTTAAGCCGACACTCATTTTCCCTGACGACAATAACAAACTAATCAGTTGAGAAAAACTATCACCAGTGTTGTCCGATACGTTTTAACCCTCGCCCTTGCCTTTGCTCTCCTTTGGTGGCTTTTTAAGGACATCGACCTGGATGACTTCATGTCACGGCTTAACAAGGTAGAATACGGCTGGGTGTACCTGTCTATTGGCATATCTTTTTTTGGTTATTGGGTAAGGGCCTACAGATGGAACCTGCTGTTCAAGTCTCTTGATGTATCGGTTAGTACTTTCAGGCTATTTTTAGCAGTCATGGTAGGTTATTTGGCCAACATGGCGTTTCCCAGGATGGGGGAGGTTAGCCGATGTGCTATCCTCAGAAGGACAGACAACATCCCCATGTCTACCTCCATAGGCACTGTGGTTACAGAGAGAGGGGTTGATCTAATCTCCCTCTTATCGGTGCTGGCAGGCGCTATGCTAGTCGAGTTTGGTAAAATATCGTCGTTGCTTGGCGATATGTTCAGCAGACTATGGGCAGGGCTTTCGGCCACGCAACTAATCATTACGGTGGTGATTATTGCTACAGTGGTTGTTCTTATCTATTTTATGATCAAAAGGTTTCAAAAAATGCCGGCCTTTGCAAAGCTGAAGGAATTCCTCGTCAACCTGGGTCATGGTATCGGCAGCATAACTAAACTCAAGTCGCCTACTCTTTTTGTTCTCAGTACGGTGGCCATGTGGTTGAGTTACTTTTTCATGTCTTATGTAATCGTCTTTTCTATGGAGGAGACAGCATGGCTTGACTTAAAGGCAGGTCTGGTGCTATTGGCGATGGGTGGAATTGGCATGGCCATGCCAGTTCAGGGAGGAATTGGCACATATCATGCCTTTGTGGCAGGAATTTTACTGTGGTATGGCATCGGAGAGCAAACAGGCGTATTTTTTGCTACACTGCTTCATACGTCACAGGTCGTAACCATCCTGGTGTTGGGAGGCGTATCGATTCTTGTGGCAGTGCTTTTACCAGTAAAGAACCAAATTGAAAACAGCGTCGAAAATCAAGGATCGGAAGGCGGCAAGTAGCCAGGTCGCTAGTTGGCATGCCGAAGGGCTTTCAGTGGTGTTTACCAATGGATGTTTCGACATCCTGCACCTTGGTCATGTCGACTATCTTGAAAGGGCGAGGCAACTTGGCGACAAGCTGGTAGTGGCGTTGAACACTGATGCGTCGGTTCAGCGACTGAAAGGGCCGGAAAGGCCTATCGTGAATGAGGCATCCAGGGCCAGGGTAATGGCCGCTCTCGGTTTCGTCGATTTGGTGGTCTTTTTTGATGAGGAAACGCCGAAAGAGCTGATCGAAGCCCTTCAACCAGATATTTTAGTGAAAGGCGGTGACTACACTGTTGAAACTATTGTAGGTGCCGATTTTGTTTTGAAGCACGGTGGAAAAGTTATTCCACTCCCATTGATAGATGGGTATTCTACTACTACATTTGTGAATAAAATTAAGCTAAACGATAAAAACTTATGATGCTTCTTCTGATTGGTGTTGTGTTTATGATTATCAGCTGGTCGGTGAGTAACAAGCTGAAAAATAAATTCAAAAAGTACTCCCAGGTTGGGTTAGCCTCTAACCTTAGTGGCCGTGAAATTGCCGAAAAAATGCTGGCAGATCATGGTATATATGATGTGAAAGTGGTGTCGGTAGAAGGCCAATTGACGGATCATTACAATCCGGCCAGCAAAACTGTGAACCTGAGCCCCGATGTATATCACGGTCGGTCGGCAGCTGCAGCTGCGGTGGCTGCCCATGAGTGTGGCCACGCTGTTCAACATGCTACGGCGTATAGCTTCCTTGAGTTCAGGTCGGCAATGGTGCCAGTGCAGAACGTTACCGCCAGGGTAATGAACATCATGTTTATGGCCATGCTGTTCGGTTCATTTTTCCTGCAAGGATTTATGCAAACAGGACTTCTGATTATTATAGGTTGTTACTTTGTATTCACCCTGTTTGCTTTCGTTACCCTCCCGGTTGAGTTTGATGCAAGCAGCAGGGCGCTGGCGTGGATCGACCGCAAAGGTATTGTGACTTCGAAAGAGCACGAAATGGCTAAAGATGCTTTGAAATGGGCTGCTATGACTTACGTGGTGGCTGCATTGTCGGCATTGGTTACGCTGTTTTACTTTATTCTGTCTTACCTGGGTATGAGCAGAGACTAGTAAAATATTTCAAAGAAATGATGGGGACTTGGGCATGGCTCAAGTCCTTTTTTGTTTATTTTTAGCTCATACAATAACCCGCATACAACTTATGATGAATTTTGATTTGACCGAAGAGCAGCTGGCAGTAAGAGATGCCGCAAGAGATTTTGCACAGAACGAATTGCTTCCCGGAGTAATTGAAAGGGATGAGCATCAAAAATTTCCGGCTGAGCAGGTCAAAATGATGGGCGAGCTTGGGTTCATGGGTATGATGGTGGATCCTAAATATGGCGGGAGCGGTATGGACACTGTGTCCTATGTGCTGGCCATGGAGGAAATATCGAAAATAGATGCCTCAGCTTCTGTTTGTATGTCAGTGAATAACTCACTGGTGTGCTGGGGTCTTGAAAAATATGGTAACGAGGAGCAAAAGCAGAAATACCTTACAAGGTTGGCCAAGGGTGAAATAATCGGGGCGTTTTGCCTGTCAGAGCCGGAGGCTGGTTCTGACGCCACCTCTCAACGGACTACTGCTGAGGACAAAGGTGACTATTACCTGCTCAACGGAACGAAGAACTGGATCACGAATGGCAACAGTGCGTCGGTATACATTGTAATGGCGCAAACGGATGCTTCCAAGGCTCACAAAGGAATCAACGCCTTGATAGTGGAGAAGGGGATGGAGGGCTTTGTTGTCGGCAAAAAAGAAAACAAGCTGGGCATTAGGGGATCCGATACCCATTCGCTGATGTTTCAGGATGTGAAAGTGCCAAAGGCAAACAGGATAGGCGACGATGGATTTGGCTTTTCGTTTGCCATGAGTACGCTTAACGGTGGTAGAATTGGCATAGCTTCCCAGGCGCTGGGAATTGCATCCGGGGCCATGGAGCTGTCAATTGCCTATGCGAAAGAACGTAAGGCTTTTGGGAAAAGCATCGCTGAGCACCAGGCCATCCAGTTCAAACTCGCTGATATGGCTACTGAAATTGAAGCTGCCAGGTTGCTTTGTCTCAGGGCAGCGCAATTAAAGGATCAGAAGGCTGATTTTAGTCAGGCAAGTGCCATGGCTAAACTTTTTGCTTCCGATGTAGCTATGAAGACGACGGTGGAGGCAGTGCAGATTCATGGCGGTTACGGTTACGTAAAAGAGTACCATGTTGAGCGGCTCATGAGGGACGCAAAAATCACGCAGATTTACGAAGGGACGTCAGAAATTCAGAAAATTGTAATTTCCAGAGGGTTGCTCAAAAATTGAGTTCCTTTTTAATTCATATTTGAGCTAGGTATTTTGTTATTAAATCATATTTGTATTAGTTTTATACAAATTCATTGTTAATTTTTTCTATTGCCACCCGCTCTCGCAAATTGTATGATTCATGGAAGAGTATAATAAAATTATTGAATCTCTTAGTATCAGATTTATTAAGGCACGCCACACCAATGTAATTCAGTCTGTTACGGTAGAGAATTTTTACGACGTTGAAAACACCATTTTTTTGGTTCACAAGGGGGTTTTGAAGTTTGGTAAGGACAAAGAAGAGGTGAATGCCGGCGAGGTGCTTTTTGTACCCGGCGGCAAAATGGCGTCTATCACTTATGGCTCAGGAAAGGCCATCAGCTTGTCTAATGACGACTTTTTGAACAACAAAGAGAAGTACCTGGAGAGTGTGAAGGGCTATAGTCAGGAGGAAGAAACGAGAGATAACTTTAGCTATATTACTTTCGAAGCAAAGGTATTCGACACTGTCAACTTTTTTGCATCGCTTGACATACCGCCGTTTGTAATGAAAGACGGAATGATGGGCTCATTGATTCAGGACATCGTTGTTGAACACTTTTCCGGAAAGCTTGGTAGAGATAGAATTGTGAAGCTTGAAACGGATAGATTGGTTGTGCAGGCCATCAGGTATATCATACAACACAACTTGTATGTAGAGCAGCTGGCCACTAACAGTAATTACTTCAAGGGCCCTCGCCTGATAGATATCTTTGCCTACATTAAGGATAATCTGGGTGACGACCTTTCCAATAAGATTTTGGCCAATGTTGCCAATGTTTCGGAGGATTATGTGGGGCAGTACTTCAAAATGCTGACCGGCATTAACCCACAGGACTACATTGAGTACCAACGAATGGAAAAGGCAGTTAACCTTTTGCGAACCTCAAAGAAAAGCATCAGGGAGATAGGTAAGGATGTGGGATATAAAGACACAGCTTACTTTTGCCGTCGTTTCAAAATGATGTTTGGAATACCTGCTGGTAAAATGAGAAGGAGAGAGTCTTTAATTAATGTTTAAAGGCTTTTGATTGAGGTGATGAATTCGCTCCGATACCTCAATTAGTAGATCAGGATTTTCCTCTACGCTGTTTCCCAGGATAAGCATGTCGGCACCCGCATGAAGGGCTTGTATGGCCAAATGAACAGAGCTGATTCCTCCACCCACAATCAGCGGCACATTGATATTTTTCTTGACAGCAGTAATTACTTTGGGAGGAATAGGCGCCTCTGCTCCACTCCCAGCATCCATATAAATTGTTTGTAAGCCGAGCATTTCGCCAGCCATTGCAGTGGAAACAGCGATGCTTACCTTGTCGGTAGGAATGGGTGTGGTGTTGCTGATATAGCTCGCAGCAGTGGCATGGCCGCTGTTTACAAGCATGTATCCGACTGGTATTACCTCCAGGTGCGTTCTTTTTAAAATGGGTGCAGCTATCACATGCTGGCCTATCAGATACTCCGGGTTTCTTCCTGAGATCAAAGAAAGGAAAAGAATGGCATCGGCATTGGAGTCTATTTGATAGTAGTTGCCTGGAAAAATGATCACCGGAATACTAGAATTTGCTTTGATGAGCTGGATGATCTGGCTAAAATTATTCTTGGTCATAAGACTGCCACCCACAAGAATATAGTCAACCTTATTTTCAACACACATGTTGATGACCCTAAGGCAAGCGCTGTTGTCCGACACCTTGTCAGGATCAATCAATATGCCCAGGGAACGTTTGCCTTCGTTACTCTTCTGTGTCAGTTGACTCAGTAGGTGGTTCATTCGTCAGTATTCTTTTTTGAATATAATTTAAGCCAAATTGAAGTAAAACTCCCCAAAGAGCCGCCATGCTTTTGTTGAGCGTCAACTTAAAAAATGATTTTGGCGGTTTTTCAACAAGTTCTATTGGCTGGTCAGGGCTTTTTTTTTAAGATCCTCTTTCCTGGAAGAGGATGTGATAAGTCTGGCTATCTGGTAGCCGGCAAAAAGGACGCCGCCAATAATCAGTCCGGTTTTCAGCGCCCGGGATACATTTTGCTCAACTGAGTCGGTTCCGGATTGGAGTTTCTTTTTTGCCTTTCGCTCCATTTCCTGAAGTTGTTCCTTCCGCCTGGTAATATCCGCTTTACTCATCTTCTTCAATTGGTTTTTCTGTAAGGGCCTCCCTCTCTTTCACTGCTTTGGTAATCTGATTTTCAACAGCATCTTTCAGCTTGCCGGATTGGAGCAGATACACGAAAAAAAGCAATGCAAGAAGATAGAAGCACGTAACTGCGCCATACCCAAGGTAGGCGCTGTTCCAAAGATAGTTTAAAAAAGTACTCAGCGTAATGCTTCCAAAAAACAGGAAGAACATAAAAACCGTGAGAATCAGAAACAGTGCTATTAGCTGAGCGAGAATTCCAGAGAGCTCTTCGATCATGTTTAGTTTGACGAGCTCTATTTTTATCCGCACATACTCAGTGACGGAATCTATCAATTCATCTATTTTCCAAAACTTTGACAAAAATACCTCCTTTGGACTAAGCGTTCAAGGTATGAAACTTTGATCAAACGGTTAAGGTTCCTCGACAGGCTTTTTATCAATTAGCTCGACAGGAGGAGAAGTTGTGTGTGTAAATGACCTATGAGCCAGAATGAGGCTGTAGGGGATGATAAAGAATGTGAGTAGTATATAGGCAAAACCCACGATGCGGTACCTCAGCGTAAATTTACCAAGGAGTTCAGCCATTTTAACAGGAATCCTTCGAATAACAGGGAAGGGCAGGAATATTAGGACACCGATTAAATTGAACAACAGGTGGGCAATTGCCACGGCTATGGCTTCTTCCGACTTGAACAGCGCTGCAATAATGGCAGTAATCGTTGTTCCAACATTGGCTCCCAGGATGAAGTTGAAGGCTTTTTGTACGGAGATTTTGCGGGTAGCTGCCAAAGGAACAATAAGGGAAGTAGTGATGGAACTCGACTGAATGCCAGCCGTGAGGAGGGTTCCCCATCCAAAGGCCTTGAAAGGATTGTTAAAAACAATATTTTCAAAATTCACCTTGGACTGACCGATCAGTCTTTTGTAGATGATATTCGACAGCAGCTTGATGCAGCCTATCAGTACCAGAAATGAAACAATGAGAAGAACTATGGGGTGTGATATCCAAAGACTTACCCAGTGGCTGATGGGATCAAACAATAATGTGTTGATATTAAATATCGGTCCGCTTTTCGAAAATAAATCTCCACCACTAAGTGAGGAGGCTATTTCACGAGAGAGGCGGGAAAGCAGGTGGTATTTTAGCTCTAGTGGAAAAAGAATGATGGTAGTGAGGATGTTGAAAATGTCGTGCACTGCCCCAGCCGCAATGGCTTTTCTGAACTCATTTCTCTTGGTGATATAACCAAGCGATACAATTGATGACGTGATAGTGGTGCCAATATTGGCACCCATAATAATGGGGACGGCATCCTCAAATGAGATTGAGCCAACAGCAACGGCCGCCACAATCATGGTGGTGCTTGACGAACTGCTTTGTATAAGTGCTGTAATCAGAAGGCCAATAAACAAGCCAACGAATGGGTCTGAAGTGGCAGACAGGATGGATTGGGCAGCAGTTTCGGTGAGCTGGTTGAAGGCTTGCCCCATCATATTGATGGAAAGGAGAAAGATGAAAACAGTGATGAGGACGTACCCGATATTACGGTACAGGTTTTTCGCAGAAGTCTGCTTTCCCTCGTCTATGTTTAAAACTTTCTTGACGGTCATCCAATTGAAGAGTTGTTGCCAGAAGAAGCAAGCCGCAAAGTTATCAAAAACTAATTGTTCAATCCGTTAGCGATATGAAACTATTGTTAATTCACCTTGTGCTCAAACGCTTGAACTGGGGAAGCAAGCTGATTTGCCTATTGTGAAGGCCAGTTGCACGTTATTAAAGGCAGTGAATGCCCGGTTTGAGATCATAAATTTGAGGGAAAATGTGCCTTTTTTTGGCCATTAACCATACTTACCATATAATCTGGTTAGCCAAAACAGTAACCCTGCTTGTGTTAAGATAATATTAATCATGTTTCTAAATTGTTAAGTAAACGAGGGTTTGTTAATATATAGTTATCAATTTCTTAACATTGTAGCTCTTCCCTACGAGAGCAACCGACCTAAGATTCATGCAGAGAGTGATCAACATTGTAATAGCCTTCTTTTTAACCCTATCGTTCATTTTACCAGGTATTGTCAAAGCACAGGACATTACCGAAAGCAAATTCGGAAGCGGAATCTCAGTATTTGCCAGAGACTCTTCATTTTCGATGAAGTTTAGCACCAGGTTTCAGACTTTGTATGAGGGAGTATACGACATGGGGCTCGACAAATACAAAGACAACCTATTGATAAGGAGAGCAAGGTTGAAGTTTGACGGGTTTGTGCATAACCCAAAAATACAATACAAGATTGAGTTGGGCTTGAGTGGTAGCGACATTGGCAATCAGGACATTGTTTCTGAATCGAATTATGCGCCACTGCAAATCCTTGATGCCGTGATAAAATACAACTTCCATGGAAACTGGAGCCTGTGGGTTGGCCAAACGAAACTTCCCGGAAACGTGGAACGGGTAATTTCATCTCAATCGTTACAGTTTGTTGACCGAAGTTTTCTTAACTCAAGATACAACCTTGACAGAGACCGGGGAGTTCAGGTTCGCTATGATGGGGAGACATTTGGTTTAATAACTGCGGTTTCCATAGGAGAGGGCAGGAATATTTCCGAGGAGAATCAAGGTGGATACGACTATACGGCCAGATTTGAGTGGCTTCCCCTCGGGCGATTCAGGAGCAATGGCGACTATGTTGGAGCCGACCTCAAAAGAGAATCGACTCCAAAGCTGATGGTTGGAATTGTCTACGACTATAACGACAACACTAATAGGGAAAGAGGCCAGTTGGGTAGAGTATTAAGTGAAAACAGGATTCTGCAGGCTGTGTTTGTGGATATGCATTTTAAGTACAGAGGATGGTCGGTGATGTCGGAGTATGTTAATAAGCAAGCACCGAACGGGCCCGTCGTTTCAGACGGAACTTATTATACTGGCACTGGCCTTAATATTCAAGCAGGATACTTACTCAAAAATAATTTCGAATTGGCCCTTAGGTTTACGGAAGTGCTGCCAGCCGTCGAAACATTGCGAGCAGGTATTCATCAATATACTTTTGGCGTCTCAAAATATATCGTTGGTCATTCTCTTAAAATACAGTCGGACTTGACAAGGATAGAAATTGAAGGAGGGGACGGCTCAATGATGTATCGTGCGCAGGTTGAGGTATCTTTTTAGCCAGGGAGCTTTCACCGTCAATGGCTCATAAGGTTAAGTAATATGCGAAGACGACAAAATAAAAGCCTTAACACTTTCTTAACAGTGGTAACAAAAACTATATTTAGCTTTGCCGGAACTTTCAAATTAAGCGTACACCTGCGATGTCTTCCAAACCGTCTGATAGTATCACTACACAAAAGCTAGGCAAAGGGGCTTTTAAATTGTTTAGCGTGTCAAAAAAGGAGAGAAACTATCTTTATTTTTTGCTTGCCATCACGTTTGTCTGCGGTATGGTGTATCCCTATCAGGAGGTGGCTATGTGGGTTGCGTTTGCTTTGGCTGGCTATTCTGCCATTGCCAATGATAGTATTCAAACCATTGGCACTTTTATTTCTTCAAACTCCCATAGGAAGTGGTATCACTTGTGGCTTTTCATGGGACTGATTTTCCTTGTTACAGTTACTTATAGCTGGATCACTTATGGTGGAGATGTATCGTATCAGCGGTTGAATACAAAAGGCCTTGAGGTAGCACCTACTTCCTTCAGTTTTCTTCAGGTTGCCGCTCCGGTAATCCTATTGGTTCTTACAAGACTTCGAATGCCGGTATCAACTTCAATCCTACTGTTGAGTGCCTTCTCTACCAAAGCTAGCTCCATTGGAGGTATTTTATCAAAAAGTCTTGTGGGCTATGCACTGGCTTTCGTCATCGCCATCATTGTTTGGACGCTAACCGCACAGCTATTTGATAAATATGCTAAGAAAAAACCGGCACACTGGTGGGCACCGCTGCAATGGCTTACCAGCGGGGCATTGTGGTCGGTTTGGATCATGCAGGATGCTGCAAACATAGCGGTTGTATTGCCAAGGGCGTTAAACACTGTGGAGTTTGTTGCATTTGCGTCATTTATATTTCTTGGCCTAGGTGTGCTGTTCTACCTCAAAGGGGACAAGATACAGTCGATCGTGGAAGAGAAGGCAGACATTACTGATGTGAGGGCCGCCACAATAGTCGACCTGGTTTATGCATGCCTCCTCTACTACCTGAAGGTAGTTAATACGATTCCGATAAGTACCACCTGGGTCTTTATAGGGCTTTTGGGAGGCCGTGAGTTGGCGATCAACTACATGAAGAAAAACAAGTCCAGCCGCAGAAAGGGAATAAGAAAGAGCATGAAGCTGATAGGCAAGGATGCTCTGTATGCCGGTATTGGATTGGTCATTTCCATTTTTCTCGCCTTGTCGATCAACGACGACATGAGGAAAGAGTTTTTTGACCTGATAGGCTGGTAACTTTAAACAGTCAGCTCTTTCAAAGCCAGCCAGGTCATAAGCCCCACGCCAAGCTCTAAAGCACTTTCATCAATATCGAACGTGGGTGTGTGAACTCCGGAAGTGATGCCATTAGCGTCATTTCTGGTGCCTAGTCGATAGAAGCATGAATCGATGTGGTGGGAGTAGAAGGCAAAGTCCTCAGCTGCCATCCAGATATCAAGATCTACAACTTTGTCTTTCCCCAAAAATTCTTCCGCCCATAATTTAGAGCGATTGGTGAGTCGCTCATCATTAGCAAGAAAGGGATAGCCCTTCATGATGTTAAAGTCGCAAGCCGCCCCCATTGACTCTGCAATGCCTTCCGCCATTTTTTTCATTTTTGCATGGGCATCCATTCTCCACTCTTCGTTGAGGGTTCTAAATGTGCCCTTTAGCTTGACCTCAGAAGGAATTACGTTTGTCGCTCCCTTCCCTTCAATATCGCCAAACGAAAGCACGGAAGGTATCTTTGGGCTGGCCATTCTACTAACCACCTGCTGCAATGCTGTAATAATGTAAGCAGTCACTACGATAGGATCTACCAAAGTTTCAGGCATGGCAGCATGGCCACCCTGGCCTTTTACCGTCACATATATTTCGTCAGCGCTGGCCATGTACATGCCAGGCCGAAACCCTACCGTGCCAGCAGGTAGCAACGGCATCACATGCTGACCAAAAAGACTTTTTGGAGAAGGGTTGGTAAGCACGCCCTCTTTGATCATTAAGCTGGCGCCTCCCGGTAGTTTTTCTTCTCCAGGCTGAAAAATGAGCTTAACGGTTCCCTCAAATTCATTCTTCAATGCACATAGGATTTTGGCAACACCGAGAAGTGAGGAGGTATGAACATCATGGCCGCAGGCATGCATAACACCCTCGTTTGTTGATTTATAAGGTGCAGTGTTCTTTTCCAAAATGGGCAAAGCGTCGATGTCTGCCCTCAGTGCTACAATTTTTCTATCTGGATTTTTCCCCTTTATAATAGCCACCGTACCAGTAGTGGCCATTTCGTCCAACTGGTCAATGGGAAGCTTTCCAAGAAATTCTCTGATGTAGCTTGCTGTGTTGTACTCCTCAAAGGACAGCTCAGGGTTAGCGTGCAGATGTCTTCGTACGCCGATAATTTCCTCCGAAAACTGATTGCTAAGCGTTTTGATTCTGTCTTTCAAATTCATCTATTCTACGGGTATTTTTTCCGGAAGTAGGAGAGCGTTGGGGAACACTTCCCGAACCTGAGCATATACCTGATTAGCCTCTAGTCTGGAATAAAACTTTCCTAGTTTTACCTTAAAGTTGGGCTGGACGTAAACAACCTGGGAAGGAATGTCCAATCCGATAGACCGAAGCTGTGCTCTTGCATTATTCGCCTGGTCTCTGTTTGGGCCGGAGTATACCTGAACAGTAAAGCCATCTACAACCCTTTTTTGGAGGTTTTTTTCGGCAATAAACATTACTACGCTATCGAGCTCTTGAGTGATATCGTATTGTGTGTTCAGTGGTTCTAGAGAAGCCGTCGACTTGGTGGTTTCTGCTGGTTTAAGGGGGTTTTCCTCCGTGGTAATAACCGGGTGTAAAATGGACAGATCTTCAGAATAAGAGTCAGTAGAGCCAGTAGAAGGAACTACCTTTTTTGAACACCCATACAGGATAAAAACACCAAGTGCTAAAGAAACGACTCTATTCATAGCTGGTTAGTCTTCAATATTGATTACAACACATTTGTTGTTGTTCACATCTTGCTCCACAGTCTTATATTTCACGCCTTCTTTTAAAGTGCCGTCAGTGTACTGCACAGTCACCCGATCGTTTCTTCCGGCCACTTTCTGCGACTTCATTGGCTCTGGGCGGGTAACGGCTGGCCTTGAACCAACAGGTTGCCCCTCTTTTCCTTCCAGCAAAGAACGTGACTCTTCCTTACTCTCTTTGTAATCACTTTTCGTGCGGGTTTGGCGAGCTTCTCTTACCTGGCTCGGATCCTGGCTTGGTATATCGGCCTTGATAAGGAAAGACATAGTTTCCTCATTTACCTTGGCGAGGAATACTTTGAACAATTCGAACGCTTCAAATTTGTAGATCAAAAGCGGGTCTTTTTGCTCGTATACAGCATTTTGAACAGACTGCTTCAAGTCATCCATCTCACGAAGGTGCTCCTTCCAGGTTTGGTCAATAAGCGCCAGGGTGATCATTTTCTCCATGGCCGCCACCATCTCCTTACCCTCGGTGTCCACCGCTTTCTTTAGATTAACCACAATGCCGAGTTGCTTTTTCCCGTCTGTAAATGGTACAAGAATATCGACTACAGTGGCTCCTTTATTGTCAAGAGTGTGCTTAAGAACTGGCAATGCCTTTTCCCGGATCGCAGCCTTTCTGGCGGTGTAGTGAGCCAGCACTTCATCATAAAGTCTGGCAGCAAGTGCGTCGCTTTTGATACCGGCAAACTCTTCCTGGCTGATACGCATGTCCAGACCGAAAGTGCTAAGCGCATTCAGTCTAAAGCCATCATAGTCTTGAGAGGCAGTAGCCGATATAGCCAAATCCTCAGACGTATCGTACATCATGTTGAGGATGTCAAGCTGTAGCCTTTCACCAAACAAAGCGTTCTTTCTTCTGGTGTAGATCACCTCTCGTTGAGAGTTCATGACATCGTCATATTCCAGGAGGCGCTTACGCATGGCGAAGTTGTTCTCTTCTACCTTCTTTTGAGCTCTTTCAATCGACTTGGTAATCATCGAATGCTGGATTACTTCGCCTTCTTCCAGTCCCATTCTGTCCATCCACTTGGCAATCCTGTCTGAGCCGAACAATCGCATCAGGTTGTCTTCAAGCGACACAAAGAACTGCGAAGATCCCGGGTCACCTTGTCGGCCTGATCGGCCTCTCAACTGCCTGTCGACCCTTCTCGATTCATGCCTTTCAGTTCCTACAATGGCCAAGCCTCCAGCTTTTTTCGACTCTTCGGTCAGTTTTATATCCGTACCACGCCCCGCCATGTTGGTGGCAATTGTTACGGTAGAAGGGTGGCCCGCTTCGGCCACAATTTCCGCCTCTCGCTGGTGTTGCTTGGCGTTTAGTACGTTGTGCTTAATTTTACGGATATTGAGCATGCGGCTTAGTACTTCCGAAATTTCTACAGAAGTAGTACCCACCAGCACTGGTCTACCGGCTTCAGTAAGCGCAACAATTTCATCAATAACAGCATTGAACTTCTCACGCATGGTCTTGTAGACCTTGTCTTCCATGTCTTTCCTAACAATCGGTCTGTTAGTTGGAATGACAACCACATCAAGTTTGTAAATCTCCCAAAGTTCACCAGCTTCGGTTTCGGCCGTACCAGTCATACCGGCCAGCTTGTGGTACATTCTGAAGTAGTTCTGCAGGGTGATGGTTGCATAAGTCTGCGTTGCATCTTCCACGGTCACGCTTTCTTTCGCTTCAATTGCCTGATGAAGGCCGTCTGAATAGCGGCGCCCTTCCATCATACGGCCGGTTTGCTCGTCCACAATCTTCACTTTGCCATCAATCACTACATACTCGGTGTCTTTTTCAAAAAGCGTATATGCTTTTAGCAGCTGATTAACGGTGTGGATACGCTGCGCTTTGATTTGGTAGTCTTTGATGACCGACTCTTTCTTTTTCAGGATATCGATTTCGGCAAGAGAGGTGTCACCCTCAAGCTTTGCAATTTCCATCCCAATATCAGGCATAATGAAGAAATTGGGATCTTCGCCATCACCTGTAATCATATCGACACCCTTCTCAGTCAGCTCGATAGAGTTATTTTTTTCCTCAATGGTAAAAAGCAAAGGCTCATCCGCCTCCGGCATCATCCGTTGATTGTCAGCCAGGTAGATATTCTCCGTTTTTTGAAGAACATTTCTTATACCTGTTTCACTGAGGTATTTGATCAAAGGCTTGTATTTGGGAAGCCCCCTGTGAGCTCTGAACAGTGATAAGCCGCCATCTGTCTCGTTGCCCTCGGCAATTTGTTTTTTGGCGTCATTCAGAAACTGCGCACATAGCTTGCGTTGAGATTCAACCAGCTTAAATATTCTTGGCTTCAGTTCGTAAAACTCATGCTCATCTCCTTTAGGGATAGGCCCTGAAATGATAAGAGGTGTTCTGGCCTCATCCACAAGTACGGAGTCAACCTCATCCACCATAGCATAGTGGTGTTCCCGCTGCACCAGCTCCTCTGGGCTTCTGGCCATGTTGTCCCGCAGGTAGTCAAAGCCAAATTCGTTGTTGGTGCCGTACGTAATGTCGGCGAGATAAGCGTTTCTTCTCTCCTGTGAGTTGGGTTGGTGCCTGTCGACACAGTCAACCGTTAGCCCATGAAACTGGAACAAGGGAGCGTTCCACTCTGAGTCACGCTTGGCCAGGTAGTCGTTTACAGTAACAATATGGACGCCTTTACCAGCAAGAGCGTTCAAATAGGCAGGTAGAGTAGCCACAAGGGTTTTTCCTTCACCAGTAGTCATTTCAGCAATCTTACCAGTGTGTAGTACAACTCCACCAATGAGCTGAACATCATAGTGAACCATGTTCCACTCCACTTCGGTGCCTGCTGCCAGCCATTTATTGGACCATTCGGCGGTCTCCCCATTGATTTTTATGTGGGGCTTCGTGGCTGCCATCTGTTTATCAAGGAGCGTTGCTTTAACCACCAACTTCTTGTTTTCAGCAAGTCGCCTGGAGGTTTCCTTCACTACAGCAAAAGCTTCTGGCAACAGTTTGAGCAAAGAATCTTCAATGCTCTTGTTCTTGTCTTTTTCGAGTTGATCTATTCTTTTGAATACGTCATCTTTCTGGTCGATATCCAAATCGGGTTCGTCGATTATCCTCTGATGCAAATCGTCAATTTCCTTCTGAATAGCGGCATTCCCTTCTTTGATGAACGCTTTGAACTGACTGGTTTTGTCTCTTAGCTCATCGTCAGAAATACTCTTAAGTTTCTCAAATTCTTTTTTGATTTGCTCAACAAGCGGAAGGACTTCCTTGATATCTCGCTCTGATTTTGTTCCAAAAAGTTTGGCTACCCCTTTGGTGAATATATTCAACATTTCGTCGTTTTTTAAAACCTTAAAATTAACCGCTTTTTCCTAATTCGATACTAATTGCCAAGGTGTTTCTTGACAGATTTACACATCAATGAGGCCTGAGTAAACGGGCGTGGCTGGGCCCTTCAGGAAAATATCTTTAAAGCCACCCTCCTTAACCGCAAAACTGACCTCGAGGGTTCCACCCAGGGTGTGAACTATTACCGGGCTTTTATATCCTTTGAGTGATGCGGCAAGCGAACATGCTGTAACTCCCGTGCCGCACGACAGCGTTTCGTCTTCCACCCCTCTTTCATAAGTCCTCACAAAAATAGCATTGCCATCCTCCAACTCTACGAAGTTTACATTGGTACCCTTTGGGGCATAGGCCTCGCTATAGCGAATAGCTTTTCCTTCCGGCACAACAGAGAAGTTTTTAACATCTTCAAGGAAGGCAATATGGTGTGGGGATCCCGTATTGATGAAAACGCCGTCAGTAAGTTCTTCAACGCTGTCAACGTCATAAAGCTGCACAGAAACAATGTCTCCTTTGATGGTCGCTTCATGAGGCCCATCGGTAGACATAAAAGTAGTTCTGTCGGTGGTCATACCAAGAGACTTCGCAAAGTGCACTGCGCACCTGCTACCGTTCCCGCACATGCTCTGCGTGCCGTCGGAATTGTAGTAGACCATTTCAAAGTCGTAGTCGGGATGATTGCGTATGAGAATGAGTCCGTCTGCGCCGATGCCAAACCTGCGATGGCAAAGGGTTTCTATAACGGTCAGGTCATCAGGAAATTGGAGATCCCTGTCATCGATGAGAATGAAGTCGTTGCCTGTGCCCTGATATTTGTGAAAACGAATTTCCATAGCATAAAACTAATAGCAAGTAAACGAAAAAAGCCAACCCGAGAGTTGGCTTTTCAGCTATTTTATTTAATCCCTTAGGACATTTTTTCTTTGATCCTTGCGGCTTTTCCTTTTCTACCACGAAGGTAGTAAAGACGGGCTCTGCGAACTGATCCCTGACGAACCAATTCAACTTTCTCAACGCTTGGTGACATAATCGGGAAAATTCTTTCCACACCAATGCCTGAAGATACTTTTCTTACAGTAAAGGTTTCTCCATTCGTGCTGATATTCTTACGTTGGATAACTGTACCCTGAAACTGCTGGATACGCTCTTTGTTACCTTCCGTGATCTTCACGTGTACATTTATAGTATCACCTGCCTTAAATGCGGGCAGTGAATTTCTCTTATCCTGGTACTCTGCTTCAACTAGTTTTATCAACTCGCTCATGACTGTCTATTTAAGCCGTATTCTGAAACGGACTGCAAATATACGACTATGTTTTTAAACACAAATAATACAATCAAATAAAAATCTCTCTTTTCAGGTTAAAGTGCTGCAAGTGCCGGCTTATAACTGTCAATATTTTCTTTGGTGATGATTTCCAGGGGTAAAAGGGCCTCCTTGGGTGGAGTTGTCTTAAACACCAGGTAATTGATGAGGTGGCTGATAGACAAGGCGGCTTGCTTGCTTGGGTTTTGATTAATCAGGAAGTTGATATACCCCTCTTTCAGAAATTGAAGGTTCTTTTCCAGTAAATCATAGCCAACGATTCTACAGCCATTTTTGCCGGTCGCTTTCATAAACTCCACTACCTGATAGGCTTTGGAGGTGCTTATGTAAACCCCGTGTAACTGTGGATCGCTGAACAGTTTTTTGAGGTCCGCTTCAAAAGAGGGGTTTTCCGGGGCCTCAAGGTTGATGGTGTTTACCTCCACACTCAATCCGGACATCGAAGCTACATATTCCCGGAAGCCTTTTTCCTTGTCCAAAAGGTGGGCAGAATTTGGCAGATCCTCATGAATATGTAAGATCGCCAGTTTTTTGCCACTGGCCAGTCCGGGGGAAATCAATTCAGCGGCCAGCCGCCCGCTTTGATACAGGTCTTGCCCGATGAAGGACAATGGATGCGGGTGTTCAATGTGTGTGTTGAACAATATATAAGGCACCTCATTTTTATGAAATTTTTCAAAAAACGGCAGCGCTTCCTTATAGAACAGTGGCGCAACTACCGCTCCGTCAGGGTTTGAAGCAATGGCCTTTTCAAATGCTTGATTGTAAGATTCTTTATTGTGGAGGTCGTAAAAGTAGTAGTCAATAACAAGGCCTTGCTGCTGCCATTCCTGCTCGCTTTGTTGCAGGCCTTCATGCGATTGCACCCAGAAAGCGTCAAGCTTGGGGTCGGGCAGCACAGCCGCCACTCTGAACGTCCTGTTGAGACCAAGGCTTCTGGCAATGAGGTTAGGCTTGTAGTCGATTTGACCAAGGATGGCATGAACTTTTTCAAGCGCCTTATCGGATACTTTGCCTCGCTTGTGCAACACCCTATCCACAGTGCCCACAGACACCCCGGCAAGGCGAGCGATATCTTTGATCCGTATATTTTTGTTTTCCATAAAAAATCGAGACCTCTAAATAATCAAAAAAACGAAAGATTGTCTGTATTAATACGGGATAATGTGCTTTTGATGAATGCCTACAATAAATTTGGCCTTCTCTCTCTTGTTCGTTGTAGCGACTGCTCGTGTCTCCAGTCATCAATGAGGGCGTCATTTCCTGAAAGCAACACATCCGGCACTTTCATGCCTTTGTAGTCGGCGGGCCTGCTGTAAACAGGTGGTGCTATGAGGTCATCCTGAAAGGAGTCGGTAAGTGCAGAGGTTTCGTCGTTTAGCACACCAGGAATCAGCCTGATCACTGCGTCGCACACAATGGCAGCGGCCAATTCTCCTCCTGACAGCACAAAATCACCAACACTGATTTCTCTGGTAACCAGGTGCTGACGTACTCTTTCGTCCACTCCTTTATAATGCCCGCAGAGCAAAATCATGTTTCCTTTCATAGCCAGGCCGTTGGCCAGCCTTTGGGTCAGCACCTCCCCATCAGGACTCATATATATAATGTCGTCGTACGTTCGTTCGGACTTGAGGGCCTGGATACATCGGTCGATGGGTTCTATTTGCAGCACCATTCCCGCTCCCCCGCCGTAGGCGTAATCGTCAACAGTTTTATGTTTGTTAACGGCGTAGTCTCTCAGGTTGTGTACGTTTACTTCCGTCAGGCCTTTGTCGATGGCTCTTTTGAGAATGCTGTGCTCAAATGGACTTTTGAGCAGCTCAGGCACACAGGAAATAATATCGAATCTTACCATGACTGACTAAGAATCTAAATATATATCAAGCAAACCGGGTGGAAGCTGTAGGGTAACTGACTTGGCCTTTAAATCCACCGCTTTAATAATATCGTCGCTAATTGGCACAAGCACTTCCTTGCCCTGACAATCAATGGCCAGCACGTCGTGCCCGGGAAAGTTAAGGATGTTTGATATGGTGCCTAATACTTTGCCATCTTCAACAGCCTCTAGCCCTACCAAATTGTGGAAGAAGTATTGTCCGTCCGAAAGCTCCGGCAGGCTGCTTTCTGGCAGGTACACCTCTGTGCCGGCAAGCTTATCAGCCGCATCCAACGACCTCACTTCATCGAAGCGGGCAATGGCTTTTTTGCCATTTAGTGACCAATGCTCTAAAAAAAAAGGAACCAGTTCGTTGTTGATCAACAACAGAACTGATTCCAGATTTTTGTAATGCCCAGGGTTGTCCGAATCGATCCAAACCTGAACATCGCCCTTTGTGCCATGGGTTTTGGTGATTACCCCAAGCTGAAAGCAATCATCCAAATGCATAAGGACTACTCTTCTTTTTTCTCTTCTGCTTCCGGAGCGTCAGCCTTTGGGGCTTCTTCTGCCGGTGCCTCCGCTTTAGGAGCTTCCTCTGCAGCAGGTGCTTCCGCAACCGGAGCCTCTTCTACAACAGGCGTTTCCTCTACCACTGGCGCTGTTTCAGCTACCTCGGCAGCGGGAGTTTCTTCCGCAACCGCTGTTTCTTCTACAGCAGCTTCTTCGCTGGCCTCTGGTGCAGCAGCAACCTCAGCCTTCTTACGAATAGCTTCAGCTCTTGCCTGGCTCACTTTCGTTTCAGCAGCAAGGCGTGATTTTCTTTCGTCTTCTTTCTTCTTAGCAAGAGACTCAACTTTACCTGTTACTTTAGAGTCTTGTTGGTTCTTCCACTCTTCGAACTTAGCATCAGCTTGTTCCTGAGTAATGGCTCCTTTGTTCACACCGATTTGAAGGTGTTTTTTCAAAAGAATGCCTCTGTAAGAAAGCATGGCTCTAACGGTGTCAGAAGGTTGTGCACCTTTCATCACCCAGTCAAAGGCCTTTTCATCATTCAAAACAATTGTTGCCGGATTGGTATTTGGATTGTACGTTCCCAATTTCTCGATGAACTTACCATCACGTGGCGAAGTACTGTTGGCCACAACCACATCAAACATTGCAAGTTTTTTACGTCCTCGACGTGTTAACCTGATTTTAACTGCCATTTTTTGTTCGTTTTATTTAATCTCTTCCGGAACCCGTCCGGAAAATTGGATCGCAAAGTTAGTGATTTTTTTGTAAAAGCAACTCATCTACAGCAAATTGATAACTGGTTCGGCAGTGAAATGTGCGGATGACTTTAACTGCCCGTCGGTTGGACTAGAAAAATGAGCCTTTAAATCAAAATAGCATGCATATTTGTTAAAACGAATATACAGTTTTAATACGTTTAATGTATTATATACCTTTACCTAATTAAACGTCACCCAAGAACATGGATAAATATTCCTATATCGCCAACGCACACTCGTCTTACATCGATGAACTATACCAAAGTTACAAACAAGACCCTGAGTCAGTAGACATTACCTGGCAGAAATTTTTTGAGGGATTTGAGTTTTCTCAATCGAAGTATGGAGAAAATGGTCAAGCCGCCACTACCTCCGGAGGCGTGTCGGACAAAGAGATCGCCGTTAGTAATCTTATTCATGCCTACAGAACACGTGGCCACCTTAAATCCAAAACCAATCCGGTAAGGGAAAGGAAGGATCGGAAGGCCTTACTTGACCTTAGTGACTTCGGGTTGTCGGAAGCGGATCTTGATGTTGAGTTTCAGTCGGGGGCGACGATTGGTATTGGGAAAGCGACGCTTAGGAAAATTGTTGAGTCGCTTAAGCAGATTTACGAAGGGGCCGTCGGCTTCGAATATATGTATATCAGGGAGCCGGATATTTTGGAGTGGTACAAAAAGAAGGTGGAATTCGACGCCTTGAATTTTAACCCTTCTATTGACGAGAAAAAAAGGATACTAAGGAAGCTGAACGAGGCGGTTGTTTTCGAGAATTTCCTTCACACTAAATATGTAGGTCAAAAGAGATTCTCTCTGGAGGGTGGCGAAACAACAATAGCAGCACTTGACGCAATAATTAATAAAGGAGCTGAACTGGGTGTACAGGAAGTGATGATAGGCATGGCTCACCGGGGTAGGCTGAATGTGCTGGCTAATATCATGGGCAAAACCTATGAGCAGATATTCAATGAGTTTGAGGGGAATGCCGCCACCGACCAGACAATGGGCGATGGCGATGTAAAATACCATATGGGTTACTCCAGCCAGATAGTAACGCCATCAGGAAACACCGTCGATCTCAGGCTGGCACCCAACCCATCTCACCTCGAGGCGGTTGATCCGTTAGTGGAAGGGTTTCTGAGAGCAAAGGTCGACCGGGAATTCAAAAACGATGCGACCAAAGTGCTTCCGATTCTTATTCATGGAGATGCGGCGGTAGCTGGCCAGGGCATAGTATACGAAGTGGTTCAAATGAGTAAGCTGGATGGTTATACCACAGGTGGTACTATTCACTTTGTTATCAATAACCAAGTAGGCTTTACAACAGACTTCGACGACGCCAGATCCAGTATCTACTGTACGGATGTGGCTAAAGTAATTGACTCGCCCGTGCTTCACGTAAATGGTGATCAGCCTGAGGCAGTTATTTTCTGCGTTAACCTGGCTGTGGAGTTCAGACAGAAATTCCAGAGAGACGTGTTTATTGATATGGTGTGCTACCGTCGTCATGGGCACAACGAAAGTGATGAGCCGAAATTCACCCAGCCATCGCTTTATAATATCATATCGAAGCACCCGAACCCAAGAGAAGTATATAACAAACACCTGATAGAAAGAGGCGATGTGGATGCCCAGCTAGCCGACAAAATGGATTCTGAATTCAGAGACCTTTTGCAGGACCGACTCAACATGGTGAAGCAAAAGCCGCTCCCTTATCAATATTCCCCAATGGAGAAGGAGTGGCAGGAGCTAAGAATTTCAAAGCCAGATGATTTTGAAAACCCACCGAAAACTTCTGTTGATCAGAAAGTAATCGATAAAGTAGGCAAGGCGCTCACAACTATTCCAAAGGGCTTCAAGCCATTGAAGCAAATTGACAAAGTGCTGAAGCAGCGTACCGAGATGATTTTCGAAGAGAAGTCCGTCAACTGGGCTACTGCTGAACTACTGGCTTATGGATCGCTGCTTCTTGAGAAAAAGATTGTCAGAATGACTGGCCAGGATGTGCAAAGGGGCACGTTTTCTCACAGGCACTCAGTGTTGCGTGACAGTGTCACTAACAAGCCCCATAATAGTTTAGATCATATTGAAGAAGGCCAGGAGAAATTCAGAATCTTCAACTCTCTGCTTTCTGAATTTGGTGTGCTGGGCTTTGAGTTTGGTTATGCCATGGCCAACCCAAATGCGCTGGTTATTTGGGAGGCTCAGTTTGGTGATTTTGCGAACGGTGCACAAGTAATGACCGACCAGTTCATCGTACCATCGTATACGAAGTGGCAGCGCATGAATGGTCTAGTATTGTTGCTACCTCACGGCTACGAAGGTCAGGGGCCAGAACACTCCAATGCCCGCCCTGAGCGATTCCTTCAGATGTGCTCTGGCAACAACATGTTTTTCTGCAACTTGACTACACCTGCCAATTTCTTCCATATGCTCCGTCGTCAGTTGGTGATGCCGTTTAGGATGCCAGCCGTGCTAATGTCTCCAAAATCTCTGTTCCGTCATCCATTGGTGATGTCGCCAGTGAGCGACTTGACTGATGGTGCCTTTCATGAGGTAATCGGCGACACAGATGTGAAGGCTAAAGATGTTAAAAAGGTGGTGCTGTGCACTGGCAAAATCTATTTTGACCTTCTCGACGAACGTCAGAAAAGTAATAGAAAGGATGTTGCCCTTATACGAATCGAGCAGCTTCATCCTTTCCCAAGAAAGAAAATCCTCGCAGAAATCAATAAATACAAAGGAGCCAAACTCGTGTGGGCACAGGAAGAACCCGAAAATATGGGTGCCTGGACCTTCTTGTTAAGGATGTTCCCTGAAGTGAGAATGGAATTGGTTTCAAGAAAAGCAGCAGCCTCTCCTGCCACTGGCTACTACAAACTGCACAACAAAGAGCAGGAAGAGATTGTACAAAAAGCATTTGCATAATTAAACCCTAATAAATAATGAGCCTTGAAGTTAAAATCCCTGCAGTAGGGGAATCAATAACCGAAGTAACCATTGCCAAGTGGTTAAAGAATGATGGTGACATTGTGGAGAGGGACGAACTTCTGTGTGAGCTGGAATCTGACAAAGCCACTTTCGAGCTAAACGCTGAGTCAGCCGGGAAAATAAAGATTTTGGTCAAAGAAGGAGAAACTGTTGAAATTGGTGCTGTTATATGCAGTATTGATACCGATAGTGCAGCTCCTGCAAAAGAAGAGAAAAAGGAAGAAAAGTCAGCGCCGGCTAAAGAGGCGATATCGACTGGTGAGACAATCGAAATGCATGTCCCCACGGTTGGCGAGTCTATCAATGAAGTGACCATATCTTCCTGGGTCAAAAAGGACGGCGAAATTGTGCAGCTAGATGAAGTAATCGCTGAAATTGAATCTGACAAAGCCACTTTTGAACTCACTGCCGAAGCTACAGGCAAGCTTCAGGTCATCGCCAAGGAAGGAGAAACACTTGAGATAGGTGCTTTAATATGCAAAATTGAAGTAATGGAAGGTGCGGTTGCTAAAGAGGAGGCCAAAAGTCCTGCTCCGGCTGCTGCTCCTGCAACATCAAGCAGTTCATCTTATGCAGCTGGGCATGCATCTCCGGCAGCAGCAAAGCTTATGGCAGAGAAAGGACTTTCTGCCTCTGATGTGAAAGCAACCGGAGTTGACGGACGTATCACGAAAGAAGATGCCATGAAAGCTGAAAAGTCGGCAGCTCCAAAATCTGATGCTGGCAAGCCAGCAGCTCCATCCTATGCCGCACCTCAAATCGGTGGCGGTGTTTCAAGGGGGCAGAGACGAGAGAAAATGTCCTCTCTTCGCAAGACTATTTCCAGAAGGTTGGTTTCTGTAAAGAACGAGACAGCCATGCTCACTACTTTCAATGAGGTGAACATGGGCCCGGTAATGGAATTGAGAAAAAAATACAAAGACAGCTTCAAAGAAAAGTACGAAGTTGGCCTGGGCTTTATGTCATTCTTTACCAAAGCAATTACAATGGCCTTGAAAGAGTGGCCTGCCGTAAACGCACAGATCGACGGGGAAGAAATCGTGTATAACGATTATGCCGACGTTTCGATAGCGGTATCCACGCCAAAAGGTCTTGTTGTGCCGGTAATAAGAAATGCCGAAGCACTTAGCTTCGATCAAATAGAAAAGGAAATAGTGAGACTGGCATTGAAAGCCAGAGACGGAAAGTTGAGCATAGACGAAATGCAAGGCGGCACATTCACCATTACCAATGGAGGTATTTTTGGCTCCATGCTTTCTACACCTATTATTAATGCGCCCCAGGCTGCTATTCTGGGTATGCACAATATCGTAGAAAGGGCTGTTGTGGAAAACGGCCAGGTAGTGGTCAGGCCGATCATGTACGTGGCCCTCTCTTACGATCACCGCATCATTGATGGTCGTGAGTCTGTCAGCTTCCTTGTACGTGTGAAGCAACTGCTCGAAGATCCTAGCAGGCTTCTTCTGGGAGTGTAAACCCGTTACTATTTTTTAATTAAAACAAACAACATGGATTATCAGGTAACAGTAATTGGTTCAGGACCCGGCGGATATGTAGCAGCCATCAGGTGTGCGCAGTTGGGCTTAAAAACGGCGATTATTGAGAAATATGATAGCCTGGGAGGCACTTGTCTTAATGTCGGTTGTATTCCATCTAAGGCACTCCTTGATTCAAGCGAGCACTTTCACAATGCAGCGCACACATTTAAGGAGCATGGAATCGATATTCCTCAGCCGAAAGTGAATCTGAAGCAAATGATAGCCAGGAAAACGGACGTGGTGAAGCAAAATACCGACGGTATCAACTTTCT
Organism: Imperialibacter sp.; assembly: GCF_040222385.1. GTDB lineage: Bacteria > Bacteroidota > Bacteroidia > Cytophagales > Cyclobacteriaceae > Imperialibacter. Next base: position 87,039 of record NZ_JAVKDF010000010.1, read on the forward strand.
GATGAAGAAGAACAAGATTGATGTTTTTCATGGCATGGGTTCCTTTATAGACAAGAACACCATCAAAGTTTCCGGGAAAGAGGAAAAGAAGATTACCACTGAGAAAGTAATCATTGCTACCGGCTCCAAGCCCGCCAACCTTCCATTTATTAAACTGGATAAGAAAAGGGTCATTACAAGTACTGAAGCCCTTGAATTGAGCGAAGTGCCTAAGCACATGATAGTGATAGGAGGCGGTGTAATAGGCGTGGAGTTGGGTTCTGTGTACGCAAGGTTAGGGGCCAAAGTGTCAGTTGTTGAGTTCCTCGATAGCCTCATTCCGACGATGGATTCGACTATGGGTAAAGAGCTTCAAAAGTCTCTAAAGGGGCTTGGCATGGAATTTTACCTGTCACATAAGGTGACGGCGGTAGAGGCCAAAGGCAAGGAAGTTACCGTGACAGCAGAAACCTCAAAAGGTGAAAAGGTAGACCTCAAAGGAGACTATTGCCTGGTGTCGATAGGAAGGAAGGCTTACACTGAAGGACTTGGCCTGGACAAAGCTGGGGTGAAAGTAACCGACAGAGGACTGGTTGAAGTGGATGATCACTTGAGAACAAATGTGGACAATATTTGGGCAATCGGCGATGTGATCAAGGGTGCCATGCTTGCTCACAAGGCCGAGGAGGAAGGTGTATTTGTAGCTGAAACCATTATGGGGCAGAAGCCTCACATTAATTACAACCTGATCCCAGGTGTCGTATACACCTGGCCGGAAGTGGCCGCTGTGGGCTACACCGAGGAGCAGCTTAAAGATCAGAAAAAAGAATATAAGGTCGGAAAGTTTCCGTTCAAGGCGCTTGGCAGAGCCAGAGCATCAGGCGATGTGGACGGACTGGTAAAGGTATTGGCCGACAAGCAAACGGATGAAATACTAGGCATTCACATCGTTGGTGCCAGAGCGGCCGATATGATTGCTGCTGGCGTCACAGCCATGGAATTCAGGGCCTCTGCTGAGGATGTGTCACGCATGTCGCACGCACACCCTACTTATATGGAGGCCGTAAAGGAAGCATGTTTGGCCGCAACGGACAACAGGCCAATTCACATGTAAAAAACTGATTGAACTTAAAAAAAGCCACTCTCACAGGGTGGCTTTTTTATTGGTATCCAGTCGACTGATGAGATTCTTTGAGCAGACAAGGCCCGCTTGTCAGTCATCTTCATTTTTCTTGTCCATCTTTCCGAAATCTCTTTTGATAATCGGGCGGTGGCATATAACTTTGCCGGGATTTGTGAATTGCTAACCCTCCTTTTAACGATACATTCTAAAGATGCCTAAAGACCCCAGTATCAAATCAATTCTAATCATTGGAAGCGGCCCTATTGTCATCGGACAGGCCTGTGAATTCGACTATGCCGGTTCACAAGCATCAAGGTCACTTCGTGAAGAAGGAATAGAAGTCATACTGATTAACTCGAATCCAGCCACGATCATGACCGACAAGGTCACCGCTGATCACGTGTACCTGTTGCCGCTGGAGAAGAAATACATCAAACAGATACTTGAAAAGCACAAAATTGATGCGGTGCTGCCCACAATGGGTGGTCAAACTGCTCTCAACCTGGCCATCGATTGTGAAAAGGCGGGGCTTTGGGAAAAATATGGAGTCAGGATCATAGGTGTGGACATTGCCGCCATCGAGACCACCGAAGACCGGGAGAAATTCCGGTTGAAGATGCACGAACTGAAGGTAAATGTGTGCAAAGGATCGACAGCTACTTCCTTCCTTCAGGGCAAGGAAATAGCGCAGGAAATTGGCTTCCCGCTGGTTATCCGCCCGTCTTATACACTTGGTGGATCTGGTGGTGGATTTGTTGAGAAGGCGGAGGAGTTTGACCAGGCGCTGAACAACGGTTTACATGCGTCGCCAATTCATGAAGTGCTGGTGGAGCAGAGCATCCTCGGCTGGAAGGAATATGAGCTTGAGTTGCTAAGGGACAATATTGGCAACATCATCATTATTTGCTCCATTGAGAACTTTGACCCCATGGGTGTGCATACTGGCGACTCAATTACTGTGGCGCCAGCCATGACTTTACCTGACACTATTTACCAGCACATGCGTGACCTGGCCATCAGAATGATGAATGGCATTGGTATGTTTGCCGGAGGATGCAATGTGCAGTTTGCTGTTAATCCTGAAGACGACATGATCGTGGGCATCGAGATCAACCCAAGGGTGTCTCGTTCCTCGGCACTGGCCTCAAAGGCTACTGGCTATCCAATTGCCAAAATAGCGGCTAAACTGGCGATTGGCTATAACCTTGATGAGCTCAAAAACCAAATTACTGGCAGTACATCAGCATTTTTTGAGCCGGCGCTCGACTATGTCATTGTAAAGATTCCACGCTGGAACTTCGATAAATTCAAAGGCGCTGACCGTCGTCTCGGTCTTCAGATGAAGTCGGTCGGTGAAGTAATGGGCATCGGTCGTAACTTTCAGGAGGCGCTTCAAAAGGCTTGCCAGTCACTTGAGATAAAACGAAACGGCCTGGGTGCCGATGGCAAGGAAGTAACGAATCAGGAGCAAATCCTGGAGAGCCTCCGCCATCCCAGCTGGAACAGGCTCTTCCATGTATATGACGCCATTAAGCTGGGCATTCCGCTGAAGACCATTCACAAGCTCAGCAAAATTGATATGTGGTTCCTCGACCAGATTGAGGAGCTCCTAAAACTAGAGAATGAAATCGAATCGTTTACGATAGAGACCATTCCGCCGGAAATTCTTCGAATAGCCAAAACCAAAGGTTACGCCGACCGACAAATCGCTCATCTTTTGGGTTGCCTGGAAAGCGAAGTGCACACCAAGCGTCACGCATTGGGAATAAAAAGGGTTTACAAACTTGTGGATACCTGCGCTGCGGAATTTGAAGCGAAAACACCTTACTATTATAGCACTTTTGATGACGAGAATGAGTCGGTAAGAAGTGACAGGAAGAAAGTTGTGATCCTGGGCTCTGGACCCAACCGAATCGGTCAGGGAATCGAGTTTGATTACTCTTGCGTGCATGGTGTGCTGGCAGCAAAGGAATGCGGCTACGAAACCATCATGATTAATTGCAATCCAGAAACGGTTTCTACTGACTTCGATATTGCCGATAAGCTGTACTTCGAGCCAGTTTTCTGGGAGCATATCTACGACATCATTTTGCATGAGCAGCCGGAGGGTGTCATTGTGCAGTTAGGTGGGCAGACAGCACTTAAGCTGGCAGAAAAGCTCGAAAGATATGGCATCAAGATAATCGGAACCGACTATAAGTCTCTTGACCTTGCGGAGGATAGAGGTAGCTTTTCTTCCCTGCTAAAGGAGAACAACATTCCGTATCCTGAGTTTGGTGTGATAGAAGATGCCGACCAGGCCATTGAGTTGTCGAAGAAGCTTGGCTTTCCTTTGCTTGTGCGGCCATCCTACGTTTTGGGAGGCCAAAGCATGAAAATTGTGATCAATGAGCAGGAGCTTGAGTCACATGTAATAGATCTTCTTAAAGACATTCCGGGTAACAAGGTACTTCTCGATCACTTCCTTGATGGTGCTATTGAAGCGGAGGCGGATGCCATTTGCGATGGTGAGGACGTTTACATTATTGGTATCATGCAGCATATCGAGCCGGCGGGAATTCACTCTGGCGACTCCTACGCCGTGCTTCCTCCTTACAACCTTGGGGATTTCATTATTCGGCAGATTGAGCAGCACACCAAAACCATTGCTTTGGCGCTGAAAACGGTTGGTCTGATCAACATTCAGTTTGCAATAAAAGACGACCAGGTGTATATTATTGAGGCAAACCCAAGGGCATCACGTACTGTGCCGTTTATATGCAAAGCCTACGATGAACCTTATGTGAACTATGCCACAAAAGTGATGTTGGGGGAGAAGAAAGTGAAGGATTTCAAATTTTCTCCGAAAAAACAGGGATATGCAATCAAGGTTCCCGTATTTTCTTTCAACAAGTTCCCCAATGTGAATAAGGAGCTTGGCCCGGAAATGAAATCGACCGGCGAAGCTATATATTTCATTGACGATCTGATGGATGACTACTTCTTAAAGATTTATTCAGAACGAAATCTTTATTTGAGTCGTTAAACAGTAAGACTTAAAATTTAAAGCAGATGTTTAAATTCATTCTCATACTCTTAATATTCTTTTACGTCTTCTATAAAGTAGGCGGCTTCATCATGAGGGCCCTTTATTTTGGATCGGGGAGACAATATCAGCAGCGCCAGCAGCAACAGTATAGGAGCAGAACAACGACCAACGCCCGCCACGAGGAAATAAAAGTGGACTATATCCCTGAAGACGAGGTGAAAAAACGGAAATCATCGTCAGGGAAGATAGGTGGGGAGTACGTAGATTATGAGGAGGTAAAATAGACTCCTGACAATATTTTGATTTTATAGAGAAAAGCGCTTCAATTGAAGCGCTTTTGTTTTTTTCTGATGGCAAGTAAGACTTCGATCACTTGACGATTTGGAAATAGTATTATTTTTATGATAATTTAGCTTTTATGAATAAGAGAATTCTATTCTACCTGCTTGTAGCTTCGTTTTTTCTATCTGTGGCAGCTCCTGTAGTTGCACAGGAACAGGAAGCCGAAGACCCTTTTGCCGATTATTCCTATTTGTGGGAGAACACAAAAAAGAAGAAAAAGAAAAAAGACAAGAAAGCTGAGAAGGTTGATCAGCCAACGGTGGCAGCCGATACCCTCACTGCACCAGTACCCGTGGTCGACACACTCACGCTGCCAACACAGCCTCTCGACTCAATAACACCAGTTACTACTTACCAGGCTGATACAATTCCAGCAACAGACAGTCTGCAGGTGCCCATTGAGGAGGAAAAATTTGAGAGTGAGCCAGAAGAAGAAAAAAAGATAAAGGAGCCGAAGGAAGAACGGGAAAAAAGGGAAGTTGCACCAGTTCCTGAAGATTTCAGGGCTGGGCCGCCCGACAGTGAATCCGGAGGGTCTTTCACCGGAGGGGTGACCTACACCAAGATTGGAGATGAGAATTTTGTCGGCTTGGTACTTGCTCCGGAATTCAAAATTTGGAAAATAGGCCTTGGCCTCAATGTGCCTGTATTGTATGGACTGGAGAGCCAGGCGATCCGAACGGAGATTTTCAAAGGTGGTGTTGGTGCGGCAAGGTTGATCAGATACATCAGGTATGGTTCGCAAAAAAGAGATCCGGTTTACGTCCGTGTTGGAGAGCTCAATAATACCATGATTGGTTTTGGAGGGTTGGTTAACAACTATACTAACACTACTAGTTACGAAAAGAGGAAGCTCGGGCTTCACTACGACTTGAATTTCAAAGGGCTGTTTGGCCTGGAGGGTATGTACAGCGATTTTGACCCCGCCTCGCTCAATCTGCTGGCTGTACGGCCTTATGTGCGCCCGATGGCCTGGACGATTATACCGATTGTCAGGACGTTGGAGATTGGAGGCACTGTTATCAAGGACAAAGACCAGACCCAACGGCCTACCAGCGACAGCACTTTTGTGGTGAATCAATTTACAGCTGACGGCGTGGGTGCTTTTGGCCTCGATGCAGGCATCAATTTGCTGAGGATTCCTTTTATTCAGATCGACGCATTCGTCAATTATTCCAGGCTAAATGTGGGAACTGCCGCCTTAACAGACTCAATTGCTACAATATATGCCTCACAGGGTGATACAAGGGAATTTACAGATGGCCACGGAATCAGCGGTGGAATCAATTTTCGTTTCAATTTCATCGCCGACCTTCTCAGCACTGACATGAGAATTGAACGCCTTACCTACACCGCCAATTACCTGCCACAGTTTTTTGACGCTTCTTATGAACTGAACAAGGATGCACGCCTGCTTTCGTTAGCTAATGCGGAGAAAATGAGCGGAATCTACGGGAGCCTGACAGGGCACATACTACAGAAGGTGCAGCTTGGTGGCAGCATTTTGTTGCCCGACGATGTTTCTGAAACGGCTCCGGCGGTGGTGAGGTTAAATGCCGATGTTGACAGGCTCGGCGACAAAGTGTCGATTCACGGAAGCTATGTGAAAGGCAATCTGTCCACTCTGAAAGACGCATTTAAGCTTGACGAAAGATCCCTGGCCAAGGTTCGCTTCATTTATCACCTCAATAGGTTTTTGGCGGCAGGCGTTGACTATTACTGGGCCTTTGCGCCAACAGCGGACGGCTCCTATAAGGCCACACAGTATTTCTCACCATACTTTGGAGTAAGCATTAAGTTTTAGGGGCTAGTGGGAGTCGCAAATTTGAATCAGCAATGGTGGGTTATTCATTGCATGCGGGAACTTAGCATCTGCTTAATTCGTCGTTACTTTTAAAGAATATCTAATATCTTTGCAGTCCAACAATTGGAAACAGTATGGCGTGGTTTAAGAGACAGGACAAGGGAATATTAACACCGACGGACGAGAAGAGAGAGGCACCTGACGGACTATGGTACAAGACGCCAAGTGGTAATATCATCCATATCCGGGAGCTGAAAAATAACGCTTACGTTTGCCCCGACGACGACTTTCATGTGCGTATTGGCTCAAAAGAGTATTTCGAAATACTTTTTGACAACAATAAGTTTCAGGAGCTCGATGCTAACATGAAGTCGGCTGACCCGCTCAAGTTCACAGACTCGGCTCCCTATCCAAAGCGCATTGAGGCCTCCATTAAGAAGACGGGGCTGAATGATGCTGTGAGATCGGCAGTTGGCAAAATGAACGGCTCCGAAATAGTGATTGCCTGTATGGATTTCACCTTTATTGGCGGCTCAATGGGTTCGGTCGTGGGGGAGAAAATCGCCAGGGCAATCGATCATAGCCTTAAGCATAAGATTCCATTCCTTATGATTTCCAAATCAGGGGGTGCCAGAATGATGGAGGCAGGCTTCTCGCTGATGCAGATGGCTAAAACATCGGCAAAATTGGCGCTCTTGTCCGAAGCAAAAATACCCTATATCTCATTATTAACGGATCCAACTACCGGCGGTGTAACAGCTTCATTTGCGATGCTTGGGGACTTTAATATAGCAGAGCCTGGAGCATTAATTGGTTTTGCCGGGCCAAGGGTCATCCGTGAAACGATTGGAAAAGATCTTCCTAAGGGCTTTCAAAGTGCTGAGTTTGTGCTTGATCACGGTTTTCTGGACTTTATTGTCGATAGAAGGAACCTGAAGACAAAACTCACCAATCTTTTGAAGCTCATCAATAATTAATTTATAAAAGCTGATAACTAAACCGGGCACGCAGGGTTAAACCATAGCACTTGCTAATTATATTCAAATTTTCAGTGTTTGGTTAATGGAAAACCCGTGTTATAGATATATTTGTGTCTGTTAAGTAAGAACCAAAAATCTTTCATAGTCAATGACATCTATTGTTCTAACTTCTATTGTAGCCTTTACCGTCATCATTCTTTTGTTGGTGGCAATTCTTCTGGTGGCTCAGGCCAAGCTGGTTCAACAAGGCGACGTGCGGATCATTGTTAACGGGGACGAGAAGAACCCCCTTATAGCAGCAGCTGGCACAAGCCTTCTGTCGACATTGTCTGGCCAAAAAATATTTCTTCCCTCAGCTTGTGGTGGAGGTGGTACTTGTGCCATGTGTAAATGTAAGGTGCTGGATGGTGGAGGCGACGTTCTTCCCACAGAAGTTGGTCACCTGAGCAGAAGCGAGCAGAAGGAGCACGTGAGGCTTGGCTGCCAGGTGAAGGTGAAGCAAGACATGAGAATAGAGATACCTGAAGAAATCTTCGGTATCAAGAAATGGGAAGCGACTGTTGTTAGAAACTACAACGTGGCTTCATTTATCAAAGAATTTGTTGTTGAGATTCCTGAGGATATGGACTACCAGGCAGGTGGCTATATTCAGATTGAGGTTCCCAAATGTACGGTTGATTTCAAAGACATGGACATTACTGCCCACCCTAAGGAGCACGATGATCCAATGAAATTTCAGAAGGAGTGGGATAAATTTGGTCTTTGGGATTTGAAAATGGTTAACCCTGAATCTGCTGAAAGAGCTTACTCTATGGCATCTTATCCTGCTGAGGGCAGAGAGATCATGCTAAACGTGAGGATTGCTACACCTCCATGGGACAGAGCAAATAATGGCTGGATGAAAGTTAATCCGGGCTTAGCTTCTTCGTACATCTTTTCAAGAAAGCCGGGCGACAAGGTAACAATTTCAGGCCCTTATGGAGAGTTCTTCATTAATCCTTCTGACGCAGAAATGCTGTACGTAGGTGGAGGCGCTGGTATGGCACCAATGAGATCACACCTTTATCAGCTTTTCAAAACGCTGAAAACCGGCAGAACCGTCACTTTTTGGTATGGTGGCCGTTCGAAAAGAGAACTATTTTACCTTGACCACTTTTATCAGCTAGAAAAGGCTTTTTCTAACTTCAAATTCTTTGTAGTGCTTTCGGAGCCATTGCCCGAGGATAACTGGAAAGTGAAGAAAGATGTAAACGACAAAGAGGGAGACGGATTCCTGGGCTTTGTTCACCAAGCCGTAATTGACCAATACCTCAGCAAGCACGAGTCTCCTGAAGAAATAGAGCTTTACTTCTGCGGACCTCCTATGATGAACTCAGCAGTTCAAAAAATGGGAGAGGATTTTGGTATCCCGGATGAAAATATTCGATTTGATGACTTTGGAGGATAATCTCTGAATCAAGACACTGTAAAAGGGAAAAATAAAAATTTTTCCCTTTTTTTATGATTCAATCTCAAGCGAGCAAATGGACTTCAAGCTTTTTTTCGACCCGGTTTCTTCAGATGTCACCAAAGCATTGCCGAAGTCTGCATTTCTAAAGAGCATCAGGATATTCTCCAACAAGATGCCCGACCTGAAGAACACTGACATAGCAATTGTTGGGATCAAAGAGCACAGAGGCGAAAACAGTGGTGAAGGCATTGATCAATCGGCAGATGCAATTCGAAAAAAGCTTTATGGGCTGAGCAAGGGGCTTGGTAAGAATAACATCGTTGATCTCGGCAATTTGCGAAACGGGCCGACCGCCGAAGACACCGTTCTAAGACTGAAAGAGGTGGTGCAATCGCTGCTGGAAAAGGATATTCTGCCAATTATTGTCGGGGGCTCACATGATATCGACTATGGCCAGTACATGGCATATGAGGCTTTCGACAAGATGATCTCGGTGCTTGGCGTTGACAGTTCATTCGATTTAGAGGACGATAAAAAGGCCTCAGACGCTGATCGCCGACTACATAGAATCCTTGTTCATCAGCCTAACTACCTTTTTAACTATACTCACCTTGCCTTTCAAACCTATCTGGTTGACCAGCAGGCGCTGAACATCGTCGAGAAATTTTATTTTGAAGCCGTACGCCTCGGGGTCTTGAGAGAAAGTATTGACGAAATGGAACCGTCTATCCGGCAGGCTGACATGCTGAGCTTCGACATATCGGCACTGAGTTCTATTTATGCACCAGGAGGACAACATGCCCAAGTTTTTGGCCTTACTGGTGAGGAGGCTTGTCAAATTTGCTGGTATGCGGGCAACAGCGAGAAGCTCAGTTCTGCTGGCTTCTATGGCTACAACCTGCTGAAAGACGATATTCGTAGCTCAACCGCCATGGTAACAGCCACGATGATCTGGTACTTTATAGAGGGATACTATCACAGGAAAGACGACAGGCACTTTAGGGAGAAAGACTACACTAAGTACGTGGTGTCGATGAACAACCAGCCCTCCACCATTACATTTTTCAAGAGCCAGTCGTCAGAAAAGTGGTGGATGGAAGTGCCATATCCGGGAGGAAAAGCCAAGTACAGCAGAAATAGCATTGTGCCGTGTAGCTACAAAGATTATGAAACGGCTACCAAAGGTGAAATTCCGGAAAGATGGATGACCACCCATGCCAAGCTGAATTAACTTTCTGGCACTACTATCCACATGATGATGTATACAAGTATGCCTGGAAAAGCAGCGCTAAGTAGAGACAGGACAACATAGCCAAGGCGAACCATGGTAGGATCCCACCCAAAGTAGTCGGCAATTCCTGCGCAAACACCGCCCAGCATTTTATCTCTTGATCTTGTTAGTCTTTGAGTCATGTTAAATAAGGTTTATGGAATATAGGCGAACGCAATTATTTATCCAATTGATAAATGGTTGTATTATCGCTCGAAAACATAAGATCACATACTTTCAGCAATCTACTGAGGTGCTCCTTTTCATAATCAGAAATTGACGTCAGATTGGCAGATAAAATAAGGTCAAGGTTCCTGTCATAAATAATCACTTCAGGCGTAGTTTCAACGTCAAGAAAATCCGAGCCCACAACTATGACGTTGGAGCTTACTGTCTTCGGATCAATAGCAAACTCACCCATTGCATTGGGCTGAGCGTGCAAAGTGAAGAAGCCTACGAGAAGGGCTACGGCTATCCCCAGAATGATAACAATGTTTTTAAAAGCAGGCAGAGAAGCGACTTTGAATATGGCTCCCTTTATTTGAGTTTTCGACCGCATGCCAAAAGGCTTGCAATTCAAATGCCAAACAAGGTAACTGTTTGATAAACAAGTTAATAGATGGAACAAGGAAGGTCTGGGCTGTAACGAAACCGGACACTTTTAGACCGGAGATTGTTCACCTTTGTTCGGGCGGACTGTCCTTTTTCAGCCCTTACTTGTCAACAATAATCTTCTTCACCTTTTGAAATTCTGTAGAAGCATCGATCATTTTAGTCCAATGGACTTTGGTGCCAGTCGCTTCCGACTGATAATAGAGCCCATCCTCTTCCTGAATCAATATACTTACGCCAAGATCGTACCTCAGAGACTCCACTTTGTCGCCAACGGCAAGGGGCTGCTGCTCCAGATCAACCAGCTCAAGCTTTTTCTCTTTCCTGGGGGATTCTTTTTTTCTTTTGAATATGCCAAACATCCTCGGGGTAATTAATACATGAGAAAAATAGAGCAAACGCCGACGAATGTGAAAAGTTTTTTTACGAAAGCGAAAATTTACGTTTTGCACTCACTTCCCAATCAAAATATTCGGAAATTAACTACTCAAATATTTGTTGAAACTACTTTTAATATACCTACTCGTATGAAACCTATTTACTATAGTGTGGCTATTGCCATTGTGATGAGCGGCTGTGGGTCGCAGAAATCGCAGACTGAAGAAGCTAGCAATGAAGAAGCATCGAAACCACAGGTAGTGGAGCGGCTGGATCCTGCTATTGACAAACTAATTGATAAAGACGCAAAACTCGAAATACTGGGAGAGGGCTACACCTGGGCAGAGGGGCCAGTGTGGGTGCCATCGCAGCAGATGGTGCTTTTTACTGACGTGCCTAACAATGTGGCTTACAAATGGAAGGAAGGTGAGGGTGTTAGCGTATTCCTGAAGCCTTCGGGCTACACTGCGGAAGCAGGAAAGGAAGAAAGGGAGCCTGGAGCCAACGGCCTTATTTTGGACGACCAGGGCAGGCTATTGCTGTGCCAGCACGGCGACAGAAGGGTGGCCAGGATGGATGCGCCCGTGGATGCGCCTGCCTCCAAATTTGTTACGTTGGTTGATAGGTTCGAGGGCAAGCGCCTGAATAGCCCAAATGACCTTATTTTGAGCAGCTGGGGAGATATTTACTTTACGGATCCCCCATATGGTCTTACTGGCCTGGACGCCAGCCCTATCAAAGAGATTCCATTCAACGGCGTTTATCGGCTAAAGAAAAGTGGGAAAATCGAACTTGTCACGGATAAAATGTCCAAGCCCAATGGCATAGCCTTGTCGCCTGACGAGAAGACATTGTATGTAGCTAATTCTGACCCCGAAAGGTCAATTTGGATGTCTTTTCCGGTCAATGAAGATGGCTCTGTTGGAGAAGGGAAAGTCTTCTTTGATGCTACTGAATTGACGAAAATAACACCCGGAAATCCCGATGGGATGAAGGTAGATTCTAAAGGAAACATTTTTGCCACTGGCCCGGGTGGAGTAGTTGTTCTAAGTCCTTCCGGAAAGCATCTGGGCACAATAATCACCGGAGCACCAACAGCCAATATTGCTTTTGCAGGCGACGACAAGGTGGTTTACATTACTTCCGAAAGTCGATTGCTAAGGATGAAGTTAAGGGACTAAGCCTGGATAAGTTAGTAGAGCCAAATAATGAGGTCTTTGGCGTATTTTACAAAAAGGGTGAGAATAATGCCCCAAAAAATGGCACTCACCCACATCGGCCCAATGATCTGTTCCTTTTTCACACCGAGCGTATTGAGTATCAGCGCACCACCTATCGGTGTGATGAATAGTGGGGAAAAGAAGGACACTCCGTAGACACCATATTTTTTCCAGAGGGTCACGAAAAGCCGTTTCTTTTTTGTGAATTTCTTTTCGTTGGGTTTCGGTTTGAAAAAGCGGCTGGTGAGGAAGCGAACCTGCTCACCAAAGTAGGTGACCAGGTAAACCATGGTCATCATACCCGCTACTGAAAGCCCGAAGGTGACAAAAATATTCAGCCCTGAAGAAATACCAATAGTGGGGCCGACAATGAACTTAAACATGCTAAGAACATAAACGCCCAGGTATTTCAGGAGTTCGGCTACGAAATTGATCTGCATATATACAGGGTGAAAGCAATATTAAAAAGTTGGAGTTATCACTTTCCAAATCAACACCAATCGTCAACGAATCATTCTTTGGTACCGAAAGATAAGTCGCCGGCATCGCCAAGGCCGGGCACGATATAAGCCATTTCATTTAAATGGCTGTCTTTGGCCCAAGTCCATATACTTCCCGGGTGATCGATTGATTCTTCCAGATAGCTGATACCTTCGGGAGCGCTTATCACCGACATGACATGAACGGCTTTCGGGTGGCCATATTTCAAGCATTGGTTGAAAGCCTTCACTAGCGATTTTCCGGTAGCCAGCATTGGATCAATTAATACGAGTTGTTTGTTGTCAAGGTTGGGCAAAGCAGAATAATTAAGTGTTATCAATAAATCTTTTGCAGAGCCCTCTTCCCTGTAGGCGCCAATAAAGCCAGATTCTGCCTGGTCAAAAATGTTCAGAAACCCCTGATAGAAGGGAATCCCTGCTCTTAGAACAGTCACCATTACCAGGTCGTTGACCGGCACTTCTGCTTGCGATGTCCCCAGAGGCGTAACCACCTCGCTTTTTTTTGCCAGCAGCGTTTTCGAAAACTCGTAGGCCATCAGCTCGCCCAGCCGCTCCAAATTGGCACGGAAACGAAGCCTGTCCTTCTGTATCGAGGTATCCCTTAATTCACACAAAAACTGGTTGGCTATTGAGGTTTGCTGATTTAAAATATGAATCTTCATGGCAATTCTTTTGAGATGTTTCAATTTCATAAATTTAACCGCCATTAAAAAGCATCCGATGACCATGGGGGTGATTCCCCAGGGTTGACATTAAGAAAACTGGAAAATCCATGAAGCTATTGAAAGACCTATGTGCCGTGCATGCGCCTTCAGGCGATGAGGCTCCTATGAAGGAGTTCTTGCTATCTTATATAAACAGGCAGCAAAAGACATGGAAGGTGAAGCCTGAGCTTATACAGGGGCCGGAGTTTCAGGATTGCCTCATCCTGGCCTTTGGCAATCCCAGAACAGCAATTTTTGCGCACATGGACTCCATTGGGTTTACTGTCAGGTACGACAATCAACTGGTGCCTATTGGCGGGCCAGATGCCGATACCGGTACGCTGTTGGTAGGAGAGGATAGCCTTGGGCCTATCGAATGCAAGCTTGTGTTAAATGAAGAAGGCCGTGCCTTTTATGAATTTGGTCGAGCCATTGATAGGGGCACCGGGCTTACCTACAAATGCAACTTTCGACAACACGACGACATGGTAACTACTTGTTATCTTGATAACCGTTTGGGCGTTTATAATGCCTTGAAAGTAGCGGAAACGCTAGAGCACGGTGTGATAGTCTTCAGTGCATGGGAAGAACACGGAGGTGGTTCGGTGCAATACCTCACCAAATATTTGTACGAGCGCTGGCAGATAAAACAGGCACTGGTCTCGGACATTACCTGGGTAACGGACGGAGTGCATCATGGCAAAGGTGTGGTGGTGTCAATGAGAGACAAAAACATTCCAAGGAAATCCTATGTGGATAGGATCATAGCTATCGCTCAGTCGTCAGGTGTGCCTTTTCAGCTAGAGGTAGAAGGGAGTGGTTCTTCTGATGGTCGGGACGTGCAAATTTCTCCCTATCCCATCGACTGGTGTTTTGTGGGGGCTCCTGAAAGTAACGTACACTCACCGAACGAAACCGTGCACAAAGACGACATCTTTGCTATGGTTAGTCTGTATGAAGTACTGATGGCTGAATTGTAGTCAAGCGGGGTTGCAAGGCAAATGATTGTGTATTTCAAACAGCTATTTGCCTTAAAATACTAAAGAGGTATGATGATAAACAGCAAGGAATTTGAGCCATACATAGATCGCAGCCAGATTAGCAATAGACTCAACGAGCTTGCTGAGCAAATTGACTCGGATTATGCTGGGAAAAGCCTTGTGATGCTTGCCGTGCTGAACGGTGCCTTCATTTTTGCCGGCGATCTTATTCGTTTGCTCAAGGTCGATGCTGAGGTTTCCTTTGTAAAGCTGAAGTCTTACAGAGGGACGGCCTCAACCGGCGAAGTGCAAACTCTGATAGGGCTCATGCATGAGTTGAAAGACAGAGAAGTGTTGATTGTAGAGGATATTATAGACACAGGGCGCACAATGAGCAAACTTTTGGAAATGGTTTGGGAGCAGTCGCCAGCATCAGTTAAAGTCTGCACGCTACTGGTAAAACCTGATGTTTTTAAGAACAAATATCAACTTGATTACGTTGGTTTCAGCATTCCTGATAAGTTTGTTGTGGGCTACGGACTTGACTATGACGAGCTAGGCAGGCAACTGCCAGACATCTATAAAATTAAAGACTGAAGTTTGTAATTCTTTTTTTGATAAGTATTTCGGATTTTTGGCCCTTTGTAAAAGAAACGAAACCTACTGTAATGCTGAATATTGTTTTGTTTGGCCCTCCGGGTGCCGGTAAAGGAACCCAGAGTGAGAAGCTGATTAGCAAATATCACCTGACGCATATATCGACTGGCGACTTGTTTCGCAAGCACCTTACTGAAGGCACCGAGCTTGGAAAGCTAGCTCAGAAGTACATGGATGATGGCAAGTTGGTCCCAGATGAGGTGGTCATAGGCATGGTAGATGACAAGCTGAAGTCTACCGATGGGTCGTCGGGGGTTATTTTCGATGGCTTTCCACGCACTGTTAATCAGGCAGAGGCACTGGACAAGTTGCTCAATGGTATGGGAGAACCTATCAAAGGAATGATAGCGCTCAATGTTCCTGAAGCTGAGTTAAGGGTTAGGATCAAAGAAAGGGGTAAGACTTCTGGTAGAGCGGATGACCAGGACGAAGCCAAAATAACCACCCGGATAAAAGTTTATCAGGATGAGACGATGCCGGTAGCTAATTACTACAAGTCGCAAAGTAAATACCATCAAATAGAGGGAGTTGGTGAAATAGAAGAGATATTTCACGACATTTGCAGCGTAATAGACTCTTTCTGAGAGTAAAAGAAATAAGGAGGGGGATGCTTTTCCATGGCGAAAAGCGTCCTCATTTATTATATGGCTGACAATAACTTCATTGATTACGTAAAAATTAGCTGCAAGTCGGGCAACGGCGGAGCTGGTTCAGTTCACTTTCATCAGGAAAAATTTATCGATAAGGGAGGGCCCGACGGCGGTGATGGTGGCCGGGGTGGCCACATTATTCTAAAAGGAAATTCTCAACTGTGGACTTTGCTACACCTCAAATACCGAAAGCACATCATTGCAGAAAACGGTGTGGCAGGCGCAGGTGACAAATGCACGGGTGCTCAGGGTAAAGACATTATTCTGGATGTCCCATTGGGCACGGTTGCCCGGGATGCCGAAACAGGGAAGAAGCTGCTCGAAATTGTCGAGGATGGTCAAAAAGTCATCTTAAAAAAGGGTGGCCTCGGAGGACTGGGCAACGATCATTTTAAATCGCCCACAAATCAAGTGCCTACCTATGCCCAGCCAGGTACGCCAGGTGAGGAGGGTTGGGTAATCCTGGAGCTGAAACTTTTAGCCGATGTAGGCCTTGTGGGGTTTCCAAATGCCGGAAAGTCGACGCTTCTTTCCGTTATTTCAGCAGCAAGGCCCGAAATAGCCGATTATCCTTTTACCACCCTCACGCCCAATTTGGGTGTTGTGCCCTACCGGGACTTTAAGTCGTTTGTGGTAGCCGACATACCAGGCATCATCGAAGGTGCAGCTGAGGGAAAAGGCCTCGGGGTGCGCTTTCTGCGACATATCGAGCGAAATTCTATTCTCTTGTTTATGCTCCCTGCCGATGCTTCAGATATCAAAAAAGAATACTACATCCTTCTCAACGAGCTCAAAAAGTTCAACCCGGAACTACTGGATAAGCAACGGCTCCTGGCGATCACGAAGTCGGATATGCTCGATGAGGAGCTCATGACGGAGATGAAAGCAGAGCTGCCCGACGATGTAGAAGCCATATTTATTTCAAGCGTAACCCAACAAGGCATACAGGAACTGAAGGATAAGATTTGGCAAACCATTAACAGCTAGTGTCATCTTGTCAGTCAGAAGGG
The DNA here is from genome assembly GCF_040222385.1 of Imperialibacter sp. Taxonomy (GTDB): domain Bacteria; phylum Bacteroidota; class Bacteroidia; order Cytophagales; family Cyclobacteriaceae; genus Imperialibacter. Next base: position 103,726 of record NZ_JAVKDF010000010.1, read on the forward strand.
GTTTGGCAAAGTAATTGACTCTTGCTGGCAGGAATTAATGTTTCTTGAAATGGCAAAAAAAAACGTGGAAGAGAACAAAGAAACTATTGAGAATAGTGTAGAAGAGCAGGTTTTGGAGAGCGAAAATGCCAATGCCTCTGAAGAGAGTACTGACAATGGGTCAGATGCTGCTGAAGACGAAATGACTGCACTGAAGAGAGAATTGGAAGAGTCGAAAGATAAATACCTGAGGCTTTATTCTGAGTTTGATAACTATAGAAGAAGAACAGCCAAAGAAAGGGTGGAACTTATAAAAACGGCTGGTGAGGACGTATTGGCCGTACTTATTCCTGTGGTAGACGACTTTGAAAGGGCAAAAAAATCAATAGATAGTGAAGAGGTTGAGGCTTCAGTAAAAGAAGGTATTGATCTTATTTACAACAAACTAATCAAGGTGCTTGACCAAAAAGGGCTGAAGGCCATGGAAGTTGACGCAGGCCACGAGTTCGACCCCGAATTACACGAAGCGGTGACTCAGTTTCCTGCACCCGACGAGTCGTTGAAGGGAAAGGTGATAGATGTCGTGGAGAAGGGATACGTTTTGGGTGACAAGGTCATCAGGTTTGCAAAAGTGGTAACAGGGGCATAATTGACTATGGCGAAAAGAGACTTTTACGAAATCTTAGGAGTAGAAAAGGGCGCACCACAGGAGGAAATAAAGAAGGCTTATAGAAAAATAGCCATCAAATTTCACCCTGACAAAAACCCCAATGACCCTACGGCTGAGGAAAAATTCAAAGAGGCAGCCGAAGCTTATGAAGTACTGAGTAATGCCGAGAAGCGCCAACGCTATGATCGTTATGGTCATCAGGGTGTTGGTGGTGCCCCGGGTGGCGGCTTCAGTGGCGGTGGCATGTCAATGGACGACATCTTTGACCAGTTCGGCGATATTTTCGGCGGCGGTGGCGGCAGCCCTTTTGAAAGCTTTTTTGGAGGCGGACGCTCCGGTCGTGGCGGTGGTCGAAAGGGGTCTAATCTTCGCATCAAGCTGAAGCTTACCCTGGTAGAAATAGCAAACGGCGTTGAAAAGAAAATAAAAGTGACAAGGCTGGTAACTGCTCCAGGCGTTACTTACGCTACCTGCTCTACCTGCGGCGGCGCTGGTCAGGTGAGGAAGGTAGTTAACACCATGCTTGGCCAAATGGTATCCAGCAGCACTTGTAGTGCTTGTGGTGGCTCTGGCCAAAGAGTTGACAAACGGCCACCCGGCGTAGATAGCTCAGGCTTGCAGCCTCAGGAAGAAGTGATCAGCATCAAAATCCCGGCTGGTGTTTCTGATGGTATCCAATTGTCAATGTCTGGCAAAGGTAACGTTGCTCCTGGTGGCGGAACGCCCGGCGACTTGCTGATTGTGGTGGAAGAGATTGAGGATGATTTGCTGAAAAGAGATGGCAACAACGTTATATTTGATTTGTACCTCAACTTCGCCGACGCTGCCCTCGGTACTTCACTGGAAGTGCCAACTATCGATGGCAACGTAAAAATAAAAATTGAGCCAGGCACCCAGAGCGGTAAACTACTCAGGCTGAGAAGCAAAGGTATTCCTGACCTGAACGGCTATGGCCGGGGTGACCAGCTAATCCACGTCAATGTTTGGACACCCAAAACACTCGACAAAGAAGAGAGGGAAATACTCGAAAGATTCAGAGAATCTGACAATTTCAGCCCTAATCCAGGCAAATCGGAAAAAGGGTTCTTCGATAAAATGAAAGAATTCTTTTAAAAGTTATATCGGAATGCAGTTTCATCGAAAGGAACTGCATTTTTTATTATTTTCTTTCAACATTCGCAACTCTCTGTGCTGTATATCGTTGATAGGCTCTATGCGGAGATTGGTTTTATTGAGTTTTAGTCTTTTAGCAAGTTTTTCGTCCTTTAGTCAGTTAAAAAAGTTTTACTCTGTGAGCAACGACTCTGCCTTTCAAAAGGTGGATTTTTGCTTGAGTGCAACTTCTGGCTCTTGCTATATCCGGCCTGTGAAAGCAGCCCAGCCAGTCAATATTTATGGCAATCCAGACTTCGAAACCATCAATCCTTCCTTCAAAACCTACATAAAGAACAGCGTCAAGCACGTCAACCTTGACCTTGAGAACTATCAATCCTCCACAATAAGTAAAAGCCTGACCTCCAGTATTTTTGGAGACAGCAAGAAAGACGACAAGAACTACTGGAAGATTCTCCTTACAGAGGACAAAGTGTATTCCCTTCAGCTAGCTTATGGCATCGGCAATGCGGATGTGGATCTTTCCGGCATTCCTGTAGAGAAACTTAAGATAAACACCGGAAGTGCTGACGTCATAGTTGATTATGCCGATGGCAAGGGAAACCTGGTAGCAATGGACACTTTTTTTGTGAAGGTTGACTTGGGGTCGCTGATAGCCAATCATATCAACCTTACCAACTCAAAAGTAATTGTGGCTGAGGTGGGCTTTGGTACGGCCGTACTGGACTTTAGTGATAAAAGTCAGCAGTCGTCAAAAATAAGGGCAAGCGTAGGTGCAGGCAGATTGGAGATGATTATGCCGAAGGAAAACGTTCCGGTGATAATTTATCTGCACAACTCGCCTCTTTGCAGTGTTAAAATGCCTGCCGAGTTTACACAGATCAGAAAAAATGTGTACACCAGCTCCAGCTATCACCCCGATGCCCTGGACTTAATGGAGTTCAATGTAGACGTTGCACTCGGCAACGTGGAGTTCGTTAGCAAGAAGTAAATAGATTTTCAGTTTATTCATTTTATCTTTTTGGAGTAGCAATTGTGCCAACTGGTTAACAAGCAATGGCGTATTTTATAAAAGCCAAATTCTTGAACATATAGCCAGGTGCATAAGGAGGGTTAGCACTTAGTTTGAATTACCCTTTTTTTTAAATAATTATGCATAGGCTATGGTGTTTTTTGTTTGCTAATTGTTGTTCTCCAAGATGATGATTCCGAGATGTTTGGTTCTGACTTTTATACTTTTTGCGCCCTATTTTTCTTCCGGGCAATCAAGCCTCGACTCACTTCTCAGTGATTGGGAATTAAGGAAAACGACCGACCCGGACACCACCACCGTTAACCTTCTAATTGATATTGCCACAGCTTATCAGTACGACAACACTGACAGTGCGCTTTACTATTCTAGTTTGGCTGAGGAGTATTCAAGAGAATTGGATTTTACACGTGGGCTCGCCAATAGCCTGACCAAGAAGGGAATTTGCTACTACATTAGAGGTGTTTACGATTTGTCGCTCGATGCTCACTCAAGTGCTCTGGTGTTGCATCGGCAGATTGGCAACGGAAAGGGGATGGCGCTAAGTCTGAATGGTATCAGTTTGGTGTATCTCGGCAAGGACGATTTAATCAGAACGATTGAGTATCAGCGGCAGTCAATTTGGTACAGTAAAAACAGCACTGACTCCTCCCTACTGGCGAATAATTATTTTAACCTTGGCCTCGCTTTCGACGAGTTGCGACAGTTTGACAGCGCCTACCACTATCTCGATGCTTCTATCAGGGTTTGCAATGTTTACAAAAATGAAAGAATCAAGCTCATGGTAAACAATCGCCTGGCGCTTACTTATTTTCACGAGGGTAGGTACCGGGATGCCATCGAGCAGTACAAAAAAGTGCTTAATGCGGATTATTATCAAAGCAACTGGGAGAGCACCTTTGCGCACGCCGGTATGGCCGAGGCCTACATTAGCCTTGACGAACCTGTAACAGCTATCAATCATGGACGTTACGCTCTGGACTATGCAGAGAGAGTGGGGGCAATGTGGGACATGGAAAGAGCCTACGGGGTGCTGGCAGAGGCTTATGCTGAAAGCGGTGATTTTGAAAACGCCTTCGAAACACATAAAAAATACAAGCAGTTGAGTGACTCGATTCTCAGCGAGGCGAAAGAGAAAGAAATAAACTTATTGATGGTCAAGTACCATGAAGCAGAGAATCAAAAACTGGCTCAGGAGAACAAGGTTCAGGAAAAAGAGCTTCGGGTTACCTTTCTGGCTAGTATTATTTTTGCCGTGGTGCTGGTATTCACAATTGCCGTTGCCTATCTCTTATCTAGAAATAGCAAGATAAAGAGCAGGCTCAACGTAAAACTCACGGAGCAAAATGAGGACATTGCCAGGAAAAAGGAGCAGATAGAAAAGCAAAATGAAAGGCTTGAGGCATTGAATAGTACTAATTCACTGATACTTTCTATTATAAGCCATGACATGCGAAGTCCGATAGCTTCGATGCAGTCAACGATAGAATTGATGAAGGGAAAGTTTGGAACAGCATTCAAGGACTACGCATTATTTGACGAGCTCGGTAAACGAGTTGATAATGTAGCTAACATGCTCAATAACCTGCTCACTTGGGCAGGAGCACAGTTTTCTGGCATTCAAACCACTATTGAGGAAGTTAATGCCACCGCTGTTGTGCAGGATTTAGTGGCTGTTTATGGTTTTCAGGCCGGGGAGAAAAATATAAGCCTGGTTCACCAACCACAAGCCAATATTTTCTTGCGGGCGGATGTTTCCCAACTGAAAATCATTGTGCAAAACTTACTGAGCAACTCCATCAAGTTTACCAGAGAAGGTGGTGAAGTGAAGGTCTATTATTCAGAAACCAACTTTATGACTTCGGTGCATATACGAGACAACGGTGTGGGCATGACGAAGGAAAGGCTGGACGCCATCCAAAGCAAGGTAGGCAAAAGACTTACTGACCTCGGAACCAGCAATGAACCGGGCACTGGCTTGGGGATGTTACTGGTCAAGCAATTCATTATGAGCAACGAAGGCTCAATGGAAATCAAAAGTGAAGCAGGCAAAGGAACGGAGTTCATCATAAGCTTCAAGACGGCATAGGATTTTACTTTCTTTGCCCAACCCCCAATTTCGGTTGTCTAAAGATTTGGCGACTATGTCCCCCCCTACCCGCAGTTGGTCGAAATCAGACATCAACCATGGCAATTGATCCGTTGTAATAGTGATCTTTGTATTATCTCTCTCTTCCATTACTCACAACATTATTAATTATTTACTGTTGCAATCCTTCAAAAAGACGAAAGGATTATGAGTTGTTTGCTATGGAAAAAATAAAAGTTTTTTTAAAAGGGTTTCCCCTTCCCAATAAATCAATATTGGTGTTTGTTCTCACCGTTTTATTGGTTCTGTTAACTGAGGACTATCTAATTTCCTTCTCAATATTATCTCATCATCAAAGTGTATTGTTTGTTCTGGCAGGAACTGCAACAGCTTTTTACTTCTATTTACTGACTAAGAGAAGAGCATCAGATACTAATAATCGTCACGGACTTAGAAATCCGGTAAAATCAATCCTGGACAGCAGCGACGAGATGGTGTGGGCAATAGATACAAATTATCGATTGTTGGTGTTCAATGAAGCTTTCCGATCTTCTATTCAGCTATTTTCAGGACACGACTGCCTGGTGGGTGATAATATTTTGTCCATTGAAATGGGGGCCGATAACCATGAATGGAGAGCACACTACGACAAGGCGCTGCGTGGGATTACTTTTAGTTTTGAAGATAGACTTCCTGAGGAAGTTGGTGGCATGAGTTACCAAAACTCTTTTCAGCCGCTCAGAAATGAATCAACAGGAAAAATAGTGGGAGTGAGCTGCTTTAGTAAGGACATCACCTGGAAGGTTGAACAGGAGAAGAAGTTGAGGGAAAGTAGTCAGCGGCTGCAACTGGTGCTTGATAGCGCCAGGATGGGCATTTGGGATCTTAACATGAGAACCTGGGAAGCCCAGTTTAATGATTTATACAAGCAAATGCTGGGTTATGCGACGCATGAAATCGATGGATCACAGACGACATGGGAGGGCTTGCTTCACCCGGAAGATGTAAGCTTGGCCTGGGACTGCATGAACAAGCACATCAGAGGGGAAGCTGAGACAATTGACATGGAATACCGCATGCGTCACAAAGATGGTCGGTGGTTGTGGATCCATAACAGAGGCAAGATTGTGGAGCGTGATTTGGATGGAATACCCGTTCGTGCATTGGGTACTCACTATGACATAACCCAGAGGAAACTGGCTGAATCTGAGCTTCAAAAGCTCTCTTTGGTGGCGAGCAAAACACATAACGGAGTAGTTATAACAGACGCCAATGCCAGGGTGGCATGGGTAAACGAAGCATATGAGAAGATGACTGGCTTTACCCTTGCCGAAATAGTAGGGAAATACCCTGCGGATGCTGTTAGTGGGCCAGATACGGATAGCGAGGCTGTCAAGAGGATTATGGCGAAACTTGCTGGAAAGCAAATCATTAGGGAAGAGGTTATCTACTACAAAAAGAATGGGGAGAAGATATGGGTGGCACTGGAGATCACTCCTATTTTTGATGCCGATGGCAACCTGGAAAGGTTCATCTCTATAGAGACAGATGTCACTGACCGGAGGAAGCATGACAATCAACGCTTGATACTGGAGGCAGCGGTTAAGAATATTGCAGAGGCGGTGCTAATTATTAGCAAGCCTTGCAAAAAAGATAACTCGTTGTATCGGGTTGTCTATTCCAACGATGCATTTTTTGAGATGACAGGGTTTAGCCCTGAAGAAGTGAAGCATAACAATCCAATCAATTTGCTCAGAGGACCCAAATCAGATAACGAGAAATTGGCGAGGGTATTTGGCGCCATTGCCAGAGAAAATTATGTTCAGGAGGATTTGATTTCCTATAAGAAAAATGGAGAGTCGTTTTGGATTAACCTGGCTGTGTCGCCGGTTGGTGACCTGAGTCACAACAACAAACACTATTTTGTTGCCATTGTAAAAGACATTAGCGAAAAAAAACAAGCGCAAAATGAAGCTTTGGGTCTAACTAACGAATTGGTTAGCCGGAACAAAGAGCTACAGGAATTCACGCAAATTGTTTCCCACAACCTTCGGGCTCCTGTTGTTAACATCCTTGGACTGACTCAGATATTTGACAAGTCGCAGGCCTTCAATGAATACAATCTGAAGATACTCAGACACCTGACTGAATCGGCACAACAGCTGGATACAATCCTTATTGATCTGAATGACATTCTTCAGGTAAGAGAATCATCTACTCAAGCGAAACAGAAATTTATATTGAAAGACCTGGTTCAGCAGGTACTTTCTTCCTTCATACTTCAAATTGAGGAGTCTGGAGCAAAAATCAGTTTGCAAGTCGATGAGTCTATTCAGCTTGAAGCAATCAGGGGGTATGTTCATTCTGTGGTTCATAACCTTACTACCAATGCACTCAAGTACAGGAACCCAAGGCGACCATTGGAACTTGGCGTCACTGCATACACGACCAAAAATGATTTAGTGCTATGGGTGAAGGACAATGGTTTGGGCATGGACACGAAGCTTATTGCGGGCAAACTATTTAAGCTTTATAAGCGCTTTCACAGCCACGTGGAGGGAAAAGGGATGGGATTATTCCTGGTGAAAACCCAGGTGGAGAGAATGGGTGGCACGATCAAAGTATTTAGCACGCTTGGCAAGGGTACAGCTTTCAGAGTAGCAATTCCAATAGAGAACTGTCTGGTTAAGGAGGACGAAATACAATATGCTCTGGAAGTAGAGTAAGACCGGACAATGCATAAACTCTCTCTTTCCATTATTAAATAAAGGTTGCATCTTGGTGGTTTAACTTCTAATAAGTATTCCGCCTTGAAGCTAAAGCTCAACATATGGCTTACTCTTTGCCTCTTTGTTTTCAGCACCATTTTTATTCTGGTGGTGTTCAATATTACCTATTCTAGCCTTGAAGAGGAGCTTGTTTTAAGAGCAAAAGACAAATTAAACGCTGTTAATATTCTTAAAAGGCGGCTCATAGAGCTTCACCTGCGAGACAAGAAGCAAGAAGCGGATCACATTTTGTCAAACGCCGACCTTCATGGCGTAAATGAGGCCGACCTGGTGGAAAACCTACAGTCGATATCCGAAATAAAAAGGATTGAACTTTCGCACGAATTTGACCCCAATCAGGGTCGGTTCGTAGCCAGCCTCGACGTAGACTCCACCTATTACAATTTTCTTTTCACGAGTGAGAAAAGGCAAGTCCGCCTGGTTTTTGGCTTGCAGGACATCCAGGATATTCTGCTGGAGCGTACCGGGCTTGGTGTAACCGGCGAGTCGTACGTGGTTAATGAGCGACACCGCCTCATGTCGGCCTCTCTCTTCCACCCTCAGGAATACCCTACTAACATATCGAGCCCCAGCCACGGTGTGCTGTCGGCCATTGGCGGCAAAGAAGACGTCACAATCTACACAGACTACCGGGATGTGGGCGTGATGGGAGCTTTTCGGCCCGTTGATTTTTATGGGATAAAAATGGCCCTCTTAACAGAAATTGACCTCGACGAGCTCATGAGGCCTATCTATTCGATTAGAGAGAAGATGGTCATAGTTGTCGGGATTTTGATGGCGGTGTCGTTAGCCATTTCTGTTTTTCTCGGTAAAATTCTGTCGAACCCCATTGTGCAACTTCGAAGAGTGGCTGACCAACTGTCGCTGGGAACCTTACCTTCCGACATCAGACCATCTGGCCCTGTGCTTGAAATGCAGCAGATCACACAGTCGATGGACAAGCTTATTCATTCTCTGAAGCAGATTGCATCATTTGCCTCCGATATTGGTGAAGGCAAGATGGAGTCGACTTATGTAATGCTGAGCAGCCACGATGAGTTGGGCAAAGCCATTCTTCAAATGCGGGATCAGCTGGTTACATTGAACAACGAAAAGAATGCGTTGGAGCTCAACTCCAAAAGGATACTGATCGAAGCCCAGGAAAAAGACCGGGAAAGGATTTCCAGAGATTTGCACGATGGGCTCGGGGCGTTGCTTACTACTTTGAAGCTAAGAATGGAGAAGAGCGGTGTTATGGATGAAAGTGCTGACATAAGAGACTTGATAGAAAGAACTATTTCGGAGACCCGAAGCCTGGCAAGGAACCTAATGCCGGCTGTGCTTCGGGATTTTGGACTAAGCGAGGCTCTTGAACAGCTTATTTCAGACATTGAAGACAGTACTCAGATCAAAGTTTTATTTTTTAATGAGCTGGAGAACTCCAACTATAAACTTGAGAAGGATAAGCAAGTATATATTTACAGGGTAGTGCAGGAGGCCATCAACAATGCCATCAAGCATGCCCAGTGTGACGAAATTCAACTTTCAATCACTGTTTTTGATGATCATCTGGCATTGTATATTAAGGACAATGGCATAGGCTTTGAAGTTGGGCAGAAAGATGGATTCACCGGCCTGGGCCTCAGAAATATTGAGGAGAGGGTAAGATTAATGGGTGGTGTTTTTTATATAGAATCAGAAAAAACAGGAACAGGCATAGAGATAGAAATTCCGATATCATGAGTACTATTAGAATTATTATTGCCGATGATCACCAGCTATTTCGGAATGGCCTCAGGGCTTTGCTGCTGGCGCAAGAGAGCGTTGAAATTGTTGGTGAGGCCGAAACTGGCGAGGCACTCCTGAACCAGCTGGCAATCACCAAGGCAGACATCATTCTGCTGGATATTTCTTTACCGGACAAATCGGGGCTCGATATTCTGCCTTTGGTGAGGGAAAAATATCCTGACACAAAATGCATCATGCTAACTATGCATGAGGAACTCCAGTACGTAAAGGAGAGCCTCAAAAAAGGAGCGTCGGGATACTTGCTCAAAGACACTAGTGAAAACGAATTGCGGGAAGCTATACGTGGGGTATACCTCGGAAAGCGGCACTTTAAAAATAAGATATCGGAGCTTTTGCTGGAGGATATGTCCGGGCCGGGAAGCCCCTCACCTATTCTTTCAGAAAGGGAAATTGAGATTGTGAAAATGGTGGCCGAGGGAAAGATCACCAAAGAAATTGCAGACAAATTATTTATCAGCGTTCGAACTGTCGAAACGCACCGGTCACGTATTATGAAAAAGCTGGGTGCCGCCAACGCTTCTGAGATGATAAATGCGGCTTACCGGCGCAAGCTCATTTAGCGTTACGTATTTTCCACATATCATTACGTATTTTCCACATATCCAATTACCCATTTTTTGCGAAGGCCGGGGGTACCGTTGTTGCGTTTATTTGTATGAACATTAAACGCACCCTAATTATGTTAAAGGCAGCAGCAACAACCCTTATTCTTGGCCTGGCTATTTGTTTCAGTGCCAATGCACAAAGCAAGTCTTTGAAAGGACCGGCGTACAAAAATGCCAGCCCGACTGAAAAGTATAAAGGCAGCAGCACATTGCTGGTAAGAGGAGAAACTCCTACACCCAAGGGGCCAGAGGCGAAAAACCAAAAGCACTGGGATATTGACAAGTCAGAGTTTGAAGTGGTTAGGCTTGATGAATTAAAAGGAAAAAACACAAAGGGACTCAAAGGCCCAGCGTACAAAAACTATAAGCCTGAAGTGAATAACTAATGCAGGAACATTGGTTGGTAGGTTGATTAGACCGGCAGAAGGCCGGTCTTTTTTTACCTCTTCAGTAAGCTTCTAGGGAAATAAAGGCAGTCGCTACGGTTGCCTGGGCAGCCTTTGACGAAAAGGTGGATAGGTTCTTCGGTTGGTGGAGGTTGCCCAATTTCCCGTCCATTTTTTACTCTTCTCTTAATGTATCTGCCGGATTGTTGCCAGCAGATTTGATAGTTTGCAGGGCCACTGTGGCCATAAGCAACAGGCAGATGCCCGCCAAAGTAATCAAATAGCTCATCACAGAGATATCAATCCTATAGGCGAAGTTCTCCAGCCATTTACTTACCCAGAAATAGCTCAATGGAATGGCCAGCGCTGCGCCAGCAAGCATCACCAGCAGGTATTCTTTGCCAATTAGTCGGATAAGCGAGGTGAAATTGGCTCCCATCACCTTCCTGATGGCCAACTCTTTAACTCTTGTTTTCAGCGAGTAAGCAATCAACCCAAACAAACCAATAAAGGCGATAGTAATAGCCAGCCCGCTTAACAGATAGAGCAATTGAAGCTGTTGCCTTTCATTTTTATAGAGGTTCTCATAAAGCTCATCAAGAAACTGGTACTCGAAAGGGTACTTTGGAAAAAGCTCATTCCAGGCGCCTTCTATCACGGACATCGTTGAAGCTACATCATTGGTTTCAAGTTTTACCAAAAACGTGCGCAGCCATAAAGGTTCAAAAACCATGATGATAGGATCCACTTTGTTCTTCAGGGTTTCCTGATGAAAGTCCTTCACTACCCCCACAACGGGGCCCTTCGCAAGCTTATAGGTGCCCTGGTTCCAGTCCACATTTTTGCCAATAGCCTCTTCGGGACTTTGCCAACCAATAGCGTGCATGGCAGTTTCGTTGAGGAGGTAGGCCCTTCTTTTGCTGAGCAGGTATTCTTCAACATCGTTATTGGCACCCGTTAGCTGAGGAAGCGATTCGTAGGCAAGGCTTTTCGGCAATGGCTCGCCTGCCAGCAGCTCCATTCCCATTACGTCGATAAAGTCGTGGTCTATCACCTGGATGTCCATGGAGGGGGCATCATCAACGTTTTCCTGAATGCCTTCAGCCGTTACGGCGCCACCATCCCGTATTTCTCTGGAGGGCACTTCGAGACAGGCACTGACTCCTTTGATGCCAGGTTGTCCTTCCAGCTTGTCTTTGAACAATTTGAATTTGTCTTTTACGGTATCAGGCACGCCCGGCAGGGCAATTACCTGGTCTTTTTCCATACCAAGGTTTTTCTCGTTCAGAAAAACGAACTGCTGACGGGCTATCATGGCGCTGGCGATGAGCAGAATGGATATGCCGAACTGTAGGCTAATGAGCACTCTTTTTATACTAAACCGTCCTGTTTTTTTACTGATCGAAAAAACCTTGCTGGTTTTGATGATATTCACCGGCTTGAAAGAAGAAAGCACAAAAGCCGGATAGAAACCGCCAAGTAGCCCGGTAATTACCGCTACGCCAAGCGAAACAGCAACGAGCGCCAAAGGGGATAAAAGGTTTTCGGTGCCCGTTAGTTCGCTGAAAACAGGTAAAGCCAAAAAGGCCAGGATCAAACCAAGCCCTGCTGCCGCCATGCTGAACAGCACAGATTCGGTCAATGAGTAAAGAACTATCTGCTGACTTTCGGCGCCAAGTATCTTTCGGACACCAATTTCCTTTGACCGGGCAATGGACATGGCACTGGTCAGGTTCATGAAATTGATCACAGCCAACGCCAATATAAGTATGGCGACCAGCAAGAATATTTTAACATAGGTAATAGAACCGTTGGGCTTTATTTCCCGGGCCAGATTTGAATGGAGGTGGATGTCGCTCAAAGGCTGAAAGACAAACTCTGTGCCCTGGAGCGCCTGGTCTCCGTTTATCTTTATAGCCATTGCTTCCAGCTTTTCCTGAACAGACACCATGTTGGTACCCTCCTGAAACAATACGTAGGTATAGGCCCACCATGACCTTTCGGCTTCGTTCCGAAAGGAAATCAACATATCGACGGGGAGGTGGGTATTGGACGCCAGGTTTTTCATCACGCCCGTAATCTTATAGACGGTTTCGTCAGTAGACCAATAGCCAGTGATGAATATTTCTTTGCCCATTGGGTCTTCATTTCCAAAATACTTTTCGGCAACGGCTTCTGATATCACAATGGAAAGCGGCTCAGCCAGGGCCGTTTTTGTATCGCCTTTTTTAAGAGGGAAATTGAACACCTCAAAGACATCTTTGTCTGTAACGAAGGCATTGTCCTGCCTGAATTTTTCTTCCCCAATCCGTACAAACTTAGGCTCATGGTTTTGAAAGCGGATAAGCCTCTCTGCCTCCGGGATTTCTTCAGGAATGCCGTTGATCCAGTCCGTATCTACTCTGGCGAAGTGGGTGTCGTAGCCGCTGGGTGATGTGTAGTGGACGGTAAGCCTGTAAATCTGATCCGACTTTGTGTGGAAATTTTCGAAACTGGTTTCAAAATGCAGGTAGATCGCAATTAGGATAAAGGCGGCAAAGCCAATCGCCAAACCGCCGATATTAAGCAGGGCATAGGCTCTTTGTTTGGAGAAGTTTCGGCGGATGACCTTCAGATAGTTGGTTAGCATGGCATAGGTATTTATTGAACGATAAGTGGCCGAACGTTTAAATGCATAGCTTCGAAAGCACCTGGTCACGTTCCACCAATAGATCAGCTTGACCAGCCCGGGCGCTTTGCCAGCATGCAGCATGGCATAAAAGCTTTCCTCCAGGTCGCCCTCCAATTCCTCCAGCCTGTCTTTACGGCAGTACCAGCGGAAAAACTTTAGAGCTAGTGGTGGCGGGAAATGTTTTTCGTGACTCATGGCCTGGGAAACTATTGTATGGAAATGGCTGGAATTTGACTACGCAGTTGCTCCCGGAGTGAAGCAATTTCTTCCAGAGCCTTTCTTGCATATGGAGTGAGGTAAAACAGTCTTTTGCGCTTGCCGCCCCTGAAATCGCCTGCCTCACCTAGTTTCGATTCCAGGAAACCCTTCTCCTCCAGGCGGTACAATACCGTGTGGATGGCGCTGATATTGATGCTCTTGCCGGTTTGTTTTTTATACTCTTCTACAATGGCAACGGAGTAGGCGCCATTGTACAATACCCCAACAAGTAGTAGCACAATCTCCTCAAAATTGCCCAGCTTTAGATTTTCCATATTTTATTCAGTATTGTAAGTAATATACTGAATTGGCAGTGATAAGTTTCACTTTTGTAAGGAAAAAGTGAAAAAGCCAATTGGCCGCCATTTGATTTTGAGTTTACAGCTCAAGTGTGTATGCCCACTGTTTGCCGGTTTGAGTAGTTGCGAATTCTGCTGACAGATGCTTACCTTTACTTACACATCAATCAATAACTATGGATAGATTTAATCCCTGGCACCACGTAAGCCTTGGCGAAAAGGCGCCGGAAATTATTAATGGCATTATAGAGATACCAAAAAACAGCCGAGCCAAATATGAGCTCGATAAGGACAGCGGTTTACTGATGCTCGACAGGGTGCTCTATTCTTCAGTTTACTATCCCGCCAACTACGGCTTCATTCCGCAAACCTATTGTGACGACAAGGATCCATTGGATATCCTGGTGTTGTCGCAAATCGAAGTGGTGCCTCTTTGCATCGTGCCTGCCAAAGTAATTGGTGTGATGCGCATGCTCGACCAGGGCGAGGCGGATGATAAAATCATTGCTGTTGCTCAGCACGATATGAGCTGGAACCATTACAATGACATCAGTGAGTTGCCCGATCACTTCAAAAATGAGATCCAGAATTTTTTCGAAGACTACAAAAAGTTGGAACACAAAACTGTAGTGGTGCACGACTTTATGGATAAAAAAGTGGCAATAGAAATCGTTGAAAAAGCAATCCAGGACTACAAAATTAAGTTCAGGAAAGCTTGAAGAAGCTACTGCAAGCACTTCATTTTGTTAATTCGCTTTCGTGCTAATCTCCATAGACAATACCTATAGTCAGATCGACAATAACAATCAGTTTGAGTGATCTATTGCGTGGTTTTGAATGTTATCTAACTGTAAAAGGATAACAATTTAAACCAACAGTATCATGAATTACATAGGAATAGATGAAGATGTTGCTGCGAGTGAAGTAAAGGCTTTGAACAGTTTGCTTGCCAGCTATCAGGTGTTCTATCAAAATCTCCGAGGCTTCCACTGGAACATCAAAGGGGAGAAATTCTTTGGACTGCATGAAAAGTTTGAAGAGTACTACACGGCTGCTGCAGAAGATATAGACGCAATTGCTGAACGAGTGCTGACAATCGGTGGAGTTCCACTGCATTCAATTAGTCAGTATCTGAAGGAAAGCAAAATAAGGGAGGTGACTGAAGTAAGCGAAGCAAGAACAGCTGTGGACAGCATACTGGAGCAGTATATTGAGTTGGTGAATATGGAAAGGCCCATTCTTGCCCTGAGTGCTGAAGCAAATGATGAAGGCACTAACTCTCTCATATCCGACTTGCTGGCCAAGCAAGAAAAGACCATCTGGATGCTTAGTAGTTGGTTGAAGTAAAAACTCCGGAGTATGTGTTAAACAAAAGAGGGTTCATGCGACATGAACCCTTTTTTGTTTATAAGAAAATGTCTCAGTCACTACCAGCCTATGCCGTAGAAAGCCTCCGTTCCATCGGGATAAACACCTTCAATCAGTGTTCCACCTCTTTTGTTGGCCATCACTCTTGCCAAATCCTGAATATTTCTGATGGTGGTTTTGTCGATATTGGTGATGATAAACCCGGCACGAACGCCAGCTTCCTTCCATTTACCGTCGTTCACTTCGGTGGCTTTCGCACCACCATCGATTTTTAGGGTTTGCATTTCTTCCCTGCTCACATCTGTAAAGTTACTTCCTTCTATTGAGAAAGAGCTTCTGGCTTCCACAACCTCAATGGAATCGGAAGTGCTTTTCAGCGTTACCATCACAGAGTTTTCTTTACCATCTCTTATGTAACCAACTTCCACTTTATCGCCAGGCCTTTTAACGGCTATTTTTTCCTGTAGCTTGGCAACGTTGTCCACTGTCTTCCCATCAATGGCGATAATCACATCACCTTTTTCAAGGCCGGCGTCGGCAGCGCCGCTGTTGGGGTTAACATTTTCAATAGAAATTCCCTTCAACACATTGAGTCCCCTTGCCTCAGCGAGCGCAGAATTTACATCCACGATATTAACTCCCAAAAGAGCTCTCTGAACTACTCCAAATTCTTTTAAGTCATCCATCACTTTTTTCACAAGTGTGGTAGGCACAGCAAAGGAATAGCCTGAATAGGAACCGGTGTGGGTAGCGATGGCCGTGTTGATACCAACAAGCTCTCCCCTAAGGTTGACCAATGCCCCCCCACTATTGCCAGGGTTAACGGCGGCATCTGTCTGTATAAACGACTCGATTTGCAGGTTTCTATTGCTGGGGTCACGAAGTATATTGATGTTTCTGCCGGTGGCGCTCACAATACCAGCCGTTACAGTTGACCTAAACTCGAAGGGATTGCCAATGGCCAGTACCCATTCGCCAACATTAATATGCTCAGAGCTTCCAAACTTTACGAATGGAAGGTTTTTACCGTCAATTTTGAGTAGCGCAAGGTCAGTTGTTGGGTCAGTGCCCACCACTTTCGCATCAAAAGTTCTGTTGTCGTTCATAAGCACTTCCACCTCTGAGGCATTTTCCACCACGTGGTTGTTGGTTACGATGTAGCCATTGTCGGCTATGATCACACCTGAGCCGCTGGCACCGGATGGAGGTCTTTGCCCCCTGTTACCAAAGAAGTCCTGGAAGTATTGGTCAAATTGATTGTTGCTGGCAGTGGGTGTAGAGGTGTATTTTGACCTGATATGCACCACGCCCGGTGTAGCTGCCTTGGCAGCGTATACAAAATTAAGTCCTTCCGGCACCACCACACTGGTTGTGTCGAGGAAATTGGAGAACCTTACATTCTGACGGTCTTCGAACGATGAAAACTCATCATTCTGATTGTTTAGCAGTTGATACCCGCCTATAGCTATCATCGCACTCAAAAGAGAGGAGAATAGCATCGCTACATAAATTTGTCTTTTATTCATAACTCGGTTTTTTTTAGTCAGTTAACACTAGTGTAACGAAATAGGATCGTCTGTGATGCTACGTTAACGTTTTTTAACAGGCATTGTGTTCCGCTAGCTAAAATAGCAGATTGTTGGCACAAAAAATTATATGAGTGAATACGGAAAATATGGCCGCTGTTTTTGCACAATTAAAATGAACCTGCTAATATTGCATTCCCATTTGACGAGCCTCTCTTTTGGTAAGTTAATTGGAACCAGAAAATTCCTCCTTAGCTCAGCTGGTTAGAGCATCTGACTGTTAATCAGAGGGTCCTTGGTTCGAGCCCAAGAGGAGGAGCAGAAGTAAAAAAAAGCCATCAGGAATGATGGCTTTTTTGCGTTTACGGCTCTCGTTGTCCATGCCAGCGAAGTATTTTATGAACCCCGAAATGCGTTCTATCTTACTCGATAGTTTTCTTTAGGAAAACTTTTTATATTTGACAGGTGTTCAATGTCATAACAAGAAGGACTCTGCTGGAGTACACAAAAAAATACCCATTGGCTGCGACGGCGCTATTCGAGTGGTATCATGAATTAGTGAAAGCTGATTTTGAAAGCTTTAATGACTTGAAGAGTGTGTATGCCAATGCCAGCTTGGTTGGCGACGATCGGGTCGTGTTTAACATAATGGGGAATAAATACAGACTTGTCGTCCGCATTACATTTGAGTTTAAGGTGATCCAGGTCAAATGGTTTGGCACTCATGCAGAATATGACAGAGTAGACGTAGCAACTGTACAATTTAGAAAGAAATAGGATGGAACTGGCGGTGATAAAAAACGAAGCTAAATACGAAGCTTATCTTGAATGGGTGGATGAAATGTTTGACAAAAAAGTGGCTCCAGATTCCCCTGTCGGTAAAAAGGTGGAAGTTGCTTTGCTCCTCATTAAGCAGTTTGAAGACGAGCACTTTCCGGTTCCATTACCTGATCCCATAGATGTGATCAGGTTAAAAATGTCGGAGCTCGGCCTGAGGAATAAAGATTTGGTGGGAAAGTATGGCAGCAAAGGGCATGTTTCCTCACTTTTGAACAAACGAAAGCCTTTAACCCTGGAATTGGCTAAGCTATTTCACAAGGAATTTAATATCCCGGCGGAGGTTCTATTGTCCTGAGATTTGATTAGTGGCAAGCTTTTTAATCAAGCTCCTTAATCCTGATGTTCCTGAAATACAACTCCGAGCCGTGGCCTAAAAAGCCTATGTAACCTTTCTTACTTTTCAGACCTGGATGCTCTTTATGATCCATGGTGCCGTCCTTGCTGGCTTCGGCGATGTCGCCATCCACAATTACTTCGCCATTAAGCGTCACCTTCACTTTGTTGCCCTTCACTTCAACTTCTTCGTAGTTCCACTGGCCAACAGGCTTTAAAAAACCACGCTTAGCCGGGATAACCCCATAAACAGAGCCATGGTATTGATAGGGCTGGAGTTTGGAGTACATTTCGGCAGTGTTGTCTAATATCTGTAGCTCCATGCCCACATAAGCAGCATCGCCTTCCAGTGGGGTGCGGATGCCCAGGCCGTTGTTGGCATCAGGGGTGAGCTTGAACTCGAAACGAAAGATGAAATCAGCGTACTCCTTTTCAGTATAAAGATTACCGCTTCCACCCGCATCTGTTTTCACTGCAATAGTACCGTTTTCCGCCACGTAATCTTGTTTATTGCCTACCCAACCAGAGAGGTCTTTGCCATTAAAAAGGAGCGTATAGCCATCTTTTTTTTCTTCTTTGGTGAGTTTGTTTTGGGCAAATGCAGCGGTGCTGAAGGCAGCAATAGCCAGAAATAGTGCTAATCTTTTCATTGTCGGATGTGTTAAATTTTATTCGCTTACCGCCACAGCAATTTTTGAATCAGCGGTTCCGTAATATAAGTACCATTTGCCTTTGAAATTCACTAAGCCTTCCAGAAAACACACATTGTTTACCTGGCCGGTGATTTCATAGTCCTTATCGGGTGTCATAAAGTAATCGTCGGAGCGACTCACCACTTTGGAGGGGTCGTTGATGTCGAAAAGTATTTGTCCTGCGGAGTAGGTGCCGTCTGCCAAATCAGCTGTTCGGTTTTCTCCATAGTTGCGACTGTTGTAAATAAGGAGGATGCCCTGTTCGGTGATGAAAGCTTGAGGGCCGGGCTCCACCAGGTCGCTGTCAAACTTGCCCGGCCGGGGACCAAATATGGATTTCAGTTTGTAGTCGGTTACTCCAGCCGCCTCATCTGTTACCGGCGTCCAGTTGATGAGGTCGTCGGACCAGGCCAGGTAGATGTTGGTGTCGCCCCAGTACATCCAGTACTTGCCATTGATTTTGGTAGCAACAAATTTATCGCCGTCTCTTTTTGTGACAACAGCCCCTGATTTCGACCAAAGGTCGAGGAACTTTCCATTTTCGGCTGATTGAAAGACGGGGCCATATTTTGTCCAGCTCGTTAAATCTCTAGATGACGCCACCAGGAGTCGGGCTACTTCGCCGTCATAAGCCGTGTAGGTCATAAAATAGGTGCCGTCTTCGCTTTCCACAATCCTTGGGTCTTCGCAGCCGCCTTCCCACTCGTATTTGCTCTGTGCGTCATTTTCGGGGTAGAAAATGGGCGCTGGCATCCTTTCGAAATGGACGCCATCATCGCTGACGGCTAGTCCAATGCGGGACGTGCCTGCATATTTTCCGACCTTGTCTTCTGCTCTGTACAGCAAATGCACTTTCCCATTTCTTACCAGTGCCGTGGGGTTGAATACGTCCTTTGCTTCCCAATACACGCTGTCCATTCTTACTGGACAGAAAAAAGCTGTGCTATCGAGAGCTGTTAAGATGGGGTTGGCAGCATCCTGTTTGACAAAGGGGCCAATTTGCCAGGGAGTAGTTGGCTGGTTGGAGGTGCAGCCGGCGAGTAGAAAAGGCCCAAGAGCCAGTAGAAACAAAATTCTTTTCATGAGCAAGTAGGTAAGTGTAATGTGTCGATAAAAGTAGTCTAAATAGTTAACACTAAGTTTGAATGCCTGGAAAATGGTAACTCCGCCCGCAACAGAGGTGTCTGAGGCCGGTTAAAACGAAAAAAAGCCCCTGACAGCAAGGGCTATCAGGGGCTTTTATTATTTGCTATGATGATCTATTCCACGGATTCTGCAAGAACAATCACATGATTGTTTCTTACTTCAACAACACCCCCATCAACAAGAAGGATTTTTGATCCTTCTTTGGTTTTGTATATTAAATCTCCCTTCGCCAAAGAGCTGATAATAGGTGCGTGATTGTTCAGCACCTGAAAAGAGCCGTCGCTGCCGGGAAAAGTAGCAGCATCAACTTCTCCTTCAAACACTTTACGATCGGGTGTGATAATTTCCAAATACATGTTCTACAGTTTCAGATTATGCTTTAGCAGCTTCAGCCAACATTTTCTCACCAGCTTCGATTGCCTGCTCAATAGTTCCTTTCAGGTTGAACGCCGATTCGGGAAGGTGATCAACGTCACCAGCCATGATCATATTGAAACCTTTAATAGTGTCCTTGATGTCAACCAGCTGGCCAGGGATACCTGTAAACTGCTCGGCTACGTGGAACGGCTGAGAAAGGAAACGCTGCACACGACGAGCTCTTGATACAGCCTGCTTATCTTCGTCAGAAAGCTCATCCATACCAAGGATGGCAATGATATCCTGAAGTTCTTTGTAGCGCTGAAGAATTTCCTTCACGTTTTGCGCACATCTGTAATGCTCTTCGCCCACGATGTCGGCTGAAAGAATTCTTGACGTAGAATCCAAAGGATCCACGGCAGGATAAATACCTAGCTCTGAAATCTTTCTTGAAAGTACCGTGGTAGCATCAAGGTGAGAGAAGGTAGTTGCCGGAGCAGGGTCAGTCAAGTCATCAGCAGGTACATAAACAGCCTGCACCGATGTGATAGAACCATTTTTCGTAGAAGTAATTCTCTCCTGCATAGCACCCATTTCGGTAGCCAGTGTAGGCTGGTAACCTACCGCAGAAGGCATACGACCAAGAAGGGCAGACACCTCAGACCCAGCCTGGGTGAAACGGAAGATATTGTCGATAAAGAAAAGAATGTCTTTTCCTTTGCCTGTTCCATCACCATCACGGTAGTACTCGGCCAGGGTAAGGCCTGACAAAGCCACTCTAGCACGTGCCCCAGGAGGCTCGTTCATTTGGCCAAACACGAAGGTAGCCTTCGACTCAAGTAATTTCTTTTTGTCTACTTTGCTAAGATCCCAACCACCTTTTTCCATCGAATGAAGGAAGTCGTCGCCATAGTTTACGATACCAGATTCAATCATTTCACGAAGAAGGTCATTTCCTTCACGTGTTCTTTCACCAACACCAGCAAACACCGACAGACCTGCATAAGCCTTGGCAATGTTGTTGATCAGCTCCTGGATCAATACGGTTTTGCCCACACCGGCACCGCCGAACAAGCCAATTTTACCACCTTTTGAGTAGGGCTCGATAAGGTCGATTACTTTGATGCCTGTAAAAAGCACCTCAGTAGAAGTTGAAAGGTCTTCGAACCTGGGGGCGGAACGGTGGATAGGAAGTCTGTTTTTTCCTTCAGGCTGGCTGATGCCGTCAATGGCTTCGCCAACTACGTTAAAGAGACGGCCTTTGATATCATCGCCGATCGGCATAGAAATAGGAGCTCCAGTGTCAGTTACTACTATTCCTCTGCTCAAACCATCGGTACTGTCCATGGCAATCGTACGAACCCTGTCTTCGCCCAGGTGTTGCTGTACTTCCAGGATTACTACCTGGCCATTTTCTTTGGTAACCTTAAGGGCATCAAGGATTTCGGGCAGTTTGGAGCCTTCGCCTTCAAAACTAACGTCAACGACGGGTCCAATTACCTGGGTTATTCTTCCGGTGTTCGCCATTATTTTGTGAGTGTTATAAGAATTATGTCACTTTGAATTTCGAAGTGCAAAATTAAACCAATAATCCTTTAAAGCCAAGTTTGATTTCCATCTTGATTCCAAAGAATTTGAATTCTTTTCAGCTTATGCGTGAACCACTTAGAATGAGGCTTCGAGAGGCGATTTTGTCTTTCTCAACTAAACTTTCAAAACGATGCGAAACGTGGTTCCTTTGTCCAGCTCAGATGATTTAACAAAAATCTTTCCTGTGTGATAATTTTCAATAATTCGCTTTACCAATGTTAGTCCAAGTCCCCAGCCTCTTTTCTTGGAGGTGTACCCTGGCTGGAACACAGAACCGATTTTTGATTTAGGGATTCCTTTTCCCGTGTCGCTGATGTCAACCATTACCTTGCCCTCGTTGGCTTTCAGGATTTTGATTTCGATGGTGCCTGTACCACTCATGGCATCCACGGCATTTTTGCAGAGGTTTTCCACTACCCAGGCAAACAGGGGCTTATTGATGTCGGCTTTGATGTCTTTGTTCGGGAAGGCGCTGAGAATAAACTTCACCCGTGTCGAAACCCTTTTTTGCAGATAATTGATGGTTTCCTCTAAGGCGTCGTAGAGGTTTTCCTCGTTGAGCTGAGGTACCGAACCAATATTTGAAAACCTGGAGGTGATCATTTCCAGCCTTTCGATGTCTTTGTTGAGCTCAGGGATGATGTCTGAATCTTTGAAGCGGTCGTCTGTTTTGAAATATTCCACCCATGCCATGAGCGAGGAGAGCGGCGTGCCCAACTGATGTGCCGTTTCTTTGGCCAGCCCCACCCACACCCTATTTTGCTCGGCCGAGCGGGAAGAGTTGAAGGCGATGTAGGCGATAAGCCCGAAGAGGAAAATAACTGACAGCTGTATGTAAGGGTAATAGGTGAGCTGCTTGAGAAGGTCTGAGTTTTGGTAGTAAATATAGTTGTAGCCCGTAATTTCGTAGTTCTTGTTTTTGTTACGCAGTGTAACCACGATAGGCTCATGGTCTTTCTCCATGTCCTTGAGTGTTTCTGCCAGGATTCTTATTCGTTCTCTTTCCGTTTTTGCTTCGTCAGCTTTTTTAACATTTTTTGATTGAGACGGTATCCCAAACTCGTCGGCGATGATGACCGGGATGGAGTTATTGGCTACAATGATTTCATCAAAAATGAACGTGAGGTTAGCTTCTCCATCTTCGTTGGCGGTGTACTCCAGCGTGTTAGCAAAAAGGTCGATCAGCCGCTTTTCCCGATCCTTAAGGCTCTCAACAACTATGTTGGTGTAGTAGATAGACCCAATGCTGATCAGGATGGCAATTAAAACCACTACCCATTTGAAGTTGGAGTTATCCTTATAAAACTCGAGGGTAGTGGCTTCTTTCAGGGGATACTGCATTCCGAATATCTTTGGCTATAAGTGAAAGCTAAGATACGGGAAATTTGAGCAGATATTGCCTTGCTAATTTTTCATCATAAACCATTTGGCCAGCACTTTGTAATTCACTTTGGTGCCATGCATGAGAATGCCCACCCTGTAAATTCGGGCAGCAAGCCAGACGGTGAACATGAAACCACCCGCTAGCAGAGTAACCGAAAGCAGGAGTTGCCAAATGGGCACACCAAAGGGTATCCGCATCATCATCACCACCGGAGAAGTGAGTGGAATCATTGACATCCAAAATGCGAGAGACCCATCAGGCTCATTCAAAACTGCTCCTAATGAAACAATGGAAAGAATGAGCGGCAGCGTAACCGGGAGCATAAACTGCTGAGAGTCAACTTCTGAATCAACGGCAGAACCCACGGCTGCGAACAACGACCCATAAAGGAGGTATCCCCCAAGGAAATAAATAAGAAAAAAGAAGAGCACCTGCGGGATGTTGATGGATCCGATGGCACCCATGATTTTAGCGAATTCATTTTGGTCGGCCGCCGCTGCCTGCACTTCTGCCATGCCAGGCTGGGCATTTACCATGCTATTTGCGGCTTGTGGTTCGAAACCAAACACACTGCTGAGCACCGTAGTAATCGTAAAAGTAAGGAGTGTCCAGAGCAAAAACTGAGTAAGACCAACCGCCCCAACGCCTATTATTTTACCCATCATCAACTGGAACGGCTTCACAGAGCTGATAATTACTTCAATGATACGGCTGGTTTTTTCTTCAATAATGCCACGCATGATTTGGGCACCAAAAAAGAAAATGAAGAAGTAAATCAGAAGTGAGGAAATGTAACCGATGCCTGTAGCGGCAATGGAACTGCTTTCCTGCTCTCCCTGGTCGGTGATGCTGATGGTGGCGATGTCGACGTTTGCTTTTAGGTTGTCGAGCACCTGTTTATCGAGACCTGATTTTTCCAGCTTGATATTTTCAATTTTTTGCCTGATGCCCCATTCCAAATCGCCAATTACACTTAAACTTGGTTTCGATGTGGAATAGAACTGAATGCCTTGTGGGTTGTCGATGTCAATATTAGGAATGTAAAGGAATCCATAATACTCGCTGCCTTCGAGAGATTGCTTGAGGGCATCGGGGTTTTCTTTGACAAATGAGTATTTGATTTCGTCTGTGTCGGTAAGCACACTCTCAAATAAGCCCGATTCATCAACGACTTCAATGACCTTTTCATCACCGTCTCTGGTAGCAAGCCAGGTAGGCACGATGATAAGCAATGCAAAAAGCAGTGGCCCTACAAAGGTCATAACCAGAAATGACTTCTTGCGCACCCTGGTGATGTATTCTCTTGCTATGATGAGTGATATCTTATTCATGGCCGCCCTCCTGTACTTTTTGGATAAAAATTTCGTTCATGCTGGGTATTTTTTCGATAAACTCATGCACTTCCACCTGGCTGATGAGTGCCTTGAGCAAATCGTTAGGCCCCAGAGCCGATTTGATTTGTATGGTCGAGTGGATGGCTCCTTCTACTTCCTCAGTACTTAAAGTGTCGAAGTCTGCGGGCAGTCCATTCACTTTGCCATGGTGAAGCACATTGAATGTATTGGACTTGTAGGTTTCCTTAATGTCTTTCTTGGGGCCCTCCAATATCTTCTTCGATTTATTAATGAGTGCAATGTGGTCGCAAAGCTCTTCCACCGACTCCATGCGGTGAGTAGAAAAAATAATGGTGATGCCTTTTTTCTTCATTTCAAGGATTTCATCTCTGATCAGGTTGGCGTTCACAGGGTCGAAGCCGGAGAAAGGTTCATCGAGAATTATTAAAGATGGCTCATGTAACACCGTGGCTATAAACTGCACTTTTTGCGCCATGCCTTTGGAAAGATCTTCCACGTTTTTGCCCCACCAGCTTATGATGTCGAATTTCTCCATCCAGGCCTTAATTTTTTTGGTGGCCTCGCCCTTGCTCATTCCCTTGAGCTGCGCTAGGTAAAGCAGCTGCTCGCCCACCTTCATTTTTTTGTAGAGACCCCGCTCTTCAGGCAGGTAGCCAATGCGGTGCACATCTTCCAGCTCCAGCGGTCGGCCATGAAACATGACCTTGCCCTGGTCGGCCATAAGGATTTGCGTAATGATACGGATAAGGGTGGTTTTGCCGGCACCATTTGGGCCAAGCAGTCCGAAGATAGTGTTTTCGGGAATGGTGATGCTTACATCATCCAGCGCTTTGAAATCGCCAAAGCTCTTGTGGATGTGTTCTGTAACGAGAATGTTCAAGGCTTATAGTAGTTTGGGTTGACTGATTGAAATTCGGATAATTAGTGGCGGGAGGGTTGTCAATTATTACACCCCACCTATAAAAACCGAAAACTAAACCCGAAGATACTACACAGAAATTAGTTACCGACTAGCGAAAAGGAGATTTACTCTTTTCAGTAGATGTGCCCACAAAACACGACCATTGGCGCCTAAAACTTGCCGGTAATGTTGACGTAGAAATTCCTCCCGGGTCTTGGAATGCCTCCCCAGTCGAGATGCTCTCTGTAGTTTCTATCTAAGATATTTTCAACGCCACCATTCACCTGAAAGAGGCTGTTCACTTTCCATCCTGACCTAAAGTTGAGGATATAGTAGGAGGCAGTTTTCATTTCTCCAAACGAGCTGCTGACATGGTTTTGGGCTGCTGCCCATTCATACTCTGCCTGGGCGTTAAACTTAGTCAACTGTAGCCTGACAGAGGAAACAGATTTGAAAGGAGGGATTTGAGGCATCGCTTCGTCAAGGGAATTCGTGCCATAGGTATACTTGTTGTTCGACACCAGCTGCACATTCTTGAAGGGGCTAAACATAAAGAGCACGTCTACGCCGGTCATTCTGGCCCAAGCCAGGTTTTCGTTCTGCTTTACTCCTCTGGCGCCAATGGTCATGGTGGTCAGGTCGGGTACCACCCGTCCCATGATGTAGTTGTCGATGGTTTTAAAAAATGGTGTGAGTCTAAACTCAGTGTTACGTCCGAAATAACTCAGCGTGGTTTCCACATTCCAGGAGGTTTCGTTTTTCAAACCAGGCTTCCCAATATAGTCGTAGCCATCCAGCCGGTTGAAAAGATAAAACCCATAGCGTTCGTTGAGGGTTGGGATTCTTTCGCCGTACCCACCCTGAACATCTAGTTGCAGGCTGCCGGAGACAAAATGAGTGAAACTGGCGTTGGCTGTTTTTAGTATGCTGGTGGTTGATTTGGCCAGCCCATTGTCAAAAACTTCCCACTGCTGGCTCCCGATCCCGTCATGCATTCTATCGAAGAAAGCATCTGCCCTTGCCGATAGCTGCATTTTGTTTTTCGGACTAAATTTGATCTGCTGCTGCGCATACAAACCCACATTTTGCCTCGTGGTTTGAGGGGCCGTTTGCATGTACATCGGCTGGCCTTCAGCTGGAAACATTGTCATTTCTCCTATCAACGTATTGGAGTAGTATTCGGCTTTTACTGTGGTTTGTTGTTCTCTGAAAACTCCAACGCTGCCTTCTAAATAACCTCCGGTCGTAGTGCTTTTGCCAGGCATATCCATGTGCATTGGTACATTTTCCCGGTGCGTGTCATCCATGCTATGTGAGATGCTGTTCTGATAAACTTTGGCCCGGACATTACGAAAAAGCCACCATGGCGTGCTGTTTTTGTAGCTCACAGAGTAGATGCCTGCCGTAGCTGTGCCCACGTCCATGGGCAGGGCAGGAAAGCCGATGTTCCAACCCTGGTCAAAAATGGCGTCGGCCTGTAGTGTGTCATATTTTCCCAGCGCCCACTTGCCGGATGCACCAACGTTGAGTTTCTGAAACTGTGAATAGGCAACTTCGTCTCCTCCTCCGGCGTGATAGTTGTTGCTTTTTCGAAAGGTAGCATTCACCCGATAGGCACTTGTGTTTCTGGCGATATTGGCCGAGGAGAATGCATTGACCGCACCCGCCGACGTTTGGTAGTCGATGCCAGCCTGGCCACGTATCCCCGGTGAACCAACCACCGGCTCGGCAAGCTTCATATTCAGCGACCCACCTATCGTGCTTCCGAACAATCCGCCCTGAGAGCCGGGCAGCGCCTGTATTACTGAAAGGTTCATCGGTTCAACATAGATGGTAACCGGATCCATTTTGTCGGTGCAGGCACCAAAGATTTTCATTCCGTCAATAGTCACATTGATTTGTCCGCCGCTGAGGCCTCTGAGCACAGGTTCCTGTCCATAGGCTCCCCGGCGAACCAGTGAAACGCCACTCATTCTGGAAAGAACGGTTTCTGTAGTCGCCGAAACGTTCGACTGATAGAAACTCTGCAACGTGTCGGAATGCAGTTTTTCGCTACCCACCACCACCTCGGTCATAACAAATGTGCGAATGCTGTCGGGCGTCTGTCCATAGCAGGAGAAGGCCATCATGAAGCCGGTTATGCTCAATACCTGTTTGATTTTCATCACTATATTTTTTTGTTTTTTTCACCACCCGGTGCTGGCCCGGGTGGTGAAAGGCCTTATTTTTTTATTCTACAACTATGTCGAAAGACCTGGTGCCCAGACTGGCTTCCCCGTCTGTGAGTGCAAGGTTCAGTCGCCATTCTCCTGTCATAGTGAAGTTAGCTTTGCCCATGTAGTGCCCTGATGCCACGTAGGCAGGATTTACGTTGTTAGGCGAACCGTGGTCCATAGCGGGCATTTCAGGCGTAAACTCAATCGACAACGTCTCGACTGGCACAAATTCTCCGTTTTTCATTGTGTAGGCTACCACCTCAAAGTCGTTGACCCCCACTTTCATTCCTTTGGGGAACATATAAGACAGATAATATTTCTGTCCGGCTTCCGATTGAAATATAGACACTCTGGAAGGCGTGGTGGCCTTTACTTCGATGTCGAACGCTGCCGAGCCGGACAAATTTTTCAGGTGATTGTGTATATGGGCCTCAAGTGACCATGAACCCATTTCTCCTGACGCCATGCTGAATAAAATGGCAGCTGGGAATAGGTCGTTAACAGCTCCTTCGTCAGTTACTTCCACGGGACAGGAATGGCTCATAGTGGCCATGGTCATCAGCGGACTCAGGGTGATATGAGCGTCAGTAATTGCCTCGCCCGTCAGGGAATCGGTGATAAAAAGGTAAATGGGATTGTAGCCGGCAAACAGCTCCTCTGCTGCCCATATCTCGACTTTGGCCGCCGCTGCCCCAATAGCATAGGCTTCGGATATTTTTGTGAGGCCTTCTGTGGGGTTGATAGATGGCTCGTCGTCGGAGGAGCAAGAAAAGAGCAGGGTTGCAATAAACCCACCGAAAAATATTGTTTTTATGATAGATGCTTTCATTTTGTTATTCATTTTGGGCACGGCATGTTGCATAGCATAGCGCAGAAGGCAAAGCAGGGCCGTGCATTCGACAATTTTCAAATAGATTATTCAGGGATTTGACGTTTGCTGAGCGCAGGAACAGCAAATTCTAATCACAAGTAAGGAGTTTGAACAACTGTTCAAACGAGAGGGTGAAGAGGCGAAGACGGCGGGTGAAAGATGTCGTTGATAACGCTCTGGCTGGCGAATTTTTCCAGATAGGAAACTTCAGAGACATTAAAGGCGACTCTAAAAGGCTGTTGCAAGGTGAAATGCTGAAAAGTGCCAACCGGAAAATCTTTTACATTGATTTTTAAAGGGCTCGGTGTTACAGGCGAACCCTGCTCCTCTTCCATGGCTTTTATTTTTTGTGCCAGCAAACAGGTGCCATCGCAATGAAGCTCTGGTCTCGATTTATTGAGACACTTTGCTTTGTACTGTTCCAATTGCACATAATAATCAACCACCTGCAGGGCTGGCCTAAAGAGTGCCATGCCGTAGAGCAAAAGAATGGATATGGCGGTGATTGATTTCATCGCATCAAAGATTGCAAAAAATCGAAGCCACATTTATGACTTAGGTCACAATTGAAAAAAAAAGATCGGAGACTCTCTTCTGAGGTTAGGAATGCCTGTGGCCTGCCATGGGTACCGGTTGCTGTTAGATGAATTATTGCTAGTGTAAATTGCCTTTAAGCAAATAACTCGTGTTCAATCTGAAAGTATTTTTTAGATTTAGTTCTTATCCTAAACACCTAACATTAAACTGCATGAAGTTCACCATTTCCCAGAGAATACTAGCAGGATTGTCTGTTGCTCTTTTTGTAAGTCTTTTCTCAGCCTGCGAGGAAAAGAAAGAAGCCGAAACAAAGCCTGTTCATCCCAAGGTTGCCAAGCTGAAGCTGCTGCCTGGGTTTGAGGCCGAGCATTTGTACAGCCCTTCCGAAAACGAAAACGGGTCGTGGGTAGCTATGACGTTCGACGACAAGGGGCGCATGATCACGTCCGACCAGTACGGGTGGCTCTACAGGCTGGAAATTCCGACTAAAGAGTCGGGAGACTCGCTCAGGATAGAGCGAATGAAGGTAGGCGATCTTAAGCCAGCGCTAAATGACACATCTGCTTTCAAAATAGGCATGGGCTACGCACAGGGATTGCTGTACGCCTTCAATAGTTTGTATGTGATGGTCAACCACTGGGGCAATGAGGAGTTTGAAAAAACAAGCGGCCTCTACAGGCTACAGGATTTGGATGGTGACGACCAGTTTGAATCGATCACATTAATTAAATCTTTGCATGGAGCAGGCGAGCATGGCCCTCACAGTGTGGTGCTGGCACCCGATGGGAAATCTATTTATGTAGTTGCAGGTAACCATACCGACGTTCCGGAAATGGATGCTTACAGATACCCAAAAGTGTGGCAGGAGGATAACTTGTTTCCGTTGATTAAGGATCCACGAGGTCATGCCAACGACCGCATGGCACCTGGTGGGTGGGTGGCCAAAATAAACCCCGAAGGAACCACATGGGAGCTGGTCAGTGCCGGCTATCGGAATCCGTATGACATTGCTTTCAATGAGCAGGGCGAGCTTTTCACCTACGATTCGGACATGGAGTGGGACTTTGGCATGCCGTGGTACCGCCCTACCCGCATATGCCACGTAACCAGCGGCAGTGAGTATGGCTGGCGCACGGGCAACAGCAAGTGGTCGCCCGACTATCCGGACAATTTGTCGCCAGTGATCAATATTGGCCAGGGTTCACCCACTAACCTCATCCACGGAAAAAATGCTAAGTTTCCGGCTAAGTACCAGAAAGCACTGTTTGCTTCCGACTGGAGCTTCGGTATTATCTACGCTATTTTTCTAAGCCCTGAAGGGGCTTCTTATAGCGCCGAGCCACAGGAATTTCTGTCCGGCGTTCCTTTACCGCTCACAGACGGCATTTTTGGGCCTGACGGCTCATTGTATTTTCTTACCGGAGGTCGTCGCTTAGAGTCGGATCTTTACAGGGTAACCTACACAGGCGACGAGTCGGTAGCAGCTCCCGCCGTTGCAGCAGCGACCGAACCCGCTACCATAAGAAAACAGCTGGAAGCCTACCATGGAGCACCTCAGGCCGGGGCTATTGACTTTGCCTGGCCTTATCTTAGCCATGAAGATCGATTTGTTCGCTATGCAGCAAGAATGGCTGTAGAGCACCAGCCTGTTAGTGAATGGCAGGCCAAAGCGCTGGCGGAAAGGCAGCCTGTGGCATTGACGCAGTCGATGATTGCCCTTTCCAGACATGGCAATAAAAACCAGAAAGATGCAGCATTGAAAGCGCTGGCATCGGTAGATTATAAGGCACTCAGTGAAATGCAGCAAATTGATCTTTTGCGAGCCATGGAGCTGGTGATGCTAAGAATGGGTGCGCCAACTGGCGGCGTGAAGACACAGGTAGCGGCCTATTTAAACGAAGCTTACCCAGCCAACTCCAACAAGCTGAACCGTGGGCTTAGCAAGCTTTTGGTTTACCTCGATGACCCTAAAGGAACTGAGAAAACACTCGCTTTGCTCGAAAATGCCAAGGATGACCCGATAGAAAAAACAGCCAGCGCATCGTCCGACCTTATTTTGAGAAACCCGCAGTATGGTATGGACATTGCCGGGATGCTGTCGAAGGTGCCCCCGGCGCAGCAAACCTACCTGGCCACCGTGCTAAGTGAAGCTAAATCAGGCTGGACGCCGGACATGCATGAAAAGTATTTCGCCTGGTTCAATAAGGCATTTGGTTACAAGGGAGGTGTGAGCTACGTTGGGTTTGTGAACAAAGCCAGGCAGGCGGCGCTAACGCATGTGCCTCAAAATAAGCTGGCCTATTACGACAAGCTGTCTGGTGGCGAGTTGCTGACCAATTCCGGAAACGATCTGGCCAACAATGCCCCGGCACCCAAAGGGCCAGGCAGACAGTGGAAGGTAGAAGAGGCGCTGGCGCTGGTTGAAGGAGACTCAAGCGTCAGAAACTTTCAGCAAGGCAAGGATATGTTTGCCGCCACCCGCTGTGTTTCCTGCCATGCTATGCAGGGTGAAGGAGGAGGCATTGGGCCTGACCTGACCCAGCTGGGCACGAGATTTTCAAAGAAAGACATGCTGGAAGCGATCATCGACCCCAACAAGGTGGTGTCTGATCAGTATGCGTCTACTGTGTTCACCATGAAAGACGGCAGCTCCATTGTCGGGCGCCTGACCAACGAAACGGACGAGGCCTATGTCATTTTCCAGAACCCATTTGCACCGGAAGTGACTCGCACTATTCCCAAGAGTGAAGTGGTGAGCACAAAGTACTCTTATATTTCGCTGATGTTCCCCGGGCTGGTGAACAGGTTAAACGAAGAGGAGCTGAAAGACCTGCTGGCGTATATAATGGCTGGGGGTAATGAGGAGAATGAGGTGTTTAAGGCTGGGGAGTAAGTCTTGCCAGGGTTGAAAAAAAGAAAAGCCAAGCATTTGCCTGGCTTTTTTTAGTTCAGCAGAGGAGGAGGGATTCGAACCCCCGGAACCTCGCAGTTCAACGGTTTTCAAGACCGCCGCATTCGACCGCTCTGCCACTCCTCTAATTAAAATTCCGTCTGAGGTTTCAAGGCATCTACAGACAAGTCTGCCTCTCCTTTACTTGGTCGTTCTTCAAACGGATTGCAAATGTAGTGGTTTGGGTGATATATGCCAATAGGGAGGAAGAAAAAAGTAAGTGGTAAGTAGTAAATGGTAAAAAGGTGTCACTTTCTATGGGCGGTGGCCTTTTGCCAATAAATGCTTCTTACCATTTACCGCTTACTTCTTACCACTTACTTCTCGCTAAAAAACGGCTCCAGTAGCTTCCCCATAATCTCCGGCATACGCATGGGTCTATTAGTTTCCATGTTGATAAACACCAGCGTAGTTTCGCCCTGGTTGATCAGCTTACCAGCCTCATTCAGTATCTCGTATTGAAAAAGAATTTTCAGCGTCGGCTTTTTGGGGATCACTACCTTAATAGTCAGCAACTCGTCGTAGCGGGCGGGCAGCAGGTAGCGGGTATGCAATTCCAGCACAGGCAGCATCACGCCCATTTCTTCCAGCTTTTTATACGAAAACCCCAGCGACCTGATGCATTCAACCCTTGCTACTTCATAATAGGCAGCATAGTTGCCATAGTAAGCATAGCCCATCTGGTCTGTTTCTGCGTAGCGCACTCTCAGCTGGGTTTCGTGGGTATACATATTTAGCGGAATATTTTGGCTTTGTTCAAAGCGTCCTGAAAACGCTTTGCATTCTTGTTGTGGTCAATCAAGTTGGTGGCAAATGCATGATAACCCGAAAAATCTTCTCTGGCACACATGTACAGGTACTTATGCTTTTCGTAGTTCAGCACGGCGTCAATATTCTGAATGGTAGGCATGTTGATAGGGCCCGGAGGCAAACCAGCATTCCGGTAGGTGTTGTAGGGCGAATCTATTTCGAGGTCTTTGAGGAGTAGTCGCTGGATGGCGAAATCGCCAAGGGCGAATTTGAGCGTGGGGTCAGCTTGCAAGGGCATGCCTTTCTTCAAACGGTTAAGATACAGCCCGGCAATGGTGGCACTTTCCTCACCCTTAATGGATTCGGCCTGCACAATGGCGGCTAGCGTGGATACCTGCACAGGTGTCATTCCCAGTGCATCGGCCTTTTCCTTTCTTTCTGCACTCCAGAATTTGGTGTACTCATTGTGCATCCTGTCCAGAAATGCCTTGCCGGTAATGGTCCAATACACTTCGTAGGTGTTAGGAATGAACATGCTGATGAACGTTTGCTGGGTGAACCCATAGGCCGCAGCCACTGAATCGCTAAGCAACAAAGCCTTGAGTTCCTCTTCCGACATCATCAGGTTTTTACCCAACTTCTCAGGCAATTCACTCATCAGTCGCACATTGCTAAAGGTAATGTCAACAGGTTGTTGGAGCCCCGCCCGAAGCATCCTGATGGCATTGATATTGCTCATGTCTTTGCGAATGATATAGTAACCTGGCTTCACAGCCTCGTGGTAGTTCATCAGCTTGGCAAGGAAGCTGAAGGAAACCAGGTCGGTCACATAACCATTGTCGTACAGCGAGTTTTGCACATCCTTGAAAGTAGCAGCTTTCTCAATAATGAATGGCTTATCCCCTTCTGTTTCGGTTAAAAAATTGGGAGTAAAAAGCACCTGATAAGCATAAAAAGCAAATGATGATACCAGGGTGGAAAATACCACAATTGCTCCAACCAATACGTTGCGTTTTGTCATACCTGTTTAACTTCAGTTAACTTAGCGGCTTCAAAGTTTAGTGTATTTAACAGGATTTGGAATTTTTTGATGCAAAAAGATTCTTTTCGAGCCAGAAAATGTTTCTGAAGAAGGCAAAGAGCTAACCATATGAGTGCAGAGTTGATAAGAATACACCCCGATAATCCCGACATGAGGAAGATCGATCAGGTAGTAGAGATTTTGAGAGACGGAGGGGTTATTATTTACCCAACCGATACAGTGTACGGAATGGGGTGTGATATTTTTAATCAGAAGGCAATTGAGAAAATTTTGCGCATTAAGGGGTTAAAGATGAAAAATGCCAACTTATCTTTCATTTGCTACGACCTTAGTCACATATCGGAATACACACGCCACCTGAGCACGCCTGTTTTTAAAGTGATGAAGAAAGCGCTCCCGGGGCCTTTTACATTTATTCTGGAAGCCAGCAGCCGGGTGCCTAAAATTTTGCACGCCAATAAAAAGACAGTCGGTATCAGGGTGCCGAATCACAATATTCCCAGAGAAATAGTGAATGTGCTGGGCAATCCTATTATCACCACCTCCATTCACGATGAAGACGAGGTTGTTGAGTATTCGACCGATCCGGGTCTCATTTTTGAAAAATACGAAGATCTGGTAGACGCAGTGATTGACGGCGGCTATGGCAACAATGTCCCCAGTACTATTGTCAATTGTGTCGACGACGAGTTTGAGGTAATCAGAGAAGGGCTTGGAGACTTTAACCAATTCTTATAGTGGGCGCAGAAAAAATTGTGGTTTCCGAGTTTCCGCTATTGCCGTGCATTGAATACTTCGCTGTTTGGGAAAGCTTCGACAAGGTGATTTTCGATGTGCATGAAAATTACATCAAGCAGTCTTACAGAAACCGGTGCATCATCCTTGGAGCCAATGGCCCTTTGGCGTTGACTGTGCCCGTGCGGCACACCGCTCCCAAAATCCCTTTTCACGAAGTGCTGATAGACAACAGCATTCCATGGCAAAGGCCTTTCTGGAAGGGCATCCTTTCCGCTTATGGCAAGTCGCCTTTCTTCGAATTTTTTGGTGAAGATTTTCAAAAGGCGATTCTGAGTCCGACAGACCGGCTGCTTGATTTTAATGAAAAGTTGCTGTCATTATGTCTGAAATGCGCCGGACTGTCAGACAAATTTTTGCAGTCAGAAAAATATTTATTGGCAAAAGATTTTGATTTTACCGATTTGAGGTCGAAAATTAGCCCCAAGAGCACTAATGGGGAAATTGATCATTTCGTGCCTACTGTGTACCAGCAAAACTTTGGCAGCGAATTTGTCCCTAACCTCTCCATTCTCGATTTAATCTTTTGCGAAGGCCCTAATGCATTGCATATTATTAAGAAGTCCTCAGTAAAGTGGCCTTATTAGCTTAGTAAATTGTGAACTGAACATTTGGGAGAAGGGCGTTGTTAAATAGATTCAAATCGGCCATCAATTAGTAGTAATTGCGCTACTAAAAAATTATTTTTACTCTAATACAGGATATACCATTTTATGGAAGCAAAATTTTCTAATAGAGTCAAGGAGGTAATTTCTCTAAGCCGGGAAGAGGCGCTCCGTCTCGGGCATGACTATATAGGCACTGAACATTTGTTGTTGGGAATGATTAGGGAAGGCGAAGGTGTAGCTGTAGGCTTGCTGAAGAAGCTTGGCGTTTCTTTGGAGGAGCTTCGCACTGCTCTGGAGCAGGCAACCAAGGGCACTGCCACCAGCAACGTAAAAAACCTCGCCAATATACCCCTGACCAGGCAGTCAGAGAAAGTGCTTAAAATCACCTATTTGGAAGCCAAAATATTTAAGAGCCAGTTGATCGGCACTGAGCACTTATTGCTTTCCATCTTGAGAGATGAAGACAATATAGCGACTCAAATTCTTGAGAAATTTGACGTAACATACGAAGTCGTGAAAGAGCTATTGGAATATCAAACAGAAAATCCGTTGGCATCGTCAGACACTGATGATACTGATGACGATTCCTCTTCAAGAATATTTGGCAGCAGCGGAAGTGGGTCTGCCGGAAGAGGAGAAGCTGGTGCGGCAAAAGGCGGGGAGAAATCCAGAACGCCTGTACTCGACAATTTTGGCAGAGACCTGACCAAGATGGCCGAGGATGACAAGCTCGACCCAATTGTAGGTCGTGAGAAAGAAATTGAAAGGGTGGCACAAATCCTTAGCCGCCGTAAAAAGAACAACCCCATTCTCATTGGTGAGCCTGGCGTTGGTAAAACAGCCATTGCTGAAGGCCTTGCGCTGAGAATCGTTCAGAAGAAAGTGTCTAGGGTGCTCTTTAATAAAAGAGTAGTGACGCTTGACCTTGCTTCACTGGTGGCTGGCACGAAATACCGTGGGCAGTTCGAAGAGCGAATGAAGGCGGTGATGAATGAGATAGAGAAATCACCTGACGTAATTCTTTTCATAGATGAGCTGCATACCATAGTAGGTGCAGGGGGTGCATCAGGGTCACTTGATGCTTCCAACATGTTCAAACCGGCTTTGGCCAGGGGCGAAATACAGTGTATCGGAGCCACAACACTTGATGAGTACCGTCAGTATATTGAGAAGGATGGTGCACTTGCTCGTCGTTTTCAGGTTGTGATGGTGGATGCCACTACGGTGGAAGAAACCATGCAGATACTGAACAACATCAAAGACAAGTACGAGTCGCACCACCATGTGAATTATACACCTGAAGCAATTGCTTCTTGTGTGATGTTGTCTGACAGGTATATCAGCGACAGGTTCCTGCCCGACAAGGCCATCGACGTGATGGATGAGGCTGGTGCCCGTGTTCACATTAACAATATCCATGTTCCTGAAGACATCGTGCAGCTGGAAGAGCGTATTGAAGATGTGAAGAAGGAGAAGAACAGGGTGGTAAAAAGCCAGAAGTACGAGGAGGCGGCTCAGCTGAGAGACAAGGAGAAGAAACTGATAGAGGAGCTGGAAAATGCCAAGACTCGCTGGGAAGAAGAGACTAAGTCGAAGCGCTATGCGGTTGACGAGGAAAGCGTGGCCGAAGTAATTGCCATGATGACCGGCATTCCTGCCAGCAGAGTAGCTCAGAAAGAAGGCAACAAACTGCTGAAAATGGGTGAAGAGCTGGCCGGCAAAGTAATTGGTCAGGAAGAGGCTATCAAGAAGCTCGTAAGATCTATTCAGCGTACAAGGGTTGGGTTGAAGGATCCTAAGAAGCCAATCGGTTCTTTTGTTTTTCTTGGCCCTACCGGTGTTGGAAAAACGGAATTGGCGAAAGTGCTTTCCACTTACCTATTCGACAAAGACGATTCTTTGGTGCGCATCGACATGAGTGAATACATGGAGAAATTCTCTGTATCGAGACTTGTGGGAGCGCCTCCGGGATACGTTGGATATGAAGAAGGTGGCCAGCTGACTGAAAAGGTTCGCCGCAAGCCGTATGCAGTGGTGCTACTCGACGAGATTGAAAAAGCACACCCAGATGTGTTTAACATCCTGTTGCAAGTGCTCGATGACGGTATTCTTACTGATGGACTTGGTAGAAGAGTCGATTTCAGAAATACAATTATTATCATGACCTCCAATATTGGTGTGCGTGACTTGAAGGATTTCGGAGCGGGCATTGGTTTTGCCACTCAGTCGAGACAAAACAGCATGGATGAGGTGATGAAGTCGACCATCCAGAATGCTTTGAAGAAAACGTTCAGCCCTGAATTCCTTAACAGGTTAGACGATATCATTATCTTCAATAGCCTTGAAAGGGAGCATATTCATAAGATCATTGACATCACACTTGGTAAGCTGTTCAAGAGAATTACAGACCTTGGTTATCAGGTGGAGCTGACGGAAAAGGCAAAGGATTTCTTGTCAGACAAAGGCTATGATCCGCAATATGGTGCAAGGCCGCTGAACCGAGCCATTCAGAAATACCTGGAAGATCCGGTGGCCGAAGAAATTCTCAGAGGTGAAATTGAGGAGGGGGACATTATCCTGGCCGATCATGTGACCGACGCCGAGCAGTTGGTTATTTCGCTGAAAAAGAAGAAAGTGAAGAAAGAAAAGAAAGAGTAACTGAAGTAAATACTCAAATAGAATTAGCTAAGCCAGAGGTCTCACTTCTGGCTTTTCTTTTTAATGGCGGCCTGAATATTTTCTGGTCAGCCATTTCCGCTACTATCAGACTACAAAAGTTTATGAAGACAGCCCTGGGCAGTGGCTTGCAGCTTAGTTGGAAGGGTTATTTACGCTACCGACCCAAACCAAACTTTTGTAGTCTTTATGGAATTAATTCCGGTTTAATCAAGTGATGAGGACTTAGTTTCAATAGCTACCCGAATATTTTCTGGTAAACCACTCTGCTGACAGCAGCACCAGGAGGATAGTGAAGATCCACCACAGATGAATAATCGGAAGGTAGTTTTCTGAGCTGTAAATCCTGCCTTTTGGTTGCAGTGCGGTCAGGTCGGCAATCATGGCGTCAGCCTGATTAGCTGCATAAAACTTACCGCCTGTGCTTGCTGACAACTCTCTCAAAACATTAAAATTGGCTGTTAGCTGCAGGTTTTCCAGGTCGAGTTTTCTTATAGTAAACTGACCCGAAGCGAGCTCCCTGTTTCCGTTTACCATGGCACTGGCTTCAAACTCATAAATACCGTCTTTCAATCCATTGAGTCGGAACCGGGTGTTTCCCGGGGCAGTAGTATAGTTGTAGTTGGTTACGCTTCCATCGGCATAGGTGAGCTTTAGCTCCACCTCTGTGCCGTATATGGGCTCGAAAACGTCGTTATAGGTTTCAGTTTGAAAAATGATCTGCTCGTTGTCGAAAAATTCAGTTTTTGTCGTGTACACCCGAAACTTTCTTTTGTCTTCTTTAGAGCTCAGGTATTGTACCGTTTTCAGCACGAGATTGTCAAATGCTACATAATTGTCTGTTCTCGAGTACTCCTGCATGCGCCATTGCCAAAGGCCTTCACCTAAAGTCACCGCTTGCTTGGGTAGCTGGTTTTGTGAGAAAAACCACATTGGCCGGGGAGTAGTAATAGCGCCTACTTTCTGAAACAAAGCCACGGCAACGCCACCACTTATTTGATAGTCACCGTATGGAACCGTGACTGGGGTGTAGTAAGAATTGACTATCCCTTTCCACTCACTTTCGAACGTGAAAAGCTGA
Organism: Imperialibacter sp.; assembly: GCF_040222385.1. Classification (GTDB taxonomy): domain Bacteria; phylum Bacteroidota; class Bacteroidia; order Cytophagales; family Cyclobacteriaceae; genus Imperialibacter. The sequence goes on from NZ_JAVKDF010000010.1 coordinate 142,421, forward strand.
AAGGCATCATTGTATGCTGGCCTGACCTGGTCTGATTCATTTCTCGTTCTCTCCACCTTGAAGAGGGTATTTTGATTGTTGGCTTCTGCCCACAAAGTAGTGCTGCCCAGCACATACCAGGCACTCATGTTTTCATTTTTCACTCTCTCTAACAAAGCAGCTAGTCTTCGCTGTCTTTCGAAAGGGGAGATGAGGATAACGAGGTCAAATACATCGGTAGGCAGCTCTTTGTCTACCATCGGCACATAGGTTTTTACTTCGTAGTTCTCATTTTTCGATATCGCAGCCTTAAGGGCCTTGATGTCGGGGTGGGGAGCGCCGGAAGCGATGAGGATTTTTTCTTTCCCTTCTACAATGTCGATGTATATGTCTTGCTGGTTGTTGGAAAGTATTGTCTCCTCTGGGTGGTTTGATACCTGCACCACGTAGTGCTGAAGGCCTTTCTGCTCGGCGGGCACCTGAAAGTCGGCGTTGAGAAGCTCACCACCGCCGCCTTTAATTCTTTGCGTGCTGATTATTTTCCCGTCTTTTAAAACGGAGACTTCTAACTCTGCTGCTTCAATGCCTTGATTAATTACCTCTGCCCGCACCGGGAAAAGATTTCCCTGATAAGCGATTTTGTTGAACTGAACATTGTTCAAAATGAGATCCTTTACAGGAATTGTGTCTCCAACGCCAAGGGTGTAAACTTTGCCAGTAAAGTTGAGATACTGGGGAGCCATGCCCTTATTGTAGATGCCATCAGATACGATAAGCGCACCTGTAAAGGCTCTCCCTTCGAATTCGGTTTGCCACTCTCTGAGGAGCGTTGAAAGGTCGGTTGTTTTCTGGTCAAAAGGTGTGCCTACAAACTTTGAAAGGTCTTCGTTGTTGAGGTTCCTTCTCTCTACCGTAACGTCTTTAGCAGCCAGTGCGGCAGTCAGCTGATCCATTTGTCTGGAAACGGCCAAAAGCTGAGTAGAGTCTAAACCGCTGGCAACCGAAGTGGAATTATCGAGTGCAAGGACGAAAATGGGTTCTTCTACCTGATTAAGTACGAGCCTGAGAAAAGGGCTGAGCAACAGAATGGCCAGGAAGCTTACCAGCAGAAAACGAATGCTGAAGAGGATGCGGTTTGTCAGTGTTGACCAGGTTGATTTTTTCTGGTACAGCAAAAAAGCATATAGCAAACCCAAAGCACAGCACGCCAAAATCCACCAGGGAGAATGTTCGAACAGTAAATTATTGTTTTCTGTCATTTGGCTCTTTAAGACACATCAATGATAACGAAGTGCACCGCAAAAGGGTGTTGGAAGTTACTGTAAATTTGGTGAGCGGCACGCTGGGTTATGTTAACCGGTAATCGGCGATGAATGACCGGCGGAGCTTCAAAGCTGATTACCGATTCAAAGGTTTTAGGTCAGCAGACCACCATCTACCTGGATCACCTGGCCTGTGATGTAGGTTGACATGTCGGACGCAAGAAAGATGCAGGCATTGGCCACATCTTCAGGTTGACCGCCTCTTTTCAAAGGAATCGCATCCCTCCACGACTGAACTATTTTTTCGTCCAGTACGTCAGTCATTTCAGTTTCTATAAAACCTGGAGCTATGGCATTGGATCTGATATTGCGGGAGCCAAACTCCAGGGCTACTGACTTGGTGAAGCCAATGATACCAGCTTTTGATGCCGCATAGTTAGCCTGGCCAGCATTTCCCTTAAGACCAACTACGGAAGTCATGTTGATGATGCTACCGCTCTTTTGCTTCAGAAAAGGCTTGGTGGCAGCTTTCACAGTATTGAAACAAGACTTCAGGTTCACCTGAATCACCTTATCCCACTGCTCCTCACTCATTCTCATCAACAGTGTATCAGACGTGATGCCGGCGTTGTTTACCAGCACGTCGAGTCTTCCAAAATCAGCTACTACTGCATTGATAAGCTCTTCGGCAGCCTGAAAATTGCTGGCATCCGATCTGTAACCTTTGGCCGTTACACCTTTTGCCGACAGCTCTTTTTCGAGCGCCTGGCCTTTTTCTACACTTGACAGATAAGTAAAAGCTACAGTAGCACCTTGCTCAGCAAATGCCAGTGCAATAGATTTACCAATACCTTTTGAAGCGCCGGTAATAAGGGCGACTTTTCCTTCCAATAGTTTCATTGTCTGTATATTTCTGGATAATGCATCAAAGAAATAAAAAGTTGACTAAGTATCTAGACCAAATTGATAATAAATACACATGGATCATTCCATTTTTGGTTGGTATATTGGCATGCTGCACCCTCGTTTACGCTGTTTGGTGCGGGCTTGGTCTTACTTACGATTCACATAACTATTTATCGGCGGCGAGGGCGATTGGAGAGGGGCGTCCAATGGAAACGCAGCTTGGCGCTAAGTATGTTGCACAGCCACCTTTGTTTCCAGCAATTCTTTCTCTTTGGAATGGGAACCTGTTCTTCAGCAAGGTTTTTAATATTGCTTGTTATGCGGTCACACTCATTTTGACCTGGAAACTGATTGATGTAGCACTTGACAGTATTGGCTACAAGGTTCTTGCCTGTTTTTACATTTTTCTGTCGACCCCGTTGCTTCTGGTGCACTCCTTTTTGTGGAGTGAGCCACTTTTTTTGCTGCTGATTCAGTTGACCATTGTTACGTTGTATTTCTACCGTCAGACCAAAAGGAGAAGCTTTTTTTACGCCCTTATTGGGTTATCGCTCCTTCTTTGTGCCCAGCGAAATGCCGGGATATTCATAGTTTCAGGCATTTTTCTGGGACTCTTTTTGGAGGAGAATTCTTTTGTGGATCGAATAAAGGTTGTTGGTGCTTTGCTGATTTCCCTGGTCGGCTTCTTCATTTGGAACATCTATGGTTTTATCAGAGAGGGAGGTGACTTTCTAGCTGCTGGATATTTTCAAAACATTCCTGGTAACATTCTCGAATATTCAAGAGCTGTTGGTGTGTGGTTTTTGCCAGGTACATTAAGCCAATATGTGTTAGTTGTACCAGGGCTTTTCGGCCTGTTATTCGTCATTAGCATATTCTTTTCCAGCGAGCCCATTTCACCAAGGTTAACATTTCTCAGGCAATTATCAACCATTCCTTTTGTTTACGTTCTTGGCTTTGTAATTCTGGGCAAACCAGTTGCTAGTGACGTAGAAAGGTTCCTTGCCGGAATTTTTCCTGTGTACTCAGTTGTTGTGTTCCAAGCAGTTGAGAGAATGCAGATAAAGAGGAAAAAATGGCTTATCCTCCCGGTAGCTATCATTCTTTTGTACGGACTTCTCCGGACTGGAAATAATGCCAAAAGGTGGAATGAATCCAATTGTGAGAATCCAATTTCGCCGTCTGGTAATAACTTTTGTATGGTTCTATGAAAGATTTTTTTCTACAACCAAACGGTTTAAATTTGCCGCCAGACTATATTTTAAATTGACATAAACATATTCAAATGGCTACGAAATACGATTTGATTGTTATTGGGAGTGGACCCGGAGGCTATGTGGCCGCTATCAGGGCTTCTCAACTGGGAATGAAAGTAGGTGTGGTAGAGCGTGACGAGCTAGGCGGAATTTGCCTTAACTGGGGCTGTATTCCCACCAAAGCCTTACTCAAAAGTGCCCAAGTATTTGAATATATTAATCATGCCAAAGACTACGGCATCTCAGTAAAAGGAGCCGAGGCCGATTTTGACGGCATGGTGAAGAGAAGCCGGGATGTAGCCAACGGCATGAGCAAAGGCATCCAGTTCCTTTTCAAAAAGAATAAAATCGATCACATCGAAGGGTTCGGGAAGCTAAAGAAGAACAAGACAGTTGAAGTAACTGCCAAAGACGGTAAGAAGACTGACTACCAGGCTGATCATATCATAGTGGCAACCGGAGGCCGTTCACGTGAATTGCCAGCATTGCCCATCGATAATGAAAAAATTATCGGCTACAGAAAGGCCATGACGCTCGACAAAAAACCACAGAGCATGGTGGTGGTGGGCTCAGGAGCCATCGGCGTAGAATTTGCGTACTTCTACAAGTCAATTGGGGTGGACGTCACCGTCGTAGAGTTTCTCCCCAATATTGTGCCACTGGAAGATGAAGAAGTTTCTAAGCAGCTGGAAAGAATCTTTAAGAAAGCCGGCATGACCATCATGACCAACTCGGAAGTAACCAAGGTCGACACCAAAGGCAAGAAATGCAAAGTGACTGTGAAAACGCAAAAAGGTGAAGAAAACCTTGAGTGTGATGTGGTACTGTCTGCCGTAGGTATTTCTACCAATCTTGAAGGAATAGGTCTGGAGGATGTGGGCGTTGCTACCGACAGGGGTAAAGTGCTGGTAGATGATTACTACAAAACGAATATACCAGGCATTTATGCCATCGGCGATATTGTGAAGGGCCAGGCGCTGGCGCACGTTGCTTCTGCCGAGGGTATTATCTGCGTAGAGAAAATTGCAGGGCATCACCCTGAACCGCTGGATTACAACAATATCCCTGGTTGTACCTACTGCTCGCCAGAAGTGGCTTCTGTAGGCTACACCGAAAAGGCTGCCAAAGAAGCCGGGTATGAGCTTAAAGTTGGCAAGTTTCCGTTCTCAGCCTCAGGCAAAGCCAAAGCCGCCGGAGCCGCCGACGGATTTGTGAAACTAATTTTTGATGCCAAATACGGCGAGCTGCTTGGTGCACATATGATCGGTGCTAACGTGACGGAAATGATCGCTGAAATTGTTACAGCGAGAAAGCTTGAAACCACAGGCCATGAAATTATCAAATCGGTACACCCTCACCCGACTATGTCTGAAGCGGTGATGGAAGCAGCAGCAGCGGCTTACGACGAGGTAATTCATTTGTAAAAAGCGGTAGTTGAGCGGAAGAACCGTCTATATCATCCCGGAAGAAGAGTTAGTTCGCCGTGTTCAGGAAAAGGACAAGCTGGCTTTTGAGTACCTGTACGACAGGTACTCAAAGGCTATTTATGGTGTCGTTTTTCGAATTGTCCGAAGTGAAGAAGTAGCCTCCGAGGTGCTTAACGATGCCTTTTTGCGGTATTGGGAGCGCTCAGAAAAATACGATTCCTCTAAAGGAAAGCTGTATACCTGGATGGTGAATATTGCCCGAAACCTGGCCATTGATAAAACCCGGTCAAAAGAATTTTCTCAATCGGGTAAAACTGATTCGGTGGAGTCCTTCGTATATGCAGAGGCAGCCTTGCCAATGGAAGAAATGAAGGTGGACGGGATTGGAGTGAGGGAATTGCTCAGCAAGCTAAAACCGGATCAGGCAGAGATTGTGGACTTGATGTACTTTCAGGGATACACTCAATCGGAAATTGAAGAGAAATTCAATATTCCTCTTGGCACGGTGAAAACCAGGTTAAGGGCTGGAGTGATATTGCTAAGAAAACTATTGAACGTTGACAAGTAAAGAATTCATCGAATCAGGTATACTGGAACTTTACGTTCTGGGCACGCTCTCAGCAGCTGAGCAAGCTGAGGTGGAGCGTATGTGCGCTGAGCACCCTGAGGTGAAGGCTGAACTTGAGGCTGTTGAGCATGCAATGGAGTTGATGGATCAGGAGCTGGGAATTGCACCACCTGTGCCGGTTAAGCAGAAACTTTTTGACGCTCTTCCCGAGTCTACCCTGGTAGGGAAAGGTAAGCAGATACATCTCCAACCAGCCAGCGAGACGAAGAATAACTGGATGATGGCTGCTTCTGTAACCGTTGCCCTGCTTTCATTTATCGCAGCGCTATTCTATTTCCAAAAGTACAATAGCGTAAGTGGAGAATACGAAGCGCTCGTTTCCCAGAACAGCATGATGGCGCAGGAACTTAACCAGGTGAAGAATTCGCATGACCAAAACGAGCAAATGCTGGCCCTTGCCACAGACGAAAATACCAAGAGAATTCAACTGAACGCCACAAAAGAAGGCTCCAACCTTCAATTGTTTGTTTACTGGAATACCACCTCCGAAGAGGTCTACCTCGACCTTGGCAACTTAGGCACACCGGGTGACCAGCAGGATTATCAGCTTTGGGCCATTGTGGAGGGCAAGCCAGTTGACATGGGAGTGATTGATTTTGCTAACCCCAACAGTCTTGTGAAGATGAAGAACATTAAGGGGGCTGTGGCCTTCGCTATCACCCTTGAGCCCAAAGGAGGGCTGGAGTCACCAACCCTGGAGAACATGGTGGTGCTCGGGCAAATAACCACCTAAATTTCGGGCACAGCTAAATCCAATATTATTTCATACTTCGTAAATGAATGCAATACTCCGGAAGAGACCAGGAAGAGTATTTGAAAAGTAACTATGCAAGCTTGGGTTCATTGAAGAAATATTCGTCTTTTAGAAAGAGGATGACGTACAAAAAGAGCTTTACCCGAGCTGAAAAGCCATAGGTTACTAATGCTGGAAGATCCCGCCCCTCGGTGGGATTTTCTTTTTACACCGTCCGATATCAGACACCTCTGTTTGATACTGGAATTCAGAAAGCGAGTCATTTTTCCTTAATTAGCTGAAAAACAGTAGATTATAGTTTGGTACAATGGTTGTCTTGCCTGGGTAGACAAAAATTAAAGGATATGCTAAAGAACATTCTAACCGTCGCCATCAGGAACCTGCTCAAGCAGCGCTTTTACTCCATTCTCAATGTGTTTGGGTTGGGTATAGGGCTGGCTGTTTTTATGGTTATTTCTCTTTACATCGACTACCAGTTCAGCTACGATGGATTCCATGAAAAGGGGGATCGACTTTATAGGATCGATCAAACATTTATCTGGGGCGATGCATATCCGACATTTGGCTCTACGGGGCCCGGCGTTTCCGATGCCATCCGCACCGATATCCCCGGCGTGGAGCAGACGGCGAGGGTGTATACGGTGGGTGACAGAGTCGTAAGTGTGCCTTCTCAGCAAAACGTAGTTGCGTATGAAGACAACGGCGTGGGCGCAGTGGACTCCACCTTCTTACAGCTATTCACTTTTCAAATGATCGATGGCGATGCCGAAACTGCTCTTAATGAACCATTTTCGGTGGTCATCACCCGATCTTCGGCGTTAAAGTATTTTGGCAAAGTTGACGCTCTGGGTCAAGTGCTGAAAATGACAGATGGAAGAACGGATGGGCTTTACAAAGTCACCGGAGTAATGGAAGACGTGCCACCGAATAGCCATTTCAGCTTTAATATCCTCGCTTCTATGTCATCATTCCCCGAGGTGGCTGCCCGAAAGACGACCTGGTTTTGGTCTGGTTTTGTCACCTATGCCTTGCTGAAAGAGGGAGCAAATTCGAAATCTGTAGGAGAGGCTATTTTTGACCTGCCAAGCAAAAGAGCAGGCCAGGAGTATGAAACCGTCACCTCAGGTGGCAAGCCCTGGCATTTGTACCTTGTGCCTTTGTCTGATATATGGCTACACTCGGTAAGTTCCCCCAACAGGCTTGGGCCAACAAGTAATATCCTCTATGTGTATGTGCTGTCAGCAATAGCCATTATGGTGCTTGTGCTGGCCAGTGTTAACTACATGAACATGGCCACCGCAAGATCAGTCAGCAGATCAAAAGAAGTTGGTGTGCGAAAAATGATGGGTGCATTGAAGGAGCATCTGCTTTTCCAGTTCCTGGCCGAGTCTTTTATCCTGGTAATATTTTCGTCCGCTCTCGCAATAGGTCTTGTTGAGCTTAGCCTTCCTTACTTCAACAGTCTGGCGGGAATACAGCTGTCTACCTTTGGTCTTTTTGATAGCGGGATGAAAATCATCTTCCTTCTCATAATTATTGTTTCCACCGCTCTTCTTGCCGGCGCTTACCCAGCGTTTTATATGGCTCGCTTCAGCCCTATTCAGGCACTTAGAAAGCAAAACAAGGTGGGCAAGAGTGGCCAACTTCTTCGTGGAGGCTTGGTGGTATTTCAATTTGCCATTTCCATTACACTGGTAGTGCTGTCTTTTATCGTTTACGACCAGATTACTTATTTGCAAAACAGAGACATTGGTTTTGATAAGAACAACCTGATCATTGTGCCGCAGGTGCAAAGAATGGACTCGGTAAAGAGGGTGTCGTTCAGAGAAGTACTTAGCAACAATCCTTCGGTTGCTTCGGTGGGCATGTCTACGTCGGTTCCACCTAATATTTGGGATGGTGACAGCTTCACTACCGAGGAAGATCCTGAGAATGAGCAGCCCATCAACTATATGAATGTGAGTAATAATTACTTGCAAACACTTGGTGTTGATGTACTATACGGGCGGATTTTTGAAGAAGGATTTCAGGCTGATCGTACGAGCGTGGTGTTGAACGAAAATGCTGTAAAGGCCCTTGGCTGGAACAACGACGAGACTGTGATAGGCAAAAAGCTGGTTTACTGGGGTACCCGTTTCAACGTTATCGGTGTGATCAGAGATTTTAACTATTGGACGCTCGACAGCCCGATCCAGCCATTGGCGGTGTTCCCTTATGGCGCACCTATTACACATCAGGAAACGCACTTTCTGTCCGTAAGGTTGAAGCCAGAAAACAATCAGGCCGCTGACGTAAAAGATTTTCTAAGCTTTTTAACATTGCAGTGGGACGAATTTGCGCCCGGCTTGCCATTTAGCTATCAGTTTACTGATACCATGTTTTTCAGCGCATTCGAATTTGAACAACGCCTGGGTCAACTGTTTTCGGTATTTACTGGCCTGGCCATCCTTATTGCATGTATGGGCTTATTAGGTCTGGCTTCCTATATGGCAGAGGTACGCAACAAAGAGATTGGCATTCGCAAGGTACTGGGAGCCTCGGTCAGCCAGCTGGTGGTATTAATGGGTAAGGATTTCGCCCGGCTTGTGATCATTGCCTTCGCTATTTCAGTGCCACTAGGCTGGTGGGCGGCTAACATGTGGCTGCAAAACTATCAGTACAGAACAAACATCAACTGGCAGGTATTTATTTATGCCGGTTTGAGCGCCCTGGTTTTGGCCGTCCTTACGGTAAGTTATCAGTCAGTAAAAACGGCTTTCAGTAATCCGGTAGATGTTTTGCACGAAGAATAGCCTTTGAGGCACTTAAACACCATAAAGCCGGGGAACTCCCGGCTTTTCTTTTTTTGGCGGTGGCTACTTGTTGTTTCTTAACCATGGTTGCCGTCTGTTTTGATCCAAACTCATTATTATTGCAGGAAATACTATACGAACTGTCAGAGCAGGTAGCACATAGCGTCCATATTGTCAACATCGCTGACGAAAAAGTCTTTGAAGGGATTTTCCGTGAATATTATTCAGGGCTGGCTTCCTTTGCCCTCAAATATGTCAAAGACACGGAAATAGCGGAGGAAATTGTGCAGGAGCTTTTCAGCGATATGTGGATCAAAACAGATCTGTTGAAAATCAAAACGTCGATAAAGTCCTACCTTTTTGGGGCCGTCAGGAATGCCTGCCTCAATTATATCAAGCACCAAAAGGTAGAGCAGAAGTATGCCGACAGAACAAGGTACGTGGCACCTGTTGGAGAGTCCACCGACTTTCTGGAACTAGAGGAGCTCAAAGAAAAGATTGCCATTGCCATGGACAAAATTCCGGAAAAGTGCCGGGAGATATTTGAGCTCAACCGGTTTGAGGGAAAACGATATAAGGAAATTGCTGATGAGTTAAACTTATCGTTGAAGACTGTCGAAAATCAAATGGGGAAGGCGCTGAAGATTATGCGTGAAGAATTAGGGGAGTATCTGCCTGCGGTATTATTGTTTCTGTTTTTACATGGGGGTAAATGGTAATCTTGTTGTCGAACAAATGAAGAGATGAGTAAGCAGAGTCCACATATGATCACTAACGAGTTGCTGGCAAAGTATTTTGCTGGCGAAACGTCTGATGAAGAATCAGCAGCTGTGATGATGTGGGTTGCTGAGTCTGGCGCAAATGAAGAGGCTTTTGTTCAGCAGAAAATGCTGTGGGAAGACCTGGGCGCAGTGATGCTCGACGAAGCGCCAGCGTCTGCCCCGTTTGATGTAGACACTGCCTGGGTCAATGTGAAGACGGCAAAGAATAACGCTGTCGGCAAACAGAAGAAATCGGAAGGCCGAAATCCCTGGATCATGCGAATCGCAGCTTCTCTGGTTCTTTTGGGCGGGATTACTTACTTCTTGCGTATTTATTTTACTGACGTTCAGATGATGGAAGTAGCTTCAGCGTCGGAGATAATAAACGTCAACCTTCAGGATGGCTCCCACATTACGCTGAATGAAGAAAGTATCATTCAGTACCCCGAAGAATTTGCAGCCAATAGTCGGGAGATGAGCCTGAAAGGAGAAGCTTTTTTTGAAGTGGAACCCGACCCTGAGAGACCTTTTGTCATTCATGCCGGGCCTGCTACTATCAAGGTACTGGGTACGTCATTTAACGTCAAGAGCTCGGCAATGGAAGACACGGTTTCTGTCTTTGTGGCCACTGGAAGAGTTTCTTTTTCTGTAGGTACGCAGGAAGTTATTCTAACCCCAGGGGAGAAAGCTACGTACACAGCCAAGTCGGGACTTTTGGCCTCCACCGGAGGGTCTACTTCCACCGGAGTTGATCAGTTTTGGAGAACCCGTCGGCTATCCTTTGCTGGCCACTCTCTCCCTGACGTGATAGATGCTATCGAGGAGGCATATTTCGTAGACATCGAACTTGAGAATGAGCAAATGGCCAACTGTCGCCTATCCGTAAACTTTGAAAATGACTCTTTGAACAATATCCTTGATGTGATTGCGCTCACGCTCGATCTGAAGGTTAGTAAAAATGGGAATGTCATTCTTTTAAAGGGAACTGGATGTCCGGAAAACTGATTTTTTTAACATTTTTTTTGGTAGCGGTTGTTGGTAGGGCCTGGTGTCAAAACCTGCTTGACCAACGGCTGTCACTAAACTTCACTGATCTTCCGATTGGGCAGGCGCTTACTGAAATATCGAATCAGGCCGACTGCAGATTTTCCTATAATCCGGACCTGCTTCCAAATAAAAACGTTACTGCCAGCTTTCAGGAGACATCACTTGAGGAAGTTTTAAAAAAGACGATTGGAAAGAGCTTTGATTACAAAGTACGGGGCAGCTACATTATTATTCAGCCGGTGGCAGATAGGCAATCGCACAAGTCCAATATCGAGTTTGTAGGCGAAGTTGTAGATGCCCGCACGGGCAGGAGCCTTGCCAATACGAGTGTTTACGACGTAAATAACTTATCATCGACCCTTTCCGGTGAGGATGGTTCTTACAAACTGTCCACCTTTTTTCAGGACGGCGTGACGGCTTTCGCCATCAGCAAAGAGAACTATAAAGACACGGTAATCAGGATTGTTAATCAGCAGATAGCGCCGGTTAAGATTGAACTACAGCCACTGGAAGCGACGGAAGAAACCAGAGACAGAACACTCCGACGTTTCATTGATTCTTTGAACATTGTCAGGTTTTTGGTCAACAGAAAAGCCAAGCAGCATATTCGCAACGTCGACATGGTCGAGCAGCGTTGGTTACAGGTATCGTTTTTGCCTGTGATAGGTACCAATGGCGTCATGGGTGGAAAAATTGGCAACAACGTTTCTCTCAATATGTTTGCTGGCTACAATCATTCGGTTAGTGGTGTTGAGCTGGGAGGATTTTTCAACGTTGACAGGATGGATGTGAAGGGCTTTCAAGCAGGTGGCTTTGGCAATATTGTTGGGGGCCAGGTGGATGGTGCTCAGTTATCTGGCTTCGTCAATTTGACACCCAGTGGAGGCACCGGAACGCAGCTTTCAGGATTTGTCAATCACGCTGGCACGAGGTATACCGGCCTGCAGGGTACCGGCTTTGTGAATGTGGCCAACAACATCAATGGCGCACAGCTCTCAGGGTTCACTAACTTTACGCTGCTCGACATGAACGGTGTTCAGGGAACAGGCTTTGTGAACATGGCAGGAAGGGTGAGGGGTATTCAAGGGGCTGGCTTCTTGAATATGGCCACCGCCGTTAATGGTGTTCAGGCTTCCGGTCTTATCAATATGGCTGGAACAGTGAAAGGGCTACAGATTGGCATTTTAAATATTGCAAAAAGGGTTGAGAAAGGAGCTACGATAGGAGTCGTGAACCTTGTGAAAGAAGGGTTTCACTCCTTTGACGTGAGCGCCAACGACATCACTGATCTGAATTTTTCCTTCCGGTCTGGCACGAAGCATTTCTACACCTTGTTAACGTTTGGTGTTGTTCCACAGGAGAACACCATTTGGTCAATGGGAATAGGCGTAGGAACAGAGGTGGATTGGACCGAGAAAATCTATACCGACTTTGAGCTGTCAACAAACACTGTGCAACCAATGGATACCTGGATTGAAGACGCCCCGAGTGACTACCGTTTCCAGGTCAATTTCGGATTTAGGCTGTTGAAATGGGCTTCGATCAATGCTGGCCCTGTTGTTCATTTCTTTAATTACTCTTCCGACAGTGAGGCGCTGGATCTTTCCACAAAATTTGGCGGACGACCACTTTTCAAATCTTCTGGCGCAACTTCCAACTCTAAGGTTTGGGTAGGATATACTGCCGCTTTGCGCCTTTTTTAGCCTTTTTGGCCACATAATAGTACTCTTAAAAATATTTTTCTGATTTTTTTCATCTGCCCGTGGGGGTAGTAGCGACTTTAATTTCCATAGGGGAAAGAGAAATTAAGTAGAACTTTAAAAAATTAAAGTCATGAACTCAAAATTTTTTTTATCGATGATGCTCCTTGGTTTAGTAACCTTTGCGGGCAAAGCACAAGAGTCTTCAGATGAATCCCAGAAAGGCGATGCAGCTGAAGAGATTATCAGCGAGCAGGCACTCCAGGTGTCGTTTATTCCGGTGCTAGGCACCAACTTCAAACCCTATGGTCAATCACTCAACAATGTTTCGTTGAACATATTTGCCGGATACAATTACGGTGTCAACGGTGTTGAGCTTGGTGGATTTGTTAACGTCGACAGGTCGGACGTGAAGTACCTACAGCTATCTGGGTTTGTAAACCTTGTGGGAGGAAACGTTACTGGCTTCCAGGGAGCCGGTTTTGTAAACGGCGTCAAACAGCAGGTGACAGGGGCCCAAATGGCAGGCTTTGTCAATATGAGCAAAGGCTTGACAGGGGTTCAGGGTTCAGGTTTTGTGAATTATGCCCAAGGGGATGTGATCGGCGGGCAAGGCTCAGGCTTTGTGAACTACGCTCACGGAGATATTACCGGAGTGCAGGGAACCGGCTTTGTAAACTTTGCATTGGGTGATGTAGTTGGTGCACAGGGCTCAGGCTTTGTCAATTATGCAAAAAGTGTAAAGGGTGTGCAGGGTGCCGGTTTTGTTAACTATGCCAACGATTCCTTGAAAGGCGCTCAGCTCAGCGGGTTTTATAACCATGCAAAAGAAGTGAACGGTGTGCAGGCATCTGGTTTTGCCAACTACACCAAAACCCTGCGGGGGTTCCAATTTGGTATCATCAACATTGCCGACACAGTTGAAAAGGGTGCAACAATAGGCTTTCTGAACATTGTTAGGACTGGCAAGCACGAAGTTGCCATGAGCTACAACGACATTACCGATATCAATGCTGCGTTTAGGTCTGGAACTGATAAGTTTTACAGCGTACTTGAGGTGGGCATTCAAACTGGCGACAATCCCCTATGGGCGGTAGGTGCAGGTTTCGGTACGCAGTTTAAACCAATCAAAGACAAATTTGTAACAAGCGTTGAGCTTGCTTCTTTTGGGGTAAACAGAGTGGATGATTTTCAGGACGACCTCAATCAGGTGACCAAACTGTCAGTCAACGTAGGTTACAAAATATTCAAAACCTTATCAGTGAACGCTGGCCCGATATTGAATATATCCACTTCCCGTTCAGTTAATGCTGATGGCAGCTTTGGCCTCGGCCTCGGTGAGAATGGATTTTATGACCAGACTTTTTCGGGCACAAACGTGAAGGCCTGGGTAGGCTATCATGTTGGGGTGAGGTTTTAATACCTCCCCCTCCTTTTTCCAATAAACCACACAAAAACACTCATGAAGAATTTTTTATTATCAGGAGCACTCCTCCTGCTCGCTACTTCTTTGTCATTTTCTCAGCAAATGACGCAAACTGTCAGAGGACAGATTCTAGACCAGGATGCTAAGAGCCCTTTGATTGGCGCCACCGTCCAGATAGTTGGCACCGATCCAATACTTGGCGCTGTGACCGACCTGGATGGCAACTTCAGGATTACAAATGTGCCAGTTGGCAGGGCTTCGCTTTTTGTGACTTACATTGGCTATGAAGACAGGGTTATTCCGAATATCCAGGTCAATTCCGCCAAAGAAGTACTTCTCAATATTGACCTGGTTGAGTCGATTGACAAGCTGGATGAAGTGGTTGTCACTGCCAAAAAGGACAAATCGGAAGTGCTGAATGAGATGGCGCTCGTGAGTGCCCGCTCATTTTCGGTGGAGGAAACACAGCGTTACGCAGGTGCCATTAATGATCCCGCCAGAATGGTATCGGCTTTTGCTGGTGTGAACGGCGATGCGCAGGGCAACAATGACATTGTGGTAAGAGGAAATTCTTCCAAAGGAATTTTGTGGAAGCTGGAGGGCGTGGAAATACCCAATCCCAATCACTTTGCCAACGAAGGGGCTACCGGCGGTCCGGTCAATGCTTTGAATAGCAACATGCTCGACAACTCAGATTTTTTCACCGGAGCCTTTTCGCCTGAATATGGCAATGCGCTTTCTGGGGTATTCGACATCAAATTCAAAAAGGGGAATAACGAACAGAGGGAGTATACTACCTCTCTCGGTGTCTTCGGCGTGGACTTTACAGCTGAAGGGCCTTTCAAGCAGGGCTACAATGGTTCCTACATAGCCAATTATCGTTATTCCTCGCTGCAGCTACTGTCAGATGCCGGTATTCTTGACTTCAACGGCGTGCCCAAGTACCAGGACGGATCTTTCAATATCGCCTTGCCAATAGGGAAGAAGCAGTACGTTACACTATTTGGCCTGGGAGGTATTAGCAATATCAGCCAAACCGAAACCGACGAGGAAGATGAGGACATCATACTTTCCAGAGGAGACTTTGGCGCTCGGCTGGGAGTGGCCGGTGTTAATCACACCTACTTTGTCAACGACAATGTGTTTGTCAGGAACTCCATTGCATTGTCATTGTCGGGCCAAACATCTAATTACGACATGAATGAAGACACAGGCTTCAGGGATGTGGAAGATATTGACCTCAACAAAAATAGCATCAGAGTAGCCAGCACTTTGAACTACAAGCTGAATGCAAAAAATAAGTTTGAGACTGGCATTATCTACTCAAGGCTTGGTTACAATGCCAAAGTTGATCTTTACAATTATGAAAACAAGACCATGGATACGTGGCTGGACGACAAAGGGAATACGGGCACCTTTCAGGCATTTGGTAGTTGGAAATTACGCTTCAGTGAGGCCTGGACGATGACCAGTGGTGTTCATTACTTCCTGTTTGCTTTGAACAATACGCAATCTGTGGAGCCAAGAGTCGGCTTGAAGTACGACCTCAACAGCAAGCAGGCTTTTACTGCAGGCTTTGGCCTTCATAGCCGATTGGAGCCGGTTTCTGCTTACCTGGCCAAACAGACGCAGGAAGATGGCTCGCTTTTGCAGCCCAACAAGCACCTGAGAACTACTAAAGCGGCGCACTATGTGGTGGGTTTCAATCAGGTGCTTAATCAAAGCACTCACCTGAAGCTGGAAGCCTATTACCAACAGCTATATGATGTGCCGGTGGAGAAAGATCCTTCAAGCAGCTTCTCCATGATCAACAGCTCTGGAGCTTTTGTTAATGAATCGTTGGTAAATGAAGGAGCCGGGAGAAACTATGGCCTAGAGCTTACGCTGGAGCAATACCTGAACCGTGGCTTCTATTACATGTCAACTGTATCGCTGTACAAGTCACTTTACACAGCGCAAGATGGCGTTGAGAGGGCGTCCGCTTTTGATGGAAATTACATCGTGAATGTGATAGGGGGAAAAGAATTTAAAGTAGGGAGTACCGACAAGAACAGAGTACTCTTTGTCAACGCCAAAGCGGCGCTTATTGGCGGGCAAAGGTATAGCCCCATCGACCTTGAAGCCTCCAGGGAGCTCGGCACAGAGGTGAGGGATGATGCCAATCCGTTTTCAGTAAAGGGCGATGACGTATTTTTCGTCAACCTGGCCATTGGCACCAGAAAGAACAGAAAGAAGACGACCAGCGAGTTTAAAATTGACGTTACCAATGTCACCAACAACCAGGCATTGGTGAATGAATACTATGTGGCTGGCACTGGCAACATTGTGAAATCCTATCAGCTGGCCATGTTGCCTAACATTGTCTATACGCTGAAGTTCTAAACCAAATAAGTGGAAAAAACAGAAGCCGCCTTGCATAGCAGGGCGGCTCTGTTCTTTGGTTTAGGTTTGCTTGTTATAATGTATTACTTATTTCTTAAGCACTTTGGCCAGTGTCTCTCCTATGTCAGCAGGAGACTGCACCACGTGAATGCCGCAGGCTTCCATGATCTTCATTTTGGCTGCTGCTGTATCATCAGCGCCACCAATAATAGCACCAGCGTGACCCATTCTACGGCCCGGAGGGGCTGTTTGACCGGCAATAAAGCCAACAACAGGCTTTTTGTTGCCGGTGCTTTTTATGTATTCAGAAGCAAGTGCCTCATAGTTACCACCAATTTCACCAATCATCACGATAGCATCAGTTTCGGGGTCGTTCATCAGTAATTCAACAGCCTCTTTGGTAGGAGTGCCAATGATGGGGTCACCGCCAATGCCGATTGCTGTAGAAATACCAAGACCTGCTTTCACGATCTGGTCAGCTGCTTCGTAAGTCAATGTACCTGACTTAGACACTACGCCCACTCTTCCTTTTTTGAACACGAAACCAGGCATGATGCCTACTTTCGCTTCGCCAGGAGTGATGACGCCAGGGCAGTTAGGGCCAATTAGTGTTACTTTTTTATTCTTGATATAATTTTTGGCAGTCATCATGTCCTTTACAGGAATGCCTTCTGTGATTGCCACAATTACCTTGATGCCAGCGTCAGCTGCTTCCATGATAGCGTCAGCGGCAAAAGCTGGTGGCACAAAAATGATAGAAACGTCAGCTCCCGTCGTTTGCACAGCCTCTTCTACACTATTGAAAATGGGTTTGTCAAGATGCTTCTGACCTCCTTTACCTGGAGTAACACCTCCTACTACGTTGGTTCCATATTCAATCATCTGCTGGGCATGAAAACTACCCTCAGTGCCTGTGAAGCCTTGCACGATGACTTTGGAATTTTTATTTACTAGAACGCTCATTCTGTCGTAAGATTTTTGCACAAAAATAGGATTAATAATCGCTTTGCCAAACCTAAATAGGCCGGTTTAACCCCATTTTCAATCGGCCAGCAAGTAGTTGTCGATTAATTCACGCACGCATCCTTCGCCCCCTTTGAACTGAAGCACGATATCAGCTTTTTCCTTTACTGCCTTCACTGCATCAGCCGGGCAGGCCGAGAGTCCTGCTTTTTCCATGACAGGCAAATCGTTGATGTCGTCGCCCACCATGCCCACCTGGTCAAGGCCTATGTCCATTTCCTTCATCCACGCTTCCAGCACATCCATTTTCTTTGCTTCGCCTACATAAACCCTGGTCATTCCCAGCATGTCGGCACGTGCTTTTACCATAGAGGTGGTCTTCCCATTGCTGATAATGCCTACCTCAATGCCCGCTTTCTGTAGCAGCCGTATGCCCATACCGTCACGGGAGTTAAATTTTTTGAACTGACTGCCGTCTTCCATAATGTAAATACCGCCGTCGGTAAGTGTGCCGTCAACGTCGAGAATGAGGAGCTTGATATTATATTTAGGAGGCATTAAAAATCAAGGTTATGTATTCAAAGGCCTAAGATCAAAAAACAAAAATGAAAACATACACAAGTTGATCAAATTCAAGGGATAGAAGCCCGCTAAAAGGGAATCTTGATGCTGATTTTCGCTGCTGCCACAGCCGACTTGCGGAGCCATTATTTTGCGCCAGCTTAAATACTATCTGAATTTTCTTAAATTTATCCGTGTTCACTTAGAGGCTGAAAGAAGAAGCAAAAATTGAAATCTATGAAAGTTTTGGTTGATATTCCTGACAAAGAGGCCGTTTTTGGGATGAAGGTACTGAAAAGCCTGTCGTTCGTGAAGAATGCAAAGCCTATGTCCCTGGCTTCAGCTGAGCTTTGGGAGAACCTGAAGGAGGCTGCAGAGGAGGTGCGTTTACATAAGCAAGGAAAAATTCAGCTCAAAACAGCTCAAGAACTGTTGGATGAGCTATAGCATCATACCCACCCATCGATTTGAAAAGGAGTTAAAACGTCTCGTAAAAAAATTTCCGTCTCTTAAGCAGGAGTTTAGTCAGCTAATAACTGAGATTCTGCAAACTCCCGATTCGGGTACTCCCATAGGAAATAATTGTTTTAAGATTAGGCTCGGGATTGGTAGCAAAGGCAAAGGAAAGAGGGGTGGGGCTAGAGTAATTACCTACTTCTACACAGAGGCTGGAGGTGTCTATTTGCTGACGATC
The DNA here is from genome assembly GCF_040222385.1 of Imperialibacter sp. Classification (GTDB taxonomy): domain Bacteria; phylum Bacteroidota; class Bacteroidia; order Cytophagales; family Cyclobacteriaceae; genus Imperialibacter. The sequence goes on from NZ_JAVKDF010000010.1 coordinate 160,959, forward strand.
TATGACAAGAGTGAGAAAAGTGACCTCAAGCCAAATGAGCTCAAGGCAATGGTTGAGAGTCTTGATCTAACCTAGTTCTCTTAGTTCTCTTTTTAATATTTGACCTTGGAGCTTATTTGATTTTGCGATTTGCCATTTGGTGCTTTACCCCTCCAGTGCTTTCCTCACCTTCATTACCTTCCTCAATATCCCCTCAAGCTTTTCAATCGGCAGCATCGTTTGGCCGTCGCTTAACGCATTGGCCGGGTCAGGGTGCGTTTCTATAAACAGCCCATCAGCTCCGGTGGCAATGGCAGAAAGTGCCATGGTTTCGATCATTTCCGGATTGCCTCCAGTCACTCCGTCTGCCTTATTGGGTTGCTGCACAGAGTGTGTGCAATCCATCACCACGGGCACGCCGTGCTTCTTTAGCCTGGCAATAGCTGTGGCATCCACCACCAGCCCTTCGTAGCCAAACGAGAACCCACGTTCACAAAGCCACACATTTTTGTTGCCCGTGGACAGTACTTTCTCTAATGAGAACTTCATGGCTTCAGGCGACATAAACTGTCCCTTCTTGATATTCACGCCTTTGCCTGTTTCACCGGCAGCCAGCAGCAAATCCGTTTGCCGACATAGGAAGGCGGGGATTTGCAGGTAGTCCACGTACTTGGCGGCAATGGCTGGTTCATAGCTTTCATGCACGTCGGTAATGGTAGGCACGCCAAGTTCTTTTCCCACAGCCTGAATAATAGCCATGGCCTCTTCTTTTTCAATGCCGGTGAAGCTGTTGAGCTTGGTGCGGTTGGCTTTTTTGAAGCTGGCTTTGAAAATGTAATCGATACCCAGCTCGTCGCAGATACCTTTTACTTTTCTGCCTATTTCAAATGGTGTTTTGTCGTTCTCGACCACACAAGGGCCGGCTATCAGGAATAATTTACTCATCGCATTCTGCTTTTTTGTCCGAGGTAGCCGCTATGGTGCCTTTTGGCGTAGCCAGCCTTATCAAAGTTGATCTTTTTCATTAACATTACCACCAGCAAGTCGCCCAAAACCGACATCACAGTGGTGCTAGTGGTTGGCGTCAGGTCCAGGGGGCAAATTTCTTTCGGTTGCCCGGTGCTCAGGCAAATATTGGCTGTTCTTCCCAGTTCGTTTTCCGGATGGCCGGTGATGCAAATAGTCTTGATTTTTGGATACAGGTTGTCTGCCAGCTCCAGCAACTTGAGAATTTCTTCAGTTTTGCCCGAGTTGGAAATCACGAGCAGGATGTCGTTCGGCTGCAAAACTCCCAGGTCGCCATGTTGTGCTTCCGACGGATGAAGGAACACAGCAGGGGAACCCGTCGAGCAAAAAGTAGTGGCGATGTTCTGCCCTATCTGACCGGCTTTGCCTATGCCACTAATGACGATCTTGCCTTTATTAATGTGGATCTGATCGTACAACGCATCGATGGCGTTCAGTATGGACTCATCTACCGGGATATTATGTATGGCCTGAACTTCTTTTTCTACCAGGCTGCGAATTTCTTCAAGTGACTGACTCATTGCTTGGGTTGTATAAAGCTTCAAAATTAGGAAAATGAGGATTGAAAATATAACATCAGCCCATTTGTACGAATTAGTAGCGCTTCAGATGCTGAAGCCAGGCCAGTTTCGTTCATCTATCGGCAGGTTATTGTTCATATGTGTACACTTTTTTGTTGAAGAAAATATTTAACTAGTTGATTATTAGTAGGTTGAAATTTTTGGCACAAGTGTTGACTTATTTTCATGACCATTGAACAGAGAGACTATGAAATCGAAGAACGCAAATACAACAAAGATTCTCCTACTGGGAGTAATTGTGGCAGTCGTCTCGCTCCTGTCGTCTTTGAATGGATCAGGGTTTGTGGCAGGGGAGGGGGCACTCACGGGAGCGGCCGTTGGTCAAAAAGATGACGCTATGAGGGTTGAAGCAAAGCTGCAGCTTGAGAAATTGGCGACATCCAAGAAATTGGCGAAAGAAATAGACCAAAATTTCACTGCCGGGGGCAACACAATGGTCAATTGAAACGTAAACGCTTTTAAATGAATAAGAAATAACAACGCATAGTTGTTTTTAGTAGATAGGTTTAGGTTGGTTTGAAAAAGAGGGTCTTTAGGGCCCTTTTTTTTATGCCAGAGATTCATTTCTTTACACAAACTTTTTTGATGTGTTTTCCTCTCTGACGCTTAATCGACAGTACTTATCGCAACCAGTTGACAATACACCCCTTGTGTTGTTCCGGGTGGTTTTTGGCTTTCTCGTGTTTATGGAGGGGGCAAGCTTTTTCTTGCTCGGCCAAATCTCCGAAATTTATACTAAAGCACTTGTTGTTTTCACCTATCAGGGACTAAGCTGGATGCAGCCGCTGCCAGGTATTGGGATGTACCTGGTTTTTGCTTTTGTTTGTGTGCTTGGCATCATGATCATGCTTGGTTGGCGGTACAGGTTTTCAGCCTGGGCATTTGCCCTGACCTGGACATACATTTACTTCTCCCACAAGGCCCACTATAACAATCATCACTACCTTTTTATGCTGATGGCCTACGCTATGGCGCTGATGCCCGCAGCCGATGATTTGTCTCTTGATGCCCATTACCACCCTGACAGGCGATCAACGTCTTGTCCCAGGTGGTGTATCTCCTTTTTTGTGCTTCAGTTGCTGATCGTTTATACGTTTGCCAGTATCGCCAAAATTTACCCCGACTGGCTGGAAACAAGGCCGATGGAAATTTGGATGAAGGGCAAGTCTCACTATTGGCTGGTGGGCGGTGTGTTGCAGTATAAGTGGGTTCACTATGTACTTGCCTATGGGGGCATCGTTTTTGACGGAGCTATTATTTGGTTGTTGTTAATCAAGAGGACTCGCTGGGTAGGTGTCACCTTGTCGATAGCTTTTCACCTCTTTAATTCATTTGTTTTTCAAATAGGCATCTTTCCCTACCTCATGCTGGGCACATTGTTCTTCTTTTTCGATGGAGCCGACCTCAGAAAAAAACTACTGGGAAGGTGGAAATGGGGAATTGCTTTGCCAGCAAAAGCGTATTCGCCAAACAACCCAGGCTACTTCTTCTTTTTGGGCTATTTCCTCATACAGCTGTTGCTGCCATTGAGGCATCATTTGTTTGAGGGCAACGTGCATTGGACTGATGAAGGCCATAAGTTATCGTGGCATATGATGCTTCGGACCAAGAGCGGCAGTGCTGTTTACAGAGTCACCAACAAGAAAACCGGGGAAGTAGAGAAAGTTCGTCCGTCACAATATCTGGGGTCACTTAAAGGCAGGATGGCCAGCAGCCACCCAGACATCATCTGGCAGTTTGCTCATCATCTTAAAAAGGAATACGAAAATAAAGGATGGGAAGAGGTTGCCGTATTTGTCGATTGTGTGGTAAGTCTCAATGGCCATCCTTCCCACCCTTTGATTGACCCGGAAGTTGACCTGGGAAGCGTAGGATGGGAGCCATTCCGGCATTCTGAGTGGATACTTCAGTGGCCGGAAGAATTTCAAGAAATTGAATGACTATTGAGAAGTATCCAAAATTAATCTATAATTTTCGGCTTTAAAGAGGGCCTTGTTTGGCCCCGGATGCGTACCTGTTTAGCCGCTGTTTTGTTAACAAAACACAGGTACATTTATGATTGCTACAAGTTTTAGAAAGTGGGCTGCCACAGCTACGTTGTTGTGTGCAGGCATGTTCACATTAAAAGCCCAGCAGGTACAGTGGGCTTCTTCAGTTGTTGGTTTTTCCAGCGAGTACATCAACAACAATTACAAAGGACAATATCTCGCTAAAGAGATTCTGGGTAAGCCAAGCAGGTATCCGGTATTTGGAGCGACACCATGCGGCTGGACGCCCGGAAAGGAAAACAGTCCTGAAGGCGAGTGGATCAAAGTTGGCTTCGACAAGCCTATGCAAATCAGCCAGGTAGCCGTAGTCGAAATCTTTAATCCAGGTGCTGTGAGCAGAATCCTGCTCTATGATGAGGCGGACAACGAATCGGTTATTTACCAAAACGACTCAACCGCACCGCTGAGCGAGGCGGGTCGGCTGTTGTCGCACGTGTTCCCAAAAACGACCTACAAGGTGGCTGCGGTAAAGGTCGAATTGCGTACAGCTTCGGTGCCCGGCTTTAACGAGCTCGACGCAATTGCCATTAGTGACTCGGAGGTACCGGTTCGAGCGGGGATTAACCTGTCTCCCGATGCGGACAAGGCGTTGCAGATAGAACATCTCTCAACAAGTGTGAATACACCGACCGATGAACTTAATCCCATTATTTCGCCGGATGGAAAGGTATTATACTTCACAAGGGAAGGCCACCCGGAGAATCTCGATGACCCAGCTACCCAGGACATTTGGTTTGCGAATATCAACGAAGATGGCAGTCTTGAAACGGCTGTGAACATTGGCCGGCCACTCAACAATGCCAGCAACAGCGGTCTGGAGTCTATTTTGCCTGATAACCAAACTGCTTTGTTGCTCAATACCTACAATGCCGACGGAACGATGGGCGTAGGTGTTTCGATCACACACAAGGAAGGCGATAAGTGGGGGTTTCCAGAGAAGGTGGAAATTGACAGCTTCTACAATCGAAGCAAGTTTGGTGAATATTTTTTGATGGCGGACGGACAAACACTTTTGATGACCTTGCAGCGAGATAACTCCATTGGAGCAAAGGATATTCATGTCAGCTTTAAAAAGGAAGACGGTACATGGTCGGCGCCTATGAATATTGGGCCAACTGTAAACACGGCAGCTTCTGAGATTTTCCCCTATATGGCGGCTGATGGGGTTTCACTCTACTACTCCACTGCCGGATGGCCTGGCTACGGAAGCTCCGACATGTTTGTTACCAGGAGACTTGATGACTCATGGCTCAACTGGTCGGAACCACAAAACCTGGGGCCACACATTAACTCTCCCCAATTTGATGCATACTATTCTTTTACCGCATCGGGCGACTACGCATACTTCTCCTCTTACGGCAACGATTCCTATGGAAAGAGCGATTTGTATCGGGTGAGACTCCCTGAATCACTGAGGCCAAAACCCGTGGTGGTAGTGCGGGGCCGGGTGCTCAATGCCAAAACAAACGAGCCACTGGGAGCCAGCATTAACTATGAAGTGCTGAGTTCCGGTAAACAGGCAGGCGTTGCCAATAGCGACGCAACAGATGGTAGCTACAGCATTATTTTACCTTCGGGTGAAAATTATGGCTTTTTGGGTCAATCCGATGGGTTTATTTCGGTGAGCGAAAACCTGGACCTCGTCAACCTGAAGGAGTATCGGGAAATCAATAAGGATCTTTATTTGGTGCCAATTGAAAAGGGACAGGTGGTGCGGCTTAACAATATCTTTTTTGACGTAGATAAGTTCACATTCAAGAAGGAGGCTACTCCTGAGCTCAACCGGTTTGTCAAGCTGCTGACCGACCAATCGGGACTGCGTATTGAAATATCGGGGCACACAGACAACACGGGCAGCGCTGACTACAACATGAAGTTGAGCGCCAACAGGGCAAAGGCCGTTTATGATTATCTAGTCAAGCAGGGTATCGACGCTGGGCGACTGGCATTCAAAGGCTACGGGCTCACCAAACCAACTGCTGATAACAACACCGCTGATGGCCGGCAGCTCAACCGAAGGGTGGAGTTTCTGATCGTGGAAAGTGAATAGCAGCCGGTTCACTTAAACCAGTTGGCGGGAACGATTCATTTGGGTAAATTACCTACGACTAACCAACCACAAAATGATCAATCGTTTCCGCCAGTTTTTGCTGGTTATCCTGCTTCCTATCCTTTCCCTGCCTGCACTTGCGCAGTTCAGCCTTGAGGAGGTGATGTCTTACCCCTTTGCCACTGAGCTGGTAGCTGGCAAGGCAACCGATGCGATGGCCTGGGTCGAAAACAAAAGGGGGGTAAGAAATATCTACTTTGCAAAAGGGCCTGATGGGCCTTCGGTTCAGCTTACCAGCTATGGTAAGGACGATGGCCAGGAGATATCTTCACTTACCTTTTTTATGAATGACCAGTGGTTGCTCTACGTGCGGGGCAGTGCGCCCAACCGCAACGGCGAAATAGCCAACCCCGATAGCAACCCCGAAGGCGCCGAGCAAATCATCTGGCTTATTTCTACAGAAGGGGGTGATGCGATCAGGCTGGCCAATGGCTACGCTCCAGTGCCTCACCCAACCGAAAATACCATTCTCTTTTCTAACCGAGTAGGTATTTTCCAAATAGCTGTCAATGAATACGGCATCCCCGAATCCGATAGTGAGAGGCTTCTATTTCAGGCCCGTGGTAGCAATGGCGGGCAGGCATGGTCACCTGATGGGATGGAAGTGCTTTTTACAAGCTCGAGAGGTGACCACAACTTCATAGGTATTTTCAATGCAGAAAAAGGAGAAGTCCGCTGGATGGCCCCTTCGGTGGGCAGAGATATGCTGCCTGTTTGGTCGCCTGATGGCAAACAGGTGGCTTTTGTAAGGTACAAAGGCTTGAAAAGAGATGAACTCGTCAACATTACTGGTGGAGAGTCATTTTCAATTCTGGTGGCTGATGCTGCTACCGGAGCAGCTAAAGAAGTATGGAGTTCGCCTTCTGATGATGGTGGCTTTGCCCAATCGTACCCGGCGGCTCCATTACGGTGGACGAAGGCGAACAGACTGCTATTTTACTCAGAGCACAAGGGCTGGATGCATATTTACAGCATGAATCCGGACGGATCTGGACTTGTAGACTTGACGCCCGGAGCTTGTGAGGCAGAGGACAGCAATGTGTCGCCCGATGGCAGCACCCTGTACTTTTCTTCCAACTGTGGAGATATCGACAGAAGGCACCTGTTCAGTGTGAGTGTAAAAGGAGGCACTGTCAAAGCACTAACAAAAGGAGAGGGAAGTGAAATGACACCGGTGCCGTTGGCGACAGGGACGGGGCTGGCCATGCAATACATGGGGTATAACTTTGACAAGACTGTCGGTTTTCTGGCGTCTGGCGCTTCGGCTGTGAAACAAATTTCCTCGACTGCTCCCCCGGCCTTTCCTGCCAAGTCGCTGGTCAAGCCGGAGCAGGTCATCTACAAATCTCCGGATGGCGTTGAAATTCACGCACAACTATTTATGCCTGCCACTCACAAAAAGGGTGAGAAGCATCCGGCCGTTATTTTCATGCACGGCGGCCCCATCAGACAAATGCTGCTGACCTTCCACTATTCAACTTATTATTCAAACGCCTATGCCTTCAACCAGTACCTGGCCAGCCAGGGCTATGTGGTGATGTCGGTGAATTATCGGGATGGAATTGGCTACGGCGAGGACTTCCGCAGAGCTGAAAACCAAGGCCCAAGGGGAGCCGCAGAATACCAGGACATTGTAGCGGGAGGCAAATACCTGCAAGGCAGGGCGGAAGTAGACCCAGCCAAAATTGGCCTGTGGGGAGGCTCCTACGGCGGCTACCTCACTGCTATGGGCCTTGCAAGAAACCCGGAGCTTTTCAAAGCAGGTGTGGACCTGCACGGTGTGCACGATTGGGCTTTTAGGGCAAGGGAATTTGGCCCTCCGGGAGGTTGGTGGGGCATCAATGAGGAACTGATGGACAAAGCCTATGCGTCTTCTCCCGTTGCTGACCTCTCGAAATGGACGGCTCCGGTGCTGCTGGTGCACGGCGACGACGACCGCAATGTGCTCTTCCAGCAGACCACTGATCTGGCTGAGACGCTGAGAGAAAAAGGAGTGAACGTTGATCTACTCATATTTCCCGACGAGGTGCACGGCTTCCTGCGGTATGATAGTTGGTTCCGAACTTTTGAGGCTGCCAAAGTTTACTTTGATAAAAATTTGAAGTAGTGGTCAGCGCATTCGTTGTGGCCTGGTGTCTTCACCAGCCACTTTTTCCCTCGCCGTGGCTTCGTGTCTTCACGTGTCACTTTTTCACACATTTTAATATCTTGCCTGCATGATGACAGTAGATTTCAGAAGTGATACAGTAACAAAGCCAACTCCGGGCATGCTCGAAGCCATGATGACTGCTGAAGTGGGCGACGACGTTTTCGATGAAGATCCCACCATTAAGAAGCTGGAAGCCAAAATAGCCAGCATGTTTGGGAAAGAGGCTGCTATTTACTGTCCTTCCGGGACTATGACCAACCAGATTGCCCTCCGCATCCACACCCAGCTACAGGACGAAGTTATCTGCGACAAACGCTCTCATATTTACCTCTATGAGGGTGGAGGTATCGCCAGCAATTCGCATATTTCGGCAAGACTGGTTGACGGCGACCGGGGCAGGCTTTCACCAGAGCACGTTCTCGAAAACATCAATAATCCGGATGATATCCATCTGCCATTAACCCGGCTGGTGTCACTCGAGAACACAATGAACAAAGGGGGAGGTGCTTATTACACGCTGGCCCAGACGAAAGCCGTGAGCGAGGCTGCCAGGGCGAAAGGCTTGAAAATGCACTTGGACGGTGCCCGAATTTTCAATGCATTGGCGGAAACGGGCGATAAACCGAAGGACGTTGGCAATCTGTTTGATACCGTCTCTGTTTGTTTTTCCAAGGGGCTGGGCGCTCCTGTAGGCTCTGCTTTGGTGGGTAGCCACGAGCATATCAAAAAAGCCAAAAGAGTCCGCAAGGTATTTGGCGGCGGTATGCGACAGGCAGGGTTTTTGGCGGCTGCCTGCATCTATGCGCTCGACAACCATGTAGAAAGACTGAAAATTGATCACAAAAAGGCAAAGACATTAGGTGAGCAGGTGGCCACGCTTCCTTATGTGACCGGACTTTTGCCAGTGGATACCAATATTGTCATTTTTGAGTTGGACAAAAAGATCCTGGCGACAGACATGGTAACGAAACTAGGAGAATTGGGAATACTCGCCGTGCCTTTTGGAAAGCACGAAGTGAGGCTGGTGACCCACCTGGACATCAATGACGACATGATTAGCTATTTTGATCAAGCTATCGGAAAGTTAAAAAGCGTGTTTTAATTGCCTCTTTTTACACTAACCAGATACACACCAAGGAAAATCAGTGCGGCAGAAATCACCTTGCCTATGGTCGGTAGTTCCCTTCCTGACACCACTTCAATAAGCGTGGCAAAAAGGGGCTGGAGAAATATGTAATAGCCTACTACCGACGAATTCACATACTTCAGGGCTGACACATTGGCAATGTAGGCAATGACGGTAGTTCCGAGCAGTACATAGCTGATACTGAGCCATTGGGCACCGCTTAAGTCACCAAATGGGATGGCAACTGCTTCGTGGATGGAAAAGGGAGCGACGAAGATTAATCCAAAAAGAAATGTCCACTTCACCACCGTTAAGGGGTGGTATCGTGCCATCAGTCGCTTGACCAAAACCAGATAGATAGCATAAGAAATAGCATTGCCAATCACCAAAAGGTCTCCCAAAAGAAAGCTGTTGCTGAATGAAAACTCATGAAGACCCACCAGAAAAACCGCTCCGCATAAGCCAAATGCAAGCCCAAGTGCCTTTCTTCTGGTGATCCTCTCTTTCAGCAAAAAGTAAGACATTGTGACGACCACTACGGGAGTGAGGGTCATAATTAAAGCACCGTTGACAGGAGAAGTCATGCTGAGGCCCTGGAAAAACATGAGCATATTAATGGCAGCTCCAAAAAAGCCGCAAGCAACCAGCCTGACAAAATCTTTTCGACTCTCTATTTTTTCGCTCGTGAATAGCGGATGGATGAGCCAAAAGACTGCCGTTGCAAACAACACACGTACAAGAATGAAAGCAAAAGGAGATACCGGTTCGGGCATAACCGATTTGGCAACGCTGTAGTTGGCACCGTAGAGTAAGCCCGTAATCAAAAGTGCAGGATGAACCCACCAGGGGTTTGCTTTCATGGCTGGGGATTAAGGCACGAAGGTAGGCACTATAACGCCTACATGCCAATTCAGCCTAGTTGCTGATTTGAATAGTTGTGGTAGTCAATGGTGAACCGGTCACACCGTCATTGTATTTCCACGCTCCTCCATTTTGCAACAACCGAATAGCCTCCTGATCGCAGGCCTGGCAAAGCGGCTTTGTTACGTTAATATTCTGCGGAATGCCCTGAGCGTTTAATGTAAAGCTTAGCCCCACTTCTCCGGTTACCATGTCAGCTGTTTTTAGCTGGTTGTCGGTCACATATTTTCTGAAAGCTTCTAATCCTGCTAAAGGTGTGGCGACTTGGGTGGTGGCAATTCTTGCGGACCTTGCTACGGGCTGATTGCTCTGATCGGCTTCCTTTTTTGCCTTTGCTGCACCACTACTAGCATCAGCCGCTGTAATCGCATTCAGCTCAGATAATTGAGGAGCGGTCACTTCTTGCGGCACCGTCTCAGTAGCAATATCTTTTTTTTCCGTCTCCTGCAATGCCAAACCAGCACCCTGACTGCTTTCTTCTGCCTGAGCAAATTCTATATCGTCTGCTAGTGTAAGGTCAGGTGTTTCTTCAGCAACCGCTATTTCATCGCTTAGCTCAGCCTCATCGGCCACGGCCACCGGAGGGCCAGTAACCTGGGGACTTTCTTTCTCCTCGTCAGCTATTGGTTTTGGTGTTTCAACCGGCTGACTTTCAGCTACCAGATTTTGTTGAGAGGAGGTATTGTCGGTTGTTGCCTTTGCCGAATCAGCCTGTTCTTCGGTTTCGGCCACCTCAATTGGTGCAGGCTCATTGATCGCCACCGATGAATCCGCAGCTAACGTCCCGGCGGATGCATTTTCCTCCGACCCAGGCAACATTGTCAGTCTCCACGCAGAGAAGCCAGCCACCAGCAGCAACGTAACCACTGCCGCTATTTTCCAAATGTTAGAGAAGCTGTAAAAAGATGTACTCTCAGACCGGGCCAGTTTCTTTTTCATGTCAGCCAAATCTTTGGCCAGAAGTTTCACGTCCACATCCTGGAGTCCTTCCATCGCCTCATAGAGGAAAGGGTCGTTTTCTTCCTTTCTTTCAAAAGCGTACTTCTCCTTGCTGCTCATCTCTTCATTGAGATAGCGCAGAAGGTCTTTTTCTTCCTGGCTTTTTGACGGATCAATATCGTTTTTGGGCTTGCTCATTTTTTACTCTCAATACAGAGCTTCAAGTTCCTTTTTCCGTTTTGAATATGGCTTTTCACTTGTTTCACATCTATGCTTTTTTTCAAAGCGATCTCTTCATACGTCTTTTTGTTGAAATAGAACATCTCCACACATCCTTTCTGTTCCGTCTTCAGTTGCTCAAGGCATTGCTGTAGTTGCGGTGTGAGATCAGTTTCTTCTTCATCTAAAGGATGCACAACTTCGGTCGATTCCATAAATAGCTGCACATTTTTTTCCTGGATGCCTTTTTTGGAGCGAAGCTTCATCAGGCAATGATTTTTAGCGACGACAAAAAGCCAGCTTCGGAATTTTTCTATTTTTTGGGAAGGGCTGGTTTCGTAGAGCTTCTCAAAAACTTCCATGGCAGCATCTTTGGCCTCCTCTTTGTCACCCATGTATTTGAGGCAAACGCCATACACAAGAGCGAGGTAGCGGTCATACAGTACTGCCAGCACCTGCCTGTCTTTTTCAGTCACGAACCCCTGCCACAGGGCCTCATCAGAAAATCTATCGAGTAATTCCAAACAGATGTTGCTTTTATAAACGGTCAGTCAATTGGTGACATAACGGACAAATCAAAAATAGTTGTGCCCAATTTATGGAATTTGAACTGGTCTTGCATCCTGTTATCAAAATCAAACAATGATGACAATGAAAAATGTAGCAAAACCCCTCGTACTGATAGCCCTGGTGCTATCTTCATTTACTGCTTATAGCCCGGCATCCATAAAGATCAATGGTACGGTGCTGAATGAGAAAGATGGCAAGCCGCTGACTGATGTAAATGTTGCAGTCAAAACAACCGGTAAGACCACTGTCACCAATCAGAAAGGTGAATTCGGAATTTTTGTACCTACCGAGAACGATGTGCTCATTTTTACCAAACCAGGATTTTTTAACAAGGAGGTAGCCCTGATCGGAAGAAAGTTGCTGGAGGTGAAGATGAAAGCTGACCCTAGCTGGAAGCCTGCCGTTGTACCAAAACCGGAACGAAAAGAGCTGGCCGACGAAGAAGAGATTGTCTTTGATATGGTTGTGAGCCAACCCATGGAAAGAAGCATGAAGAAGTCGATGGCCATGGGAGCGGCTTACAGTACTGCTTATCATATGGAGCCTGCACCTGTCATTCACAACACGGAAGGCTATGCTACCATCCACGAGAATGTTTTTCATCAACCGCTGAACGAACCGCTTTCTACTTTTTCTATCGATGTAGATGCAGCTTCTTACTCCAACATGCGCCGGTTTCTGAGCCAGGGCCAAAAGCCTCCGGTAGACGCCGTCCGCATTGAGGAAATGGTTAACTACTTCGACTACGACTATCCACAACCAGAAGGAAACGACCCTTTTTCCATCAACACCGAATTGTCTTATGCTCCCTGGAACTCCAAACATTACCTCGTGCACATCGGCCTGCAAGGCAAAGTAATTCCAACTGATAACCTTCCTCCGAGCAACCTGGTGTTTCTGATCGATGTGTCAGGTTCTATGAGCGACCCCAACAAGTTGCCCTTGTTGAAGTCGTCCTTCAAACTTTTGACGGAACAATTACGTCCGGTCGATAAGGTTGCTATTGTGGTGTATGCCGGTGCGGCTGGACTAGTGTTGCCTCCCACAAGTGGAAGCGATAAGCAAACCATTATGGAAGCTTTTGATAAACTACAAGCCGGTGGCTCGACGGCTGGGGGAGCGGGCATCCATCTTGCATACAAAACAGCTCTTGAAAACTTTGTGGATGGCGGCAACAACCGGGTGATTCTGGCTACCGATGGCGACTTCAATGTAGGCGAGTCGAGCGATGCCAGCATGGAAAGACTGATTGAGCAAAAAAGAAACGACGGCGTTTTCCTAACCGTTCTTGGCTTCGGCATGGGCAACTACAAAGATTCCAAAATGGAAATCCTTGCCGACAAGGGAAATGGCAACTATGCCTATATCGATAATATTCTAGAAGCGAAGAAAGTATTGGTAAACGAATTTGGCGGTACGCTGTTCACCATTGCTAAAGATGTGAAAATACAGGTGGAGTTCAATCCAGCGAAAGTGCAAGCTTATAGGTTAATTGGCTATGAAAACAGGTTGCTGAACAAAGAGGATTTTAATGATGACAAGAAAGACGCTGGCGAGCTTGGCTCGGGCCATACGGTAACCGCTCTCTACGAAATCATTCCAGTAGGAGTCAATAGCAGCTTCCTGCCCGTCGATCCTTTGAAGTATCAGCAAAACACTGTCGTACCTGATGCAGCCAAAACTAACGAGCTGATGACAGTGAAGCTTCGCTACAAGCAACCTGATGGCGATACCAGCAAGCTTTTGGTCAACACCATCATGGACAAGCCAGCAGCCAAAACGTCGGAGAATTACAGATGGTCGGCTGCGGTGGCCGGTTTCGGCATGATGCTGAGAAATTCTGAGTTCAAAGGTGATATTACTTACGATCGGGTGGTATCGTTGGCTACCGAAGCCAAAGGCCTGGACAAAAATGGCTACCGCATAGAATTCATCAATCTGGTGAAGTCGGCGATGTTGTTGAACTAAACTAAGTTTCAGATTTTCTTTGCGCCTCTGCGCCATGGCGAGAAACTATTCCGCTTGGACGCAGAGGCTTTGTTTTTTACCTGAATCATGCCTGTGCTACACGACTGTTTAGATCAAATTTGCTTACTTTGTTTCTCCGGTAAAACGCCAAAACACCAACATGTTCCAAAACACTTTTCCCCTCGCCGAACGCATGCGCCCCACCACCCTCGATCAGCTGATCGGGCAGGAGCACCTGGTGGGGGAGAGAGGTATTTTGAGAAAAGTGATCCTTTCCGGGCAAATTCCCTCGATGATCTTTTGGGGGCCTCCTGGTGTTGGTAAAACCACCATGGCCAATATCATTGCCAATACCCTGAAGGTGCCTTTTGAAACACTTAGTGCCGTCAGCGCCGGCGTGAAAGATGTGCGGGAGGTGATTCAGAAGGCCCGGCCTGGCATCCGCACAGTATTGTTTATTGACGAGATTCACCGTTTTAATAAATCGCAGCAGGATGCCTTGCTGGGAGCAGTGGAGAAAGGTAAAATTACCCTCATAGGTGCCACAACGGAAAACCCTAGCTTTGAAATTAACTCGGCTTTGCTAAGCCGCTGTCAGGTGTATACGCTGAAGGCGCTGGAGATAAAGGACCTTGAGAACCTGCTGGCCAATGCAATGAAAGTGGACGAAAAACTCAAGGACAGGAAGATCAAGCTGAAGGAGAAGGCGGCTTTGTTTCGGCTATCAGGCGGTGATGCCAGGAAACTTCTGAATTTGTTTGAGCTGGTCACCGACCAGTATCCGGACGACCCGCTGGAAATCACCGACGAGATGGTGACCAGCACTGCACAGCAGCGGATCAGTATCTACGACAAGTCCGGCGAGCAGCACTATGATATTATTTCCGCCTTCATCAAATCCATCAGGGGCAGCGACCCCAATGCAGCTGTATATTACCTTGCTCGCATGATTGAAGGGGGTGAGGACGTCAAGTTCATTGCCCGCCGCCTGCTGATTCTCGCTTCGGAAGACATTGGCAATGCGAACCCGAATGCACTTCTGCTCGCCACATCCGCTTTTCAGGCAGTGACTATGATTGGCTATCCAGAATCACGTATTATCCTTTCTCAATGTGCTACTTACCTGGCCTGTTCGCCAAAAAGCAACGCCAGCTACGAGGCCATCAACAGCGCCATTTCCCTTGTGAATCAAACGGGAGACCTTTCTGTTCCTCTGGCCATTCGCAATGCGCCTACCAAGCTGATGAAAGACCTCAATTATGGCAAGGACTACCAATATGCTCATAGCCACAAGGGCAACTTTGCCGAGATGGAGTTTTTACCCGAAGAAATCAAAGGCACGAAACTATACGACCCCGGGAAGAACGCCCGTGAGGAAGAAATGAGAAAGCAGCTGCGGACTCTGTGGAAAGAGAAGTACGGGTATTAGCGGTGGTGCCCACAGCGTCAGCTGGTGGCACCACCTTTAAACAACTGCATTATACCACCGTCTTACTCCTTCTTTCTAACAGCACAGTGTCTCTCCATATCCCATGTAGCTGCGCAACCTTTTCTCTATAGCCAATTTCCCTGAAGCCCATGCTTTTGTGCACGGCGATGGTAGCCACGTTCTCCCTGAAGACCGAAGACTGCAAAGTCCAGAAGCCCTCCGCCTCCGCTGCAACGATCAGTTCCTGAAAGAGCACTTTCCCCAGACCTTTTCCCTTGAAGTCATTTTTAATGTAGATACTCACCTCAGCAACGCCTTTGTAAACCTGTCGCCTCGAGACTGGACTTAGTGCCGCCCAGCCGACGATCTGCCCATTTACTTTGGCAACCAGCCGACAGTTTTGCAGATGTCCGGCATCCCAATTTTCCCAGCCGGGGCTTTGAGTTTCGAAAGTAGCCAGGCCTGTCTCAATGCCCTCCAGGTAGATGCGCTCCACTTCTGGCCAGTCGGCGGGCACCATTTCAGCTATCTCAGTTTTCATTTCAAGCAATATTTAGTACCAGGTACACCTCTCAGTTGGCGCTGGCAGTACATGTTAGCCAAGCTAAGCAAAAATCAATTACAGCACGACGCTGCTGATAAGGCAAGTTCCAGGCTTGGTTTGCAAACCGTAGGCTGAGCAAATAACTTGATGCTTAGCGTGTTCTCATCATTTTCAATTTGTTCCACGCCGTAAACCGACGTTCTGAGATCACCGTGTCCCCATTCGAAAAACACTTCGGCCTCTTTGTCCATCGGATCTTTCTTGTCGACCAAATCTAATATGGAAAGTGCTTTGTCGGTGGTCCAGGGGTTTCTTATAGCCTCCAGATCATTTACGTAAAGCTGCACAACCGTTTGGTTGAACGCCAGTTTTCTTCCTCCACAATCGACGGATGTAATTTTTTGGTTTTTCACCTCGGTGATGTGAAAAGTGGCCGGAACAAATTGGCCAAGGGCATACTCAAACTCAAGGTTGTTTCCTTTTGCTGACCTAAGCAATGACAGTAGTTCTTGTGTTTTCATTATTAATCGTATTATTACGATGGTTAGTGGTAAAAAATTAGCCGGACTGACCGGCATGTCTATTAATCGTAATATTACGATACAATGTTTCACTTTTCCATCATTTTTTTTAGCAACGTGTATTCTACCCAAAGTGTGTGATTCCATGCCGGGCAGGAATGGGCAATGTGGAAAAGCCTGAAACGGCCCATTTTTTGGAGCCAACTCGGCTTTACCGCCGAAAGCATCGAGCCATAGAACCATGGACAGCTGACTCGCTCCAACCTGTATAACTCGATTTCTCGCAAGGGTTTCACGCCAAGTTTTAACAAGCTAATGGCATAGATCATAGCTTTGAAGTCGTTCCTTTCCGTCGCTAAAAGCGCTTCAATGTCACACACGAAACCTGCGATCAGGGGCTCCAATTTCTCTCGATCCCCACTAAGCCATTTGGCGAGGTGGTAGGCAATGACGGCGCTATCTGGGTAGTAGGGTGCCACCTCATAGGGTGTTTTTATATAACTTTTGGTCAGAATGATGTCTTTTAAATAGGCTTCTGAAGTTCCCGTGAACGCTGTCGGTAAGAGCTTATGATGCTGAAATAGGCTCAACAGGTTAATCATGGCACACGCATCCAACACCCATGGCATTTTGTCGCCCAGCCAGGCAGCGTACATCCGGGGCTGCTTAGGATAATGTCGGAGAAAATGCTCGTCAATGTCCTGCTGTAGGCTGAGTACGGTTGGCTTGTCTGATGACAGTGCCGAATAAACCAGGGCCGTGTCATCAATATCATCGGGCAGGCGGAAGAAGTCGAATCGATGCAGAAGCCTGCCATTGGGGAAAGGAATATCGGGATCGGTTGGCCAGAAATTGTAGTGCATGCGGCCTCGGCGGCTTTTGTAGATCGGAAAGGTGCCGACAATTCCCTCAAGAATTTGATCCGTTTGTTCAGCCTGACGAGGAGTCATCATGTGCTTCCACTCTTTAAGTTTGCTTCCTATCAGGGCTGGGAAAAAAACGTTGGGGTCATGCCGTTCAATCTTAAGCAGCGGATAGATGCGCAGGGATGGAATACTTCCAATGGGCAAGCCGAGATACCTTGCTTGCTGCTGCTCCTTTGCTAAAACATTGAGCCAATTGTCAATATGTTTTTCCGCCTCCATTCGTGACCAAAATACATCTTTCGATAGAATGGCTGGGTTAATTTTGTTGTCATTATTTTGATCATTAACCAATTTCGTCAACCCTGACTAGCAAGCATTTAAAAAATTCTAGAAAAAAGGACCGAGCGCCCGGCCCTTTAACGCAAGCCTCGGACGATTAGAACTGCTTAAGGTAGCTTATCTTGAAAATACCTTGCTGCTCAGTCTGCTTCACAAAGTCGTCTCCAAGCGTTTCCCTACTGTTTAAAACAAGATAAACATAAGACAGTGGGCTATATTCCCAGGCAAATCTGATATTGAACGAATCAAGCGTGTTTTGTGAGTTCTTTTGGTAAAGCCCTACAAGCTGAATCCTCGGGTTTACGGCGAACCTCCCTTGCAAAGTATAAAGAAATACTTCTTTTGTCTCTGAATTTGTGCCGACCGATTCAAACTGATTTCGGTTGATACTTGCCTTAAGTGATATGTGAGGAATAGGTATGATTGAGACAGCCAGATCAGAAGTTTTAAGTTTTCCGTTATAGTAGTCGCCAAACTCATACTGTAGACTAAAAGAAATTTTTCTCGAGGGGTCACTACCGGCTGTGAATGAATATCTGAGGTAATCATATTGGCCAGGGTCTATGGCTATCCCTAATGGAAAAAAACTAGAAACCAGGTTTTGGTGCTGACTGCTCCATGTAAAACCATAGAAGCCCCCATCCTGCATTTCAAGCCAGAAAGGAGTGAGCCTTATTTCTCTTTCAATAAGCTTTTTTGACGATGCCTGATGATACCACGCCGCATTGATGGCAGGTTGGAATGAACGAATGAATTTTTGAAAGGGTAGGTATTTCCCTCTTAGGTTGGCTACGGCGCCTGGGTTTGTACTAATTACATCGGTTCTCGACAGAAAGCCCATTTCTGAAGTGAAATTCCTGGTTACGATTGATTCAGTCCACCACGCAGTGATTTTGTTGCTGGTAAAGAAGTATTGAGAGTATCCACTAAACCCTTGGCCTGTTCCATTGTCATTAACTGACTCCAACGCCATGAAGTTTAATGAGTTTGAGTTCCCAAACCTGAGGAATCCGTCAAGGCCACCGGTTAGATTGGTGTGGCTTCCGGTAGTAGATTTCATAGTGGCGATTGTTCCCAGGCGGTTTTGCTTCCCAAAGTTTCGTGAATATCGGCCAACAGCAAAATTGGCCGATGGTAGCGTGTCGTAGGATCGCTGACGAACGGCCATCAAGCCAAAGTTTTGTTTTAGCGACCTGTTCACCAACCTCAAACCACCGTCGATGGGCAGTGGCCGCCCCTGTTGGCCCAAGCCAATTCTTCGGCTAAAAAACGGTAGAATCTGCATTTTACCTCCAGTGTTCCCATCAGCTATGAGTCCTGGCCCAAAGAGGGAGGCGTTTTCCAGGAAAAACGGTCTTTTTTCCGGAAACAGTACTGAAAACCTGCTCAAATTATTTACCTGCACGTCAGCGTCTGCCTGTGCAAAATCTGTATTGATGGTCAAATCTCCAATTGTGTTAGAGTTCATGGCCCACTTCACGTCAGCGCCAATTTTAAAGTTTGCATCAACATGATTGGGTTTGCCCGCATCGATAAGCTTATTAGTTGAAACCAGCGCATATGGATTAACCTGAATATTCGTGGAGGGTGGTGGAGGCTGAATTTGGGTTAGTTGCCCTGAATATTCCATCCTGTTGAAGCTGAAAGAACGTGGATAAGGGGACCATGCCGAAATCTCGTTGCTGGCTCTTCTCAGTCTTAGAAAATTGAGCCCCCAGGATTGTACATCTCCAGATCCTTTGGTATATCGGATGCTCTTCCAGGGGATCTGAAATTCTGCAAACCAACCTTTGTCCGTGATAGACGTCCGTACCTTCCAGAGACCATTCCAATCACTGTCGAAAAGCACAGCGTCAAAGGAAAGGTAGTCTTTTTGAGCTCCATAGGGGTTTGTCACGAAGGACATACTGTTTCGGTTGTCGTTGAAGCCGTCAATGCAAATGGCAAAAGTATCGTGAGCTCTCCAATCGAAATCCCTCTTGAGGTCGGGAACCCGAATGGCCTCCTTGCCCAGCTGGTCAAAGCATTTTACGCCAACATAGAGAAACTCGCTATCGAAGAGGACTCGAACAGATGTTTTGTTCTCGGCTGCTTTGCCTTGAAAAGGCTCAATCTGGGTGAAGTCACTGAGAGAATCTGCCGTTGTCCAGGCACTTTCATTCAGTATGCCATCGATGACAATTTTGTCGGTGGCAAGCATTGCCTTAACGGAGAGCTTCTCGTCGGGTGGCGAAAAAATGTCTTGACCTTTAGCATTTTGAGGCTGAAGCAGTAGTAAAATGCAGGCCATGAAAAAAAACGTCGAATAGGTTTTCATAAATAAGATTCAATTTTTCATCAAAATTGAGCGCTTGCCTAGAGCTTGAAAACCTGATTCTTGCTATAAAGTGCCTTCGGGCCGGAAGTGTTACACAGGTGTGATTCCCCCAAATGAGCCGGTGACTACTGTTTTTATATAATGCTCCTTTCACCAGAAGCTATTATTCTTATTTTTGTCGATTGTACAAAACTCATTCCCAACAATTCTACTATTAACCTATCCCGTATGATGCAGCAAATCAACGATTTTCTGGTTCTTATCGACAGCTTTATCGGCAGTGCCGATTGGTTTGTTTACTTCCTGCTTGGAACCGGCCTCTTCTTTACCATTTACCTTAAGTTTCCTCAGATACGCTTCTTCCGCCACGCACTGCGGGTGGTGTCAGGTAAATACGACAAATCTGACCTGCCCGGCGATACTTCCCATTTTCAGGCGCTTTCAACGGCACTTTCGGGCACTGTAGGCACAGGAAACATTGCTGGTGTGGCCCTGGCTATCCACCTTGGAGGCCCGGCTGCCCTGTTCTGGATGTTGATGACTGCTGCCCTGGGCATGACCACCAAATTTGTGGAGGTAACACTTTCTCACAAATACCGGGAAACTGTTGCAGATGGTTCACAAGCAGGTGGCCCCATGTATTATATGAAGAATGCCAATTTTATGCTGTTTGGGAAAAAAGTGAGCCTGGGTTGGGTGGCTACTCTTTTTGCCATAGCGACTGTATTGTCTTCATTTGGTACTGGCAGCTTGCCTCAAATCAATAGTATTTCCAACTCTGTGTTTGCCACGTTCGGCATCGAGCATTGGATCACTGGCCTTGTTCTCTCTATTTTCCTGGGAATGGTAATTATCGGGGGGATTAAAAGAATTGCTGCCGTTACTTCTAAGCTGGTACCAGCCATGGCAATCATTTATTTCATTGGTGCCTTTGCGGTCATTTTCTACAATGCTGGCAATATCATCCCTTCTTTCGTTTCCATTTTCGCTGATGTGTTTACTGGCTCTGCCGCCACGGGAGGCTTTTTAGGTGCCACGTTAGCTTATGCTTTCAATAGAGGTGTAAACAGGGGCTTGTTTTCCAACGAAGCTGGTCAGGGTTCAGCACCTATTGCTCACGCTTCAGCTAAAGCCAACGAGCCTCTTTCGGAAGGTATGGTGGCTATTCTGGAACCTTTTATTGATACAATAATCATCTGTACGGTCACTGGCCTTGTGCTGCTCTCAAGTGGCGTTTGGAATGAAAAACATCAGAATGTTTTTCAAAGCACTGATATGTTTGTGCTGGACAGGACTTACGACGAAAATAATCCGCAGGATCAGGAAAAGCTCTTCGGGCACCTTACTAACAAAAGCTCGGTTGCGCTATACAATGGCGACTTGAATGTGCAGGATGGCTCGGTGACCAACAACCTGTCAATCATTCACGCACGCTCCATCGCCGAAGATGTAAAGATTTCAAAAGCAGGTAGCCCTTTCACTGGATCTGTGAAAGTGCAGAACGGCAATGTGGTAGACCCCGCTGGTGACATCCTTGTCGAAGGAAAGTCGCTGGTGCATAGTGCTCCACTCACAACCATTGCCTTTACCAGGAGTTTCTTTGGAGATGCAGGACAGTATATTGTCGCTATCGGGCTTCTGCTTTTTGCTTTTAGCACGGCTATTTCCTGGTCGTATTATGGCGACAGAGCGATGACCTTTCTGCTGGGGCCAAAGTCCGTAATGCCTTATCACGTCATTTATACCATCGCCTTTTTCTTTGCTTCTTTTACCGATACCACTATCATCTGGACGTTATCAGGCATCACCATTGCGCTGATGACAATACCCAACCTGATAGGCATTTTGTGGCTGCGTAAAGAAATGCCCCAAATCATTAAAGACTACGGCGAGTTCTTCGACAAGAACTTCCCTGGCATGAAGCATCCGAAATTCAAGTAACGCTTCGGGGCCTGACTAACAAAAAAGCCTTCCGTTTCACTTTGGAACGGAAGGCTTTTGATTTTGGTGCCAAGGTATTTCCTTATCATGCTTCAGCAAGGGCCTTCTTTTCTTTTGCTACAGAAGCGTCGTCAGCCGCCGATTGCTCGACAGACTTAATTCTTGAGCCAAGGAAAATACAAACCACGGTAACGGCAATGGCAAAATAACCCACCCAGTTGTACCTGGCCAGGCTTCCGCCGTTGTCAATAACAATCACACCGGCAATCAGTGAGGCCAGCCCGGCCGCCAGCTGCTGTACCGATGAGCTAATGCTCATGAAGCTCCCCCTGTTCTGCGGTTTTACCGAAGAGGTAATCATTGCCATAGCGGGGATCATTCGGCCTCCACCGAGAACAAAGAAAAGCCCGGTTACCACCAATGCAGCTGCTACTGGCACCGGAGGCATATGCGTAATCAGGAAGACGGGGATAATGGCGGCACTGGCACACACAATGAAGACAGTCTTTTTTCCGAATTTATCGGCAAGTCTGCCTATGAAAGGGGAGGTGAAAATGGTCAGTCCGCCGCCAACCAGGTAGATGTAAGTTATTTGGTCGCCCTCAAAGCCCACATTTCTGATCATGTAGGGAGCAATAAACGGGATGATCGAAAATTGCCCCAGAATTAGTGTCAGCATGAAAAGCAGCGCCAGCTTTTGGTTGGGTAACGAGATGGCATTCGTTAGCACTTTGGCGGGGCTGGGTCGATCCGATTTTTTTACCATATGGCCAGTGAGTGAAGGGATAAATTTGAATATCGCCACGGTGATTAAAGTGCCCATGCCGGCCAAAAGCAAGAATGGAGCATGCCAACTAAACTTTTCTGCTAGGAAATAACCAAAAGGCACTCCTGCCACCGATGCTACTGAAAAAGCGGCCATCACAATCCCCATGCCTTGTCCTCTACGCTCATCCGGCACCACATCGGCCACCACCGACAAGATCAATGCGCCTAATACACCCCCAAAGGCGCCGGTTAGGCTTCTTGCAAAAAGAAGAACGACGTAAGTGGGGGCGAGGGCACATGCAATGGTGCCAACCACAAATCCCACATTAAGAAATAGTAGCGCCTTTCTTCGGTCGAATCTGTCGATGACAAAGGCCGCCATAAATCCGAATATGCCCGCTGTAAATGTATAGCTGGAGACAATGAGGCTAAACTGCTGAGGGGTAATCTCAAACACTTTCATGAGCAAATCCCCAAGGGGCATAATGATCATGAAGTCCATAATATGAGTGAAATTTATTCCGGCAAGTGTGAAAAGGATGATTTTCTCCTTCGACATGATAAAGTTAGATTAGGCTTTGGTGAGCAAAGCATATTCAACACGCTTTGATACCAAAGAGTTGCCAGGTATTTGGAAAAAAGTAATAAAATAACCTACTGATCACATCAGCAAGGAGCTTATGTACAAATTGTTAGGTGAGGTATGTGCTTTTACTGCGTTCGAATGGCAATAACAGGATCCAGCCTTGAGGCGGTAGCAGCAGGTATGATGCCCGATGCCATACCAATAACAGCCGATACGCCCAGGCCAAGAATGATGTTGCCAACCGTTAGCTGCAGGTCGAGTGTTCCCAAGCTCACAAAGGATATCAGATACACCAGGAAGATACCGGTTCCGCCTCCAATCACGCTGAGGAAGATCGCTTCAAACAAGAATTGAAACAGGATAAAGTAGTTTTTGGCACCGAGCGATTTTTGAATACCAATAATATTGGTTCGCTCTTTTACCGACACAAACATGATATTGGCAATACCAAAACCACCTACAAGAATGGAGAAACTGCCTATCACCCAGCCAGCTACACCCAGCACGTCAAACGTCGAGCTGATAAAGTTCACCAGCGCCTCGGGGCGGTTGAGTGCGAAGTCATCTTCCTGCTTAGGCTTAAGACCACGCCTTTGGCGCATAAGTCCACGCAGCTCATATTCCAGCTCGACCAATCCGATGTCTGAAGGTTTACCCTTGGCGGTAATTGATGAACCTATTCCATCTCTGGCACCGCTGTAGTAGAGCTTTAAAAATGTCTTATAAGGAACATAAATATTGTCGTCGTTGCTGGGAGTCCCCAGGAATCCCTCGCCCTCTTCTTTAATAGTGCCAATCACGTAATACTTCAAGCCCCGCATGGCTATCGTTTTGCCCACAGGATCCTCATATGGAAAAAGGTCTTTCGCAATTCGGGCGCCAATAATGGCCACGTTCCGGGCCGCATCGGCTTCCAGTCGGGTAAAATACCTGCCTTTTTCAAGAGGTATTTCATATACATCCTTATGGTCAAAAGCGACGCCCATAAGGTCGGAGGAGGTCGAATTGTTTTTTTGCTTGGCCGTAACACCACCTCTTCGTGCAGAGATAGTTATGGCTTCAAAGCTGTCACCATTTTCCAGCAGAAACTGATAATCAGTATAGGTAGGCTGCGGCCGATTCATGTACTTCCACCAGGGATATGGCCCGCCGCCAAACCCATAGGGCCATTTTTCGACATTGATATTGTCTGATCCAAGAAAGTTAAGGCTGTCTTTAACGCTGCGTTCAAGGCTGTCCACAATCGTGAACACGGCAATGATGGCGAAGATGCCAATGGTCACCCCCAGTAAGGAAAGAACCGTTCTTAGCAGATTGGACCTAAGAGCGTTCCAGGCAAACCTGAAGCTTTCGAGTGTTAAGCGGATGATCAGCAAGGCTTTTTATTTATTAGTTGACATTCAATACAAATAATTACATCGTACTGAAACTTTCTATATCTTTGCATCCTTTATTTGACGGACTACCACCTCCTTCACAATTTAATACCGTAATATTAAATGAAATTATCAGAATTTAAATTTGACCTCCCTGCGGGACTGGTTGCCCTTTATCCCTCTGAAAACAGAGATGAATCTCGTTTAATGGTTTTGCACAGAGATTCAGGAAAAATTGAACACAAAACTTTTAAGGACATAGTTGACTACTTCGATGAAGGAGACAACTTTATCATTAACGACACAAAGGTTTTCCCTGCCAGGTTATACGGTAACAAGGAAAAAACAGGTGCTAAAATTGAAGTATTTCTTCTAAGAGAGCTCAACAAAGAGTTGCACTTGTGGGATGTGCTTGTGGATCCTGCACGTAAGATCAGAGTGGGCAACAAGCTCTACTTTGGTGATGGAGACCTTGTCGCAGAAGTTATTGATAACACTACTTCAAGAGGAAGAACCATCAGGTTCCTTTACGACGGCGAAGGAGTTGACTTCTACAAGATGATCGATACCCTTGGAGAAACACCACTTCCAAAGTACATCAAAAGAAAAGCTGAGCCAGACGATAGAGAGCGTTTCCAAACTATCTACGCAGAGAATGTTGGAGCTGTAGCGGCGCCTACCGCAGGTTTGCACTTCACCAGGCAACTGATGAAACGCCTGGAGATCAAAGGTGTTGAAATCAACCCTATTACGCTGCACATCGGCTTGGGCACTTTCCGTCCTGTAGATGTTGAAGACCTGACCAAGCATAAAATGGATTCAGAGAACTTCTTCGTCCGCCAGCCAACAGTGGACATGGTCAACAAAGCTATCGATGAGAAGAAAAGAGTGGTGGCAGTAGGCACTACGGTGATGAGATCACTGGAGTCTTCGGTGTCTGCCAGCAACCGCTTAAAGCCTAATGAGGGCTGGACGGATAAATTCATTTTTCCTCCCTACGAATTCAAGATTTGCAACGCTTTGATTTCTAACTTCCACATGCCTGAATCAACCCTGTTGATGATGGCAAGCGCTTTCGGAGGCTATGACCTCGTGATGGAGGCCTACCGTGTGGCAATCAAAGAAAAATATCGTTTCTTCAGCTATGGCGATGCCATGCTGATTCTGTAACGAAGCAGATTTCTTTTAAGAAGCTCCTGTTTACAAAACTTCGGCGTTATCTTTCGAAGGTTTAACAAACAGGAGCTTTTTTATGCCTGAAAAGTACGTGATCATTGTAGCGGGAGGCTCCGGAAGCAGAATGGGCGGTGCACTGCCCAAACAGTTTCTTGAGGTGAACGGCCGCCCCATACTTATGCGTACAATAGAGGTGTTTTTCTCCTTCGACCCTTCTATAGCCGTCATCCTGGTGTTGCCTCAAAGCAACATGGCTCTTTGGAAAGAGCTCTGCGAAGAGCACCGATTTTTGCCTGCCCATCAAATAGTGGCGGGTGGTGCCTCCCGGTTTCAGTCAGTGAGAAATGGGTTAAAGCACTTGCCAGACAAAGGACTGGTGGCCATTCACGATGGAGTACGCCCGTTTGTATCGGCTGAGGTTATTGCTCAGGGGTTTGAAGTAGCATCGAAACAAGGCAATGCGATAGTCTCCTTACCGCTGAAGGAGTCGATTCGTGAGGTGTCTGGCTCTGGTAATAAGTCGGCAGCACGTGATCGATCCAAATACAGATTGGTCCAAACTCCTCAGACATTCGACATTGGCTTGATCAAGAAGGCTTACATGCAGCCCGAAAGTGCCCTGTTTACCGACGATGCCAGTGTGGTGGAGTCGGCTGGGGAATCAATAGTGCTTATTGAAGGCAACGAGGAAAACATAAAAATTACCCATCCTGCCGATTTGCTGATTGCGGACGCATTCCTGAAAAACAAAAAAAGCCCGATATAAGCTACCGGGCCATTATTTTAGCCATTATCCCTATTGACGACGGGTATTAATACTCGTCTTCGTTGAAAAAGAAATCTTCTTTGGTCGGGTAGTCCGGCCATATTTCTTCAATGCTTTCGTACGGTTGACCATCATCTTCTAGCTCTTGCAGGTTTTCTACTACTTCTAGTGGTGCTCCTGATCTAATGGAGTAGTCAATTAATTCGTCCTTGGTGGCGGGCCATGGGGCGTCTTCAAGATACGAAGCCAGTTCAAGTGTCCAATACATGATCTATACCTCCAATTTTGTTCTGTTTTTCAAATAGTGCGCAAAATTAGTCATCAGTTTTTGTAATCAAAGGCCTTTATTAAATTTCTCATACACAATAAGTTAAATCGGCTCTGAATTGCAGGAAAGAGGCAAAATAGGCACGCTCAATCGCAGCACTGATGGCTTCATTTTATGGATAAATACAAAATTATCCAATAAAAGTTTCAAAAAGCTTCAAATTTGATCCAGCGACACTTTCAGCTCTTGCAACAGCTGCCTTTTCACAATCACTTTGCGCTTCTGGTTGAGGTATTTATTGTGAAGCATTTTGTCGAATGCCTGTTTGGTGGCATTGAGCCTGTCAAGATTTTCCTGATAGGTCTGCAAATCCTGCTCGTCTCTTACCAGAAGGTCACGAATAAGCTTCATCTTGAATCGTGTCTTCTCCCTGTTGTTCTTCTTGGTATATTCAGGGTCTTTGTTGGCCGCCAGGTTTTCGAGGAATATTCTCTCCTGGCCCCGATCACAGAGAATCAGGAAGTGCTCTGTTACTTCTTTGGCTCTTTCTTTTGGCACCATGCCAATGCCCTTCCATATCTGCTGCAGTTTTCTAAGCTCGTCCACGCTTTCACGGGTGCCCAAGTCAGCTAAAGTTTCTGCCTCTTGAATAAGGGCAACCTTTCTTACCAGATTACTCTCAAGCTCTTCAGGAGAAGGCATTACATTAGGCCTGGCGCTATAAGCTGGTCTGGCCCCGTCTTGTGGTCTGCCACCACCGCCGTACATTGTCCTTGCCGGAGGCCCACTGCGCCCCTGAAAGCCACCTCTGCTTTGGAAGCTTCCGGTGGGTGCGTCTGGTCTGCGGAAGAAATAGTTGGTGTGATACCGCAAATCCTTGTCAAGTCGGCGCTTTTCTCTGGCTGGCAGCTCACCCACGTTTCTCCACTCCCTTTGAATCTCACGAACCCGGTCAATAGTGCCTGGCTCGGCTTTCTTCGGTTTCAACGATTTCAATTCGTTGATATAGTCTTCGCATTTTTGAATGCGAACATCAAATGCCTTTCTTCTGTCCTCAAAATAGACCTGCTTTCTGTCAAAAAAGTCAGTAAGTTTCGTTTGAAAACTTAAATCCAGTTCAGCGTTTATTTCCTTTTTAGCATTTCCTGTTTTGATCCAGCGATCCTTCACGTCAAGCACTTTATCAGTGGCTTCACGCCAGTCGCTCTCAGCCAGTGCCTGATCCAATTCTTCCAATAAAGCTGTTTTTATTTCGCTATTTCTTTCCCTGTTTTTGGCAATGGCTACATTCAAATCTTCTTCCAGCACTGTAAGCCTTTCAAAGAGCGGGTGGTAGTCTCCCAGTCCGTCGTAGTTGCCAAGGGATTCCTTCATGTGAAGGAGCTTCATAAGGTACGAGCCCTTATTTTCGCTTTCGTTGATGGCTTTTTCGAGCTCATCAATCTTCTGTACGAGGTGTTGAAAGCGATCCAAAAAGTATTGGATGGTTTTCTCTTCACTTTCTTTTACTTCGCCAATTTGCCTGTCAGAAAATTCCATGTAGGCCGACAGGTAAACTTTTTCGTCTGCTATATACCCAAAGGGTATGTCTCGTCTTTCCAAGTTCCTAAATAATTATAATGTTGCGGATAAATGAGCATTTGGTGCAAAATAACTAATATAAATCAAAGATGAATCATTGGTAATAATTTTTACCATCTTTGAATCAATAATATCCTATACGATGAGTGCAGAAAAAATAATCTTTTCAATGGCGGGTGTGAACAAAATTCACCCTCCGAAAAAACAAGTTTTAAAGAACATTTACCTTTCATTTTTCTACGGCGCCAAGATAGGTGTCCTTGGTTTGAACGGCTCAGGAAAGTCTTCGTTGCTTAAAATTATAGCAGGGGTAGACAAGGAGTTTCAGGGGGAGGTAGTTTTCTCGCCGGGATACACTGTGGGAATGCTGGAGCAAGAGCCGCAGTTTGATCCGGATAAAACGGTGAAAGATATTGTGGAAGAAGGGGCTCAGGAGATTGTTGATTTGCTAAAGGAGTTTGAGCTAATCAATGAAAAATTTGCAGATTCAGAAGTGCTTGACAACCCCGATGCAATGGATAAGCTTATTCAGCGCCAGGGAGAGGTGCAGGAGAAACTCGATCACGTAAATGCCTGGGAGCTGGATAGCAAGCTGGAGATTGCCATGGATGCCTTGCGAACACCTCCGGGTGACGCATTAGTCAAGAACCTTTCTGGTGGAGAAAAAAGAAGAGTAGCGTTGTGTCGACTGCTTTTAAAGGAACCAGATGTGCTCTTGCTTGATGAACCAACCAACCACCTTGACGCTGAATCGGTGCATTGGCTGGAGCAACATTTGCAGAACTACAAAGGGACTGTCATTGCTGTAACCCACGATCGTTATTTCCTCGACAATGTAGCAGGATGGATACTGGAGCTTGATCGTGGCGAAGGCATACCGTGGAAAGGCAATTATTCCTCCTGGCTGGAGCAAAAGCAGCAGAGAATGGCCAAGGAGGAAAAGACAGAATCGAAGCGTCAGAAGACTTTACAGCGTGAGTTGGAATGGATCAGGATGTCGCCTAAGGCTCGGCAGGCGAAAGGAAAGGCTCGTTTGAATGCCTACGATAAAATGGCCGGAGAGGAAGTCAAAGAAAAAGAAGCCAAGCTGGATCTTTTTATTCCCAATGGGCCAAGGCTTGGGAATAAAGTCATCGAGGCAAACGGGCTTTCCAAGGCCTTTGGCGACAAGCTGCTTTTCGAGAACCTGTCGTTCGCATTGCCGCCGGCTGGCATCGTCGGCATTATTGGGCCTAACGGTGCCGGTAAAACGACACTCTTCAAATTAATAACCGGGAAGGTTCAGCCCGACGCCGGGTCATTTGAAGTGGGCTCCACAGTGGTGACTGGCTACGTCGATCAGGAACACGATAACCTTGATCCTAACAAAACGGTATGGCAGACAATTTCCGAAGGAAATGAATTGATGGAGTTGGGTGGTAAGCAGCTTAATTCAAGGGCCTACGTAAGCAAGTTCAATTTTGCAGGCAACGATCAGGAGAAAAAGGTTGGCATACTTTCCGGTGGTGAAAGAAACCGGGTGCACCTGGCATTAACGCTAAAAATGGGAGCCAACTTGCTGTTGCTCGATGAGCCTACCAACGACCTGGACGTGAACACGCTGCGAGCGCTTGAAGATGCGCTTGAAGATTTTGCTGGCTGCGCTGTCATTATTTCTCACGACAGGTGGTTCCTGGATAGAATTTGCACGCACATACTGGCATTTGAAGGAGATAGTCAGGTTTATTGGTTTGAAGGCAACTACACTGACTACGAGGAAAACAGAAAAGCTCGCCTTGGGGGTGATATTATCCCTACCAGAATCAAATACAGAAAAATGACTAAGTAGCGGGTGAGAATTGGATAATGCTTTTTCAAGAGTTATTTTGAAGCTGCGAGTTTTTTCGCAGCTTTTTTTATTGCGAACAACGGGAAAGGATGAGCGGTATTCTCCGTAGCCTTATATTTTACTACCTTCATAGATTCAATCGGTTATAAAATGAAAAACACGACACTAACAACACTCTTTGTATTAATAATTTTTGGCTTTACGCAGTCATGTGCCCAAAATCAAACCGTCAAACTGACCGATCAGGAAGTTAGCGATGGGTGGAAACTTCTCTGGGATGGGAAAACCACTGAAGGATGGAGAGGAGCCAAGCTTGATAAGTTTCCTGCCAAGGGCTGGCAAATGAAAGACGGCGTGCTGACGATATTGGCAACCGACGGTGCCGAAGCAGCTGGCCCCGGCGACATTGTTACTGACAAAACGTATGGAAATTTCGAGTTGCAACTTGAATTCAAAATTACTCCCGGAGCCAACAGCGGCATCAAGTATTTTGTGGACCCTGAAATGAACAAAGGCTCGGGTTCGGCTATTGGCTGCGAGTTTCAGGTGCTTGACGACGAGCTGCATCCCGATGCTAAAATGGGTGTGAACGGAAACCGTACATTATCGTCATTGTACGATTTGATTACAGCAGAGAATTTGTCTGATCCAGGGCAGCCAGTGCCGTTCAATGGTGTGGGCACCTGGAATACCGCAAAAGTAGTTTCAAAGGATGGCCATGTGGAACACTGGCTGAACGGCACCAAGGTGGTGGAATACGAGCGCTTCTCGCAAATGTTTAGAGCCCTGGTCGCTTATAGCAAGTACAGCAAGTGGCCGGAGTTTGGCAGGTGGCCAGTAGGTCACATCCTGCTTCAAGATCACGGAAACGAAGTGAGTTATAAGAATATTAGAATCAGAGAATTATAAAATTTCAAAGCGATGCCTACTAATAACGAAAGAAGAGAATTCATCAAGAAAACAGCTTTGGGGACCGTCGGCCTTTCATTTGCCATGTCAGCCAGAAGCTATGGTTCCATTCTTGGAGCCAACGATCGTGTGAACTTTGCAGTGGTGGGAGCCAACAGCAGAGGCAGGGCACATATTTCAGCCATTTCGAAAGTGAACAATGCCAGCCTTGGTTACTTATGTGATGTTGACTCCAGAGTGTTTGACTCAGCCGGCGCTCATATTGAAAAGGCGATGGGCAAAAAAGCCAAAACGGAAAAGGATTTTCGTAAGCTACTGGAAAACAAAGACATCGATGCCATCACGATTGCCACGCCTGAGCACTGGCATGCACCGATGGGAATTATGGGTGCTAATGCAGGCAAGCATGTCTACATAGAAAAGCCTTGCAGTCACAATCCGAACGAAACAGGCATGCTCGTTGCGTCCCAAAAGAAAAATAAAATTGTGATGCAAATGGGCAACCAGCAGCGCTCAGGGTCTGCTTCAAAGGAAGCCATAAGTGATATCAGGAATGGAATTATTGGCAAAGCCTATGCTTGTAAGGCATGGTACGCCAACGCAAGAAAATCCATAGGCGTAGGCAAGCCTGCTCCGGTGCCGGAGTGGCTGGACTGGGAGCTTTGGCAAGGACCAGCACCCCGGAAGGAATACAAGGACAACGTAGTACACTATAACTGGCATTGGTTCAAGCACTGGGGCACCGGCGAGCTGCACAATAACGGCACGCACGAAATAGACATAAGCCGCTGGGCACTGGGTGTCGATTATCCAACAAAAGTTTCCTCTTCAGGCGGGCGCTATGCGTTTCAGGATGATTGGGAATACTATGATACTCAGATGGTCAACTACGAGTTCGAAGGTGGTAAAATGATCACATGGGAAGGAAGAAGCTGTAATGGGTTTGACGTTTACAACAGAGGCCGAGGAGTAACGATCCATGGCACAGAAGGAACGATTTTGCTCGATAGAAACTCCTACCAGCTGTTTGACATGTCGGGTAAGCTGGTGAAAGAAGTGAAAGAGGGTGCTGAAAGCGCTACGACCAACACAATGGGAGAAGGTATTTTGGACGTGTATCACTTTAACAATTTTGCCGATGCCATTCGTGAAGGTAAAACATTGAACGCCCCAATTGCTGATGCTTCCATTAGCACTCAGCTTTGTCATTTTGGAAATATTTCTCAGGAAACAGGAAGAACCCTGAACATTGATCCTGCTAAAGGGCAGATTTTGAATGACAAAGAAGCACTTAAAAACTGGAGCAGAGAATACCAGAAGGGCTGGGCACCGGTTGTTTAAGGTTTTGGATTATTGAAACATTGACTTAATTAGTTGGAAAATATCAGAGCTTCACTGATCTGCTTATTACTTTTGTAGCAGATTGAAACCAGTTGTTTATTATGAGCTTTGATATTTTCCTTCAACCATCTTCGTGGATTGCCCTTCTTACCCTCACTTTTCTTGAGATTGTTCTAGGGATAGATAATATCCTCTTTATTTCCATTGTCTCAAAAGGGCTGCCTGAACTTCAGCAAAAGAGAGCCAGAACCGTTGGGCTTGGTCTGGCGCTGGTGATGCGAATCGGTCTGCTATTTGGTATCAACTACATCACAAGGCTTACGAACCCACTTTTTTCGCTTTTCGGTGCCGACCTGAGCGGCCGAGACTTAGTGCTGATGGCTGGCGGGATGTTTCTCGTGTTTAAGTCCGTGATGGAAGTGCACCAAAAAATGGAGGGAGAGGACTCAGAGAAGACATCCAAGTCATCTAGTTTGCTCAACGTTATTGTTCAAATTGTGTTGCTGGATATGATTTTCTCTTTCGATTCGATCCTCACAGCCGTTGGACTTACTGAGCACTTGTTGCTGATGATCATAGCCGTTGTTATTTCCATGGGAGTAATGATGGTGTTCGCTGGGTCTATCAGCAACTTTATTCATAATCACCCCACACTGGAAGTACTGGCACTTTCCTTCCTCATCTTAATCGGATTTATGTTATTCATCGAAGGCTGGCATTACCACGTGCCGAAAGGGTACATCTACTTTGCGGTGTTCTTCGCCCTGGTTGTAGAAGTCATTAATATGAGGATGCGAAAAGCCAGAAATCCTGTCAAACTCAAGAGGAGGATGGAAGAGTGATCAAAAGTATTGACCTATCCCAAACACAAAGTCACCACTTTCTCTAAAGTCATGACCGTAATCAATTCTCAACACTGTATCAAATCCATGCTTGTAAATTAGTCGAAGGCCAGCTCCGCTGAAACTCTTCATGTTTTTACTCATAGTAAAATCCTTGAAATTGCCACCGGGCAGGCGCCATGTCCCCAGATCTGTAAACACTACCCCCTGGCCTGCTATCTTGTTGCCATCGAAGATGGTCTGTCGGAATTCTGCGTTTAGTACCACCGAGCCTGTCCCTCGGTCTACCCTGTTACCCACGCCCCTGATATTTACGAAATTGTCAAGCACGAACGGAGCGAAAGGGCGGTTCACGTTGGTGGACAGCCCTATCCTTAGCCTCACGGCTATGTTGGCACTTTTGTAAGGCTTTGAAAAGAACTTTAGGTCGTTAAAAAATAGGTCGAACCTTTCTGTGCTCGCAAATCGGTCGATAGTCTGGACATTTAGTTGATTAAACCATCCTTTTATATAGAAGAGGTTGTAGTTGAGGTAATTGCTTGTGAAGGCTGCTTTTGCCTGTAGACCAGCTCTGCGAAACATCAGGGCTTTTTTGTTTCCATTATCATCCCTTTCCATATACTTTTCATCCAGCCCTGAAACCCCCACTTCAAGGCTCTGTTGAAACGAAAAGTGCCTAATCGAAGAGATACCCAAATTCAAATTGTCATAGTCATATGTGCCATCAGATCCATCGATTGTAATTGGCTCAACGGTGGACCACTTTGTCAGGCTGCTTGTAAAACTCCAGGGAGTACCATGGATTCTATTCAAACGATACTTCAGCACTGCGGAGTGTCTATCGTAGTACTGGTAGTAGGCAATGAGCTCATGCCCCTTGCCGCTAATGTTTGAGTCTTGCACACCTACTCTGCACCAAAAGTTTTTATAGGACTTACCTAAACCAAAAATTGGTTCCACACTAAGAAGTTCGCTGCAAGTAAAGGTTAGCCGATACGCCCCGGTTTCCAGTATGTATGTAACACTTACCTCACCGATTGTAGGAAGATTAGCAAGCCGTTGCCTGTCGTTTTCAACCTTTAAGGAGTCATAGGTTTCGCCTGGCCGGGAGTAGATGAACTGCCTTAGATATTGCTCCTCCGTTCTTTTAATTCCTTTGATTTCAATGCTTTCGATAACCTCCTGGGCATCTGACATAAAGCAGATCGAAATATTAAGAATAATGGCGGCGAAACACCTGATCATACAGTTTTAACTACCCGATGGCATGGTATTCACTTTCAAGTCGATTTGAACCTCGTCGGCCATGCTAAAGCTTCTCCCCCCAACCCCAAAGTCTCTGCGGTTTATGGCGAAACTACCTGAGAAGACGATAACAGTATCGTCGTTCTTTGTCGACTTTTGCACAGTAAATGGGAAAATGACTTCCTTCTCTGTCTCTTTAATCTTGAGTAGACCGGTCACACGGTAGCCACTATCGCTTAGTTTGACGATAGTTGATGAAATGAATCGAATAGAAGGGTAATTTTCAACATCGAAGTACTCTTCTTTCTTCAGGTGCGAGTCTCTCAGGTCAATACCCGTATTGAGAGAGCTCGTTTGAAGTGTCACGTCGAATATTGATTTCGTTAAATTGGTTGGGTCAAATGTAATTTGACCAGCTATTTCGTTCATGGCGCCCTCCACATTGATGCCAAAGTTCTTTATGGAAAAGGTGATGGCAGTTCCGTTTGATGCCGGAACGTAACCTTGTCCAAAAACCGAAAGTGACAGCGCTACAGCGAGAAATGCTAACACAGTTTTTAGTACCGACATTTTTATTTTAATTCAGCATGACCAAAATTTACGGAGAAGTCCTGACACCAAATGATGACGTAAGAAAAGTCGTCGAGCACAACAGCTTCTTCAATTTCATATGATTGTTTGCCAGTGGTAGACTTGAGTTTTCCCAGACTAACAAATTTTGTAGCTTTCGCATCATTGGTTAAATAGACGTACAAATCGGGCCCATTCTCAGTGCTAAAGGGATCAAGTACTAAAGTTCTTGTGCCGTTGCTTGAGTAAATTTTTGCACTACCCGACACTTTGTGAACCACATCAACAAATGATCCCTCTTTTAAAACAATCGCAGCTTCAGATGGATTGAAATCGTCTTCAATCGGCTCAGTGGGAGTCTCTTCTTCCCCGCCACAAGCGAACAATACAAGCAGTGCTAAAGGTCTTAAGTATTTGAATGCTTTCATTTAAATTACTTTTTGTTAATAAAGTATGTAACTCCAGCCGTGAACATAGCCGATTTGTTTCTGAATCGATCATTTGGCTCAGGCGATTGTTGCACTTCCGTGTCCGTGGAGTATTCAGTAAAAAGGAACTGGAAACCAGCCTTTATCCCCCAGGTAGCATTCAGGCTGTATCTGGCAAACAGTTCCGAGTTCAGGCTTCCTATATCATTGTCAGAAATAAGCAGCACATTTAGCGATGTGGGCTTTCCCGAAGTGGTATTGCCGGAGTTTCCTTCGAAATACCTACCATCCTGTTTCGCACCAAAGGAAACACCAAAAAGGTCGATGTTAAATCCAACAAAGACCTTTGGATGAACCTGATAGCCGACGTTAAAGGATGCGTTTAGGGAATTCACTTGAGCGGATGCAAACTGAACAGAGTCGATATTTTCGATAATGTTTTCGATAAAGAATACCTGTGGCCCTGTCTCTCCTGATGTGATTGAAGCCGGTGCTGTCAAATAGTATTGGTTTTTGCCAAGGTAGTTCGTTAGCCTGCCTCCCACTCCCAGAGACCACTTTTTTTTCTTACCTAGCTGCCAATTGTGTACATACGAAGTACTCAAGCTTCCTTCTGAGCCCCCGATGCCTAGCCCAATATCGATATTATTGTCTGCTACCTGAGCTGAGAGCTGATTTACCAAAGCAGACGAGATAATTAAAACAATATATAATCTCTTCATAGTGCAAATTTTTATAAAGGAATAGGATCAGCAATGAATTACTTGTCGTTTGGCCGACAAGTGGTTAACTGTTCATGTCGTCAATGCGGGAGATGAATTATTTTGGGGCAGTAACCTTCTTCAATTGCCGCCCTCTTCATGTTCTCTAACACTCACTTTCCTCACTTTCCAGGCCTCCAATTCAGCGTCAAGCTCCTTCTTTTGCCTTTCGGTGAGCTGTATTTTGACAAGTTCATACATATCAGGTTGACCGGCATCTACCCAGCAGGTAAACCAAAAGTCACCTACCATCTTTATCGAGGCCCTCATTCTGTTTTCGACTTGTGCCCCCAGCATTTGGTGAAAAGCTGCCGCATATTCACGTGAATAGGTCTGAGTCATGCTGCCTCCCCTTTCTTCAAACGTATACTTTTTGTCTTCTGCAAACTGATCATTTAGCTGCTTCTCAAACCGCAGCACCGAATCGAGGGCTAAGTGCGCATTTGTGACCGCTTTCCATGCCTCCATCTGTGGGTTTTTTACATATTCTGCCTTTCCCACAAAAAAATTGTAATTCTCGAAGAACAGCTCCGGCAACCTCGATTCCCAGAAGCCATGTATGCCGTATTGATTGGTGAGCTGGCCATTGTAGTTCTCCGTAGTGTGCAGAGGCACGTTGGCGTCGCCTATATAATGGCCTATGTCTGTAGCATAGCGAAGAATTCGATCAATATCTTTTTCCCGAAAAGCTTTTGTAAGGAAGTTTTTCATTGTAGCAATGTGCCATGGGACGATGCCATAAGCTTGAAGTGTGTCTTCAGTGTACTTTTCAACGGCCTCGTTCCAATACCTTGGCATGTTGTAAATGGCGCTGTCTCCATAAATGTCGATGTCTATATAGTGCCTGGCCGCTTCTTCAGGAATTGCATACCTCCGTCTGTCAGGGTTAACAGCATTTTCCTCCACATATTGGATATGGTATTTAAAGAAAACCCCTAATTCTGGAGGTAATGTGTAAACAGCCAGGTGGTTTATTTTTTGGTGAGCAAAAAATCCCCATCGGCCGCTGCCCGGGTTCGAAAATGATATATTTGCGATTAACGTCCCAAAAACGACTAATAGCGAAGTAGTTTTAAATGAAGCTGAGAATGTTGTCACTTTGCTGTCGGGACGCATAGGCTTTCAGTTGCTTAACTGGAGATTATATTCCGAGAGGGTTTTGTAAATTCAAACAATACTTTTATCTTTGCGCTCTCTAAAAATGAACTGTTTACCGCAAGTACTAAAATAGTATGGCTAATCATAAATCCTCGTTAAAAAGAATTCGTTCTACAGAAGCTAAAAGGTTGAGAAATCGTTATCAGCACAAAACGACTCGTACCTTTATCAAAAAGCTTGTTGGAGCGACTGATAAAGCAGAAGCCACTGAGCTTTACAAAAAAGTAGCAGGCATGATCGACAAGCTTGCTAAAAGAAACATTATCCATAAAAATAATGCTTCTAACAAAAAATCAAAATTGGCTAAGCTAGTTAATGCCCTAGACTAAACGCCGATTTAGCAGAATATTTAAGGAGCCTCTTCAATTTGAAGGGGCTTTTCGTTTTTATTGGTGGTTGATTTATTGTTTTTGGTTACCTTAAGAAGCAAATCAATCAAGTATGTCAGAAGGTAACTACGTGCAACGGCTGTCAATAAAAAGCTGGTCGGAAGATGACCGGCCGAGAGAAAAACTCATATTGAAAGGCAAATCGGTTTTGTCAGATGCCGAACTGCTTGCCATTCTCATCAACTCCGGCACAAAAAAACACTCTGCCGTCGACCTCGCTAAAATGATCCTCCAAAAGGCAAACAACGACCTGAATGCGCTGGGCAAGTTTAGCATGGCCGATTTCACCATTTTTGAAGGTATTGGTGAAGCCAAAGCCATTACTATCATGAGCGCACTTGAATTGGGTCGGCGAAGAAAGGAGCAAGCCATAGAAGTAAAGCCTGTAGTTATCACCAGTAAGGAGGCCTATATTCTCATGAGGCCTTATTTGCTTGACCTCGCCCATGAGGAGTTTTGGGTTATTTTTCTGGGCCGTGGAGGCAAATTAATTTCTGTGCAACAAGTGAGTTTGGGCGGAATCAATGGCACCGTAGCCGATCCCAGGGTTATCTATAAAAAGGCACTGGAGCTGCCTGGCTGCACGGGCATAATTCTGGCACATAATCACCCGTCAGGAAACTCCAGGCCAAGTCAGGAAGATATCAGGCTCACCAAGTCTATGAAGGCCGCCGGTGAGCTGCTTCAGATACATGTACTTGACCATTTGATTTTTTGTGACGAGGGATATTATAGTTTTGCAGACGAAGCAACATTATAGATAAGATGAAAGGTTCTAAGTTGATTATCAGTGTTCTTGCAGTGGTTGTTGGTGTCGCTATTTTTTTAGCCAACTCCGGCGACGAATCACCCGAAGAATACATAGCTTCTATAGAAAAGGAGCGTCAGGAGAAGAACGAATTTATGCGGAGTTCGTCCGACTCTCCATTCAAAGGAAAAGAATTTACCGAGCTAAAATACTTCCCTGCTGACCCTGCCTACAAAGTTATGGCGAATGTTAATCAGTTGGAAGCCAGGGAGCTTGTAACACTGGGAACTAGCGACGGGAAAACGCAGCAATACCAAAAATTTGCTTTCGTTGAGTTTGAGATCAAAGGTCAGCGGAAAAAGTTGACCTTGCTGAGGCAAGCGGGGCCAGGCATGCAAAATGTGACCTTCCTGGCTTTTGCAGACGCTACCAGTGGAGAGTCAACTTATGGCGGGGGTCGCTATCTCGACGTGTCGGTAAAAAATGCCAGACAAATTCTGCTGGATTTCAATTTGGCCTACAATCCATACTGTGAGTACAACAGCAGTTATTCATGCCCCCTTCCTTTGAAAGAGAATGTTTTGGACATCGCTATAGAGGCAGGCGAAAAAAACTACTAGCTCGCCTACTACTTGACGCTATTTGGTTAATTTTACCCCTTCGTTTTTTTTGAAACGAGTTAAATAAGGAAGAACAGAAGCAAGGAATGAAGATTTCATATAATTGGCTGAAGGAATATATTGATCTGACAGAGAAGCCCGAGGAGGTCTCAAAGGTGCTTACCGGGCTGGGGCTGGAAGTGGAAGGGTTGGAATTTCATGAGGAGATTCCCGGAAGCATGGAGGGCCTGGTGCTGGGTGAAGTGGTGGCATGCGAACCCCACCCCAATGCTGACAAGCTGAAGCTAACCAAAGTTGATGTGGGTGGGCCCGAACTGTTAGGCATTGTCTGCGGTGCTCCCAATGTAGCAAAAGGGCAGCGGGTAGTGGTGGCCACCAACGGCACAACCATACACCCCAAGACAGGTGAACCTTTTCAAATCAAGAGAGCAAAGATTAGAGGCGAAGAATCGAACGGGATGATCTGCGCAGAGGACGAAATAGGCCTGAGCAACGATCACGGAGGAGTGATTGTACTCGATACGCAGTTACCTAATGGCACGCCAGCGGCAGATTACTTTAAGCCAACCACAGACTATGTATTTGAAATTGGCCTGACACCCAACCGGGCTGATGCCACCTCGCACTACGGCACAGCCAGAGATCTGGCAGCTTTTTACGGAAGGCCTTTGAAGTTCCCTCCTATTGATGCTTTCAAGGCAGATGATAAGTCTCTTAAAATAGACGTTTCTGT
This sequence comes from Imperialibacter sp., assembly GCF_040222385.1. GTDB lineage: Bacteria > Bacteroidota > Bacteroidia > Cytophagales > Cyclobacteriaceae > Imperialibacter. The sequence goes on from NZ_JAVKDF010000010.1 coordinate 200,645, forward strand.
TGAAAACACAGAAGCGTGTCCAAGATATGCAGGCGTTACATTGACGGGCCCGAAAGTTGGGCCTTCGCCGTCATGGCTCAAAGCTCGCCTGGAGGCTATAGGGCTTACTCCAATCAATAACATCGTTGACGTCACCAATTATATCTGTCACGGTGTAGGACAGCCTTTGCATGCTTTCGATGCGGCGAAAATTAAAGGAGGGAAAGTAGTTGTCAAGACTCTTCCTGAGGGGACTAAGTTTACCACATTGGATGAGAAAGAGAGGAAGCTTTCGGCCAATGACCTGATGATTTGCGATGCAGAGGAAGGAATGTGTATAGCAGGCGTTTTCGGCGGCACGCATTCTGGAGTTTCCGATACCACGACTAGTATTTTTCTTGAGTCTGCCTACTTCTCTCCTGACTATGTGAGAAGAACTGCCATCTTGCATGGTCTGAAAACTGATGCTTCTTTCAGGTTTGAACGGGGTATCGACCCAAATGGGGCCGTAAATGCTTTGAAACACGCTGCATTACTTATAAAAGAAGTGGCGGGAGGAAGCATTAGCTCCGATATAGTAGATATTTACCCTCAGCCAATTGCTGACTTCAGGTTCAAAGTTCGCTTTGCCAGAGTCAATATGCTTATAGGCAAGGATATTGGAAGGGAGGCCATTCTGGCCATTCTAAAAAATCTGCAGATTGGTGTAGAAGACTTAACCAGCGATGACTTCACAGCTGTTGTGCCGCCTTACCGTGTCGACGTGCAGCGAGAAATTGACGTCGTCGAAGAGGTGTTAAGAGTATATGGCATCGATAATATTGAATTATCGGCGACTATTGGTGCCGCAACTTTGTCTGAGTTTCCGGCGGTGGATGACAACAAACTTCAGCTTAAAATTTCGGAGTTCCTGGCCGCAAGATCTTACTATGAGATTATTACAAACTCTCTGACCAATGCTGAGTACGGCATCAAGTCAGGACTGTACGAGGAAGAGCAGAATGTCGTTATTCTCAACAGGCTGAGTGAGGAGTTGGGGGTAATGCGCCAGTCGATGCTTTTCAGCGGGCTGGAGGTTGTGGCTTACAACAACAACCACCGCCAAGCAAATTTGAAGTTTTTTGAGTTTGGAAAGACCTATCATAAGAAGGACAGTAGAAAATACCGGGAGCAAAATAGGCTTGCATTGTTTGCAACAGGTGCCTCTCATGAGGAAACCTGGAGACAGCCAACCAAGGCGATAGAATTCTACGATTTGTCCGCTGCTTTGCAGCAAATTTTAAATAAATTGAACATCTCAGGATACGAGACTCAACCCACCTCAGACAAGACATTTGAGTCGGGCCTTGATTTTTCGCTGAACGGGAAAGTGTTTGCAAGCATTGGGCAGGTAAACAAGAAGGCGCTAAAGCTGGCAGAGGTGAGACAGCCGGTTTTTTATGCTGACATCGACTGGAAGCAATTGCTGAAGTGGTACAAAGGCACAATTGATTATACTGAGGTGCCCAAGTTTCCGGAAGTGCGTCGTGACTTGTCAATAGTGCTGGATAAGTCAGTGAGTTTTTCGCAGGTGGAGAGAGTAGCGAGGCAAGCGGAGCGTCGGCTTATTAAAGGGTTGAATGTTTTTAGCGTGTATGAGGGAGATAAACTGGAGGCCGGCAAAAAGTCTTACGCCATCAGTTTCACTCTTCAGGATGAGAAGGAAACGCTGAAGGACAAGCAAATTGACAAAACAATGAATGCATTGATAGCTGCTTTTGAAAGTCAGCTTGGCGCAATAATAAGGAAGTGATTACTATGAACTCAAACCAACTCAACTCGGAATTAAACTCATTGGAAAGAAAGATTTCTCTTCTTTTAAATGAATATAAAAACCTGAAAAAGGAGTTAGATCATACGAAAACAGAGAATGACGAGCTCCGTAGTGTTTTGAGTTCGAAGGAACATCAGATAAGCGACTTCCAAAATAAATTTAAAATTAGTAAGATTGCTGATAGTTTGGCATTGAGCGGAGACGACTCGACAGAACTCAAACAAGTATTAAATGAATATATTAAGGAGATAGATAGGTGCATTGCTCATTTGAGTCAATAACCTGTAAGGATAAGTGATGGGGGAACAGCTTTCGATACGGATAAAAATAGGCAACAGAGAATACCCAATGAAGGTATCGGCTCATGAAGAGGGCATGGTACGTCAGGCAGGCAAGCAATTGAATGAAAGGATGAAGTCGTACAAGGAACAATTTGGCATCGACGATCCACAAGACTTGCTGGCAATGGTGTCCTTCGACTTGCTTATTGAAAAACTGAAAGTCGACGAGACTGTTGTAGACAATGATCAGGTAACACTAGAAAAGATTACTCACCTAAATCATCTGATCACCCAGGCCTTATAAACCTGCATATCATTTTTTACACTGTGCTTCTGTAGCAATTTCTGCTGGTGCTAACTAGTAATAGTATACACCTTATATTAAATGTTATGGACACAACCGTATATATCATCCTATTTGCCTTTGTGGGGATTGTGGCTGGCTTTCTCGTGGGGAGAATGGCTCTTAAGAAATCCTATGCGTCTAAGGAATCGGACATTGCAGAAAAGAGTAAGCTACTTGTAAAGGAAGCTGAGATTGAAGCTGAGAACATCAAGAAGAATAAAATTCTTGAAGCCAAAGAAAGATTCCTGAAGCTAAGGGAGGAATTTGAGGAGGAGTCTAATAAGAAAAAGGCCATCATCATCTCCAACGAAAACAAGATCAAGCAAAGAGAGCAGGCGCTGTCAAAGCAGTTTGAGCAGAACAAGAGAACCGAGGCTGAGCTGGACTCTGCCAAGGAGAATCTGAACGCACAAATGGAGATAATGAAAAAGAGGAAGGAAGAGCTGGATAAAATCAGACAGCAGCAAGTGGAGATCCTCGAAAAAATTTCAAGCCTCACTGCCGACGAAGCCAGAGAACAATTGGTGGAGACCCTGAAAGACGAAGCTCGTTCCAAGGCGTCTTCTCATATTAAAGAGATTATTGAAGAGTCGAAGCTGACTGCTACCAAGGAAGCAAAGAAGATCGTTCTCCAGACAATTCAGCGGACTGCTACGGAGCATGCCATAGAAAACTGTGTTTCTATTTTCAATATTGAAAGTGACGACATCAAAGGCAAGATCATTGGCCGTGAGGGTAGAAACATCCGGGCATTGGAAGCAGCCACAGGAGTGGAGATCATTGTTGACGATACACCAGAAGCCATCATCATCTCGGGCTTTGATCCGGTGCGCCGTGAAGTAGCCAGATTGTCTTTGCACCGCCTGGTGCAGGACGGCAGGATTCACCCGGCCCGTATTGAAGAGATTGTAGCCAAAACTGCCAAGAACATCGACGACGAAATTGTAGAAATTGGTGAGAAAACTGTGATTGAGTTGGGTATTCACGGGGTGCACCCTGAATTGATTAAAATGGTTGGCCGGATGAGGTTCCGTTCTTCTTACGGACAAAACCTTCTTCAGCATTCCAGAGAGGTAGCGAAGCTTTGCGCCACACTGGCTGCTGAGCTTGGGCTCAATGCCAAGATGGCTAAGAGAGCAGGTCTGCTACATGATATTGGCAAGGTGTGGCCGGAAGAGCCAGAGCAGCCGCATGCGATCCTGGGTATGGAGCTGGCCAAAAAATACAAAGAGCATCCTGATGTTTGCAACGCCATTGGCGCTCACCACGATGAAGTGGAAATGACAGCGATGATTTCACCTATCATTCAGGCATGTGATGCTATTTCAGGATCAAGGCCGGGTGCCCGTCGAGAGGTGATGGAGTCGTATATCCGTCGACTGAAGGAGCTGGAAGCTTTGGCGCTGGAGTTTGACGGTGTGAACAAGTGCTATGCCATTCAGGCCGGCCGTGAGCTCAGGGTGATTGTGGACGCTGATTCGGTGTCTGACCAAAGAGCTGGGGACATGTCGTTTGAGATTAGCCAGAAGATAGAGAGAGATATGCAGTACCCGGGACAGATAAAGGTGACAGTTATTCGTGAGATGAGATCGATTGCCTACGCCAAGTAGACCGGTATTCTGTTAAAAAAATTAAGCCTTTAGTTTTAAGCCGTCGAGGGTCGGAAAACTAAAGGCTTTTTGTTTGTTTATTCTTTTTCTGCCACTGCAGGAGCCGGAGCAGCAACACCAGCAATTTTTTCTTTGATTTTCTTTTCTATTTCTTCCATCAGTTCAGGGTTGTCAAGCAACAATTCCTTCACTGAGTCCCTTCCCTGGCCCAGCTTGGTTTCCTGGTACGAGAACCACGAGCCTGATTTTTTCACAATGTCCAGATCAACGCCAATGTCGATGATCTCACCCACTTTGGAGATGCCTTTGCCGTACATGATGTCAAACTCAACAATTTTGAATGGAGGTGCCACTTTGTTCTTTACTACCTTCACCCTGGTGCGGTTACCCGTTACATTGTCGGGCCCCTCTTTGATTTGGCCCACACGACGAATGTCAAGCCTTACAGAAGCGTAAAATTTCAGTGCATTACCACCGGTGGTTGTTTCAGGGTTTCCGAACATCACACCAATCTTCTCTCTCAACTGGTTGATGAATATACAGGAACAGCCAGTCTTATTAATAGTACCTGTCAGCTTTCTCAATGCCTGAGACATCAACCTGGCTTGCAAGCCCATTTTGCTGTCACCCATTTCTCCCTCAAGTTCTCCTTTGGGTACAAGGGCAGCTACGGAGTCAATCACAATGATGTCAATAGCGCCTGAACGGATCAGGTGCTCTGTAATTTCCAGTGCCTGCTCTCCATTATCTGGCTGAGAGATGAGCAGGTTCTCGGTGTCTATACCAAGCTTTTCTGCATAGGATTTGTCAAAGGCATGTTCCGCATCAATGAAAGCAGCAAGACCTCCCTTTTTTTGAGCCTCTGCTATGCAGTGCATCGAAAGAGTGGTTTTACCTGATGATTCCGGCCCGTAGATTTCGATTACTCTACCTCTTGGAATGCCACCAACACCAAGAGCGATGTCAAGCCCCAAAGAGCCCGTAGAAATGGCGGGGACATCAACCACTCGCTCATCGCTCAGCTTCATGATGGTGCCTTTGCCGTAAGTTTTTTCAAGTTTGTCGATGGTCAGCGCCAGCGCCTTCAGTTTTTCAGTTTTATCGCTCATGATATGTGATTAAAATATTGAGTATTGGGGCTGTGAATTTACTATGATTCGCCTCAAATACCAACGCTATCAGGGGCAGATTTACCCTGTCACACAACAATAGCCTTCAGCTATTCTCTTCCGCCTTTTGCCCGACTTCCATCTCAGCGTCTGTGGGTGTTTCCCAGAAAGTGAGGAAGATATAAATACCAAATGCTGTGCCCAGCGGAAAATTGAAGAAGTAGAAAACGGCAGGAGCCATCGACGCTTTTTGTGCCCATTTCTGGTTAGCCAGAATGCCGGCAGCCAACACAAACTCAATAAGGGCCAGCCCAACATAGAAAAACGGGAAGGCATACATAAGGGCAGCAGGATGTCTGAGCGTAAGCCCACCTATATGGATATCACTAAATATTTCCCAGCTATCGAAAAAATAGACAGCGTTGTACATAAAAGCTGAGAACACAAGGTGCAGAAGTGATACGACAATCAGAATTTTTCCGATGATCTTATTGTGCCTTTGAAATTGTTCAGGAGACTTCATATAGACAAGGTAATGATTAGTACTATGTTTTACAAGGTATTATACGCTTGACACTCTAAATGGTTGGGCGATTTGCTTCCTATACAATATTTTTCGTCGTTAGGTGTTGAAGAGCTAAATTGGAATCGTGAAGAAAAAGATTGTTTTAACGATCGTTCTGCTTTTGGTAGCGGCATTGATCTATTATAGAGATTTGATCAGCTATGGGTGGATGCAGGGCAAAGGGCAGTTTGAGATCTTGTGGGAAGCTCAACCGATTGGGGAATTTCTCGAGTCGCCCGACTTCCCGGATTCTTTAAAGGCCAAGCTAAGGCTCATTCAGCAGATAAGGTCTTTTGCCGTCGACTCTCTGGGTATTTCCCCTTCTGACAACTACACGACGATGTATAATCAGAAGGGCGAAAATTTACTCTGGAACGTAACTGCTGCAGAGCCATTCGCCCTGGTGCCTTATCGCTGGAAGTTTCCGTTTCTGGGGTCGTTTCCCTACAAGGGGTATTTTGACCTGGAAAAGGCGAAGCTTGAAAGGGAGAGGCTGGACTCAGATGGCTACGACACGCATATCGGCATGGTAAGCGGTTGGTCCACACTCGGCTGGTTTAAGGATCCAATTTTGAGTAAAATGCTGGAGAGGTCTGAGGGTGATTTGGCTGAATTGATCATTCATGAGCTTACACATGGCACGCTTTACGTTAAAGACAGTGTGGAGTTTAATGAGAATCTGGCCAGCTTTGTGGGAAGAGTGGGTGCCATTCAGTTTTTAAAGAACCGGTTTGGGCAAAACTCAGCTGAACTTACATCGTATGTAAATTCAGAGGTCGATTACGAAAAGATCTACCGCCACTATTTGAATGGGGCACGAAAATTGGATAGCTTATATAAAACTATGGACGAATCAATGTCTGTTGCCATGAAAAGTGAACAAAAAAAAGACATGATTTATGACATTATGAAAAACCTGGACACCCTGCGCTTCGAAGAAAGAAAGCCGTTTCAGTGGAAAGCTGAGAACAGGTTGCCCAACAATACCTTCTTTATGTCATACCTGAGGTACCGTGGGAAGATGACCAGTTTCGAAAACGAATTGCAAGAGAGGTTTGGGGGTGACCTTAGGGCATATGTGACTTATTTAAAAGGAGTATATCCTTCGTTATGAAAAATATACTGACAAAAATAGGTGGGTTAATAGCACTCGCAGGAATTTTTTCAGCGTTCGGTCAGTACGCTGGTGATCGTGCATTTAGAACCCTTAGTAACCGAAGTTTCAAAAAGGGTGAGCTTTTGGAGTACAGGCTGCACATTGGCATGCTGACCGCCGGTGAAGCTACCATGAGCATTCTGCCGGATATTGAAAGGCGAAACGGGAGGCCTTGCTACCGCATCGACGTCTACGGAAAGACTACAGGCCTGGCCGATTTCTTGTACAGTGTAAAGGACAACTGGGGCACTTACTATGACACCGCCTCTCTTGTGCCCCATCAGTTTTACAGGAATATTCAGGAAGGAAGGTACAGAAAATACGAAGTGGTTGATTTTGATCACCAGAATGAAAAGGCCAAGGTGACCACGCTGGACAAGCATACCTTTAAGCCCAAGGACACAAAAATGTATGACATACCGTCCAATATTCAGGATCTGGTAAGCGGTTACTACTACATCCGCACGCTTGATTTTTCAAAAACTCAACCTAATGACACCCTCCAGGTACAAGCTTTTTTCGACAAAGAGCTTTTCGATATGAAAATCAGGTTTGTAAGGCGTGAAGTGCTGAAGACTAAACTTGGCAAGATCAAAACCTTGGTATTTGCCCCGGTCATGCCCGAAAACAGCATTTTCGAGGGGGAAGATGCAATCTTGCTATGGATGTCTGACGACGCCAACAAGATTCCATTAAAAGTGAGAGCTAAGATGTTTTTAGTGGGTTCGGTTGATATTGATATCACCGACGCAAAGAATATTAAGTCTAAGCTGGCGGTCGTTGAAGAGTAGTATTAACAAATTGTTACCGCTTTTACATTCAGTTCTTTATTGTCTACTTTTAACCCGTCTTTAGTATTCGTAGCTGGTATTTTTCAGTTGAGTGATAGAAAAACAGCACTAAGACCTGGTTTTAAATTATCGTAATCCCCTTTGAACAATGGGAAATAAGCAATCGCAAAAGGTACTGGTAGTAGACGATGAAGCTGACATATTAGAGCTGCTAAAGTACAACCTGGCCAAAGAAGGTTATGACGTAAAGACGTCACTCGATGGTAGAAAGGCTGTTGAAATTGCCAAAACCTACCATCCTGACCTCATTCTGCTGGACATAATGATGCCTCATCAGGATGGTGTGGAGACATGCAGGCAGCTAAGAGAAATACCAGAGCTCAATAACTCATTCGTTATTTTCCTAACGGCACGGTCTGAAGAGTACTCGGAGGTAGCAGCTTTTGATATCGGAGCCGACGATTATATTACAAAGCCGATAAAGCCGAGGGCTTTAATGAGCAGGATAAACGCCTTGTTCAGAAGAGATTCTAAAAAGAAGAAGGACAACAATCAGGTATCGGCGGGTGATTTGAGTATTGATCGGACAAGCTACACTGCTACAATTGGAGAGGATAAGATCAACCTCCCAAAAAAGGAATTTGAGCTGCTGTACTTTCTCGCCCAAAACCCCGGAAAAGTATTTAGCCGGGATGATCTGTTGCAGAACATTTGGGGCACCGACGTTTATGTGTTGGCACGCACAGTAGATGTGCATATCAGAAAAGTCAGAGAGAAAATAGGAGAAGGATATATATCTACCGTGAAAGGCGTTGGATATAAGTTTGAGGCTAACTAGGCTTTTATGTTGCTTAACTCCCGGGCTCTTGCGCTGCTGCTATCTGTTTCTATATCCGTTATTACTACCGCTTTTTTGTACCTGGTGCCTCAGGTAACCGTCACAGCCCTTTTTGTGGCATTTGGGCTTTCGTTTTCATCCTCCTATCTCTTGATTAGCCTCGTGCTCGAATTTCTTTTTTTTAAGGAAATCAATGGCATTAACGAAGCATTTGAAAACATAAGGAAAAAAGATTTCACGGAAGTAGATGATCCCTCTTCGAATCCCCTTAGTCCGCTTAATAGAATCAACGAAGAGATTTATTCCTACGCAAAAATCAAGCAGAGGGAAATTGACGAGTTGAAAAAGATGGAGGCTTTCAGAAGGGAGTTTCTTGCTGATGTTTCCCACGAGCTGAAGACACCCATTTTTGCCGCTCAGGGATTTGTGCACACACTTTTGGATGGGGCGGTAGAAGACAAGTCTGTTCGAATCAAGTTCCTGAAGAAGGCCGCCAAGAGCCTGGATGGCCTGGATATTCTGGTGCACGACCTGTTAACCATCTCCCAAATGGAGACCGGTGAAATAAAAATGCACTTTGAGGACTTTGACGTTCGGGAGCTTACCGAGGAAATATTCGAACAGTTTGAAGACAAAGCAGAGAAGAAAAACATCAAGCTTAGTTATACGAAGTTGGGGAAAGCCCCAATTTATGTTCACGCTGATTTTCAGAGAATCTATCAGGTGCTGACCAACCTCATTTCGAATGGTATCAAGTATACCAAGGATGAAGGTATGGTGGAGATCGATTTTGAAGAGGGAAAGCATGATGTAACGGTATTCGTCAAAGATACCGGGCGTGGAATACCCCCTGAAGACTTGAAGAGGGTTTTTGAACGCTTCTATAGGGTGGAGAAGAGCCGGTCGAAAGAGAAGGGGGGGACTGGTCTGGGGCTTGCCATCGTCAAGCATATTATCGAAGCCCATGGCAGCAAAGTCAGCGTTACCAGCACAGTAGGCAAAGGCTCCACTTTCTTTTTTAAACTCCGTAAGAGCGACGTGGAGGAAATTGAAGTACTCCGTGACGACTCACCAGACGAGGACGAGTAGTAACTGCCGCTACGAAAAAATAATAGGTTAAATTTTGGGTGATGCTTTTGAAGCAGCTATACTGCCGTAAGTCTGATGACACCTGCTGGACGGAAATAGCACTCAAGTGGCGTGAACAAATACCGACTAGGCAAGTTTCAAATGGACAAGCAGACCCGAACAACCCAACCCATCAATGACAATCAGTGTAATCATTCCAACCTATAATGAAGAGCAGAATATCGTTCGTCTGATTGAAAGCCTGAAACGGCACGGTGATGACAGAAGTAGGGAAATAATTGTTGTGGATGGAGGGAGCAGTGACGCCACTGCCCGATTAGCGGCGGCTGCCGGGGCGGTTGTGGTTAAAACTGCCATTAGGCGGAGATCGGTGCAAATGAATCTGGGCGCTGAAAAAGCCAGCGGCGATGTGCTCTACTTTGTGCACGCCGATGTTGTTGTTGAGCCGGATTACGTTACCGATATTTCTGAATCACTCTCTCTGGATTACGAAAGCGGCTGTTACCGCTATCGCTTTAACTCGAACAAGGCATCGCTTAGAATCAATGCTTTTTTCACGAGGTTCCCATTTCTTTGGTGTCGGGGCGGTGATCAAACGCTTTTTATCACAAAAGAGCTTTTTTGGAATTTGGGCGGCTTTCAGGAGGACTATCTGATCATGGAGGACTATGACATCATAGAACGGATAAAGAAAAGAAGCAGCTTCCGGATCATACCCAGGGAGATAGTAGTGTCAGCAAGAAAATATGACGCCAATAGCTACCTTCGGGTTCAATTTGCTAACTTTTTAGTTTTTAGCATGTATTTTTGGGGCTCTTCTCAGCATAGGCTGACAAGCCTTTATAAAAAACTACTCAAGACTGATCAATAGGTTCTATGGAAAGTTACATCACTGGAGTTCAGCAAGCAGGCATTGGTGTGCCGGATATCGATAAATACTGGCCCTGGTATAGTAAAATGTTTGGGCTGTCTGTTGCCATCTTCGACGATAGGGCTGAAGCGGCACTTATGACGCCCTACACCGGCGGAGAGGTGCATTCCAGAAGGGCCGTGCTGGCCTTGAACATGGCAGGCGGTGGCGGTGCGGAAATTTGGCAGTTTACAAGCCGAACACCCGGTAACTGCTCTTTTAACCCGGTGTATGGCGACCTGGGCCTTTTTGCCCTAAAGATCAAAACCCGAAACATTAAATCGTTTGTAGCACTTGCTCAAAGTGCCAAAGCGGAGGTGTCAGAGATTCTGACGGACGCTAAGGGGAGAGGGTATGCCTGGGTAAAGGATCCGATGGGCAATATATTCCAGGTTGTTGAGATTTCAGAAGGCTGGTTCGGGGAGAATGGTAACCTAACCGGGGGTATTTTCGGAGCCGTTATTGGGGTTTCGTCAGTGGACAAATCGCTACCATTTTACCAGACTTTGCTTGGCACGTCAGGCGTAGTGTTCGATGAAGAGGCCAATGGAGATAAGTTCGTCGATGCTGGATCGCCAGCCATTAGGCGGCTGGTGTTAAGTAAAACTCCCGGACAAGTGGGGGCATTTAGTCAGCTACTTGGAGGGATAGAGCTTGAGCTTGTTGAACGGAAAGACAAAGCAGGAAAAAGAATTTTTGACGATACCAGATATTGGGGCGACTGTGGATTCATTCACCTTTGCTTCGACGTGCTGGATATGGAGCCTCTTCAGAACGTGCTGAACAAAGCTGGCCACAAATTTACCATTGACAGCAAAGGAACTTTTGCCATGGGAGAAGCCGGAGGCCGGTTCGCCTATGTGGAAGACCCTGACGGAGCCCTGATAGAGTTGGTGGAAACTCACAAAATCCCTATCATGAAGAAATATGGTTGGTTTTTGGATCTCACGAAGCGAAAGGGAAACAAGCCGTTAGCCAGGTGGATGTTCAAGGTGTTGGCCATGGCGAGTCCCAAAGCGAAAGCAATGGACTAATTTCCTGCCTGAGGGATATTAGCTTCTCTGGTGTACCACTTTTTGATCACAACTTCTGTCGGCTTGTTTTGTGGCGTGTAGTCGTTGTTCTCCATTCCGCCAGCCTTAGGATGATCAGGATACCATTTCCAAAGAAACCCGCCAGAAAACCATGGCTCGTCCCAGAAAGACTGGAAGAGCGCTTCATACGTATTGCTTTGGGCCTGCAGGTTTAGTGGCTGTTCTTTCTCGTTCAATTCCCAATGCTTAGCTGCTGCATAGTCAGCGCTGCGGTAGCCGTATTCAGTGAACAGAATGGGGCGGTTAAATTTTTGTGAAAGCTTTTCCAGTGACTTTTTCGGCTCCGCCCAATTTTTCTTTAGCTGTTTTACTGAAGGCGTTTTTTCGTCGCTAATGGGGAAGTATGCATCAATGCCGATGTAGTCCACCTGTTCCCAGCAGCTCACCTCCATATAATTGTCCCAGTTGGCAGCATACGTTAGTTTACCTTTGAAGTTGGCTCGGCACGCAGAGGCAAGCTTTATCCAAAAGTCAGGTCTGTGAATGACTGCCTGATTGAATTCCGTGCCGATGCAGAAAATTTCGGCATTAAGAGAATCGGCCACTTTCAGGTAGGTCATGATGTAGCTCAGGTAGTTTTCTTCCCATGCCGCCCATTCTTCCTCTGTTTCCAGTACAAAATCACCTGCCCAGCCGTCGCCTCTCACCCACACATGCGGCTTTACCATTACCTTCAGGCCTTTGTTATGTGCAGCCACAATCTGTTGAGCAACGCCATTAGTCGTTTCCCCTCCCCACTGACGGGAATGATTGAAGTGCAGCTCTGAAGAATGACCGGGAGCAAAGGCAAAGGGAATAATGGCTACCCATTTGGCACCCACGCTGTCCAAGTGCTCAAGCTCTTCCCCCGGACTTACCTCTCTGCCGGCCACCAAAGACACACCGCTTATCTTTTGCCCCAAATGGACTGGGGCGTTTTGCATATAGCAACCAGACAGCGTCGTGGCGATAAATGCTGAGACAAGTACAGAGAGTTTAAGATGATTCATAGCCTGAAGGCGAAATATTGAGAAATATGACACTTTTCAGGCGCAATTCAAATCATTCATCAACCGGTATTTCGCATGGCGCTTGCTATGGCATTGATGGTAATGAGCAAGTGAGTGAGGGTTACCTCCGTCTTGTCTGATCCTTCCTCTTTCTCTTTGCGCCACTTTTTAAGCAAGCTCACCTGTGTTTTGTGAAGGTTGTCCATTAGCGAAGCTCTCAAAAGACTGGAGTAGTAGTGGTTTCTACGCCTTTCCTTCATTGGTCTTCCCAAAAGGCCTTCAAGTGCTTCACTTGTTTTCTTTAACTCTGAAATAAAGATGTTGAGGAATTTGTCTCTCACTTTGTCATCAGTTACCAGCGAAGCATACTCCCTCATGATCGATTCATCGGTGGAAGCAAGGCTGGTGTCGATGTTGGTGAAAACATAACGGATGAGAGGATCAAACTTGATAGCCTTCTTGAACTCCGCATAGATTTCGGGCTGATTATCTCTCAAATTCTGCAGGGTAGAACCAACACCAAACCAGCTAGTCATATTGTACCTCGACTGGCTCCAGCTAAATACCCACGGAATGGCTCTCAGATCCTCAAGCGATTTGGCACCGGACCTTCTCGCAGGTCGTGAGCCAATTTTACTGGATTCAATAGCATCGATAGGTGTAGCTTCTCTGAAAAACTGTATAAATCCTTCTTCGTGCATTAAGTTCTCGTAGTAGCCTTTGCTTTCGTTGGCAAGCTTTTCAAGAATTTCAGCCATTGGGTGATACTTTCTTTCGGTCACTCCGTCCAAAATAGTTCTGGCCGCAGTGCTTGCAACCAGCAGCTCCAGGTTGTATTCGGCGTTTACCTTGTTGGCATACTTTTGCGCTATGGTTTCACCCTGTTCGGTCAACCGGATCGCTCCTTGAAGCGAAGAATGCGGAAGGGCGTTAACGAAGTAGTGTGTCGGGCCAGCGCCCCGGCTGATTGATCCGCCTTTGCCGTGGAAGAACACAATTTTCACGCCCAGATCACGTCCAATTTGGCTCAGTCGAGACTGTGCTTTGTACAGGTTCCACTGGCTGGCCATGATGCCACCATCTTTGTTGCTGTCGCTATATCCTACCATTACTTGCTGGAAGAGCGAGCTGGCCTGATTCTTAGTTTTTATGTATTTAATGCTTCTTTTGGTGAAAGGATGTTCCAAAAAGCCTTGTAAAATTTGGCCACCGTTTTCAAGGTCTTCGATCGTTTCAAGCAATGGAACCACAGGCAAAATACAAACGAGCCCTTCTTCCGATTGGGTTGTTAGTCCTGCTTCTCTCGCCAGCAGATAAACGGCTAGCAAATCGGAAACACTCCTGGTCATGCTGACAATGAGTGAACCAATGCCTTCTGAACCGTACTTTGAAATATGTTGCTCCACCACCTTGAGGCAGTCCACCACCGCCTGGGCGTTTTCACCCAAAGGAATATTCTTGTTGGCAAACGGCCGGTTGGAGGCTAGCTCTTTGTTGAGAAACGCCAGTCTCTCTTCTTCGTTCCACTGGAGGTACTCTGCTCCTTTCAGCCCGGCGGCGTCCATCAGCTGAGAAATAGCCTTGTCGTGAAATGCGCTGTTTTGCCGAATGTCGAGGCGGGCCAGGTGTAGGCCAAACGTTTCTACGATCCTAATGGCTCCTATCACCTCATCAAAGGCAATAGATTTGGCACCATAGTCTATCAAGGCGTCTTTTAAAATGGTGAGATCGTCTATGAGCTCTTTTGAACCCGCATAGGCGCCTTTGAAGTCTTGTAGCTCAGTGGCATGCCCCCTTTTGGTGTCAATGGGCAGTCGGGCCATCAGAATATTGACGAACTGGCGAAATGCTTCACCTTTATTGCGTTGCAAAGCTTCAATTCCTTTCTCACCCAACTCATGCATCAGGTGGTAAGCCCTCTCTCTTAGTGGGGGGTACACTTTATCAATATCGCAGGCCAGACTAAGGTGCTTTACGAGCATAAGCAACCGGCGGCGAACTACCACGATGGCATTGAGTCTTAAGGTCTGCAGCGTTTCGGCGGTCACCTGGGCAGTCACCAGGGGGTGACCATCTCTGTCTCCGCCCACCCAGTCACCAAAGCTGATCTTCGGAAAGGCGGCGTTGTTGAGGAGAAGAGACCTCTCAAAACCTGCGTCGTCCCACGCTTGTATCATTCGACGGTCAAGCACCGGTATCACGTCAGGAAACACATTTACGAGATAGTGAAGTATATTCCTTAATTCCGAGGCTACGTCTGGTTTCTCAACATAAATCTCTCCTGTTTTCCAAAGTCGATACAATACCAGCTTGATATTATGTCTGATATTGTCCTTCTCCTTTTTTGTGTACATCTGGTTTTCTCGCTGCACAATGAGGAGGTAAAGCTCCCTGTGGTGCTCGAGAACGGATGCACGTTTGGCTTCCGTTGGGTGTGCCGTGAGCACCGGCTCAATTGAAATCTCGGCGAGTTTGCTGGCAATGTCTTTTGGGCTGACTCCAGCCTCCTTGAGCGATTGTAAATTTTTGGCCCACAAACCACTGATGCTTGGTAGCGACTGGTCTTCTAAATGCCTGCGACTCTGCACAGCGGCATTCACCTCAACCATGTTTACTATTTGAAACACCAGTGAGTAGAGCTGAATCTCCTTTTCGGTAAGTTGATCAGTATTGCTAAAATTTATTTTGTTTATCCAGGGAATCTTGGAAGCAATGGCTTCTTCTCCGTTTTCGGACAGCGAATCCTTAAGGGCTTCCAGTAAAAAGGTCAAATCTTCGTAAGGCTTGCCAAGTTCAATCCTTACCTGTTCCAGCACGTCTCTCATACAACTATAATTTTTTAGATCGGCATGGCCTTTACCGGGGCTCAAGCCGACTGAGTGTAAATTAGGGCTTCCAAAAATAGTGATTCTTAATGGAAAGGCTATGTGAGTAGAGAGGAGATTAGTACGGGTTGTGTAATTTTATGAAATTCTCAAATTTTTTGTGAAAAAATTGAAATAGTTTAATGTAGTAGTTGAGACTGCGCCGCCATCCATTAATTACGTAGAAGCTCGACACTGCATGTGCTACCTTACTACTATTCCGTTTTTTATTCCTTTGTCGTTGGCAGCAGGGTTATAAACCATCCCATTCACTACAGTGAACATAACCCTTCCATCTTTGGTGATGATAAATGTGGCGGGATCACCGAATGAGATGCTTTCATCAGGTGTTTGGTAAGCGCCGATAATATTGATCGGCAAGTCAACATATCTCCCGGCAGACTTTCTCACCTTCACATAAGTGTACCCTTCCTGTAGCCAGTTGTCGATGTTGTCTGCTGGAATGGCCTCTATTGTTTCGAAAATGTCCGGGTAAACTTTCCCTGGCACGATCGTCATTCCGGTCGCATCAATTTCGTCGTAGCCAAAATAGACCGACATATCTCCAACATCTTCGACATAGCCCGCTACCTCATAGGTTCTGAGGTCTTCCCTGGTGTTCTCCCTCAGTCGAATCGCCAGATCCATTGTGTACCAGCTGTCTTTCAACTCTACTTGTCCATTTTTAACGAGTAGATCAACATAATATCTTCCATTTTCAGGTATTTTGAAATAGTCGTTACTGTCAAGCTTTTTGTAACTGCCGTCGGCTATGCTTTGCAGAGTGCCCAACAGAGCAAGAAAATGCACCTTTCTGATTACTTGCTTTTCAGGGTCGTCAGCGTAGGCACCGCATTCGATTAGTATTGTGCTGGTTCCCCACTTCTGAATGTTGTCACCAAACGCCCTCGGCTCAAAGGTGTCGTCGTACCTGGCGGTGTGGCCGGGCATGTAGTTTTGCACCAGGTTGTTAAGTTTGACCACGACTTGCAGGGCGGCCTTTCTTGATTCATTAATGTCTTTTGCTTCGTTATAGGCGGGTGCCAAAAAAGACAGAGACGCTGGCTTTCCGGTGCTGCCAGCACTGGTAGCCGAATTTTGGTCATGCAGGTTGAAACCGAAATCAGGATTCAGGCTGTCTCTGACATGCTTCAATAACTGTGCTTCCGGCGACTGTAGCCTTACAGCATCTCTGTTGATGTCAATACCCAGGGCATTTCTTCTTTGAAATTGCTCCGCTCCGTCGGGATTCAGCATGGGAATGAAGTACAAAGTGACGCCTTTTAAAAGGGCTTCCTTTTCTTTGGCAAATGTGCTTTTGTCAGAAAGGAAGTTGAACATATCGAGCAGCACTCTGGTGGCAGTTGTTTCGTCGCCGTGCATTTGCGACCAAAGCAGCACCTTTACCGGGCCTGTACCGGCTTTCACCAAATAAATGCTCCGCCCCTCTATGCTCTCGCCTGCTTTGGTAACAGCGAAGCCTTGTTTTGTCTTGAGGTTCAAAAGAAGTGGCTCCACGTCGCCGTGTTTGAACCGCCTTACTGAGATGCTTTTCTCAGCGAAGTCGTCATAGGCTGTTTCCACTTTTGCCAGAAATTCATTCTGTTGGCCGAAAGCCTGCTGGCAGAGCAATGCGGTAAGAAACAGGAAGGTTGATCTTTTCATATTGGGTTCTTTTCAACAAGGAAGGATAAATATCATCTATTGGCAACCTTAATTCAACCATTGGAGGCTTTTTGCTTTTTGTGTGATAGCTTTGTGGTCGGAATTAGTTTTGCTTCATGAAGAAAGAAAAATTTGAGGACTGGATTTTGTTTGAAAATGAGAACTACCTGCTGATAAACAAGCCTCCTTTTCTTTCTACCCTCATGGACAGACAGAGCGAGCGAAACATACTCGATTTGGCCAGGGGCTATGTAGCCGATGCTCAGGTAGCGCATCGGCTCGACAAAAACACATCGGGAGTGATTGCCATCGCCAAAAACCCCGAGGCCTACAGAAGCCTGGCTATTCAGTTTGAAAAAAGGAAGGTGTATAAAATATACCATGCGCTGACGGATGGCATCCACAAGTTTGAAGATCACAAAGTGGCTGTTCCCTTGCTTACAACTGGAAAGGGTGAGGTAAAGCCTAGCCGGAAAGGAAAGGCATCGGAGACGATACTGAATTCTGTAAAAGCGTTTTCCAACCACACCTTGTTGAGCTGCAAGCCGCTGACGGGCCGTATGCATCAGGTGAGAGTGCATTGCGCTTATGCGGGGGCGCCTATTGCCGGCGACGAGCTATACGGTGGTAAGTGGCTTTACTTGTCCAGTCTCAAGAGGAAGTTTAACATTGGCAAGTTTGAAGAAGAGCAACCGTTGATCAAGCGCTATGCGTTGCATGCCCATGAGTTGGCCTTCAAAGACCTTGATGGTAGGAAAGTAGGGGCTGTGGCTCCTTACCCAAAGGATTTTGAGGTGTTGATCAAGCAGTTGGAGAAGAACAGCTAATCCGGCAGAAGTTGATTTTGGCAAGCGGCCGGAGCTAACTTAAATATTTTCAGGGCATTATTGTAATTCAATTTTTATACTTCTATCTTTGTGTCCCTTTTTGAGGGCAAGGTATATTCTGTACACAATAAAGAAATTAAAGCTGTTTCGATAAATGGATACGATAAGCTACAAAACACAGTCTCTAAGCAAGGCGAAAATTGAGAAGAACTGGGTAGTGATTGATGCTACTGATCAGATTCTTGGTCGTTTTTCAAGCCGGGTGGCTAATATTCTTCGTGGGAAGACAAAAGCTAGCTACACTCCGAATGCGGACTGTGGAGATAACGTGATCATTTTGAATGCCGAGAAGGTTCGCCTTACTGGTAAGAAAATGAACAACAAAACATACATCCGTCACACAGGTTATCCTGGTGGTCAGCGTTTTGCTTCACCTAGAATGGTGTTGGAAAAAGACCCAAGAAGACTTGTGGAGATGGCAGTAAGAGGAATGCTTCCAAAGAATAGCTTGGGCAGAGAGCAATTCCGTAACCTTTATGTTTATGCAGGCACTGAGCACCCTCATGCTGCACAACAACCAAAAGAAATCAAGGTAACATATTAGTATTTAGTTAATGGACGTAATCAATACCATAGGCAGAAGAAAGACCTCCGTAGCGAGACTATATCTTCAGAGCGGAAAAGGTACTTTCAATGTAAACGAAAGAAGCCTTGAAGAATACTTCCCTTCAGAAATTCTTCGTCTGATTGTTCAGCAGCCTCTTGAACTTACCAGCGAGTCGGGCAAGTATGATATCAAAATCAATGTTGACGGCGGTGGGATCAAAGGTCAGGCTGAAGCGATTCGTTTGGCAATTTCCAGGGCGCTTTGCGAAATCAGCGAGGAGTTCCGTCCGGCATTGAAGAAGGAAGGCTTCCTTACCAGAGACCCTCGTATGGTTGAACGTAAGAAATACGGCCGTGCTAAGGCTCGTAGAAGATTCCAGTTCAGTAAGCGTTAATCAGTATTTCATATACTTTATATATAATTAATGGCTAATCTAGAATACAAGGACTTACTAGACGCTGGTGTTCATTTCGGACACTTAACGAGAAAGTGGGATCCCCAAATGGCTCCATATATTTTCATGGAGAAGAATGGAATCCATATTATCGATCTTAACAAAACGCTTGTGTGCCTCGAAGAAGCGTCTAAAGCACTCAAGCAAGTAGTACGTTCAGGCCGTAAGGTGATGTTCGTGGCTACGAAGAAGCAGGCCAAAGACCTGGTGGCTGATGAAGCAAGAAGGCTGAAGATGCCTTATGCTACTGAGCGCTGGTTGGGCGGTATGCTTACAAACTTTGCTACTATCCGCAAGTCATTGAAGAAAATGCAGGGTATTGACAAGTTGATGAAGGAAGAAAGCTTCACCGGACTTGCCAAAAGAGAGCGTTTGATGGTGACTCGTGAAAAGGAGAAACTGGAAAGAGTACTTGGCGGTATCGCTGACCTTACTCGTCTTCCTGCAGCTCTTTTCATCGTGGATATCAAGCGTGAGCACATAGCAGTGAAAGAAGCTCAAAAGCTGAACATCCCTGTGTTTGCTATTGTGGATACAAACTCAAACCCTAACGAGGTTGATTTCCCTATCCCAGGCAACGATGATGCTTACAAGTCTGTGAAACTAATTTTATCTTATATCTCCGAAGTAATTGAGGAAGGTCTCAACGAGCGCAAGAGAGAAAAGGACGATGCGAAGTCTAAAGAAGACGAAGATGAGAAGCGTCGGGTAGATGAAGTAGAGGCAGTAGAAGAATCAAAAGATTAATTTATAAATAGTGTATCCGGCAACGGATAGATTTTAAAAATTGAACATCGGAGATCCTTCGGTGTTCAATTTTTGTTTAAAGCATTTCAAAAAACATTAAAGGACAAATAACAATGGCAATCACTGCACAAGACGTAAACAAGTTACGGCAAATGACTGGCGCCGGCATGATGGATTGTAAGAAAGCACTTACAGAATCGGACGGTGACTTCGAAAAAGCAATAGAGATTTTGCGGAAAAAGGGACAGAAGGTTTCTGCTTCCCGCTCTGATCGTGAAACTACAGAAGGATCCGTTTTTGTGCGCACTAACGACAGCAATACAAAAGCAGTTCTCATCTCCCTCACTTGCGAAACAGATTTTGTTGCTAAAAACGAAGAGTTCGTTAAGCTTGGCAATACGATAATCGACCTTGCATTTGCTAAGTCTCCAGCTTCGGTAGAAGATTTGAAGGCACTTAAGGCTGGCGATCTTACAGTCGACGAGAAGATCATCGAGCTTGTTGGTAAGATTGGTGAGAAGCTTGAAATTTCTGCTTACGAAGTGATGGAGGCCGAAACTGTAGTTTCTTATATCCACGCAGGCAGCAAACTTGGCGTTTTGGTAGCCCTAAAAGGCGGAAACAGCGCCGACGTGATTGACGCTGGTCGTGACGTGGGTATGCAGATTGCAGCCATGAACCCAATTGCAGTGGATCAAAACAGCGTTGACAAAGCCGTTATTGAGAAGGAAATCGAGATTGGAAAAGACATCGCTCGTCAGGAGGGTAAGCCAGAGGAAATGGTAGAGAAAATTGCTCTTGGCAAGCTCAACAAGTTCTTCAAAGAAAGCACATTGCTTAGCCAGGCTTTTGTAAAAGACAACTCCAAAACGATCGCTCAATACCTTGATAGCGTTCAAAAGGGATTGACTGTCACTTCGTTTAAGAGAATTTCAATCGGTTAAATTTTATATTATCATTAATAGATAGGAAAAGCGCCCTCATTTGAGGACGCTTTTTTATTGTCAAGCCTTCAACCTATCAAGCGCCAGCTGATAGGCTTGATCATAATACTTCGTTAGGGTAGTCCAGTCGAAATACACCGACGTGCTCTCTACCTTGTTTCGCAAGGTGATTCTTTCCCTCCGGTTCATATTGATGAACTTGTACATTTGGTAAGCAAGCTGGTCGGCCGACTGATTGAAGTTTCTTTTCTGCCGGTTTACCACATAAATCCCGTTGCTGGCATGGTCTTTCATATTGTGCAATACATAGTCGCCAAACCCAGCCAGGTCGCTTGTGATGGCAGGTACCCCGCTGGCAATACATTCAAGCGGAGTGTAGCCCCAGGGCTCGTAGTAGCTTGGAAAAACGCCCATGTGGCAACCTCTTACAAACTGGCCATACTCCATGCCAAACAGCGGGTTGGTGGAGTTTACAAAGTCGGGGTGATACACAATTTTCACTCTGTCATCCTCATGGTTGAGAAGGCTGGACGTTCTAAGGAAGTTAAGGATATCGTCGCCGCCATCGTCTACCAGGTTGTGAGTGACCACCGGTGGTAATTGATCCGTCTTCCAGCTTTGCAAAAGTCTTCTGTAGCGCAATCTCCAATAGTCATCAACAAAGTCGTTGAGCATGGGTAAACGGTGGTCGCTGCTGGAGGCGGCCGAGTAGAACAATCTTTCGCCCACCTGTTTCTTGATAGCATCTGTTGTTTGGCGCAACTCTTCGAGCACAGCCCGGCTATGCAGAATGTCGGAGTTGATGCTGTGGAATGGCTGCTTTGTAATGAAAAACATGACAACCGTCATTTCGCTGCCTTCATTTTTCAGCCTCCAGTTGAGGCGAGCCAGCGCCTCAAGTGCCAGGTCGAACCCCTTGTTTTTGTATTCATACCTGCCCGAGGTAAAGAAATACAGTGTATTGTCTAGGTCAAAAGTGTAGCTCTTGAAGAAGTGAGCCATAGCAAACTGGTGTATTTTTTCTTTGTACTCCCGGTGAAGGTTCTGGAATTCATGCAGTGCCTCAAACCGTTGATTGTTAATGCCGTTGGGCAGGATTACATCGGGCGTTCTGCCAAGCAGGTACTTGCACTCCTGCGCTGTAACGTCAGAAACTGTGGTGAACACCTGAGCTCCGTGAGCCGCTGCTCTTTCCAGGTTGGCGATGGCCTCTACGTTGAAATTGGTTGCCTCTTTGGACCAGTCCATGAATGGGAGGTGCTGGTAGAAGTCGGCACTGTTCATGGCAAGGTAGCGGCCCAGTAAGGTGGCATGAGTTGTAAACACCGTGGATATCGGCATTTTCTGCCTTCTGATATCCGGAATGCACGACGCAGCCATCCACTCGTGGAAGTGCGCTATGATTTTTTTCTTTTTGGCAACACCAAGCGATAGCTCATCAAGGAAGATTTTAACGCACTCTCCAAAGGCAACTACCTGGTCAATCAGGTGATCCTCGGCAGGCGTGGTGATGCCATGGTGTTCCCACAGTAAGTATTTGATTTCACCAAGCTTGTTCCAAATGCTGCCAAGGTTAAATAGAACAGCTTTTGGGCGCCCTGTCACAAGCCAATGGCCATAGTGTACTTCAAATCCCTTTTCCCGCATTTTAAGAACGGCCTTACCAAAAGGGTCAGAGAAATCGTCAATTGGGTCAAATTCAGCTGATACCTGGTGCTTAAAGTACGGCCCCAGCAGGCAGTAGTTGTCTCCCCATTTGGGCATGGTGGCCGGTACCTTGGAGCGTATTACTGTATAGATTCCACCCACCTGATTAAGGACCTCCCAGGCTATCTCCACAAGAAGGGTGTCTTTCATTTCCTTTTTGCCAATTCTCTTTAATGCTTTTACAGCTTTTGCTTCCTGGCCTTTGGTCGTGCTCATAGTAGGGTGCTTAGTAGGTATATATGTAGGGTCTCCAATGCGCTAGGTAAATTATAACTATTTTTTTAAGGAAGAAATTACTGAGCCAGTATTGAGTGGTAAAATCATCAATAGGAAAAATTGTTTCCATATTTCTTCATTAGGCACTATTTTAAATAGTGCTCATATGAAAGGGTTTTTCACTTGGGAGTGAGTTTTGCGTTCAGCGCCGACTGGCTGATTGTTTTGACCGGTGTTGCCACCATGTCTGCCCGATCAACAAATTTTGCAATCGTTTGCGCTATAAATTTTATATTTTTATATAGAGCCGATATGTGGAAATTTTTATGTAATCTTTTATGAATATATTTTCTTTGTCCTCCATATAGTATTTTTTATCATGGCCTGTTATTTTATATAACATCCATGTACGTATTAATTTTTGTTGACAGCAAAAATATTTTTTTGCCCTCTCCCCATTTTGATTTTCTCCTACCAACAAAATGCTATATTTGAAATATTCTCTTCAAACGGGGGTAATTGACCGTCGTTATTGAAGTATTTATAAAATAGACAACATTAGTTTAAGATTTTACTAACACACGCTATGAGCATTCAAAGAATTGAACGTATAGAAGAGGTGTGGAAGCCCATTGATGAATTTTCGAACTACGAAGTATCCAATAGGGGTCGTATCAGAAGCAAAGACCGTGAGACTTTTCACCGGGGAAGCCAAACTATGATGAAGGTGAAAGGCAAGGTGATGAAGCAAAGGTGGAACAAATCGTGCAAGTGTTTTTTTCTGGATCTTCTCAATGATGACGGGAAGAGGAGAACTGTTTACCCGCACAAGGAAGTTGCAAAGGCCTATTGTATCAATGTTCTTCCGGATGAATACAATATGATTATTCATCTTGACAATAATCCCCGTAATAACGACTCGACCAACCTGGAGTGGGTAAGTTCTTCCGAACATATGGCTTTCCAGTTTGAAAACGGAAACAAAGACAACTACAAGGTTTGGAAGATCAGGAAGCGACGCTACAAGAATGGATTTAAGCCGGATACCACATTTAAAGGACGTCCGAGAAAAGACGAGGTTTATGTTGACAGCGAGGTGGAAGTGGAGGAGGAAATGCTTGAGGCAGTAGAATAAAAAAAAGAAGGGCTTGTGCCCTCCCTTTTCCATCAACCAACCGTAAACTAAAAACTATATCCTTTTGCCAGTATGCGGGTGTTAAGTAACTGCTTAAAACCCCGAGACACAGGAGTATATTTTAACCTTGAGATTCGTGGCAGAGTAGATTTTTCCGTTGTTGTCGTTCAGCATCCACTTTGCGTATTGTTATTTTCTATTTTGAGTTCTTGACCTTTGTGTCTGCCTGATTGCAGACACCTGTAAATAGCCAAACGACGTGCCAACTTTTGTAAGTATTTGAGAAACAATTGTTTATGTCATAGGTGGGAAATATTATCCTGGCGGACTGTCCGAAAATGATACAAGTATAGGCCGGTGATGTACAGTACAACTATTAAAAATGGTTTTACGTACCACTATTCTTTCACGAGGAGCATGGCGCCGTAGCTATAGCCACCACCAAAAACAGTCACGACTATTTTGTCTTCGTTTTTGAACTCATGCCAGTGCTCGGATATGCCAATTGCAGCACCTGCGCACCCGGTGTTGCCAAGGTACTGTACGTTTGAAATAGCTTTCTCAGGTGATAGCTTTAGGTTTTCCGCCACATTCTTTGTTATCCTGTGGTTGGCCTGGTGGGGAATCAGATAAGAAAGATCATCAAGTGTGTAGTTATTCCTTTCAATGATGTCTCTGGTGGCCGATGCCATATAAGAACAGGCGTTTAGAAACACATCTTTTCCATAGGGCATTTCAATACCACCGTGGAGGGGTCTCAAAGTAACTCCCTCCAGGCCCCTTCCCACATGGGCGGCACCTCTGGTGAAAATTTCTTTCACAGCCAAACTTGGAGTAGTTGGCTTGTCTTTGGTCACCAGCAAGGCACTGGCACCATCACCCCAAAGATGGCCGGCTTTGTGGTCATGTTCGTTGTGGTAGGCCGTGTTATGCTCGGAAAGGACAACAAGCGCATTTTTTGACTTTCCCATTGCCATATAACCCTCCACAATCTCCATGGCGTTGAGGAACGAAGAGCAGGCAGATGAAATGTAGACCACTGCTGCATTCGTTGCATTGAGGTAATGCTGTGTCTTGTGGGCAAGTGTAACGATGGTGTCGTAAGGAGTGTAAGAAGCGCCTACGATCAGATCGACTTGCTGAAGAGGAAAATCTATTTGTTTTTCGAGCGCTTTGACGGCCTCAAGAGCCATTGTTGCCGTGTTTTCTTCCACACCGGCCTTTCGCCTTTCAGAAATGCCAGTCCTTTCAACGATCCACTCGTTTGTAAGGCCGTTTAGATCGGCGAAGTATTGATTCGTAACTCGCTGGCTGGGAATATAATGTGAGATATCTCTAATGTACATGTATCCTGTGTGCTAGGATTTTGCCTCAAAATAAACACTTTCGGGTCTATTAACCTTGTTATTTTTTATGTTTGGCTACAAAAAACAAACCGGACAGTAGTCTGCCCGGTTGTTTAGAGATTGATTAGTCCTTAGTCAGAATTTATTTTTGAGTTTTTCTTTTTTAGGTCGCTTTAACGACCGCCATTTCGTCATTATCTTTTGGCAACCTGATGGGTTAAGTTGTGCTTGGCATTAGCTGATGGTTGATCCTGGCTAGCCTCCCACAGTATTGTCAGGCCCAGCACGATTGCCAGACTAGCCCACACATTTTTACTGAGTAACATTTGCCGTAACATTTCATTTAAAATTTGATGTCCTGATTATTTTGAGTTGTTGACCTGTAACATGTTAGCCAATTGCTATGCCAAAAATAGCAAATACTTGGTAATCAGTTATTTGAATATTTATAGCGAACTGTCTGTGTCCGTTTTTGTAACACTTTTCTTTCAGGAGTGTACAGCTTTGTTGTTAAACTTGTAGTTTTAGCTGACCAGCAAACCGGCTATAGCCTGTGAATCCGCAGCCGGGAAATTACTTGGGACTTACTTTCATGGAAAATTCTCCAGGTTTTGGATCAATTTTCATAAATTCAGGAAACAACATCCGTATGATCTCGACTGAAGCAATTGAAATTCCTGAAAATATCAGGTCTAAGTATGATCCAAGATCACTCGTAGAATGGTTTTTTCATTGGGAAAAAGAGACACCTGATCGTGTTTTTTTACGACAACCCAATGGGGATCAATGGATCGAATACACCTGGAAACAAGTGGGGGATGAGGCCCGCAGAATGACTTCTTATTTAAAGAGCCAGGGCCTTGTAAAGGGAGACCATGTTGGGTTGATTTCCAAAAACTGCTCCCACTGGATTATTGCCGACCTGGCGATCATGATGGGCGGTTATATCTCAGTTCCCCTATACCCAAATCTGGTAGGCGAGCAGCTGAACCAGGTGCTGGAACACAGCGAAGTGAAGCTGCTTTTTGTTGGAAAAGTAGATGAGTGGGACAGTATGAAGAAGGGTATTCCTGAAACACTGCCTTGCCTGACTTTACCTGAAAGCCATGTAGACGACTACGACAAGTGGCAGGACATTATCGCAAAGAATGATCCTTTGACAGAAAGCAATATTCCGGATGAGCTGGATTTGTGCACCATTATTTACACATCGGGAACGACCGGTTCGCCGAAAGGTGTCATGTATAACCACAAGCAACTGAAGTTCACTGCCGCTGCCGCAAAGTATGTGATAAATTTTGGAGATAAGCGTCATCGTTATTTCTCCTACCTTCCATTGTGCCATGTGGCAGAGCGAATGATTATTGAGTTGGGTGCCCTCCATTGTGGCGGAGTTATTTCATTTGCTGAATCGTTGGATACGTTCATGCAGAACCTTTCAAATGCACAGCCCACCATGTTTTTTGCCGTGCCTCGTATCTGGACCAAATTTCAAATGGGCGTTTGGGAAAAAATGCCACAGTCGAGGCTGGATTTTCTATTGAAGCTGCCAATTATTTCAGGAATTGTGAAAAAGAAAATTCGGACGGGCCTTGGTCTCAATGAGGCAGAGTATTGCCTTACTGCCGCCGCTCCCTGTCCACCGTCACTCCACAAGTGGTACAATGCGCTGGACATTCAGTTGCTTGAGCTGTACGGTATGACGGAAAACGTTGGTGCCTGCACGCTGATGCACCCTGACGATGTTAAAATGGGTACTGTTGGCCTGCCTTATCGTGGTTCTGAACTCAAAATAGAGGCTGAAACTGGTGAGATTCTTATGAAGGCTCCATGGTTGATGCAGGGATACTATAAAGAACCTGCAATGACAGCTTCGGTGCTTAAAAATGGTTGGCTGCATACAGGTGACATGGGAGAGATTGACAGTGATGGTTTCCTGAAAATTACGGGTCGGGTGAAAGACACTTTTAAAACAGCCAAAGGCGAATACATAGTGCCGGGGCCTATTGAATGGGGTTACTCGCTCAATGGATTCATAGAACAAATATGTGTTTTGGGCAGGGGGCTCCCGCAGCCAGTGGCATTGGTGGTGATTTCAGACAAGGCGCTTAAAAAGAATAGAGCTGAAATAGAAAAATCGCTTGCGGATACCATGAACATGGTGAACAAGGATTTGGTAGATTACGAAAGGGTGAGGAAGGTGATTGTGATGAAGGAGCCCTGGACAATGGAAAATGGCATATTGACGCCCAAAATGAGCATAAAAAGAAATGTTTTAGAGGGGAAATACGAAGAAAATTTGCAAACTTGGTACGCAACAGAGAATACTGTCATCTGGACATAACTTTTCTGTTTTGTGCTTATCAATTTCAGGGACCCTGTTGAATCTTTCAGCAGGGTTCTTTTTTGCAAAAAAAAACGATTTTGATAAATGTTACAGGTCTGAAAGTGCTCTCAGAAGCTTCTTCGGAAGGTTGCAATTCTCCTCGCCAAAGTGCCTTGTGTCCACTAACTCGAAAATCTTCCAGTTGCCATCTTTGTCTTTGAATAGAAGAAAAGCATCGACACCACAATGTGAAAATTTGTCGCCAGCGAAGAAGGCGTACTTAGTCCAAACCTGGGCCAGCCTGCCATCTATTTCTACCCTGATATCCCAAAGTGGTTCATCGTACATGACTTCCCTGGGTTTAGCCATGGCCTCAAAAAATTTGGTCATATCATCTGACCTGAGACTTTCTTTTCCAGCCTCTCTGTCCATTACGGTATGAAGCTGTGCATTGGGTGTAAACATTTTGTGGTAGCCGGTGGTGTCAGCCTTCCTCATGCCTTCAAACATGTTGAAAACCACTGAAAGCACCTCCTTCTGATCGGCCGAAAACTTGGTTTTCTTTTGTGCTGTTGCCGAACTGGCTGCACACACGATTATTGCTGCGATGGCCAAAAAACGATTCATAGTTGGGTTAAATTAGATTTCACGTCTTAAAACTTCAAGAGGAGGATTATTCACTACTTCCCTGCTGTTAGTCACGCCTATGGCTACTGTCAGTGCTGTAATGCCTCCAATTATTGCAAGAAGAGGCAACCACACAGGGCTGAAAGTGGACTCGAAGAGGAAGTAGGAGAGGGCCCAGGATCCGGCTAGTGACAGTAAGATGCCAGAGCACGAGGCGAAAACTCCCAGAAACAAGTATTCGAGGCCTGCTATTGTCAGCACCTGCCTGCGGCTAGCACCCAGCGTTCGGAGAAGAACGCCTTCCTGTATTCGCTGAAACTTGCTAATGACAACAGAGGCAATGAGGACCAAAATGCCGGTTGAAATGCTCAAGAGTGCCATGAACTGAATAACGAAGGACACCTTTCCCAAAATATCGTCGAGTGTTGACAGGATCAGCTGAAGATCGATGATGGAAACGTTCGGGTAATTCCTTACCACTGCCTGCTGAAACCTGGCCGAAAGCTCGTTGTTTTCAACCCTGGTTATCAGTACATGAAATTGAGGCGCTTTTTCGAGTACTCCTTCAGGAAAAATAACCAGAAAATTGGTTTGCACCCTGTTCCAATCGATGCGCCTGAGGCTGCCCACGTAGGTCTTGATGAGAGCGCCCTGCACATTGAACAGCATTTCATCACCAACCTTCACGCCAAGGTTTTCGGCATAGCCGTCGCTCATGGAAATGAAAATGGTGTCGTTAGGGCTCTCCATTTTGCCAAGCCATTTACCGGCAATGATCTCTTCTGAGTCGATGAGCGAATCTCTATAAGTAATTCTATACTCTCGATTGTAAGCCCAGTCGGGGAGGCCAAGGGTGGTGTCAGCCTCCGCTTCTTTTTTGGTGTGGCCTTTTAATTCTTCGAGCCGCATGGTCACCACTGGCACGTCCTGTATTACCGGGAGATCGTAGTCAAGGGTCATCGCTTTGATGGCATCTTTTTGATCGGACTGGATATCAAAAAGTACCATATTGGGCCGGTCGCCCGCACCGGTGATGCTTACCTGACTGATGAGAGACTGCTGAACAAGGTAAAGCGTAGAAATGAGGGCTGTGCCAAGGCCAACTGTGATAATCAATATCATTGTTTGGTTCTGAGGCCGGAAAAGGTTGGCCAGGCCTTGCCGCCACACATAACTCCAGGTGATAGGAAAAAACTTTTTTACTGAGCATGTGATTAGCCTGGCTACACCAGCAAGCAAAAGAAAAGCTGCAATCAGACCTCCGGTGAAAGACAAAGCATCTAGAATAGAACCTATCTGCCACCAGGCAAAGCCAAGAATGAAAGCCAGGATGGCTGCATAAACGGGGTAGATGCCACGAGTAGAATCAGGAACGGCCCCATCAATTCCCGCTCTTATTGCCTGCAAAGGAGCTACCTTACGGATGCGAAGAAGCGGAGGAAGCGCAAATAGCACGGAGATTGACAAACCCAGCGCAATGCCCTGCAGAATGGCTGACCACGAAAGGGCAAAATCGACAGTGACTGGAAGGAAGTCTTTGAGCACACCTGGCAGGTACATTTGCAGGACTGATCCCAGCACGCTTCCAATGATGCCGCCCAGCAAACCGATTGATGCAATTTGGATAAGGAAAATAAAGAAGGCCTGGATAGACGTGCCGCCGAGGCATCGAATAACTGCCACAGACGTAATTTTTTCTTTGATATAGATGTGGACGGCACTTGCCACGCCAATGCAGCCTAGCAGAAGTGCAACAAAGGCTACCAGGTTCAGAAAGCCCGTCAGGTCTTTGAATGCCCGGCCCGTGTCTTCTTTTTGCTCTTCCACGGTGTCGTACCTCCAACCTAATTGGTCAAACCTTTTTTCATAGGTTTCCTCAACGGTTTTTACATAGGCTTCGTCGTCGAACCTGAAGTACTCCATGTAGTTGATGCGGCTGCCCTTTTGCAGGAGGCCGGTTTGCTCCACGTATTCGTAAGGGATATACACCACCGGAGCAACGGTGGTGGTGATGCCCGTTTGACCCGGTATTTTCTGAAGTCGACCCACAATCTCAAACGACTCCGTACCCACTTTTACCTCGTCTCCAATTTCTACACCAAACTGTAGCATCAGTGTTTGATCCACCAGGGCTTGCTTCTTTCCCCGGAAAGACCTCGCAGCCTCTATTGGGTCGGTTTCGATGGCCCCATAGTACGGAAAGTCACCTTCCAAAGCTCGCACCTGCACCAGCCTTGTGCCCTGGCTCCTGGGGAAGTAGATCATGGAGGCAAAGTAGCATTCGCTGGAGCGCTCGGTGCCAATAGAATCCAATAGCGGCTGGTAGTCTTCCGTAAATGGCTGGCTCGATCTTACTACAAGGTCTGCTCCTAGTAGTCCTTTTGCCTGGTCATTGATGGCAGAGAAAAGAGAGGATTTGAACGAGTTAATGGCTACAAGAGCGGTGATGCCAAGGATGATAGAAGAGGTGAAAAGAAAAAGCCGGGAGCGGCTTCTTCGGCTGTCTCTCCACGCCATTTTCCAAAGCCAGCTTTTGCTGTATTCAGGTCGGTTGATGCTGATTTTGCTATCCATTACGCTTGCGCTGCCAGTGCCGACTCGGTGAGTTCAATTACTTTTCCGCCTTTCAGCCGGAGGATGCGGCCGGTTTTTCTAGCCAGTTCCATGTTGTGGGTAACCAGCACCAGGGTAGTGCCTTGCTCCTTGTTAATTTGGAAGAGAAGCTCCTCCACTTTTATTCCTGTTTCTTCATCCAGGTTGCCAGTGGGTTCATCGGCAAAGAGGATTTCAGGGTCGTTGGAGAAGGCTCTGGCCAACGCCACCCGCTGCTGTTCGCCACCGGATAGCTGAGTAGGGTAATGGTGAAGCCTGCTGCCGAGCCCAACTCTTTCGAGTAGCTCAATGCTTTTGGCTGCTACGCCTTTTTCACCTCTCAACTCAAGCGGCACCATCACATTTTCCAATGCTGTGAGCGTGGGGAGTAGTTGAAAGTTTTGGAAGATAAAACCGACGTGTTGGTTGCGTACCCTTGCCCGGTCATCTTCATCCAGTGCATCGAGCTTGATACCACACACCTCGACGCCGCCTGACGAGGCTCTGTCGAGACCGGCGCAAAGGCCGAGCAGCGTTGTTTTGCCACTACCTGAAGGGCCGACGATGGAGAATGTTTCGCCTTTTGCCAGATCGAAGGAAACATCATCGAGAACGGTGAGTGAGCCTGTGGCGCTTGAATAAGACTTGGAGAGGTTGGTTACTTTAAGAATAGATGACATAGTTGTCAAAGCTAAAATAATTTCAACAGATGATTTGCTTAAACAACGGAAAAGGAGCGAGGTTGTTGGCGGTATTATATCAATGGGGACAAAAAATAAAGCCGACAATCCTGTCGGCTCTATTCGATCCCGTGTTAGCCAACTACACCGAAGTGTAATCTTTGTTGTGGATTTGACTATCGTTTAATGAACTTGGCTATCGAATGATGACCACTTCCCCAAACCCGGATGAGGTATGTGCCCGGAGCCAGCGATTCTACGTTCATCATTTTGTTGGCCTGTTGAGTAGTTTTTCCGAATGTCAGCTGCTCTACTACCTGGCCATCGATTGACAAGATTGTGATGTTGACTATGCTCCTGCTGGGGCCTTCGAGGGAGACTGTCAGGCTTGAAGACGCCGGGTTGGGGTAGACGGAGAGGCTATTCTGTTCCGCATCGACCGATAAAGTGGGGCCTTCATATACGAAATCAAAACATGCGCTCTGCTCGGCACAAGTGCCTTCGATCACTTTGACGGCGTAACTTCCCGACTCTTCTGGCAAAAAATCTTTCGTATTTCCTCCAATAGGAGTGCCTGTTTCGCAGTCGATCCATTCGTAGGTAACTCCTTCTGAAGACGCAGTTAGCATATTGCCATCCTGGGAAATCACGGGCACGTCCAGGTTACAGGCATTGAGAATCGACACCGACGTGATCAGCGCTTCGCTGCCACACTCGTTGGACACCGTTAAGGTGATGGTGTAGTCGCCATTGCTGGCATAGGTGTGGCTTGGGCTGCTCTCATTGTCAACGGTGGTTCCGTCGCCAAAGTCCCATTGCCAGGAGTCAGCGGTTTCAGGATATGTGGAATTTGATATAGTAATTGAAGGGTCGGACACCTGAGTGACACCAATACCCCAGTTGATCATGGTATTGTCCTGAACATACACTGTTGCCGTGCCTGTGCAGCCGGCAGCGCTGGTGGCTTCTACGGTCACAGGCAGCCCCTGGGTAGCAGCTATGGCTGCCATCTCGGCACTAAAAACAAACTTCAATGATTCGTTTGTTGCTGCCCCTTCCAAATAGCTTATCTTATACGACTCAAAAGTGGCATTGGCCTCGTCGATGTCAAAGGCTAGCTCGTCTCCAACGCAGGCGAACACTGGCGTGTCCCCAAGCGACGGCGAGGGTAACGGGGCCACTGTCAAAGTAGTGGTAACCGTGCTGTCGCATCCCAAGGTGGTGCTTAGCACGCTTACATGCTGGCCGGTTGCTGTGCCCACAGTACCATCAGGAAAAGTAAAATGGACGTCTGCGCAGATGGTGGTGTCCTGTGTGGAGGTTTTCGACTGAGGGATGATGATTGTTTGTTTCTGCGTGGATGTGTTGCCGTTTCCATCATCAAATGTCCACGTGATTTCGGTTTCACCAATGGTAGAAATAGGAAATGTGATGTCGGTCGTTCCGGTTACCTCTCTGGCGCAGTTATCGGTGGCTGTTGGTGCATCTATACTGCTGACCTGGCCATCACAGTCGCCAATAACGTTGGAAAGCTCAGAAAGATTAGGTACCGGTGCTGCTTCGTCTTTGATGATTACCTCCTGAGTCTGTGTGGAGCTGTTTCCGTGCTGATCCGTATACGTCCAGGTGATAGTAGTGGTGCCTTGTGCCGTGATCGGTAAGGTGGCGTTGTGGGTAACCGTCACTTCTCCCCCGCAATTGTCTGAGGCCGTTGGAATTGTAAGCTCTGTGACTTCGCAGGCAGCCTCTACGGCGGTTAGGGTTTCGGCTTCTGGTGTCGGGGCGCTGGTGTCCTCAATGATAATCTTTTGGGTTTGCGTGGCTACCTGCCCATTGGCGCTGGTATAAGTCCAGGTAATGGTAGTTTCTCCCTGAGAGGTGATCGGGAAAGTGGCATCGGTGGTGCCTTCAAGGGTGTTGCCGCATGCGTCAGTGGCGGTGGGGGCGGCTGGCTGGCTTTCGTACGTGCATTGAGCGGTGAGGTCAGGAAGTGTAGTTTCGCTCGGCGTGGGGTTCGGGATGTCAGTTGGCGCCAGGTTGTAAGGCTGTAAGTTTTCCCCTGTTTCCCCCTCCCAGGAGAAGAAGGGGTAAACACCACCTTCGGTAAAAACCATCACCCAGCCAGAGCCTTCATTAGCAAGCAAGGCGCCAAATTCCCCTACCACCATCTCCGAAGTTTTTAGTGTTTCGGCTGGAGAAAAGCTTTCTAATACGTTACACGAAGCCAGGTCAAAATAGACGTTGGTGACCTGGCTGCCAGCCACGGCGTAGCTATCTCTTCCAATGGCTCCATTTCCGTGGTCGCCATTGTTGAAGGTGACGCTGCCCGTAGCAAACGAATAGCTGAGGGAAGGGTTGGTGGCGCCGCCGCTGTTGACGCTACTCATTGAACCGATAAGTCCGCCGGCTCTTGTAGTATAGCTCGCCTGGTTGACCAGCACATCGCCGGCGGCATAGGTATTGGTGATCGACCCGTTCTGAAACACACCCACGAGCCCGCCAATGAATTGACTTCCGGTAACCTGGCCAGCAGCAAAAGAAGAAGACACGCTGCAGATAGAGCAGGTGCCAATCAAACCCCCTACCTGATTTGTACCTTCTACAGCGACTGTTGAAGAAGATTGCGTTACCGTGCCATTGTAGATCTGGCCGGTCATGCCGCCCGTATAGGCAGTTCCTGTCACTGAGCCGGCTACATGAGCGTTTTCTACCAGACCTTCGGTATCATACAAAAGACTGACCAGTGCCCCGGTTCGTTCTCTGCCGGTCACATCCACGTCCGAAAGGGTGAGGTTTTTAACCGCTCCAGAGTTAACATAACCAAAAAGGCCGACATAGTCCTGACAAGGCCGGTTGATATAAAGCCCGGTGATGGTGTGTTCATCGCCGTCTAAGCTGCCTGAAAAGGGTGTAGTAATATTCACGTTGATGGTTACGGCTGCTATCGGTTGCCAGCCCTCGCCTCCGTTCCAGAAGCCACCCGACTCGTCACCGGTGGCAGTAGTCAGATCTATGTCATTCATCAGAATGAAATGGGCGGTCAGATACTCCCGGATTTCATCCAACTGAGCAGGCGTGGTGATTTGATACGGGTCGCCTTCTGTGCCTGCGCCGTTTCCTGAAAACTGCGAATGCGCTTTGGAGGTGGAAAAAAACAGGAAGGCTGGCATTAGAATAGTAAAAGCTATCCTATTGAGTTGATTAAATTCGATAGTGTATTTGTTTCCCTTGAAGTGGCAATACAGCTGTTTCATTTCTTGTAGTTTTTATCAATGACAGTTAGAATTTAGCCAATGCCCACTTGGATGTTTGGGTGACTTTTGCCGATGGGGTATTTCTCGCCACCAAATCGCATGATTTTTTTGTAAACGAATAGCAGAAGAAATTCAATTAGATAGAGTGTGTGAGAAAGCTTGTTTGAAAAGAATAAGGCCAGTCTATTCGACCGGCCCTATTTTCTGATGTTTCGCAAATGCTTTTAGCTATTGCCTTGTTGTTGTGTCTGGTTATTCTCTTATCAGCTTTTGTATCCGATAGGTATCTCCCTGAGAAACTTGCACGAAGAAAAGACCGGCGGGCACCTTTGTCAGATCGAGGCTGATTTCACACTTTTCAGAGGTTTTACTCTGCCGCAGGGTTTGTACAACTGTGCCATCGATAGCGAGCAATCTCACATTCACCTCTTCCAGCGAGCTGTTGTCGATTTCTATAGTGATCTTATGGTGAGCCGGGTTGGGATATACGGAAATACTACTTTCGGTTAAGTCTGACAGGCCTGTTTCGACCACCTCTGGCAGGGTAACGTCCATTATGTGGAGCGGGCCGGTGCATTCGTCAACGGATACCTGCAGGCTATAAGCGCCGTCTTCGCTGATTTCAAGTTCAGGGCCACCCTCAGCAATAAGAGCGTCGTTAAGGTACCAGTGATAAATGGCGTCGGGGAAGGTGGTGGAAGCCACAAGCTTCGGCGGATTTGCATTTAACACGGCATCGAATTCTACATTGGGAGGCAGCACGCAAAACGTCTGGCTGATCGGCTCTGCCGCTTCATAAAATTCATTGCCTGGCTGGGATGCTGTAACTGTAAAGCTACCGGGCTGGGTGAGCGTAAGCGTTCCCTGCTCCAGCGTGGCTCCTTCTCCAACAATTTCGTAGGTTATCGACTGTGCTGCATCTGAAAAAGCGACCAGAGTCACCGACGTATCATCTGCAAACGGAACATCCTGGATGGTTTCGAATATGATGGACTGTGGCGCCTTGTCCACCGCCCCATCGCAATTGTTGTCAAGGCCGTCAGGCAGGCCGGGAGCGCCGGGGTACACGTTTTGATTAAAGTTATCGCAGTCACCTGCCTTGTCGGAGTAGTCATCTGAAGGCCTCTGGCAGGCAATGACGACCTGATCATCATCCACACCAAATCCATCCCCGTCAGAATCAAAATACCAAACTGTATTCGGAGTAGCCGCTGCGTCGGTGTCGTCGCAGTCGGTACTGTTGCTTACGAATCCGGTGGGCTGCTCGCATGCTTGTGTGAAACTTTGTGGGTCGCCATAGCCGTCGCCATCGGTGTCGGCGTACCAAAGGGTCTCTGGATGAACCAGAGGATCGCTGTCGTTGCAATCGGTGCTGTTAGCTACATAAGATGTGGGCTGGGTGCATGCTGTAGTTTCTTCGGAAGGGTTACCGAAGCCGTCCCCATCGGCATCAAAATACCAGACCGTTTCCGGATTCACTTCGGGCTGTCCATCGTTGCAGTCGGTATTGTTGAGCACATACCCATCTGGTTTTTCACAGGCGATGATAGTAGCCGTTGTGTTGTTGCCATAGCCATCGCCATCACTGTCCATGTACCAAACGATTCCAGGGTAAATGCTTTCGTCGGTGTCGTCGCAATCCGTTGACTCATAGCCGTAGCCGTCACCCGGGGATGCACACTGTACAAAATCGCTGACTGTGCCAAAGTATCCATCCCCATCTTCATCAGTGAACCAAACAGTCTCTGGATTTATTTTCGCATCGCTATTATTGCAGTCCCCGTCTTTGTCAACATAGTTCTGCGGTTTTGTACACGACAAAGACCCCTCGCCTGCGCCATATCCATCGCCGTCGGCATCGTAATACCATAGGGTTTGCGCTGTAATGTTTTCGTCTGTATCGTCACAGTCAAAGCCAATGGTATTGATCTTATATCCTTCAGGAGCAATACAATCCTCCACAAGTGAAGTCTGGTTCACATATCCGTCATTGTCGAGGTCTGCATACCATTGAATGTGTGGGCAGGCATTTGTGAAATAGTCGTATTCTGAATCACCTATTGCATTTCTGGCTTTCAACCTGTAAGAATAGTTCCCGCTCTCGGAGAGGCCTTCAATTTTGGCTGAGCGCTGATTTGGAATGACAGCTCCAAACTGACCCGTGACCTGATCTCCCGGGCCGTTGTACACTTCTACATATTCACCATCACCCACTTTTTGATCCAGAATATAGCTCAAAATCGGTGATCCATTGTCATAAGGCACTTCCCACGTAAGCTGGTAGTCGTTGGTGGAAGTTCCTCCTGAAACAAATTCAGGCATTTCGGGAGCGGTAATAATAGTACTGTACATCACCTCATCAGAATATACACTGGTTCCTCCTCCGCTTTTGGCAGCCAGCCGGTAGTAGTAGTCCGTTCCAGGACTCAGGTTCGTGTCGGTGAATTCTGTCGTAAGGTTTGCGCCCAGATCGACCGCCGTGAACGTGCCTTCTGCTCCGGTTTTCTTCTCCAAAACATAATCATACACGGGCAGGCCATGGTCTTCTGGAGAACTCCATGACAGGTCGATGGAGGTTACGGTAATGTCGTCCGCAACTGGAGGGGCCGGTTGGTCGGGTGTTACGGGTGTGGCACAACCTATTAGGGCAACATACCGCAAATAGCGGTTTGGGCCAACATCTACATTTTGTTCAAGACTTATGTCATTTTCAGCAACAAAAAAAGTATCGCCATTGCGTTCATAGCCACTACCGTTAATGATGTAGTAAGAACTATTCGTTTGAGTGTTGACCGGCACAATGCTTTTATCGCTGCTGGTTAAATGAATGCGAGGAGTGCCGACGTCCGACAATTCAATGTACTTAAAGTCAAGTGTAACTACTTTACCTGGGTCGTCGCTAGTAATGGTGGTCAACGCAAAATTGGCTAGGTTGCTTTCATAAGACCCTAATACACCTTCGCAGGTGGTAGCACTGCTCTGCCCGTAGTGCGTACCGCCGAAGGCCCATAACTCCGCCCATTCCGAGCCGCCTGATCCATTGACTGCTTTTACCCGGAAATAGTATTTTTCCCTGGCTACAATGCCGGAGGTTTTGCTGTAGCTGGTATTTGGCCCGGAATAAACTTCCTCATAGGTGCCATCATCGCCGGTTTTCTCCTCCACTACGTATCCGGTGATGGCGGAGCAGGAAGAAGAAGCGCCGGACCATTGTATTTGAATTTCGGCTAGCGACAATGTGCCTCTGGAAAGTGAGAGACCTGTGGGTACCGCCCCGACCATAGGCGTAAAGCTGGCTTCACCCCATTCAGCAGCTGTTCCCTCAGAGTTGGTAGCTTTTACCCGGTAGAAGTATTCCTTTGTATTGTCAGCGCCGGCTACCAGGTAGGTGGTGGCATCGGCGGCCAGTCCGGCAATCGGCTCGTAAGTTCCGTCTGTGCCTGCTTTCTGTTCAACAGTATATGAGGTGATGGCTGCGCCACGAGGCAAGGCACTCCAGGAAACTTTAAAGGATGTTTCGTTGATAGGGCAAAAGGTGACGTTAGCCTGGCCCGGCACATCCTTGATGGTAATGCTGGAACTATTGTAAAGCGATTTCCCGGTACTGTTTATCGCTTTCAGCCGGAAATGATAGGTATTGCCGGCCACCAGCTCATCGACCTGAAAAAACAAGTCGGGACCTGAATAGATGACATCGTATTCGTTGCTGTTTTGTCGGCGTTGTTCCAAAACATAGGCGGTGACCGGTTTGGTTTCGTCGTAGGGAACGGCGGCCGTCCAGTTTACCTGTACCGAAGTCGGGGTGGCATCGCTGAACGTGGGCTGGGCCGGCTTGGCAATGGTGGTACACACGATGTCCGCAAACCAGCCAGTAGATTGATTATAGTGGACGGCTGCATTGGGTGCAAAGCTAAAAGTTAGCTCACCGCCTTCGCTGGTTGAGGTGTAGTCCGTTGGGTTGGCAAAACCATACAATTCAGCTAATTCCAAATGCGGAGTTGGCCCGTCGAATATGTACAGCCGGTCGACTTCCGGGCTGGTTCTTGTCGAGAAGTTCCCTCCGAATACAACTGTTATTTTCCCGTCAGGTGTGTCCGGTTTGAAGGTGAGTACGGTAGGTTGTCCACTGGTCAGAAAATTGCTTCCGTTTGCTAAATTGTAGTCAGAATGGAACGTGGTTTCACAAGTGGTGATGGTGCCATTGGCCATCAGGATTTTGTCGCCGGCATCCTGGGGCGTGCTCATGATTTCGGGTGTGTAATCAGAGCTTCCAATTCCGTTCACCGCTTTTACCCGGTAGTAGTATTTCGTTTCCGCAATCAAACCGGTAGCGGTATAGCTCACATCCAGGCCGGAATAAACCGGCGCAAATTCGCCGGAACCGACTTTTTGCTCCAGCACGTATTCAATGAGCGGGGAGCCATTTGCGCCTGACGGAGACCATCGTACCTGTATCGATTCACTTGTCACATTTCCAATGCTGATTGGTTCTGGTATGGTAGGCTCAGTTGGCTCCACATACATCCACATCCCACTTCCTTTGGTCCCTGAAAAAAGTACCCCATCGGCAAAAAGAAGCTTCGTCGTATTGAGGTTTGTTAGATCCTGACTGAAGGCAGAAAATGAATCCCCGTCATCTTCAGAACTGTAAACCCCTTCTCCATCAACCGAAGCATACAAAAGCCCACCCTCCTTTGCAAATGACACGGCTGTCCCGGGCAACGTTCCTTTCTCGGTCCAACTGTCACCTCCATCGTCAGTGAAAAATAACCCCTCGCCGGTGCCGGCAAAGGTGCCATCGCCGTTGGAGTAAAACGTGGTGGCGGCATTGAATCCGCTGTTCGTAATATCTGTATCGGCTGCGGTCCAGTTGGCGCCGCCATCCGTCGAACGAAAGACGACGGCACTTCCAAAGAAGCTGCCTGCATACAGGTTGGTTCCATCTGTTCCCAGCGCAAGTGGTGCGCCGTCGAGACCGGTATTTGCTGAAGTCCAGGTGTTGCCCCCATCGGTTGATTTGCTGATTCCCGAGAAAGTTTCCAGTGCAAACAGGTTGGCACCTGCCTTCACAATGCCTGAAACAGGAAAGCCGCTGAGGCCGGTGCTGGTTTTGGTCCAGGTGGCGCCGTCGTTGGCAGATTGATATACTCCGGTAGTAGTACCGGCGAGCAGGGTGCCATTGTTGTCGTAAAGCGCTAATACAGACAGGTCTTTTGCTGCAATGCCACTATTGGAAGCAGACCAGGTTTCTCCGGCATCATCGGACACAAACACCCCACCGCCGTTCGTGCCAGCGTAAATTGCTCCGTCCATTTCCAGCAGTGCCGTGATCTCATGAGCCAGGATACCGGAGTTGGCTTCTGTCCAGTCTGACGCCAATTGGTAGAGACTTCCGGTTGAGAATAAATACACTGAAGGGGACGCAATTGATAGCCCTACTGTGTTGGCGTTTGCAGGCTTGTCTAAAAATAATTCCCACTCAAAATCCCCTACAAACGTGTAGGTATACATCCCATCATCGGTCATAACAAGCACCCAGGGTGGTCCGCCAGACCAGAAGTCGAAATTGTTCACCTGCAGGCCTTCAAGACCGGACAAGGTTCCCCACGCATAGTTATCTCCAAAGTCTTCGGAGTAATACATGTATACTTCATTGCCATCGAAAACAGCCAGCTCCATATGGATTTCAAAGTCTTCCGATTTGTGAGCAAATTCGACCAGGGTAAAATCCTGTGCCGCAGGGCCTGTCACCGTTTGCTGGCTCCAATCATCGCCACCGTCTTCCGTTTTAAATAACCCCTCATCGGTTGCAACCGCTAAAATTTGACCTGTCGAAAACAAATCGAGTGCGAGATCGTTGATTACGGCTCCTTCCTCAATACCCGTGCTTTTCTCTACCCAAGTGGCTCCATCATCCGTGGTTTTGTAGACCAAATCTCCTGCTACAGCAAAAAATACCTGTCCACTGACCGCCAGTAGGTGGGTAATGTCGGTTGAGACAAGGCCACTATTGGACAACGTCCAGGTGACGCCATCGTCGGTAGACTTGTAGATACCCTCTTCAGTGGCGAGCAGGGCAGTATTTCCGTTGTATACAGCCGCCAGCGCCCGTATTTCTGTACCAATGGGTGATCCTGAGATGAGAGCCCAGTTCTGCCCGTCGTCGGTGCTTTTATAAACACCACCATATGTTGTGGCGGCAAGGTGTGTTCCGCTGCCGAGCGCTACCACCTCCAAAACGTTGCCACCCTCCAGCCCGTCCAACTGTTGCCATTGTCCGTAGGCAGGTAAAAGCAGTATGCTCGAAATGATCACTAGTAAGGTCTTTCTCATGACTTGTTCGTTTTTAATATTTGCTGAGATTTTTTATTTCACATCTTCCAAGTCCCACTCACACTGGTGGCGAACGAGAAATGATAAAAACTATGTATTAGCCCTCTAAAGGCTAGAAAAAGGTATTTTTTTAAGCTACAATGCTGCCTTCTGAGTAGCTTTATTTGTTTGCGGAAGCTCCCGTTTCGTCACCGAACGCTTCGGTTCTTTGTGAATGTGTCAAGACGGGATTTTCCCGTTTGTGCTGAAAGCAGACATCGGAGCCTTGCAGTTAGAAAATAAAGCCGACATATGCTGCCGGCTCTATTCGTTCCCGTGTTAGCCAACTACACCGAAGTGTAATCTCATATATTTTTTCTCTAG
This sequence comes from Imperialibacter sp., assembly GCF_040222385.1. Taxonomy (GTDB): domain Bacteria; phylum Bacteroidota; class Bacteroidia; order Cytophagales; family Cyclobacteriaceae; genus Imperialibacter. The sequence continues at coordinate 241,902 of NZ_JAVKDF010000010.1, forward strand.
GCGTTTGAGATCAGTTCATGAAGCGCCCTACGTCGTAACCCAAGTGTCCGTAATTCTCTCAATACCTCTTCTGGTAACTTTTGCTTTCTTGTGCCATTACGTTATCTGTAAGGATTTCTCATAAATACTTCCTATGTTAAAGCTTCATAATCAGGCATTTGATATCCATTAATTTATCGACATAGAGCTTCCAATGCTTCTTTGTTTTGCGAATGGGTAACAATTCCTTTTGAGTAGGTATAATCATTTTGTAAATGAAAATTGTCGAGGTTGGTTTTTGGCTGTTTTTGGGCATGGTTCTTTGCCATCCGGTCATTGCTATTTCCCAAAATTTCCGAAAATCTGTCGACAGCTTGCAAAGCCAGCTCAGTCGGGAAATTACCGACACTGCTTACGTCAACACCCTCAATAGAATTTCCACCGAACTCCATGGAAGGAACTTTAGGGAGGCCATTCGCTATGCCAACCTGGCCATACAAAAAGCGGAAAAAATTGATTATAGGTATGGTGTAAGCAAAGGCTACCAGAATATTGGGTTGGCCTCCTGGGCAAATGGCAGATACCATCAGTCATTGGAAAATCACAAAAAATCAATTGCCATGTTTCAAACTTGGGGAATGACCCGTGAGCTGGCAGAAGCCTACAACAAAATTGGCCTTGTATATTTCTATATTGCTGAATACGAGGAAGCTATTACCTATCTGAACAAATCAATAGAGGACTATCGGTCAAGGAAAGACACAGTTAATCTGGCCAGGGTATTGAACAATATAGGTCTTGTATATGATGCCAAAGGTGACTATGCAACTTCCACTCATTACATTATCGAAAGTCTGCAGCTGAGCCAGAGCTTTAGACAATTGCGTGATCAGCAAAACCGCACATATGGCAAGGGAATGATACATGAAAATGAGTTCATTAACAGACAGATTCTCGAAGAAAGATTGCAAAGACTTGCCCAACGGAAAGAGAGTGTGACTACCGAAAAGCTTGCCAATCTTTATGTTGAGATAGCGGAAATTTACTTTTTTTTGAAGGAATACAACTCAGCTCTGAGCTATTACAGAAGAGCCTCAGAAATATACGCTGAGCTGGATGAGCAGGTGTTGTTGGCGCACTGCCTCCGTGACCAGGCGGAATGTTATGTCGAGCTCGCCGACTTCGGGACTGCTCTGGAAGTTTTTCGTCAATCGGAGTCAATTTATATTAGTCAGGGAAATTACATAAGACTAGCTGCGGTTGTGGCGCAGCTTGGGGAAACAAATTATAAGCTGGGCAATATTGAGGAATCCATTCTTCATTACAAAAGACTAATTGCCCTCGACGACAGTGTTGGTCATAGGGCAGCTTTGTCAAAGACTAAGGTAACACTGGCAGGGATACTATTGGAGCAAGGCAGGAAGCAGGAGGCGCTATCTTATGCCCAGTCAGGCTATGAAATAGCAAGGAAAATTGGGTCACTTACCAGGGTGGAGACGAGTGCAAGGCAGCTTTATGAGTGCTACAAGGCAATCGGACTGATGGGCACTGCCTTGAGTTATCTGGAGGAAAGCACCTCTCTAAAGCAGAAATTTGGGGACGAGCTTACCCACCGGGAAATAGCCGAGCTACAAATACAATACGAGAGTGAAGAAAAGCAGAAGGCAATTGATCAACTAAATGAAGTGTCCCAGCTGCAAAGCAACGTCGTGGCCTTGCAGAAGCAGTTGTTGATGCTCATGGGAGGAGGTTTTGCTGCTTTTGCGGTCATCCTCGTTGTGATGAGAAATCGATTGATCAAAATCAGAGAGCTTAAATCGGGGATAGAAGAAAAGAATGCGTTTATCGAAGCACAAAACTTTAAGCTCGAAAAAAGAGGCAGAGAGCGTGAGCTTTTAATTGGAGAAATTCACCACCGGGTAAAAAATAACCTACAGGTTGTTTCCAGCATGCTGAGACTACAGCAGCGGAAAGTGAAAAATGTTGTTGCCAAAGAGGCTCTTTTTGCGGGTCAAAACAGGGTGCAGGCTATGTCACTACTTCACCAGAGACTATACCAGCACGGGTCGTATGGTAAAATTCCTATCGCCGACTATGTATCGGACGTATGCAAGCATCTGGCAAAGGTCTACAATTTGGACAAGCAAAAGATGGAGAGCAGCTTTGAAGCTGATAATGTCAGCCTCGATATTGATACTGCGGTTACGATAGGGTTGATGGCCAACGAGGTGTATTCAAATATTTTTAAACATGCTTATCCTTTTGTGGATGTTCTGAGACTTCACTCGGAAATAAAAAGAGAAAATGGATTGACCATCCGAATCACCGACAATGGCCCGGGCTTGCCTAAAAAGATAGATTTCAATGAAACTGGTTTTGGTCTAAGGCTTGTTGAAATGCTTGCCACTGAGCTGGGTGGTGAGGCTATATTTACTAGTGCGCCTGCAAAAGGACTGATTGTAACAATGAGAATTAGCAAAGCTCATATCGAATAGCGGTGTTTTTCGTGCAGCTTTCCAGCCAAACAAAATAAAGCCGACAATAGCTGCCGGCTCTATCTAGTCCCGTGTTAGCCAACTACACCGAAGTGTAATTTTTGTTGTTGTGTTAGTTTTTTATTAACCTTTTTATTGTGCCGTTGCCGTTGTGCAATACTTGAATGAAGTATAGGCCTACGGGAGTATCGCCTAAGTCTAGTGTATTATCCCATTTTTCTGAGATTTTTTCGAACACTCTTTTTTGCAGAATCATCCCATCGACAGAAAAGAGTGTAACAGTGACCTGCCCATTGGAGCGACTTTCAAATGAAAGGTTTACAATATTATCCGCAGGATTTGGATACATATGTAGTATATCGAATGTCTGATCCCCTATGCCTGTTTCCACTTCTGGTTCAAATGTTACCTCCAGCTCATTTGACAATTCCCCTTCACAACCGTCTGCGAATACACGGAGCCGGTATAGACCTTCTAAAGTCACCTCCATAGATGCGTCGTCATTTCTAAGGAATTCCCCGTTTAAATACCAGCTGTAAATTGTTTCGGGGAACTGCTTATTTGCGGAGAGGGTGGCAGATGTGCTTCCGGCTGATGAAACGGCGATGATAAGCGCCGGAGGTCTGATACAGAATGTCTGAACAATCTCGGCCGAAGGTTCGAAGAGAATTGTTCCCTCCTGGTGGGCTGTGATTGCGTATGTGCCTGGCTTATGGATGGTAAGCTGATTTCCAGCTATGTTAACATCTGAGCGGCTGGATGTGAAAATGATAGGCTGGTCACTGGTGGATGTTGCTAATAATTCGATGACAAGACCCTCTTCGTATACTACATCCGGAACTGCGCCAAAAGTGAGCGTTTGAGTACCTTTATCCACAATTCCATTGCAGTCGTTATCGAGCCCGTCGGGTAGACCAGCAGCACCCGGATAAACACCAATGTTTGAATCGTCACAATCATTGCTACTCGTGGTGTAGCCCTCTGGTTGCGTGCACGAAATGATCGTTTCTCCAGCTGTACCAAACCCGTCACCGTCTTCATCAGGGAACCAGACTGTGTTGGGTCTTACCTGAATGTTGGTGTCGTCACAATCACCACCTGGCACGACGTAGCCGGTGGGGGCGGTGCAGCCCTGTAAGACAGTGTTATCACTTCCGAAGCCATCGCCGTCAGTATCGAGGTGCCAAAGTGTCTGAGGGTTAATGTTAATGTTATTGTCATTGCAATCGTCACTGTTCAGCGCATATCCACCACCAAGGCAACCGGTGAATGTGACTGAAGCAGTTCCATAGCCGTCTCCATCATTGTCTTTGTACCAGACCGTTTCGGGATTAATGGCCTTGTCTGTGTCGTCACAATCACTGTAATTTTGTACATAGCCCTCAGGTTGATCACAATCCAGCTTACTGCCCTGCGGGATGCCGAAACCATCTTTGTCATGATCCCTATACCATATATAGGGAACGCATAACCTAAGCTCTTCTGAATATTCGGAGTCGCCAATTCCGTTGCTTGCCTTTACCCGGTAATAATAGATGTCGCCGGAAGTTAATCCCGTAGCAGCCCAACTGGTTTGATTCAAATGGTAGACAAGTTCGTAGGTGCCATCTTCACCGGTTTTTTGTTCCAGGCTGTAGTTGACAATGGAGGAGCCGTTGGAAGCCGACTCAGTCCATTTGAGAACGGCGGCCGAAGTGCTGACGGAACTGACACTAAGTACGGGAACTGCTGGTGCCGTGGCGATAAGTACACTATTTTCAGAAGAAGGACTTGAAGTGCCGACGCCATTGGTAGCGTTCACCCGGTAAAAATAGGTAGCACCAGTGGTGAGCGAAGTCGGTTCGTAGGTGAGTTCGGTGCCGGTGTAGACAGATGTGAAGCTCCCACTGCCTTCTTTTTGCTCCAGAGTATAGGAAGTAATAGGTGAACCATTGTCGTCCGGTGCCTCCCAGTTGACAACTACCGAAGAGGTAGTTACGTCATCAAATGTGACCTGAGCAGGTGTTGAAGGAGCTTCCGCAGGAATACTTACACAGGCAATGCTGGCCACCCATCCAGCAAAGCCAAGGCTTCCGTCGGACGTGAACTTGAATGTCATCTTGCCGCTGGCGCCTGTTGCTGTGTATGACCCTGGCAGGCTGCTGCCCGTGAGTGTGGCAAGAATGGGCGAGGCCGAACTGGGGCCATTGTAGATTGTGAGAAAATCAGCATTGTTTTCAAGGGAGAAAGCGCTGAAAGACACCGACATCTTTTCGCCGGGAGTTCCTGGCTCAAAGGTGGTTTCGTAGTGCAGGCTGTTACCATAATCGTCACTCCCTCCAGGGTCAAGAAATTTGGCGGCACAAGTTGTGATGGTGGCGTCGGACATAGTGACAATGTTTTCCGACACTACCTGGGCCTCGTCGGAGTATTCTGAATCACCACCTGCATTTGTAGCTTTCACCTTATAGTAGTACGTTTCACCTGTAGTGAGCCCGGTAGCCGGGTATGTCAGGTTTGGCCCGGTGTAAACCTCGGAGTAGCTGCCTCCAACACCCGTTTTTTGAGCCAGTGTATAACTGGTTATTTCCGACTCGTTGTCGTCAGGTGCTGTCCAGTTTACAACGACTGAGGTGCTGGCAATGGCGGTGAAAGTGACCGGAGCAGGTGTGGCCGGGGGAACGAGCACGCAAGAAATGGCAGCCTCCCACCCTGGCTGAGTTAAGAAATCAGCGTCGGAGGTAAATTTAAAGGTAAGCTTTCCTTCCGGATTTGTTGCGGTGTATGGCCCTGGCAAGTTGCTGTTTAAATTACCGTGGAGAACTGTCAACTCAGGGGCGTCAGTATCAGCCCCATCATAAATTCTCAGGTAGTCATCACCAATCGATACAAAGAAAGCATTGAATGTGACCCTTACCTTTTCTCCGGCTGCTGATGGCTCAAAAGTCAGCACGTAATTTTCACTGTTAAGGTAATTGGCGTCAGCACCTCCTGAGTCGGTGAAGATAGAACCGCAGGCCGACACTGTTCCGTTTGTCATGGCAATGTATTCCAAACCGGGGTTTGGAATCTGAGCATTTTCCTTAAGAAATGGGTAGGAAAAGCCTTCTTTCATTTCCCAGGTGTTCACAAAATCCCAGCCAGTAAAGGAAGATTGATCCTTTGCCTCTGTGTCGCTGAGTCCAATTCCCGACGCTGATACTGCCACGTTGCTAGTGGTCGTGTTCCAGTAACAGTTGGGGGCTGTTTCTGAACTTTTTCCAATAAATCCACCGGTATCACTATTCCCCACTATGACACCTGTCGCATAGCAATTAGTAATGGTGTCATCACCGTCTCCAATGCCAACTTTTTCGCCAATAAACCCCCCAACTCTGGTATCGCCTGTTACACTACCCGTTGCATAACAATCGCTGATGGTGATGCTGAAAGTATCGACATGTCCGGCAAAACCGCCTATCCTTTCCGTCGTTCCGACAACTGTGGTGGTTGAATAACTGCCACTAACGGTAGTTCCCATGGAAATCACACCGATGAAACCTCCAACATACATATTGCCTGTTACATTTCCGCTTGTGTGGCAATTGAGTATGCTGCTTCCCAAAGCACCCCCAGCTATTGCACCTGTCGAGTTCCTGCCCGAAATATCGACATTTACTATAGCCAAATTGATTATTTCGGCACCTTCCCAGGCGCTGCCAAAAAAACCCACATAATCTTCACTTGGCCGGTTTATAGTGAGCCCGGTAATTTTAAAGGCGTTGCCATCGAAGTTGCCCACAAAAGACTCTTCCGTAGGATTCGAGTCATTTGTCCCGATGGGTTCCCATCCTTTCCCATCATTCCAAAATAGCCCAGCCGGATCGCCAGTGTCATGTGCAAGATCGACATCGTTCATCAGCCGGTAGTATGCAGTCATATCATTTCTTACCTCATCCAGCTGAGTTGGACTGGTAATTTGGTAAGGATCCAACTCGGTTCCAGCCCCCGAACCTGAGAATTGCGCAATAGCGAAAGAGTTTGAGACTAGTAAAACAAGCAGCGTTAAAAGCCGCATTTTGCCATCATGTCTAAAAGCCAGAAGACGTCTTCGGGCAGCAAGTGGCAACGTCGAAAAAAATGACCTTTTCATACTGGTATATTGGTGTTTTTGAGTGGTAAAGAAAGATGGTGGTCACAGGCGATCAGGTTTGCCTAAATTGTTTTTGTCAAAAAAATAGGGTACTTACGTGAACTGTTATCGCTTTATTTACAGTCAGTTAAGTCTTGTAAATTATGCTGAAATTAAAACAGCGATTTGGGAATCTTTGCAGGTGATAAGATTTGGTGCTTGAGTCATCTTATTTTTTTTGTGAATGAAATATTACCATAAAGTCTTTGGAGGTCATGACATGTAAGCAGGTCTCTTTTGTGGTGTTCTCTTTTTCTTTCTTCTTTTTGCAAGAACTGAGATGCCAGCCTTTTTTGTCACAAATAGATAGCCTCAATAGAATATTGAAAAAAGATTTGGACGATACTTTGCGAGTGAGGGTATACAATTCCATTTCGGCCTACAGGCACCTAAGTAATTTCGACATGGCAATGAGCTTTGCGGAGCAAGCCCTGGAGCTGAGCCTCAAATTGGCTTATGAAAAAGGGGAAGCAAAGGCTTATCAGAACAAGGCGATCGCCTACTGGGCCCATGGCAGATATGACAGCGCCCTTTTTTACCATTCAAAAGCCATGGACATCTTCGAAAGAAATAATATGGAAGCTGAATTTGGCGAGGCGTACAACAAAATTGGGCTTGTCTACTATTACACAGCAGATTACCCCAGGGCAATCGAATACCTGAATAAATCGGAGCAAGCGTTTCGAAAATCAAAGGACACGGTCAACCTTTCACGTATTTTGAATAACCTGGGTCTTATTTTTGATTCGAGGGGAGATTACCTGCAATCGGAGAAGTATTTTGTTGAGGCAATGAAGCTGGATCTCAGTTTTCGCAATATTTATGAGCAGTCGAACAAGCGGTATGAGCAGGAACTCGGAGGCGAGGAAGGCTTTGTTAAACGAAGGCTTTTGCAGAGGAGGCTTCATGAGCTAGAAACTGTTGATCAAGGCCAATCTTCGCTGACCCTGGTGTCAAAACTTTTTGAGATTGCCAACCTGTACGATCTTTTGAAAGAAAATGAGAAAGCCAGGGAGTACTTTCTCAAGTCGGAAATCATCTACAAAGAATTGGGAGAGTCTCTGCTCCTGGCCGACTGCTACCGAAAGCTGGCAAAGGTGGCCTCTGATTTTGGTAATAAGGATGAAGCAAGAGACTATTTTTTGAAGTCGCATGAAATCTATCTTAAAAATGGATACTTGATTCAACTGGATTATACTTTCTCTGAGCTGGCCAAAATAGCCAGAAGCAGTGGCGACTTCGACAAAGCCATAGAGTATTTAGAAGCTTCAGTTAGCCTCAACGACAGCCTGGGGCATCGCCTGTCATTGATAAGATTGAACATCGAATTGGGAAGAATTTATTTAGACGCCAGTAAGGAAGTGATGGCAATCGAAAAGGCGGGCCAAGCCTATGAGCTGGCGTCACAGTTGGAAATAAAAAGACTCAAGCGTGATGCCGCCCACCTCTTGTTTCAAGCGCATTCCGGAAGCGGCGAATTTGAAAAGGCACTTTTTTTTCTCGAGGAATCGACCAGGCTCAACCAGATGATCAACGATGCGCTTGCCCACAGAGAGATTGCCAAGCTTCAAATAGAGTATGAGACTGAAGAGAAACAAAAGGAGATCGATCAACTGAACAGAATATCCACCCTGGATGCAAGCGTCCTTGGCCTTCAGAGGCAAGTGATTGCCCTGCTAAGTGGAGGCTTATTGACGATTTTGATTCTTCTTGTTTTTGTAAGTAACCGCCTGGGCAGGATAAGGTCTCTTAAGTCAAATGTCGAGGATCAAAAAAATCAGATTGGGGAGCAAAACAAAAGGCTGGAGAAAAAGGCCAGAGAAAGGGAAATTCTTATTGGAGAAATCCATCACAGAGTAAAGAATAACCTCCAAATTATTTCGAGCCTCCTCAGGCTTCAGCAAAGAGGTATTGAAGATGTTAATGCAAGGAAGGCAATTTTTGAAGGGCAGAACAGAGTGCAGTCAATGTCATTGCTACATCAGCGGTTATATCAGCAGGGCAATCATGAGTCGGTCGAGCTAAAGCAGTATGCTGAGGATATTTTTGACCATCTGTTGAGGGTTCATCATTTGGGTGAATCTGAGGTGGATCGGGTGAACTTTTGTGAAGAGATAGAGTTAGATGTGGACTCGGCAGTTACGTTTGGGTTGATTGTCAACGAAGTTTTCTCAAATATCTTCAAGCACGCTTATCAGTCAGGAAAAAAACTTACAGTAAAATGTGAAGGCACCAGGGCAGGTAATCAGGTTCTGGTGAGAATATCAGACAATGGCCCCGGTTTTGATCTGGAGTTCGAAAGCAGCCAGGCTCACTTTGGGCTTAACCTAATGAAGATGCTGGTTTCGGAATTGGACGGCACGGTTTAATTTTCCAACGGAGCAGGTGGGGGCGCTGAAGTGGAGATTAAGTTCAGGATGGCCTAGGAGATTTTCAAAAACTTCTCGGTCAAAATATCTTTATTAGAATTGCTTACAGGTATGGCGACTTCTCCGACATACAGATTATTCCTGTCAAACTTGTCAACCATTTGAAGGTTGACGATGAACGACCTGTGCACCTTCAGGAAAACAGACGGAAGGTTTGATAAAACACCTTTCATATTCATTGACAAAGTCATGGTGCCCTGGGTAGTGTGGATTTTGGTGTAGCTTCCATCTGCTTCAACATACAATATGTTGGTGAATGGAACTTTATGGTACGACTCCCCCTGCTTAATAAAAAACGAATCGTTTATGACGGGTAGAGCATGCTCGCCGTTTGACACATCTTTGTCATTTCTGTCTTTCTGGAAGTTCTCTATGGCGATGTCAATGGCTATCTTCAGGTCGATGGGATCGAAGGGTTTGACGAGGTATGCCGCCGGATGAGTGGCTTTGGCCCGGTCGACAGTTACTGAATCGCTATAAGCGGTTAAATAAATAACAGGCAGAGCGTTTTTGGAAGTAATCAGCTTCACTGTTTCCACCCCATCGATTGGTCCATTGATGTTGATGTCCATCAATAAAATATCCGGCGATAGTTCGTCGGCCATCATTATGGCATCATGGCCGTTGCTGCAAATACCCAGTGTTACATATCCATAATCCTGAAGGCATAATTTCAGATCCTCTGCTACCACAGACTTGTCCTCAACGATGAGAACTTTCACTGTTTCCATATAAAGTTTGGCTAACTAATATTCTCAAACCGAAAAAATCAAAGGCTCACTGATGAAGTTGCGCCGATTGCGCAAACGAAAACATCCTGTTAAGTTAACCAAGATTTTCTTATTGCATAATGTTAAGGGCAGGTTTTTCACTGGTAGGCGAACTTGGCAGGCAGGGAGATGTTACCTTGTGAATTAGTATACTTGTAGGATAAAAGAAGGTACTTATGAGAAGAAGTATTTTGGGAGTGCTGTTATTGGCAGGGATATTTGCTTGCGACAGCATTGACAGCAAGAAGCAAACGGCGACCACGGAGAAAGCAAGCGAAGCAGCTGCTGCGAGTGAACCAGCAGAGGATCAACGAAAGGTCATTCTCTTCTATGGCAACAGCATCACAGCAGGCTATGGGCTCGATATTTCAGAAGCGTTTCCGGCAGTGATTCAGGAACGGCTGGATTCTCTGGGATATGAGTATCATGTAATTAACGCCGGACTGAGTGGCGAAACCAGCGCTGGAGGCCTTTCCAGGATTGATTGGGTGTTGAAAACACCAGTTGATATTTTCTCGCTGGAGCTTGGAGGCAATGACGGGCTCCGGGGCATCAGTCTCGACGAAACCGAGAAGAATCTTTCCCAAATCATAGAAAAAGTAAAGCAATCTAATCCGCAGGTAAAAATTATAGTGGCTGGCATGCAGATTCCTCCTAATATGGGGCAGGAGTACACCGACAGGTTCAAGGGCATTTTCCCGATGCTTGCAGAAAAGCACAACACGGCACTTATTCCTTTCATTTTGGAGGGAGTGGGCGGGATTCCAGAGTTGAATCTTCCGGATGGCATCCATCCCACGCCGGAAGGACACAAGATGTTGGCGGACAATGTGTGGGCTGTACTCAAACCTATCATTGACGAAGACAATATTTGATCTGTGGACAAAATAGAGAGTTTTATTTCGGCTGCGGCCAACTTCGTATGGGGAGTGCCTTTGCTGGTGCTTGTCATGGGCGGCGGCATTTTCTTCATGTTCTATTCTGGCTTTGCGCCTTTCAGCTATTTTAAACACGCCCTCGATGTCTTGAGAGGCAAATATGACGATCCGGATGCCCCTGGCGATGTCAGTCATTTTCAGGCGCTTTCCGGAGCGTTGGCAGCTACCATCGGAATGGGCAATGTAAGTGGTGTAGCCATTGCCATTGTCATGGGTGGCCCTGGCGTTATCTTCTGGATGTGGGTAAGTGCGTTCTTTGGAATGGCCACCAAGTTTTTCACCTGCACACTGGCCGTGATGTACCGGGGAAAAGACTCCAACGGCGATGTGCAGGGCGGCCCGATGTATGTGATTACAGAAGGTCTTGGCAAGAAGTGGAAGCCGTTGGCCGTGTTCTTCAGCGTATTCTGTTTTTTTGGAGCCACACCTATTTTTCAAGCCAACCAGGTCATTCAAGTCACCAACGATGTGTTGCTTACACCAGCTGGATTTACATGGGCCGGTTCATTCGGCTCCAATCTTGTCATGGGTTTAGCTATAACGGCGCTTACGTGTCTCGTAATCTTTGGAGGTATTAAGAGAATTGGCCTGGTGGCCAGCCGCATGGTGCCGTTTATGGTGGTGCTGTATATGGCCTGTGTGTTATACATCATGGGCATTCATTTTTTTGATATCCCGCACATATTTGGAATGATTCTGAGCGATGCATTTACAGCAAAGGCTGCAATGGGGGGCGCCATCGGGGCCCTGATCATAGAGGGAGCGAAGAGAGCGTCTTTCTCCAATGAAGCTGGTATTGGCACTGCGCCATTGATGCATGGGGCTTCCAAGACCAAAGAACCGGTGCGGGAAGGCCTTGTGGCCATGATGGGGCCAGCCATCGACACTCTCATTGTATGTACGCTAACGGGTTTTGCCATCCTCGCCACCAACGTGTGGCAAACCACTGACACCAACGGCATTACCCTGACGGGCAAAGCATTTGAAGCGGCCATGCCGACAGTAGGGCCATTCCTTTTGTTCCTATGTGTGCTGATATTCGGGTTTACCACCCTGTTCTCTTACAGCTACTATGGCACCAAATGCGTCAGCTTTCTGGCGGGAGCGAAATACGCCCATTACTTCAACTATTGGTATGTTTCCATCATTATTGTGGGATCCATCACCACACTCACCATGGTGGTCGACTTTATCAATGTGATGTTTGGACTGATGGCCATCCCAACTATGGTGGGAGCCATTTTGCTGGCGCCTAAAGTAAAGGCTGCTGCCAACGACTACTTTGGCAGGGTGAAAAGAGGGGAGCTGGTGAAGCAAAGTTGAATTCTTTATTCCAAAGCACTAACCACTTTTTCCAATCCTATACCTCTGCTGGCTTTTATCAAAATTGTGCAGTTAGAGAAGTCCGATGCCTTCACATGGTCCAGCAGCGCATCCCTTGTTTCAAAATACAACGCCGAAGGACATGCCTCTTTGGCCTGTTTCATTTTAGGTCCGCAGAAAATAGCCTGACTGAAGCCTGCCTCACAAGCTGCTTTGCCGATAGCGGCATGCTCCTTTTCGGAGTCGGCTCCTAACTCCAGCATGTCGCCGAGGATAGCCACTTTGTTATCAACCCTCATGGCCTTTAGGTTCTCGATGGCCACCTTCACAGAGTCGGGGTTGGCGTTGTAGGCGTCGAGGATGATAGTGTTGCTACCAGCTTTTAGTAACTGAGAGCGATTGTTTTTCGGTTGGTAACCTGCAATGGCGCCCTCAGCCTTGTCCAACGGCACTTCGAAGTGCTGACCTACAGCCAAGGCAGCAGCGATATTGTCGAAGTTGTAACTACCGATCAGCTGACTGGTGACAGGCGCCCTGTCACCCACCTGAAAAACCACGAACGGGTTGGCTTCAATGAACTTCACCTCGTAGGTGTCGCCTGCCTGGGGAAAGGTGATGGCTGAATCAAACCGTTTGGCCATGTTTTGCAGTTTGGGTTGGCGGCTATTGATAAAGACAGTACCTCCGTTTTTACGGATATGGTCGAACAGCTCGCCTTTGCCCCGGAGCACGCCCTCGATGCCACCGAAGCCTTCCAGGTGTGCCTTGCCGATATTGGTGATCAGGGCATGGTTGGGGTCGGCGATGTCACAAAGCTCTTTGATATCGCCAATCTTGTTCGCTCCCATTTCAATAATGGCTACTTCCACCTGCGGATGGATACCCAGTATAGTCAACGGCACGCCGATATGGTTATTGAGGTTGCCAGCGGTGGCGTGGGTGATGTATTTCTGGCTTAGCACTGCATTGATTAACTCCTTGGTGGTGGTTTTGCCATTGGAGCCAGTAAGACCAAGTACCCGTCTGTGAAACCTGCTGCGATGGAAAGTGGCCAGGTCTTGTAAAGCCTTTAAGCCATCCTCAGCCAGGATATATTTGTCTCCGTTTTTGTAAGCCGCATCGTCGATTACGGCATAGCTCGCTCCCTTTGCCAGAGCTTCTGCTGCGTAGGCGTTGGCATTGAAGTTGGGGCCTTTGAGCGCAAAGAAAAGATTGCCTTCAGCAACGGTGCGGGTGTCGGTGCTCACGCCGCTCGATAAAAGAAACCGGCTATAAAGGAATTCGATGAAGTTGTTGTCCATTCACAAATTGTTTGAGGTCAAAGGTAATGAGGAGTGGTTGAGTACGAAAGTGCCGTGCGAGAAAGTCAGCAGGGGAGAGCGCTTCCGGCTGCTGTCTTTTCGCAATACTGTTAATCGGACAGATCCGAATCGGGTTCCGGCGGCTGACGGCAACCAAGCAAACGCCATTCCCACCGTACAGACGCCCCCCTGATTCTGTCTTCCTGCTTCCTTACTCCGTCCAACTCATCGGGTAGTTAGGATCGACGAACTCCAGTGCCTCCTCCGTTAAGTACAGCGGCCCAAAGGTGTCGAGCATTACGGCCAACTCTTCCGTTTCTTTAGCACCAATACTTTTTTCTACTGTGCCAGGGTGTGGCCCATGTGGCAAGCCGCCGGGATGGAGTGTAAACGAACCTCTTTCAATTCCTTTTCGGCTCATGAAATTGCCTTCCACATAATACAGCACTTCATCGGAATCTATATTACTGTGGTTGTAGGGAGCGGGAATCGACAGCGGGTGATAGTCGAACAGACGGGGCACGAAGCTGCAGATAACAAAGCCATGCGCCTGGAAGGTTTGGTGCACTGGCGGCGGCTGATGGATGCGCCCGGTAATCGGCTCAAAATCATGAATGCTCAGGGCGTAGGGATACAGGAAGCCGTCCCAACCCACCACGTCAAACGGGCTGTAGTCGTACACGTACTGGTGCAGGTAGCCGCCCTTTTTGATTTTCATGAGAAACTCGCCCTTTGTCGAATCGGTGACGGGTTCCGATGGTGGCCTGATGTCCCTTTCGCAGTAGGGCGAATGCTCCAAAAGCTGCCCCAGCTCATTGCGGTAGCGCTTCACAGTTTCTATTGGCCCAGCCGACTCGATCACGAGCGTTCTCAAAGGGCCTTCGTCCCATTGAAGCTTATAAATGGTGGTGCGGGGAATGACTACATAGTCGCCCGACTTGATCCTGAGCTTGCCAAACTGAGACAACAGCCAGCCGCTGCCATCGTGAATGAAAATGACCTCATCGGCTTCGGCATTTTTGTAAAAATAGTCCATGCTTCGGCTGCTGGGGTTGCAGAGTGCCATCGACACATCCTTGTTCTTGAGCAGTACTTTGCGTGCCTCCAGCCAGTCGCCGCCTGTAGTGCCAACGCCGGTTGTTTTTAAATGGGTTTGCAGCAGTGCGTTGTCCTCGGCAATTTTTGATCCGTACCGGACAGGTTTGCCAACGGACTTCACCCTGGTGGGGGCGTTGATGTGATAAAGGTTAGAATAAATGCCCGAGAAGCCTTTAGAGCTTACCAGCTCTTCCTTGTAGAGGCTGCCATCGGGTTGCCGGAATTGGGTGTGTCGTTTGGGGGGAATTTCTCCCAGTTTATAATAGTAAGCCATCTCATGTAGGGTTAATAGTCAAATTTACATAATGATAGATGGTTTTCCGTCACGACTACAAAGGTTTGGCAGCACCATCCCAAGCTATTTAACCTAAGGCAACGGATACGGCAGCTACTTTGCCAGTAGCCATCAAAACTTTTGTAGTCTCCCTAAACAAAAAGGCTGAACCAGACGCTTGTCAGATTCAGCCTTTTTCATTCGGAATCAGCCATCCGAAAATTTCAAATCTTTAATTCCTTTCTGCCAACTGCTCGGCCTGGTCGAAGAGCGTGAGTGCTTTGATGAAAATCTCGTCGGCCTGGTTGAAGACGGGGAAGAAGCCTTCTTCGCCCCAGTTGCTGCGGGCTATCTGCGCTTTCATGTGAATACGCACCAGCTCCTTCGACTTGGCAAAGTCAGCGGCGGTGTATTTTACGCCATTTTCCTTCGCCACCTTGTTAAGATCCTCCAGCATTTTGTCGGTCACGTTAAAGTCGTTGAAAAAATCGTCAAAGCCCATTTTCTCAAACTTCTGTTTGTTGGCTTCATAGTATTTGAATGTGTACTCTCTCAATGAGTTGCTGGTGTACATCTTGGTCAGGTAGCTGGATGTTTCCGTCGTGTCGATGGGAACAAAGAAGTCGGGCACAATGCCACCTCCGCCATATACTTTTCTTCCCTTACCTGTGGCGTACTCCAGTGTGTCGTTCACATGAATGCTGTCGGCCACAAAAAGCTCGCCGTTTTCGTACCTGTCGGCCAGGTCATGCGAGTAAGCGTCGTCTTTTCCATCATATGGCTTTTGGATAGAACGGCCGCTTGGCGTATAGTATCTCGAGATGGTCAGTCTTAGCTCAGCACCGTCGCTCAGGTTGATGGGCATTTGCACCAGACCTTTGCCAAACGACCTCCGGCCAACAATCAGCGCCCGGTCATTGTCTTGCAGCGCACCGGCTACAATTTCTGAGGCAGAAGCACTTCCCTGGTCAATCATTACTACTACAGGGCCTTTCTCAAAAATTCCTTTTCGCACTGCCCTGTATTCGTCGTTGTAGCGGGTTTCTTTTCCTTTGGTATAGACGATCATATCATCGTCGGCGAGCAGCTCGTCGGCCATGTTCACCGCCTTGTCCAGGTAACCGCCAGGGTTTCCTGTCAGGTCAAGTACCAGCTTCTTCATGCCCTGGTCAATCAATTTTTCCATGGCCGCATAAAACTCATCGTAAGTAGTGGCAGTAAAGCGGCTCACCTTGATGTAGCCCACCTCCTTATTGACCATATACGACACATCCACCGATGACTGAGGTATTTTATCTCTGATGATCGTGAAGTCGAGAGGTGCTTTATTGGAGTCTCTGATGATCTGTAATTTTGCTTCCGAGCCTTTTGGCCCCCGCAGCTTTTCGTACACTTTCCTATTATTAAGGCCTATACCCGCAACATTCTCTCCATCCACCTTCACAATCTTGTCGCCAGCCTGAAGACCTACTTTCTCCGACGGGCCGCCGCTAAGTGGCGTAACAACATAGAGCGTGTCTTTGAAAATATTGAATTCTATACCAATACCCTCAAAATTTCCCTGTAGCTGCGACTGAGCAAGTACAGCCTCTTCTTTGGGAATATACACAGTGTGTGGATCCAGCTTTTCCAGCATCTTCACGATGGCTGTCTCTACCAATTCTTCAGAATCTACGTCATCTACATAATTTCTATCGATATAACCCAGCACTTCCCTGAACTTGAACAAACTTTTGTTCATATCGCCCGATGGGGTGTCGCTGGTGGTGAAGTTAGCTCCCAGAAGTACGCCAATGGCGACAGCTGAGGTAATGATGATTGGCAAACGGATGGCCCACTTTGAGTTGTTCATAATTTTTTCTTTGATCAAGACTTCTATTTTCTCCAGTCAGTATTCAACAAATTACATTGTGTATCAATAACAGTTTAAGTTCAAACGCAACTTAATAGTGTTCGGTTATTAATAGCCTTGAAATTTATGCGATTAGTTGGTCAATGGCAATGGTAAGTTTTTAATATTCAGCGTTTACACCATTAAGCATAATGTGTATATTTGTTTCTTAATCAGAATCAGTAGCGTGAAGCTTGCCCAAAGAACCATCAACTCTATCATCGACGAGAACTTCGTGTTCGCTAAAGTGCTCGACTACTTTGGGGTGGCTTTCTACAAATACTCCGGGCATACTTTAGAGGCTCTTTGCAAAGAAAAAAACCTTCCTTTGGATAAGGTACTTCGCAATATGGAGCGCTACAAGCCACAAAGCCAGTTTGATAAAAACACCATTGCCACCTACCCGGTTGATCTGATTATTGAATACCTGAAGCACTCACACCATATATTCATTAAGCAAAAACTTCCTTACCTGGCCCGCCTTATCAATGGGCTGGATCAGCGATCTGCTGTGAGCAAGACATTGGCTGATGACCTCAAGTTTGTTTTTCCCCTGTTTCTGGAAGACTTCATACACCACGTGTACGAGGAAGAAGACACGCTTTTTGCTTATGTGAATTCGTTGTATAAAGTGCAGCAGGGCACTATGCCTTCAAGTAAATTGTTCTACATGCTGGAGTCGTACTCTATTCAGGAGGCGGCGCTTGATCACGACCATACGGAAGATGAATTGAAAGGCATAAGAGAAATTACTGGTGACTACCAGCACAACCCTAACAACGACCTTCACCTGAAGGTTATTTATGAAGAATTCAAGGCATTTGATAAAGAGTTGATACAGCATGCGTCTATTGAGGACGAAGTGCTTTTTCCCAAGGCGCTCATGCTTGAAAAGAGTGTGCAGGAGTTGATCAACAGAAAAATCCGCTGGAACTAGCACATGGGGCGTATTCTTGCCATTGACTACGGAGGCAAAAGAACTGGTATAGCCGTCACCGATCCCTTACAACTGATTGCCACATCGCTCGAAATGGTTCGATCGCATGAACTTATTGCGTTTTTAAAGCAATATTTGCAAAAGGAAACTGTGGATGCTTTCGTGGTGGGAATGCCAAAAAAACTGGATAATACCGACACCAATGGCACACTGTTGGTCAACCGGTTTCTGGTGCAGCTCAAAAAAGAGTTTGCAGAAATGCCCGTTCATTTGATTGATGAGCGCTTCACCTCCAAAATGGCCATGGATACCATGATTGCCGGGGGCATGAAGAAAAAAGACAGAAGAATTAAAGGAAACGTTGATAAAATAAGTGCAGTGATAATACTGCAGTCGTACATGGAGAGTAATAGATTATGATTTACCCTATAGTAGTATATGGTGATCCCGTATTGAGGAAGAGGGCGGCTGATATAGAAAAGGGATCCGATGTAAAGCAGCTGGTGTTGGATATGTTTGAAACCATGCGAAGTGCTAGTGGCATTGGGTTGGCAGCGCCGCAAATAGGCATGTCTATCAGGCTGTTTGTGGTGGATGGGTCACCGCTTGAAGAACCCGAATTGTCGGGATTCAGGAAGGTGTTCATCAATGCCAAAATTGTAGAAAGAGATGGCAAGCCAGTAGTGATGGAAGAAGGCTGCCTGAGCATCCCCGGCGTGAGGGACGATGTGCAACGGCCCGACAGCATCAAAGTGAACTACTTCGACGAGCATTGGAAAGAGTACACCGAGACGTACGAAGGCATGAAGGCCCGCATTATTCAGCATGAGTACGATCATATTGAAGGCGTGCTCTTCACTGACCACCTCACTGCATTCAAAAAGAGGATTATCAAGAACAAGCTTGTGAATATCAGCAGGGGCAAAGTGTCTGCTGACTATCGTTTGAAAATCCCCGTGAAAAGATAATTGCATGACGCCCATTTCCTCGAAGCTGCCAGATGTTGGTACCAGTATTTTCACAGTGATGTCGAAACTGGCGCTGGATGAGGGGGCCGTTAACCTTTCGCAGGGGTTCCCTGATTTCCCTATTTCTGAAGCGCTGGCGGAGGAAGTGATGAAGGCGATGAGAGCTGGACTCAATCAGTACGCCCCCATGCCGGGCTACCCACCGCTGTTGAAAGCCATTTCAGAAAAGGTGCAGCATACCTTCGGCTGGACACCCAATCCGGCAACAGAAGTGATGGTAACGGCCGGTGCTACTGAGTCGATTGTTTGTGCCATCCTCACCCTGATCAAGGAAGGCGACGAGGTGATAGTGTTTGAGCCGGCTTACGATTCGTACCAACCCTGCATTGCGCTGGCCGGCGGCACTATGGTGCCCATTCCTCTCAATTTCCCGGATTATAGCATTCCATGGGATCAGGTGGAAGACAGCATCACGCCACGCACCCGCATGATCGTGGTGAACACACCGCATAATCCCAGCGGTGCCATTCTGGCGGAGAGTGACCTGGAGCAGCTGGAACGACTGGCACACAAACATGGTATTTACATCCTCGGCGATGAAGCCTACGAGCATATCATTTTTGAAGGAAAAAAGCACCACAGCCTGCTCTCACGCCCCCACCTGAAGCCCTGGGCCATTGCGGTGTTCTCCTTCGGAAAAACCTTTCATGTGACGGGCTGGAAAATCGGCTACATGGTCACCCACCCGGAGCTGATGGTAGAAATGAAAAAGGTGCATCAGTTTCTCACGTTCAGTGTGAGCACGCCGATGCAGGCTGGCATTGCCGCTTACCTGAGCTCGGGCGATCATTATTCAGAAATTGGCCCCATGTTTCAGAAAAAGCGGGATTTGTTTCTCGATTGCATCAAAGGCTCCGACTGGAAACCGCTGGCCAGCCACGGCACGTATTTTCAGGTGGTGTCGTATGACGAAATAACAAAAGAGAATGACTACGACCTGGCTATTCGTTTGACCAAAGAAATGAAAGTGGCCAGCATCCCGGTGTCGGTGTTTTATCACAACCGCACCGATCACAAAGTATTGCGGTTCTGCTTTGCCAAGCAGGACGAAACCATCATTCAAGGAGCCGAAAAACTATGCAGGATCTTAAAGTAGCCCTCATACAAGCCGATCTTCATTGGGAAAGCATCGAAGCCAACCTCCACATGTTTGAAGAAACAATATGGAAGGTGAAAAGTAAGCCAGACATCATTGTGCTGCCTGAGATGTTCACCACCGGCTTCAGCATGAAAGCCAAAGAGCTGGCCGAGCCCATGAATAGCAAAACCTTCCGCTGGATGAAGCAGCAGGCGGCGCAGACTCAGGCGGCGATACTTGGCAGCTATATAGTGACCGAAAAGGGCCAGTACTACAACCGCTTTATTGCCATGCTGCCAGATGGTACCCACCATCAGTACGACAAGCGCCACCTGTTTGCCCTCGCTGGCGAAGCCGATGGATTCACCCCGGGCACTGAGCGGCTGATTTTTGAATGGAAGGGCTGGAAAATATGCCCTATGATCTGCTACGACCTGCGCTTCCCTGTGTGGGCCCGCAACAAATGGGACGGCGATACAGCAGCATTTGACCTGCTGGTGTACATGGCCAACTGGCCAGCGCCGAGAACCAATGCATGGGACACGCTGCTACAGGCCAGGGCCATCGAAAACCTGTCCTACTGCATAGGTGTCAACCGTATTGGAGTGGATGGCGTGAAAGCACAGTATCTCGGGCATTCCGCCGCCTACAACCACAAAGGTGAAGAGCTCGTTTTCAATGAGGGCAAAGAATGTATACTGGAGGCAACTCTCAACTACGAGGAAATGGCTGCTTTCAGAAACAGGTATCCGTTTTACAAAGAGGCGGATGAGTTTGAGGTGAAGTAGTGCCAACATTCTGGCTCCTGATCCCTGAAGCGAGGTTACCATTGCGTTGATCCGGGTATTGAACAATGCTGACAAAGGAGCAGGGTTCTGGTTGAGCCCTTGAGAATGAGAAAAACGAATGGACAAAAGCCAGATACTTCATCAGATTTTTCAGTCGCACGACAATTACTTGGCTAAAGAGTCAGCATCCCTGCAAAAAGTACCTGTAGAAGAACTCATTGCTTCCTTTTTCTGCCCCGGACCTTTTTACTATTATATTTTAGATTCTCCCACGCTCACTTTCGAAAAGGTAAGCAGCACCCTCCCAGCCATTCTGGGTATAGACGTAACAGGTAAGCCCATAAGCGACCTGGTAAACATTGTGCACCCAGACGATCTGGATTTTCTTTTGAAGTGCGAGGATTATGTGGCGCATTTCCTCAAAAACAAAGTTGCCCCTGAGAAAATGGTGAACTACAAAGTCAGCTATTGCTTCAGGGAAAGGGTAAAAGACGGCACTTATAAGCTGTTCAATATGCAAACCATTACTCTGGCCACCACCACAGATGGGGCGCTATTGAAGGTGATGGGCGTGCACACCGATATCTCGCATATCACGTCCACCAACAATTACCGGCTGTCGCTCATCGGTCTCAATGGGGAGCCCTCCTACCTGGGTATTGACGTTTTTGAAAGAGAGGCTTCGGCCTTGCGTTCAGCAAAGCCTGTTTTTACCAAAAGAGAGCTTGAGATTGTGAGGTTACTGGGAGAAGGCCTTGCTGTAAAAGAAATCGCAGCAAAGCTTTTTATCGCCGACACCACAGTAACGACCCACAAACGCAATGTGCTCAATAAATCTCATTGCAGAAACACCACGCAGCTGGTAGCCTACTGCTTGAAGAAGGGCCTCATATAGTTAATGTGGTTCAACACCAATCGCACCTCCCTCAGGGTCCCTGGCGGAGACCCCAAGGGGAGGTGAAACAGGATTGATTATCCTTTTGGTGTCTCTCGAAGAGGACGCTGAAAGGGTTTATCGATAAACTCCCTTAGAGTTCCTGGAGGACGCCCCAAGGGGAGTAAATCACACGTGGAGAATTACAGGTATTTCCGCAAATACTTCTTAAAATACTCAGCGCTGTCAGTGATGCTCTGCATGGAGTTGGTGGCAAAGTTGCCGCCCTGCTCCAGGTAGTAATACTCCAGTGCATCGGTGTCGATGGTCGACAGCATTTTGATGTAGTCGATGGAGCCGTTGCCCAGCTCGGAGTAGTCCTGGGTCACTTTGTCCATGTCTTTGATATGCCACATCACGTAGCGGCCCGGGTTGGCAGCAATAAGCTCAGCGGGAGTTGAGTTGGAAGAACGCACTACCCAATACATGTCCATTTGTAATTTAACGAGGGTGGGATCGGTTTCACCAAGGATGATGTCGTAACCGGTGGTTCCGTTGTGAGCCACAAATTCGAAGTCATGGTTGTGGTAGGCAAAGCCCAGCCCGGCGGATTGCGCCCGCTCGCCCATTTGGTTAAGCTTGTCGGCCAGTATTTTGAAGTTGTCGGGTGTGCGATAGTCGGGTGCCAGCCAGGGCCAGGTAATGTATTTGGCGTCGATGGCTTTGGCGCCTTTTATACACTGGTCGAGGTAGCTGAGCAGCTTGTCCATGGGCTGGTTGAAATACGAAGAAAAATCGTAGTGGCCGCTGGTAGCGGTGAGCTGCAGGTCATCCAGCAGCTTCTTGAAGTCGGCGGCCTTCATGCCGTAGTAGGTGCTTTTGACGCCGTCGTAGCCGAAGATTTCAGTATCCTGATAGCCGAGGGATTTCACCTGCTTTAGGGTGCTGACAGGGTCTTTGGCCATGGCATCTCTGATGGTGAAGAGCTGCAAGCCCATTTTGTATTTAGGCTTCTTAGCTTTCGAAAAGCCAGCAAGTGGCACCAGCGTTGCTGCCGACAGCGCACCGGCAGATTTAACAAATGTTCTTCGATTTATCTTCAATTATTGAGGGTGTTTGAGAGGCTCAATTTACCATTAATAGACGGAATCTTGAGATGTCATTTGTAACAAACTGGTGTGGTGATGGGGTGGATGATGCTTTGGTGTGAGGGGCTGGCACCCATCGCATGGATATGACGTACAGGGCTTAAAAGTGGCCAAGCGCTGCAGCATCACCAGTCCCGTTAGGGAAGATATGGCGGTACGGCCATCCCGATAGTTCGGGAGGGTAAAGTAGAGTGATGCCGGAGGGACGGGATATGGAACAATGGCAGCCGTTAGACCGAAGTGGCCGATCAAAGGATCTCGTTTGAGCCATAGCGGAGACGGATGGGTGTGAAAATGCTAATAGCTTCGCCGCATATGGCCGATTTGTTATGACAAGCGTCAAGAGAGAAACCCACGGCGAGGTTGGGGGGAATAATTTTCGAATTTTTCATTTGGCAATAATCTCAAAACCCACAATCATATTTTCGAATTGACCTATTACCATCCCGTCTACGGCATTTGAGAAAGCGAAGACTGGTCCAAAGGTATTCCCCCCATCAGCTTCTGGATGAGCCGAACCCCGCCTATGTAATCCCTTAACTTCGAACATACTCGGATCATTCCAATACGCATTTTCTAGTTGGCCAGTACGGGCATTTAACGCACATATAATCGGAATCGCCTCGAAACTATCAATGTAAGTTATGATAATGTCACCACAGTTTACTAAATGCTCTTCAGACAACGTTTCATCAAGGACAGGTTCCATAAGTTTAACGCCGGTATTGCCATTAATTAGTGCTAAAGCTCCATCGTTTACCAAAAGATTTTTTCCTGAAGCATCAAAACTAGCAGCGAAACTATTTCGAACTGCACTCCACTTCACATCGTTTTGTAAGTCATCTATTGCAATCACTCCTTTTTGACGGATAAAAGCATAAATGAAACTTCCAATCTTAAAAGGGATGCTTGACAGCCTGCCAACATCTAGCTTTTCGACGCTGTCGGCATTGGCAAAATAGACGGCTTCTCTGTCACCAAAAAATACGTAGTCATTCGTTATCAGCACATTGCCAAGTATTGGGCTTGGAGACTTGTGTGTAAGCATCTTCTGCCCAGTAATTACGTCAAATAGTTCTAATGTATTTTTGTTAATAACCGGGAGCAAACCTTCATTTGCTAGCATAGGAGCTTGAACAAATGGCATTGGGGTGTCTTGCGAGTAACGCTGCACTAGCCTTCCCGCCTTTATATTTATTATTTGGGTGTTGTGACGAGTAGAGAGGTATAACAAACTATCACCAACCCTTCTAAAGACCTCATCGCCATCAGTCTCATAATATATCTTCTGCCCAGTTTGCAAATCAAACCCATGTGTGCTTGCCGCTCCGGGAATGACAACGCCGTTTCTCAATAACGGGCGGCCCTGAGGCAGATCTGTGCTCCCATCTAGGGTTTCAATCAGTCCAATCCAACGCACCTTTAGGACGTCCTCCATTTTTCCGTAGCTAGCTCTCTCAAAAGCAGCGGTTGGACTATCAACTTGGCCTGTTGCAACTTGATATTCGTCAGTGTCCATACCCTTCGCTCTATCGTCAGTGTTAGCCGATTTAGTATTGCATGCCATCAGAGCAAGTATGGTTGCACAAGCAATTACCTTTTTCATAGTTTATTGTTCATTAAACATTTTCTCAAATTCCGCAGGGTAATGAGTTTTAAAAAAGTCTTTATAAAACTCTAAGTCTACTTCGTGCAATCTTATTAATGCTTTTTGCTTAAAATTATCTATTACCTCCAAATGCATGAAGTCATGATTAGTATTGTAGAAACCACCCCAGTATGTGTAGTCGATGGCAAACCAATCCTTTACAAAATCGCTTCGCAGATTAAAGAATCCATTTTCCATTATATACTTTCCTTGCTGAACATCGGACGCTTCTACAATACCTTTGATTCCGTCCAAATATTTTTTATAAGTATCAAAGCTATTGCTCAACGAAGAAAACTTTAGATAAACTTCAGAAATATGATCATCCAAATCGGCAATACCAACCCCTGCCTCAAAAGTCAATGGCTGCTTCTGATCTTCAGATAGTTGATCTATATACTTCAAAAAGTCATCCAAAAACTGTTGAATATCATTTAAATTTAGATACTCCTTAACCCCGGCTATATCTAATCTTAGCGCCTCTATTTCTGAGCTTGCAAACTGCAAATACTTTCGGCTTGCCTCCAACCTGTCTGAAACAAAATATCTCCTTAACATACCATCTTCATATTCCTTAACAATACCCTTCAACGCATCTAGTTGAGACTCTATTTTAACCAAACTCTCCTCAGCGTCATCGCATATTTTTAAAACTTCCACTTTAAGGCCTTCTGTTCTTTTTAAGTCGTCTACCTGAGCCTGAACTAGTCCAATATCTTTAGTAGGTGTGCGCTCAGAGATGTCTTCCAAAAAGTAAGCTGGATCATCCTCATTATCCGGTGCTCTTGCTTCAAATGCCTCGATTGACGCAGCTGATGAAAGTAGGTACTCCCAACTAACTGGTGTCGGCGAATCGAGTTTCAGCCTTTCAGCGAAAACATTGTGTGCTTGTTTAAGTTCATCTACAAAGTCGAAACTACGATCTCCACGTCGACCATAAAAACTAGGCACACCAGTCACAAATTCAATAAAATGATAAATGGACGAGCTGGTTATCATGGGGTTTTTGCTCGAGTTAATATCAAGAGCAAATCCTATAGCATGATTACTGACACCATTTCCAAGTGAAGTCATTCTTAACTTACTATCAAAAGAAACGCCTTTAAGATAATTCGAGTATTCTAGTCGCTTTGATGCTGATAGACTCTGCTCGAATAATTTAAGAACATAGCCAAAACGAATGTTGAGGATAAATGGGCCTTGATCTAAGAATTTTACAGGCACCAAGTTTGCATTTAAGTAGTCTAAAGGGTGTTCGTCAGATATTTTTTCGACCGATTTTTCATACCCCTCTTTCAAGTTCTTAAATGTTTCAAAGCTCCAATACTTCGCCTCAACGTCAATGTCTTTGTACTTAAAATCTTTCCATTTGTCTGAGTCTATATCTACCCTTGCCTTGGTTGTAGCTTCAAACTGTTTGGAAAACTCTTTGTCCTCAGAGCCAATAATTCTCACAATAAACTCACCATCGTCAAATCGAATATATTTACCTTTGTTGCTGCCTTGGTTCATCTTTCCATCCCACTCTACAGTGGCGTCAATTTTGATCTCAATACCTTCAATAGCATCATAAACGAGCGTTTTGTCAGGTATAAGTATCTGTAGTTTCGCATACTGTAGTGGGTATTTCTCGGTAGATTCAATTGAATAGTGTATCTCTAATTTGTCGTCTCCTATCCCTGGTGTGAACATATCATCCTCAATCGGTTCAATCGTAACTAACTCAGGGCGCTCCTCTTGTGTATCTTCGATAATGAATGGGCAAACCATTTCCAAAAGCTTTGTTTTCACTCCATCGGACAGCTCTGGATAAAACGGCGGCACCTTTTCTAAAAATGTAAGTCCTATCACTTTCAACAATTCTGAATTATTCTCATCGGCGGCTAATTGCTTCAAGAAATCATCCACAGATTCGGTCAGTTTTTGAATATTCTCTAAAATAGTTTCGGCGCCTGCTTCCCTATCCACAAAGCAAGCATTAAGCTTCTCCCAGGGCCTTTCAACATTTTCTTGAACCGCCTTTTGCCATTCTTCTATATTTCCTCTCGCACTCGCTAATGCTTCTTTAATAATTATTTTCTGTATACCCTCTAATGATGCGTCCGCTGCCATAGCATCCTTTTCCTCTTGAGAACTGCCCTCCACCCGCTGCAGCGCCGCTATCAGCGCACTCACTACTGTTTCTTTGGCTTCGTTGGGGGTGGCGAAGGTGGTGTTGCCCAGCTGCTGCTGACTGGTGGAGGCGGCAATGGAATCTACCTCGGCCTGACTGATGCTGAGCAGCTCATAGACCGTCGACGTTTTGCCTGCCAGCTCTAGCGTGGTCGTATAGCCAGTTGGGGGCCCGTCGGTAGCTATAGGTGTAAAAATGATTTTGGCGGCCAGCAGGTTATCGTTATCGGCCTTGTTGATTTTATTGAGGCGCTGCTGGCGAAAGATCCTGGGCCAGAACTCATCGCTGTCGATATAGCCGATGGTAAGCACCTGGATATTGTTGCGCTGCATAAAGCCGTCGGTGAAACTGGTGAGGCGCTCGTCTTTGGCAATGCGGCCCAGGGCCAGGGAGTGGGTGAGCCGGGGCAGGTCAAAAAGGCCCTTCATGATGTTGCGGGCTTCAGCCTCTGAAATGGTGATATTGTCAAGGGTGTCACCCTCTTGCGGAGGAACGGAAGGCTGCTGGGCATAGCTTTGAGGTACAATTGCCAGCAGAAGCATCCACAAAATCAGGCAGAATACGGGACTATCTACCTTCGATATCATGCCAGCGGAGATGAAATTAATAGATAGTATCCCGCTATTTTAAAAAATGATTTATATAAAACCCCTTGTAAAACTGACTCCATCTGGCTAAAAATAGGCAATAGGCTGAAATACTCTAATGAGATATTAAAATACGTACTTATTTTTTATTTGCAAATAGGGGTTGTTTTTTGAGGAAGAAAGTAGCGATAAAAACGGCCAGTAGTGTTTGGAACAATGAGTTTTACTTTGGTACGAGGGGCTGTCACACGGGACAACACACAATTTCAGTTACAGGCGTCCAAATCATCGGCTCTGCATAATTATACTTTTTTACGCTTTTTGCCAACTTATTCTTACCCAACAATAATTCTTTGCCACATCAGCAGAATTAGCTTTGAAAATATCTTCTCTACCCCTATTTTTTGACTCAAAATTTAAATCCAACCTTCGCCATGATTCAAAACACCGTCACACTGTCGAGTGAGTTTAAAAGCCAGGCTACCAGGGCGATCTTGTCTATCATCTTGTTCATTTTCACCTATGTGGTATTGGTCATCCTGGCTCTGGGGCTGACTGCCCTTTGTGTGTATGGCGGCATCATGCTCATTATCACCTACCCGAGGCTCATTACAATTCTTCTTGGTGCGGGCCTCGCCAGTCTCGGGATTCTGGTACTGATTTTCATGGTCAAATTCGTCACCAAGTCCCACAAGGCAGACAGGTCACATTTGACAGAAATCACCAAATCTGACGAGCCAGAGCTTTTCAACATGATCCAGCAAATTGTTGATCAGGTGGGTACCAGCTTTCCCAAAAGGGTGTATCTCTCCGGAGAGGTGAATGCATCGGTGTTTTACGATTCTAGTTTCTGGAGTATGTTTTTTCCAGTGAAGAAGAACCTCCAGATCGGCCTGGCACTGATAAATACATTGACACTTGATGAACTTCGGGGGGTGCTGGCCCATGAGTTTGGCCACTTCTCTCAACGGACAATGAAGGTTGGCAGCTATGCGTACAATGTCAATCAGGTGATTTATAATATGCTTTACGATAACGAGTCCTATGACGGTCTCATCCAAAGCTGGGCCAGCGTCAGCGGTTACTTTGTTCCTTTTGTACAGGGAGCACTGAAAATCATCATGGGTATTCAGTGGGTATTGAGTAAGATCTACGGGGTGGTGAACATTAGCTACATGGGTTTGTCACGGCAAATGGAGTTTCATGCCGATGAAATAGCTGCCCATGTTACAGGCTATGCTCCGCTGCGAAATGCCCTGCTGCGACTCGAACTTGCTGATTACTCTTACAACACGGTGCTTAACTATTACGGGGATAAAGTAGGCGACAAAATTACTAGCGAAAATTTGTACAAGGAGCAGGCGTATGTGATGCAATTTACGGCCAGCGAAACACAGGCACCAATCGTCAACGGGTTTCCGCAGGTGACACTCGATGAGCAAAAGAAGTTTAATAAGTCGAGGCTGGTTATCAAAGACCAGTGGGCGTCGCATCCAAG
This sequence comes from Imperialibacter sp., assembly GCF_040222385.1. Classification (GTDB taxonomy): domain Bacteria; phylum Bacteroidota; class Bacteroidia; order Cytophagales; family Cyclobacteriaceae; genus Imperialibacter. The sequence goes on from NZ_JAVKDF010000010.1 coordinate 270,309, forward strand.
TACAGAGGAGCGGGTAGAAAGGCTTGAAAAAACCAATATTGAGGTGCAAACAGGGCCTCCCCGGCCGGCCATCACCATTCTGAAAGACCCGGAGGCTACTCAAAAGCGGCTGACCGAAAAGCTGTTCAGTGTTGTGCAATATGCAGGGCCCACGGTACACCAGCCCTTCGATGTTTTTATGGATAGCTTTCAAGCCGAGCAGGTCAAAAACTCTTTCGACAAACGCTTCAATGGATACTACGACCGAAAAAACCCTATCAAGTTTGATCTGAATAAAGCGAAGAAAGAAGCGAGCGTTGATGTAAGTGCGTTGTTTGCAGATGAAAAGCTTGACATGGTGTTCACTTCCAATGCGTTGCAAAACGATATTGAAACGATCACTCAAATAGCCACAGGAGCTTATCCAATGAAAACCTTTGATTACGACGGCAAGAAGTACAAGAAAGCTGACGGATTTGCTTTGGTGAAAGAGCTAAAACTAGAACAAGAGCAAGTAGATGAGGCAATTAAGCAAAACGACATGGAGATTTACACTTTCTTCCGGCAGCGGGAAAGCGCAGCTGGCAGCGACAGAAAGCTGGCCGGACTCTACTCCGACATTTTCGCTTATGACGAAGCAGGCGACGAAAGGGTCAAATTGTATAGCGAGCTGATCAACGCCACACAGTTTGTGAGCACTACCACCCCGTTTGACGTCATCGACATGAATTTTAAGGCGGTGAAAAAGCTTGAGGACAAAATGAAAGCATACCTCGGGGAGTTTTTGAACGATCCCCAGTATACCAATGAGATATCCACTGAAATGAGGGAGACCCTGGAGGCCTATGTGGAGAAGGACCTGATCTATTTCCTTAACGAGCAGTACCTGGATAGCAATTTGCAAAAGCTATTCCAGGCCGCCAATTATTTTTACTACCTGGTTTCGAGGGCTTACTTTCTTAGAAAAAAGGCACTGGTGGACTATCAGGCTGCGTTACTGGACAAGTAGCCAGCCGTCCGATTACTTATTGCCTGTGGGCATAATGGATCCGCAGCACCATCACCAGTCCTGTTAGGGACGACACGGCGGTAACGCCTAAAGCCGAGTAAGGTAGCAGAGCGAGTGCCGTAGGTACGGCACATAAAAAACATCGTTAGGTAAAGAGAAAAGGTAAGTTGCTAACAGCCACACCCTCCACGATCCCTTCACTTCGATCCGGCCGATGAAAGAGGTTACCCCGTGCTGGAGGGCAGAGAGTAACCTCTTTAATGCTTCACGTTGGGATTAAAGAGGTTACTACTTGCAGGAGCGCACAGAGTAACCTCTTTAATTGGGCACAAAAAAAATCCCGCACTCGCATGCGGGATTCTAGGTTGGGTTTTTACACCTCAGGCTGCGTATCATACATCGTCAGATTCGTTCGACAAAAGGGTACTTGATAGCTCAGTATACTTGGTATACTTCACCGTACCCATATTCTCTCTCATCTCTGCGCTTGGCAAGAAGCTGATCTTGTTGCGCTTGATGCTGTAGTTACCCACTTCATCAGGCGTGTCGTAGCCTTTGCTGCTGATGTTCACCCGAAAGCTTCCCAGCTGACCCAGGTTCACCGTGCGACCATTGCGCAGAAACTTGGGTACCAATTCGAGAAAGTTCTCGATCACTGCCATGGCATCGGCGGTAGTTACGGTGCTGCGAGACGATATCTCTTTCACCATTTCTCTCAGTGTAACTTCTCGCCCTCTTTTGATGCCAGCGTAGTACTTGATTTGTCCTCCTCCAGCCACTCCCGGCTGGGTACGACCTATTGCTTTATATAAGATAGACATGACTTTAAAATTTAAATGGTTAAACAAATGATTTAAAACTATGTCTCAGCTTGTGAAGGATGTGCCACTTTTACGCTCCCCGCTAAAGGAAACCCAAATGAGCATGTTCAAGAGGATGACTCCGATGACCTGGTCTTCTAAAGCATCCCGATACCCGGTGAGCCCATAGAAGGAAAGGCAAAATGCACTACTTCAAAAGATAAAACGGTAATTGATTTTGGAAAGCCGGCCGGCATTTCCCGGAGTGAAAAGTGGTTCGTTTGAGGCCTCAGCGGAAGTGATTCTTACTCCTTGTGTACGTTAAATTCTAATTCAATATTGATGCCAAAAATCAGTTTCACTGTGCCAAATATGAAATTTTTTTCTATTATTTTTTCAATTTGAAATTTTATTAGAAATCTGCACTAAAACCCCTCTTTTAAGCCAACCAAAACGGTACGCTCTCCGTTTAAACACGAGGCATTTTAGATCGAATAAACTAATGACAATCGTTTGCATTTGGCTATTCGAATGTTTACGATACACATCAACGCCTGTTCCGTTTCCACTACACTCAATTGGGCGAAACTTTTCTCTCTTCTATTGTACTTTTCCATGACGACCACAGGGATCATTGCCTTTCAATAATTTCATTTTTAACCCCATGTTTTCAAGCCTCCAGAGACAAGCGCTTATGCCACTATGGGTTAAGCGCTTGTGCCGGTACCTGATAAGCGCTTGTGTGGGTACCTGTTAAGCGCTTGTCTCACCCCCTCATAAGCGCTTAACACGAGACGAATAACAGCAAGACTTGACACGAATAAGCGCTATACATGAGGCGGATAAGGGCAATACACCCACCGTGGTTTGAAAAGTTCGATTCCAGGCAATAGAGGGGTATTTTTACAAAGGTGTGCAAAAGAGGCATTGGCCACCGACATTGCAAGGACCATGACTGACGTAGCCTCACTGGCACCAGCCTGACATAGGATTAAACCATTTTGTCCGGTTGAAGAGGCGGTCGCCTCTCTGCATCGAATTAAATGAGACAGGAAATGACAATTATGACGATTTTTATATATTACTGCTTCTTAATAATTGTGCAACCTATTTACCCGGGCCATGAACCCATTATCCAGAAGTAAAAATCGGTCTTTCGTTCTATTTGTCTGTTTGATGGTGCTTGGCTTCGCCGCCCGAAGCCAGGCTCTCCGAGGCGACACCCTGGGTATTGTGAACAAGCCCTTTACGTTCTACCTCACTTACAGGGCCGAGCCATTCACCGACCTGTCGTATATGCATTTCAAATTCAGAGACCTCAGCGACGGGCAGCTCATGAACAGCTACTACAAATACCAAAAGGCCTATAAGGCTATTCGAATGACGAACATCGCAGCAGGTGCTCAGCTAGCCTTTGCAGGCATGGGGTTCCTTATCAACGGTAATAGGCTGCACTTTAAGGAAGCGGGACTGTACACAATATTAGGCACAGGCCTCCTCACCACCGGCATTTCTATATGGCTCGACAAAAGATCGATGAAACATGCCGGCAAAGTGGTAGGGCGGTATAATATTTTGGTGAGGTAGGGGGGGTATTGAGTAATCTACCCCACAACACCTCCACACATTCACAGCCTGTTTTGTCCAAAGAAACTTTTTTCATTGCTCCGGACTAAGTTTCACCTCTATCTCCTTTAATTCCATGGCAGCTATATCTAGTGCGGCGGCATTTGTTCCCGAAAAATGTACAGTATCAATGCTCATACTTGCATATATGTAGTACTGGCCTGGGGCATGACCAATGAAAGCCGCTTTTCCAAATCTGTTGGTTATAGCTGAATCAACAAACCCTCCCCTGTCTTTGTATTTCAGAAGTTCGGGGTCAGAATAAAGGAAAGCTTTTGCTCCAGGCACTGGCATATCATTGCCATTCACAACTTTACCGACAATTACCGTTTGATTGGATGGGGATAACTCCACCGATTGAAAAACGGAAACTACGTCTTTACTTATCGAAATGTTTTCAAGAGTAGCTTCGTAATTGATTCCTGACACGGAATCAACACATTCCAACTCGATTTTATAAGTACCAAACGGGAGTGGTCCAAATTCGAATTTGGCACCTGTCACAATTCTACTGACTTCTCTGGGAATAGCTTTCAATTCGCTATCCATGTTGGATATTTCAATAGTGATTTCCTCAAAGTTACGTATCTCCGAGCCGGTGAGTGCGTCAACATACCAGGCATCTCCCGAGATTACGCCAGATTGAGATACATTTTCATTGGTAAGCTCCTCATCCTTTGTGCACGAGGACAACAGGCTCACGCCCAACATCAGAATAATTAGTTGATTTTTCATTTTGTAAGCAGAGAGTTAATGGCCAATGGAATAATATTAAAGCCGAGGTTCACGCTGAAATAAAATCCTGCCTGCGTCACCGAAGTCATTGCAGCAGATGTGTCTAACGACACCGGGTCAAGCTTAGCACGGTCAACCTTGCTCACAGTGGCAATCTTAGCGCCGAAAGCCACGTTAATATTCCGCCAAGGCTCAACTCCCAGGCCCAGATACACATCATCCAACACGTTTTTTCGCAGGTAATCGAGCCCAATATCAAAATGTAGCGTGTTGATTGTTTGCTTATCGCAAACCGCAATATCCTGAGGTTTTATTAGGTAAGTGGACAGGGTGAGCAAAGGCCTTACCCGAAAGCTCACCTCCCTGGATTCCTGAAGCCTGTCGACAACAGTATTGGGCACTGGTACCCGCTGGTAGTTATAGCTCACGCTCTGAGAGCCAGCCAGACCTGTGTTAATAGAAAACCGATAAAGCCGGTGGACAGTAGGTAGCGTATCAGTTGTCACCACCTTATCAGAATATTTGAGCGTATACGATTCCTTTCCCAATTCGCCCGCCGCAACCTTTTGTTCAAAGCTATCAACTTCCAGCTGCAGAGCTTTGAGCTCTATCACAGGTCTTTTAAGCGCTTCAAACGGCACCGGATACTTCAGCAGGTAGTCGATATAATTCGGCGTACCGTTTTTCTTAAGTAGTTCATCAATTGTTTTTCCGAGTGCTTTCTTAAAGGGTAGCTCACTTGCCATTCTTGCCAGGTAGTTTACCTTGGCTTCGGCATTTTTCTTTTTTTCTGCAAACTTCAAAATTCTCCCTTCCAGCTGTCCCAGTTTATCTTTTAGTACCCGATATGTCTCAGTGGTATCATTTGTGTTTGTCAAATGCTGCTCCAGGTCTTCTTTCTGCTTTTCTAGTGCCTCAATCGAATCTGAGTTGCTTTTTATTTCTTCCTTCAGGTAATCAGCTTTCATATTCATCCACTCTGGTGTATACTCCTTTATCTCAACTTTCCCTATATCGGATGGTTGCTGGAACCCTCCTTTCTGGCCGCTACCATCGTCCTGCCTCTTCGGAAGAGCACTTGCATCAGGAAACCCTTCAAACATACCTGTGTCGATCGATTCCAGTGCCTTTATGTTACTAGCACCTTCTATGTCTGTGCCTTTTGTCATGTGGCCCGAAAGAGACATAAAGAATGGATTGTCTGCCAAAAAGGATGTCTTCAGGTTGATTGTATGCAGATACAATTCCGAGGCAGTAGTGAGTTGAGGCAGATCTGGCGTAAGCCTGGCGACTATATACTCCTCCTTGCCCGAGTTAAATATTTTCTTCGCCAGAATATCGTAAACCACTTCTGAGGTATTTTCATTTTTAATCACCAACACCCCCTGGTGCAATATTTTAAACAAGGGGGCCGTCAAATGCTTATAGTCCTCCTTTAATTGCGAAGTCAACATTTGTTGCAGTTGAGCAGCAAAGGAGTCTCTATCTTTCCGTTTATCCTTTATCAACTTGTCGAGTTGTTCGGTAACTAATTCCATTGATATCCTCAAGTCTTCCGACTCTTTGGTAAGCCGAAGTATTTCCAGCGTTACTTTGTCGAGTGCATCGGCGGTACAGCATTCTTTATCCTGGCTCGCCACCTTCTCCATTTGCTGCGTTCTTATGGCAAGCTGCTTGTCGACAAGGAGCTTCTGGTTTTGCATGGCTTGGTAAGTTGCGTCCCTATAAACCTCCTCCTTCTTTATTCTTTCAAACTCTGCCAGGGCAGTTTCGGATGCAATTAAACCCGCCTTCAACACATCAAAGGTGGCGATATGTTCATCGGTGACCTCTTCAAAAATGGAATTTGCTTTGATAAAACGAAGGTACTCATACGTGAGCCTGTTCAGTGAGCGAACCCCTTTCAAACCACCATCAAGCAGTGCTCTTCCAGTATCATTTACCTTCACCAGCTGGTAGCTTAATAGAGAGTTGTCCTCTATTGGCCGGTTCGGAGAGACCGTAATCGTTAGGTATCCTTGAGGGTCAAACTGTGTGATCTGAACCGGAGGCTCGTTGTCAAGCGTGTTGTTGGCCTGGTACAAATAATCATTTCTCCACTGGTAAATAAGAAAATAGCTTAGGCTATCCCTAGGCGACACGTTCTCGATCATAAATGAGTAATTAAAATTATGCTCATCGTCCCTGTCGAATCCGTAGTTCTTGACAATCCTTCCGTCGTTGTCAAACACGATCAAATGCTGCTGAGCGAAAGTTGCGGTAGAAGCCACCGTCAGACTAAATATTATCAAGGCTAAGGTTTTCATATTCATTTGTAGATAAGTCTGGCACCTAAAATGTCGTTTTTGGTAAACCGAAGCCGGTAGTTGCCTGCGTCCCCGCATAGGTAATGCATGACAGAGAGTGAATCGTAGTCTGTGAGTGGTTCAAAAGGGCCAGACTCTGCGGGACAGTCGAGGGGCGCTCCATCCCTAATGTGCTCATGTCTGAAGCCTAGAATGTGACCGATTTCGTGTCTGAAGATACCGGTTTGGTCCACACTGGTTGTGTAATATGAAGGGTCAACTTTCACTTTCCATCGATACTTCTGATCACTGGGAAAGAACGCCGAAGCAATAAAACTACCCCCTGAATTAAAATACCTGACGACAAATGTCACTTTTCTGGAGGTTTGCGAAGGTTTGAGCTTGGAATCCAAATCACTTTTGTGAGTGAACTTCACTTTCTTGTTTAGAATGTCGGACCATTCCATGGCTGCCTTACCAAAATTGGCCACGACTTCTTCATATAACTTTGTAGTGGGGAAAGATGACTCTACAACTGCGTAGGTTAATCGATCCGCATGGGGCATTAGGTTAAATCGCCCAGACGGAAGCACATCCATAATAAGCTTGTTGTACTGGGTGGTATCATTATAGTAAGCATAGTAGTAGTTCTCCAACTCATCTATATCGTACATCAGATCACTTTGCACTACATAAAACACCTCTTCTTCGAAATGAACCGTGTCATATTTAGACAAAAAGGAATCAAACCCCGCTGATCTATTGAATTGAATAGCGTTTCGTTTTTTAACGAGGTTAGTGGTGTCTGTAAAGCCACTCTTTTCTATCTGTTTTGAGGAGGGCGAGTAAATCAAGTCTTGGATGTTCTGCCCGAACAAAAAGTTGGCCGACGAGACCATAAAAAACAACATGAAGAGTGGACTGAGCAGTAGTTGAGGTTTCATAGCGTTTATTTTTCTATAAAGCTCAGTTGTTAGCACATCATTGTAAATACTTAAAAGTCAGTATATTTAAGCTTAACAATTACCTAAAATAGGTGCTTTTTGATATCTCTTAGAGATAGCCGACGCTAGCGGACTATATTTTCCCATAAAAGTTGATGTATACAAACAGCATCACTAGCTACCTTTCCTTTTTGGGTCGACTTTGCGTTTGCCTATTCTCAAACAAGGCTGACACTGAAAACTGCCACTCATTGACCTCCTTTAATCCATTTTTCCACGTAAATTAGCCTCCTTAACCAAACCCATCTCACCCCACCCCATGGCGAAAAAGGCGAAAGAGGAAAAAGAAGAACCATTGGAGAAAAAGCTCTGGAAGGCGGCCGATAAGCTCCGCAAGAATATGGACGCCGCCGAGTACAAGCATGTGGCGCTGGGGCTCATCTTTTTGAAGTATATCTCCGATGCCTTTGAGGAGCTGCACGCCAAGCTAAGGGAAGGAAAGGGCGAATTTGAAGGGGCCGACCCCGAAGACAAAAACGAGTACCTGGCCGAAAAGGTCTTCTACGTGCCACCCTCCGCCCGCTGGAGCCATGTGCAGGCCCGGGCCACACAGCCCACCATTGGCAAAGACATAGACGACGCCATGGATGCCATCGAAAAAGACAATGCCTCGCTGCGGGGTGTGCTCCCCAAGGTGTTTGCCCAGGAAAAGCTGGACAAAACCAGCCTCGGCGGACTAGTGAACCTGATTGGCTCCGCCACGCTGGGCACCAAAGAAGCCAGAGGCAAAGACCTGCTGGGCAAGGTGTTTGAGTACTTCCTCGGTGAGTTTGCCCTGGCAGAAGGCAAAAAGGGCGGACAGTTTTACACCCCGGGCAGCGTGGTAAAACTGCTGGTGGAAATGCTGGAGCCTTACGAAGGCCGGGTGTTTGACCCCTGCTGTGGCAGCGGCGGCATGTTCGTGCAAAGCGAAAAGTTTATCACCGCCCACCAGGACCACTACAAAAAGAACAACGGCAGCAAGCTGGCCATTGACCCCAAAGACCGCATTTCCATTTACGGACAGGAAAGCAACCAAACCACCTGGCGGCTGGCCCGCATGAACCTGGCCATCAGGGGCATTGATGCCACCAACGTGAAGTGGAACAATGAGGGCTCGTTTCTGAACGACGCCCACAAAGACCTGAAGGCCGACTACATCATCGCCAACCCTCCGTTTAACGACAGCGACTGGAGTGGGGAGCTGCTGCGTGACGATGCCCGCTGGCGGGTGCTGGGCGAAAAGCTGGTGCCGCCTGTGGGCAATGCCAACTATGCCTGGATCCTGCACTTCCTCTTCCACCTGGCACCGACCGGGCAGGCTGGCTTTGTGCTCTCCAAAGGCTCGCTCACCACCAACACTACCGGCGAAGGCGATATCCGCAAAGCGCTGATTGAAAACGGACTGGTGGACTGTGTGGTGAACCTACCCACCAAGCTGTTCCTCAACACACAGATACCGGCCTGCCTGTGGTTCCTCTCCCGCAACAAAACCAACGGCGGCTTCCGCAAGCGGGACAATGAGATTCTGTTTATCGATGCCAGAAACATGGGCGTGCTGATCAATAGAAAGAACAGGGAGCTGACAGACAGAGAGTACTTTTTGGAAAAAGAAGGCATCGACAAAACCGGCGATATTGAATTGATAGCCAGCACCTACCACAACTGGAGAAGCCTGGAGGGCGACTATGCCGATGTGCCTGGCTTCTGCAAAGCAGCCACGCTCGACGAAGTGCGGCAGCTCAACTACGTGCTCACGCCCGGCCGCTATGTGGGCCTGGCCGACGAGGAAGACGATTTCAACTTTGAAGGACGCTTCACAACCCTGAAAGCGGAACTGGAAAAGCAAATGAGCGAAGAAGCGGAGCTGAATGAGAAAATCAGGCAAAACCTGGCGAAAATCATGTTGCCGAAGAAATAACCCTGAGAATGGCACAAGATATCAGGTGGATACAGCGGTTCAATAACTACGGCAAGGCGCTGGCCCGGCTGGAGGAAGCCATTTACCTCAGCCAGGAGCGGGAACTAACCTCCCTGGAACAGCAGGGGCTTATACAGGCTTTTGAGTTTACTTTCGACCTTGCCTGGAAAACACTGCAAGACTTGCTAAGAGAAAATCAGCGACCCAACGACAATGGAGGGCCCAGTGTGATCATTGCCCAGGCTGCTGCCGATGGGTATATTGCGGACGAGGCGCTGTGGCGGGCCCTGAAAAAATCAAGAGAGCTCACCTCGCACAGCTACGACGAAGAAACCGCCGATGAGATAGCAGGGAATATTGTAACGGTGTATCATGGGCTGTTTATACAGCTTTCAACAAGGCTACAGGTAGAAAAACTAAACCGGGAGAAGGAAGAATGAGATTTGGGCTGGAAGAAGATACCCTTGAGGCGATAGGCAAAGTGCTGGAAACCGTGCAGATGGTGGACCAGGCCCTGGTGTTTGGCTCCCGGGCAAAGGGCAACTACCGGGCCGACTCCGATATTGACCTGGCGCTCAAGGGAGAACACCTCACCCATGCCGACCTGCTGCACCTGGCCGTAAAGCTCGATGACCTGCACCTGCCCTGGAAGTTTGATCTTATAAACTATCACACCATCGACGACCCTGCAGTGGTGGAGCATATTGATCGGGTCGGTTCTGAGATGTATAGTAGGCGGAAAATTTATTCTTTGGAAGAAATTTCAGCAGTACAAACCGGCCCTTTCGGAAGTCAGTTGCACATGAGTGATTATAAAACCACCGGGACACCAATAATTACAGTCGAACACTTAGGAGAAAACGAAATACTACATAATAATCTGCCTCTGGTGGGCGATGAAGATAGACAACGACTAATCAAATACACGTTAAAGGAAGGTGATATCGTGTTCAGTCGAGTGGGTTCTGTTGATAGACGTGCCTACGTCAGCAACAAGGAAGACGGTTGGATGTTTTCTGGTCGTTGTTTGAGAGTTCGGGCCTTCAAGGAAAAAGTAAACCCTAAGTTTCTTTCATTTTATTTTGGGCAAGATAGCTTCAAAGAGACGATCAGAAGCATCGCCGTTGGTGCGACCATGCCATCTATAAACACGACGATTCTCAATGAAATAGAAGTTTCGATTCCACCCCTCCCCGAACAAACCGCCATCGCCTCGGTGCTCAGCAGCCTCGACGACAAGATCGACCTGCTGCACCGCCAAAACAAAACCCTGGAGGAGATGGCTGAGGCGCTTTTTAAGCAGTGGTTCGTGGTAGAGGCTGACGATGATTGGGAGGATGGTACTTTAGAGGATCTAGCTAGATTTTATAACGGAAAAACCAGACCGAAGGAAGAAGGTGTTATTCCTGTTTATGGAGGCAATGGCATTCTTGGGTATACAGGCAAATTCAACTATGAAGGAAAATCGATCGTAATTGGTCGTGTCGGTGCGTACTGTGGAAGTCTATATTTTGAATCAAAAAAAATATGGGTATCTGATAATGCACTTTTGGTGAAAGGACTAAATGAAAATCACATTCATTATCTCTTCTACCTTTTGAAAACTTTAGATCTTAATAGTATGGCCTTAGGCTCAAGTCATCCACTATTGACTCAGGGACTACTAAAATCTATCGAAATCAAAATTCCGCCTGCGGAAAAAATAGAAAAATTTGAAAGCCAAGTGTCCAAAATTCATGAAAAGATTATGGCCATAGGTATCCAAATAAACACCCTGGCCCAGCTTCGGAACACCCTTCTTCCCAAGCTGATGAGCGGAGAGGTGAGGGTAAAGCTGTCAGAACAGGATTGAGGGTTTAGAGGAAAGAATTGATTATCAGATGTTTTTCACTTCTTCTACACCAATTAAAAACTAAAATTTCGTAAAATAGGTGACTAATCTACCTGTTTTATGATCAATGAACCTACCTCACCTGTTGTAGCGCCTGCCTTTTGGGCAGTGCAGCTGGAAGAAAATCAACACGATTCTCTGACCGACACCGCAGTCACCATTCAATTCACCCGTACCGGACTTTTGGGTCTGCAGATGGAAGCCGGGAAAAACACGCTCAAAACCATTGGCGGAGACACCAGCGAAGTAAAACTGAGTGACAAATTTAGTTCAAATCTCAAATCCTTCATTCAGATCGGCGATGGCGTAATCGGAGCCTGGGGAGTCGATGAAATAGACCGAATTGGGATTGTGGTGAAGATCCATATCTCCCCCTTTGCCAAAGCCCCGGTAGAGATAGAGGTAGAGTGGAAAATCATTTTCCCCCACCGCATCGCCTTCGAAAACGAAATATTCAATATAAAACGAAGTCCCTTCCGGCTGGACGATGACTTAATTGAAGCTCTTAAGTTACCCTTGGAGGTTGAAAAAAACATAACCAGAAAGGTACTCGTTAAACCTGCAAGGAGAAGATCAGATTCCACATCGCCTTCACATCGACCGGGAAGTGGTAGAAGTATGGGAAGAAGAGGTGGCGGCGATCCTCCACCGCCGCCGCCGCCAGATTCCGATGGTGACTATGAAGATATGTTTTATGCTGAAGATACCGATGATGACTCCATTCTCACTGGGGATATTGTTACAGAGCCTGGGCCCGCCCGTGCTGTGCAACTTTTCTTTGGCACCAACCGGATTCCGACGGGTAAATCAGACTGGGGTGAATACTACGGAAACGAATATGACAACGAGCTTCGTGAAGGCATTTGCTCGGTCAATATTCCTCCCAACAAGAAGCAAGGCGAGACTCCACGTCCTTTTAGAATCCCCTGGATTTATGAGTTTCCTGAGAGGGAAGATAAACATGTAATGATCAAATTGATCAGAGAGCTTGAGGAGAGAGTATTCCTCGATTTCATTCAAAAGGAGTTGTCAAGGCTGAAGGAAAACACAGGGCTCATCTTTGTGCATGGATTTAATAATACTTTTGAGGAAGCCGCCTGGCGTGCCGGGCAGCTAGCCTGGGATATGCCTTTTAAAGGAATAGTCGGTTTTTACAGCTGGCCAGCTATAGGCTCCTACCTGGCAGACGAAGCCAGGGTGAGGGCTTCGGTAGAACCTTTCAAAAAGTTTGTGATCCAGTTACTGGAAGAGTCCGGTCTGCAAAAGATTCACATTCTTGCCCATAGTATGGGCAACGTGCTATTGACCGAAAGCCTCAACCAGCTAGCCAGCGATGTCGGACACAAAAAACTTCTTCATAAAATTCAACAAATTGTTCTGGCTGCGCCCGACATCGATCAGTCAATCTTTAGAAATTCGATCTTACCTTATTTTAAAGACCTAGGCATGAGAAGAACCATATATGCCTCCGACAGAGACATTGCCTTACGGGCCTCCGGTGTCATTAGAAAACGACAACCCAGGTTGGGCTTTGCTGGCTCCCATCTATTTGTCAGCGAATGGTTTGATACTGTAGATGCCTCAAAAGTTGGTAAGTCGAGCATGGGACATAGTTATGTTTTCCAAACACGGGAGATGTTAACTGATTTGCACTTGCTGCTCAATATGGGTTTTGCTCCCAAAAAACGTAGACTGAGAGATCAACTAAGAGAAAATTTGACCTATTGGCTATATCCATGGTAGACAAACATTTGCAGATTTCAACAAAGCGACCCAGGTATTAATGGTCCTGTTATTTTTGCACTACATTGCTTAAACCAGCTGTGTTTGATTAATTTCGGAGCAAACAGTTTGGAATCTAAGTGTGTGTCAACCAAAAATCTTGTCAATCCTGCCATCCGTTAATCAGGTGCAAGACAGGGAAATAGCATGAAGCCCATTACCGAAAGCGACATAGAAGCCTTTGCTATTGAGACCCTGCAGGGCCTCGGCTGGGAGTATGTGCCCGGCGTGATGATAGCACCCGGTGCCGAAGCATCGGAAAGGGAAAGCTATGAGCAGGTCGTTCTTACCGACCGACTCAGGAAGGCGGTAGCGATTTTGAATCCTGGCATCCCCGTTGAGGTGCAGGAGCAGGCCATTCAAAAGGTGCTGCGCATTTACTCGCCCGACATGCTGCACAACAACGAGGTATTTCACCAGCACCTGGTAGAAAAAGTAAAAATCCCTTACCAGCACGACGGTTTCGAGCGCAGCTACGAGGTGGCCCTGGTCGATTTTGAAGATACGCTCAACAATACCTTCCTGGTCATCAATCAATTCACCATCGTTGACAAGCACCCTGCGTTTGGTGGGGAAAGTCAAAACAAACGGCCCGATGTACTGCTGTTTGTCAACGGCATTCCGCTGGTGATTATTGAGCTAAAAAATGCAGCCAGCGAGAACGCCACCCTGCGAAAGGCATTTGAGCAAATCCAAACTTACAAGGCCGCCATTCCCAGCCTGTTTACCTACAATGCCATTTGTGTGATATCGGATGGCATGGAATGCCGGGCTGGCAGTGTGTCTGCCGGTTTCAGCCGGTTTATGACGTGGAAGTCAACCGACGGCAAAAAGGAAGCGTCCCGATTCAGCCCTCAGCTGGATGTGCTGCTCAAAGGAATGCTCGCACCCGCTACCCTGCTCGACCTGGTGCGTAACTTCATTGTGTTCGAAAAAACGAAAAAGGAAGACCCTGCCACCGGCATTACCCAGATAGAAACCACCAAAAAACTGGCGGCTTACCACCAGTACCACGCAGTGAACCGGGCCATTGAGTCTACCATAGCCGCTTCGGGAGCCAAGGGCAACAAAAAGGGCGGCGTGGTGTGGCATACCCAGGGGTCGGGCAAAAGCCTCAGCATGGTGTTTTATGCTGGCAAGCTCATTACCTCACCACAAATGCAGAACCCCACCATTGTGGTGATTACCGACCGGAACGACCTCGACGATCAGCTGTTTGGCACCTTTGGCTCTTCCAAACAATTGCTCAGGCAAGAGCCAGTGCAGGCCAGCAACCGGGAGCACCTGAAGGAACTACTGAAGGTAGCCAGCGGGGGTATTGTGTTTGCCACTATCCAGAAATTTATGCCTGCCGATCAGCAATCGGTGTACGACGAGCTATCAGACAGGAAAAACGTGGTGGTCATCGCCGACGAAGCCCACCGCACGCAATATGGGTTTAGTGCGTCGGTAAAGGATGTAAGGCACAAGGAAACCAAAGAGAAAATTGGCGAGCGCATCGCCTATGGCTTTGCCAAGTACCTGCGGGATGCCCTACCCAATGCCACCTTCATTGGGTTCACGGGCACACCCATTGAGAGCACCGATATTAACACGCCTCAGGTGTTCGGGCAGTATGTGGACATTTACGACATAGCCCAGGCTGTGCAGGACCATGCCACCGTGCCTATTTACTACGAGAGCAGGCTGGCAAAGATCAACCTTGACGATGAAGGCCGACGGTTGATTGAAGAGTTTGACGAAGAGCTGGAGGAAAATGAAGAAATTACCGGAAGCCAGCAGGCGAAAGCCAAATGGGCCAGGCTGGAAGCGATAGTCGGCAATGGGCGCCGGGTTCATAATATCGCAGAGGACATTGTGCAGCATTTTGAGCAACGCCAGAAGGTATTCGAGGGAAAGGCGATGATTGTAGCCTTCAGCCGCCGAATAGCAGCTGAGCTTTACGGCGAGATCATCAAGCTAAGACCAGACTGGCACAGCGACGACATCGGCAAAGGGAAGCTAAAGGTGGTAATGACTGCCACGAGCGACGAAGGGCCAGCGCTTTCGAAATTCAAAACCACCCATGAGCAAAGGCAGCGGTTGGCCGAGAGAATGAAAGACCCTGATGACACACTCAAGCTGGTCATCGTCTGCAATATGTGGTTAACGGGGTTTGATGCTCCCTGCCTTCATACGATGTACATCGACAAACCCATGAAGGGACACAGCCTCATGCAGGCCATTGCCAGGGTAAACAGGGTTTTCAGAGACAAGCCAGGCGGGCTCGTGGTCGACTACCTGGGCATTGCCTCCGATCTCAAAAAAGCGCTGTCGTTCTATTCCGACGCTGGCGGTAAGGGCGACCCTACGCAGGACCTGGAGAAGGCAGTTCACCTGATGGACGAAAAACTGGAAGTGGTACAACAACTCTTCAACGAAGACGCCAGCACCAGAAATGATATTCTCTCCGACGTACCTCAGGCCTATTATCAAAATAGCTTCAAGTTCAACTATCGTCGGTTTTTCAATGCCGATCCTCAGGAAAAGCTTTCTATCATCCTCCAAGCCGAAGAGCATATTTTAGGACTGCCCGATGGCAAGGCCCGTTTCATCAGGGAGGTGTCGGCCCTGAGTCAGGCATTTGCCCTTTCTATCCCCCATGAGCGAGCCATGGAAATCAAAGACGATGTCGCCTTTTTCCAGGCAGTGAAAGCTCGCCTGGTGAAGTTTGAGGGTGCAGGTAATGGAAAGTCAGACACCAATATTGAAACAGCTATCAAGCAGCTCGTAGATGACGCCCTAAGCTCCGATAGTGTGATTGATATTTTTGCTGCGGCTGGCATCGACCGTCCCGATCTATCGAGGCTGGAGGTGCTGTCAGACGAGTTTCTTTTGGAGGTGAAGGGCATGAAGCACCAAAACCTGGCCCTGGAGCTGCTAAAGAAATTATTGAACGACGAAATAAAGACCCGGTCAAAAACCAATTTGGTGAAAAGCCGGAAGCTGCTTGAAATGCTGGAAGGAGCCATCAAACGCTACCAGAACAACCTGCTGACCACGGCCGAAATTATACAGGAGCTGATCAATATCGCTAAAGAGATCAAAGAAGCAGACAAGGAAGCGGCTGCCCTTGGGCTTTCCAAAGACGAGGTGGCGTTTTACAATGCACTCGAGGTGAACGACAGCGCCGTTAAGGTGCTGGGCGATGAGCAGCTGAAAGAAATCGCCAGGGAAATAACCGATAAGGTAAGAACGAATGCAACCATCGACTGGACGATTAAGGAAAGTGCCAGGGCCAAGCTAATGGTGATTGTTAAGCGAACCCTCAATAAGTGGGGCTACCCTCCCGACAAGCAAGCCAAGGCGATTGAAACCGTGCTGAAGCAAGCAGAGTTGATGGCTAATTTTGTGACAAATGTAGAGTAGATAGCTACCTGTTTGGCCTGGATTTCCTTTGCTGTTAGCCAACTAGCCTAACTCCTCCTTGCGTGAAGAGAGCCATTGTTGGAGCCCGAAGTGGGGTTTGCGAGCGTTGGCCGGCGACTGGCGAAGGCCCGACCCCTGCCGCCGAAATGGGTTATCGGGTGAGTAGCAACGCTCCGGCAGCAAAGGGGGCACGCCCTAAGCAATTGAAGGATTGGGTTTTAGCCACGATTAAAGAGGTTACTATATGCAGGGGCGCAGAGAGTAACCTCTTTAATAGTTCACGTTGAGATTAAAGAAGTTACTACTTGCGGGGGCGCAGAGAGTAACCTCCTTTTATTCGTTCCCCCAGGGCCACAAAATACCGAGATTTGGGTATTCTCATTGCAGGAAACAATGGCTAACTTCATGTAAAACAGATACTTCAGTCTGTTGGATTGACTTTACATGCATGAAAAAGCATTTGCTTACTGCTCTATTTTTCCTGGCGGCGTTGTCGCTCGCCGCAGCCCAGGACCTGCGCATTTACCATATCGACGTGAACCAGGCCGATGCCACGCTGTTTGTCACGGCCACAGGCCACAGCCTGCTGGTGGACTCCGGCAACAATGGGAGCGGCAAGGTGCTGTTTGCCACTATGCAGCAAGCTGGCATTTCTCGGATCGACTGCTTCATCGACACCCATTATCATTCCGATCACTATGGAGGCATAGATGAGCTGGTCAATAACCACAACGTGCAGATTGTGCAGGCCTACGACAGGGGCGACAAGGACATATTGCCGGCTGCCAAAAAAAGAGAAGCGACCTATATCGACTATCACAATGCGGTGGGCAAAAACGCAGGAACGCTGAGGGCTGGTCATGAGTTTGAGCTGGGCGGCATGCGGGTGCAATGCCTGGCGTCGGGCGGGCAGGTCATTGGCAATGGCCCCAGCATTGGTACCGATGAGAATGACTTGAGTGTTGCTATTCTGGTGACGTATAATGGATTCAGGTATTTTGTGGGTGGAGATATTCATGACACCATTGAAGTAGAAATAGCTGCCAGCAGCACGGCCAAAGATGTGGACATGTACCAGGCAAACCACCACGGGTCAGAGACCAGCTCGGCCGAAAGCTTTCTGGCTTCGATGAAACCATCGGTGATCGTTATTTCCAATGGGAGCGACAATGGCTACGGGCATCCACGCCAGAGCACGCTTGATCACATGGCGGCTTTGGACCCACGGCCCGATATCTTTCAAACCAACAAATTTACCAAGACGAAGGCAGGTGCCGGTAACGTGGCCGACCAGTTTATTGCTGACCTGGACCCGGCGGGTAATGAGGGAACCATCGTCACAGAGCTTACCGGCAGCTCCTACAACGTGTCTTTTGGCAGCTTTTCCAAAACGTATCAGGTGAAAGCACCAGCTACTTCGTCATCCAACGTGGCGGTGGTAATTGAAAGCCTGGTACCTGATCCTGCGGGTGCGGACGCCGATAACGAGGAAGTGGTGATCAAAAACAAAGGCACGGCGTCGGTGAGCCTTACGGGGTGGGTGCTCCGGGATGCCAGCAGCAGGATCTGGGTGCTGACGAGCACACTGGCGGCAGGAGAGAGTCTTGCGATTGTGCGGAACCGGCAGGCGATGAGCCTCAACAACGACGGAGACCTGGTAGAGCTACTGAATGCAAATGGCGATGTCATCGACAGCTTTCGGTACCTGGATGCGAAGGAAGGGCAGCGGGTGTTGACGGGGCACTAGGTGGAAATGATGATAGGGGTCGTATTATCACAGTTGATGACAATTGGCTGGCGTGAAATGGTTAAGCTTCGAAATGAACAAAATTGCCATTCCGCCAACCGGCGGATTGCAAAGACGGGTAAGTGGTGATTGGCTTCGGAGGGATTCTGCCGAGATGCCATGGTCGAGTTATTCCATATCGGAATTTGGAATATAGTTGCTTAATTTCTTGATATAAATGGCTTTATTGTTGATTATTGCATATTCCAATATAGAATATACAAGAAATGAGCCCACAAAAACAACCCACCATGAGTCCCCTGGATGTGGTGATTTTAATTAAAATGCTTGTGTCAGCGGAGGAAACTTTGTCGCAGTCATTTTTGGCTCGGGAGCTTTTTATCAGTCAGTCGGAGGTAAGCAAGTCGCTGCATCGCTCCCGCTATGCCGGGCTGGTAGTGGGCAGCTACCAGGTGATGGCTCATGCCCTTGTAGATTTCATTCAATATGGCATTAAGTACGCTTTTCCTCAGCAGCCCGGGGCAGTTGTGCGGGGTATTCCCACGGCCCATTCCATGACTCCCCTTTCGGAATTCATCGAGAGCGGTGATGGCTTCGTTTGGCCCCACGGAAGAGGTCATTCCCGGGGTCATAGCATATTGCCATTGTACCCATCGGTTGTGCACGCCGCAAGGGTGGATCCAGCCCTGCACGAAGCACTGGCAATGGTAGACGTCATTCGAGTGGGAAAGGCTCGTGAGCGACAGCTTGCCATTCAAATATTAAGGTCAAAATTACTGAATGAAGAATACACAGATCAACCGCATAGCAACGTCGCAAGTAGCCCAGGCACTGGGTGATTTGAATGAGCAGGTAATCTACGTAGGAGGGGCAGTGGTAAGTCTGTATGTAGATGACCCTGCGGCTGATGATGTGCGCCCCACCAAGGATGTCGACATCACTTTTGAGATTGTTACTATTGGACAGCTGGAGCTACTAAGGGAGGCATTATTTGAAAGAGGGTTTACACAATCGCATGAGGACAAAGTGGTATGCCGGTTCCGGTTGGAGGATAAAAAGGTAGATGTGATGTCCACACATGAAGTGGGCTGGGCACCCGCCAATAGATGGTTCAAACGTGGATTTGAGCTTGCCTTTGTTGTTCAGGTTGAACAATTCCCTATTCGTCTAATGCCTCTTCCCTATTTTCTTGCTGCCAAATTTGATGCATTTAAAGATCGTGGAAGAATGGATCCTCGGATGAGTCACGACTTCGAGGATATTGTTTACCTCCTAAACTATACATCTGATTTTCCACGACAAATACTTGACTCGGAGAGAAAAGTAAAAGACTACCTGGGTAAGTGTTTTGAAGAAATCATTTCAATTACTCGTATGCAGGAAGCCATTATCGGCAACTTGTACTATGAAGATCAGGAGGTACGGTATGAACACATCGTTCATTTGATGAAGCAAACTATCGATGGGATTTGACGATGCCTCTTTGCGTGCCTGCCCGACCTTTGGCGGGAGGGACAGAGCCCCGAAAGCTTTCGGGGTTGGAGCCCGCTGTTGGGTTTTTGTGCGCTGGCCGGCGACTGGTGATGGCCCGGGCTATTATATGAATTCCCACTGTTTACCAATGGTGGCCCGTCGCTTCTTAAAGGGGCGAATTCGATCTCTTTTAGAAGCGACATGGTTTAGTGATACGCTGCAAGCCTGGCCGTAGGCAGGCGCAAGCTCTGATTGATGAATCTGTACGGGTTTTCGTTGTCTAAGAGAAGTGGCAAGTGAAAATGTCTTAAGAGAAACCTAAGGCTTGATATTCTTGTTTTATTAACTAGATTTGAAAACTTTTTACAAAATAGCTGCATAAAATGGTATTAGAGATCAAGCTCAGTAACTTTTTCTCCATCAAAGAAGAAGTGTGCATTGACTTCCGTGCGGCCAACATCAAGTCTGCCAACGCTCGTGCACTAAGTGACAACGTTTGTCAGCACGACAAAACTGACTTGTTAAAAACCCTGGTGATGTACGGAGCCAATGCCTCTGGCAAAAGCAATGTGATCAAGGCGATTAGGTTTTGTCACAGCATGGTTCTTCAGTCGCATGTGCACAATGAAGATACCATTTTCAACTTCCAGCCTTTCAAGTTTGATGGCTATGCCTCCAAATCCAGCTGTTACTTCATTCGCTTTATAAGCAATGACGTAGAATATGAATACGCTTTCTCTCTAACAAACAAAGAGATAGTCACTGAGAGCCTTCATTTTTACCCCAAAGGCCGTATCAAGGAAGTTTTCACCCGTGATGAGCGCCGTGGTAATGAAAAGCAGGAGATTTACACCTTTGGCGATGTGATCAAGCGCCCTATGGACGTAGCTGAAAACACGTCGAGGAAAACGCTGTACATCAGCCGGGCCAGTCAGTTGGACAGAGAGATACCCAAGGAGATTTTCAACTACTTCCATCATCAGTTTATCCTACAGTACGTCGGTTTTGGCGTTTCGGCTATTGAATCGATGGGTAAAGTCAATAAAGATCATTTGATTGAAGCGCTGAGGTTTGCCGACAGTGATATTGTTGACGTAAAGATCAAAACGCTCAAACAGCCAGGGAAAAACGTGAATGCCGACATAACGAAAATGACACTAACGGTCGAAGACGTGGTGCAAGAGCGCCTGCAAATCACTACCTACCATCGCCGTGACCCATCCAGGGGTTTTGATTTTTTGACCGAGGAGTCGCAGGGCACGATCAAACTGTTTTTTATTATGCTTACCATCCTGGACGTGGTAAGGAACAACAAGGTATTGCTCATCGACGAAATAGAAGAAAGCTTGCACCCCAGGATCATTGAATACATCTTCAATTTCTTCCGTGCCGGGGAGAGGGCCCAGTTGCTGTGCACCACACACAACACTACTTTTCTTGATCTGAAGAAGATGCGCAAAGACCAGATCTACTTTGTCAACAAGAGGGAAGACAGCTCCACCGACCTGTACTCACTGTATGACTATAGCGACTTCCGTGACACCATGGACCTCGAAAAGGCTTACCTGCAAGGTCGCTTTGATGCAGTACCCTATGTAAACGACACCCTGGAGGGCATTAGTCAGATACTGCATGAGCAAGCGTAAACCACCACAGGGCAAAAAGATTAACCCGCAGTTCTGGGTTTTCTGTGAGGGTGAGACTGAAGAAGCCTATGTTGAGCTTTTGCGTGGCAAGTACCGCATTCCTATTTCCATTGTGCCGAAGGTAACTGGCTCCAGCATAAGCGAAGCGTTTATAAAGAAAAGTAAGCGAGGCAAACCAGTCGACCCGAAAGATCGGGACTTTTTGATGTACGATGCTGATGTTCCTGAGCTTATGAACAAACTCCGGGCCGTTCCAAACACTACCCTGTTCTTGTCTAACCCCTGCATTGAACTGTGGTTTTTGCTGCATTATAAAGGCCAGCAAGCTGCTTTAACAGCATCTGACTGTATCAGAGAGCTCAGCAACCGAAATCACAACAGCTACCGGAAAGGGTTTATCGACCAAAAGTTGCGAACCAAGCTGGTCGAAAACTGTAAAACTGCCTGTGAACGAGCCAAAAAGCTGCCTGAGGCACGAAATCCTTCATCCAATATTTACTCTTTCATTGAAATACTGGAGGCACAAAAAAGCGAGAAGTAATTATCAATGTAGACCCCCAGGTAAATGCTAAAGGAAGTGACGGTCGGGTGGGAGTCGGTGGCTTCGATTGACGGATGCCTCCTTGCGTGCCTGCCCGACCTTTGGCGTGAGGGACAGAGCCCCGAAAGCTTTCGGGGTGGGAGCCCGAAGTGGGTTTTTCGTGCGCTGGCCGGCGACTGGTGATGGCCTGACCCCTGCCGCCGAAGAGGGTTGTCGGGTGAGTGGTAACACTCCGGCGGCAAAAGGGGGCACGCCCAAAGCAATTGAAGGATTGGGTTTTAGTCACGATTAAAGAGGTTACTATTTGCAGAGGTGTAGAGAGTAACCTCTTTAATTTCCCCTACTTTCAGGAGCGCAGAGAGTAACCTCTTTAATTCTGTCCTGTTGCAGGGGCGCAGAGAGTGACCTCCTTTCATTTGATGGTGTTGCGAAAGGGGGTTGCTTCGAATGGCGAGGGCTGGTAGGCTATTTTTATGAGTGGCAGCAACCGGTGGGTAATCGATCAGCCGGCAAGAGGTTTATCTTATCGCTCCGTGCTTTTTCTTCTTTCTGTTTTTCTTATGTGAAGTTTTAGAGCGGGCAATAGCGTAGCGTTCCTGTGTTTGAATGGCCCTTCGTTTTCCCTGGCGGCTTAGGGTGGCGGTTTCTTCGGTAGCTGCCTTCTTCGGCATGCCATTGGGGCTGTAATCAATCGTTTTTGTGCTCTGGGCATCTTCCTGGGCGGCGGTGTCGCTGGTATGGGGAGCCACGGGCAGAGCGTCGGGTTGGACTGCTTCGGCAGCCATGTTCTGGCCGAATGACAATTGAGTGGCGATAAGAAGTATGAATATGGTGTAGGTTGCCTTCATGTGCTTTCCTTTGGTGTTGGACAAAGGTAACACGCCTCGTTTCGGCCTTTTTCGGAGAAGTGCTGTACTTTCTACAGATGTACCATTCTTTGGCTTATTGCAAAAATTGGCGCTACAGTCTTTATTTTAAGAGGCGGGCGGTGCGTCTTGCGGCGGTTCGAGAGGTTTATCGAGCAGTGCTTTTATGCTTTTAATATCCTTTTCCTGCACACTGAACCTTTTGCTGACAAGAACGGGCAACATTACCGGCCCCAACGAGTAGGCGGTTGGGTTTGCCTTTTTACTTCGCATCACACTTTCCAGAAAACTGTTGACACCACCCAGTGACTCGTAAGGCCCGAGTTGATTGAATACCAGCACTACTTCTTCGGCTTCACCGAGCAAACGGCTGGCATATTTTAGCGTGGTGGCGTCGGCGTGGTTGTCGAGGTCGTACACCTGCCAGGCTGGCAACGGGCCAAAGGGGTGGCCGAAGCCAATTTGCTCTCGGGATCCCAGCTGAATATAGAATAGTGCGCTTGTCATGGCCCTACAATGATGCGTTTGGTAATGGCCTGGCTGCCAGACCTGATCCTAAGCAAGTAGAGGCCAGTGGGAAAATTGCTCAGGTCTATCTCTGCCGTGGCAGTGCGGCTGAAGGACAGCTCCCCACTTAATCGCTGCCCCGATACATTGTAGAGCACGCCTGTAGCCTCCAAGTTGGTGGTCAGCCGCAGCGTCCTTTCTGTTTCAAGCGGGTTGGGGAATACGTTGACCTGAAGCTTCACCTCTTCACCAGGGTTGCCCTGCTCGTTGGTGGCGGTGAAGGCCAAAAGTCCGCCCTGGGCGGTGCCGATGATCAGCTCGTTGGCAACGTCGCCGGTAAGGTCGGCAAGGGCTGGCCACAGCCTGCGGCCGGCTTTCAGCGGCTGGGTGGCGTCGATCGTGGCATTGTAAAGCTGGATGACCTGCGGCGCTACTGAGCCTGCTGAGGTAAAGTCGTGAATTAGCCGCAGCCCGCCGGAGTTGTCGGCCAGGAGGAGGTCGGGCGAGCCGTTGCCGTCTTCGTTGACCACTATAGGCACGAGAAAGGTGCGGTCAGGCGTGCGGTCGATGCCCAGGTAGGCGTCAGTTTTAGTGTTGAATACCGGGGCGATATTGGTGCCGCTGTTGAGCCACAGTGAGAGGCGGCCGTTGCTTTGGCCCAGGAGCAAGTCCAGCCTGCCATTGCCATTGATGTCGTAGAAATAGGGGTAGTCGGTGGCGTTGATTTCGATGGTGATCGGCAGGGCAGCAGAAGCGCTGAAGGTGTCGTCTTGGCTAGGAATCCAGAAGATTTTGAGTCCGAAAGTATTGAGGCCATAGCCTTTGAGCACCAGGTCGGCCTTGCCATCACCGTTCATGTCCACCAGCTGAAAGCTCAGGTTGGTGAGGCCCAACTGGCTGAGGCCCATCCAATCGGCGGTGCTCTGCTCAAAGCTGCCATTGCCTTTGTTTTGGAGCAGTGTGATGGTCGACCGGAAGCTGCCGTCCACGGCTGGTAGCCCTTTGTTGGCGATGAGAAGATCGGGCCTCCCGTCTCCGGTAGCATCATAGGCAACGGGCACGGCATTTTCGCCCACATCAAACATTTCGTTTTGCAAAAAAGGCTCCGGAGCAGCAAAGTCAGGTGCAGCACTAGTGCCTTCGTTGGCTAGCAGAAAGCTCGACTGACGATAGTCGAGGCCTGCCAGGTCTTCCCTGTGGTTCGAGGAAAGGATGAGGTCGGCCTGGCCATCTTTGTTGAAGTCGGCGAGAAAAGTGGACGGAAAAAAAGCGCCCTGGCTGGGAGCGAAATTTGGGAGGTACAGGTTTCGTTCTACGAAGCGGGGGTCGGCATCGGTACCCTCGTTGATCAGGTAGGTGAGTCCGTCGCAGGTTTCCTGGCCAATGAGTGCATCCCGTTTCCCGTCGCCGTCGATGTCGGCAACAAGGAAAGCCTTTCCTTCGATGTGCATGGCGCGGCTTGAAGGATCGGCGCAGGTAAAGGGTTCAAACTGATAGTTTCCGCAATTGCACTCAGAAAAACCACCCCAGCGCTGGTTAGTCCGCACATAGTCGAGACCACAGTTGCCGGTGTTGTCGACGCTGCGGTTTTCATATAGTTCTGCCGTTTGCCCCGAGCTGAAGTTGAAGGCAAGGATGTCGACATCGCCGTCGCCATCGATGTCCTGAATGGAAGGGATATCGGAAGGATTGACCAGGAGGTTCACGGTGTTATTGCCCGACTTTGTGAAGAGCGGATCTTCGGTTAGCTCCCAGGCAGGGTACTCGCCGGCGTTGGAGGTGTTAACGAAAATCCGCACACCGAACGAAGAATAGGTAAACAGGTCTTTTTGACCGTCGCAATTGTAGTCGACCAGAATGATCCAGTTCTCAAGGTCAGACGGGAAAAACTGAGCGAGGTCGGGCTGGTACACATACTGGCCGGCTTTGGTGATAAAAACTTTTATAACGTCCCCGGCCCGGTCGAAAACGACGAGGTCTTCGTCGCCATCTGCATTGGCATCAAACATAAAAAACTGCCCGGAGTGCATGCCACCTGCAAAAGGCTGACGCAGCTTCGTGCCAATGGTGGACAGCGTGAGATCCTCCGCAGGTCGGAATACTGGCATGTCCTGGGCAATGACAGTTTGTGCCAGGGCTAGCAGAACGGTGAGGGGAATATGGAGAAAGCTAAGGCGCAAAAGAGTTTTGAGTGTGTTTGCTTTTGGTTAAGACAAAAATGGAGAGGAATTAGTTTTAAAAGAAAGGGGGAGGCAGATATTGGACACTCGGATGTGCGGATGTTCGGACGCTCAGACGTTCAGACGCTCGGACGGGAGGCGGAAGACAGGAGACGGAGGATAGGAGTCGGAAGACAGGAGACCGAAGACCGAAGTCGGACACGGTACGCAAGCATTGGCTCTTTTCGAGATTCTTGGTGAGAGACCTCAAAAAGAGGTAAAACGAAAACTTCCAAGCCCTGAAGGGGCCCGGACGGAGTGGAATACAAAGAGGATGGCGGTGAAGCCCCATCCAAACCATGATAAAACGCCCTTTCAGAGTCCTCTGCGAGGGACCCCAAAAGGCGTTTTGTTCCATCCGTACAAGGTGCGTTGAAACCCGGGAGTCCAACGTTCATTCGAATCCTCAGTTCCTCAGCTTTCAACTCCTCTTTTCTACATATCCCCCTAAAATTCCCCCCAGTTCGATGGGTTGTATTGTGCTGGCTTTACGTCCTTTAAGTGTTGTAGAACACACAGGTAGGATAAGGAGGAAAGAATGAAGAGCACGGTATTGGTCTTTCTGTGTTTGCTGTCCGTTGAGGTTTGGGGGCAGCAGGACAGAGTATTTGAGCAAATTGATGAACAGTTGTGGATACCCTATATCAAGGCCTACAATGAGTTTAACACCCGGGCCTTCATGGCTTTGCACACGCCGGATGTAATCAGGATAAAAAGGGAAAGTAGTCAGATCATGGTAGGCACCGCCTACCGGAAAAATGAGTACCGACGTAACTCTATTTCTCAATCGAAAGACTGGGAGAGAAACCTGGAGATTCGGTTTGTTGACCGGCTGGTAGAAGGTGCCATAGCCTATGAGGTCGGTTATTATCGTGTCAGCCTGCACAAGCCCCAAAGCCCCCCTCAGGTGCTTTACGGTATGTTTCATGCTACCCTCAAACGGGTTGACGGGGAATGGAAAATATATATAGATGAGGATGAGGTACTTGACAACTTTTCTGATAGTCAATTCTATAAATGCCATCCTCTTCAAAGTGCGCAAAAATAAATTCCTTCCGGGGGAGTAGCGGCTAGCACGGATTCCAAAACGTTGGTGTAAATTAACAGCATAATTGCACCAACCTTGATCACGCTTATACAATACAACGACCCGGGCTACACCACGAGAGACGGGCTTAGCCCCGCCGAAGCCTCAAAGCTGGTAAAGCCCGATCACATCAACTGGTTTGATGTGGAAATCACCAACAAGATCCTGGTGGAGGACACCGCCCAGTTTTTCGGCATTCACCACCTGATGGCGGAGGACATTCAAAACCTGGAACAGTTGCCGAAGTTCGAGGTGTTTGATAAGTACCTTTTCTTCACTTTGAAAATGCTGGTATTTAACCCTGAGACTAACAAAATAACCCAGGAGCATCTCAGCATTGTGATGGGCGAAGACCTCATCATCACGTTTCAGGAGGGGCTGCCCGGCGACGTGTTTGATGAGCTAAGAAACCGCATAGCACTGGCCAAGGGCCGAATCAGAAAGTACGGTGCCGACTACCTGTTTTACAACATCATCGACTCTGTGGTGGACAACTATATGACCATTATGGAGCGGTTGCGTGACAAAATAGAGAAGCTGGAAGCTGAAATTATCAAAGACCCTTCTTTCCATGTGGTGGAGGAGATCATGGAAATAAAAAAGGAGATCAACACGCTGAGGAAATATACCTTGCCGCTGCGGGACGCACTTAATAAGATGAGGGTGGAGGGCTCCCACTTTATCCAGAAGACTTCGGTGAATTATTTTCAGGACGTCGCCGACCACATCCACTACCTGATCAGCTCGTTTGAAACCTCCCGTGAAATGCTGAAGGATATCATGGATTTGCACCTCTCCAACCTCAGCAATGATATGAACAAGGTAATGAAAACGCTTACCGTCGTGGCTGCTATTTTTATTCCGCTCACCTTTATCGCCGGGGTATACGGCATGAATTTTAAGTACATGCCTGAGCTTGATTCGCCCTATGGCTACCCAATGCTGTGGACTTTTATGATTGTGAGCAGCGTGGTGATGGTTGTGTACATGAAACACAAAAAGTGGTTGTAAAGCGATCTATTTTAGTATCTTGAGGCCATGCAATTTTTCAAAATTCTCTCCCTGGCGCTAGCGCTGTCTGTTTTTGGTTGCAAACGCCCAGCGGCAAAGCAATCAAATGCCGTTGTGGTTACCGGCACAGTATTCGAAACGCAGTCGTACTGCGGAGGAGCTGCGCCCAGCGAGGACAGGTTGGCCCAAATGAAAATACCAAAACCACTTGCCGGGAAAGTAATCTACCTGAAGTCCGGAAAGGTCAACAACCCGGAGGCACCGGTGGTGGCTGAGGTGACAGCGGACGAAAGAGGGGAGTTTTCGGTTAGCCTGGAACCAGGGTTTTATGTAATGGTTGATGAGAAAAGGGTGGACAAAGCCTCGTACAACTACATGATGTCCAATTTTGCTGAGAAGACAGAGAATTATACCGCTGTCGACAAGGCCTGCCTGGATAAATGGGTGGCAGAAGCCAACCTGGTGTTTGAGGTGCTGGCGGAGGCCAATGAGCCACTGAATGTTACTTTTCACAAACCGTGTTCGTGGAACTCCTTCCCCTGCGTTACCTTTATTGGTGAGCGACCCCGCTAGTTTTTCCTGACGTTTTTTCTCTGAAAAGCCTTTCGTATTTCCCGCTTTCGGTGTTCATCCATTTGTCCCAAAAAGTGAAGTACAATCCATAGTTGGTGTTGAACTCCGAATGGTGCAGGCTGTGATGGGTAGCGCCAATCAGCCATTTGCCCAGCCAATGCTCATCAAAATTCTCGGGAAAAATCTCAATATCAAGGTGGTTCACAACTGCGCTCACCGTCATGATGACCAACATGGCAAGAATGACATAGATGTGCATTGGCAGAAACCACACAATCAGCGGCACAATGATGGCCTGCAGCAGACTTTCCCACGGATGAAAAGAGAACGCAGTCCACGGAGAGGAAATCAGGCTTTCGTGATGCGTTTTGTGAACGGCTTTGAACAGCCCGGGCAGGTGCATAAGCCGGTGGGCCCAGTAGTAGTAGGTTTCATGTACAAACAGGGCTATGATCAAACTGACTGGCAGGTACCAGTATCCATAGGTTACTGGATCAGTGTAAATGGCTGTTTTGCCGGCTTGCCATGCCCACAGCATCCCCACGCCTGAGAGAGCAAAGATGAAGGAGGTAAGGGCTGAGTAAAAGATTTCTTTTTTGAACTGACCTTTCTTCCAGGTGCCAGTGGAAATTTTTCTGGTGGCAAACTTCTGTCCACCCAATCGGTAGAAGACTCCAAAAAAGATAGCAGAGACGATCACATAGCGGATAAAAACGATCAGGAATAATAATAGCGTGAAACCTATTACCTCGTTGGGTTGGCTAAAGTCGATGATTTCAAGTCGTTCATCCATTGGAAGAAATACTGTTTGTCTGCTGCAAGACTATAACTACTTAACTAAATTTGACCCAGAACGTTTCCGTTAAGAAAGAAAAAAGAATGTTTAGAAACATACTAACCGTCAGCCTGATCATCACATTATATGTCACCTCATGCTCCACCAAAGTTGAGCAAGCACAGTCCAACGCTGACCCAAAGGCCCAGGAGGTCGTAGACAAAGCTATCGCAAAGCATGGAGGTACTGCCTATGAATCTGTTGCAGTTGGTTTTGACTTCCGGGAAAAGCACTACACTGTGGAGAGGTTTCCTGACCGGTATGTCTACACCCGGTCGTGGCAGGACTCCATTGGCTATGTGGAAGATATTCTCGTCAACAGCACCCAGCTTACCCGCACGGTAGATGGCGATACCGTGGAGCTTACCGACGAGTGGGCGTTCAAATATGCCAACTCGGTAAACTCAGTACTCTATTTCGCTCTCCTGCCCTACGGCCTCAACGACGCCGCAGTGATAAAAAAATATCTTGGAGAGGTGGCTATCAAAGGCAAGTCTTACCACAAAGTGCAAATCACATTTCAGCAGGAGGGTGGCGGAAAGGACTTCGAAGATGTCTTCATTTACTGGTTCAACAGGGACACCTATCAGCTGGATTACCTGGCTTACTACTACAACACAGACGAAACCGGCATCCGCTTCCGGGAGGCGTACAACCGCCAGACGGTCGACGGCATTCTTTTCCAGGATTATATTAATTACCAACCAATCGACTCAACCATCACTGTTCACCAAACGGACGAGCAGCTTGAAAAGGGGTTGCTTAAAGAGCTGTCCAGGATAGAGAATGAGAAACTGGAGAGTTTGAAATGATGATGGATAGCTTTTTCTAATAGCCCAGGGTTTAAACCCCGGGCTATTAAAAAAAGCGCCCGTTTGATCTCAATGCTGCGTTGAATCCAGCAAGTTCCTCCCCCTCAGCATATCCACCGAATTCGACATGCCTCTGAAGTTATGATAGGCAGATTTCCAGATATTTCCTTTGCCCCGTGGTTTCATATCGGGCTGCTTGTCGAGGCCGCCTGAGTACCAGCCACCATTTTCATGGTCTATCAGGTAGGTGTCGACGTATGACCACATGAGCTTGAATTTATCATAGTATTTGTGCTCATCCTCAGGAAATAGCTGCGACATCATAAGCAGCGAATTAAGTCCTTCGGCCTGCGCCCACCAGTTTTTGGAATCTCTTATTATCCGGAAGCCATCCTTAAAGTAATAGCCCTCGTCGTAAAAGCCGCCGACCTCGTTGTCCCAGCCAATGCTTAGCGCATGATCGACCATGGTTTTAGCCAGCGCCAACGTTTTTGGATCGTCGTGCACTCCCAGCACATGTTCTGCTTCCAGCATCAGGAAGGCTGTTTCTACATCGTGACCAAACGACACATGGTCGAGGTTGTGATGGCGAAGGATTACCTCTTCCGTAGAATCAGTGAAAGAAACGGGCTGCCAGTCAGGCGTGAGGAAAAGCACCAGATAGCCTTTGGGGTTGGTGATGGTGTCCCTGATCAGATAAAGCAATTCAGCCAGTCGTTCCTTCACCAGTGGGTCGGGCCATACCTGGTAAAGTTCTGTCATAGCTTCCAGTAAGTGGATGCTGCTGTTCTGGTCTTTGTAGCCCAGGTCGGAAGTGGAAGGGATGGTGTCGGGTCGAACCACCGGCGTTCCATCACGCTCCAGATGCTGGAAGTAGCCGAGTTTGTCCGGGTCGTGGCTGTGCTCTTCAAGCCAGTAGAAAGCTTTCTTCGCCAGCTCCAGGCCTTCTTCGTCTTTGGTGGCCATATAGTAGGCGGCCAGTCCGTAAATGCCAAATGCATTGCCATAGGCCGTTTTGTCCATGGTTTTGGGGTTGCCCTGCTTGTCTACCAGCTGGTAGAAGCCGCCCATTTCTTTGTCCCACATCTTGTCACGGAGGAATTTGAAACCATGCTCGGCGCCTGTTTTATAATAGGCTTTCTCAGGGTAGCGCTGAAAAGCCTTGGCATTGGTCCATACATGGCGGGCCTGCGTTACAATCATTTTGTCCTGGTTTTCTCCGGGCTTAAAATCATAGGTAAGGCTGCTCAGGAAACCGCCGTCTTCGTTGTCGACATCCATGGGGTACCATTTGTCGAGCAGCTCGGTAGT
Organism: Imperialibacter sp.; assembly: GCF_040222385.1. Taxonomy (GTDB): domain Bacteria; phylum Bacteroidota; class Bacteroidia; order Cytophagales; family Cyclobacteriaceae; genus Imperialibacter. Next base: position 301,356 of record NZ_JAVKDF010000010.1, read on the forward strand.
GAGCGACTTCTCCATTGCATCAGCAATTTCAAGTTTTTCTTTTTGGATAGGGTCAGGGGAAGAACAGGAATACACGCATAGGAGCGAAAAAAATGGGGCAAACAGTGCCTTGGGAAGATGGGTTTTCATTTTCATAGTAGTCAGGGTATTGCTTAGGAAAGTGAATATACTAAGACTGCGGCGTACCTGGCTACAAGGAGAAGGCATAATACACGGTCGGAAGAAATTAGGTCAGATCAGGAGCTGACGACACAATGACATGTTAATGATCGCTTTTCAAACAATGCAATTTCTGTCTAGTTTTTTATGTGATTTTGGTTATTTTTAATTAGACATATTTTACCAGAGTTATGAAAAAATATTTACTATTCGTTCTTCTATCTGCCTCTTTCTCCAGCGCATTTTGCCAAACTGGATGGGAGATTTTGGAGAAATATATTGAAGTAAATGGAGGTTCAGCGAAGTGGTCAACTTTGAATTCGTTTTACAGTGAATATAGGCTTAAGCAAAGTATGGATTACCTTAACGTACCTGACTCTGTAGAAAACATCATATCCGAAGTCCCCTACAGCCACTGGAAGTTGACCTGTCTCCGCCCTTCATTTCAGTACGGCACCAGCGATTCGGGCTTTAAATTCATTGAAAATGAAAAGGGCGCATATGTTGATATACCATACCATGGTAGGGAGCCCATGAAAGAATCCGATCTCAGGTTTCCGATTGTTTACCAGGTACTCGAGATGATGGAAATGGGGTCTTTTAGCTATCTGGGAACAAAAAATATCAACGACACTCTTTACCATGCTGTGAATGGAGTAATGTCTTCTGGAAAAAAGGAAGACACACTGCTATTCGACATGACTAGCTATCAACTCACATTCCAAATCAACGGGGCCAATGAGTCCATGCTAGCCCGGTTTTCCAACTATCGTTCAATGGAGGGCTTTACTATCCCCTTGAAAACGGAGGTCTTCTACGATGGAATTCTGTTCCAACAGACGATGACGGATTCTGTAGCCTTCAATATTGATGTAGATAAAGCACTATTTAAATAGGCTGAGCTCAGGAAAATTTCAGATCAAGCCAGTTTCTTCTTCCTGGTCACGCTCCAAATAATTATCAGTCCTGCCATTATCATGGGGATAGAGAGAATCTGTCCCATGTTGATGGGGAGCGGATTGTTGAATTCTTCCTGCCACACTTTTACGAATTCGATGAGAAAGCGGGACGTGAAGAGCAGTGTCATGAATATGCCGAAAAGGAGTCCTTCAGGCATTTTAGCTCTCTTTTTATTCCAGAGATAATAGAGGAATATGGTGAGAAACACACAAAAAATGGACTCATAAAGCTGAGCCGGATGCCGCACAATGCCATAGGTGTAGAATTCAGCATAAGTGGTGCCATTGGCTTTGTAGAGTTCGTATTTCAGGCCGTCGCCGGGATTGTGCCAAATGTATTCGCCCAGATAAGCGGAGTTGCCGAGAATTGTCGGCATTTTAGTTTGGTAGAAGCTATGGGTTACCTCTTCGTCTACCGGCACTTCGTTGTATTTCACCAGCACGTCGATGGGCGCTCTGCCAGGCACGTCGCTGGTGATCTTTGTGGTGCGACTGATGTCTATTTCCTCAGACCGCACGATATATTGTTTGAGGAAATCTGCTGCCGGCGTGGCAAACACAACCCCGTAATTGGACTCTGTTGGCTCGCCAAGAATTTCGGAATTGGTAAAGTTACCGAACCTTATAAAGGCACCTGTCAATGCCGTTACAATAGCCACCCTGTCGAGGATCCAATAGTACGACATGCCCTTCATTTTTCTGGCAAACAGCCACAAAGCGATGAAAATACCGATGGCTCCACCATGGCTGGCTAGTCCGCCTTCTCGTATATAAAGAATTCTGATGGGGTCACTTAAGTATTCTACCGGGTCATAAAAAAGCACATGCCCTAATCTTGCACCAACGATCGTGGCCACCACCATGTAAAGAGTAAGCGTGTCTACTTCTTTCTCATCCCGGCCGTCGGCTTTGAACACCTTGTACATCACCTGCTGGCTCACAATGAAGCCGAGTGCGAAGAGCAATCCGTACCAGCGCACGTCAAAACTTCCAATATTAAAAATTGCGGGATCGGGATTCCAAATAAGGTATGATAGCATTCTTTTGACGTTGATTTAACTGTGTTTTCTCCAGAAGTAGGGCGTAAATAACATAAGAACAGTAAACAATTCCAACCTGCCTACAAGCATTAAAAAGGAAAGTATCCACTTAGCAACGACGGGCAGATGAGCGAAATTGTCGACCGGCCCCACGGTGCCCAGACCCGGGCCGATATTACCCAGGCAGGTGGCCACAGAGCCAATGGCTGTCATGAAGTCGACGCCAGTGGCGGCAATGACTACCGAGCCAACACCAAACACGCTGATGTAGATCATGATAAAGGCAAGGATATTAAAGGTGATGTCCCTGGTTATAGCCTTTTTATTGAATCGCACCGGAATAACTGCCGACGGGTGAATCTGCCTTTTTAGCTCAAGCACGCTGTTCTTGAAAAGAATCACATGGCGCACAATTTTCACTCCGCCAGCTGTGGAGCCGGCCGAGGCACCAAAGAACATGAGCACAAAAAAGAGCACGGTGAGAAACGGCGTCCATGCCGTGTAGTCGGCTGATACATAGCCAGTGGTTGTCACCACCGACACCACCTGAAAGAGCCCGTCACGAAAGGATTTTTCAAAAGAAGAATCACTTACAAAATAGATGGTGAGTGCCACCAGGAGTGCATTGAAAGAGCAAAACAGCACGTAGTATTTAAACTCTTCGTTGGAAAAAACCTTTTTGAAGTATCCTTTAAAAATAAAGTACGTCATGGTGAAATTGGTACCTGCCAAAAACATGAACACAATGATCACATACTGTATAAAAGGTGAAGTGTAGTAGGCGATGCTGGCGTTTTTGGTAGAAAATCCACCAGTGGCCATGGTTGTCAGGGCGTGGTTGATAGCATCGTAGAAGGTCATGCCACCTATCCAAAGCAACACTGTTTCTATGCAGGTAAGTCCGATGTAAATCAGCCAGAGGCGCTTGGCAGTTTCTTTGATTCTGGGTTGCAGTTTGTCGGGAGAAATGCCCGGAGCTTCCGCTACAAATAGCTGCATACCACCGATGCCCAGTATTGGCAACACGGCTACCGCCAGCACAATAATTCCCATGCCACCGATCCATTGTGTGAGGCTTCGCCAGAAAAGGATGCCTTTGTGGACGGACTCAATATCTGTAAGAATAGAGGCGCCAGTAGTAGAGTAGCCGGAAATAGTTTCGAAGAAGGCATTGGTGAAATTGGGAATGGCACCGCTAAGTATATAGGGGAGGGAGCCAAAAAGGGACATCAAAAACCAACCAAGTGTTACTATTAGATATCCGTCTCGTTTTTTTAGTTCTTTGTCTTTGATCTTTCGGGTCGAAAACCACATCATAAAGCCGGTGCCAAGTGTGATGGCGCTGGCAAGCGAAATTCCCGGCAGGTCACCCTCGTTGTAAGAAAGGGAAATCGGAATACAGAGTAGCATCAATATCCCATTCATAATGAGCAAAACGCTCAGGATATTCGCCATCACCGGTACATTGAATCTCATTTAAAGAAACTTTCTACTTTATGAAGACATTCGGGGCGAATCAAAACGACAACCCGATCTTTTGGCTCGAAACGGAAAGAACCTCTCACGGTGTGTCCTCTCCCTCTCCTGATCACGCCACCCACAACGGCAGACTTAGGAAAGTCAAGATTGCGCAATTCATCTGCTAATATCTTGCTTTCCGGCTTTACTTCAAACTCCAGGATTTCGGCATCCACGCCGTGAATACTCGTTAGGTTGAGCACTTCTCCTTTTCTAATGTACCGGAAAATGAAGTTGGCAGCGATCAGCTTCTTGTTGATCATGGTATCCACGCCGATATTCTGAGAAAGGTGGATATAATCGATGTTTTCTACCAGGGCAATTGTTTTAGCCACGCCGTGGTTTTTGGCCACAAGGCAAGAAATAATATTGGTTTCGGAGTTCCCCGTTACGGCAATAAAGGCGTCCATATCGGTGATGCCTTCTTCCATCAGCAGATCGATATCACGTCCGTCGCCGTTGATGATCAGCGTGTCGGGTAGCATGTCAGCTAACTCAAAGCACTTCTCCTTGTCCTGCTCAATCAGCTTAATATTATACTTTTTGGAAAGGCGCCTGGCGGTGTTGATGCCTACTTTGGAACCGCCAAGTATCATGATATTCTTGATGTCTGTCCTCTTTTTGCCCGAAAGATCCATCACTCTGTCGACGCCGTCGGGTTGAGCAATGAAATAGGCGTGGTCATTGGCCTTGAACGAATTTTCGCCATGAGGAATGATGGTCTCGTTGTTCCTCAAAATGGCCACCGTGGTGAAGCTATTGTCGGGGTTGAGGTAAGCGGTTTCGCTGAGCGTTTTCTCGGCCAGCTCCCCATTGTCATCGATGGTAATACCAACCAGTGAAAGCAGGCCGTTGTCGAAGTCGAATGTGTCGGTGAGGGCTGACTCACGAAGGAGTCGTTTAATTTCTTTTGCAGCTAACGATTCAGGGGAAATGATTTCGTCAATGCCTATTGTTTTGAGGTCGAGGATATCTTTGCCGAGAAGAAACTCTATGTTGCTGATCCTGGCAACAGTGCGCTTGGCACCGAGGTTTTTGCCAATAATGCATGTGGCAATATTGGTTTCCTCATTGGAAGTAACCGAAATCAATAGGTCTGCCTTGCTTATGTTGGCATCCAGTAAAACACTGTAGGATGTCGAACTCCCCCTGATCGTAGCCACGTCCAAATGGTTGGCAGCATACTTTAGTTTTTCCTGGTCAAGATCAATCAGAATGATGTCTTGTTCTTCGTAGGCGAGCAGCTTTGCTAAGTGAAATCCTACGTCTCCTGCCCCTGCTATTATTATTCTCATTTGATACTCTGATCAAAAAGTGACTGCAAATATAGAAAATAAACCATAGCCTGTGTAAAACCTTCAGATTGTTAACACGGCACATTTGAGCCAGAGCGAACTGATCCATACGGGACATTAATTGGCTAATAATAGTTCGGAAAATATTATCTTCATGGTTTAACACGTAACAAAAATTACTTTTTTCAGAAGACTCTACACTCAAATACTCATTCATTAACCAAACAAAAATCCATGAAAACCAAGCTTGGAATTATTATTTGCCTGTTGGCCCTGGCGGCTTGCACGCAAAACAAGGAAACAAATTACGAATTAAAAAAGGCGGAAAGCGGCGGCTTCACGTATGAATACGTTGATGGCGACCCTTTAAAAACAAGGATTTATACCCTGAGCAATGGGCTCAAAGTCTATTTGAGTGATTACAAAAATGAGCCCCGAATTCAAACAGCCATAGCCGTGAAAGCGGGTGGTAAAAACGATCCGGCTGACAATACTGGCCTGGCCCACTATCTGGAGCATATGATGTTCAAGGGCACAGCCACCTTTGGCACGCAAGACTGGGAAACCGAGAGCGTGCTGGTCGACAGTGTGGAGGCACTTTTTAATCAATACAAAGAAATTTCTGACCCGGATGAACGCAAAAAACATTACAGTATCATTGACCAGGTGTCGATCGAAGCATCTAAATATGCGATAGCCAATGAATATGATAAGATGGTTTCCGGTATCGGAGCCAAGGGCACCAATGCTTATACGACTAATGACCGCACAGTTTACATCAACGACATACCAGCTAATCAGCTGGAAAACTGGCTAAAAATTGAGTCTAACCGGTTTCAAATGATTGTCAATCGCCTTTTTCATACGGAATTAGAAGCGGTTTATGAGGAAAAGAACCGTAGCCTTGACAGCGATATCTGGAAGGGATTTGAGGCAATGCTGAGTGCTTTGTTCAAAGAGCATCCGTATGGTACCCAAACAGTGATTGGCACCATAGATCATCTCAAGAATCCATCCATTACTGAGATCAAAAACTATTTCTATAAGTATTATGTGCCCAACAACGTGGGCATTTGCCTAAGTGGCGATCTGGATTTCGATGCCACCATTGCATTGATCGACAAATACTTTGGAAGCTGGAAGGCCAATGAAACGCTGCCGACATGGAAGCCTGTGCAGGAAGCGCCTCTCACAGCACCAATCGTCACAGAAGTGTTAGGGCCGGATGCGGAACGCATCATGATGGGCTTCAGGCTGCCCGGGAGGTCGAGTAAAGACTATATCATGGTCAGACTCATCGACAATATACTGAGCAATAGTCAGGCTGGTCTGGTAGACCTTGATCTTGTGAAACAACAAAAAGTACTGGAGGCGTCCACCTTCGTGTACGACATGAATGATTATAGCATGCAGGTGCTGATGGCCAGCCCCAAAGACGGCCAAACACTGGATCAGCTCCGTGACCTTTTTCTGGAAGAGCTTGAGAAAATTAAAACAGGCAACTTCGACGACTGGCTGATTTCGGCTGTAGTGAACGACCTGAAAAAGAACCAACTCAATCAGTATCAGTACAACTGGGCACGATCCAACGACCTGGTGGTGGCTTTCACTGGCAACATGCCCTGGGGCGATTTTGTGTCGGAATTCGACCGGATGTCGAAGGTGACAAAAGAAGATGTGATGGCCTATGCCAAAGCCAACTTTGGCGATAATTATGCGCTTGTTTACAAGCGGACTGGCAAAGACCCTAATGCCCAGCAGGTGGAAAAGCCAGAGATAACAAAGGTGGAGCTTAACAGGGAGGCCAAGTCGCCCTTTCATGAAACGATTATTAATAACGAACCACCGAAGTTGAAGCCTTTGTTCGTGGACTATGACAAGGATATTGAGAAGTTGACGATGAAGAATGAACTGGAAGTGCTCTATACACAAAATGACGAAAATGATTTGTTCAGGTTATACTACAAGGCAGATTTTGGAACGAATATCGACCCGAAGATAAAGGTGGCTGTTGACTACCTCGAGTTTGTAGGTACTCCCACTTACACAGCCGAGGAGATCCAAAAGGAGCTTTTCAAGCTGGGTTGTAACTTCTCGGTATTTTCTTCTGCAGAGGAAAGCTACGTAATGCTGACGGGGCTGTCCGAGAACATGGAAAAGGCGATGGTAATCTTTGAGGATTTGCTGGCTAATGCCCAGCCGGACGAAGAGGCGCTGGCAAAACTGAAAGATCGGATACTGAAAGAAAGAGAAGATCAGAAAAAGAACAAATCTGCCATACTTTTCAGTGGACTGATGAACTACGGACTCTATGGTGCCCAGTCGCCTTTCACCAACGTGGTGTCAAACACGGACCTGATGAACCTCAACTCGGAGGAGCTGCTTACCCTCACCAGGAACTTCACAAAAACGACTCATAAGGTGATGTATTATGGACCCGTGGATTCAAAAAAACTTGTTGGTATTCTGAATGCCAATCACAATTTGCCTGAAACCATGCTGCCACTTCCTGAGCCAAAGGAATTCGCCAAGCAGGAAGTAGACAAGCCAAAAGTCTTTTGGGCAGACTATGACATGGTGCAGGAAGAAATTCTTTTCCTTACCCGTGGAGAGCAATTTGACGTGAACCTGATGCCTGAAACGGAGCTTTACAATGAGTACTTTGGCGGCAACATGGGCTCTATTGTTTTTCAGGAGATAAGAGAGGCACAAGGTTTGGCTTATTCAGTTTGGGCCAACTATTCCACAGTGGATGAAGTGGGTAAAAGCAATCACTTCTTCGCTTATGTGGGCACGCAGGCTGACAAGCAAAACCAGGCAGTACCAGCTTTGCTCAACATTATTGAGAATCTTCCAGAGTCAGAGACTGGCCTGGCTACAGCCAAAAAGTCAATCATGAGCCAGATTGAGAGCGAGCGAATCACCCGGTGGAGCAAACTTTTCAATTATGAGGATGCGAAGGATATGGAGCTGGATCACGACATCAGAAAGGATATTTATGAAAAGATGCCGAACATGACTATGGAGGATGTCGTAGCCTTTCAGAAGAAATATGTGAAGGGGAAGAAGTACAACATGATGGTGCTGGGCGACAAGGACAAGATAGACTTCAAAGGCCTTCAGCAATATGGAGAAGTGAAGCAGCTAACCCTGGAAGAGCTCTTTGGCTACGATAAAGTAGAGAAGATCAATATCCAGTAAGGCAATCGCTTTGATTATATCAGGAGCTTTAGACTGTGACAAGTCTGAAGCTCTGTTTTTTTTATGCTCCGAAAACCAGCGATCCACACTTGTAGACCTTTTGAACATTTATCTTTTCTTTAAAAGTAAAGATGACAGCGTCTTCCCAGGCTAGTTTGTTGGGCTCCCTGTACGTGTTCATCAGGCTTTGAGGAATTACCGAGGCCATTTTCCAGGCCGTGCTCAAGTTTGCTACCTGATGTGTTACCAGGTATTCGACGTTTCGAAGCAATGTCATGGCGGCACCTGCAAGCAGTCCGTTTCCACCCTCCATACTCAGTCGACCATTAGGTTCGAGCTTCACCTGGCCACCAATATGAGTGTTGTAAACACCAGGCTTCATGCCAGTAAATAAAGTGCTATCGCTCACTAAAAAGCAGTTCTTGCCTTTTGCCTTGATAACGACTTTCATGAAGCTGTTGGGGAGGTGGAAACCGTCTGCGATAAAACTACATGAAAGAGCATCTTGGGCCAGCTGATCCCAAATGATATTGGGGTGTCTGGGCAGCATGAGTGGAACTGCATTGCCGATATGTGTTGACATGGTGGCCCCGGCGTCAACTGCTTTCTGAATTTGCTCGGGTGAAGCCAGGCTATGACCTATTGACACCAGCACTCTACTTTTTACTGCGCTGGAAATAAACGCTGCCGAGTTGTCCCACTCAGGGGAAAGGGTAATCATCTTGATCCGGTTGCCGGCAGCTTTCTGAAACCGCATGAACAGCTCCCAGTCCGGTGCTTTCACATATTTTTTATTATGTGCACCTCTGGCCCCCTCTTCTTTCGAAATGAAAGGCCCTTCAAGATGGATGCCACCAACGCACTGGCCAAGCAAATCATGTTGACGGCAGCTTTCGTTGATGGTGGCCAGCAGTTGGCAGATGTTTTCGTCGGAATTGGTAATGATAGTAGGGAAGAAAGTGGTTACGCCCTGGCTCAGAAGAAATTTGGCAGCGTTTAGGAGGTCTTCCCCGCTCAGAGATGTATTGTTGAAGTCAATCCCATTGACGCCATTTACCTGGAGGTCTACAAGGCCTGGCCCCACGAACAAGACTTGATCAGACACGGAACTTGATTTTGATAAAGCCGATATTCCGTTGACGGCATTCACTGTTACGTGGCGACCATTAAGGCAGTCAATGGCTTCAATCAATGGCGTTTCCTTCATCGGTCAATTGGGATATAACTTTCTCCAAAAGAATCAGGATCAAGAAAGAGATGGCAGTGCTCATGTTTTCTTAAAATGGAGGCCGGGCAGCTGGTGGCGATTGGGCCGTTCAGTGTATCAGCCACGGCTTTCTTTTTTGTTTTACCCGGCACTACACAAAACAGGCGTTTGCCAGCCGTCAACGCTGGAATAGTAAGCGTAAGTGCATGCGTAGGCACAGCATCGAAAGATGGAAAGCAACCATCATTGACCTGCTGCTGACGACAGGGAACATCCAACTCTACCACCTTCACTGTTTCAGGGTCGTTAAAATCCGCAACAGGTGGGTCGTTGAAGGCAATGTGGCCGTTTTCTCCTATGCCCAGACAGATGATGTCGATAGGCTTTTCGGTCAAAAGCTGAGCGTATCTTTCAACTTCTTTGTCCCCTCCGTTTCCGTCGAGGAGGTTAACCTGTTTTAAAGGGACGTGATCAAACAAATGACTCTTCAGATAGGAGCCAAAAGACTGCGGCGACCCGGCAGGCAGCCCTACGTACTCATCCATGTGGAAAGCCACCACCTTTTGCCACGGAATAAATTCACTCTCTTTCAGAAAGTCCAGCACCTCATTTTGTGAAGGAGCAGCGGCAAATATCATCCGGACTTCGCCTTGTTTTTTTAACAGGTTTAGTATCTCTTGTTCTACTGCCTTCCCCGCAGCAACCCCCATCTCCCTTCTATCTTTGCATACTTTAACCTTCATGCTCCAATGATTTTAGCAGACCGCTCACGGCTTCAGAAACCGGTTTGCTCCGGTTCAGCAGCCCGAGGCCGATAAACACGAATAAAGATACAATCAATGGCAAGGCCACAGCAAGTGCCAGGCTGGTAATTTCAATGTTCTTGGTGACAATGAAAGTGACAAAGCCCGCCGCAATTGACCCAATCGCCGCCAATGGCCCGCAGTGCCTGAACATTGGCAACATGCCAAACAGCATGGGCACAGCAATGGGCCCTACCAAAGCACCAAACCAGGTAACAATAAGGCCAAATACGCCTCCAAAGCGTTCGTTTTGGGAGGCCACCACCAGTGTCATCAGCGTGAAGATGAAGGTGGTTGCTCTGGCCACCACCAGCGAGGTGCGCTTTTCTTTCAGCCTTTTCGACAGCACGGGCAGTATGTCTCTCGTGAGCACCGCCGAAATGGTGTTGATGTCGGAGGAAGTCATCGTCATTGTATTGGCAAAAAGAGATGCCACCACCAAGCCGACCAGGCCTGCGGGCAGTAGTTTCAACGTCAGCAGCCCATACGACTGGGTTGGGTCTTCTAGTCCCGGCAAAATAAGAGGGGCCGCCCACATGGGCAGGAATAAAATCAAAGGCCAGATCAGGTAGAGGGTACCGGACAGGTAGGCTGCTCTTTTGGCCTGGGTTTCATCCGGCGATGAAATGTAGCGGGTGGCGAGGTTCCAGGTGCCGCCATTATAGCTGAGGAAATTGATGCAAAGAAACGCCAAAGCAAAGCCAACAGTATATGGGCTATTAAAAGGTTGACCGCTGCCTTCTGGCAGGTCGTTCCAAAAGGTGAGAATCTCATTCCATCCTCCCAGGTGCCGAACAACCATGACCAGCATAATGAGACCAGCTAAAATTTGCACAATAAACTGAGCGAAGTCCGTAATAATTACGGCCCATAGACCGCCGAACGTGACGTAAATGAGAGAAACACCTCCGGAAATGAGAATGCCATATATGAGTGGGAGCCCCGTAAATACATTAAGCAAGACGGCGATGGCTGTCCACTTGGCACCCACATCAAATAGCTTTAATAGTACCCCGCTCCAGGCCATGATTTGCTGGGTGAGCAGGTTGTAGCGAACAGTGAGGTATTCCAGCGGCGACTGTATCTGCAGCCGTTTTCGCAGCCGAACCCAGAGGACGGGAAATAGCCGGGCACTTAGAAGAACGGTAATGCCGATTGTAAAAGCCCACCACACGTAAATAGAGAATCCGTGTGTGTAGGCCAGGCTGGCGTATGCCACAAACACCGCACCGCTGTAGCCCGAAACGTGATGTGAAATGCCCGACAACCACCAGGGTAGCTGTCCACTGGCCACAAAGTAGTCTTCGGCTGTTTTATTCCTGGCCATCGACCACAAGCCGATCACCAACATAAGCACGAAGAATAGGCCGATTACGATAAAATCAGGAGTGCTTAGTTGCAAAGTAGCGGTTGGTTAGGGTAAAAGAATTCTGTTGTCATCAACCTCTCGCTTTGTTCATTACTTCCGCCAGGGTCACCTTGCTGCCACCACGTCGTTTGCTTTCATCGGCAGCTTCCATAAAGGCGTATATCTCCAGGGTTTCGTCCGGACTAACCGGTGCTTCCCCTGTTTTGAAGAACTTGATGACCTCCACCAGCAAGGGTCGGTATCCGTCGTAAGGCCCAACCGGCGCAATGCCACTTTCGCCGAAGACGGTGCCACCGTAACCAGTTTTTTCCTTGCGCATCCCTCTGAATGTTCCAATCCGGTTGTCGTTCCACACACCAACCACAATGTCGGTGTCGGGCGTTTGCGTCCTGGTCACTTCTTTGCAGCCCGCTCCCATCACAGTAAAAAGCGATTCCACTCCGTGAATGCTATACCAGAAAAAGTCGGGATGATGAGGCTCCAAATGTGCCGGGCTGTAAGTGTCTGCACCTTGTACCTTGCCCACGAGCTTCCCTTCTCTGGCCTCATTGGCGTCTTTCATATAGCGGAGGGAGGAGGCTGAGAAGATGGGAACTCCGGCTGCGGCAGCTTCTTTGTAAATGGTGACGCAATCTTTTAGTGAGGCTGCCACTGGCTTGTCAACGAACATAGGCTTTTTCGCCTTGATTACTTGCCTGGCCTGCTCAAGGTGCAGCCTCCCATCATTTGTTTCAAGGAGAATGACGTCGGTTTTTTCGAGCAGCTCTTTGATGGAGCTGGTGATTTCTACCCCCAGCTTTTTCACATCTTCAATGTATCCTGGAATGCGGCTCACACTCGATTCAATGTCGGCGCTGCCATGGGGGTAAGCTGCCACTACCCTGTAACCAGCCAGGTCGCCTGCCACCTCCGGGTCGTTGAGTAATTTGGTAAAGGCCACGCTATGCGATGTGTCGAGGCCGATAATACCGACCCGCATTGGTTTTGCCTGAAACAAGCTCCGGGCTGAAGCCTCGTTGGCCAAAATGCTAAACCCGACTCCCGCCACGGCCGATTTCTTTAAAAATGTTCTTCTATTGAAGGGTATCATAAAAAGGAAGTCTTTTGTCAAAGTTAAACTTTTGGTTCCCACCCCGGCTCATAGCTTCGTTTCCACAGGGCCATGGCCTCGTCGTCTCCTATCACGTTGCCATTTTCAGGATTGCAGTTCAATGATCGGCCTACCCTTTGGGAAATATTTCCCAGGTGACAGAGCAACACACTTTTTCTGGAGTCCTTGTAATCTGAGACCGGCGTTTTTCCTTCCTTGATGGACTTGTAGAAGTCAGCGATATGATCTGCATCGAGGTCGAAGCCGGGGCCTGTGGCATCCAATGGCTTACCTGTGGTTTCGGCGCTTGCTTTCTTCACGAGCTTGTCCTGATTGTCATACACCACATAGCTGTTACCGTCAATCACCAGTGTGCCATTTTCTCCATGGAAGGAAACACCTGTGGAGGCGCCTTCAAGCCGGTGGCCGTTGCAGCTTCTCCCTTCCCAGGAGATGGTTTTATTGTCGGCGAAGTCCCACAGCGTCATTTGCGTGTCCGGCGTTTGCCAGTCGTCTTTGTAGGCATACCGGCCGCCCTGCGAGCTAACCTTGGTCGGAAATTCTACGCCAAGGCCCAGGCGGCACAAATCGACGAAGTGGGTGCCATTGTTGAGCAGCTCGCCTGTGCCCCAGTGCCAGAACCAGTGCCAGTTGTAGTGAATGAGGTTATCTTTATAGGGCATTCGTGGCGCCGGGCCCTGCCACATTTCGAAGTCGAGGCCAGCAGGAACAGGCACCGTTTTTCCGTAGCCAATAGAAGCACGTGTATTGGCATACCAGCCTTTCGCCAGGTACACATTCCCAATGATGCCGTTTTTGAGCTCTCCAAGTGCCTCAGCCACGAAAGGCCACGAGCGACGCTGGTTACCCATTTTTACGACCTTTCCGTATTTAAGAGAAGCCGAAGCGACCATTTCTCCCTCATAGGGGTTGTGGCTTCCGGGCTTTTCTACGTATACATTTTTTCCTGCGCTTAGCGCCAGCAGCGATGCCGGTGCATGCCAGTGGTCGGGGGCTGCAATCACCAGGGCGTCCACGCCTTTATCGTCGAGTACTTTACGAAAATCTTTGACTGCTTTTGGCGCTTTCTTCTGGCCAGCATCTGCCACGGCCTTCAGCCCTTCGGCGAGGGCAGCGTCGTCGACGTCGCAGATGTAGGCTACTTCTATCCCTGAAGTTTTGGTGAAGCCAGTAGCCAGTGCCGACCCTCTGGAATTCACGCCCATAATGCCAACCACAAGCTTGTCGCTGGCGGGTGTACTAAAGGCGTTGTAGCTCTGACTGCCCAGCAGACCAATACCAATGCTGGCTGCGGTCGTTTTTTTCAGGAAGTCTCTTCTGTTCTGATTTGCTGACATAACATTGTAGTATTAGTAGATGTCAACAATATACTGAAAAGGTCACCCAATATCATGGCCGTTTATCAAGCTATTGCTTGCCCACAAGAGGTTAAGTTGCCTTTTGCTTTACCTCATAGCCCTTCCATCCGTAGTAGAACAGGTAGATGTAGCAAACCACTGGCAGCAGGAAGGACATTTGTATGCCAAATTCATCTGCCAGAAGTCCTTGAATTGGTGGCACCACTGCGCCACCAAGCACCGCCATAACAAGCAGCGAAGAGCCCTGACTAGTGTATTGGCCTAAGTCTTTGATGGCCAGGGTGAAGATATTGGACCACATGATGGAGTTGAAGAGGCCAATAAAAAGCAACACCCACATAGATATGGCTCCATTCATAAACACAGCCATCAAAAGAAGCACGATGGCTGACAATGAGAAAGCTGCCAGGACCTTATTAGGATGTGCACCAAAAATCATGAAGATGACATAGTTGAGACCAAGACCAACCAGATAGGGCAGGGAATCCATAAAATTTACACCCGCAATCAGCGATACAATGGCATAGCCTGCTACGCCTAAAGCCAGCATGCCCGCCAGCTTCTTGCCCGCCGTAGACTTGTCGCTCATCATGATCGCACCCATGAAACGGCCGATCATGGCACCGCCCCAATAGAACGAAAGGAATTTGCTGGCGGCACCTTCTTCCATTCCGGTGATGTTTTCAAGCCCCATAAAGTTGATGAGCAGGCTGCCGATGGCTACCTCCGCACCTACATAAGCGAAGATGGCGAAGATGCCTCCTCTGAGGTGGCTGAAGCCAAGCACTTTGGCGCCTTTTTCGATCACGTCTTCATTGGCGAACTTGGGAAGTTTGATAAAGAAGATGATGACTGCCAGCAGCCAGAAAAGGCAAGCCAGCACGATGTAGGGAACTTTAACGGCAACCTCGCCGGCAGAGGCGTCGGTCACAAAGTATTGGAAGATAAAGAAGCCGCCAATGACCGGCGCAATGGTGGTTCCGAAAGAGTTGAAGCCCTGCGCCAGATTAAGGCGGCTGCTTGCGGATTCTGGTCTGCCAAGCAAGGCGACATATGGGTTGGCGGCAATTTGCAGCATAGTGAGACCAAGTCCCAGGCAAAATAAGGCCCCGAGGAATAAACCGTATTGTAGGAATATGGCTGCCGGGTAGAAAAGGAAACAGCCAGCACCGGCCACAACCAGCCCGATGATAATCCCATTCTTATAGCCAATGCGGTTGATTGGGTCACCAAATCGCACCGAAAACAGAAAGTAAAACAAGGCTCCGAGAAAATAGGCGCCAAAGAAGGCAAATTGCACAAGTGTTGCCTGGAAGATGGTGAGTGTGAATACCCCCCGCAGATAGGGAATCAGGATATCATTGAGACAGGTAATGAAACCCCACATAAAGAATAACGAGAATAGGGAGATTTGCGCCTGTACCTGACTGCCGGTAGGCGCTTGTTGTGAGGTGCCTGAAGTAGAATTTACGGAGATTGAAGCCACTATGGTAGTTTGTTAGGTGTTTCTAAAAGTGCATCAATATACGCTATTGCCTACAAGTTTATATTATCATACAACGAGGAAATTGAATTCGCCTTTCTGCGCATAAAATGCAGGACTGGCTTTTGATTGGAGGCTTTTAATATTGATATTTTTTGAATAAATTATCCAATCCATCACTTATCTGACATCCTTTGAAAGGATTCAATTGCATATCGGTTGTATTTTGCCTGGCACTACATGCTAATGCGCCGGTAGCTATTGGTCAATCCGATATACAACAAGATCTCACGGAAAAGCTCAAAAGCGAAAAGGACTCTTTTAAGAGGGTAGATTTGTTGAATGACCTGTCTTATAGTTACTACGACTTAAATGACACGTTGGCCAGATCCTATGCCGCCAGGGCCCTACAGCTTGCTAAAAGCATAGACTACCCTGTGGGAATAAAATACGCTACGTTGCTTGAGGGCATCGGTTTTTTTGGGAAGGCGAATTTTGATTCTGCCGTTTTCAAATTTCGGGAATCTCTCTCTATCAAAGACCCAAACAGCACAGAGAACGATGTGTATGCTTTGGCCCTCATTGGCGACTGTCTGACGGCAACCGCCAAATATGATTCGGCCCGGCAAGTGTTCGAAAGCACCTTGCCCATTGCTAAAAAATCAGGGTCTTATTGGTTGCCAAGGCTGTACATAGGCCTGGGTAGAATAGCCACGAAGCGGTGGGATAATAGGGAAGCATTGACATTTCTTGATAGCGCCAGGCACCTGCTGAACAATACCCGAACAGATTTTCAGAGACTGGAGTTGTTTACGCTGTTGGGTGAGGTGTACGGCAATCTTCTGCGGGTAGATGAGTCGAAGGCTGCCCTGGACGAAATGTGTTTCCTGGCCGACTCAATCGGTGATCACTACTACCTTATCAAATGTGACTTGCAAAATACCGAGTTCTACTACGAAAGAGGAAACTTTGCAGAGGCGCTGCGCAGAATGCAACATGCACTTGAGCTAACGAAAACCTATTATTACCCCGTGCAGCAAGCGGAGCTATTCATCAAGGCAGGGAGCCTGAATATCCAGATTGCGGAGTTTGACCTTGCGCTCGACTATTTTTTTAAGGCGCTTGAAATTGCTGAGGCAAGAGGCCTTGAAGCGGAGATAGCCACGATTTATGGAAAGATAGCATGGGTGTTTAAAGAGGAGAGAAAGCTTGACCTGGCCACCGACTACGCCAACAGGTCCCTGGCGTTGAGTGAAAAACTGGGAAGCAGGTTTGATATTGCGTATTCGCATAACACGCTCGGGCTGATCTTTTTTCTTCAAAACCGGTTCGAAGAGTCGATCGAAGAGTTTCAGTTGTCGCTGGCAATAAGAAGAGAAATTAACTATACAAGGGGTGTCGTTGCCACGCTATTCAATGAGTCATTCGTGCTGGAGCAACTCGGAGATACTGAGAAGGCGCTCAGCCAGCTACTGGCGGCCATGGAGCAGGCAAAGCCTGTCCGAAATGTGCATAGCCAGGTTTATTTGTACAGAGGTGCGGCCAACCTGCTAATGAAAATGAAAAGATACGATGAGGCTGAGGATTTTCTGAAGCGAGCACTTGAAATGGATACCATGGGCACCTCCAGGCTATCTTTGCGAAATACCTATCAGTCGTATGCAACACTCCACGAAGCCAGAGGTAATTTCAAGGCCGCCCTTGAATTTCGTAAAAAGTACGAGATACTGAACGACAGCATATTTTCTGAAAATAGCGCCAACAAGATAGCGGAGCTTCAGGGTATTTACGACTTGAAGCAAAAGGAGGGTGAGATAAATGGGCTGAAAAGGGAAAGACAGTTACAGGAGGATTTGTTGCAGCTTCAGAATGCTGAAATAAGGGATCAGAAACGGCAGATTTACATTGTCGTTATTTTTCTGAGCCTGGTTTCAGTTTTTGTTGCTGTGATGATTTATCTGTACCGAAGACTAGACGAAACCCAGCGAGACCTGAAAAGAGTTAATGAGCAGCTAAAGGGGGCAAACGAAGCAATCCTCGATGTCAATAACAATCTGGAGCAAAAAGTAAATGAACGCACCAGTCAGCTTAAGCAGGCATATGCTGAACTCGACACATTTTTTTACCGCTCGTCGCATGACTTCAGAAGGCCGCTAACTACACTGATGGGGTTGGCAGATGTAGCGAGAATCACCATCAAAAATGAGCAGGCGATTGAGCTTTTCAAACTGGTGAGAGTTACGGCGGAAAATCTCGATAAAATGTTGTACAAGCTGCAGTCGATATCGGACATAGGGGCCATGGAGTTGTCTTTTAAGAATGTAATTGTTAGAGACTTGATAGAAAACTGCCTGGAGAAGCACACTCAGGCCGTAGAAGAGCTTGGTGTACGAGTCATTTTAGATATTCAGATCGAGAGTGCCATTACCACCTATCCGGCACTTGTCTCCATCATCCTGGACAATCTCATAGAGAACGCCCTTAATTTTTCAAGTAAGCTGCACCCCTACATAAAAATCAATGCTTTCCCCAAAGGCCAAAACATGGTGATTGAGGTTGAGGACAATGGGCATGGCATTCCCGATCAGCACAGGTCTAACATCTTTACTATGTACTTCAAGGCCACTGAAAAATCGAAAGGCAATGGGTTAGGACTCTATATTGTTGCCAAAGCAGCTGAAAAACTTTCGGCTAAAATCCATGTGGAAACCGCCTTCGACAAAGGTAGCCGCTTCATCGTTGAAATTCCGGATTGCGTAGAAATTGATGAAGCCGTACTGTCCTGAATGCTCCTGGTGATATGCACTTTTGACGAATCGGCAAATAGTAATTACCTTTGCCTTCAACCATTCAAATAATGTACGAAATACTTCTTTTTGCCCACTCATGGGTTCGCTGGATAACCCTCATTCTGTTCATTGTTGTGCTTTTCAATTCTGTCATGGGAATGGGTGGAGGTAAAGAATACCTCAAAAAAGATAAGATACTTGCTTCCTCTTTGATGGGCACCCTTCACCTTCAGCTGCTTGTCGGGTTGCTGCTCTACTTTGTGTTTAGCCCTATAACCACCACAGCCATGGAAAACATGAAAATGGCCATGAAAGTGGGAGCCGTGAGGTACTGGGCAGTGGAGCACATCTCCATAATGATAGTGGCCGTTGTGGTAGCACAAATTGGAAGTATTCGGGTGAAAAAGACCTCCGTCGACAAAAAGAAATTTAAGCTGCAGGCCATATTCTTTGGAATCGCACTGATACTGATTCTTTCACGCATTCCGTGGTCGGAGTCGGCTCGCCTGTTTAGGTTTTAGCCTGATTCGAGCACTCATTGCCCATAGTTTTCCTGCTATGCTTGATTTATTCCTGAAATTGTGCTGAGGCACGTCATTGTGGTGCTGCCTTTCTGCGCTTACCTTGACTGGATCTGATCAATAAAGGCACAATTGATGAAATTAACTTCATTTCGCATAGTAATGGTTTATTTTCTGATGGCTACGATGTACATCGTGCTGTCAGATAAAATTGTATCCTACCTGGTGAGAGATATAAATTTACTCTCTGAGGTTCAGAGCTATAAGGGACTTTTCTTTGTTGCCTCTACATCAGTATTGCTGTACTATCTCATAAAGATCAATACCAGAGAGCTGAGAAAGGAGAAAACAGAAGCCTTAAGAAACGAGCAGAAATACCGATTGCTTTTTAACCAAAACCCACTGCCCATGTGGGTGTACGACGCCGGCACTCATAGGATACTGGATGTGAATGAAACTTCGGTAAGTATTTATGGTTATTCAAGGGCCGAGTTTTTGACAATGATCCTTGAAGATATACAAGTGGAAGCGCAGCCCGGCGATGTTTCGCCAAAACCAGCTGAGCAGGGAGACTTTTTCCGCCTGACAGGGAGGCGGAAGCACCTAAAGAAGAACGGAGCCAGCATATTTGTCGAGATATTTACGCACGCAGTAGACTATAAAGGAGTCAGTGCCAACATGGTTTTGGTGCACGACATTTCCGATATGCTGAAATCGCAGGAAGATCTGACCAGCTCTGTGAATGAACTCAACAACTTTGTGTATAGGGCTTCTCACGATTTGAGAGGCCCAATCGCCAGAATGATTGGTTTGTCCGAATTGGGAAAAACTGTTCACGACGTGTCGGATTCGATGGAATACTTCGGGCTGATTGGTCAAACCGCCTACAAGCTGGACAAGTCTTTGCAAAGGCTTTTGATTATCAACAGCATTAAAGGCCGGGAGCTTGAAGCGAAAGAGCGAAGCCTTCGTTCCATGATCAACGAGTCTGTCAAGGCCTTTAGCTTTGACCTGGCAGACCAGAATGTTACGCTCACACTAACCGAAAGTCCGGACACAACTGTTTGGTGCGACAAGTATTTTTTTCGGGTGGCACTTGATAGCCTGATCGAAAACAGCATCAATTTTAGAGCCCCTGCAAGAGTAAGAAAGGCAACAATTGTAATTGATTATGTCAGGACGGAAACTCATCTGCAGGTTAGGGTAACTGATAACGGCATAGGCGTAAAGAAAGAAGTGAGGGACCATATTTTCACACTTTTCTACAGAGGTGCCGAAGAGTCAAAGGGATCAGGCCTGGGTCTCTACCTTGCATCCAGCGCTCTTGGAAGGGTCGGCGGATCGCTGGCGCTACAGTCGTCGGACGAAGAGTCGACAACCTTTATTATTTCCATTCCTCTTGCGTGCTCTCCTCAGTTGTCGTAATTCCATTATCTTCCCGTATGAAATGGAAATCGACTGCCGCCCGTCTTGTGGTCATTGGCGCTTGCATGCTAGGGTGTGCACCCAAGCCCAGCCTTCCGGAAAACCTGAGGGCCATTGAGAAATTCGATGTAATTATCAGAAATGGTAGGATAATAGACGGATCGGGTCAGCCAGCGTTTGCCTCCAGTATCATCATTCAGGCTGACACAATCGCCTACATTGGGCAGCTGGATTCCACAAGGGCAGCCATAGTCGAGATAGACGCCAGGGGAAAAGTGGTTTCACCAGGTTTCATCGATGCTCATGCGCACGGTGATCCGATCAAAACGCCTCAGTTTTACAACTTTCTTGCGCAGGGAGTTACTACTATTTGCCTGGGGCAGGATGGCTCAAGTGACTCAAAAGGAGAATTTGGTGCATGGCAGGCTTCCGTCGACAGTGTCAGGCCAGCACTTAATATTGCTCCGTTCACTGGCCACGGTTCGTTGCGAATGGAAATAGAAATACCTTTTGAAGAGGAATTAAGTGAGGCAGACATGGCAATGATGGCTGCCGAACTGGATCATCAGCTTCAGTTGGGGAGTTTCGGGCTGACCATGGGGCTGGAGTATGTGCCGGGTAGGTATTCCGGAGAAAGGGAATTACAGGCACTGGCAAAAATAGTGGGCAGTTACCATGGTGTATTAATGGCCCACATCCGCAACGAGGACAACGACAAACTGGAAGCCTCTCTGGATGAATTTCTGGGCCTGGGTCAATGGGCTCCTGTGCACGTATCTCACCTTAAATCAGTTTATGGCGAGGGTACAAAGAGAGCCCTCGAAATTACTTCTATCCTTACAAAGTACGAAACGCTTGGCTACAGGGTAAGTGCTGATGTTTACCCATACATGGCCAGTTTCACAGGCATAGGTATTGTGTTCCCCGACTGGGCCATTCCTCCAGCCAATTTCAACTTAGTTAAAAAGGCGAGAAGGGGTGAATTGGAAGAGTTTTTGCGAAATAAGATTGCTCAAAGAAATGGGCCGGCTGCGACCCTGTTTGGCACAGCTCCCTATGCAGGTAAAACGCTGGCTGACCTTGAGAAAGAGCTCGACAAGCCTTTTGAAGACATCCTCATTGATGATATTGGGCCCAGGGGAGCGAGTGCGGCTTACTTTGTAATGAACGATTCCCTACAGATCGCTTTGATGAAGAGTGACTATGTGGTGGTATCGTCGGACGGCAGCCCGGGTATGAGACACCCGAGAGGCTACGGCAGCTTCGGTAAAATGATTGAGACTTACACTATACAAGGTGAATATTTTAGGCTGGAACAAGTCGTTCATAAAATGAGCGGACAAACAGCTGAAATTATCGGGCTAAAAGACAGGGGCCTGCTAAAGGTGGGCTACAAAGCTGATGTAGCAATTTTCGACCCGGCTAAGATCAAGGTAAAGGCCGATTTTCAGCATCCGCATCACCTTACCGAGGGTTTCGATTTTGTTTTGGTCAATGGCAAGTTGGCGAGAAGCAATGGAGAGTTTGTGGAAAGCCGAAATGGAAAACTTTTGAGAAGAGAGTAGTTGCTGTTTGCTTAATATCGAATTTGCCGCAGAGTTGTTCTTCCTGTCAATTTCCTTTTTTTGTGGTGTCGGCCTCAAACTCGAAAAACTCATCTTCCTTTAACTGTAAAGTGCCGGGTTTTTTTGCCGGATCCTTCCTGATTTCCTGAAGCAGCACCTTGCCTTCTTCCTTGATGTTTTCGATCAGGCTTTTGGCGGCGCTTCGGGCGTCGTAGCTAACTTTATAGTCATCTGTTGTGCCGGCAATCTTCACATGGGCGTAGATATTCCCCCTTTCGTCTTCTTCTATCGCACCAAAGCTTTCATCATTGTCCCGGCGGCGCTGTTTGTTGAATAAAGGGACCTTCAGGCGGTAGTCGATTTGCTGATCGAAAGTGTGGGTGCCACTAAGCGTTATGTTTGACACGTTTGACCGAATCTCCATGCTGGGAATCAGGATTTTCCTGTTTTCGATAAGGAACTGATTGGTGATTTCACCGAAAGTTAAATGGCCTAGCTTCTCTTCTCTTACAAGCCTGGAGAGTTCCTGCATTGGCTCGAAGTTAATGAGTTCACCGTTGACGCCACGGGCGTTTATCCGAGCCCTGAACAGGTCTGACATAAAACTGAGGTTGTTGTGAACGCCCATGTCTACATCAAAGTCGGCAAAGAGCTGCCCTTTGATGTGCTTGCTTTGCATCCAGGATTGTCCGAAATCATGAAAAACGTAGAACACGCTATCGATGTAGAGGTTTTTTACCTCCCCTGAGAAGTAGGTAAGGAGCGTGTCGCCGGGCTGGTCCGATAAGTTGCCGGTAAGCTTGATGTCGCCGCCCATGGTGGAGAAATCAAGTTTTTTCACATACACCTGCCGGTTTTGAATAAGAACTTCTGCATTCACATTTTTGCCAGTAAACCTGTCAAAAACCACCGTTTCAGCCTCTGCAGTTAGTTTCACACGAAGCTTGGGACTCACTGTAAGCGAATAAGCACCGCCGTCTCCGTTAGAGGTATTTTTATTGGCTAGCAGCTCGTTCAGGTCTAACCTGTTCGCTGATACCTTGCCTTCTACCAGTAGCAAGTTGTTTTTCTCCTCATAGAAAAAATGAAAGTTTCGCAGCAGCCCATTGATCCGCAGATCGCTGTTACCCAGTTTGCCGGTAGTTTCTGTAAATGCAACATCACGGTCATTGAAAAGTAGAATGCCACTCCACTCCCGGAACAACAGTGGGTAACTTTGCCACGAAAAGGTAGCATCCTGGATAGTTGTTTCTCCATCTATCAGCCAATCGCCAGTTGCTTTTTCATCCAGCTTTCCCTCAAAACCAAGGAGGTAGCTCAGCGTGCCGCTTTCGCTTTTTATACCCCAATCGGGCACGATTTTCTCAAACTGTGCGAGTGTCATATTGCCCTCCAGTTCGGCCCTGGTGTGCATAGTGGCCATGTTGGTGATGGTGGCGTTGCCTTGCAGGGGAAAGCTGTTCATCGTCCCCGATAGGTTTTGCAGTTGCAGACTCGTTCCATCGGATTGAAGGTTTGTAGTAAGTCGACCATCCAAACTAAAGTCCGCAAAAGTTAGCTGGCGGCTTGGGTAAAGGAACCGGACATGCTGCCCGCTAAAGTCGGTGTCCAGGGTTGGCCTCCCATTTTGTTTGGTGTAGCTTCCACTAAATGTCGCCTCGCCATCCAGGCCGTAGCTGGGCCAGTTAGTCGGCCATCCAGCGGGTATGTTACCAAGCAAATCCGCCAGGGACTTTGTGCTGCCAGCCCACTCCAGAAGCAGTTCGTCTGGGCTTGATGAGGTTAGCTTGCCGGTCAGGTTGTGGTTGGTTTCCTTTAGTTCCCAGGACTTGATCTCGGTCAGATGCCCCTTGTCGATCCTAACTCCCAGAAGTTCTATTTCCAGGAGCCGTCGTTCCAGGTAGGAGAAGCTCTGGTAAACCGTTTTCAGATTGGTCCCTTTCCAATGGCCCGAGAAAACCTGAGGGCTGTTGATGGATTGGATATCGAAGTGCGCCTGGCTGAACTCCCAATAGCTTAGTAGCTCAGCGGGTCGGTCTTCATAGCGAACCTTGCTGTTGGAAATTCTCAGTTTGCCAATAGTTAGCTGGGGAGATTCCTCATCCACTACTTTCTTCTTAAACACATCGAAATTCCTGACGCCATTTTCATCTATCAGGAGATTAATCTCGGCCTTTTCTACATTGAGCTGACGAATGTGATAATTTTTATCAAGGAAGTTCCATAGGTGAAAACTGAACGATAATCGCCCGATACTCACCAGCGGGTTTTCGGGTGTACCTGCTTCAACCTTTTGCAAGACAATCGATATGTTGGGGAAACTATCCCAATACGAAATGTCGATGTGCCCTACTTTAACCGGGGTGGTGAGTCTCTTATTTACATTGTCCAGAAAGTATTGAATGAACTCATCACGGTTGATTTGAATGTACAGCAAGCAAGCCAATAGCGTGGCAGTGACAAAAGCAATTACTCCGGTAAGTATCAGTGCGGCTAGTCGTGGAATTTTCACAGGATAAAATTAAACAAATCAAAGGCGTTTCTACGATACAACGCTGAGGATATAAATTTTATGAGCTAAGAAATATTTTTTATTAACCTATTTGCAAAAATACAAAAGGGTACTACATTTGCACTCCCTAACCTGGAAGCGGGTTGTGAAAACAACAGCTTTTTGAAAAGGGGCTCATAGCTCAGCTGGTTCAGAGCATCCCGACTTTCGGGTCGGGAGGGTCAAAGACCATGAATGTGAGAATAATAAATAGTGGGGCTCATAGCTCAGCTGGTTCAGAGCACCTGCCTTACAAGCAGGGGGTCCAAGGTTCGAATCCTTGTGGGCCCACATCCAAAAGGTCATTCAGAAATGGATGGCCTTTTTTTATTTTTGTCCATGCTTTGTTATTTCTACATTCTTTGGTCTGAGAGGAGATCCAAATACTATATAGGACACACCTGCGATGACTTACCTGAGAGGCTGCGCCGCCATAATTCAGATCACAAAGGGTTTACCGGCGGGGTTGGAGACTGGACAATCGTCTACACAGAAGAATACCTAGAGAAGGCACGAGCCTACAAGAGAGAGCGAGAAGTTAAAGAATGGAAAAGCAGGAGAAGAATTGAAAGGCTCATAGGCTCAGCAGGTTCAGAGCATCCCGGCCGCTAGGCCGGGAGGGTCCAAGGTTCGAATCCTTGTGGGCCCACAAAAGTCACTCAGAAATGGGTGACTTTTTTTATTTTTATCCATGCCTTGTTACTTCTACATATTATTCTCCGACTCAAAGGGTAAATTTTACATTGGTCATACCTGCGATAATTTGTCTGAAAGGTTACGAAAACACAATTCTCAACACAAAGGGTTTACCGGAGGAGTCGGAGACTGGACAATCGTCTACTCAGAAGAATACCGAGAAAAGACAAGGGCCTATCAGAGAGAGCGAGAAGTAAAAGCGTGGAAAGGCAGAAAAAGAATCGAAAGGCTCATTGGCTCAGCTAGTTCGCGGCATCCCGGCTGATAGGCCGGGAGGGTTCAAGGGCCGTTCGCTGTTGCGGCTGAACCGATTGCGAGGTCACAATAAAAAGTCATTCAGAAATGGATGGCCTTTTTTATTTTTGCCATTCCTGTATTGCATCCCCACAAACGACTGTCTAAAACTCAAATTTACTATCTTAGGCACTACTGAGGACTTCTCCGGAATGACTCAATCGACCGACTGCCTATATTATATGTTAAAGAAAGTTCACTCATTAGCACTTTTGTTGTGGTGCTGTTCTGTCGCCAATGCGCAGCAATCTCTGTCGGAGGTGATAAGCCAGATCGACACAATTCAAAACCCTGTAAACAAGTTGAGGCTAATTACAGAGGGAAAAAGACTACTTAAAGATGATGAGAGCGACTCCGTTAAAGCTGAATTCTTTCTCCGCTGTGGCATCACTTACGGCATTTCCGGTAAGGCAGACTCTTCCATGTACTTTTTTGAACAGGCACTGCAATTTGCCGGTGAGCCCCAGCATTTGCTCAAGTCGAGGGCTCATAACGGTATAGGCAATGTAAGTCGGCAAAGGGGAAATAACGAAGTGGCTTTTGAAAGCTTTCAGAATGCCCTGAAGGCCGTGGAGGGGAAAGCAGATTTCATGAGCCAGAGTTTTGAAGGCTCCATCATTGCCAACCTGGCCAGCATTTATTTCAGCATGGGAGACAACGACAAAGCCGAGCAGTACAGCCTCCGGGGTCTTGAGCATGCAAAGTCGATAAAAGACACTGCACAAATGGAGTACAGCTATGTTGGTCTGGCTCTGATTTACAATAAGACAAAGGAATACGAAAAGGCACTTGAGTATCATCAATTGGCTTCCCAGCTAATGGAAAGGGAAAATAGTGATCCTTACTTAAGGGACTACAACAAGATTAATTTAGCCAGACTGTTTGAGAATCAGGGTAAAATGGTAGAGGCCTTGTCCCTTTATGATGAGATGCTCCTGGGTACCAATCCTGATGTCGATATTAGAACGACTTCGTTGAAAAACGCCGGACAGATACTTTTCGAACTTGGAGATTTTACAAAAGTGATTGAATACGCCCAAAGACTGATGCTTCTCGCTGATGAAACAGAAACTCTTCCTTCGGCCGTAGATGCAACACAATTACTGTATCAATCATATCAGGCCACCGGAGACTATAAAACATCTAACGAATACCTGAATCTGTATGTTGTGTTGAACGACTCCCTAATCAATGAGAAATCGGCAAAGGCGCTGGTAGAGCTTGAAGCGAAGTATGAGAGCGAAAAGAAAGCGCAGGAAATTACTGAGCTCAAACTCGAAAACCAGCAGTCCGTCAATCAGCGAAACATATACTTATTTGTTACGCTTATAGTAATTGTGGGAGCAATTTTCCTAGGGGTGCTCATTCGCTCCAAAACAAAATCCAACAAGTTAATATCCAAGTCATTGAAGGATAAGGAGCTGCTTCTAAAGGAGATTCACCATCGGGTCAAAAACAACCTTCAAATTATTTCGAGCCTGTTAAGTTTGCAATCGAGGTACATCGAAGACAAAGGAGCCAAGGATGCTGTGAATGAGGGACAGAACAGGGTAAAGTCAATGGCGCTGATCCATCAGAAGCTCTACCAAAACGAAAACCTGGCTGGCGTAGATGCCCTGGATTACATTGAAAATCTCACCAGCACGCTCCGTTCCTCCTATGGCGTCGAAGCGGAGCGGGTGTCGGTGACCTACGACATCGAAAACCTTAATATCGATGTAGATACCATCATACCCATCGGCCTTATCCTGAACGAATTGATAAGCAACTCATTCAAGCACGCTTTTCCCAATGACAAGGAAGGGAATATCTCAATATGGTTAAAAAGAGCAAACAACCAACTAGAATTGAAGGTTTGTGACAACGGAGTAGGCAGCAAAAAAGACATTAGTAAATCTGATTCTTTTGGGATCCGAATGATCAGATCACTTGCAATGAAATTAGAAGCCACTGTCAGCTTTAATTTCGATAACGGCACAGAAGCCTCTTTGCTCATTTCTAGTTTTAAGTTGGCGTAAAAGATCATGGAGAAAAAGGTACTCATAGTAGAGGATGAACCGCTGATTGCTGATGATCTTTCTTTTCATCTACAGGATCTTGGTGTCAGCGACATCAAAATATCTCTCAAATACGAAGACGCTCTTAAAAAGCTTACTGAGTCAACATTTGATTTGGTGCTGTTGGATGTAAATCTCTCGGGTGAGAAAGATGGCATAGATGTGGCAAAGTTCATTAATCGCACAAACCCAACCCCGTTTATTTTTATAACCTCCTATTACGATGCGGATACGCTGAGTCGAGCGAAGGAAGTGAATCCTGTTGCTTACATCCTAAAACCATTCAACCAGCAGGATATACAGGTAAACGTTGAAATGGCCTTTCATAAAATCCGGTCTGCCAGGCGAGCCAAACCGGAAAAGTTCTTTATAAAAGATAAAGAAGGTTTGGTGTCGGTTGATCCGGACCACATTGACTATGTGGAGGCATTTGATAACTACGCAAAAATTTTTGTTTCGGGTCAATCGCACATCATCAGTCACACACTAAAAAGTATTGAGGACAAACTGCTGGCCTTTGGTTTCGAACGAGTGCATAAATCTTACCTCATCAACTTTTCCAGAATCACGATGATCAGCGAGGGGTACGTTTTTTTCGACAAAACAAAAATCCCCATAGGGCGGGCCTATAAGTCAGATTTTATGGCTAAAATTTCCCTTCTGTAATCACATTCTCGTTTGCTTCTGTCGATCACTAAAAAAATCATGTCGTTGGCTAAATAGGGCTACTTCGCCAGGTAGTATTTGAGCACCTTAGAGCAGAGAAAGTCTTATCAGACGAGCTTTATAGCTGCCTAATGAATATTTGTGACATATTGCTGCTCGGCCAATTTCCGAAAGCCGCAGCGTTCAAAGCCAGATTCATCAGGTGCTCATTCAGACGATTTGAGGCATTTTCTCCTACAACAGATTTAAAAAATAGATTCATAAACAACAATGAGGCCATCGACCTGACCTCGGCCTAAGGACGCTCTCCTTTTTTAGGAGACGGGCCTTAGGCTAACCCACAAAATATTAGCAGTCTGATCGTAAAGTAGAAATACTGTGCGAATAGGCAGCGTTGAAAGGGGTGTTCTGGTAGAACACCTTCTTTTTTTGCCTTGAAATGAGATAGCCCGCATCTGCGGCTTCACAATACCAAACACATTTTACTTGTATATCCGGCTGTTTGGTATTCCCCATCTTTATTCCGAACTTTACGTAACGAACTTTACGTAACGAAAGATTCGTAATAAATAGACAAGTATGAGGCCATCGGCGAACCCTTTCATTGTTTCAGGTTATCATAGCCCTGAGCACTTCTGTGACCGGGCTCAGGAGTTAGCCTGGATGATGGAGCAATTTTATAACGAGCGAAACACAGTGCTTTATTCGTGGCGTCGCATGGGGAAGACGTCGTTGATCAGGCATTTTTTCTACCATCTGGATAAGAGCAAAAAGGCAGACACCGTATTTGTTGATCTTTTGGGAACCTCAACATTGGGCGAAGCTAACAAACGAATCGCAACTGCCATAGTCCATCAGCTAAATGATACCAGCAAAGGAATAGGGACTGGTTTACTCAAATTCATTGGCTCTATTGGCGCCACTTTTGGCGTTGACCCACTTAGCGGAACCCCCCAGGTTACTTTTGGCCTTGTTCCAGATCAGTCTGTGCCATCCTCCCTAGAAGCTATGGGCAAATACCTGGAAGCAAGGAAGAAACCCGTGATGATCTGCATTGACGAATTTCAACAAGTAGTCAATTATAAAGAGGAGCACGCAGAGGCCACGTTTCGCACCTGGATGCAGGAATTTCCGATGGTACGTTTCGTATTCAGTGGAAGCCATCGGCAGATGATGGAGTCGATGTTCAGCGAAGCATCGAGGCCTTTTTATAGAAGTGCTCAAATGCTGAAACTAGAGGCTCTTCCGGTTGCTGAGTATTCAGATTTTATTTCGGTTCGATTCCGCAACACTGGGAAGGTGATCGACACGGCCTTTATCGATAGAATTTTTGAGTGGACAAGGCGGCAAACCTACTATGTACAACTGATTTGTAACAAGCTGTATGGAAGGAGTAATGTTGTCGACCAGAAGGTACTCGATGAAGTGCTTGCAGAGATTATTTACCAGGAAGTGCCAATTTTTTCTACGTACCAGCAATTGCTTACTGCCTTTCAATGGAAATTGCTGATTGCTATTGCCAAATCTGAAGAGGTGGAGAATCCACTTTCTCAGGAGTTTTTGGGTAAGTATGGCTTTGGAGCGGCAAGCTCAGTGAGTTCGGCCTTACAGGCGCTGACAAAAAAGGAGTTCGTCATTGTAAATGATGGCAGACATACTTTGCACGATACCTTACTTATGCGCTGGCTGCAAAATCTGTAACAAAGAACACTAACCTTTGGCCGGGTCATCACTCTCCCCAGTATTCTTCCACCTTTCTCCTCACAAAAGCCACGCTTCTTTCCAGTTGATCCATGCCGTCTACGCCATCTTCAATGCTGATCCAGCCATCGAAGCTGACTCTTTTCAATTCAGAAAAAATGGCATCATAATCATTCAGCCCCTTGCCAATTTCGCCATGACTAAGACGCTTTGCATACCCCACGGCTCCTCCTTCTTCATTCCGCAAATCTTCAATGGATCCGTATTTCAAATACCGGTCGCTGGCATGCATCGTCACCACCCGGTGCGAAACCCGCTTCAGTAGCTCGATGGGGTCTTCCCCAGCCAGGTAAGTATTGCTTGGGTCGTAATTCACTCCAAAATTTGGATGGTCGATGCTTTCAACCAGTTGGCAGAAAACGTCAGCTTTTTGGGCGAACTCAGGATATTCCCAGAAGTCATCCTTATAGTGATTCTCAATAATCAATGTGATGCTTCTTTCCTCTGCGTATGGTAGACACACCTCAATGCAATCGACAGCCAGCTTCACACCTTCATTGATAGTGAGCTCGGGCCTTTTTTGTCCGGAAAGAACACGACAATAGCTGCCTCCAAGGGCATAAGTCATGTCAATCCAATGTTTTTGCTTCTCTATCTCTCTTTGCCGAAAGCCACTGTCGGGGTGGGTGAAATCGGGAGAGCAGCACATCATCGGAATCACCTTCCCATGTCCTTCAACTTGTTTTCGGAACTCAGACCAGTTTTTTTCATTGGCCATCTCCAGAAACCCTGCATACCATTCTAGTCCGTCGATATCAAGTTTTACGGCCAGCTCAATCCATTCTGAAACCGTCATTGTTCCGTCTTTGCAAAGGGCTTGCATAAAAGCTTTGGGGAAAGCAGCGATTTGAGGCATAATCTATTTTTTCTTTGGTTTGATAGTAGTGGTGTCTTTAGGTGGGTTTCTGCCCATGAAGGGATACTGCTCCAGATCCACCACCTGCCCGCTGATAGGCCCACTTTCATCAGCAAGCCAGTAAACGGCGGCGGCGGCAATTTCTGCTGGTGCCAATATTCTGCCTGCTGGCGCATACACGTCTGGCAGGTCTTTGTACCAATCATCGGCCAGACCATGCTCCCGTTTGCGAATGGTTTCAACTTCTGTGAGCACCCATCCAGGATTGATCTGGTTCACTCTGACTCCGTCTTCCCGGTGGAGTGTATCGCCCAGGTTGCGGGTCATGGTCATCAACGCTCCTTTGGAAATGCTGTATGCCAGGAGGTTGGGTTCACCACTCCAGGCATTCACCGAGCCAATGTTGAGTACACAGCCCCTGTTCATTCTCAGCTCTGGCAAAGCGGCTTTGATGAGGTTAAATGGTGCAATGGTATTGACCTCAATGACTTTGCGAAGAAAGGCAGCGTCGGTCGTGTGAATGTTGGAAGACAACACACTGGCTGCATTATTAACAATAGCATCCAGCCTGCCGAAAGACTTAATGGCAAAGTCTACCAGCCGCTGCGGTGCTCCTTCCTTGCTGATATCTTCTATGTGCAGCCTCGCATGCTCCTTGCCAATGGCCTTCAACACGGATTCGCCCCAGTCTTTTTCTAGGCCATGAAGGATGACGGAGGCCCCTTCTGCCACACATCGCAAAGCAATGGCTTTGCCGATGCCTGTGGTGCTCCCTGTTACAATTATTACTTTGTCCTGTAGTCTCATGTTTAAACAGGTTTCAAAACGCTTTTCACAATTTCGTGGTGGTGCATTTTCTCGAACGCTTCCAGCCAATCGGTGACGGGCCACACACCGCCGATGATGGGCTTTACATTGAGCGACCCGCTTGCCAGCAGGGCAATGACTCGCTCCCAAACAGGCCAGTTGTGGCTGAAACTTCCCTGTAGTGTCACATTCTTTTGTACAATAGGATCAAGAGAGAAGCCAAGAGGAGTAGGCCCCCAGCCTACTTTTGTAATTTGGCCTTTGGGCCGAACCAAATCAAGTGCAATTTTCAAAGAGTCGCTGACGCCAGACGCATCCACTACACAGTCGACTCCCATTCTATCAGTTCTTTTTGCCCATTCAGAAGCGTCGCCAATAATTGTTTGGAGTCCATATTTTTTAGCGATCTCAAGCCTCTTTTTATCTGCTTCCAACCCAATAATAGCTACCTCAGCTCCACAAAGTTGAGCCACAGCAGCGCAAAGAATACCAATGGTGCCAGGGCCAATTACTACCACCCTGTCGCCGGGTTTGATACGGCTGTTTTCCACTACGGCATTGTAGGCAACACAGCAAGGTTCTGTAAGGCAAGCCTCTTCGAAGGATAGCTGATCCGGCACCCTGTGCAGGCAACGGGCGGGAACCTTCACATATTTTGTCATGGCACCATTCACACCATAGCCAAAGCCTTTGCGGTTGGGGTCAAGGTTGTAAAAACCCCTTCTTGACATGGGATTGTTTTGATCGATCACCGCAGCTGTTTCGCTCACTACCCTGTCGCCTTCCTTCCAATCGGCTACTCTTTTCCCCATCTGAGCAATATGGCCACCAAACTCATGCCCCAGCACCACCGGGTAGTTAACAGCCCAGCTATGATCCGACGTCCACTGGTGGAGATCGCTACCACAAACACCGACATTCGCCACTTCCAGCAGCACCTCGTCTTCTCCGATCACAGGCTGTTCAACCTCCCTTATTTCTACCGAGCCTTTTACCTCTGAGTAGTTGACTACGGCTACAGATTTAATGCTTCCCATTATTTTATTTGTTGTGATGTGTGTTTTGTTTGAGGCGGGTGTCTCCACACGCCTCGGATCATTTTTTCGATATGGTATTTCTTTTGCAGTTATTGCCTATTGGCCACAGTTTTGATTTCTACCTCCCCATAGCCGTGCACTTTCTCGCAAATCAGCCTCAGTGAGCTTTCCAGATTGCCATCAGCTGTTTTAAAGGCATCGGCGTCAATTGTCAGCGGAGCACCCAAAACAACCAACGGAGCTCCAAATTCAGGGCACCGAATCGCTTGCTCCAAACTTAATCCGCCCACCGCTTGCACTGGAATCGCCACAGCATTTACCACCGCCCTGAGTTGATCCAGCGGACTAGGCATTCTTTTTCCTGCCGCCGCTATGCCTCTTCGTTCATCATAACCGATATGATGGACAACATAGTCACAACCAAGGTCTTCAAGCCACTTCGCCCCCTCTACCATATCAGGGCAGCCAAGGTTGTCGCCCATTACTTTGACACCAAAGTCTTTCCCAGCCTGCACCACGCATTTAATGGTTTCTTCATGAGCCCTGGCCATTACTACCACATGGGTAGCACCAGCTTTGGCCATCATTTCAGCCTCCAGATAGCCTCCGTCCATGGTTTTGAGGTCAGCTACTATCGGTATGCCGGGAAAAGCTTCCCGCAGTTTTCTTAATCCGTGCAGCCCTTCAGCTAATATGAGCGGCGTGCCTGCTTCCAGCCAGTCGACGCCTGCCCGCAGTGCCATGGCAGCAGTTTTGAGTGCTTCGTCAATATCGGTAAGGTCTAGGGAAATTTGTACAATGGGTTTCATAAAAGAATGTTCGTTGTTGTTTCGGTCGGATATGTCGGTTGGTTATATCCAAAGGACTTGAAATGCAGAACTGGGCGCTATTTTTTTAGTGTAAAGTGTGAGGCTGGGGCTAGCAGGAAAAAACAAGGTGGAGGTTTTGTGAGTAGCGCAGTTTTCATAGTTGTCGTAAATTAGGGTAGGTCATAATTTAGGAACTAATTCCATGAAAATCCCTGAAATTATGTGGAAAGGCATTGCAAGGTTTTGTGCCGGGAAAAATAACACTTTGTAAAAGTGACGAACAAATTTCGGGGCTTTAGCTATATTAGCACGATCAACCAATAATATGAAAGCCTATCTTTTAAGTAAAAAGCGCATTCTTTCATCAGTCAGCCTGGCTGTGCTACTTGCGGGCATGCTGGTTTTCGCTTCTTGCGGTGGAGACGACGAAAATCCCACCTGCACAGGCTGCACGGCGGCAAGCCCATGGTCAAAAGCCGGGGCAGGTACCTGCTACGCTACACAGACCGATTGCGAAAGAGCCGAAGGAGGTACCTGCGTTATCTGCAACTAGCAGCCATTATTTTATTGACTGCTGCGCCTTGTCTATGATCATGTCTGCCAATTGATTGGCGTCTTTTGAGATTGCCTCTACGTCTGCAATCTTCTTTTTCCCCTGAAACACTGCACCGATTGCTGATATATTCTCTCCGTCTTCGGTATACCTTCCCCTGATCACATAAGCTTCTGGGAACGTTTTTACGTCAACAAACATCACACCCGCCTGACTATTCTGGCCTTCAAGTTTCTTTAAGCGCTGATCTATCAGTTCGCCTAGCTGTAAGTCGTCAATAAACGAAGCTTCATTTTGGAAAAGAGATGCCGCCACGGCAGGTCTGTTGGCCTTCAAAGCAATTTGCTTTCTCTGCTCCCCGTTGAGTTCCCCAATGTCGAAAGTGTTGAGGTCGTTAGGCACTCTCACTTCTGGTTTTTGAATGCCGCCAATTTCTGAGGCCAGCTCGGGTACTTTTTGCGAAGCAAAGTTGAACAGGCTGATAATGTCAATGTATCGGTCTTCTCTTAAGGCGGGACCTTTCATTCCGTACAAAAGGGAGTAAGTGAGCAGGCCTTGATCAAAAGCAGAAGCCTCGTAACTAACTGCATCCGCAGCCGACCCGGCAATGATATAGAGCCCTGTCCGATCTTTCAGGGTTTCAAGCGCTCTTGCTTCTTCGGAGCTCATGGTGAAGCTGCTGCCCGAAAGATTCTGGGCCAACTGTCCTGAATGACAGGCATCAATGATAAGCACCTGCCGGATAGTAGGCACTTCCATAATCAGCTTGGCGATCTCTTTGCTTGAAAGGGAAAAATTAGCTCTCTCTTTATTGCCACTAACTTCCATGCTCGAAGCATCGGCTGTCAAGTAATAAAAGTCAGCGTCTTCTCCCTTGTCAGCCACACCGTGACCCGAAAGATAAACAACGAGATAGTCGTTTGACGTAGCCACATTTTTGATTTTTGCCAGCTCCGAAACGAGGTTTGCTTTTGTGGGCTTGTCGTGGCCTGGGAGCGTTGAAAGCAATTTGACGCTCACATTCTCTTTTCCAAATCGACTCTCAGAACTCAGCTTTATGGCTCCATAAAAGTCTTCGGCATCTTTCGCAGCGTATTTCAAATCCATGTCATTTCCCTGGTAGTCCGAAACCCCCGCCACTATGCCATATACTTTAGGGGGTATGGCACCGCCAACTTTGTTCTCGTCAATCAGGTACACACTCTTCTCAGGGCTCGATAGGTAGCCATCCTGGTTGTATGCCTTTACGGTGATTTTGTTAAGTCCTCCTTTTTTGATGTAGGGATGATTTTCAATGCCGTAGTCGAAGCTGGCAAAACCATCAGTAGTGGTTGACACATCTCTCGACTCATTAATCACCTCCTTGCCATTGATAAAAATTACAATTCGCCCGATACCACCTCCCTGGTCATTCAGATTGATGCCCAGCTTACCGTCATTTTGTTCAGGGTGTGACAGTTTGATTTCCGGGTACAGGTCAAAGCCGTCCAGCTTCGGAGATAGCCGGATAGGGTCTTTATGAAAGCCAAGTAGTTTTGGTAAAAGGTAAGGCTCATAAAATTTGTCTTTCATTTGCTCCAGAGCAATGGACTCCCTACCAACCGAATAATGCATTAGGGAGATGGCTTCTCTTGAAGCATCAAACAGCCCATCGTCAGCCACCACTGCCCAGTCAGCGGCACTTAAAGGCGTTAGGGTTGCCAGCTCCTTCTTGTCGCTCAACGACCAGCATTTAATTAGCCCGTCGAAACCAGAGGAAAAAAGCACTTCTCCAGAGCTGCTGAATGCCAGCCCTGAAATAGCTGCAGAATGGCCTTTCAGTTGGAAAGCTTCAGCACCTTTTTCAAGATCCCAGAAAGTGATACTGTAATCTCCCTGGCTGCTGCCCTTACTGATCACATTGGAGAGCGTAACAAGATGTTTGCCGGTCGGATCAAACTTCAACCTTGTAATTGTTTTGCCATCAGGTACGGCAATCTTTTTCACCGCCTTACCACTGCCCATATCGATAAGCTGGAGGCTGGTTCCTTTGTTTTTAACAACGGCCCCAATCCATTTTCCGTCGGCGCTTACTTCGAAATATTGAAGTCCCTCAATTTTAATAGCATTTTGTTTTTTGAAGTTCTCAGTATCATAGAACGTAATGCCGGCCGAGGCGTCCTGAGCCAGTAGCAGCTTCCCGTCGGGCGTTAGCCGTTGGTCAAAGCTTTCTTTCAGCTTGATTATTTTGGGCTTCTTCCCGCTCTTAATTGAGAAAATGCCTGTGCCATTGTCTACTTTTTTGATGATGCGCTGGTCGTCGGACGTCACTTCCAGGTAGGGGTAGGTCAGTTGCTCACCCGTAGCTCTGCTATATACTACTGCGTCATATTTGGTGTCCCAGGCAGACACTGTTCCATTTTGTTGCACACCAGCCAGCAGATACTGGTTGGTTCCGAAGGCAAGTCCGATAACTGGTGCAGAGGCAGTTTTGAGCTGTTTTGGAGCGGTGGCGCCTGTCAGGTCGAAAAGGACGACGCCATCGTTTCTGCCGACTGCCAGCTGCGTGCCGCTTTTATTAATCGCCAGAGAAAGGATTTTGGAAGCAAGGCCGACAAAGGCACCATTGTACTTTCCGGTGGTCAGGTCATAGGCGTGAATGCCCCCTTGGTAGTCAGGTAGAAATAGTTCTCTCCCATTGGCCGAAAAGATCGCTGTTTGTAGCCCGATGGCACTGCCTGATTGTTCGAGTAAAGCTGTTGGGATTTGTATTTTGTCAGAGGCTTCTTCACCACCGGACAGCGGATAAAAGTGGACGTTCCTGGCGCTGCCTCTTCCGGTTAATACCAGCAAATCTTTCGATACATGCATACTGATAATTCTTGGTAGAGGTGACATGGCTTGGGAGATGGTTTTGCCGTTTTGAAAATTGGTCACTTCGCCGTCTCCTGTCACATAAACCCAGGAATCTTCTTCTGCTCCTGGCACAATGCCCGTTACCGCTTTCGCCGAATTGGTGACAATGGTAGCTACCTCACCACCCTGTTGGCGCATGCCCAAAGTGCCATCAGCGCAACCGAGAGCAAGCTTGCCAGCAGCGTTCCAGGTGAAGCTGGTGATTTTCTTCTCCTCCAATTCAACAGTATAAGCTTCCTGAGGCTTGTTGGCTGTAATCAACAATAGCCTGCCAGTTGTGGTAAGTGCACCCAATAATTTTCCTTCTGCATCAAATTGAATTTGAGTAACATTTCCCTCTATATCGGCAATACCTGAAATTTTCCAGTCCGACTGATGACGGATCACAATTTTGCCAGCCGCATCTGCTGTAGCGAGATATTTCCCATCAGCTGAGGCACTAATTGACGTAATGGCGCCACTGTGGCCTTCCAAAAAAGTGACGACTGTTTTTGTCCGGATATCCCAAACGGTAACGTCCGAACCACCATCAATACTGTACAGATAGGTGTTGGAGGGATCCGTTTCCAAACCAATCACCGGGTTGGTGTGGCCAATCGGCACAATAAGCTTAGGGAGCTGTGCCCCAGCAACGAATGAAGTCAAGAAAAATAGGAAACTTAGGAGGAGTCTCATGACAGTATGTTTTAAAAAGTAAGACCTGATAATGCAATTTAGCTAAAAGTATGCCGCAATGTATTGTGCTTTATTTTTAACTTGTAAAGGGTAGCTATCTCAGATTCCACAACGAATTTGGGGATGACCGCCAGAGACATAACAATCGGTTAATAATTATTTAAAATGCACTTTTCTTCGTTTTGAAAAGAAGGCCTTTACTTTCCTGTTTCATCCCAACCTAACCAAATGAACGAAGCCAAATTAGTCTACAGAAACCTCGATGAATTGTTCGAAAGAGCCCCGTCGTTTCCAATTGACCAGAAGAGCAAGATTGTCATTTTTAGCGACCTACATATGGGAGACGGAAGTTCCAAAGACGACTTTCTTCCCAATTCCAGCCTCTTTATTCAGTCGGTAAAAGATTACTATATCCCTAAAGGTTTCTCCATGGTTTTGAATGGAGATGTAGAGGAGCTTCAAAGATTTTCTCTTAAGAAAATAGCAAAGCAATGGGCGGAAGTTTATGAGCTCTTTGATGAAATAAATAGGAACAACTTGCTCATAAAAACTGTCGGCAACCATGACCTCACACTGGTAACCGAACCGGAGCAGCCGTTCCAATACGAACTGTACGAGTCGGTTAAGCTGATGTATAAAGATAATCCGATCTTTATTTTTCACGGCCACCAGGCTTCCAAAAAATATCAGAAAAGCAACAGGCTTATTGGCTTTACGCTGAAATACATAGCCAACCCGCTTCGAATCAAAAACTTCTCTGTGGCGCACGACAGCCGAAAGCAATACAAAATTGAAAGGCGGGTTTATAATTACTCAGTCTTCAATAAGATTGCTTCTGTGATTGGTCACACGCATCGCCCGCTGTTTGAATCACTGTCAAAAGCGGAAAGACTCAAGTACAAAATAGAGCAGCTATGCAGGGAGCTTGTTGGACTGAAGGAGGGGGAGGAGTCTGTGATTCTGAAGAGCATTAAGGCCTACAAAAAGGAGTTGAAAGCTATTTATAGCAAAAAACTCCCCATTCTGGAAATCGGCAACCTGTATCATTCCATTTTTCATATTCCCGTTCTTTTTAACTCAGGCACGGTCATCGGGAAGCGTGGAATCACCTGCCTCGAGATTGAGAATGGATCCATATCGCTTATCCACTGGTTTGACCAGAAAACCACCGAAAAATACCTGAGACAAACTGGTTACAATCCGGAGCAGCTTGGCGATACGGATTTTTACAGAATGGTAATTAACAAAGAAGACCTGGATTATATCTTCACCCGGATCAAGGTTTTGTCTTGATGGCGAAATGCCAGGAATGAAAAGCGGAAGGTTGTTTTGCTGGCCGCAGTTGCCAATCCATCTATCTTGACAGCAATTTACTGAGGCTTACTTCTTCTTTCACATTCACAGGATATCTCGACGACCAGCCTGCGATGCTTGTTTTAATTTCGCCGGTAAATTGCAAGGGCACTTTTTTGCCCAGCAAATAGGCCAAGCCATCTTTTTCAACAATTCTCTGGATATCAGCCATGACCAGTATGCCCTGAAATGGGACTACAAATTCCTTTTTTGCACCCGCCTTTACTACTTTAACCTCCCTTAAAGAGGCCACCTTAGTCGACTCAATTTCGATCTGTAGCTGAATTTCTTTAATGCTTACACCAAAAGAGTTCGGGTTGTATAACAGTGCTTCCCCTCTAACTTGTGTTTCGTTGTTGACAACGGGGCCGAAAGTGAGCTTTTGGAACCTGATCAGCTCAGCGGGTTCTGCTTGCTTGCAACTCCAGCCCAAAAAAAAGATTGAACAAAATATTAAATTATTTACCAGGGCTTTTCTCATAGTTCCGTTTCGTGGCTCAAATTAAAAGATTATTTTTCGGCTATCTAATTCATTTTCAAATTCGAAGAAGGTCAGTCGGAATAACGCTATTCTTCCTCAACCGTTTATACCTGTTCAAATTCGTCGAAAGCTTTATGTCAAACATTTCCACAACGTCTTACTCAAAAATGATGCGCAATTTTTTATGTCTTGGTTTAGTAGCCTTTTTATTTTCATGCACACCTCAGGTTCCATCTTTCGATTGGCAAGGCCACCGGGGTGCAAGAGGGCTAATGCCTGAGAATACTATTCCGGCTTTTTTGAAGGCCATGGAATACGATATCAAGACACTTGAGATGGATGTGGTCATAACGGCCGATAATATGGTAGTAGTGTCTCACGACTCATTTCTGTCCCCAACTTTCTGCACCGACTCTTTGGGTAACCCGATTGCAAAAGGATCTGAAATGAAATGGAATATTTATCAAATGAGAAGTGATGAGCTCGCAATGTTCGACTGCGGCAGCAAGCTTCACCCAGGGTTTCCAGATCAGGAAAAGATGAGCGTTAATAAGCCCCTGTTGTCGGAAGTGTTTAAAGCAGTGGATCAATATGCCGATGACAAAGGCCTCAATATTCCTTTCTATAATATTGAATTGAAGTCCGATGAGGAGGGGGACCATATATACCACCCTGAACCAAGCGTTTTTTGTGAACTTGTTTACGCTGAAATCAATGGTAAAGTGCCTTTCGACAAATTTACCATCCAGTCATTTGATTTTCGGATACTCCGCTATTTTCACGAAACCTATCCTGAAGTCAAACTGTCTGTGCTCGTTGGGAATGACCTGTCCGTCGAAGAAAACCTTAGCCAGCTAGGCTTCACCCCGGCAGTTTATAGCTGCTATTTCAAAAAATTGACGCCGGACGATGTCACTTTGCTACACGGCAAAGGCCTGCAGGTAATCCCCTGGACGGTGAATGAGGTGAAGGAAATGCAGGAGCTCATCAAAATGGGTGTGGACGGCATTATCACCGACTACCCTAACCTGATCGAACAGGTAGCTTCATAATTATAAGGTATTCACTACCTTTGCCCGCTGTAAAAAATAGCTGTTGATATAAATGAAAAAGACTTACGACGTTTTTGGTATCGGGAATGCTTTGGTGGACATTGTGTTTGATGCTGATAATAGCTTTTTGGAAAAATATAAAGTCGAAAAGGGCTTGATGACGCTGGTGGATGAAGCCCGTCAACATGAACTTATTGAAGCGCTTCACCTTGACGAGAACATGATGCAGTGCGGAGGCTCAGCAGCCAATACCATAATTGGCACAAGTCAGTTTGGGGGAAAATGCTACTATGCCTGCAAAGTTGCCAATGATAAATTTGGCCACTTCTACCTTGAAGACCTTCGGAAAAACGGCGTCGATACCAACCTGACTGATGCGACAGCCCCGGAGGGAATTACTGGTAAATGTCTTGTGATGGTGACCGATGATGCTGACCGGACTATGAATACATTTTTGGGGATCACGTCTAATTTTTCCAATGCCGAAATCGATGATAGAGCCTTAAAGGACTCACAGTACCTCTATATCGAAGGCTATCTGGTGACAAGTGAGACAGGCCTTGCCGCTATGAAACACGCCAAGAAAATTGCCGAAGAAAATGGAGTCAAAGTGGCGCTGACATTTTCTGACCCCAGTATGGTGAAGTACTTCAAAAGTCAAATGGAGGAGGTAGTTGGAGCGAGCGTCGATCTGCTGTTTTGCAACGAAGAGGAAGCGATGCTCTTTACCGGGAAGAGTAACATACTCCATGCCCGGGAGGAATTAAAAAAGGCAGCAAAAAAATTTACCATCACGCAAGGCAAAAACGGCGCCATGATTTTCGATGGAGACACCTTCATCGATATTGAGCCATACAAAGTAAATGCCGTGGACACTGTAGGAGCCGGCGATATGTTCGCAGGCGCATTTCTTTATGGAATCACGCACGGCCACTCCATCGCTGAAGCAGGGAAAATGGCCAGCCTGGCCTCGTCGAAAGTAGTTTCCCAGTATGGCCCACGTTTGGAGTGGCACCAGGTGAAAGAGATAATGAATCACCTGTTCGAATAGATTACCCTACCAACCATTTCTTAAAGAAAGAGGACTCAACAACAGTTGGGTCTTTTTTCTTTTCAAGAGAGTAGCTTTCATAAAAAGACCTACCAGTCGCAATATAAAGATCAATAGTCCTGCCGTACCTGTTGACTTTAATCGTCGAATCTGTAGTAAAAGCAGCGAGCATTTTGTTGACGTCAGTTTCTGAGTTCACATTCACAATCTCATCATCGACCGACAACATTTCGCATGCGGGACTCTTCGGGTGTACGTGAGAAACCACCAATCTGTCTCCGTCGACCCTCACTTTGAAGCCCAGCTCCCTTTCGTGAAAAGCTTCAGGCAGCTTCTTTTGCAGAGCCAGCCCAAACTGGTCAGCTAAAGTGCTGAGCTCATTTTCAATTGGTTCATTTCCATGCACAAACTTGTCAAAAAAATCTTGCAGGGGGCAAGCGGCAAATTTTTCTGCCATGTTTTGAATATCGTTTTTCTCGTAGGGCTTTCCAGATTTATATAAATCCACCCAAAGAGCCCGCATCACGTCGTCCATTGAATATTTACCGCCGCTGGCAATCCTTATAGCGAAGTCAAGCATAAGCGCAATGATGGCCCCCTTCACATAAATCGATACTTTCCTGTTAGGCACACCCGCCTGGTAGCCGTCCAGCCA
The DNA here is from genome assembly GCF_040222385.1 of Imperialibacter sp. Lineage (GTDB taxonomy): Bacteria > Bacteroidota > Bacteroidia > Cytophagales > Cyclobacteriaceae > Imperialibacter. The sequence goes on from NZ_JAVKDF010000010.1 coordinate 343,408, forward strand.
TAGATCAAACGACGACTCCGCCACCGATTGATTGAACCGGCCAAAGTTTTGAAAGTGACGGCTGAGAAGTTTATTCAACTCAGTCAAATACCATTCTTCGCCGTAAACACCACTTCTTACCAACATCAGGTCGCCGTAATATGTCGTGAAGCCCTCCGCCACATATCCGGTCTCAAAATAATTCTCCTTCGAAAAGTCATAAGGCTGAAGCTCTGTAGGGCGAATCCTGGTAATGTTCCATGCATGGAAAAGCTCGTGCGACGATATACCGAGTAGCTTTTCATAGAAGCTCGCAGTGTGCTCTCCGGTGCACGGCCCTAACGTAATGACCGTGGAATTAGCATGCTCCACACCATGGTAAGCCGGGTAAGGCAGAAATTGAAGTAAAAAATGATAGTCTGTAACCGGCAAGTCACCAAAAAGACGCAACTGAGTAGTTGTAAACTTTCGGAAGTCCTCCAGCATTTGAGCCGGTTTTACATCCGTCAATCCATGATGCCAGATATGAAAAATGATGCCGTCAACCTCATAGGTCAGGCAAGTTAACGATGGGCTTGCGATAAACGGACTGTCGGCCAATTCGTAAAAGCTTTCAGCCAGCAGCCGGTGGCCTTCTTTTTTTAACCCAGTGGCCACTTCATAGTGGTCCGGGAGTTCCAGAAGCAATTCAACCGGCTCTGTCATTCTATCGGGCAGATACATCAAACAGTTGACAGGGTTTACATAAAGCTGGTCATCATGAAGCCATGAACTGCCGGCATCCATTTTATAAGCATAGTATTGATAGCTTATCTCAATGGACTGCTTACCATTTACAAACAATGACCAACTGCTCTTGTTTAACTTTCTCATGGGCAGAAGCCCATCCGTCGAACCTTTTGCTGAAACACGTAAAATATTCTTTGCAAAATCCCCTAACTCATAGCGGCCCGGCCTCCATGTTGGCAGCCTAACTTCCACGTTTTGGGCCGTATTGGCCTCAAAAGTCATGACAATATTTATAAGGTGGCTGAGCGGGTTGTTGTAACTAACTGTATATCTGATCATTTTTTAATAATTCCCAACTATTCTTTCTCTTCCTTGTTTGCAATTAATTAAAAGCTCTTTAACTTTGCAGCCCGTAATTTTTCTGAAGAACTACAATTGTATGCCTCGGAAAGATACTTTAAGTTAGGCAAAGAAGAATAGATAGATATGAAAAGGACATTTCAGCCCTCAGTAAGAAAGAGAAAGAACAAGCACGGCTTCAGAGAAAGAATGTCGACTGCTAATGGTCGTAGGGTGTTGGCTGCCAGAAGGGCCAAAGGAAGGAAAAGACTGACTGTGTCTGACGAGCGTCGTCACAAGAAATAAATCTTCACTGCTTTTATGAAGGAGCAGGAATATAAAAGTCTACCTGCTACCTTTTCAAAGTCGGAGAGGTTAAAGAGAGACAAGCGTATTAAGGAACTTTTCCAGAAAGGTTCCTCTTTTTTTTTATACCCCCTTCTTATTAAATACATGGCATCCCCTGTTCCTGAAGGGGTTAATCAAATTCTTTTTTCAGTTTCCAAGAAGAACTTTAAAAGAGCGGTAGACAGAAACCTGCTTCGACGCAGAATGTTCGAAGCTTACCGGCTGCACAAGCACACACTCCGATCCCTGCCTGATCAGGAGAATTTCCTCTTAATCGCCTATATTTACGTTGGTAAAGAAAAAGCCACCTATCAACTTATCGAGCGTCAACTAATTGCGGCGTTGAAGCGTTTGAATGATGTAAAAAGTGCAAAAACATAGCAAGTCTATGAAACAAAGAATTATCAGAGGCAGTTTGTTGATGCTGGTTATTGGAGGAGTTTTTAGCCTTTCATTTACTGAGCCAGACGACAAATACTTTCAGATAGCCAAGAGTCTGGATATTTTTGCCACACTTTTTAAAGAGGTGAATACCTACTATGTTGATGAGGTTAGCCCGGATGACATGGTGAAAAGTGGCATCAATGCGATGCTCAGTTCACTTGACCCCTACACAGATTTTATTTCTGAAGACGAGTATGACGACTTTCGTACCATCACCACAGGCCAGTATGGCGGTATAGGAGCACTGGTCGGGAAGAGGGACGGCTATAGCACCATCATTATGCCCTTTAAGGATTTTCCAGCCTACCGGGCAGGCCTTCAAATAGGCGACAAGGTGATCAAAATTGATGGAAAAGACATTGTAGGGAAGTATTCAGACAATATCAGTGACCTTTTGAAAGGCCCTGTTAATACCCCCATTGTTTTGACAATTGAAAGATACGGGGTCGAAAAAGCTTTTGACGTGCCACTTGTCAGGGAAAAGATCACCATCAACAACGTCCCGTTCTATGGCCTTTTTCAATCCGATATCGGCTACATCCGGCTGTCTGACTTCACCACCGACGCAGGCAAAGAAGTAAGAAACGCATTAACTGACCTCAAAAAACAGGGCGCAAAATATATTGTGTTGGACCTAAGAGGAAACCCAGGTGGTTTGCTCGACGAAGCAATCAATGTATCTAATGTATTTGTTAAAAAAGGATCGGAGATCGTAACCACCAAAGGCAAAGTGAAGGATTGGAACAAAACTTACAAAGCCTATCAGGATGCAGTTGACACCGAAATCCCCTTGGCTGTTTTGGTGAACGGCGGCAGTGCTTCGGCGGCGGAAATTGTTGCAGGTGTTATTCAAGACTACGATAGAGGTGTTTTAGTCGGGAGAAGAACATTTGGAAAGGGGCTCGTTCAGGCCACCAGGCCCCTGGCCTACAATTCCCAATTAAAAATTACTACAGCCAAATACTATATCCCAAGCGGTCGATGCATTCAGGCGATCGACTATGCCCATAGAAACCCAGATGGAAGTGTGGCAAAGATTCCTGACTCGCTGATGGTGGCTTTTAAAACATCAAAAGGTCGGGTGGTTTTCGACGGTGGTGGCGTTAATCCCGACATTACAGCAGAAGTGATTGAGTATGCGCCGGTCACTCTTGGTCTGGTCAATGGCAATCATATTTTTGACTATGCCACCAAATATCATTTTGAGCACAAGACGATCCCGTCTCCGGCCACATTTAAATTGTCGGATGAGGAATTCGCTAATTTCAAAAGCTGGCTCGCTAAACGAGATTTGAAGTACTCAAGCGCCATGGAGAGGTCACTTGATGGGTTTGAAGCTTCCGCTAAAAAGGAGCAGTATCTCACACCGCTGGAAAATGAAATACAGCAGCTGAGAAATCAGTTGAATAAGATGAAGAGCTCAGACTTAGAACATTTCAAGGATGAGATAAAAGACGTGCTTGAAGAAGAGATATTAAGTCGCTACTACTTCGAGGCAGGCATTATCGAATCTTCTTTCAGCTATGATCCCGATATTCTCGAGGCTGTAAAGCTTTTCCGAGCTGAGGGGAGGTATAGTGAGCTTTTAAATCCAACCAACTAAACATGTCCGTAATTTTATGTTTGGAGACAGCCACGACGGTTTGTTCCATGGCGGTTTTTGCCGACAAGCAGTTGTTGGGATATCAGGAGTACAGGATTGACAAGTCACACTCAAACCTGTTGCCTTCTATTATTGATACTACTTTGCACGGGTTGTCTCTCAGCAAGGCTGATCTGACGGCCATCGCCGTCTCTGAAGGCCCTGGCTCATACACTGGCCTTCGAATAGGCACATCTATTGCAAAAGGCTTGTGTTACGCATTACAAGTTCCGCTACTGGCTGTCAACACGCTGCAAGCCATGGCAGCAGAGGTGAATAAGTTTAATACGAAAGACGCTTTATTGTGCCCAATGATAGATGCCAGGCGAATGGAAGTGTATGCTTGTGTAGTTAATTCGACGGGACGAGTTGAACAAGAAACTGCGCCACACATAATAGATGAGAATTCATTTTCAGAATACCTTGACAAACAGGAGGTTTGGTTTTTTGGGAATGGCTCCGATAAGTGTAAAAAACTGATCGGTAAAAATGTCAACGCCGTTTTTATATCCGACCTAGTGCCTTCTGCGAAGGCGATGGGAGAGTTGGCATATGAACAGCTACTGTCCAAATCTTATAAAGACCTGGCGTACTTCGAGCCATTTTATTTAAAAGAATTCAGAGCAACCAAACCAAAATCCGTCAGCTAGCGTTCGCATAGTTCAGAGTGTTTTCCCATGGAACAACCAATTATTAATAGAGTTGCAAGCAGTTCGTTGATCTCTCTCGACCTGGCTGAGTTTATCCCTCAGGGTGAAAGGGCAGTGTTCGATTTGAAAGATTACCTTTTTCAGGGGATGATTCTTAGAGAAAAAGACTTTAGGCTGGCCATTAAGGAATTTGATTGGTTCGTCTTTCGGGGAAAGTCTGTCGCTATTTACTGTTCAACTGATGCGATTATCCCTACATGGGCATATATGTTGGTGGCTACCAAAGTGAATGGTGTGGCTGCGCTCAGCATGAAAGGCTCCCCTGAGGAGCTTGAAAAGAAATTATTCCTTCAAGAGTTAGATAAAAAGGACTGGTCAACCTTCGATGGAGCTAAAGTAATTATCAAAGGTTGTAGCGATTTAGTTGATCCAGACTTTTCTTTTTTTGAAGCTACGCAAAGGCTAATTCCCTGGGTTTCAAGCCTTATGTACGGGGAGCCTTGTAGTACCGTGCCGGTGTTCAAAAAAACATCATAAATAATCACGCTTGGCTCTTGTATATTTAAAGCAGTCCACTACTTTTGCAGTCCCATTTGAGGGAAACGCCCTCAAAAAAGTTTACTGACCTACTGTTCTATTCCTTCAAAAAATATTTATAAAATAATTTTTGGATTTAGGGAGAATAAGTGATTACCTTTGCATCCGCTTTCAGAGGGATAGCCAAAGAAAGTGGTGTCAGCGAGACGGCAGGTTGAGTTGAG
>NZ_JAVKDF010000013.1:0-1828 GCF_040222385.1 Imperialibacter sp.
TGTGTGTGCCTTGAATGGTGAATATAGTTAATGGAGTGGAAGTCTCCTATGCGCCTGTCGAGAGGAAGCATTAGTAAGCTGCAAGGGTGGTATCGGTGACGGTACATCTGAAGTAAGCAGGACTACAAAAGGTTGAACTAACGAATAGGAATCGGATATGAGGCATGTTGTACAGGGTGAGCAAGCACATCTTTGTGAAGCCCAAAACTCGATAATCTGTACAGTATGTAGATCCGGTAGTCTTAGCCAGAAAGCAATTCACCTTACCAAGGGAGATCTCGGATCGTACGCGTTATGAACTGAGAAGTCAGCAGAGGTCATAGTAATTGAGAGTAACGAGCCAACGAGAGATTTGGAGGCCTCACAACTCAACGAAGGACTGAACATTAAGTAGTTCCAAATGCCATGAGGAGCGTCCCGACTTTGTCGGGAGCAGCCTTTTGATAAGCGGGACAGAGAAGTAATAGAATGATAGAACAAGTAGTAACGAGGAAGAATCTGCTAAAGGCACGCCGACAAGTTGAGAAGAACCGAGGTTCTTCAGGTGTAGACGGTATGCCCGTAGGTCAACTAAGGAATCATCTGGATCAAATCAGAGATACTTTAGTAACCAGCATACTCAACCACAGTTACGAAGCTCAACCCATTCTAGGAGTAGTGATTCCAAAGGGAGAGGGTAAAACACGCTTGCTTGGTGTACCAACGGTCATAGACCGAGTGTTACAACAGGCTGTCAGCCAAGTGATAGTCCCGAAGTTTGAACTAGAGTTCAAAGACCATAGCTATGGTTTTCGACCCAAGAAGAACGCCCACCAAGCGGTGCTGCAATCACAGAAATACATTCATGAAGGGTATCAGCACATTGTTGATATTGACTTGAAGAATTTCTTTGACGAAGTGGAGCATTATATAATTCTCCAATTGATTTACCGTAAGGTGAAGTGCCCAACAACCCTACGTCTGATCAGAGTGTGGTTACGCGCCCCGATGCAAATCGGAGGCAGGCTAACCAAGCGACGAAAAGGCATACCACAAGGAAGCCCGCTCAGTCCATTATTATCTAATGTTATGCTGCATGAATTAGATAGAGAACTAGAAAAGCGAGGTATGAAGTACGTCCGTTATGCAGACGATTTTAGTATCTATACTAAGACCAAAAGCGAAGCTCGGAAGATAGGCAATAGCCTCTATGAGTTCCTGAGGGACAAATTGAAACTACCTATCAATAGGGCAAAAAGTGGCTTACGCAGACCTGTGAACTTCCAAGTTCTGGGGTTTGGTTTCGTACCGACCTACAAAAAGGGAGAGAAGGGACAATACCAACTGGTAGTAGGGAAGAAAGGCTGGCGAAAACTCAAACAAACTCTGAAAGCGATCACAAGGAAAACAGTGCCGATGAGTCTACAGGAGCGTTTCCGAAAACTGAAAGAAGTTCAACGAGGATGGCTGAATTACTTCCGTATGGCAAGTATACAAGCCAAACTTAAGGAGATCGACAGTTGGTTACGCAATAGGCTCAGGTATTGTATCTGGCATGACTGGAAGAAGCTGGAGCGGAAAAGGAAGAATCTGATCCGTTTAGGCATCCCGTATGGCCAAGCCTATGCGTGGAGTCGTACAAGAATGGGAGGCTGGGCAGTAGCCCAAAGTCCAATCCTAAGAACTACTATCACGCTGGATCGTCTGAGGAAACGAGGCTATCAATCCCTTAGAGAACATTACTCCAAAGTATCTCCATTACTTAATGAACCGCTCAGTACGAGACCCGTACGCTGAGTGGTGTGAGAGGCGCACCGTGGGCTTATGGCTCACGGCCGTCTACTCGATT
>NZ_JAVKDF010000014.1:0-185241 GCF_040222385.1 Imperialibacter sp.
TCATCTCAGATTTATAGCCCAATTGTACTCTTCCAAGGCCAAAGATGATACGATACACTACAAAATCGAAATAGGAAGGCTCAAATAGATCTTCCCATTTCCACTTTTTGCCCTCATTTAATCAATTTTCAAGGGAGCCCTAGAATAACTTAGGAAACACGGCAGGGACTCTGGAACGATACTCTTCATAGTCTCTGCCATATTTTTTTATCAACTTCTTCTCCTCCAGCCAAATCCCAATTGGCAGGTAGGCGAAAACCCACACGACAGTTACCAAATTGATCATTTTGGGGATGTAAAGCAGAAAGCCCAAACAGAGCAGTATTGTACCTGAGTAAATCGGGTGCCTGACCCTTTCAAGAATACCTCCTGATTTAAACTCAACGTCCTCCACTTCCTTTTTCAGACCGAGAAAGGCCCCAAGAGAAAATTGACGAAAAGAAAGTCTGATGATAATGACACCATATGCCGCCAGGGAAAAAGCGAAAAAGTCAGTAACGGGTGTCTTGCCAAATACAAATGGAGAGTCGACAGTAGCCATATAAAGCACGATGGCCAACAGCAACAGCAGGGCCACAGTGTTGTAAAACAGGCGAAACCATTGCCTGTTAAACCTGTGTTTTACAAAATCCGCTGCCAGAAAGCTATGGAGGGAAAAGTAAAGCACCCAAAATAGGCTTACCAAAATTAATCCTTCCATATGATTATGCTTGTCTTTGCATCTTAGTAATATTGGGGCAAGAATACAACTCCCAATTCAATGATGAAGATAAAGGTAGGCATAATCAAGGAGGGAAAAGTTCCTGTCGACAAAAGAGTCCCCATTACGCCCGAACAGGCGGTTGAAATACAAACCAAGTTCCCAGGCGTGGAAGTGCTGGTGCAAAGGAGCGATGTTCGATGCTTTCCCGATGCTGCTTATGAGGAGAAAGGGCTCAAAATGGTCGATTCCATGGACATGTGCGACGTTATTTTTGGGGTAAAAGAAGTCCCTGTCGCACAGCTCATCCCGGGCAAAACCTACTTCTTTTTTTCCCACACTATCAAAAAGCAGGAATACAACAAGCCATTGCTAAAAGCACTGCTGGAAAAGAAAATCAAAATGGTGGACTACGAGACCCTTACTGACGAAAACGGTCAGCGGGTGATCGCCTTTGGTCGGTGGGCAGGGATAGTGGGTGCCTACAACGCTATTTGGACCTACGGAAAAAGATACAATCTTTACCATTTAAGGCGGGCGCATGAATGCTTTGACCTTGAAGACTTGAAAACCGAGTTTTCTAAGGTAAAACTGCCCCCAATTAAAATGGTAGTGACGGGTGGCGGCCGGGTAGCCAAAGGAGCAATGGAAGTACTGGTGGGTATGAACATCAGAAAAGTGACACCAGCTGCCCTGCTAACACAGTCCTTCGACTTTCCTGTATTTGCTCAGCTTAATTCAAGAGACTACAACACGCACAATGAAGGCAAAGAATTCAACCGTGGTGAATTCTATTCCCATGCTGAAAACTTTCATTCTGACTTTCTTAGATATGCCAAAGTGGCTGAGATTCTAATTGCAGCAGCCTTCTGGGAGCCAAAGGCACCCACACTCTTTGAACGGGCGGATGCCACAAAAAACGACTTTTGTCTGCATGTGATCGCCGACGTTACCTGCGACATTGAAGGATCGATCCCGTCAACAAAAAAGCCGTCGACAATAGATGACCCGGTTTACGACTATGACCCTACGCAAGACGAGATAATGCCCGCATTCAGCGAGGAGGGTAACATATCGATGATGGCAGTCGATAATTTGCCATGCGAGTTGCCGAGAGATGCGTCGAATGATTTTGGGAATATGCTGGTCAGTAATGTACTGCCTCACCTGTTCACAAATGATGAGTTCAGAATAATTCAAGACGCCACAATAACCGATGACGGAAAACTAACAAGCCGCTACCAATACCTAAAAGAGTGGGTTGAAGCAAGGTAGTCGGTCAGATTTAGATTTAGCAGGGCACAAAAAAAGAGCGGTTTTAGGCCGCTCTTTCAGTTTACAAGTGTTTATTTCTTATCCGTTCATGGAGATCAGGAACTCGGCATTGTTCTGCGTTCCCTTCATCTTATCGAGAAGGAACTCCATAGCCTCCTGAGAAGTCATGTCGGACATGTATTTTCTGAGTATCCAAACCTTTGATAGCTCGTCTTTTTCCATGAGCAGGTCTTCACGACGAGTTCCGGATGCTGGTACATCAATAGCAGGGTACACACGCTTGTTGGACAGCTTGCGATCCAGTTGCAATTCCATGTTACCAGTACCTTTGAATTCTTCGAAGATAACCTCGTCCATTTTCGAGCCTGTTTCAATCAATGCGGTGGCAATAATGGTCAACGAACCTCCATGCTCCACATTTCTGGCAGCACCAAAGAATCTCTTAGGCTTGTGCAGCGCATTAGCATCAACACCACCGGAAAGTATTTTGCCTGACGAAGGAACTACTGTGTTGTAAGCCCTGGCCAAACGAGTGATCGAGTCAAGAAGAATAACAACGTCGTGTCCACATTCCACCATTCTCTTGGCTTTCTCAAGCACTATGCTCGCCACTTTCACGTGACGGTCGGCCTGCTCATCGAAAGTTGATGAAATAACCTCAGCATGCACGCTGCGAGCCATATCGGTTACTTCTTCAGGACGTTCGTCAATGAGAAGAATGATCAGGTAAATCTCAGGATGGTTCTCTGTAATGGCGTTGGCAATTTGCTTTAGAAGCACCGTTTTACCAGTTTTTGGCTGTGCCACAATCATTCCACGCTGTCCTTTTCCAATTGGAGCAAACAAGTCGAGAATTCTGGCTGAGTAGTGATCGGGTCTCTTAGGCGAGCTAAGTCTAATTTTTTCTTCAGGGAATAGCGGCGTCAGGTATTCAAAAGAAACCCTGTCACGTATTTCCTCAGTTGTTTTACCGTTAACGGTTTCAACTCTTAGCAAGGCGAAATACTTTTCTCCTTCTTTTGGAGGCCTGATTTGACCCTTTACAGAATCCCCAGTTTTTAAGCCAAACAGCTTAATCTGCGAAGGTGAAACATAAATATCGTCAGGACTAGCCAGGTAGTTATAGTCAGGAGAGCGAAGGAAGCCATAGCCATCCTGCATGATTTCCAGCACGCCTTCGTTGACTATAATGCCGTCGAACTCTTTGATATTGGTGTTATAATTCCTTTTTGGCTTGAATGGAGCACGTTGTTCTTTTTGATCACCCTTGTCTTCTCTGCCAGGTTGGTCTCCTCTATCCTCACGATTTCTCGTGTCTTCTCTAAGCTCTCCTCTCGAGTCGTTAGATATTTCTTTTTCAACCTTCTTACCTTCTTCTACCACTTCTTTTGCTGAGGAGTCACTGCTGTTGTCATCGTCATCAGTTTCCAGATTGAAAGACTGAAGGAGCTCATCGGCACTGCTTACCTCTCTCTTCTTCGGACGGTCGTCCGATTTGCCTTCAGCAGGCTTTGCTGCGTCCTTTGCTACCACATTCTCCCTGCGAATCTTCGGTTTGTTGTTAGGTCTTCTATCGTCCTCCCTTGGCGGACGGGCGGGCTTGGGTTTGTCCTCCGGGGCCGGAGCTGCGGCTACAGGAGTCGCAGCCTTATCTGATTTCTTTATTTTAGATACTTCCTCTTCTGGCATGACGGCCTGGTGATCGAGGATTTTGTAGACTAATTCTTGTTTTGCAGCTTTTTTGTAGTTGGGAACTCCAAGTTTTTCTGCGATGTCTTTTAATTCTGAAAGAAGACGGACATTAAGGTCGTCAATGCTGTACATAAACTATGAATTGAGATAGTAATATTCTAAATGAAGTGGTTACAAAAAAAAGGTCGAGATTCTATTCCGTTAAAACAAAATTGATAATGAGAAACGGCCTGAGGTTTGTCGGAAAATGACGCCGCAATTATATGCTAAGCATTCATTAATAACAAGCAATTGCTGAAAAAAGACCGCTGGAGACACAAGAGAATTTAAGCGGAACCCAGCCTGAATATTTCTTTGTAAATCTCTTACTTTTGCAAACTTAACTAATTAGGCATAATGTTACAAGTTTCTGAAATACGTGCTAATAAAGAAAAGGTTCTAATCGGGCTCCGAAAAAGAGGTCTGAAAGAGGTAGAGGAAAAAATTGACGAGGTGCTGGCCCTGGACGACAAGCGGAAATCTCTGAAAACAGAGATGGATGTGGCTCTGGCAGAAGCGAACCAACTAGCCAAACAAATTGGGCAGTTAATGCAAAGCGGCCAAAAAGAGGAAGCTGAGAAGATCAAATCACAGACATCAGATCTCAAGGAAACTTCTAAGAAATTAGCTGGTGAGCTGGAATCTACTGAAGAGCTGCTTACAAATAAACTCTATGAGCTTCCCAACGTGCCGCATGAAAGCGTGCCGGAAGGACGAACAGCCGAAGATAATGAAGTAGTGTTTCAGGTAGGCACTTTACCAAAGCTTCCAGAAAGCGCCAAGCCACATTGGGACATCATTAAGGAGTATGACATCATCGATTTTGACCTTGGCATAAAAATAACCGGAGCTGGCTTCCCTGTTTACAAGAAACAAGGGGCCAGAATTGTGCGGGCAATGATCAACTACTTTCTTGATCAGGCATTGGATGCAGGCTACCTCGAAATGAGACCACCAATCGTGGTTAATAAAGAATCGGGCTACGGAACGGGCCAGTTGCCTGACAAAGAGGGGCAAATGTATCATGCCACCGCCGACGACTTGTATCTTATCCCTACAGCAGAAGTGCCCATTACCAACCTTTACCGGGATGTAATTCTGGCTGATGACGAGCTACCTGTAAAGAATGTGGCTTATACGCCCTGCTTCAGGAGAGAAGCTGGAAGCTGGGGAGCGCATGTGCGTGGGCTTAACAGGCTCCACCAGTTTGATAAGGTGGAGATAGTACAGGTGACCACGCCTGAGGAGTCGTACAAAGCACTGGAAGGAATGAAGAACCATGTTGAGCGGCTTATCAAAAATCTTGAGCTCCCTTACCGCATTCTGAAGCTGTGTGGAGGCGATATGGGCTTCACGTCTGCACTTACCTTCGACTTCGAAGTATACTCTGCAGCGCAGAAAAAATGGTTGGAGGTAAGCTCTGTATCTAACTTTGAGACTTACCAGGCTAACAGGCTCAAGCTGAGACGTAAGGTGGGCAAAAAGACTGAACTGCTTCACACCCTCAACGGAAGTGCACTGGCCCTGCCAAGGATACTGGCAGCTATGTTGGAAAACAACCAAACGCCTGATGGCATCAAGATTCCGAAGGTGCTGGTTCCGTACACAGGATTCAATATGATCAAGAAATAATTTAACGCATAAGCCTGAAACCAATCTTTCAGGCTTTTTTTATCCCTTTAACCCATTCAACCATGAGAAAATTATTCATTCTTATCGTCTTAGCCGGCTTTGTCAGCTATTGCTCTCAGCCACCAAAAGAAGAGCCTGTTGCCTATCCGAAAACGGACACCGTGGCCCATGTCGATGAATACTTCGGCACTAAGGTGGAAGACCCCTACCGGTGGCTCGAAAATGACACCTCGGCCGCAACTGCGCAATGGGTAGAAGCAGAAAACAAAGTAACCTTTGGCTACCTGAACAATATCGACTTCAAAGACGCAGTGAAAGAAAGGCTTACGAAGCTTTGGGACTATGAAAAAGTGTACGCCCCGTTCAAGCGTGGAGATTACTACTACTTTTATAAGAATGACGGGCTTCAAAATCAGAACGTCCTTTACCGGGTGAAAAATCTTGGTGATGAACCGGAAGAGTTTTTGAACCCTAATACGTTCTCTGCCGACGGAACTGTCTCTCTTGCAGGCTTGAGCTTTTCTAAAGACGGCTCGCTTGCCGGCATGTTGCTGTCTGACGGCGGCTCAGATTGGAGAAAGGGTGTGCTTTTTAATACCAGCACGAAAGAGCTTGTTGGAGACACTTTGAGAGACTTAAAGTTCACAGGCTTTTCATGGAAAGGCAACGAAGGTGTCTATTACAGCAGCTACGACAAACCTAAAGATGGGAGCGTGCTATCGGGTAAGACCCAACACCACAAACTGTACTTCCACAAGCTCGGCGAACCTCAGGCAAGCGACAAGCTGATCCTGGGTGGGGCCGAATTTCCCAGACGCTACGTAGGAGCCAACCTGACGGAAGATGAGCGCTTCCTGGTTATCTCTGCTTCTGTTAGCACAACCGGCAATGAACTTTACATTCAGGATTTAACAGTTCCAAACAGCCCAATAAAGCCAATTGTTGACAACGTAGACAAAGACCATTATGTAATCGACAACGACGGGGAGATCCTATTTATCTTCACTAATCTGGACGCACCCAACAACAGGATTGTGAAGACCTCGTTTGCTGATCCGACACCAGCCACATGGGCAGATGTGATTCCTGAAACCAAAAACGTGCTCAGCGCCAGCACTGCCGGGAAGAAGATTTTTGCAGAGTACCTGGTAGATGCCAAGTCTGAAATCAAACAATACAACCGAAAGGGTGAGCTGGAAAGAGACGTGGAGCTGCCTGGCATTGGAAGCATTTATGGCTTTGGAGGCGAAGAAAGTGACACCGATATCTATTACACGTTTACCTCATTCACCTATCCTAGCTCTATCTTCTCTTATAATATTGCCTCAGGGAAATCCAGCCTGTATCAGCAACCGAAGGTCGACTTCAACCCTGAAGACTACACTACCGAGCAGGTTTTCTATAGCAGCAAGGACGGCACCAAAATCCCCATGTTTATCACCTATAAGAAAGGGGTTGAAAAAAATGGAAAGAACCCCACCTACCTTTACAGCTATGGCGGGTTTAATATCAGCATGACACCTGGCTTCAGTGTTTCCAGGATTGTATGGTTGGAAAACGGCGGCATCTATGCGCAACCCAGCATCCGTGGTGGTGGAGAGTACGGCGAAGAATGGCACCTGGCTGGCACAAAAATGAGGAAGCAAAATGTGTTTGACGATTTCATAGGTGCAGCAGAATACCTGATCAAAGAAGGTTATACCAGCAGCGACTACCTGGCTATTGCCGGTGGCTCTAACGGCGGGCTTCTGGTGGGTGCTACCATGACACAACGGCCTGAGCTATTTAAGGTGGCACTCCCCGCAGTAGGCGTAATGGACATACTTCGCTATCACACTTTCACGGCGGGTGCTGGCTGGGCTTACGACTACGGCACTTCAGAGGACTCAGAAGAGATGTTCAAGTATATTCTGGGTTATTCTCCTGTTCATAATGTGAAAGCAGGTGTGAAATACCCTGCGACTTTAGTTACCACCGCCGACCATGACGACAGGGTGGTGCCTGCTCATTCATTTAAGTTTGCCGCTCAGCTACAAGCCAAGCAGGCTGGCGACAATCCGGTGTTGATTCGAATTGAAACCAGAGCAGGTCATGGCGCCGGAAAGCCTACCTCCAAAATAATTGAAGAGGCAGCTGATATATATTCATTTACCTGGTACAACATGGGTATTGTGCCAGAAGTGGCCAAAAAGGCAATGTAAATAGCAGTTGGCTTGATGTATCAACTGAAAGGGGCATTTTGGCCCCTTTTTTGTTTACACTTCGGCAGGTTCATTTTTTCAACTAAGGACAATTTTATGAAACGAGCCAAAATACTGTGCCCGCTACTGGGGCTAATGTTGGCTTTCGGCACCGCCGAGGGGCAGGTAGGCGAGGTAAGAAAAGACGCCCGGGCAAACAAGGAGAGCACGAAGTCCAACAACAATGGCGACAGGCATTCTGGAGAAAGCAGCGCATTTATGGGAAGGCTATTCATCGACGCATTCAGAATAAGTTTCCGTGGCATTGGGCTTGCCCATCATAAGATGCTCGACCGCCGATTCGACCAGCCATGGATTGTTTCGCTGGATGCAAGTATGCCCATCGGTTACCACTTTCCTCATCACACTAAATTCATTGCACCGGAAATCACGGGCAAGTGGGGTCTTTTTGCTACCAACGCACGTATTAACCGAATTTGGGATCGAACTGGCAACTTCCAAACAGTCGACTGGCAAATCTTGCAGGTCAATTTTGCTACCAGTGCTCATTTTTCATTGCGGGCCGGGGTTGGCATCTCCGTTGATACCGAGTTTAATCAGGCCTACCCCGAATTTACCATCAATTCGGGAATTCACTTTCAAGAGAGAAGCCTGAACACTTTGCTGGAATATCGGGTGTCGCATGATCCGGAAAACGGAGCTACACCCCGGAGGGAGTTCAGTATAAAACAGGAAAAGCTATTGGCCACTACCGGCCCATTCAATTTTGGAGGTTTTGGAGGCTTCACGTTTCAACGCTGGTTTAGTAATACTAATTTTTATTTCATTCAGGCTGGGATGTCTATACATTTGAGGTAATACCTACCCTTTTTATCAGGCATGGAAATAAAAATACGTGAAGGTCAAATTGAAGACCTGGCCCAAGCACTGGAGCTGGTGAAGGAGCTGGCAGAATACGAAAAGGCATTAGATCAAGTCGATAACAGCATTGAACAAATGGCAGCCGATGGTTTTGGCGAGCATCCGGTCTTCGGCTTTTTTGTGGCGGAGAAAGGCGCAACGATCGTAGGCATTGCCTTGTACTATTACCGTTACTCAACCTGGAAAGGCAAGAGGATTTACCTTGAAGACATAGTGGTCACCCAATCGGAAAGGGGAAGCGGAATTGGCAAACAGCTATTTGACGCCACCATTCAAAAAGGAAAAGATACAAACTGCACAGGTATGATGTGGCAGGTTCTTGATTGGAATGAACCTGCCATCAATTTCTACAAGAAATACGGCACAAGGTTTGACAACGGATGGCTCAATTGCCACCTGGACTTTTAACCAGCTTACTGTGCCTCCACCAGTTCTCCTTCTATCACCGGTGCCTTCATAGTTGGCGCAAAGCTCCATTTGAAATCAAGCATGACATCTTCTCCTTCAAAGGTGCAAATAATCGTCTCGGTGTGTGGACTCTCAATGTACCGCAGTGTTAGTTCCAGCACGTTCTCCTCAGTCCAGGAATAGGCTGCTGCTACTTTGAATGGTGGCAATCCTTTCAATGCATTTTTCGCTCTCGCTACCAAATATGGGCCTGGTCTTTGTGTCTGTGAAAATTTCCACTCCCCCCATCCAATCGGTATAGCGTAGGTGGTGTCCTTGTATTTCATCACCACGTTACTACCTGTCGCTCCAAACTGGAATTGAATACTTTCAATGTTCCTTCCGTTTGAGTCCAGCTCAAAAACTTTTTCGGAAATAGCTCCCTCCAAAGTGGAAGCAAGGCTGGCAGCAGGAATCGACAGCGCTAGTGAGGCAACCTTTCTTTCAAGCGATGCAACGGCCGCCGCATCAACGGGCAGCTCATCGTCGGACATCGCTGGCAGCAACTGATCCCAAACCATGTTTAAGATTCCCTGCATATCAGACGTCTCCGAGGTAATAGCAATGACTGCGTCCTGATCTGGCATCACGATGATGTATTGACCAAAAGCACCGTCGCCCCGAAACGCATTGTTCCGGCACCGCCAAAACTGGTAGCAATATCCCTGCAACCAATCACTTTTTGCTCTTGTCTCTGCTGGTAACTCAGGCGACTGCTGTATTTTGAAAGAGGTTGCTTCTGCTATCCACTCTTCCGAAAGAATTTGCTCGCCGTTCCACTTACCTTTTTGGAGCAAAAGCTGCCCAAATTTAGCCATGTCCTCCGTCTTCAGCCTGAGCCCCCAGCCTCCGGTGTTGTTCCCCACCAGATCAGTCTCCCAGTCGATTCCTTGTATATGCAAAGGATCGAACAGCCTTGGTTTCAAATAGTCGATGACTTTTTGCCCTGTTACTTTAGTGACAATAGCCGACAGCATATAAGTAGCCATCGAATTGTAGAGAAATTTTGTTCCCGGCTTGTTGATGATGGGCGTGTAAAGGAATGACTTTACCCAGAGGCTGTCGCCAGGTATGGTGGCCGACGGGTCTGGATCCTGCCCTACAGACATGGTAAGCAGGTCTTTGACAGTGAGGGCTGCCATGAAGTCGCTCACGCTATCTGTAACATATTCTGGGAAAAACGAAATAACCGAGTCATTGACAGTCAACAGCTTTTCCGTGACCGCAAAACCAATGGCCGTTGAGGTAAAGCTTTTGCTTGTAGAGTACATGGTGTGCGGCAGCTCTGGCCCATAAGGGCTCCACCAGCTCTCTGCGATCACTTTCCCATGGCGGAGAAACATGAAACTGTGGAATTCGTGCTTGCTGGTATCGGCCGATTCAAGAAAGGCCTGAATGCTGGAGGAGGGTACACCCTCCGCTTCCGGAACGCCTCGTGGAAGGTCAATGATTTTTTCCTCTACAGGCTTTTCGCAGGCAGCAAGGAAAAGAAAAAATAGGTATGCCCCATAAAGGGCCTTCATGTTGAACTGTTTGATCATAACGGAAGTGGCATTGAGTGGATTTACCCAATAAATCTAGCACTACTTCCTATGATTAGCAATGGGATGGTGCATGGGCAGAACAGCAATTACTACACCTCCTCCATAAGCGTTCGAAAAGCTACGTGTTTGTTTTTATACCTTTCCATATGAGCTTGTACCAGCGCTGGTGCGTAAGTTTCAAGATATTCGTTTACCTGCTTTACAGAGGCTGCAAAAAACTGCACGCTGTATGTGGCACTCCCATCCCCTTCGTCGTGCAATAGCTTGAATATTTTGCTCTCCACAAACTTACCTGTAGCCATTACTTTTGGAATGTGATTTGACTTTATCCAATGCAGCCATTCGTCTTCAACTACTGATTCTATATTAACCGTTACGTTGTATAATACCATAAATTCAGCCCTTTGGCTGGGGTAGACTGTTAAACAAGTTGGCAAATTCTGCACTATTTTCAAACCAAACAAGCAGCGGCAAGTTTACCTTTCTAACTTTGAATAATGAGCAGTAAAAACAAGGCGGCACTGGTAATTGTGGTACTTCATTTGGTTGGCACTATTGGCATGCTGTTACCAGAGTGGGCACCTTTGATGAGGCAACTGACACCTCTCAACCTTTTGATAGTGGCAGCGCTTGTGATCATTTTTCAGCAAAACAAAACCCCTTCCTTCTACGCCTATGCATTTCTGTGTTTTCTGATCGCCTTTTTTAGTGAGGTAGTTGGCGTACAAACCGGCTGGCCATTCGGAAGTTACGAATACGGAGCCACTTTAGGGCCCAAGCTCTTCGGCGTGCCTTTGCTTATCGGCACCAACTGGCTGATACTGGTAGTATGTACAGCTTCTCTTACACGCTCCATCAACAACAAGTGGCTCGCATCACTGGCTGGTGCATTGCTAATGGTGGGATTGGATATATTGCTGGAGCCGGTAGCTATCATGTCGGACTACTGGAGCTGGCAAGGGTCGGGCATTCCAATTCAGAACTATATTAGCTGGGGAGCACTTGCCTTTATTCTCCATATCGTACTCCACAATTTTGATTTTGAAAACAAAAATGAGTTAGACAAATACGTTATTTTGTCTCAGGCATCTTTCTTTGCGCTCGTTGGCTACCTGGGCTAACAAAGTTTTTCAAACATTTTAGTTGAGCATTAAGTTTGTCTCATCATAAACCGATTATAAGATCACATTTAAATTAGAGTGCGATAACGTTTAAGTAAGTGAGCAACTATTCAATCAAAGACCTCGAGCATTTATCTGGCATCAAAGCCCACACTATCCGGATTTGGGAGCAACGGTACAATTTTATCAAACCCAGCCGTTCCGAGACTAATATAAGGAGCTACGACGATCTCGATTTGAAGCTTATCCTCAATGTTTCGTTGTTGAAAGACAACGGATTCAAGATTTCTCACATTGCCGACATGAGTTCTCAGGAAATAGCCGAGGAAGTGCTATTGCTGACTGAGAAACA
This sequence comes from Imperialibacter sp., assembly GCF_040222385.1. Classification (GTDB taxonomy): domain Bacteria; phylum Bacteroidota; class Bacteroidia; order Cytophagales; family Cyclobacteriaceae; genus Imperialibacter. The sequence continues at coordinate 11,925 of NZ_JAVKDF010000014.1, forward strand.
CCTGCGTTTTCCAGAGCAAATTCATGCACTCACTTTGGCGATGATTGATATGGATGAAGACAGGTTCGAAAAGATCATGTCGTCTAACATTTTAAAGCTCGGGTTCGAAAAGACGATGCTTAATATCGTCTATCCATTTCTATCTAAAATCGGCGTCCTTTGGCAAACAGGAAGCATCACCCCGGCGCAAGAGCATTTCATTTCTAACCTGATCCGTCAAAAGCTAATTGTAGCGATCGATGGGCAGTATTCATCAGAGTATACAAATGCAAAAAAGTACCTCCTTTACCTCCCAGAGGGCGAGCTTCATGAGCTGAGCCTCCTTTTTGCCGACTACGTGATTAGGTCAAGGCACAATAAGAGCATTTACCTCGGCCAGTCGTTGCCTCTCCAGGATCTGGTTTCTGTCTACAACCTGCACAAACCGAAATTTATCCTTTCTATCCTCACATCCGTTCCTGGCATTGATCAGGTGCAGGGCTATGTCAACAAGCTTTCAGGTCTCTTTCCTGAATCGACCATTCTTCTCTCCGGTTATCAGGTAATAGGGCAGGATATTCAAACCCCCGACAATGTGATCATTTTTACCCGGTCAGAGCAGATCACAAGTTTTGTTGAAGAGCACAACGCCGAAGTGCAGTAGTCTCAAAGCCCTAAGTTTCCCCCTTTTCTTATAAAACCTGTATCCACAAGCATCCGCAGATACGAAACCGTCTGCATTGCTTCTGCCGTACCAGGAGTCGTAGACCAGTGCTAACTTCATTTTGTTTAACAAAACAAAAAATAAACTAAACAAAACATTGCAGTTTGTTTAAATGTTTGTAATTTTGATTAAACAAAATAACTGACCGATATGACGGCTTTAGAATTCAATTACACTCTTAAAGAAATGTCAGGATCATTGAAACCATTCGCACTGAAGCTAACCAGGGACATGGAAGATGCGAATGACCTCATTCAGGAAACAATGCTGAAGGCATTCAAAAACCGTGACAAATTTGCCACTGGCACCAATATTAAGGCTTGGTTGTACACAATCATGAAGAACACCTTTATTACCAACTACCAAAGAATGGTAAGAAGGAACACCTTTATCGACACCACCGACAACCTGCACTATATCAACTCATCAGGAAGCAGTGTTCAAAACGACGTCTACTCCAGCTTTACAAGGGAGGACATCGAAGCAGCACTCGACAACGTGGATGATGTATATAAAAGCCCGTTCATGATGTATTTCCGGGGATTCAAATACCACGAAATTGCCGAGAAGCTACAAATACCGATTGGTACCGTTAAAAACCGAATTCACATTGCCCGCAAGGAATTAAAAGCTAAATTGACTCATTACGCTCACAGCTTCTAATTTATGCCAGCACTGGATATTTGCGTTATCGGCTCAGGCTTTGCGGGGTTATCAGCAGCCACTTGCCTGGCTGATCAGGGCCATAATGTCACTTTACTAGAAAAAAATAAAACGATTGGAGGCAGAGCAAGGAAACTTGAAGCAGACGGCTTCATGTTTGACATGGGCCCCTCCTGGTATTGGATGCCTGATGTTTTTGATCGGTATTTTGCACTTTTCGGTAAGAAGCCCTCCGACTACTATCATTTGAAAAGGCTCGACCCGTCTTACACCGTCGTGTTTGATAAAGACGACCACATGAAGGTGCCTGCCAAAATGAGCGAACTGGAGGCTCTTTTTGAATCACTTGAAAAGGGTGCGGGAAAAAAATTGCAGGCCTTTCTTTCCCAGGCAGAATACAAGTATGAAGTTGGCATCAATGACCTTGTGTACAAACCAAGCCGCTCACTGTTCGAGTTTATTGATCCCCGGCTCTTAAAAGGTCTGGTGAAAATGGATGTGTTCCAAAGCATGCATAGTCACGTTCGAAAATTCTTCACCAATGACAAACTCATCCGACTGATGGAGTTCCCCGTCCTCTTTCTTGGCGCCATACCGGAAAACACACCGGCGTTGTACAGCCTGATGAACTATGCCGACATGTCGCTGGGCACGTGGTACCCGGAGGGTGGCATGTATAAAGTGATTGAGGCAATGGTTAGCCTGGCAGAGGAGAAAGGTGTGAAGATCCTGACTGACCATGAAGTAGAGAAAATAGTGGCAAAAAATGGGAAAGCTGAAAGTGTGCTTACCGCCAAAGGTGCCTTCAAAGCTGATGTGGTGGTGGCCGGTGCCGATTACCACCATGTAGACCAGCACCTGCTCGACTATGAGCACAGAAATTATAGCCCAAAATATTGGGAGAAAAGAACCATGGCTCCTTCCAGCCTTTTGTTCTACATCGGACTGAACAAAAAACTGGAAAATATCACCCACCACATGTTGTTCTTCGATGAGGACTTCGGGCCCCATGCGAAAGAGATTTATGAGACGCCTGGCTGGCCCAGCAAGCCTTTGTTTTACCTCTCTGCTACTTCGGTAACTGACTACACGGTCGCCCCTAAGGGCTGTGAAAACCTTATTCTGCTCATCCCAGTAGCACCAGGACTGAAAGATGATGAAGCAACGAGGGAAAAATATTACAACATCATCATAGATCGATTAGAGGTTTTGATAGGGCAGGAAGTGAAAAACCATGTGATTTTTAAACAAAGCTACGCTCACAACGATTTCATAAAGGATTACCACGCTTTCAGAGGAAATGCCTACGGCCTGGCAAATACGCTGAAGCAAACGGCTATTTTGAAGCCATCCCTAAAAAATCGCCATCTAAAAAATTTATATTATACCGGGCAATTAACAGTACCCGGCCCAGGCGTGCCTCCTACTCTTATTTCGGGCCAGGTGGTAGCCAATGAAATAAAAAAAGACTTTGTCAGATAATAGTAACACTATGAACCACATAGATCTTTTTGACAGCACCGCATTAAAAGTCAGCCAGCTGGTGACAGAGCGCTACAGTACGTCCTTTACTCTTGGGATTAAAACGCTGCACAAAAAATTTAGAGATCCTGTGTTTGCCATTTATGGGTTTGTCAGGTATGCCGACGAAATCGTAGATACGTTTCACGACCACAATAAAAAAGTGCTGCTGGAAAGATTTAGAAAAGACACCTACGATGCTATTGACGAGAAGCTAAGCTTTAACCCTATACTTCACTCGTTTCAGTCCGTCGTCAATCAATACAAAATAGAGAACGAACTCATCGACGCCTTTCTGCACAGCATGGAAATGGACATTCTCCAGAATGAGTACAATGAAAGCGGCTACCAGGAATATATCTACGGCTCGGCCGAGGTAGTTGGGCTCATGTGCCTGAGAGTGTTTTGCGAAGGGGATGACAAAGAATTCCAATCGTTGAAAGCACCCGCCCGAAGGCTGGGTGCTGCCTTTCAAAAGGTGAATTTTCTAAGAGACATCAAAAGCGATTTTAAAGACAGAGGGCGCACCTATTTCCCAGGTGTAGACTTCAATAATTTCTCACAAATCAGCAAGGCGCAGATTGAATCAGACATTCAGCAGGACTTCGACGCTGCCTACGAAGGCATCAAAAGGCTGCACAAGGGAGCCCGGCTTGGTGTGTACCTGGCCTACGTATACTACCTGACACTGTTCAGCAAAATTAAAAGACTACCGGTTGCAAGAATTATGACTGAAAGGATCAGGATACCTGATTCGAAGAAGATCATTTTGCTGTTCCAAACCTACCTAAAGCACAGTTTAAACGGCTTCTGATGTCACTCTATCTTTGGCTACATATTGCCACAGTCTCGTTTCCCTTACTGAGGTCATTCGAACCGAGAATTGCCTATGCCTCCAGATGGAGGGCACTGTTTCCGGGCATCTTACTCACAGCCGCTTTCTTTATCGTTTGGGATGTCATCTTTACAAAAGATGGCGTTTGGGGCTTCAACGCTGACTACCTCACCGGGCTGTATTTATTTCAGCTTCCCGTTGAAGAGTGGCTCTTCTTTTTCACCGTCCCATTCGCATCTGTGTTTATTTATGACTGTGTTGTTTATTTTGACAAAGGAAATAAGGTAAACATAAAGCTCAACTGGCTGGCGACTTTACTTGGGGCATTGCTAATCATTCTGGCTTTGGCATCCTATGGAAAAGACTACACTTTCTACAATTTTCTGTTCGCCGGACTCTTGCTGGTTATACATGGCTTATGGTTAAAATCGGCCTACCTAGGGCATTTCTTTATCGCCTACCTCATCCATCTCATCCCTTTTCTTCTGGTCAACGGTATCCTTACGGGTGGCGTGACTGAAGAGCCAATTGTTTGGTACAACAACGCAGAAAATCTGGGGTTAAGAATTTGGACGATACCTATGGAAGACACAGTGTATGCACTACTGCTGCTGCTCATGAATATCACATATTACGAATTCTTTAAATCGAGATTTGGTCTCAAACATAATTGACGTTTGCTGGTTTATTAAAGTATGTTGAACCTACGTGTAAATATCGACCCTCATTCTGGCTTTTGCTTTGGAGTGGTATATGCCATTGAAATGGCTGAAGACATTCTGGAGGAAGAAGGTAGGCTGTTTTGCTTAGGTGATATTGTACACAACGACGAGGAAGTGAAGCGGCTTGAAAAGAAAGGCCTGAAGATCATCAATCACGACGAGTTAGGCGATATCAGGGACGCCAAAGTGTTGATCAGGGCACATGGCGAGCCGCCATCGACCTATTCTTTGGCGGTTGACAACAACCTGGAGCTGATAGATGCTTCGTGCCCCGTGGTACTCAAGCTTCAAAACAGAATCAAGAACTCTTTCGATAAAAAGGAAACGATCTACATCTACGGCAAGCCTGGTCACGCCGAAGTAGTCGGGCTACTTGGCCAAACTAACAATCAGGCAGTGGTTTTTCAGGACATCGCCGAATTAGACATCCCGTCGCTGCCAAGGGAGCTGACACTATATAGTCAGACCACTAAAAGCACGGATAAGTTCTATGAAATCACCCGCTTGCTTACCGAAGCCGGCATAAGAGTGAATCCCAATGACACCATTTGCCGACAAGTGTCGAACAGAGATAAGGAACTGAGAGACTTTGCCCGACACTTTGACAAGATTGTGTTTGTTTCAGGCACAAAGTCGTCGAACGGCAAGGTGCTTTATCAGGTATGTAAAAACACCAACCCCGACACGCACTTTATCAGCAATGCTGCTGAGTTGGAGAAACAATGGTTTAAGCTTGGCGATACTGTCGGCATTTGCGGAGCCACCTCCACGCCCATGTGGCTAATGGAGTCAGTAAGAGATGAGTTGCTGACTTATTGATTATCTTTGTTAAGAATTTCTTCGAATGATCTGGTTGTTTTACACCTTTCTTGTCATAGGCACTTTCTTCTTTATGGAAGCTGTGGCCTGGTTTACTCATAAATACATTATGCATGGGGTTTTATGGACGTGGCATAGGTCGCACCACAGGCTGCACAACCACACGCTGGAACGCAACGACCTGTTTGCTTTGGTTTTCAGTATCCCGTCCATCGCTTGTATAGTCTTTGGATCCGAATTTCCCGAAATTCGCTGGCTGATGTTCGTGGGCTTTGGTATTCTGGCGTACGGCCTGTTTTACTTTATTTTCCATGATGTGATTGTGCATCGACGCATCAAGATCAAGTACAAAGCCAAAAGCAAATACATGAAGCGGATCATGCATGCCCACCACGTGCACCACGAAGTGCATACGAAAGAAGGAGCAAGAGCTTTTGGTTTTTTGTATGCGCCCAAGAAGTATGAAAAAGAAATAAAGTAACCCCAAGGCACCTATTTCTCCTTTTCGACTGTATTTTGCCTGCCAAATGAGGCAGATTATTCCATTTCTACTTTTTGGGCTTTTGTTCACTCACTGCAAGACCAGAAGCTATTACATTTTCTCACCTCCACCCACAAGCACTAACGCATCACTCTACGCTTCCGCATCAAACCATATAGGCTACCAGAATGCAGCGGTCGATTCTCTCATGCCCAACGCCACTACACCCGGAAACTTTAACAGCGGACAAGATAGTGTCAATCTTTACTCACATGATGAAAGACCAGGCAGCCAAAAAAAGGCTCGCACCGCTTCTAAAAAACCTCCCTCTGTTAGGCCCCCACACAAAAAACAACCAAAAAATGATGCTAGTAACAACTCCGCCACTGTACCTGATGAGGGCGACCCGAAACCCAATGCGCTTGCACACGTGAGCTTTTTTTCTGCTATTGGGCTCATACTTTTATACGTGTTTTTATCATTTTCATCACCCATCGGCGTCATATTGGCTCTCTCACTTCCCGTTATTGCCATAGCAACTGGCATAATTGCCCTTCCCCAGATCAAAAAATATCACGAGATGGGTAAACATTTAGCCATTTTTGGAATATGTATTGGGGCGCTGGCATTTGCTCTGGCAATTTTGGCCTTGATATACGTTAATCAATCTCGCCCAAATTGATTACTATAGTATTTGAGCACACTGGCAATAGGAAGAGGTAAATTTCAAAAATCGAGTTGCGTGCTGCGTTAAAAGTGACGGACTATTTATTATTTTGGCTGCAAAATAAATATGCTCAATGAGGCAAGTAGTAGCTGGTTTGCTTTTCTTAGTGATTTTGATCCAATGTAAAGCCCATAAACCGTATCAATTTCACTTGCCCTTTTCAAAAAAGTCCGAAAAAATCCATTCAAATAAATTTGTGCCAGGTGCAGAGGAAGAAGATCCTTTTTTTGATACGCTGACGTATTTCGAAAAAGAGCAAGAAAAAGAAGCGCTATACTCTCCGGAGTTCAAAGCCAAAAATTTAAATCTGGGTCTTGCGGGAAGTCCCTCTGATTCATCCATTGTACCGATCGACCCGGAAATCCTCAAAAGGGACACCTCCCAACTATCTCCCAGAAATAGCACCATTCAAAAAACCAGCAGTTTGGCGCAAATCAGTTTCTTCTCAGCATTGGCCACTATTGCACTCTTTCTTTTACCTCTTTCGTACCCCGCTCTTGGCTCCTTTTTGTTCTTAGCAGCAGCTGCCTCCGCCCTAACCACCGGGCTGATCGCTATTCAACGCATAAGAAAAAAGAATCAGAGTGGTTACGGCATGGCCGTGTTTGGTGCAAGCATCGGCGGCCTCGTGCTATCGATCCTCGCCATACTCATCTTCTATGGCTATGTCATCAATCAGTAGTCGGCCACGCCAGGAGATCACCTTCTACCATTCAATTCAGCATAGTTTACTCATCCCTCAGCGCTAGCACCGGATTCTCTTTCGCCGCCCTTAAAACAATGAGCCCAACGCTGATCATGGCAAACAACAAAACGAGCCCGCCTGCAATCACGAATATTGTTGGATCCAAAGCTATGTGATAGGCAAAGCCCTGCAAAAATTCGCTCATCAGGTAATATGAAGCTGGGGTAGCGATGGTGAAGGCAACCAAAACCAAAAGCAAATAGCCTTTCATCAGCGACACAGACAATTCGGACAAAGATGCCCCCATCACCTTCCTTATGCCTATCTCCTTGCGCTTGCGACGAATAAGAAACGACGCCACACTGAACAAGCCCAGCGAAGCAATGACGATGGCGAGAATAGAAAAGAAGGCTGCTGAGATGCCGATCCTTTCCTGCTCTCTGTACATGCCGGCAAACTCCTGATCGAGAAAAAAGTAATCGAAACTACTCAGCGACTCCAGCCCATTCCACTCCTTTTCCACCCGGGCCAGCACTGAGGATGTTTTGCCAGGCTGGAACCGGACCACGATCAGGCTGCCATACACATTATCCAAAAAGTGAATGAGAGGCTGAACTTCACCCGCCAGGGATTGATAGTGGAAGTCTTCCGTTACGCCAATCACTTTGTAGAGTGTGCATCCGTTTTGTCCACCCTCGCAGAGTGTTTTGTCCTCAATATTCTGCCAACCAAATGCCTGCATAGCCTTTTTGTTGATAATGACTGCGGCGGTGTCACCGGCACGGGTTGCATCGAAGTTGCGGCCTTCGACGAAGCTGACGCCCAGGGCAGGGAAATAGTCAGCACCAACATACGACTGTCGCAAGCTGTGCACCACCGTGGGGTCGGCTTTGTCGCTGAATCGGTTGTAGTTTTGCCAATAGCGCCCAGGGACATTTTGAGCCCTTGTCACCACTTCTACACCAGGTTCGGTCGCAAGCGCTTCTTGCATCACTTTAACACGCTGCATGGCTTTTTCAATATCGGGAAAGTCTTGCTCCGACAGGGGCACTACCAACACCTGACTATCGTCGAAGTTCAGGTTCTGGTTTTTCATAAAGGTGATCTGCTTCCAAATCACCACCGTGCCTACGATCATTAAGATGGAAGCAGCGAACTGAAATGTCAGGAGCCATTTCCTGAAAACAGGATTGGTGCCTTTGTTGCTACTCTTTCCCTTGAGCCCATCTGTCGCTTTGATGGAGGTGATCAGCAGAGCTGGAAAAAGCCCACTTGCCATACCAAGAAGCATGGAAAAAAAGAGCGTTGCGCCAACCATGACTGCCCAGCCGCCCGACGTATAGGTAAAGGCAATAGAGAATATTTCTTCCATGTAAGGAATGGCAAAAAACAGCATCAACCAGGCTGCCAGGGTAGCCAGAAAGTTCACTATGAAAGCTTCTGCCAAAAACTGAGAAACAAGCTGCCTTTTGGAAGAGCCAAGCACCTTCCGTATCGTTACTTCCTTGATTCTCACAAGCGCTTGTGCAGAGGCCAGGTTCACGTAGTTCACCGATGCAATGGCAAGAATGATGATTGCAACTATGCCCAGCAGGTTGATGACCATATCGTTGTTGGCCTCCACTGCCCTGGAGCTTTTTAGTGGGAGCAAATGAATGCTGGCAGCATTGCCAGCTGGCAAAAAATTGTCGGCAACGATCTGATCAAGCTTATCGGCAAGCTGCTGTGGAGTCGCATACTCGTCCAACATCACATATGCGGTCATAAAGGTGTTGTACCAGTTGGCCAGCTCGGGGTCGGCGAGGTAGTCGGGAATATTGCTCCAACCCGACAGGATGCTGAACTGGATGGTCGAATGAGTTGGGATGTCTTGCAATACGGCGCCCACTATCCATGTTTTGTCGCCAAGTACTTCTTTCACCTGTTTTCCCACCGCCCTGTCATCGCCGAAGAGCTCCCTGGCCTTTTTTTCTGTAATGACCATCTGGCCTTTGGTCGCCAGCGTTTGCTTCAGGTCACCCTCCAGCACTGCGAAGCCAAACATATCGGCAAAATCTTCGTCCACAAACTTGATTGTCTCCTGAATTCGCCCATGCTCAGCTTCGAGCCACGGACTGTCCCACCCTGCAAACCGGGTTGCGGCCACCACCTCGGGCAGGTCGGCCTTGAGTTTGGGGGCCAGGGGCGTTTTGGTGAGGTAATCAGGCTCCCCGCCGTTTTCCATCTCACCGATTTTGTAAATGCGGGCACTGTTGGGATGGAAACCATCGAACGATTTTTCGTAGCTGACAACAAGGAATAGCAGAATGGCAGAGGCAATTCCGAGTGAAAGGCCCAGAAGGTTGATCAGCGTGTAGCCCTTTTGCCGACGCAGATTGCGGTAGCTTACCTTGAAATGATCCTGAAACATAAAAAATGGATTTACTGATGACGGAATAACTGACTTTAAAAGTTTCGGTCGGATGAGTCGGGTGATCTCCCAAATAAAGAGCCACCTGAGTTTCGAAGGAGAATTCTCCTGTGCCTTTTGCTCGTATATTTCCAACAAGTCCCCTTCAATCTCTTCTAGAAAATCTGCTTTACAGATTGCCCTGAAAAATCGCATCGGCAGGCGAGGTGGAACAAATTGAGGGGATCTCATGGGCTACATATATTTTAAAACCATCGATGGTATGTCAGACCACAGCTGGGCACGGATGTCTTTGATCTCCTGTAAAGCTCTTTGGGCAGAGGCCGTAATTTTGTAATACTTCTTCCGCTTGCCTCCACGCACGTTGGAGGTTTCGCCCCATGCTGAGTCGAGATAGCCTTTCTCTTCCAGCCTCTTTAGCGCTGTTTGCAGCGCACCTACGCTGGTGCCATAACCCAGCCTGCTCTCCAGCTCGTTTTTTATTGACACACCATAAGCGTCATTATGCAATACAGCAATAGTCAGCAGCACAATTTCCTCAAACTCCCCCAGCTGTGTTTTCTTCATGATTTATATTTTTCCGAAATGTAGAGGTTATCATATTAAATTCCTAATTGAAGAGGTTATAAGACTTCTTTTGCTGATTGTCAGCCACCTTACAGCATGCGAGGCCTCTGCTCTGTACCTTTACATCATGAAAAAGTGGGCAATTGCTATAGGCGTTGTGCTAGTAGTGGGACTTACAGCTTTTCTAAGCTCGAAGCCTTTCGTTGAAAAAGACACCCCATTGTTCACCTCCGGCAGTGGAGGTTTTGCCGTCATTGAGCTGTTCACCTCGCAAGGCTGCTCGAGTTGTTCGGCTGCGGATCAGCTTCTTAACTCAATTATCGAGGAAGCCTCCGCTAAGGGCGAGCCCGTCTTCGGTTTGTCTTTTCACGTAAGTTACTGGGACTACCTTGGCTGGAAAGACCCGTACGCCAGCTCCAAGTACAACGTTCGACAAGGCAACTATGTCAACAAACTAAAGGCTGGCAATGCCTACACCCCCCAAATGGTGGTAAATGGAAAAGTTGAATTTGTGGGTTCTTCCCGGAAGGAAGCGGATAGCGCCATCAAAACTGCTTTGTCCGAACCGGCCAGTTATTCGCTAAAAGTTTCAGTTGTTGACAACGGCGAAGAGCTCCTGGTGAAATATGCCCTGGACAAAGCACCTAACCAGACATTGATCAATTTCGCCCTGGTGAAAAAGGAGGCAGAAAACCATGTGCCGAGGGGAGAGAACAAAGGACGAACGCTGACCCACAAAAATGTAGTTGTGGAGTTTCATGCAGTAGCAGCACAGACGGCTGGAGAAGTTTCACTTTACCTGCCAAAAGAATTTGACACCGAAGACAGTTCCGTAATTATTTACCTCCAAAATAAAAATGACCTGGCCATCATTGCTGCTTGCCAGGTCATCCTGTAATTTTTTGTGAGGGTCAGGCACCCTTCAGTTCTTTAGATTTATCAAGCACTGTGTTCCAAACCCTGAACACGTTCTGGTAACAAATCTTGGCAATGTCCTCTTCAGTGTAGCCCCGCTTCAAAAGTTCGTAAATCAGGTTAGGAAACTCAGAAACGTCTTTAAGGCCAGTTGGCAGCGAGTCACCCACGCCGTCGTAGTCGGAGCCCAAACCGACGTGGTCAATACCAGCTATTTCTACCACATGGTCAATATGATCGGCCACCACGCCTACAGTGGCAAACAGGTTGATGGCAGAATCTGCCACGTATTGTTTCATATAAGCCTGCGCAGTAGAATCTCTGTAGCTCAATCCATTTTCAGCCAACCAGTTGGTCATGTGCTCCCTTACTTTTTCGCTTTGTTCTCTCACTTCACCGGAAAGAAAGCTCGACCCGAAGTTGATTTGGATCACGCCACCATTCTCACCCAGCATTTTGATCATTTCATCCGACATATTGCGCTCAAAACCTGGTGTGAAATACCGGCAAGATGAGTGAGATGCGATAGCAGGCACGTCAGTCAGCGCCATCACATCATAAAACGTGCTGTCCGACACATGCGAAATATCCACCATGACACCTTGCTTGTTCATTTCATTCACAACCTCCTCACCAAATGGGCTCAGACCATTCCAGGTGTAAGTGGTATCGTAGCTGGAGTCGCAAATCTGGTTGTCTTTGCCGTGGGTAAGCGTGATATAATTGATCCCTCTTTCAGCGAAGTACGCCACGTTGGCCAGGTCCTCCATCAAGGGAGCTCCGTTTTCCATTCCCATCGGCAGCGAGATCAAACCAGCTTTAAAGTTCTCTTCAATTGCCGCTGGCGTCTTGGCCAACGCAAATTTGTCAGGATAGGTAGTAGTCAGCTTCTCCACCATACCTATGAGCGAATCGGCCAGGTCTTTGGCTTCCTGTGTTACACCGTAGCTCGATGGAATGTAAATCGACATCATAGGCGCATCCAGGCCGCCTTCCTTTGCCCGCACATAGTCAAAGTTGCCTTCCGGCGTGCGAACAGACACGTCCATAACTTCCTTTTTTAGGATAAAACCCGCCACCTTCATTCGATAGGGCAAATCAACGTGGCCATCAGTCAGTATATATTTATGAGCAAGTGTGTCTGCGTATGCCCTCAGCTCGTCGTCCGACATAGTTGAAACATCTTTCTTCTCTTCCTTTGGAGTACTGCAGGCCGCTAATACAGCAATTAAAAGGCAGTAGACTAGTTTTTTCATTGTTTTGGGTTTAGTTGAGCCATGAAATTAAGTGCAAATGACAAAGAAACCAACAGTTTGTTGTGGAGAACGAAATAAAACAGCACTTAATTCGCTGTTTCATCTAACAAAATGAGAAAATGATTAATAATAGTATAAAATTTAAACCGAAGTGAATGTGGCACTTCGAATTAATTAACTTGCCTGCAAGTGGTGCCTTACGTCTAAATCTGTAGTTGGGCCATAAGATTGAAAAAATCAAAAACAGCCTAAAATTGAATTGTGTGCGCACACAATATGGATAATTCAAATTTATTGCCGATATTTACAGCCAATCAGCTGGCGCTTCGCAACGGACAGGACAGGGAAGAGGTTTGGATTGCCTATAAGGGGTTCATTTACGATGTGAGCCTTTCCAGGCTTTGGCGAACCGGACTACACTACGAACACTGGGCAGGGCAGGATCTTACCGGTGAATTACCCGATGCGCCACATACTGATTCAGTTTTTGATAAATTCAAATGCATTGGGCGCTTGTCCGGGCATGAAAACACCCAAACACAATGATTCTAATTGCAGACAGTGGGGCAACAAAAATAGAATGGCGTTTGATAACGGAAGATGGCCAAATCAAGCAAGCCAGCTCTGAGGGGTACAACCCCTACGTTCAGGAAGATGAAGACCTTCGAAAAGGAGTGCAGGAGCACGTGCTTCAAGTGGTGGGAGCGCACAAAATAACCGAGCTGGCGTTTTATGGTGCTGGCTGCGGAAGCGTGGAAAAAAACAAAAAGGTAGCGGAAGTACTGAGGCCTTTCTTCCCTGACGCCGCCATTGAAGTTAACAACGATCTTTTAGCCGCCGCACGGGCACTATGTGGTAACGACCCAGGCATTGCCTGCATTTTGGGCACAGGATCCAACTCCTGCTATTACAACGGTGAGAAGATCACTGCACAAGTACCTTCACTGGGTTATGTGCTGGGCGATGAGGGCAGCGGTGCAAACATGGGCAAAAAGTTACTCATAGCAGCCATCAGAAACAGGCTCCCTTCCACTTTGCAGGAGGCATTCAACAAAAGATTTGCATTAACGGAAGAAGACCTGCTTGAAAACGTGTACAAAAAGAAGTACCCATCCAGGTTTCTGGCCAGCTTCATGAAGTTCCTGATGCACCACATCAAGGAGCCGTATGTCTACAAGCTGGTCTACGATTCGTTCACCGAATTCTTCACGGAGATAGTCATGTCTTACAAAGACCACGACAAACTTCCCGTGCACTTCACTGGGTCGGTGGCCTTCTATTATGGCAATATCCTACGCCAGGCAGCAAGCGATCAGGGTATTACTGTCAAAAACATCATTGAGGGCCCTATTGCTGGCCTCACGCTGTATCATCAGGAAAGAACTTTTGGAACAAGCAAAGTATGAGCACCACCGAAAGCAGTTCATATTATAATCACCTGGAACAAATGTCTGTTCTGGAGCTGTTGACCAACATCAACAAGGAAGACCAAACCGTGCCTTTGGCGGTACAAAAAGCATTGCCACAAATTGAGGCGTTGATCTCACAGATCGTACCACGGATGAAAGAAGGTGGCAGACTGTTTTACATTGGTGCCGGCACCAGCGGCAGGTTGGCGATTGTGGACGCCTCCGAATGTCCGCCTACCTATGGCGTTTCGCCTAATGTCGTAGTGGGTATTATGGCCGGCGGCGACAAAGCCATCAGAAAATCGGTAGAGCATGCTGAAGATGACCCGAATCAGGCGTGGAAAGACCTTGAGGCATACAAGCCAACACCAAACGACACACTTATAGGAGTTGCCGCATCTGGCAGAACGCCTTATGTAATTGGTGGTGTGTCTGAGGCGAGAAAAAAAGGATTGCTGACAGGTTGCATTACGTGCAACTCAGGCACCAAATTGGCAGAGGCGGTAGAATACCCCATCGAAGCGGTAGTAGGGCCAGAATTTGTGACTGGCAGCACCCGCATGAAGTCCGGAACGGCGCAGAAGCTGGTGCTCAATATGATCAGTACCACGGTGATGATACAGCTAGGGCACGTGAAAGGCAACAAAATGGTGGACATGCAACTGAGCAATGAGAAACTGGTGCAACGGGCAGTGCGCATGGTAATGGATGAGCTGAAAATAGAAGAACAGCTGGCTGCCGAGCTATTACAGAAATATGGCTCTGTGCGAGGTGCTGTAGACAATTATCCAACGCATGCATGAGCTAGAGCCCTTTTACCGGTGGCTTACCTACTACGACCCTTCCACGGATCCCAACTCTCCTTTTGAAGGCAAAGAATACAACTACGACGTTTACTCCGAAACTGTGTACGGCTACTACCTCGCTCCAGGCTGGGATTATATGGGATCCGAAACGCTGTACATGAAAATTCTCTATGCCGATTACGACGAAGGCTATGTAGTCTTCGAGTTCATTGGCGAATGGAACGATGCCCTCCACAACGACATCATGCACCTGAAGCGGAACATTGTTGAGCACTTCGAGCGGTACGACATCAACAAATTCATCCTCATAGGTGAGAATGTGCTCAATTTCCATGGTTCCGACGACTCCTACTACGAAGAATGGTTTGAGGAAGTGGAAGATGGCTGGATTGCCATGGTCGGTTTTCGGGATTTTGTGCTCGATGAAATGAAAAACTTCAATATCGATTCCTACGTCAACTTCGGCGGCACCCTACAGATCGACAACTGGAGAACGCTGACACCGAAAATCTTCTATCAATTGGTGGAGCAGCAGATTCAGAGGAGGATTGGGGGGTAGTGACTAGTACTCAACGCTACTTCATGATGCAAAATCCAGAACTTTCTGTAAATTTATTGTTGTTATTAGTAGCATGGAGAAATCACTTCTACATAGAATTACATTGAATCCAGAAGTTTGTGGCGGCAAACCGACCATCAGAAACATGAGGTTTTCCGTTACCGACTTATTGAGTCTGTTGGCTTCAGGCATGACCCACGAAGAAATACTTAAGGACTATCCCTATTTGGAGGAAGATGATATAAAAGCATGTCTTGAATATGCTGTAAGGATTTCCGACCCAAGAACAATCATTCCAGTAGTGCATTGACATGCATTGTTTTCTTGTCGACACGCAATTACCCCCGCTATTGTCTGAGTTGCTGAACGAAAGAGGTTTCAACTCAAAGCACACCGCTGCCGACTTCCCAAATGGTCAATTTATGAACGACATGAGTATTCTGGATACCGCAATAGAGGAAAATAGAGTTGTCGTCACCAAGGACAAAGACTTCAAAAACAATTACTTGCTGCAAGGCGCTCCTCCAAAAGTATTATTTATCCAACTCGGAAATTCTTCCAACAGGGAGTTGCTCAATTATTTCAGGAAAAATCTAACCCACATTAAATCTCTGCTCGACGACGGTCATTATTTTATAACTCTCGGAAAGGACAATATCGCAGCTTACTAGACAAACGTCCAGTTCGACCTAACATGCTTGCAGAAATCATTTGCCTATCGTCTGCTGAGGCATAAAAACTAACCCTTGAAAAAACTTCAATATCGATTCCTACGTCAACTTCGGCGGCACCCTCCAAATTGACAACTGGAGAACGCTGACGCCGAAAGTCTTTTATCAATTGGTGGAGCAGCAGATACAGAGGAGGATTGTGGGGTAAAGAAAGATTTTGTTAAGATGCTGCGTGATATTAAGTTCTCTACTCAGCCACTATCCCTTTTACCTTTTCGTTAATTAAGTTAACAAACCCCATAGTCCACATATACATAAAATAAGCGTCCTCTTTTTGGGGAACTGGTATAGGATTTAAATCTTGACCCTTTTTCCCTTTGTCATGGATAAACTTAGATGAAAACTCATGGAGATGCCAAATAGATTTCAACAAATCCTCAAACCCTAGTTCTGAATAATTGTTCTTCTCAAATAACTTTTTTAGTTCTTCCTTGCTATCGTGGTCCTCTTTGTATAGTTTAAAAATATCCCAAACTTTTCTCGAAGTCTCAAACACCTTGTCCCATTTTCCTTCATTCAGCAGGGTGTGCATCTCGCCTAACCTTGTAAGAGCTCGATCCAACTTTTCAGTCCACATACTCTTCAGATCGGCCCCAAGTTGAATATGATGCTTCGAAAACTCAATTATTAGAAATTCGCCCAATCCCAATTTTTCCGAAAAATTTCTAAGCCAAGAACTTTGTTCAATTTCTATCTCCATATTTCCCGGTTGTCTCTCAATTTTTAGCGCCTTCCCGCTAAACGTGTCAAGGTAAAGAGTAGCAATTTCCAGCTCAACTTTTAAAAGCACACTTTTCGTCGATCTAGAAAGTCTCTGGTGTTCTAAAAAATCAATTGCCTTTTTAGAAATCGTCGCAGAAAACTTTCTAGAATAAACACTTCTCTCATTCCCTGACGAGCTCGAATTTCCCTCAGAAATTGGTATCACAATATTATCGTAACCACTCAATTCTTGCTCCGAATCAATAGCCGCTAGCTTCCTTCCGTCAGGCGTTTTCAAAAAACCAGAAATGAATAATGGAATTTCCTTATCGACAACATATTCAAACTCCGCACGGAATAGAAACCTTGGATCAATTGAACTCTCATCCACACCAACTTCAACTTTTTTTATCCACATATCTCCTCAAATAATGTTGTTTAAATACGATTCCGGAAATTTTCTCAGCTATGCCACCCACTATCTAACGGAAACTGAAAGACTATTTTAATGAAAATCCTCATTAGGGCTTCACAAAATGAATATCCTTCCATCGAAGTCACCAACAATCTAGCTAATCCTTTCCACCCTCGCCACTTCCGAAATCAAATACTTCCTTCCTGTTTTCATCTCCAGGCAAATAGAGCGGGTGCGCTTCTTGCCTTCTTTTTTGAAATGGCGTGATTCCAGCAAAAACTCCTCACCAATGACAAGCTCTGCCAGCAATATGCCGCTTTTGTGCACATCGTACTTGGAAAGGGCCATCATAAGGGCAGGATCGGAGCAGGAAGCGGCCTTGGGGTTAGCCAGGTGGCGACGGAGCTTCAGTCCCAGCTCATCGGGAAAAGCTCCCGCCTCCACCATGGGAAACAGCACTTCCTTAAAAGTGTTTTTCCATTCCGAGCCGTGGGGGGCTATTCGCCTGCCATATTTTTCAAAAGCCTGTAGGTGAGCTACCTCGTGCAGGTAGGTTACTGTGAATGCGTATGGGTTGAGGTCTTGATTGACCGTAATGATAGGCTTCCTGCCTTTGTTGAACCGGAAGTCGCCCAGCTTGGTGGAGCGGCCTTTGACCACTTTTAGTGTGAAGCCATGCTTCACCCAAAGGTCAAAGCAATACTGGGAAGCCTTTGGCGGCAGGTATTTTTCGAAAACTGCAAACTGTGACTGCAAGCAGGCTTAAGGTAAGTCTTCTACGTCTCTTTCAATGGTGATTTTCACATCCTTTAAATCACGATGGATGTTGCGAAGCTCTTTCCTGATTTGCTCTCTTATTTTTCGCACATCTCTGTCGGACACGTCTACTTTGATCACGATATCGTCGAGCCCATCCTCCAGTTCGATCCTGATCTCCTCCACATCATCCATGGCATCGTCGAGCGATTCCTCCACGTCTTCGAGGGCTTCGTTGATGATGTCCTCAATTTCGTCTCCGTCAACATCAATGGTTATGCTGAACCTATTGTCGTCACGTCGGTCGCTGCATGAGCTGATCATGAAAGCGACAAAAAGTATTGCTAACAACTTTTTCATAGGATAAAACTACCCTATTTCTGTCTGAAAAACAACGTGATGGGCGAACCGGTAAAGCCAAAGTGACCACGCAGTTTATTTATCAAATACCGCTGATAGGATTCTTTGATGTACTGAGGGTTGCTACAGAAAAAGGCGAATGAGGGCGTCTTTGTCGGAAGCTGCGTGATGTATTTGATGTTGATAATTTTACTTTTGACAGACGGCGGAGGAAATTTTTCTATTTCCTTCAACATAATATCATTCAGCTTGGAGGTCGGAACCTTTTTTATTCGGTTCTCGTGGATTTCCATGGCCAGCTCTATGGCCTGAAAAATCCTCTTTTTGGTCACTACAGACGTGAATATGATGGGCACATATGCCATGTCGCCAAGTTTTTCTATCATGGCTTTGGTAAACTTGTCGGCGGTTTTCTCGTCCTTCTCCACCAGGTCCCACTTGTTCACCATGATCATGATGCCCTTTTTGTACTTGTGGGCCAGGTTGATAATGCTCATGTCCTGAGCTTCCAGGCCAAGTGTTGCGTCGATCATCACTATGCTCACATCACTGTCCTGAAGGGCCTGAATGGATCGCAGCACAGAGAAGAATTCAATGTCTTCTTTCACCTTGGCTTTCTTGCGAATACCAGCAGTGTCGGTCAAAATAAAGTCCTTGTTAAATAGGGTATAGCGGGTGTCGATAGCATCACGGGTGGTGCCGGCCACATTAGTCACAATGGTGCGATCCTTGCCAACCAGCATATTCAGAAAAGAAGATTTACCTACATTGGGCCTTCCCAGAATAGCGATGCGGGGAATGTCTTTGCCCGGGTCTTCGTCGCCATCTTCCTCAAAATGCTTTACTACTTCGTCCAGCAACTCGCCGGTACCAGAACCGCTGTTGGAAGAAATAGGAAACATGTGTTCTCCCAGTCCCAGCTCGTAAAATTCATTCGCAGCAAATATTCGTTCGGTGTTATCGGCTTTGTTGGCCACAAGCAGCACGGGCTTGTTCACACTCCTCACCACGTTGGCAAAGTCCCTGTCCCACGGCGTAACTCCCTCGCCACAATCGACCATAAATAGAATGACCGATGCTTCTTCGAGCGCTTCCACTACCTGTTCCCGGATGGCTGATTCGAAAATGTCGTCAGAGCCAACAACATACCCGCCTGTATCGATAACTGTGAAATACTTCCCTATCCACTCGGCATAACCGTAGTGGCGATCCCTGGTTACCCCAGGTTCGTTGTCCATAATGGCCTTTTTCTTCTCAATCAGTCTGTTGAAGAAAGTGGATTTGCCCACGTTGGGCCTGCCTACAATTGCTACGATATTTGCCACTGGAAAATAAAAGATTAGTAATAATGAATGAGGAAATCAGCCACGATGGCTCTGCTGAAAACAAATATTATTGGTAAAATTCGTCATAATAATTCAGAAAAGCTCCTCCGGCTTTTTCGCTACCATAACAACGCATAACAAAAAGGCCTCAGCGTGCGCTGAGGCCTTGTTAGTAGCGGGGACATTAATCCAACCCAACTAACAAGAATAAACATCAGCAACAAAAGGCAATGATTATCAGCTATTTAATGATTTGAGGGCTTTTCTCTTTTCTTTTGATTTGAGGTAGTTTGATGAAACTTTGTCCCCCAAACTGTCCCCCAAAACAGTATAATTAACTATTTTGCAAAGTAAGTCAAAAAAAAGGAAAGCATTATCATTTATAAGGCATGGGGGTCACTGTAAGAGAAAATATAAAAGCCAATGGCACAAAGTCACTTTACTTGGATATTGTCTACAATGGCAAAAGAACTAAAGAGTATTTAGGGCTAAAACTGACAAAAGCTTCCACAGTGGAAGAGCGGCAAAAGAACAAGGAAATTAAACTATTGGCAGAAAGCATAGCATCAAAGAGAAACCTTGAGATGCAGGCAAATGAATATGACTATACCCCAGCTTTCAAAAGGAACATTGACTTTGTTGCCTATTATGAGCAATTCCTTGACGATTACACTAACAAGGATAAGAGAATTGTAAAGTACTCTCTAAGTTGGTTTAAGGACTTTCTTCAGACTTCGCTCGGTGTAACCTCAATTACCCCAAAAGAATTGACTGAGGAGCTTTGTGTGGGTTACAAGCGGTATATGGAGGAGGGATTAAATGGAGAAACACCCTACAACTATTTTACTAAGTTCAAAAAGGTTATTAAGAAAGCGATTAAAGACAAATTAATCACCGAGAACCCAACCGAGGGAATCAAGAATGAAAAGAGTGAAGGGCTAAAAAAAGACATCCTCAACACTGAGGAGGTACAAACCTTAGCAAATGCTTATTGTGGAAATACTGAAGTAAAAAGAGCCTTTCTATTTTCCTTGAATACTGGCCTTAGGTGGGTTGACCTAAAAGCTTTGAAATTTGGGAATATTGATTTTGCCTCCTCAAGGCTAAAAATCGACCAGCAAAAGGTCAAAGGAAAGAAGAGCGCACAACTTAGCATTGACCTTAACAAGACGGCTCTCAAGCTCATTGGAGAGCCTCAGGCAAAGGATAATTCCATCTTTGATCTACCGAGCCACACGGGCGGCTTAAAGAGTCTCAGCGCATGGGTGAAGAAAGCAGGGATCGACAAACACATTACTTGGCATTGTGGCCGACATAGTTTTGCAGTAAACATCTTAACAAACGGTACAGACATTAAAACTACCTCCTCTCTCCTTGGTCATAGTGGATTAAAGCATACTGAGAAGTACCTCCATGTTGTCAGTGAGTTGAAAAGAAAGGCAGTCAATTCTCTACCAGAAACGGAAGTAACTCTATAATCGACATGGAGTTCAGTTACTTCAAGAAATTCTTTTGGCCGCTCGGTTACTTTAACCATAGAGATAAAACTGCAATAACACAATTGCTTGATAGTACTTATGAAGAAAGTGACTATGAATTATTTAGCCAAGAGCTCAGGAGCAACGTCGTTGCTTCAAAAAACAAAAATGATGTTGTAAAACTCTACATTTTTGAATTGCTGATCATTCAATATGAGTTTTATGAGCGTCGTGAATCGCTTTTAAGCTTGGAGTATGCCAGTGAATATGTTTGGTTTGTTGAAGACCTTCCCGATGAAAATCAATACAGTGCCCTCGACCTTTACCTGATCAAATCACATCAAATTATCTCAAGTCTAATCGAGGAAATTCAAATAACCTGTGAGTTATTTAGTATCAACTTTGATGCTATTTGCCGTGACCTTGGCTTCTACTATGAGCCGTTTAAGTCAGACGTTTATAAAGAGTTCGCCAAAACTCCAATGTCACAGAAAATAAGGCAAGCAAGAACACTAATTTGGCAAGGCGAATACTCAGAACTAAAGGTGCTCTACCAAAAACTTAGAGTTTCCTGTATTGAATATGAAACCAAAGAGGAAGTATTTCTTTATGCATTTTCAGGAGCACCAATTGATCCTGAAATGCCTGCAATTAAATGGTGCATTAAAGTAAAACTAATCGCCTATTTTCTAGACAAATGCTTTAACGGGAATTGGCAAGCAACCATTGGCCAAGGAAACCTATTCATGAATGAAAAAGGGAAACTAATAACAAGCAGCGACCTATCATCAGCCTTAAAGGAGGCAAAAGCAAAAGACGTTCCCGGACAACAAGAGATAGATTTGATTCTATCTGAAATTAAAAACAATGATAATAGTTGACTGCTATCAAGCTATCAAGCTTTGTCACCCATCCAAAAACTAAGTTTGTATCATCAATTGATATAAAGGATTAGGCCTAATCCATTTCATTAATCTTAATCATTAAAGGGATGGATTTTACAAACTTTGAAGAGAGACTATGCAGTATCGAAAGCCTCCTTCTATCACAAAAAACAGTTCTAAATTTTGAGGAGGGTGCAGCCTATACTGGGCTTTCAAAAAGCTACCTCTACAAATTGACCTCCTCAGGAAGTGTCCCCTGCTATAAGCCAAAGGGAAAGATGGTCTATTTCAGTAGACTTGAGTTAGATCAATGGCTATTGCAGAACAGGAGAGCCACCACAGAGGAGATTGAGCAGCAAGCCAGCACATTTGTAACCCTAAAAGGAAGAGGGGGTGAAAAATGATACTTACCGATTATTACAAGGGAGTCATTTTAACTGATTCAAAATGCCGGTTTGATGTGGTAGAATGTACCGAGGGCTATGAGCTTTTTGAAAGCCTCCTCATTAATAAGAGGAAGTTTAATGTGGGAGGGCTGAGCTTCAACTTTGTAGACAGGCCCGACCGGTGGAAACAAAAAGCAACCAACAAAGCGATCACCAAAGGCACGTCTAATATCACTAGTGTAAAACGGCCTGACCCTATTTCACATTTTGGGTTTGGAGATATCGCCAATACAAATGATGGCTGCCTTATCGGGTACAATAAGGACTTCCAAAAAATCGGTATCGTTGAAATTGTCATCTTCATTGCCCGAGGTTGCCGGAATGATACCGTGCCACTATGGGAGTTGCTTAAGGATGGTGAACTTGATGACGAAATGGCAAAGCTGAAATTGGGAGCGGTTACCAAATCGGTAACCAATTGAGAGGCAATATGAGGAGGAGCTTTTCCTCCTCTCCTCTTTGCTATGTTAAAGTGTATTCTGTACCCCAATTCAGTAACCCATGTATTGTTCTATCAATCTCACCCTGAGCAGTGACAATTCTCCCAACACAGATTTTATCACAGATATCCCACAGTTTTTGACGTCTGTAAATAGTGAGGGGACTTTTCACAGTGTGCCAATGATTTCTGGCCATTTGGACAGCCTGAAAGTTTCCATATCACCAAATAGGGTGAAAATCCATAACAGCAGTCTATGTAAATTCTACCTTGGGGACAATTTCAAAACCCTGACAAAAGGAGACACAAAAAAAGCAATTGAGAAAATAAGCAACAGCTTACACCTCCCTTTTGAATTGGCCACAGTCTCCAAATTGGAGTTTGGCAGAAACATTATTTTGAAACATTCAGAAGGGTTATATTATCCATATTTAGGAGAGTCTCAACACTTGAATAGATTACCAACCAATAACGGCTTGTACTATCAAAACAGCCTGAGGAGTTATGTACTTTATGGCAAAGTAAAAGAGCAAAAGCAATCGGGGCAACCTATCCCGGCCATTTATGCAAACGCCAATGTTTTAAGAATTGAGTTGAGGCTATTAAAACGGATATGCAAAGAAATGAACCTCCCCGAGTTCTTAGCGTTCCAACTCTATGAAGAAAGAATATACAGCGAGCTTGTCAGAAAGTGGAAAGATGAATACTTGGCAATCACCAAAACAAAATCAAAAATGGACACGATAAAACCGACCGGAAGCAAAAGAGAGTTTGAGCAAATGCTTGCTTCTATGGCCTTATTAGAGCTCGGGCCCGACGTTGCCCAGGTGAAGGTAAAAGAGTGGCTGAAAACCTCTCAAATCACCAAAAAACAAGCGTATGACCTCAGGGCTACCATAGCCGACCTAACAAAATACAAAAAGGGGGAGACGGCAAATGAGTTGATTGATGAACTCAACGAGAAAGTGAAAGAAGCAGCACACTATTGGTAAAACCTTACAAACTGAACACTATAAAAAGGGGTTCCAAGAATTATCGGAAACCATAAAAAGGAATGAGGCAGTTTGATTAATCAATACAAAATCAATCGATGATTTGAATTGCATTAATCGACTTTTTCTACATTATAAAAAAGGGATCGCCTGAACCTAACAAAACTTAACATTCAAAATGAATTATTCCCCGGCTCACAATTGAAAAAACGGAGAGCCGATTGCTAACAATTGCTAACATTCAAGCATTGCCCAAAAGAGTTTTATAAGCTATGCCGACGCTACAGGCTTGACTTTTTGGACATTATAAAAAAGAGTAACCCAACCTGAGAAAACTTGACATTCAATTAGCTTTCTTTTTACCTCAATCCTATCTACCTTCTATTAACATCAACCAAAAATTCTGATGGATAGCAAAGCCAAGGCTTGGCTGGTAATTATTGGGATTATCATCTTAGCGATTTTCATTAACTACTTGGGCAATAACCCTGACAAGCCTAAAGAAAAAAAACAGTATGTCACTGAATATGAAGCCAAAGTAGTTGCCGAAACACAAGTTAAGGAACTGTTAAAAGCCCCCTCCACGGCTAAGTTCTCAGGTGTAAAGGATACAAAAATTGAAGCCATTGCAGGAGGAGGTTATAAAGTATCAGGGTATGTAGATTCTCAAAACAGCTTTGGTGCAATGCTAAGATCAAAATACACGTGTGACGTTTTTGTGGACAAGGAAACTGGGGACATTATGTATAAGAATCTTAAGATTGATTGATGAGTTCTTTTAGTCCTTACACGCTCCATATGAGAGAACGAACAGTAAATTTTTAGACACCATAAAAAGCGCCTTTGTAGCCATCTAATGATTTTTTGGAAGTCACAACGCACGCACGTGAGGGAGGGGGGATAGCCCTTAATTCTTTAGGAGTTGAAACCGCTGACAAGGCAAATTTTGCTCTTGTCAATTCAGGAAAAAAGTGTTTAACTATTTGCTCATTGTACCGCCTCTGCAATAACCTTGTATAGGCTTATTAAGTCTGATTCAAGGATAATGAAAACCCTATCATTAAACTCAAACCCTAGGTAAGTACCATCATTAAAAAGGGTCAAGCCTACTGAGGTGGTCGTTCTAACACTAAAATCTCTCAGACCATTCAATTTTTGAGCACGGTATATTACAAAAAGCTGATTAATGGCATCCGATATTTCAGCGCTCTGTATTTCATCTAGGAGCAGAACATCTTCATTCTTTGAGACAGTACTGCTAATTGACATCCCAAACAAATTAGCCGAACCAACGGCTCCTCCTATGTTGGTTCCATCTACTTCAGACTTTACAGATTTGAAGCTCAGAAGACTGTAATGTTTTGAGTCGGTAAGGCTATAATCTTTGATAGTAGGGTTC
The DNA here is from genome assembly GCF_040222385.1 of Imperialibacter sp. Classification (GTDB taxonomy): domain Bacteria; phylum Bacteroidota; class Bacteroidia; order Cytophagales; family Cyclobacteriaceae; genus Imperialibacter. The sequence goes on from NZ_JAVKDF010000014.1 coordinate 36,930, forward strand.
GAGACATTTCCAACCTTTAAATGGGCAACATCCACAAAATAAGCCTCATTCGAGAAGAAATGAGAAACTTTAAATTTCTTACTAGTAACTATTTCTACAATCTGTGTTTGCTGTGCTTTGGCTGCCACCCCGGCAAAAAGCATCAAAAGAACAAAAACTGATATTTTCATAAATTGATGTTGGTTGTTTTTTATCCCTTTGTACTGCTAGGCGATTCAATGCTGAGCGGATGTTTCAAATCTGTAAAAGGGAACTAAAAAAATCAAACATTTTTTACAATTTGTCCCCCAAATGTACCCCCTAGAAATGAGAAGCCCTGTAAATCAATGACTTACAGGGCTATTTTGTAGCGGGGACAGGACTCGAACCTGTGGCCTTCGGGTTATGAGCCCGACGAGCTACCAACTGCTCCACCCCGCGATATGTTTGTTAAAGGGCTACAAATGTAAGGCAGCTTTTAAGCAAAAACAAGTACCTTTACAGAATAATTCAAAAGAATGTCAAAAAAATCTACTGACCAGCCGCAAAAAGAGTTCCGCTCGGGATTTGTGTCAATCATCGGAAAGCCTAACGTGGGTAAGTCAACGCTTATGAATGCCCTGATTGGTGAGCGCCTCTCTATCATCACAGCCAAGGCCCAAACTACCCGCCACCGCATTTTTGGGATATTGACAGGCAAAGATTTCCAGATTGTGTACTCCGACACACCAGGGGTAATGAAGCCTCAGTATGAATTGCAGGAGGCGATGATGCGTTTTGTGTACCAGTCGCTGGAAGATGCAGATATGATTCTTTTCGTTGTCGAGCTGGGCGACAAAATGGATGGGGACAACGTCGAAATTCTGGAGCTCCTGAGGAAGAGCGGCGTACCGGCCCTTTTTGTGATCAACAAAATCGACAAGTCAAAAGGCAGCCAGCTAGAGGACAAAGTAACCTACTTCAAAGAGTTTTCGGGTGATATTCCTATTCTCTGCATCTCCGCCCTCGACAAAACCAATCTGGAGCCACTGTTTGACCAGATATTAGAAAAGCTGCCTGTTCACCCACCCTATTTCCCTGACGATGAAATGACAGACCGAACCGAGCGGTTTTTTGCGTCAGAAATCATCAGAGAGAAAATATTTCTGAACTATAAAAAGGAAGTGCCCTATAGCTGTGAAGTAATTATTGCTTCATTCAAAGAGGAAGAAAAGATTATCCGGGTGATGGCGGAGATTTTTGTTGAGCGAGCTACGCAAAGGGCGATCATTATTGGGCATGGGGGGCTGGCCTTGAAAAAAGTTGGCATAGAGGCGAGGAAGGACATGGAAGCCTTCTTCGGCAAGCAAGTTCACCTTGAAACCTATGTGAGGGTTGAAAAAGACTGGCGCCAAAATAAGCTCAAGTTGAAAAGATTTGGCTATGTGGATTGAATCCCAGCCAAAAAATGACTTCTCCCCATGCATTTGAGCTACAGAAGGTCAGTCATAATTCACCAAAAATAGATTCCCAAAAAACTTTCTTTCCTACCGACAAATAGGAAAAACTTATCCTTATTCATCATAATAAAACTATCAGCTTTTCCATTTTCTAAATTATTCCTATTTTAAGCACTTGCTCAAACAGGAATAACCCATGCTATCCAGAAAAAATGGCCTCTTATCAGGTATTATAATATTTACATATTTTTTTCCACAAACACTCTACGGGCAGGAAGTTATTATAGGGAACGCCTTGAGCTCTGACAATGCGCTTTTGAATATCGGCGCAGACAAAGGCATTTTACTACCCCGCCTTACTTCCGGGCAGCGAGCAGCAATACCAAGCCCTGCCAATGGATTAATTGTTTATGATATTACCCGACACTCGTATTATTATTACAATGGCAGGAGTGGCTGGGAAGAAATGAAGCCAGTACCGGCGGGAACGATTACGATGTGGTATGGGGATATTTCTACCTACTTTCCCGGAGGCGTGGGGGTTAAGCACATGGCGGGCTGGGCCCTTTGCGACGGACAAGATGAGAGGCCAAACCTGAAAGAAAAATTCGTGGTTGGCTACTCAGGGTCAGGAGACTATGCGACTATCAACGGCACTCCTGGAGGATATGGAACAGTAGGCCTTGGGGTAGATAACTTGCCAAGCCACGCCCACACCATTACTGACCCAGGTCACAACCATGCCGTCACACTGCCTGCAAACACAAGTCATACGCACAGCATCAGCTACAGTTCCAGTAGCTTTGGGCCAACTTTCGGGCGGGCGGACGATCATCTCTCTACCGTCGCTTACAGAGACGGTGGTACTATCGTTGACTATGACGTCACCACAAGCAACGGTTCCTTTTCGGCATCGATGAGTCCCGCTAGTGCAAACATTTCATTGCAAAACAATGGGTCGGGTGCTGCCTTCGACAATCGCCCACCTTTTTATGTTCTTGTTTACATCATGAAATTATAACCATGAAGTTTCCAGCTAAAATTAATCTGATTTTTGTGTTTGCCCTTCTCCTGGCAAACTACACCCACGCCCAACAGGGCGCAGCCATAGGAACAACTAACCCGGAGCCGTCGGCGGCCTTTCAGGTCGGAGAAAGGGTTTCCAATATCAATAAGGGAGTGCTCATACCACGAACTACTACATCAATTATCGACCCCACCGATGGGCTGCTTATATATAACACATCCTCCGGATTCCTTGCTTATTCCCAAGGAGGCGTTTGGACAGATATCGCTCCTGTGCCCTCCGGCACCGTTATCATGTGGGGGGGAGATGTCTCAAGCTTGCCGGATGGTTGGGTGCTTTGCGATGGCAGGGTCTATAACCTGGAAGGAGTGTCAGCATCCGGAGGCATCCCAACGCCGGATCTTCGGGGGCAGTTTATAGCTGGCTATTCTGGCACCGGAGACTATGCCACCCTGGATGATGTCCCAGCAGGCGGGGCCTTTCACGCACTCACGGTAGCTGAAATGCCGTCACATTCGCACAGTATTTCATCTGATCACACACACAGTGTGGGCTTTACACCAGACGCTCACAGCCATGATTTTTCAGTGAGCGACGCAGAAAAGAGCACCGGCGTTATCGCAGGTGCAAGCACTGCACCTGTTGCCGGGTTTCACTATCTCCCCGTGGCCAACCCTAAGTCAACCTCAAGGGTGGGAACGGCAGTTAGCGTTATCGGTTCGGCGACGGGAATTTCCGTGGGAGAAACCGGCTCAAGTCAGGCCATCGACAATAGACCTCCATATTATGTGTTGGCGTTTATCATGAAGCTATGAAAAAGAGAATTCAACCTAATCGATGGCTAGCCGCCATTGCCTTCATTTTTATAAGTTTCTCCTCAAAGGCACAGGTACCAACAGACTTTCTTTTTATAGGCACTGGGCCAACCCCGCCTTACGAAAAGGCCGTCGTTGTCATTGATGTCCAGGAAAAAAACAAAGGTGTGCTATTGCCTAACTACGCTACTGAAATGAACGACGGAACCAACCACAGAAAGCACCTGCTAGCGGAAGAAGACGGAATGATGTATTACGACTCTATTGGAAATAACGTGAGTGTTTACAATGGAGCCAATGACGTTTGGAATTCTCTGGCTTCTTTCCCTGTCAAAAGCATCGTGATGTGGAGTGGCGACCCAAACGCACTTCCGGCTGGCTGGTATCTCTGCGATGGTGGCAATGGCACGCCAGATTTAAGAGGCAGGTTTATTGTTGGTCTGAACCCAGGTGGTTCTGACTATCCTTCCAAGGGCCCGGGTGGGGGCTCTGACTACATAATGATTAACGAGGCCATGCTGCCGAACCATTTGCATGGGGTAAACGACCCTGGTCATACCCATGCGGCTACCTTGACTCATGATCACAATTATTCTGTCACAGAATACCGTTCCATCATCCCAAACACAAATAAAAGCATGGTGGGGCCGGGGGGCTCTCCAAGCAACACAAGTTCGGTCACCACAAGCTCGGCCTCGTTTACCGGCGCTTTCTCTGTCTCCTCAAGCGGTGTAGGAGCATCTGCTGGCGCAACCGGGGGAGGTCAGCAATACGACAACCGGCCACCTTACCTTGTGCTAGCCTTTATTATGCGTGTAAACTAGCATAAACCGGCAGTCGAAAAAGAAGCTGCATTTAACTCAGCAGCCGAACAAACATTTTTCTTCCTATCTTTCGCCTTGCATTAAAAATACATGGAAGCGATCGATAGTGTGCATCTTAATTTTAGTCAGGGATCTGCCTGGGGTCTAAACTTGCTGCTGGCCTTCATCATGTTCAGCGTGGCCATTGAACTTTCGGTGGGAGATTTTAAAAAGATTGCCCAATACCCGAAAGCGGCGGTTGTAGGTATCATCTCACAGTTCCTCGTCCTTCCTCTTCTGACTTTTCTTCTCATACTGGCGTGGGAACCGGCCCCAAGTATTGCTCTGGGCATGATCATGGTAGCGGCCTGCCCTGGTGGTAATGTCTCGAATTTTTTCTCTTTCATGGCCAAAGGCAATGTGGCACTATCAGTCACCCTCACCGCATTTTCAACTGTAGGTGCTATTCTTTTCACCCCTATCAATCTATCATTCTGGGCCAGCCAATATGAGCCTACCGCCAGGTTGCTTACAAAAGTGGATCTTTCCGTTTTAGATGTTTTTACGGCCGTATTCATCATACTTGGCGTGCCACTTATCGTAGGCATGACAGCAAAGCACAAAGCCCCGGAATGGTGCCTGAAATATGGCAATGTATTTCGCAAGGTCTCCCTGGGCATCTTTGCGCTATTCGTTGTTGGAGCCCTTACCGCCAACTACGAAATATTTTACAACCATATTTACCTGGTCGTCATTCTAGTATTGATCCACAATGCGCTTGCCCTGGGTGGAGGCTATGCCCTGGCCAGATTCTCCGGTTTGACATCCACTGATCGTCGTACGATTGCTATTGAAACAGGAATTCAAAACTCGGGCTTGGGACTTTTGCTCATATTTACTTTTTTTGACGGCTTGGGAGGCATGGCGCTGATTGCCGCCTGGTGGGGCATCTGGCACATGGTATCCGGGATGACCGTGAGTTACCTGTGGTCCCGTTCCAACTAAACTTTAACGTTATACATGATCTATTTCATTTTTCGGCCAATTGTTAGGGTCGCTCTATGGTTTTTCTACGGCCATTTCAAGGTTTCCGGTCTCGAAAATTTACCAAGGAATGCCCCTGTCATCCTTGCCCCTAATCACCAGAACTCATTTTTGGATGCCATTCTCCCCGCCTGTTTTCAGCCCAGGTCGCTTCATTTCCTCACCCGCTCCGACGTGTTCAAGAAAGGGCTGATACAAAAAATTCTTTTTGGTTTTCATATGTGGCCTGTCTATAGGCAGCGAGACGGCAAGGATACCCTTGGAAAAAATGAAGAAGTGTTTAAAAACTGTAGTCAGCTACTGAGGGATAATGGATGTCTGCTACTGTTTCCGGAAGGTGACCAAATCTGCGCACACAACCTTAGGCCGCTCAAGAAGGGAATGGCTCGTATTGCATTCCAGTCAGCACAGGAGTCTAACTTTGAAAAGGAAATTTATATTGTGCCGGTGGGACTGAACTACGAGCACTACTGGAATTTCAATACGGCGTTTCAGATGCGTTTCGGCAAACCGGTCAAAGTGCTCGATTTCAAGAAAGATTATGAAGAGAGCGAACAAAAAGGACTGCTGTCGCTTACCAAAGCGGTGAGTGACGGTATGGAGCAGGAGATCATCCAGATTGGCAGCAGTGCCAATGAAAATTTTTGGTTCGAAGAAGCTGGGCTTTCGGGGGTAGATTTAACGTCGCCTGAATTTTTCAGAAACATAGACGTCGACTCAAGACCTGCACCCAAACCAAAGAAAAGAAAAATTAACCCACTGGCCCGTGCTTTACACTGGCCCGTGCTAGCACTCCTTTCCCGTTTCTTGAAAAGTAAAATCAAAGACACCAAGTTTCTTGGTGCTGTAAAGTTCGGAATGGGCATGGTCTTCTTCCCAATATATTACCTGATTGTATTCACCGCCAGTGTAGCCCTTTCTGGTAGTTGGTGGCTGGGAACGGGATTAGTTGTTTTTATGATTCTATCCCTGAAGATAAAAAGCTAAGCTTTGCTGTACTCAAAAGTGCCATGTGCACTGGAAATCGTGACAAGCGGGCTAGCTGAGGCCTTCACCTCACCTATAATTTGCGCATCAACTCCGAAACTGTTCGCAATTTGAATCATGTTCTCAGCTGAATCAGCGTCGGTATATATTTCCATCCGATGACCCATATTGAAGACTTTGTACATCTCCTTCCAATCTGTACCACTTTCTTCCTGAATGATCCTGAATAAAGGCGGTACGTCAAACATGTTGTTTTTTACAACATGGTTCTCAGTGATAAAGTGGAGTACTTTGGTTTGTGCTCCGCCACTGCAATGGACGATTCCATCAATCGCTGCCCGGTGGTGTTTAAAAATCTCCATCATTACCGGTGCGTATGTCCGTGTAGGAGACAGCACTAGCTTACCCATATCTAACGGAACACCGGCCACCCTGTCGGTTAGCTTGTATTTCCCTGAGTACACCAGGTCTCTTGCTACCGCAGCATCATAACTTTCAGGATATTTGCCCGCATAGGCCTTTTCAAAAACATCATGACGTGCAGAAGTTAGTCCGTTGCTACCCATGCCTCCATTGTAACTGGTTTCGTACGTAGCCCGGCCATAGGACGCCAGTCCGACAATCACATTGCCCGGCTTTATTCTGTCTGTTGTGATAACGTCCGAGCGCTTCATTCTGGCAATCACTGTGCTGTCGACTATAATCGTTCTAACCAGGTCGCCGACGTCGGCAGTCTCGCCGCCCGTCAATGCTATATTCACACCGTGGTCTCTCAATAGCTGCAGGACTTCCTCAGTACCGTTAATAATTGCTGAGATGACCTCTCCCGGCACTTTATGCTTATTACGCCCAATGGTCGAGGAGAGAAGAATGTTGTCGGTAGCCCCCACGCAGAGCAGGTCGTCGGTGTTCATAATGACTGCATCCTGGGCAATGCCCTTCCAAACACTTAAGTCGCCCGTTTCTTTCCAATACAGGTAGGCTAGCGATGACTTGGTGCCGGCACCATCAGCATGCATAATATTGCACCATTCAGCGTCATTGCCCAGCATGTCGGGCACAATCTTGCAAAATGCTTTGGGGAAAAGACCTTTGTCAAGTTTCGAAATTGCCTGGTGCACGTCTTCCTTGTCGGCCGACACACCTCTTTGCAGGTAGCGCTCGTTCATCCGACAAAAATAAGCGACCCACAAGAATTGTTCGCCTTCTTTAGTCAATTAATTGAAGACATGCGAGCGACTGGGCTGTAGATTATGATTAGATAGTAAACTCCTTTAAAAGGATGTTCTTCCTCGTTTCGGGATCTTCCCTGTAGATCACAATCCTTCGGCACTCGAAAGCATCGGGAACAGACGCACTGGCAAGGAACTTAATCGCCTTGTCGTAGTTGTCACCCTTGATGTAGTTGCCAATGGTGATGTGGTGCCTCAGGTATTTTTCAAAATCTTCGTGCTGAGGTTTCTCTCCAGTCAGGTAATCTTTGAAGGCCTGGTGAAGGCTATTGGTTAATACCCTTAGAGGGAGTGACTTCTCCACATCCACAAAAATCAAACCCCTGCCGGGTGCGATAATTTTATTCAATGAGATGTCGAAAGGAAGAACACCTGTCACTACTTTTTCAACAGCCTGCACAAGCGGCTCGAGGTGACCCTGTTCAACTTTCAGATAAATAAGGGAAATGTGCGGCTCATAGTCCCAATAGAAAAAGTTGCCTATTTTCTCCTTAAGCTGAAGCTTGAGTTTTTGGATATGAGAATAGACCGGCTCCGTGGGAAGCAAAAAGACCTTTACAGTGTCGAGCGCCATTACTGTTGTTCTCCCCCGTTTCCTCGTTTAAAATACTTATCAAACTCATCGTCTTCCAGCGAGCCGGGCTGATCTTCGTCTTCGATGATGAACTTAGACTTGTCGTATTTTGTCACTTTAAATTCGGTACGACGGTTGACCTGATGCTCCTCCTCAGTTTGTGCTTCTTTGATGATCAACTGAGTTTCTCCATACCCTCGGGCCACCATACGGGAGGCGTTTATTCCCTGTGAAACAAGGTATCTAACCGCTGATCTGGCCCTTCTATCTGAAAGGTCAAGGTTATAGTCGTCGGGAGCCCGATCATCTGTGTGAGAAGCAAGTTCAATTTCAATCTCTGGGTTGTCTCTCATGAGCTGTGCCAGTTTGTCAAGCTCCACTGCAGCATCAGCCCTAATGTCGTCCTTGTCCAGATCGTAGTAGATATTTTCCAACACAATCGGCTTTTGCATAATAATTTTGTCGAGCCGGATTTTTGTCTCAAAAGTTATGTTCGTAATCAGCTCAGTAAGTGTGCTTCTGTCAGGCGTTTTGCCTACAGTGCTAAAGTCGATCCTGGTGGTGAAGTAGTCTGGCTTTTCGGCTACCAGATAATAGTTTTCTTCCCCAAAAACCTGAAAATTGAAGGAGCCATCGTCACCGGTGAAGGTTTCGCTAATCAGCTTGTCATCTTTTTCATCCAGAAGTCTCACTTTGGTATTGCCTAAAATCTCGTCAGTTCCGGTAGCATCGGGCGTCACAGTAGTCCCTGCCAGATGAAAATTGATGATTTTCAGATTAGGGTCGTCATTGACAAAGGTATAAATGTCGTCATCGCCCTTTCCACCGGGTCTGTTGGAAGAAAAGAAGCCTCTCGTAGGATTAAAAAGGAACAAGCCAAAATCGTCTCCTTCCGAGTTGACAGGTGCCCCAAGGTTGTCTACCCTCATCGCTCCGCCCTGTCGCTTGGCCACAAAAATATCCATGCTGCCGAGCCCCGGATGCCCGTTGGAAGAGAAGTAGAGCGAGCCATCCTCTGCCATGTAAGGGAACGCCTCGTCGCCCGCTGTGTTGATTTCAGGCCCCAGGTTTCTGATATCCACCCAACGGCCCCGGTTGTTTAGGGTAGCCGAGTAAATGTCGCTGCCACCCAGTCCGCCTGGTCTGTCCGACGCCCAGTACAAAGTGGTGCCATCAGGACTCATAGCCGGGCTGCTGTCCCACGACGAAGGTTCATTGACATTGACGGGCCTTGGGGTAGACCAGCGCCCGTTCCTATATCGGGTAAAAAACAAGTTAATTTGTTCGGCATCACTGCTTTTTCCTGTGTTGCCTTTGGCAAAAATCATCGTAAAGCCATCTGAAGAAAAGGCAACAGACCCTTCGTTAACTCCTGGGTCATTAATAACCGGATCCAGGGCTTTCAGCGAGGTGAGGTCGACAACGGCGCCTCTTGTTTTCACACTGTAAATATCTGTAAAACCCGTACCAGTGGCCTTGTACACTTTTCCACCATCTCTGTTTGAGGTGAAATACAGGTCGCCCTTATTGTAAACAGGGCTATATTCCGTAGCTGGTGTGTTAACCGTTTCAAGGTTTTTTACCCTGTAGTACGACTCTCTGTCTTTCAAAAGATCAAGCTTCTCAAGGCTCGCCAGATCATCTTCTGCGAGCTTCTTGATAGATGGCGTTGAAGCTTTCAGTAAGTAGTCATTCAGCGCATCTTTAGCGTCGTCATATTTCCCTACTGCTTTGAGGGCTTGAGCATATTCAAACCAGGCCATTTCGTCATCAATACCATTCTGAATAGCAGCACGATAGTAGGGCGCTCCCTGGCCAATTTTATTCGACTTCTTGTAAGCTTCCGCAAGCCGGTAATTGAGGTCAGGATCTCGTGGATTTTTCTTCACCAGTGTCTGATACTGGTCGATAGCAACGTCATATTCCGCATTGGCATATGACTTTTCTGCTTTTTTGGAAACACTGCATCCAGCCAGAAAAAACAATCCCAATACTAGTCCCAAACAGGTGTTTCTCATAACAACTACTATTAAACGAGGTACAACCTTCAAACACTCAATTTAACGAATGTCCCTATTGAAAGGTATGCGCAGTTTTAAAATAACGTTTCAACCAGGTGTCTCCAGCCGCCACCAGCCAATTTGCTTTCAGGTCTTCCTTTGAACTTATCAGTGTGTTGAATGCCAGAGAATCGGCCCCTAGCACACCACTTGCTACTTTTGGTTTTATTTCTTGCAGCTTAACTCTCTCAAGAGACTGCCCATTTTTAAAAATCACTGTGTCTCTTGTAAAAAAGTCTACTTTCAGTTTTTCCTGAAGTATTTGGAGTTCGTGAACAGATGCATCAATACTACAACCTGAAGCACCATAAGACGCTTCGTCGACTGCGATAATGACAAACACCTTATTTTCTATAATAAAAGAACTCGTAAGCGGCTGGTTATGGGCCTTCCACGAATCAAGAAATGAAGTAAGCGAACCGGAAAGCCACTCCACCTCTTCGTCGGTAAGGAATCTATCGCATTGGTACACCCACAACCTGCTGGTGTCCTCCATCTGATCAAAAGGAATAAACATGCCTTATAATTTTTAGTAAATATAAAAGCCCGGGGCTACATGAACTAATCGAGCCGTCGCTATTACTAATAATTACAATAAAACTAAAGTTCCAATCAACTACGAATTTGACAGGTCAGAGTTTGATGCCAAAATGAGTTCTGCAAGGTCAAGCACCCTCACCTGACTCTCCTTTTCCTTGTTCTTGACCCCGTCCGACAACATGGTCATGCAGAACGGACAAGCGGCGGCTATCACCTCCGCACCGGTTGACAGTGCCTCTTCGGTGCGTTCAATATTGATTTCCTTATTGCCTTTCTCAGCGTCTTTAAACATTTGTGCTCCTCCGGCACCGCAGCAAAGCCCAGTAGTTCTGCATCTCTTCATTTCCACCAGATCAGCATCAAGTGCGGAAATCACCTCTCTTGGCGCTTCATACACCTGATTGGCCCTGCCGAGGTAGCAGCTATCATGATAAGTAATCTTTTTGCCCTTAAAGGCCCCTCCGGCCACCTTCACTCTGCCTTCATTGATAAGTTGTTGCAGGTAGGTAGAATGGTGGATCACGTCGTAGTCGCCGCCAAGACTGGGATACTCATTCTTCAGGGTGTTGAAGCAGTGAGGGCAAGCCGTCACTATCTTTTTTATTTCATAGCCATTGAGCACTTGAATATTGGCCATGGCCTGCATTTGAAACAAAAACTCATTCCCGGCCCGCTTGGCAGGATCCCCGGTGCACGCCTCCTCCTGGCCCAAGACTGCAAATTTTATCCCGGCGTGGTTTAGGATTTTAACAAAGGCAGTCGTCACTCTCTTGTAACGGTCATCAAAAGAACCGGCACAGCCTACCCAGAACAACACTTCCGGCGACTCTCCTTTGGCGGCCATTTCGGCCATCGTTGCTATCTTATACTCCATTGTTTAGTCTTTTGAAGGTTCTTGTTTCAGTTCGTTGGCCCAATTGAACCGGTCGGAGGGTGGGAACTTCCAGGGAGCAAAATTATTCTCGATATTCGAAAACATGGTGTTCCACGAGGCTGGCGAGCCCGATTCTTCCATGGCCACATACTGTCGCATCTGCACAATGATATTCAAAGGGTCAATATTAACCGGACAGGCTTCCGTGCAGGCATTGCATGTGGTGCAAGCGTTAATCTCTTCTTTGGAGATATGGTCACCCAGAAGAGACTTGCCATCTGCACCAGGCTCGCCACCTTTAGCAAGAAAGCTCCCGTACTCTTCCATCCGATCTCTCGTATCCATCATAATTTTACGGGGCGAAAGTTTTTTGCCAGTTATGTTAGCCGGGCACTCAGAGGTGCAGCGACCACATTCTGTGCAGGCATAGGCATCCATCAGGTTCTTCCAGCTCAAGTCCATTATGTCTTTGGCACCAAATCTTCCTACCTCTGCCGGAGGTGCGGCCTGGTCCGATTGGATTCCCAGCATCATCTTCACCTCATTGGTCACCGTCTCCATGTTCTCAAATTTCCCTTTCGCATTGAGGTTGGAGTACCACGTGTTCGGGAATGCCATGAAAATGTGTAGATGCTTTGAGTAAGTGACATAAATAGCAAAGCCAAGAATGCCAATGATGTGAAACCACCAGGCAATCCGCTCAACAACAACCAATGTGCCAGTGCTAAGCCCTTCAAATAACGGAATAAGCACAGAGCTGATGTACAGAGTGCCTGTCTGATGATATGCCTCCGGCAATTGAGTCTGCAACAACTGATCCGTGGCATTCATAGTCAGGATGGCCAGCATCAGGACGCTTTCAATTACCAAAATAAGGTTACCATCCAGTGCAGGCCATCCTTTCATCTCAGGCTTTGCGAATCTCGGCACCCTCAAAATGTTTCTCCTTAACAGGAAGACAACACAGGCAACTAAAACGGCCAGCGCAAGAAATTCGAAAAAATTGATGGCCACTCCATAAAAGCTGCCAATAAAAGGAGCAAATAACCTGTGCGTTCCCAATATACCGTCGAGCACAAACTCCAGCACCTCCAGATTAATGATGAGAAAGCCCGCATAAATGAAGAAATGAAAAAAGGCTGGAATAAAACGCTTGAACATCTTCTGCTGTCCGAATGCCACAAGCAGCATGGTCTTCCATCTTTCACTCTTACGATCCGATCTATCAAGAGGCCTTCCCAGTAAAATATTCTTTCTTATCTGCCGGATTCGACCGAAAAGCATAAAGCCCGCAACGGCCAGAATAGCTAAAAACGCAATTTGCGGAAGGTAGGTCATGTTGTTTGTCGCTAGTTTCCTTTATTTTTCAAATTGTTTTTGGATCAAATCATTTAATCCATACTTTTGCATTCTCATTTCTGAGGGTGCTGTAGCTCAGTTGGTAGAGCATCGGACTGAAAATCCGTGAGTCGGTGGTTCGAATCCACTCAGCACCACATCACTTAAATGCCTTCGCTAGCGAAGGCATTTTCTTTTTCTATCCTCCTCATCCCACTATCCCACTTCTTCACGTAGCGATAGTCATCCGACTTTGCTTTCATTATTTCGAAGATATAAAGGATTTATGAAAAATAGTATGCATGCATACTAAATAGTTGACCAGCGACGCTCCAGGTCTACGGCAATCCGAAAAACAATTCATAAAAGTTACCAAGGAACCGGAATGGCTCCCACGCAGCAGCGGTTCTAAAGCCTGTGAGGCTGAATTAGGTAAAGTTCTTCAGCATATTAATTTCCGACTTAGTAAGCATACGCCACGTGCCCCTGGTAAGGTCTTTTTTGGTAAGCCCTCCATACATCACCCTATCGAGCTTCACTACATCGTAGCCCAGGTACTCAAAAATACGTCTAACGATCCTGTTTCTACCGACATGAATCTCGATGCCAATTCCTATCGAGTCTGGCGACACAATCTGAATGTCGTCTGGCTGAACGGGGCCGTCCTGTAACTCCAGTCCGGCCTTTATTTTAGCCAGATCCTCAGGCTTCAATGGTTTATTTAGCTCAACATAGTAAATCTTCTTTACCATGTGAGATGGGTGACTTAGTTTTTTAGCCAGTTCACCATCGTTGGTAAAAAGCAGCAGCCCACTTGTGTTCCTGTCGAGCCTGCCAACGGGATAGATCCGCTCTTCACAGGCATTGGCCACTAGTTTCATCACAGTCTTCCTGTTCTGCGGATCGGTAACTGTAGTTATAAAATCCCTGGGCTTGTTCAACAGCAGATAAACCAGCTTCTCAGCCTTCATCACTCTTCCATCAAACTTCACAACGTCCTTTGGCCCTACCTTAAGCCCAAGCTCGGTTACCACCTTACCATTGATGGTCACTTTTCCCTCTTCAATCAGCTTATCGGCCTCCCGGCGTGAAGCGATGCCGGCATTAGCCAGGTATTTATTCAAACGCACTGGCTCATTGGGAGACACGGGCTTCGCATCGTATTTCTGTTTGAAGGGTTTTCCAGCTGCCCCACCCTTTCTTGGGCCTTTTGGTGCACCTTTACCTTTTGGCTTACTGGCAAAGCGGGAAGTTCTTTCGAACGCTCCTTCCGAAGCATTGTCAGGTGAGCTTCTTTTCACACGACCAGTCGGCTTTTCACCAAAGCTCCCTGCTGACCTCTTAGGACGGCTGGCGCCCTCTGAAGAACCTCGTCTAGCCCGGCCTTCCGACGGCTGGCTTGAGCCATCAGCAGCCCCCTTGCGCCTCGCAGAAGGCCCTGACCTTTTAGGGTCATCGCTTCTCTTGCCTGGCTCGCTGCGTTTGCCCGCACCAAAAGACGGCTTATCGTCGGAGAATTTCTTTCCTCCTTTAAATGGTTTCTTCATAAGTGGAATGTAATAAAAAAGAAGGGTTATTCTTCCGATTTGGTCTCCCCAATCTCATTTTCTTCTTTGAAAAAGTCTTTGGGTGTCGGCATTTCTTTCAAGTCGTTAATGCCAAAGTAGTCCATGAATTTGCTGCTTGTGCCGTACAAAAGAGGTCTGCCTACCCCTTCTGACTTTCCCTTAATTTCGACCAGCTCTTTTTCAAGCAGCTTTTGTACAGCGTAGTCGCAATTGACACCACGAATTTGCTCGATCTCCGATTTGGTCATGGGTTGCTTATAAGCAATAATCGAGAGCGTTTCCAAAGAGGAGGTAGAAAGTCTTCTTTTCGATTGCTGCTTTAACAGAATACCGATACTGGCCTGATACGCTGGTTTGGTAAGAAACTGATAGCCTCCTCCAGACTTTACAGGCTCGAAGGCAAAGGTTTCCGCACTATATTTTTCTTTTAGCTTTTCAATCGCAAGGGAGATATCATCTCCAGGCACTTCAGTGCCGAACATTTCCTCCAGCGTACTCTTCAAGTCTTCATCCCTTACTGGCTTGGGTGAGCAAAAGATGAGTGCTTCAATATGATTGACAAGATAATCCAACTGCTATAAACCCCTACTACTTTAGTTTCGTGACTGCTTCAATTTAGCTTCAATAGAATGCATAGTATGAGGAACAGCTTTTAAGCGCTCCTTAGAGATTAGCTTTCCGGTATCTACACAAATGCCATAGGTGCCATTTTTTATCCTCACCATGGCATTTTCGAGTTGCACCATAAATTTTTGCTGCCTGGAGGCTAGCTGGCTCAGATTTTCCTTTTCCATCATGTCGGCGCCGTCTTCCAGCACCTTTATGTTTCCAGAAGTATTATCCGTGCCTTCATCGTTGCTTCTGCTAAGCGACTCCTTGATGTATTTAAGCTCACTTCGTGCCTTATCGAGCTTTTGAGAGATTATTTCCTCAAATTCTTTAAGCTCTTCATCTGAGTATCTGGTTCTTTCGTCTTGGCTCATAGCATTTCAAGTTTTACCTGACCTGGCGTCCCAAAGGTTTTCAAAAATAAGGCAAATGTATGTTTTCATACCTGAAAAAGAAAGGCCCGCTACTAAACGGGCCTTTCTTTTTAAGCTACTTTTTGCTTTTCCTTAAATTTTTTCAGCTGCCTTCGCAAGGCTTCCACTGCCAGATCGGTTGCAGCTTCAAAAGATTTAGACTGCTCTTTGGCAAACAATTGTGAGCCAGGAATATTCAGCTTTATTTCAACTACTTTGTTTTCTACATCATTCTTCTCGAGACGCATAAATACTTCACCATCTATAATCCTGTCATAAAAGGTATTTAGCTTATCGGTTTTCTTTTGAATGAAGTCCAACAATTTAATGTCGGCGTCGAAGTGGATTGAATGCATCTGCAGTTTCATAATACTAAAATTTAAGGGTACAACAATCAAGCCTTTGGATGGGCTTGTTTATAAACAGACTTCAGCTTATCAAGTGTATTGTGTGTGTACACCTGAGTAGCCGCTAAATTGGCATGACCAAGTAAATCTTTTACAGCGTTAAGATCAGCTCCCTTGTTGAGCAAGTGGGTAGCGAAGGTGTGTCTAAGTACGTGTGGGCTTTTCTTTTCCGAGCTAGTAACCATATTCAAATACGCTTTTACCGTCCTGTAAATCATCATAGGATAGGCTTTATCTCCCTCATCAGTTACTATCAAAAAGTTAGAGAAATTTTCAGACAAATGCTCCTTCTTAAGGAGAATATATTTTCTAACTTCTTCAACAAGCGGCACTGGAATAGGGATCACCCTTTCTTTGTTTCGCTTGCCTAATACCTTAACGTGACCCTGATAGAAATTGATGTCTTCATCCTTCAAATTAATTAATTCGGAAAGGCGTATGCCTGTGCCGTACAAAAAATCGAGAATGAGCTTATCTCTGACACCAACAAACCCCTCCGGAAAAGGAATCTGGTCGAGAAGTGTGGTCATTTCGCTTTCCCTCACAAAGGAGGGTAGCATTTTGGGAGTTTTAAGTGGCTTTAGTTTGTCGGCAGGGCTTTTTTCTATCTCCTCTCTGCGCAGAAGAAACTTGTAATATGATTTGAGGGATGCAATTTTCCTGTTGACTGACTTGCTCTCCAGGCCTTGCTCAACAAGGTGGATAAGCCAGGTTCTCAATGCCTGATAATTGGCATCCTTTAAACCATAGGAAAATTCAGTATAAAGAAATAACTCAGCCTGAGTTAGATCACTCCTGTATGAGGTAAGAGTGTGTGGGCTAAGCCTCTTTTCGAATTGGAGGTATTTGAGAAAAGAATCAATCATAAGTTAGTGAAATCACCTTATTCACTAACTTATGAAATATATCCGCTATTATAAATTTTCCTGACCCATCATTTGCTGACGGTAGGCGGCTTTGATTTTTTCTTCTCTGTTTTTAACAGAAGGCTTAACAAAGAAAGTACGGCTGCGAAGCTCCTTAAGAACGCCTGTTCTCTCGAATTTCTTCTTGAATCTCTTAAGTGCCTTGTCGATTGACTCGTTTTCCTTAATGTTTACTACGATCATTTCCTTAATTAATTATGGGCTGCAAAGATAAAGTTTTTAATTCCAAAAACTCAAATTTATTTCAATAGTTCTCTTGAGATAACCACCTTTTGGATTTCGGAGGTTCCCTCGCCAATGGTACAGAGCTTGGCATCTCTGTAAAATTTCTCCACCGGATAGTCCTTGGTGAACCCATAGCCACCGAAAATCTGCACCGCATTATTGGCCACTGAAACAGCTACTTCGGAGGCATAGTACTTCGCTATGGCAGATTCCTTTGTTACTTTTCCCTTTCTATTTTTTATGGCACCTGCCTGATAGGTGAGCAGTTTGGCTGCTTCCAACTGGGTTGCCATTTCAGCAAGCATAAAGGAAATTCCCTGAAATGAGGCAATAGGCTTGTTGAATTGATGTCTTTCCTGCGAGTAGGCCAAAGCAGCCAGCAAAGCGCCTTCAGCAATGCCACAGCTTAACGCAGCTATTGATATCCGGCCTCCATCTAATACTTTTAATGATTGTATAAAGCCATCGCCAACCTCTCCAAGGAGGTTTTCTTCTGGAATTCTACAGTCCTCAAAGATCATTTCAGCTGTTTCAGACGCCCTCATGCCCAGCTTATCTTCCTTTCTTCCTCCGGCAAAGCCAGGCGTACCACGTTCAATTATGAAAGCCGACATGCCATGAGAATCACCCGTTTTGCCAGTTCTTGCTATCAAAACAGCTATGTCGCCAGAAATACCATGGGTGATAAAATTTTTGGCTCCATTGATCACCCATTCCTTCCCATCTTTCACTGCTGTAGTTTTCATATTGGCAGCGTCCGAGCCGGTGTTAGGTTCGGTAAGCCCCCAGGCGCCAATCCATTCTCCCGACGCTAGCTTTGGCAGCCACTTCATTTTTTGCTCGTCATTTCCAAATTGAAGCAGGTGACCTGTGCAGAGGGAATTGTGAGCAGCCAGCGAAAGCCCTATAGAAGGATCCACTTTCGATATTTCTATGATAGCAGTAATGTATTCGAGATAGCCAAATCCTGACCCTCCCAGTTCGTGCGGCACCATCACTCCCATAAGGCCAAGCTCACCCATTTTATGAAATAGCTCTTTAGGAAAATGCTGGGACTCATCCCATTTTTTGATGTTTGGCGAGATTTCCACGCCGGCAAAATCACGCACCATTTCCTCAATCATTCTTTGGTTTTCCGACTCGACTTCCTCGTTTCGTTCTTTTGTCAATGTATCCATGTTGTTTATTCGGGCTATATAATAAAAACGTAATTATCCATCGTTAGTTTAAACTGACAAGCGGCATTCTCGTACAGTTGGTCTTAACGCCGAGTTTAATTAACTCCAAAAAACGTTCATTTACCGAAAGAACTGGTGTAATTATTTTGCAGATTGATAGATTTGCACAAGACTAATAAGAAAATCCGAACAATATGAAAATTGCTGTAGTTGGAACTGGCTATGTTGGACTTGTAACAGGTACCTGCTTCGCCGAGACGGGAAACCACGTAACGTGCGTTGACATCGACGAAAAGAAGGTTGAAAAACTTAAGAATCAGATCATGCCGATTTATGAGCCTGGTTTGGACGTTCTCTTTGAAAGGAACATTAAGCAAGGCAGACTCGATTTCACCACCAACCTTAAAGAAGGTATCAAGGATGCCAAAATCATTTTTTTGGCCCTTCCCACACCTCCCGGCGAAGATGGCTCTGCTGACCTTAAATACATATTGAAAGTGGCCAGCGACTTGGGCCCAATTCTTAGTGAGTATACAGTGATTGTTGACAAGAGCACAGTGCCCGTTGGCACAGCCGACAAGGTACATGCTCAAATAGCCAAAAATGCGAAAGTGCCTTTTGACGTGGTCTCAAATCCTGAATTCCTCAGAGAAGGTGTCGCAGTAGATGATTTCATGAAGCCAGACAGAGTGGTCATTGGCACAAGCTCAGAAAAAGCCAAGAAGGTAATGGATCAGCTTTATGCCCCATTCGTACGCCAGGGCAACCCGGTTATCTTTATGGATGAGAAATCGGCCGAGCTGACCAAGTACGCAGCCAACTCCTTCCTCGCCACCAAAATCACATTCATGAATGAGATTGCTAACATGTGTGAGCTCCTGGGAGCAGATGTTGACATGGTTAGAAAAGGGATTGGTACGGACACCAGGATCGGAAAAAGATTTCTTTTTGCCGGCATCGGATACGGTGGAAGTTGTTTTCCAAAGGACGTGCAGGCACTTGCCAAGTCGGCGCAGGAAGTTAAATATGATTTTAAGCTTCTAACCTCGGTAATGGATGTGAATCAGGAGCAGAAAACCAAGTTGATCCATCGAGCCAAAGCTTTTTACAATGGAAGCCTAAAGGGCAAGACTTTCGGTATCTGGGGTCTCGCATTTAAGCCATATACCGACGACATTAGAGAAGCGCCAGCCTTAGAGAACATTAAAGAGCTTCTTGCACTGGGTGCTAAAGTAAAGGTATACGATCCGGAAGCCATGGAAAACGTGAAAGAACTCTTTGGCGACACTATAGAATTCTGTAACGACGAATATGCGGCAGTTGAAGGTGCTGATGCGCTGTTTATTATGACCGAATGGCCCGTTTTCAGAACGCCTGAGTTTGATAAGCTTCAATCTCTGCTTAAGTCTAAGATTATTTTTGACGGCAGAAACTTGTACGACACACAAGCGATGGAAGATCTTGGATTTACCTACTTCAGCATCGGTAGAAAAGACGTTGATGGCAAATAATCAAATTCTCGTCACAGGCGGACTTGGCTATATCGGCTCCCATACGGTTGTGGAGCTGATCAATGCCGGTTTCGAGCCAATCATTATCGACAATCTGTCTAATTCGGAGGTCAAGGTATTAGATGCCATTGAGAAGATCACTGGTAAGCGTTGCCTGTTTCATCAGGTTGAAATGTGCAACTATAATGAGTTGGAATCAATTTTTATAAAATACCCTGAAATGAAGGCAGCAATCCATTTTGCTGCCTTCCTTTTGGTCAACGAATCTGTCGACAATCCGCTTAAGTATTATGAGAACAACTTATTGTCGACTATCAATCTTCTGAAGTGTCAGTCAAAGTTTGGGACCAAAGGGATCATTTTCTCTTCTTCCTGCACTGTGTACGGAAATCCGGAAGTATTGCCTGTCGCTGAAAACGCCCCAATCCAGGAGGCTGTTTCTCCCTATGGCAACACCAAAAAAATGTGCGAGGACATCATCAGAGACACAACTGTTGCCTCCGACGTAAAGGCGATAGCTTTGAGATACTTCAACCCCATTGGAGCACATCCTACGTCATTAATCGGCGAGGTTCAGCATGGGATGCCACATCACCTGGTGCCTTTCATTACAGAAACAGCGCACGGGAAAAGGGAGTTTCTCAGAGTTTTTGGCGACGACTACAACACAGTTGACGGATCTTGTGTCAGGGACTATATTTATGTAATGGATGTGGCCAAAGCACACGTGAATGCTGTGCAGCGATTTGCAAATGGTGCCATGGAATCTTCATACGAAGTATACAATCTGGGCATGGGAGTGGGCATGTCGGTGATACAAATGATTCAGGCATTCGAAAGAGCCACGGGTATTAACATCCCTTATAAAATTGTTGACCGAAGGGGGGGCGATGTCGAGGCAGTTTATGCGGATACATCTCTTGCCAACAAAAAGTTGAATTGGAAAACCCAATTCGGCATTGAGGAAGCCTTAAAATCAGCCTGGGACTGGGAAATAGCACAGGCAAAACTGAAACAATGAAAAAAATATTAATTACCGGAGGAGCTGGCTTTATTGGCTCCCATGTGGTGAGGCTGTTTGTTAATAAATATCCTGATTATAAGATTTTCAATCTTGACAATCTTACGTACGCCGGCAACCTGGAAAACTTACGGGATATTGAAAGTCTGCCTAACTATACTTTTGTAAAGGGGGACATCACCGACGACAAGTTTATTTTTGATCTTTTCAAAAAAGAACAATTTGATGGCGTGCTGCACCTTGCAGCTGAGTCGCACGTAGACAGGTCTATATCCAACCCAATGGCGTTTATAAAAACTAACGTTATTGGCACAGTTACCTTGCTAAATGCCGCAAAGGACATTTGGAAAGATTCATTCGAAGGGAAGAGATTCTACCACATTTCCACCGATGAGGTGTATGGCTCACTTGGAAATGAAGGCTTCTTCACAGAAACCACTTCCTATGACCCGCAATCCCCATATTCTGCTTCAAAAGCAAGCTCAGACCATTTTGTGCGGGCTTATGCCAACACTTACGGGCTCCCTGTGGTAGTTACAAACTGTTCGAACAACTACGGGCCCTATCATTTTCCGGAGAAGCTTATTCCACTTTGTATTCATAACATCAAAAACAGCAAACCTTTACCAGTTTATGGAAAAGGCGAGAACATCAGGGACTGGCTGTACGTGGTGGATCATGCGAGAGCCATAGATACTGTGTTCCACAAGGGCACAGTTGGCGAAACCTACAATATTGGTGGGTTTAATGAGTGGACGAACATTGATGTGGTGAAGCTTCTTTGCAAAATCATGGACAAAAAACTTGGTAGGTCCGAAGGCACTTCTGAAAAGCTAATTACCTATGTAAAAGACCGAGCCGGTCACGACATGAGGTATGCCATTGACGCCAACAAGATCATGAAAGAGCTGGGCTGGGAGCCTTCGTTGCAGTTTGAAGAAGGCCTGGAAAAAACAGTCGAGTGGTACCTGGCCAATGACGCCTGGTTAAGCAATGTTACTTCAGGCGATTATATGAAGTACTACAGTGATCAATACGAAAAGAGGTGATTAAATTGATTGGGCTTATTCTTCGTAAGCCCAATCAATTCCTTGTTTCATGTCTTTTAAGGTGATACCCTCATTCTTTAGCAGGCTTCTTATTTCATCTACCTTATCATAGTTTTTTGCCTCTTTTGCTTCTTTATAAAGCGTAAGCAAAATACCTATGAGGTTCTTAGGCTCTACAATAAGCTCTTCTTTTAGCCCAAGAATTTCTTCAACAAAAGAAAGATAAGTAGTTTTTAGCTTATCAAAGCCCTCTTGTCCGATTTCCCCATACTTAAGTCCGCCTGTTTGCAGGGAATTAATCTTTTTCAAAAGATTGAACAAGTGCCCGATAGTCAAGGCAGTGTTGAAATCATCGTTCATTGCCCGGTAACAATTGTCTGCCAAACCATTGATTTGGTCAACAGCCTGCTGATTCAGGGCCACTCCTTCCTCCGGAACAAAACTCATTTCTTTAATCAGCTTCAGTCCATTCATTAGCTTCTTGTATCCTTTGTTGGCAGCAGATAAAGCTTCGTTGGAAAAATCAAGCGTGCTGGCATAGTGGCTTTGCAGCATAAAGAAACGCACTGTCATCGGGCTATAGGGCCTGTCGAGCAATTCGTGTGTGCCAGTAATCAGCTCTGAAGGCAGAAAAGAATTACCCAGCGACTTACTCATCTTCTGGCCATTCACAGTCAGCATGTTCGTATGCAGCCAATATTTTACCGGCTCTTTCCCGGAGGCACCAACAGACTGCGCTATTTCACATTCATGGTGGGGAAACTTCAGATCCATACCGCCGCCATGTATATCAAACGACTCTCCAAGGTACTTCGTGCTCATCACAGAGCACTCGAGGTGCCAGCCAGGGAAACCAATTCCCCAGGGAGAATTCCACCGCATGATATGTTCGCTAGAGGCGTTCTTCCAGATAGCAAAATCCAGCGGGTTTCTCTTCTCGTCCTGTCCATCCAGCTCCCGGGTGTTAGCCATCAAATCATCTACAACCCTACCTGACAGTTTACCATATTGATATTTCTCATTGAACTTGCCGATATCAAAATAAACAGACCCTTTAGACTCGTAAGCATATCCATGATCTATAATGGTCTTAATCATCTCTATTTGCTCGAGAATATGACCAGTTGCTGTCGGTTCTATGCTGGGAGGCAACACGTTGAAAATATCCATCACCTGGTGGAACCCATTGGTGTATTTCTGCACCACCTCCATCGGTTCCAGGTTCATGAGCTTTGCTCTTTTTCCGATTTTATCTTCTCCGTCGTCCGTATCACCGGTCAAGTGCCCCACATCAGTAATATTTCTGACGTAGCGAACCTTGTATCCCAGATGCAAAAGGTATCTGTAAATAATATCGAAACTGATAAACGTACGGACATTACCCAAATGCACATCATTGTAAACCGTAGGCCCGCAGACATACATGCCCACATAGGGCGCATTGATGGGCACAAACTCTTCCTTTTGCTTAGTTAAAGAATTGAATAATCTTAGTTTCGGGATCATGCGGCAAATTTAACAATTGTAAGCAGAAGGCAACATTCTTTATTTAAGGAGTCCTCCGCTCAACATATTTGCTTTCAAACGATCACAAGAACACTTTGTTTGGGAGAAGTTTGAGAGGGGCCCTTTGTTAACAAGAAAAATTAATATAAATTTGCGGCTGGATTAAGAAAAAAGGGGACGAGCGTCCCCTTTCTTTATATAGTTTGGTTTGGTATGGCTGAGGAATCGATTATAAAAGGTTGGCTTGACGAAATAATAGACAGTGACCTGTTTGTGGTTGAAGTATCACTAACCGGCCCAAAGAACGCTCAAAAGCTGAGAGTGTTTCTGGATGGGGACAGTGGAATCACCATCGAGCAGTGTGCGAAGATTAGCCGAAAGTTAGCTGCCAAACTAGATGAAGAAGACTTGATCAAAGATGCGTATCAGCTGGAGGTGTCTTCAGCAGGCATTGATCAGCCCCTGAAGTTGTTGAGGCAGTACTATAAGAACATAGGCAGGTCTGTGAAGGTATTTAAAGCCGACGGAAAAGAGGAAAAGGGCAAGTTGCTAGCTGTGAGTGAGCAGGAGATTCAAATAGAAGTAAAAAATAAAAAAGTCACCGAAATGAGCACAATACTATTTCAGGACATTCATCATACAAAAGTTTTAGTCACCTTTTAGGCAGTTTACTATGGATAGCGTATTTCTTATAGAATCCTTTGCGGATTTTGCAAAGAGAAAAAACATTGACCGCCCAACAATGATCCGTATCCTGGAGGATGTATTCAGGACTATGATCAGGAAGAGATTTGAAACTGATGAGAACTTTGACATCATTATCAATGCGGACAAAGGAGACCTTGAGATTTGGCGGTTCAGAGAAATCGTAGACGATAACTCGGAAGACATTTGGGATCACGATAAAGTAAGCCTTACAGAAGCAAGAAAAATTGAGCCTGACTTTGAGATTGGAGAAGAAGTTGCAGAAGAAGTTAAGCTTGAAGACTTTGGTAGAAGAGCGGTACAAATGGCTCGCCAAACGCTTATTCAGAAAATCAAAGACCTTGAGAAGGACATCCTTTTCCAGAAGTATAAGGAACTCGTGGGCGAGATCATCCTTGGTGAAGTTTACCAGGTGCTTGGAAGAGAGATACTATTGGTTGATGCTGAGGGGAATGAGTTGATCCTGCCAAAATTTGAGCAGATTCCTAAGGATCGCTTTAAGAAGGGGGAAAATGTACGTGCGATTGTTCATAGAGTGGAAATGGTCAATGGAAACCCAAAGATTATTCTTTCCAGAACTTCGACCGTTTTCCTTGAAAGGCTTTTCGAAAGCGAAGTGCCAGAGGTTTATGATGGCTTGATCACCATTAAAAAGGTAGTTCGTGAGCCTGGAGAAAGAGCCAAGGTGGCTGTAGAATCTTACGACGACAGGATTGACCCGGTTGGTGCCTGCGTAGGTATGAAAGGCTCAAGGATTCACAGTATCGTGAGAGAGCTTGAAAATGAAAATATAGACGTTATCAACTTTACTGAAAACACTGAGCTGTATATATCAAGGGCGTTGAGTCCCGCAAAAATATCCAGCATGAAAGTGGAGCCTGAAAATGGAAGAGTGTCTGTGTACCTCAAGCCTGACCAGGTGTCGTTGGCTATCGGAAAAGGTGGGCAGAATATCAAACTGGCCAGCCGTTTGGTGGATCTTGAAATCGATGTGTTCCGTGAGCTTGAAGGTCATGAAGTAGAGGACGTATCACTGGATGAATTTTCTGATGAAATTGAAGGCTGGGTAATTGACGAGCTCAAGAAAATCGGCCTCGACACTGCCCGTAGCGTTCTTAATTTGACTAAGGAAGAACTCATCCGAAGGACCGATTTGGAGGAGGAAACAGTACAGGATGTGCTCTCTATCCTACGTCAGGAATTTGAATAATAATTTTAATAACACGCTTTAAAGAGTCATATTTGCGTATGAGTGAAGACAGAATGTGGAGACTAAGCCAGGTCGCCAGAAAGTTGAATGTTGGTACAAATACTGTCATTCAGGCTCTGGAGAAGAAGGGCTTTTCAATCGATAGCAGCCCGAATGCCAAGCTCACTCAGGAGCAGTACGATCTTTTGGCAAGAGAATTTGCTACTTCTGCCCACGAGAAAGAAGAGGCTTCCGGCATTACTATTGGTAAGAAGCATTCTGACAATGTGGTTATCAATACGAACTCTCCACAGGAGAGCGGATCGTCTGATGAAGAAGAAGAAATCTTAATAAAGAACCTTTCCAGCAAAGAGCAGCCTAAGGAAGAAGCTGCTGAAGAGGTGGAGGAGCCAAAAACTCAAACCCCGAAACTTCAGGGAATTAAAGTTGTAGGCAAAATAGATCTTGAGCCCAAAAAGGCTTCTAAAAAAGAAGCGGAAGATGCTCCCAAAGCTGCTACTCCTGAGCCTCCTAAAGAGGAAAAGAAGGTAGTAGAAGAGGCCCCTAAAGTGGTGGCCAAAGTAGAAACACCTGAACCTCCCGCCGAAGTCGCTGAAGAGCCCAAGGCTCCAAAAGAAGAACCCAAAGAAGTCTCTGAAAAAATAGCCGAGGAACCGCCAATGCTGGCCAAACAGGAGCCAATTATCAAAAAAGAGGATCGGGTAATTGAGGCTAAGGCTGACGCTCTCAAGGGTCTGACTGTTCTTGGGAAAATAGAACTGCCAGAGGCAAAGAAAAAGCAACCAGTTGCCAGCTCTGACGACAGAGACAAGAAGAAAAAGAAACGTCCACGCAAACGCATAGTTGTTGAAGGGAAGGACAGCGGCGACGCCCCGAGGTTCAAAAAACCAGAAGGCGACAGGCCTGCCAGCACACCCGGCAAAGGACGATTCGAGAAAAAAGAAGAGGTCTCCGACAAGGAGATTCAGGATAAAATAAAAGCTACTCTCGCCAGGTTGAGCAAGGGTAGTAAGCCCGGGCAAGGAGCCAACAGGTCAAAATACAGGAGAGATAAGAGATCGGCCAAAGCTGAGGCGGAAGAAGAGAAGATGCTCCAGCAGCAGGAGGATTCGAAGACCCTAAAGGTGACTGAGTTTATTTCTGCCAATGACCTTGCCTCATTAATGGGGGTTTCTGTTAACGACGTAATTTCTGCTTGTTTAAGCATGGGAATCTTCGTTTCTATTAATCAGCGTCTCGATGCAGAAACGATTACCGTAATTGCGGACGAATTCGGTTTTGATATTGAATTCTCAACGTCAGAAGAAGAGTCAGAAGCTATTAATACTGAGGATGATATTGAGGACGATGAGCCCAGAGCACCTATTGTTACCATCATGGGCCACGTTGACCACGGTAAAACTTCGCTTCTCGACTATATAAGGAAGACCAAAGTTACAGCGGGCGAGGCCGGTGGCATCACGCAGCACATCGGTGCATACGATGTAGAAACCACGGGCGGCAACAAAATTGCCTTTCTCGACACACCAGGTCACGAAGCATTTACTGCCATGCGTGCCAGAGGTGCGGCGCTTACCGATATTGCAATCATTGTGGTGGCAGCAGACGACAACGTCATGCCTCAAACCAAGGAAGCCATAAACCATGCGAAAGTAGCTGGTGTTCCGATAGTAATTGCTATCAACAAAGTTGACAAGGCAAACGCCAACCCAAACAAGATCAAAGAGGAGTTATCCCAAATCAACATTCTTGTGGAAGATTGGGGTGGAAAATACCAATGCCAGGAGATTTCAGCGAAAACAGGCCAGGGCATCGACGACCTGCTTGAAAAAGTACTTTTGGAAGCTGAAATCCTTGAACTGAAAGCGAAGGCTTCTAAAAAAGCCGTAGGAAGCGTTATCGAAGCTTCTCTTGACAAAGGCAGAGGTTACGTAGCCACCGTGATGGTACAAAACGGAACCCTGAATATTGGTGATGTGGTATTGGCTGGCTCTCACTTCGGTAAAGTGAAAGCGATGTTTGACCACAGAGGCACCAGGCTGAAACAAGCCGGGCCTTCAACGCCGGTGCTTTTGCTTGGTCTTGATGGAGCTCCTCAAGCTGGTGAAAAGCTGAACGTAATGGAAAGTGACCGTGAGGCACGGGACATTGCCTACAAGCGTCAGCAAATTCAGCGTGAGCAGAACCTGCGAACCAAGAAGCATATTACGCTTGATGAAATTGGGCGACGTTTGGCCATTGGCTCATTTAGAGAACTTAACGTGATTGTGAAAGGTGATGTTGACGGTTCTATTGAGGCACTTGCCGACTCATTGCTTAAGCTTTCAACGCCGGAAGTTCAAGTCAACATCATACATAAAGCAGTAGGCCAGATTTCAGAATCAGACGTCTTGCTAGCCTCCGCTTCCGATGCGATCATCGTTGGTTTCCAGGTGAGGCCTTCTTCAAGTGCACGCCGCTTGGCCGAACAGGAAGAAATCGAGATCAGACTTTACTCGATCATCTACGACGCTATCAACGAAATCAAAGATGCCATGGAAGGCATGCTTGCGCCGGAGTTCCAGGAGGTTATTACTGGTAACGTGGAGATTCGTGAGGTGTTTAAGATCTCGAAAGTTGGTACAGTGGCAGGTTGTATGGTGACCGATGGTTTCATTAAGAGAAACAATCAGATCAGAATAATACGTGACGGTATTGTGGTTTACACCGGCGAAATACAACAGCTCCGCAGATTCAAAGACGACGTAGCTGAAGTAAAACAAGGCTATGAGTGCGGTATAAGCATCAAAAACTTCAATAATCTCGAAGAAGGGGATATCATTGAAGGCTTTGAACAACGTGAAGTAAAACGCTCTCTTTAACAGAGCTGATAAATAAAAGTAAATCCGGCCAGTTGGCCGGATTTTTTGTTTCTGGGATTATGAAGCTACTCCAGGCAACAATGGTCATTTTTTTTATGCTAACACTAGCAGGTCTTTACCGTCCCTGGTGGGTGCTATGGTGGATGCCCCGCCAAAACAGAAAAAAGGTACTCCTGATGTATGGAATACCTTTTCTTCTGATGCTACTCATCTATGTCTTTTTCAGCTGAGCCCGGAAGGATACTCTCCACTGCTAACTAGCTGATGCAGTTTTTGCATGACCATATCTTTCTCCTGGCTGTAGGTTACACCCATCCAATCATTGCCGTCAGGTAGAACGTCGACAATGGCGTTTTTCTTCTGCATCAGGTTTGTAACTGCAGAGGGGATATAAAATTCTACCTTTAGCTCATTTTTGTTTGCAGCATAGAACTCGTCCCAAATGCCGACAAGCTCAGGAAACAAAGCAGGTGTGAAGCCCCAAAAATTCATTGAAACGAAGCCCTTAGGATCCAAAATTTCCGGGTTGGCTTCATTTTCTTCATTGACAATATTAGCACCTGACTGAAGTATTTTGGTTTTCTCTACCACAGATATCAATTTACCGTCGGCGTCCACATTGCATATCCCTCTCGCAACCGATCCGGCATCTGAGAGCGTCTCCACCAGCGGATAGCCTACCATGCTAAAATGGAGCGCCTTTGGGTCAACGGACTGGAGAAACTTGCCCATTGCCAGGTAGGCTTTTCTTCCGTAAAAATCGTCGGCATTGATAATAGCGAACGGCTCCTTAACCACGTCTTTTGTTGATAGCACAGCTTGGCCAGTTCCCCACGGCTTCACCCTGTCAGGGTGTTGCGCAGGAGGTGTCTGAAATACGAACTCAATCTCAATCTTGTCACCCCACCACTTGTTCAGGTGCTCGTACAAAACATTCCGCAAATCTTTACGGGTGATAATAACCACCTTGGTAAACCCTGCTTGAATTGAGTCATAAATCCCATAGTCCATCAGCCACTCACCAGAGGGCCCAAAAGAGTCGGCCTGCTTTATTCCACCGTATCGACTTCCTATTCCGGCGGCCAGTATTACCAAACTTGTTGATTGCGTCATATTATCTGTAATTCTTTTTTTAATGGGGTCTGTTTCGGCATGCAAATTTTATATTTTACGGGTTCGAAACAAAAACTATACTCCAAAATGGTCTTAAGCACACTCGACTGGGTAATAATAGCGGTTTTTTTTGCTATTGTAGTAGGAATTGGATGGGTTGCCTCGCTCACCGCCGGGAAAAGCACCTCTGAATACTTTCTGGGCGGTAGAGGAATGCCCTGGTGGTTGCTCGGTATTTCCATGGTGGCCTGTACTTTTTCGGCAGACACCCCCAACCTGGTAACAGGAATGGTGCGTGAAAACGGTGTGGCAAAAAACTGGGCCTGGTGGGCGTTTCTCATCACTGGTATGGTGACGGTCTTCATCTATGCCAGACTCTGGAGACGCTCCAACGTAATGACCGACCTGGAGTTCTACGAGTTGAGGTACAGCGGAAAATATGCTTCCTTCCTGCGGGGATTCAGGTCCCTGTATCTTGGCATTTTCTTCAACTGCCTGATCATGGGAACAGTTACGCTGGCCGCTATCAAAATTGGGCAGATCATGCTTGGTATCGAAAACCCAGTTTACATTGTGGTGGGTGCCTCAATAGGGGTTGTTATTTATGCGACAATTGGCGGAATAAAGGGAGTGATTTGGGCAGACTTCTTTCAGTATTCAATTGCTATGCTTGGTGCAGTAATAGCAGCCGTGGTTGCAGTTAGCGATGAGAGAGTGGGTGGCCTGACCAAGCTGCTGGCTCACCCGAATGTGATGCCAAAACTGGATATTTTCCCAAGTTTTGACGATCCAAAGCAGTTCTTGCCATTACTTATTATCCCCATCGCAGTGCAGTGGTGGTCGGTATGGTACCCGGGCGCAGAACCGGGAGGTGGAGGTTATATTGCGCAGCGAATGTTGTCAGCCAAAGATGAAAAGAATGCAATAGGTGCTACCTTACTTTTTAATTTCGCACACTATGCACTCCGCCCTTGGCCCTGGATCCTGGTGGCGCTAGCCTCACTGGTTATCTTCCCTGACCTGGCTTCAATAAAAGCTGAATTCCCCGGTATTAGTGACAACTATCTGGGTCACGACATAGCGTATCCTGCTATGCTAACACTTTTAGGCACTGGCTGGAAGGGACTTGTTGTTGCTTCAATTATTGCTGCCTACATGTCCACCATCGGAACACACCTCAACTGGGGCTCATCCTACGTGGTCAACGATTTTTACAAACGCTTCGTAAAGCCAGACGCCACTGAAAAACAGCAGGTGTCTATCGCCCGTTTCACTACCGTCGGGTTAATGATTTTCGCTGCAACCTTCTCGCTTACTATCCTTAAGAATGCTACGCAGGCATTTGATATCCTGCTTCTCTCCGGAGCCGGCACAGGTGCCATTTACATCCTCAGGTGGTTTTGGTGGAGAATCAACGCACTTACTGAGATTGTTGCCATGGTAGTAGCTACTGTTCTGGCCTTTCTGCTGGTGCTGGTGATAAGTCCTGAAGCACTTGACAACGCCTATCTGGACGTTTTCTCAACCCGCCTTTTAATATCTCTATTTGGCGTTAGTGCTGCCTGGATTTCTACTACTCTGCTCACCAAGCCTGAAGATAAAGAGACACTAAGAAGCTTCTACCTGAGAACCCAACCTGGCGGGCCTGGCTGGAAAAAAGTCGTTGATGAAGCCATGAGCGAAGGCATTGTGCTGGATGCTTCCAAAGGCGCAAACTGGCAAATGCCCTTGCAAGTAATGATGGTATTTGTAGGTTGTGTAAGCATCTACTGTTCGCTGTTTGGTATTGGAAGCTTTATCTACGGAAACATCGGTCTTGGATTCGGTCTTTTGGGCATAGCCGCCGCCGGTACGGTTATCCTGTTCAGAAATCTGGGCAAGCTTTCTTTGAAGTAAGCACATTATGGATAGTAGGAGGATACATGCTGCTGTTGTCCTGGGAACCGCACTCCTATTTTCTTTGCAAGCATGTCAACAAAACGGGGAATCAGCAGTGGCTGACTCCCCGTTTGATTCTTCTCACCTGCCAACTGACACACTGAATGTTGGCTTCCTCGCCATCAATGGCGTCTACAATTCTGAGTTGATGGCTCCTTTTGACGTATTTCAGCATACTGTATTTCACACCTCTCCAGGCATGAAAACATTCATCGTGTCTCCCACCCATGAGCCCATCATAACATTTGAAGGAATCAAAATCATACCTGATTTTAGTTTTGACGATACTCCGTCCATTGATGTACTGGTGGTGCCCAGTGCTGAGCACAACATGGACACCGACTTGCAGGATTCGGTTCTGATCGAATTTGTGAAAGATAAGGGCGCAAAGGCCAAATTTATTATGTCGTTATGCGATGGAGCCTTCATACTCGCCCAGGCCGGCCTTCTCGACAATGTGAAATGCACAACCTTCCCTTCCGATATCGGGAAGTTCAAAAAAATGTTCCCTCACCTCAATATTCAGGAGGGATACAGTTTCGTTCACGACGGAAAAGCCATTACTTCCTCAGGCGGCGCCAAATCATACGACCCTGCCATGTATTTGGTGGAATATCTGTATGGTAAAAAGGTAGCCCGAGGCATAGGTGGCGGCTTAGTGATCGACTGGAAGCTGGAAGAGGTTAAGCACATGCAATAGTGCCACGCAGCCTGCCTTCAACTAAACTAGAATCGTTTGCTGAATACCTCTGTTCGTTTGGTTTTATAATCATAAATCCTGACCTCGAAAAAATGATGTCCTCTATCGATCAGTTCCCGAAAATCGTACTGAAGCCCTTCAAGTTTAAAGTCCTTCACAAATTTGTTGGAAAGCGTTCGCTTGGTAACTGCGTCCGTAATAGTTACCTGCAGGTTGGTACCCTTCCTCACGGCAAATGGGAAAAAAGCTGTCGTGTTCTCCCTTGCTGGCGTCGCCTCTGTTAGTACTGCCTCCTCATGAAGATAGAGCCGGTGCTCATTATTGGCATCAACGAGAAAGACATCATACGAATACTTGCCATATCCCGTCAGGGTATCTTTCAACAGGTATTCAAACCCCACGCCACCACGGCTATTGAAAGCCAATGGCAATTGCCAACGTTTATTGGAAGCCTTACTTGTTCTTATAACGGAAAAATGGCTTACCTCCGATGTGTCGGGCTGGTATTCCCAGCGCAACTCGACTGTCTTCTCATTAGCTTCCAATATTCCTTCCGCCAAAGGGTCTTCGATCAGCACCGGAAGTCCATTGGCTTTGTCCGACACCTCGATAGTAAAATCGCAGAAGTCTCCCAGGTATCCGTCAATGATCATAAAATGTCTGAAGTTAGGTTCTGGGCTATTTACCTTGTAATAAAAGTCGGCGGCGGAGGCTGGTGAATTGCACGAAACAATTTCATAACTCTCAGTTTGACAAAGCTCACCTTTGAAAACAACCAACTGCACACCCCTATCATCCTTGCAACGCTCATGCCTTACGTTGACGTAAAATGAACTCTCATCAGTGGGGATATAGGAAAACCACTGGTCGTTATGGTACTGTATGCATTGGCCTGTAAGCTTTTCGTCAATGCAGGCTCTCTCCACAGTATTGTTGTCGGTAGAAGATCGTGTAAGCGTATTAAGAACTAGTTGGCTAACGCCCGTTGACAGGTCATTAGAAGTTTGAGCTTTGGCCCAAAAAGTGATCAAAAACAGAATTAATGTAAAAAGCGCCCTCATTATGTGACATTTGGCCTTACAGCAAGATACACACCACATACTCCCCAGAGAAATAAAAAAGGGGCAGTTGCCCCTTTCTATAATTATGTGGATTAACTATCAATCGTCAGCCGACCATCTCCAGTCGCCCTGTATCCTCAGCTTAAGCTTCAAGCCCTGATCTTCCAGCAACTTGCGGGTGCTTTCGTCATCCAGCTTAGCTGCTGGGAGCTCCTGAGCCCTGTCCAGTTCGTAAAGCATCATGCTGGAAAAACGAACATTGTTGACCAGGTGCTCTTCGTTAACAAGGCCGATGTCATCGCAGTCGGCATGATAGCAGTCGTACACCGAACGATCCAGGTTACTTACCGGTGCAAAGAAGGGGACGCCTTCCAGCATAAACGACTGATGGTCGCTATGAAGACCAGCCCTGTTCGCAAATTTATTAGTGAATGTGCTATCCACTGCCTTTATCCTGTCGCCTGCGTCTACAAAAAACTTTTCGGCCTCCAACCTGCCACCAGCATTAAATCCAACAGCATTAGAGGAAGCGTCCAGATTGAAAACATATTTCAGATTCTCAATTTCGCCTGATTCTTTGAGGGCATTAACATAGTGTTTCGAACCCAGCAGTCCTTCTTCTTCCCCCATCCACATCACAAACTTAAGTGTTCTGCGTGGCTTGATGTCCAGCGCCTTAAAGGTTCGGGCTATGTCGATAACAGAGAAAGAACCGATGCCGTTGTCGATAGCACCCGTTGCCAAATCCCACGAGTCGAGATGGCCGCCGGTAAGAATAACTTCGCTAGCCTTGTCTGTTCCAGGGATAGTGGCTACCACATTTCTTGCTTTGATCACTTCGCTGAAGTTTGTCATTTCAAGCTTGGCTTTCACCGCTCCGGCAGTCAGCTTGTCTTTTAATGCAAGGCCATCCTCATAGCCAATGCACACCGCAGGAATTGGAATAAGGCTTCCTGTAACCGAGGCTGTTCCGGTCAATAAAACCCCACCTTCTACCTGATTGAAGAAAATAATTCCGGCAGCACCATTGTCGATAGCCAGTTTTGTTTTTTCAGACCTATGCAGGTTTTTGGAAGGATCAACTGTCCCAGGCAAAATACTGATGTATACAAATACAATCTTTCCCTCTACAGAGCCTGGATTGGCCTCGTAGTCTTCCTCTATTCCGTTGCCCATGTCAATAATTTCGCCTTCAAGGTTTACACTAACAGGTGAGTGAGCCAGGCTGACAGAGCTTACCTCTTCCCAATCGGATCCACTGCTAAACTGCGTTTTTACTTCTCCACGGCTCCACGACTCAACCTCGAAGGGGTCATACTCAACGTCGATGCCATACGACTTGAAGAGGTTGTAGGTGTATTCCTCGGCCTTAGCGCCATTCTCAGACCCAGTAAGTCTGTGCCCTACTGTAGCCATGCAATCTGCCAGCGTGGGATACACTTTTGAGTTAGCCAGCGTCTCTTTGTTGATTTCCTCCAGCATGTTCACTGGCGGCTTTTGCTCACAGCCAGCTATGGCAAGTGTGGCAGCAAATAAAACGGTCAAATGTCTTTTCATCGATTGAAGTTTAGGTTAGTCCTGCGATTTACTAACAAAAAGGGACAACCTGAAAGGTATTTTTATTGGTGGCGAATTGCTTACTGCACTTTTCTCAAGGCGTTCTTTATCGTTTCCACAATAAAATTCACCTCGTCTTTATCAATGATGAGTGAAGGTCTTAGCGTAATAATGTTTCCTTCAATAATTTTAAAAGCGAGCCCCTCTTTCATGCACAGATACATAATTTTTTCAGCTTGGTCGTTGGCCCTTTCTTTAGTGGCTCTGTCCTTCACCAGGTCTATCCCCAAATGAAGGCCTTCCCCAGCCACATTTCCGATAAGAGCAAATTCTTGCCGAAGCTGCTCAAGCCCGTCCTTTAACAGTTTACCCATTTCTCTGGCATTGTCTACTAACCGATGCCTTTCGATATAGTTGATAGTAGCCAATCCTGCGGCGCAACACAGCGGATTTTTCTCATGCGTAAAATGCCCAATCGACCGGTGCTGCAACACATTATATTCTCCCTTTGTCACAACTCCCGCAAAAGGCATCAAACCGCCACCAAGCGTCTTACCTAGTACCAGCACATCCGGTGTTACAAAGTGCTCCGAAGCAAACATTTTGCCTGTTCGGCCGAACCCCTCAATAATTTCATCAAAAATCAAAAGTGCATCATGTCGGCGACAAAGCACTTTCACCTCCTCCCAGTATCTTCTACTCGGCACCACAGGTGTAGCCGAAATTGGTTCTCCGACAACGGCTGCCAGGTCAGGATTTCTGTTGAGAATAATTTTCATCTGCCTGAGATACTCATCGTCTACCTGCTCCTGGTTTGTGAAGCCCCAGGGATTACGATAGTAATTGGGAAACTCTACATGAAAGGCTCCGGGAACCATTGGGCCATTGCCTGTATTAAAATGCTCCTCACCCCCCACACTAGCCGACTGGAAGCCCGTACCATGATAAGAATCCCAAAAGGAAATGGTTTTCCATTTGCCGGTGACTTGTTTTGCTAGCATAATAGCCATTTCTATTGCCTGGGAGCCCCCGGGGCAAAACAGCACACGATCAAGGTCTTCCGGCGTTACTTCTATTAGTTTAGCCGCAAGGTCAACCGCAGGTTGACTGGTGTATCTTCGGGGCGTGAATGCCAGTTGTGCATCCAATTGTTGTTTTACTGCCTGGATGACTTCGGGATTAGAAAAACCGGCATTGTGTACACCGTTTCCATGGCAGTCCAGGTATTTTCTTCCTTCCAAATCATAGATGTAAGCACCTTCAGTTTTTGACAGGCTATTCATCACTGGAGTTGAGAGTGCCTGATGCAAAAAATATTTTTCATCGGCTGCCAAAAGACCCAGAGTGGGTGGGTGTGTCAGCGCTTGTTGATATGCCTTTCTGGTTTCGGTCAGGTTAGAATCGCCTTGTTCGTGAGATGCATTACTGTTTTTCATAAATGAAAATACAGGCGATTTCATTTATGAAGCTTTTCCTACGTGTTAACAAAAGATTAAAAAAAAGCCCCGAAGTGAACCCCTCCGAGGCTAAGTATCTTTGTAGCTATTGCGCTTACAGGCTGACTGCCTCTACAGACTGCACTTCTGGCACCATTCTTTTGAGCAAATTCTCAATACCTGCCTTTAAGGTCACCATGCTGGAAGGACAGCCACTGCAGGAGCCCTGCAATGCCACTTTTACAATACCATCTTCAAAATCCTGGAACACAATGGCTCCGCCGTCCGACTCAACAGCAGGCTTGATGTATTCTTCCAACACGCTCTTAATGTTCTTTACCACGTCTGGATCGCTGTCGAGTATGTCGTTTTGAAGGGGATCGGCCTTTATCAAAACAGGCTTTTCAGCTTCCAGATATTCCCTGATGTGGGTTTTCAGCTGATCCTGAATATCCATCCACTCTACATTTTCGTCCTTTGTGATCGTCACAAAGTTATTCATATAGAATACCCTCTTGACAAAGGCGTAGTTGAAAAGCTCTTTTGCCAGGGGGGCATGCTCTGCGCTCGCCTCGTCGGGGAAGTCATAGTTTTCACCTTCGCCTACCAGCATAAAGTTGGCAACAAACTTTAGTGAATTGGGGTTGGGGTTGTTCTCCAGGTATAGGGTAACAAGCCTTTGAGATTTTTTTATAGTCGATTCCATTGGTTTCAGAAGTTTAGCCTATTTATGAACAACCGATTGCCAAATAAGTTCAGCAACGGAGGTCTGGGTTTTGATGAACCAAAGATACAACCAGTTACCGACAAACATTCAATCAGGAACTCGCCTCAGAATTGAGGAGTCCTTTGTCGAATTTGCTGGCAAGGTCGCCCTCTGAGGCAGCCACAATCACAGCCACCGTTGCATCACCGGTAACATTTACAATGGTGCGAACCATGTCGAGAGGTCTGTCAATGGCGATTATCAATGCAAGCCCTTCAGGCTCCACACCTATTGCACCCAACACTATCACCAGCATAATTAGCCCTGCACTTGGAACAGCCGCCGCACCAATAGAAGACAGGGTGGCGGTGAGCACGATAATCAGCTGGTCGGCGAGCGTAAGGTCGTGGCCAAAGGCCTGAGCGATGAATACAGCCGAAACTGCCTGGTGAATGCTGGTGCCGTCCATATTAATAGTGGCGCCAAGTGGAAGCACAAAGCTGGTGACTTCTTCCGACACACCAAGGTTTTTCTCCACACAATCCATCGTTACAGGCAGGGTGGCGGCACTCGAGCTTGTTGTAAATGCCAGCATCTGAGCCGGGAAAATGCCCTTGATGAATTGTACGTACTTTATTTTTGTGAAAATTCTAATAAAGAGCGGGTATATAAGAAAAATCATCGTGCCCAGCCCTCCAAGAACTGTGAGGGCATAAACCCCCAGTGCTTTAAACAAGTCAAGAGCACCTGACGGGTCATCTCCTGCGATGTCAACGAGCAGCCCTGCAATAAGCGCAAAAACGCCGATGGGGGCATATTTCATTATAATGTGCACAACATTCAAGAGAGTGATGTTAATGCCTTCAAAAAAGCCCTTCACCG
The DNA here is from genome assembly GCF_040222385.1 of Imperialibacter sp. GTDB lineage: Bacteria > Bacteroidota > Bacteroidia > Cytophagales > Cyclobacteriaceae > Imperialibacter. The sequence goes on from NZ_JAVKDF010000014.1 coordinate 74,224, forward strand.
GGACAAGCTTGTCTTTAGGTGACATCACCATGGCTATACCCAGCATAAAAGCAAAGAAAATCACCTGCAACATCGCTCCATTGTCAGTCGCAGCCTTAAAAAAGTTGTCAGGCACAATATCTTCAAGCATTTGAAGAGGCCCCGACTCTTCCACGCCCTTGGCACTGGTCATTTTCAGGTTCGCATCTGAAGCGTATTTCATACGAAGCTCTTCCCTTTTGTCGCCAGGAAGAAACTTGCCAGGTTGAATCGTATTCACCAATAGCAACCCAATGGTAATGGCAACTACCGTTGTGAATAAATAAAAACCAATAGTTTTTCCGCCTATTCTCGAGAGCTTGGTGAGGTCGCTCAGATTAGAAATGCCGTCAATTAGGGACACAAGCACCAAAGGAACCGCTATCAGCTTCAGCATTTTGATGAAGATGGTGCCGAATGGCTTCACCCAGTCTGTTGTAAATTCACCAAGGCCGCCGAAAATAGCGATCATCCCCCACACCACTCCAGCCAGCATTGCAATTACTATCCAGAGGTGTAAGGGAATTTTTTTCTTTTGGCTTGTCACAGTTTAACGGTTTTGTTGATCAAATAGTAGTCGGCTATAACAAGTGCTGACATTGCCTCTACAATTGGCACTGCCCTTGGCACTACGCAGGGGTCGTGGCGGCCTTTTCCAGTTACTGTAGTGGCATCACCATGCAAATCAACACTCTCCTGATCTGTCATAATAGTGGCTACAGGTTTAAAGGCTATCCTGAAATATATATCTTCTCCATTAGAAATACCACCCTGAATTCCACCTGAGTGATTTGTTTTCGTTTTAACGGTATCGCCATCCTTATAAAAAACGTCATTGTGTTCCGAGCCCCTCATAGTAATTCCTTCGAACCCGCTTCCAAACTCAAATCCCTTCACGGCATTGATGCTCAGCATGGCTTTGCCGAGTTCCGCATGTAGTTTTTCAAAAACAGGCTCACCAAGCCCCGGAGGCACACCTTTGATCACCCCGGTCACAATGCCCCCAATCGTGTCTCTGCTCTTTCTAACCTCATCGATCAGGTCAATCATCTTCTCTGCCATTGGCCCATCAGGGCAACGCACAATATTGTCGTCGATTTTTCCGAGGTCTAGCTCCTGATAAGATTTTTCAAGCTTTAAACCACCCACCTGTGACACATAAGCGTAGCACTCAATGCCGAGGGTTTTCAAAAACATTTTCGCTATCGAGCCGGAAGCCACCCTGGCGGCAGTTTCTCTTGCAGAGCTTCGCCCGCCACCCCGGTAGTCTCTTACGCCGTATTTAACCTGATAAGTGTAGTCTGCGTGGGATGGCCGAAATTTTTCAGCAATGTGGGAATAGTCTTTGCTGCGCTGATCTTCATTGTAAATCACCATACCAATAGGTGTTCCGGTTGCCTTCCCTTCAAAAATTCCTGAAAGAAGCTCCACCTTGTCACCTTCCTGGCGCTGCGTTGTGATTTTTGACTGACCTGGCTTTCTCCGGTCTAGTTCTGCCTGAATAAAGTCTTCGCTGATTTCGAGCCCGGCCGGGCAGCCTTCCAGCACTGCGCCAATACCTTTTCCATGCGACTCACCAAAGGTGGATATTTTAAAGAGCTTCCCGAATGAGCTTCCCATCTATTTTCTTTTCACGTACAATGCAGCGGTAAGCGCTAACATAATTAAAATAAAAACGTTGGCAAAAATACGTGATGAGCCGGCACTTGAAAGTTTTACAAGGGTATTTTCTTCCAGGCCAATTCTGTCATAAAAAGAGCCGAGGTCGCTTGATGAAATATATTCATTTCTACGGCTCTCTCCTTTCACTACCAATTCCACTCTCGATTTAAGTGTGTCGTATTTGGCCTCTTCGGGGTTAAAGAACACCATTTGGAAGTAGTCCGACAGTTTGTACCCCCCAGGCTCATTGGGAATACCAAAGTAATTGAAAGTCTTTGTGCCTCTCACCTTGCCGTTATTTCTGTTCACACTTTGTTTTACGTTGGGGTCGTAAAAGTCGAAAGCCTTGCTTTGCGCCACCTGAGGCTTGTTAATGGCAGAGATATTTCCTTCCCCAGCTACAATAAATGAGTAATTAAAACTGTCGCCAGTGTTCAACTCTGTACTGCTGATTTCTTCTTGCAGTCTATATTTACCCACCGGCACAGTTTGCTTCAAAGGATGCGGCGGAAGGTCTTTGACGGCCACCACCTTTTCCTTGGAACTAAAGGTCTTGTAGTCCTCCATTCTATTCTGTCCAAAAAATGTTGGGTTCTTTGCGACCTTGTATTTAATCAGCTCCAAACCCACAGAGGGAAATTTGATGTCGTCGAGATTGAGGGGGTAGTAGGTAGCCTGATAAAGTTTATACTGCGAATACCGCTTTCCATTGATAGTTACGGGCTCCTTCTGCACATTTTCAATGTTGTAGTTTTCCTCCCAGGTGTTGGCTGGCTTCACTTTCTTCACGATGTCGGTCAGCTGCTTGCCCAGCTCATAAAACTGAAGCGGTGCCTTGTTCTCCTCCGCCACATAAAAGGCCAGGGTGGTTGTAAAGCCCTCCCCAACAAACACCTCATCCTTGTCGGTGGTAAGGGCCAAAAAAGCTTCGTCCTTAATATCAACAAACTCATTTGGTGTGCTTTTCCGACCGAAGAAGTCTTCAAATGGGTCAGCCCCGAACGGATCTGCCTGCTGCCTTCTGGCGTTAACCGGGGGGCCCACTTTGATGATTTGCCCCTCAGATTTGAACTTTTCTCCGTTAACGGTGATGGTAAACGGCTGAAGGCGGAAACTGCCCTCCCTCTGTGGGGCATAATTTTGAGTAATACTCTGGGTAGAGCTCATTTTCCCGTTAATGAAATTAGTAGATGTGGAAGAAGACGTGCCTCTTTTTACAAATCCCGAAATTTCAGGAAATTCATCATAGCTTCTCAGTCGGTCATTTTGAACAGTAACCGTAATTGTAAAATATTGATTGAGAGCCATTTCTGAAGGCCCCAGGTCAACAGAAATTTCCTGAGAATAGGATTTTTCCAATATCAAGAGCGCCGCAGCAGCTATCAAAAAACTGGTCTTTGCAAACGATTTCAAACGCATAAAATTGTATTTTATGTTAAATCTATTTCCAGATTAAGATTTCATTAAAAGTAGGACAAATCTTTGCCAATTACCCAACATTTTTTTAAGTTCGACGTACTTAAAACCGACGTAAAGTCTAAACGATTGAAAACGACTGTATGTTATGTTAAGAACAAGAATGCCCATGTTAGAGTACTTTAAAACAATCTTAAGCAAAGTTAGCTTTGACAAATTTCTTTTCGAAAAGGAATTGAAAAAAGCTATTAAGGCGTTGGTACCGGATGAGCTACTCGTTTTCCGGGATTGGTGCTACGAGCAATTTGGAAAGATGTATCAGTTAATCCTAAACAAACAATTCAGTAAAGTCAAATTGTAACATTAACCACCGAAGGGACAAGAATTTGTCCCTTACTTTTTTCCCGCAAATTGTATATTTCTCTTTAGCCCTGCAAACTTAGCTCGCTTCACCGCCGACTTCTTGAATACCCTACCGAACGTCTCTTCGGTCATTTCCTCCCACTCGCTTTTTGAAAAACCCTCCCAACCTTGTGGACTAAAGGCAGCCTCACGATGGGGCTTCGAAAATCGGTTCCATGGACAAACGTCCTGGCAGATATCGCATCCAAAAGCCCAGTTTTCCATTTTCCCGCTAAACTCATCCGGTATGCTCTCCTTCAACTCAATGGTTAGGTAAGAAATACACCTGCTCCCATCAACAACATAGGGTTCAGGGATGGCCTTAGTGGGGCAGGCATCCTGGCAGGCGGTGCAGGTACCACAATAGTCCTTCATGGGGCCGTCAGCTTCGAGCTCCAGGTCAATGATAAGCTCTGCCAAAAAGAAAAAGCTACCCATTTGCTTATTCAGCAGCAAGCTGTTTTTGCCCACCCAGCCAAGTCCGCTTTTGGCAGCCCAGGCACGTTCGTGCACGGGAGCGGAGTCTACAAACACCCTGCCTTCCACTGCACCGATCTGCTTTTGTATGGATGAAAAGAATTCCTTGAGCTTTTCTTTCACCACCAGGTGATAGTCCTGGCCGTAAGCATATTTGGCAATTTTGAAATTGTTCTCACTTTCGTGCTTCGCCTTCGGGTAATAATTGTAGACCAGCGACACCACACTTCTGGCACCGGGAACGAGTTTCGTTGGATCCAGCCGCATATCAAAATGATTCTCCAGGTAACCCATTTTGCCCTGGTAGCCCCTCGTCAGCCATTCCTCCAGCCTGGGGGCCTCTTCGGCAAGAAATTCAGCCTTTGCTATACCACAAAAGGAAAAACCCAACTCGCTGGCTATGGCTTTAATTATCTGTGTGTTTTTTGAAACTGAGTGAATGGGCATCTTAAACGCCGCTTTTATTCATCGAACAGGGTACCTGACCTTCCGGGAAGAGGTACTTTCAAATGCTTGTAAGCCATAGGCGTGGCCTCTCGTCCCCTCGCCGTTCTTTTAATATACCCTTCCTGAATCAGAAAAGGCTCGTACACTTCCTCGATGGTTTCGGCCTCTTCGCCGCAAGCGGTAGCAATAGTACTGAGGCCAACGGGACCACCGCTGAATTTATGAATGATAGTGGAAAGTATCCTGTTGTCCATCTCGTCCAGCCCGTTCTGATCGACATCGAGTGCTCTTAACGCCATTTCCGCAATGGGCATGGTGATCGTTCCTGTCCCCTTTATCTGCGCAAAGTCTCTGGTCCGGCGCAGCAGGTTGTTGGAAATCCGGGGGGTACCACGGCTCCGTCTGGCAATTTCGTAGGCTGCGTCGTCCTCAAGAGGTGTATTCAATATATCGGATGATCGCTTTACAATTTGCGTCAATAGTTTGGCGTCGTAGTATTCGAGCCTTGCGTTGATGCCAAAGCGAGCCCGAAGCGGTGATGTGAGCAGCCCTGACCTGGTGGTGGCACCAATCAACGTAAAGGGGCTGAGGGTAATTTGCACACTCCTGGCGTTAGGCCCTGAATCGAGCATGATGTCAATTCGATAATCCTCCATAGCAGAGTAAAGATATTCCTCCACCACTGGGTTGAGCCGGTGAATCTCATCAATAAAGAGCACATCGTAAGGCTCCAGATTTGTCAGCAGCCCCGCCAGGTCGCCCGGTTTATCGAGCACCGGGCCAGAAGTAATCTTGATATTGGACTGAAGTTCGTTGGCTATGATGTGCGACAATGTGGTCTTACCCAAACCGGGAGGGCCATGAAGCAAAACATGATCCAGGGGCTCGTTGCGCTGCTTGGCGGCACTCACAAATATTTTGATATTTTCAACCACCTTCTCCTGCCCGGTAAAATCACCAAAGTTCAAAGGACGTAATGCCTTCTCTATCTCCTTTTCGGTGGAGCTCATTTGTTCATCGTCGCTACGGAGGTAGTCTTCTCTCATACTCAATTGAGGATTTGCGCTAAGTTAACGAATCGCCTTATTAAGTGGATAGTTCACCGGCCTTTGTTCAGTCAATCAAAATTTTTAACTGTAACTTGCGAGCCTAAAAACTGATTGTCAATGGATCTTTTTGTCAGGAAGCGAGTTCTACCTCTACTATTTGTTATCGCTCTATTTATCGTTGTGTTTGTGAGGAGAAACAGCTCGCCAACACAGGTAATGATGCTTCAGGGAACAACCATGGGCCCGATCCCCTACCATGTGAAATATATTTCAGCTAATGGGGCGTCGTACCAAAATCAGGTAGACTCATTGCTGCAGGCATTCAATCAATCTCTTTCTACTTATGTGTCAGATTCAGAAATATCGAGATTCAACAAGGCCGACTCACTTGCTTTTGAATCATCTCTGATGTTACCCGTGCTGGAAACCAGCAAATTGGTTTATGAAATGACAGGCGGAGCTTTTGACCCAACAGTTGGGCCACTGGTCAACGCCTGGGGTTTTGGCCCTAACAAACAACCTTCGGCCGACACGGCAAAAGTGGATTCTCTGCTCAACTTTGTTGGGTTTGATATGATACGATTTACTTCTGCCTATGCCGTGAAGGAGGTTTCGGGCATGTACCTCGACTTTAGCGCTGTTGCTAAAGGGTATGCGGTTGACCTTGTCGGAGATTTTCTGGCTTCTAAGTCAGTCAGCGACTACATGGTGGAAATAGGTGGTGAAGTGACTTGCCATGGCAAAAATGAAAACGGTGAGGCCTGGCTCATTGGCGTGGACAACCCAAAGCTGGATATTACCAATGAAAATATTGCTGCGACGGTGAGCCTCGACAACAGGGCGATGGCAACTTCTGGCAACTACCGAAACTTCTATGAAGTGGATGGAAAAAAATACGCTCACACCATTGACCCGGTGAGCGGCAGGCCAGTACAGCACTCCCTGCTAAGTGCATCAGTTTTTGCCAAAGATTGCATGACTGCTGATGCCCTGGCAACCGCCTGTATGGTAATGGGAGTGGAGAAGGCAGTCACGCTTTTTGAAGCCCACAAAGAGCTGGACGCTATACTCATCTATAGCGGAGCCGATGGCGACATCCATACAATTGTGACTTCCGGCATTAAGGCAAATGTGCACTACCTGCTGTTTCCTGAAGCAAGCAATTCTGTATCCCAGTAGCAGCTACATGTAACGGAAAATTTTAGGGCATTGAACCTTTTGCGTACTTTCGGTATTTAGTAACGATACCCGACAAAATTTTTGCTGGCAAATGTGCTTAAAAGAAATAGACAAGTCTTTCATTTTTAGCTTACCCGCACCCAATGGTTATTAGCATTCTCTCTCTGTTTATTTTGACATTGGCGGGTGGGCTTGCCTCTCTGTTCTTTTCAAAACCTGCAGGAGCCAGCTATAAGCTTGCATTGGTTTTCGCAGGTTCCTACCTCTTTTCTATCACCATCATACATATTCTGCCTGAAATTATGCAGTCATCCACGGATGGCAAACATATTGGCATGCTGGTGCTGGCGGGCTTTCTCATGCAACACTTTCTGGAGTTTTTCACCACTGGAGTTGAGCATGGCCATAGTCATGATCACTCGCCGGAAAACCAATCGGGATTAGCACCCTATTCTATTACGGTCGCTCTTTGCGTACATGCCTTTTTGGAAGGAACTGTTCTGGCTCACCCGGGAGTAATACATGGAGAACACGAGCCCTGGACCTTGCTGGTTGGCATTCTTTTGCACAAAATACCTGCCGCTTTTGCCCTTATGTCGGTCCTGGGCTACTTCATGGGTAAAAGCAAAAAGGCCATATTGTTACTAGTTCTGTTTGCTCTTGCATCTCCATTGGGTTTGATTGTCAGCAATATTCTCAAAGATCAGCTTTTACTTTCCGAGTCTGGGTCGATAGCCTTGTTTGCGATTGTGAGTGGCAACTTCCTTCATATTTCCACCACCATCTTCTTTGAAAGCAGCCCCAAACACCATCATGGGTGGAAGAAAAATTTGACCATCATTATTGGTGGCATCGTTGCCATGATATCAGAAGCGCTGATGTAAACCAACCAATCGTTCAAATCCCTGGTCTTGAATAGGCATCAATGCCCAAGACTTTATTTATCTTTGAAGCTCATTAAAGAAAAGGTTGATTAAAAAGCACCTCATACTGGTCATTTTCTTCCTGGCAGGCAGTTCGTTTGTCTTGGGGCAGGGCATCTTCAACGACACATTTGTTGTAGAAGGCACGCTGCTTGACAAAAATGACACAGTGCCCGTTCCCTATGCACATGCCTATTCGATGGACTATAAAAGGTTCAGGGTTTCGGACGAAAAGGGCAAATTCACTATTCAGCTTCAAAGAGGCGATACGCTCGTTATATCTTCCATTGGGTATGCCACACGCTTTTTCCTTTTTACTGACATTCCCGCCAGCCGAAAAATAGAGCATGTTATTTATATGTCGCAGGATCCTGTGGAGCTACAGGGCATCACCATTTATGGCAAAATGCCCATGGAAGGATTCTATGACCACGAGCGCATTCCTTATGACAAGTTCAAAGAAAAAGAACTGGAGCCTGGCTATTATAAACCTGGGTTAAGCATGAGCCCAGGTGGGGCTGGCGTGTCGGTTGGGTTAACGGGTGCATTAACTTTATTGGCAGCGCAATTCAATAGCGAGTATCAGCAGCTAAAAAAACTGGACAAAATAAGGAAGCAAGAATACCAGGTGGCCCGCTACGAGTATTTTGTAAAAAATCGCCTAAGTCCGAGGTATGTAACTACCAACACCTCTCTGCTAACCACCGAAGTTGACGACTTCATCAAGTTCTGGTCGCCCGACACAGCCTTCGTGGAATATGCCAATGAGTATGAACTAGTCACCGCCCTGCAGGAAAAGGAAAAGCAGTACATTGATCAAATCAAGCGCAACCGGGGCTCCGATGACGACATTGTGAGCACCATTGAGCTGAGGAAGCTGCTGATGGACAAGGGGAATGAGGAGTAGCGCTCAACCCAGCCTCTTGCAACAAAAGCAGCCACTAATACCCTTTCCATTACATTATTTGACTTGTTTTAGTACCTTACTGTTTCGAGTGTCCAACAAGGCGCTCGACTCAAGCTTAACATACTAAACAAGTTCGCTGATGGAAGACAAATGGCACAAACAATACTGGCAGAGAAACCTTCGCTATCTATCCATACTTCTTATCATTTGGTTCCTTTCTTCGTTTGGCTTCGGGATTTTCTTTGTAGACACCCTTAACACCGTCAGACTAGGTGGCTTCAAACTCGGCTTTTGGTTTGCCCAACAGGGCTCCATCTACATATTTGTCGTACTCATCTTTTTATATGTTCGCTGGATGAACAAGCTGGACAAGAAGTATGACGTTGACGAAAAATAACCTGCTTAAACCTACTTAAACAATGGATGTACAAACCTGGACCTACATTATCGTAGGCTTCACTTTCGCTATTTACATCGGCATCGCCATTTGGTCGAGGGCCGGCAGCACCAAAGAATTCTACGTAGCCGGAGGGGGCGTTTCACCGCTGGCCAATGGCATGGCCACTGCCGCCGACTGGATGTCAGCTGCCTCTTTCATTTCTATGGCCGGACTGGTTTCGTTCATGGGCTACGATGGCACTGTTTACCTTATGGGCTGGACAGGCGGTTACGTGCTGCTTGCACTCTTGCTTGCGCCTTACCTGAGGAAGTTTGGCAAGTTTACTGTGCCTGACTTTATCGGCGACAGGTACTACTCCAACCTTGCCAGAACCGTCGCAGTCATCTGCGCCCTATTCGTTTCCTTTACTTATGTAGCTGGCCAAATGAGAGGCGTCGGCATCGTCTTTGCTCGTTTTCTGGAAGTAGACATCAACACAGGTGTTATTATCGGTATGTGCATCGTGTTGATATATGCAGTACTGGGCGGGATGAAAGGAATTACCTATACCCAGGTGGCTCAATATTGTATCCTGATTTTTGCCTACATGGTGCCTGCCATTTTCATTTCCCTGATCATGACAGGAAACCCCATCCCGCAGCTGGGCTTCGGCAGCGAACTTTCTGACGGCACCTACTTGCTGGACAAACTAGACGGCCTCCATCAGGAATTAGGCTTTGCTGCCTACACAACCGGCAAAAAGACCATGATTGACCTGACATTTATAACGGCCGCTCTCATGGTCGGCACTGCTGGGCTTCCTCATGTGATCGTAAGGTTCTTCACCGTTCCAAGAGTAAAGGACGCCAGAATTTCTGCTGGCTATGCACTTATCTTTATAGCTATTCTTTATACGACGGCTCCGGCCATAGCAGCGTTTGCCAGAACAAACCTGATCACCACAGTTCAAAACAAAGAATATTCCAGTCTGCCGGAGTGGTTTGCCAATTGGGAAACTACGGGCCTAATCAAATTTGATGATAAGAACAATGACGGCATCGTTAACTATGTTGCAGATGCGGGCACGAACGAGCTGACCATTGACCCTGATATTATGGTGCTCGCCAACCCTGAAATCGCCAAGCTTCCCAACTGGGTGATCGCTCTGGTAGCAGCAGGTGGGCTGGCTGCTGCACTATCAACGGCAGCAGGTTTGTTACTCGTAATCTCCACATCCATCGCTCACGACCTCATCAAAAAACAAATTGCCCCCGATCTCTCCGACAAGAACCAGCTTTGGTTTGCCCGGGGCGCTGCAGTGTTGGCAGTGATAGTCGCTGGCTACTTCGGCATCAATCCGCCCGGCTTTGTCGCTGCAGTTGTGGCCCTCGCTTTCGGCTTGGCAGCCGCTTCCTTTTTCCCTGCCATCATTATGGGCATTTTCTACAAACGAATGAACAAGGAAGGGGCCATTGCAGGCATGATCGCCGGACTCGGCATCACATTGTTCTACATGATGAGGTACAAACTGGGCTGGATAGGCGGGCCGACCACCGCAGCCGACTGGTGGTTTGGGATATCTCCAGAAGGATTTGGCACGGCTGGTATGTTCGTCAACTTTGCTGTTTCGCTCATCGTCTCAAGATTTACCCCGGCACCGCCAGAGGAAGTGCAAGAAATGGTAGAAAGCATCCGTTACCCGAGAGGCGCCGGAGGTGCTACACACAGCTGATGTGTGCGCCAACAATTTCCCAATCCATTTGGAGCGTTGCGGTTGTGAACGTTTCTTCTTTTGGGTAACTTGAACCGACAGACGTTTATAACACATACCATACAGAAAGGGAATTGAGATGACGGATAAAATACAAACCCTCAGTGGGTATATTCACGAATACCAAAAGAGCGTGAATGAGCCGGAGGCCTTCTGGTCGAGAATTGCAGAAAACTTTTACTGGCGAAAAAAATGGGACAAAGTGGTAGAGTGGGACTTTCACAAGCCTACCATCAAATGGTTCCGCAATGGTAAGCTGAACATTACTGAAAATATTTTTGAAAGACACCTTTTCACGCTGGGCGACCACCCTGCCATTATATGGGAGCCAAGCGATCCGAAAGAAAAGAATAGAATTATTACCCTTCGGGAGTTGTACGAAATGACCTGCCAGTTTGCCAACACCATGAAAAAGAATGGTGTGAAAAAGGGTGACAGGGTGATCATCTATATGCCGATGGTGCCCGAGGCAGCCGTTGCCATGATGGCATGCGCCAGAATCGGTGCCGTGCATTCGGTGGTTTTTGCAGGCTTTAGCTCCACCTCCCTTGCTGACAGGATCAACGACTGCCAGGCAAAAATGGTACTGACCTCTGACGGCAATTTCCGGGGTAACAAGGCCATCGACGTAAAAGGTGTGGTAGACGAAGCCATAGAGAAAACAACGACTATTGAAAAAGTTATCGTTTTCAAAAGAACGGGGTCAGATGTCACGATGAAGCCTGGAAGAGACCTTTGGTGGCATGAGGCTATTGAAGGCGTTTCAAAAGAAAACAAAGCAGAAGAAATGGATGCGGAAGACCTGCTATTCATTCTATACACAAGTGGATCTACAGGCAAACCAAAGGGCGTTGTGCATACCTGCGGTGGCTACATGATCTACTCGCAATACACCTTCCAGAACGTGTTTCAGTACAGTGCAGGAGATATATACTGGTGCACTGCAGATGTTGGCTGGATCACAGGGCACTCCTACATCGTGTACGGCCCGCTGTTGGCAGGAGCCACCACACTGATGTTTGAAGGCGTGCCCACGTACCCGCATCCGGGCCGCTTCTGGGAAATAATCGACAAATACCATGTGAACCAGTTCTACACCGCCCCAACAGCCATCAGGGCGCTCCAGGCATACGGATTGGAACCACTGGCTCCCTACAAGCTTGACTCATTGAAAGTAATAGGTTCCGTAGGCGAGCCCATCAACGAGGAGGCCTGGCACTGGTACCACGACCATGTGGGCAAAAACCAATGCCCGCTTGTCGATACCTGGTGGCAAACTGAAACAGGCGGCATTATGATTTCACCGATTCCCGGCGTTACACCCACCAAGCCTTCTTACGCCACACTTCCGCTTCCAGGCATCCAGCCCATCATAGTTGACCCTGACGGCAAAGAACTTACTGGCAAAAGTGTGCAAGGTAACCTTTGCATTAAGTTTCCCTGGCCGGGCATGCTGCGCACCACCTACGGCGACCACGAAAGATGCCGCCAGACTTATTTTGGCACTTATCCCGGCCTCTATTTCACAGGAGACGGTGTAAAAAGAGACGAGGACGGCTATTACCGCATCCTTGGTCGTGTGGATGATGTCATCAATGTATCGGGGCATAGAATGGGCACCGCTGAAGTAGAAAACGCCATCAACGAGCACCCATTGGTGGTAGAGTCAGCAGTGGTGGGCTATCCGCATGACATAAAAGGTCAGGGCATTTATGCCTTCGTCATTGCCGACATGTCGAACAGAACGGAAGAGAACCTGATCAACGAAATTCGTGAGACTGTCAGTAAGATCATTGGCCCGATTGCAAAGCCTGACAAGATTCAGATTGTGCCAGGCCTGCCAAAAACCAGGTCAGGAAAGATCATGAGACGGATACTAAGAAAGGCTGCGGAAGGTGATGTTTCTAATCTGGGGGATATCTCCACGCTACTTAATCCAGAGGTGGTGGAGCAAATTATCGCAGGCTCGAAGAAGTAGCACTTTTCTGCCAAAGATTTAAAAAGCTTAGACTTCTTTTAAAGAAGCTTCTTAGCTTTTTTCTTTGTGCTTTCATTAGCCCGACTTAAGCACATTTTTCAGACACCTATTGGGAGAAGTCCCAGCATCCTATTGTTGATATGCGACAAAAGTTACTACGTGAAGGGGCCAATGAACTCTCCTATGAAATAAGAGGTATTGTTAGAAAGGCGGAACAGCTGGAAAAGCTTGGCTACAACATCCTATGGGAAAATATTGGTGACCCTATCCAAAAGAACCGCAAGCTTCCCGATTGGATGAAAGAAATTATTGCCGGCCTCCTCTTTGAAGACGAGACGTTCGGGTATAGTCATTCAAAAGGTGTGCTAGAGACTCGTCAGTTTCTGGCGGAAAGGAACAACAAAAAGGGCGGCGCCCAAATCACTGCCGACGACATCACCTTTTTCAACGGACTGGGAGATGCTATTGCAAAGATCTATCAATACCTGATTCCCTCTGCCAGGGTCATAGGGCCGTCGCCAGCCTATTCTACTCATTCTTCAGCTGAGGCATCACATGCAAACAATCACCCGCTGACCTATAAACTGGATCCTGAAAACTCCTGGTATCCGGATTTGGACGACTTATACAATAAAGTAAAGTACAACCCAAACATCGTTGGAATACTTATCATCAATCCAGACAATCCCACTGGTATGGTGTATCCGAAGCCAATCCTGGAACGGATGGTGGCGATCGCTCAAGAATTTAATCTCTTCCTTGTTTGTGACGAGATTTACATGAATATCATCTACAACAATGCAGACACCTGCTCATTGGCAGAAGTAATTGGAGATGTGCCAGGTATGTCCTTAAAGGGGATTTCCAAAGAGTTTCCATGGCCGGGTGCCCGATGCGGCTGGGCTGAGTATTACAACCGGGACAAAGACGCTGAGTTTGCCAGGCTTTGCCAAACCATCGACAATGCCAAGATGATCGAGGTAAGCTCTACCAAGCTTCCTCAAAGGGCTATTCCAAGAATTATGTCTGATAGTCGGTACCCGGATTTTATCAAAGCAACCAACAAACGGATAGGTGAAAGAAGCGCCTTTCTGTCAAAAACCTTTAAAGACAATCCTTACATCACCTTTAATGAAACCAATGGTGCCTTTTACAATACAATGATCTTCAAGCCCGACGCTCTGAAGCCGGGCCAATCGATGCCTATCAAAGACGCCAAAGTGAAACAGTTGCTGGACAGCTGGTTCGAGTCCAACAACGGCCCTATGGAAATGGACAAAAGATTTGTTTACTATCTGCTAGCCGCTAAGCAGGTCTGCCTGGTACCGATTTCTTCCTTCTGCTCCGATTTGATGGGCTTTCGAATGACTTTGCTGGAAGAAAATGATGAGATCAGGGACGAGATTTTTAAGAGGATCAAAGAAGGAATTGAGGAATTCTGCAGATCGTGATTTCTTTTGAAAGAACATAAAAAAATAACCCCTACTCAATAATGAGAAGGGGTGTATTTAAAAGGCAGAATTAATAATCATTTTATCATCCGCTGCACGATTCGCAAGACTCCGGATCGTCCAGTGAGCACGACATGTCCGCTTGGTTCTTCGCATCCATCTCCTCAAGCTCTGCGGCAGTAGGTACTTTATTCTTTTGTTTTTCCACGGTGAACTTAATCGCATCAGTGGCCGCCTTGGTCCTCAGGTAGTACATACCTGTCTTCAAACCTAGTTTCCATGCCGTAAAGTGCATCGAAGTAAGCTTACCAAAGTTAGGGTTCAGCATGTGGATGTTGAGGCTTTGGCTCTGGCAGATATATGGGCCACGATCCCCTGCCATTTCCAGAATAGTTTTCTGAGAAATCTCCCAAACGGTTTTATACAACTCTTTGATATCGTCTGGAATTCCAGCAATATTCTGAATTGAGCCGTTTTCGCCCATTAGCTGGTTCTTCATGTCCTCACTCCAGAGGTTCAGCTTAATCAGGTCTTTCAGCAAATGCTTGTTCACCACAATGAACTCTCCTGACAATACACGACGGGTATAGATATTTGAAGTGTATGGTTCGAAACATTCGTTGTTGCCCAAAATCTGTGAGGTAGAAGCAGTTGGCATAGGGGCAACCAATAGAGAGTTACGCACACCATTTTTCTTAACATCCTGCTTCAGTTTTTCCCAATCCCAGCGGCCACTATCTGGCGTAACGCCCCACATATCGAATTGGAAAATACCTTTTGAGGTAGGCGAACCTTTGAACGTTTCATAAGGCCCTTCCACTTTGGCTATTTCCATAGATGCTTCCATGGCAGCAAAGTACATCGTCTCAAATATGTCTTTGTTTAGCTGCTTTGCTTCAGGCGACTCAAATGGGTAGCGCATCAAAATAAATGCATCGGCCAGCCCCTGCACACCTAGACCAATAGGGCGGTGACGCATGTTTGACTTACGGGCTTCAGGCACCGGATAGTAGTTTACATCAATCACCTTGTTGAGGTTTTTGGTGGCTACTTTCGTGATCTCATATAGTTTCTGATGGTCGAATGTGCCGTCCTCACTCACATATTTAGGCAGCGACAAAGAGGCAAGGTTACAAACAGCTACCTCATCTGGCGCAGTGTACTCGATGATCTCTGTACACAAGTTAGATGACTTGATAGTGCCAAGGTTTTTCTGGTTCGACTTTCTGTTGGCCGCATCTTTGAAAAGCATATAAGGCACACCAGTCTCTATCTGTGCTTCCAGTATTTCGAACCAAAGCTCCTGCGCCTTCACAGAACGACGACCTTTGCCTTCCTTTTCATATTTCTCGTAAAGGCGCTCAAATTCCTCTCCCCAGCAGTCGGAAAGGCCCGGGCACTCGTTAGGATCCAACAACGACCACTCACTGTTCGATTCTACCCTTTTCATGAAAAGGTCTGGAATCCAAAGTGCATAAAACAGGTCACGGGCACGGAGCTCTTCTTTACCATGGTTTTTCTTCAACTGAAGAAAATCGAAAATATCAGCATGCCATGGTTCTATGTAAATAGCAAAGCTTCCTTTGCGCTTTCCACCGCCCTGGTCAACATAACGAGCCGTCATATCAAAATTGCGAAGCATTGGAATGATGCCGTTAGAAACACCGTTGGTTCCCCTGATATAAGAACCCGTTGCCCTAACATTGTGAATGCTCAGTCCGATACCACCAGCAGACTGAGAAATTTTGGCACATTGCTTTAAAGTATCATAAATACCGTCGATGCTGTCGTCCTTCATTTGAAGAAGGAAACAAGACGAAAGCTGCGGCTTGGGCGTTCCTGCATTAAACAATGTAGGCGTCGCATGAGTAAACCATTTTTCTGACAGCAGATTATAGGTTTCAATCACAGAATCGATGTCATCCATGTGAATACCCACTGCCACTCTCATCAACATATGCTGCGGACGTTCCACCACTTGTCCATCAAGTCTGATCAGGTATGAGCGCTCCAGCGTTTTAAAGCCGAAGTAGTCATAACCAAAGTCACGGTCATATATAATTGAAGAGTCGAGGTGAGCGGCGTTCTCTTTTATTACCTTCCATGCTTCCTTTGAGATCAAGGGAGCGTTTTCGCCAGTTTTAGGATCTACGTAGGTGTAGAGCCTCTTCATCGTGTTGGAGAACGACTTGCTGGTAACCTTGTGCAGGTTGCTCACAGCAATACGGGCGGCCAGAATGGCGTAGTCCGGGTGCTTGGTTGCCATGCTCGCTGCCGTTTCAGCAGCAAGGTTGTCTAGCTGCTGGGTCGACACCCCATCATACAGACCGTTAATTACCTTCATGGCAACTTCAACAGGGCTAATATAATCTGCATTGAGTGCGTAGCAGAGTTTCTCGATTCTGGCAGTGATTTTGTCAAATTTCACTGACTCTCTGTGACCATCTCTTTTAATTACTAACATATCTATGGTTTATCAGGTATTGGTGGTGGTGATTAAAATTCTTCGTCTAGTGAGAACTTGTGAGAGTCCTTGTCATTATTGTTCATAACGCCCGCTTTCTGGTATTCAGCGACTCTCTTCTCAAAAAAGTTGGTTTTTCCCTGAAGCGAGATCATTTCCATGAAGTCGAACGGATTGGTTGAGTTATACAACTTAGGGCAATGAAGCTCATCCAGCAATCTGTCAGCTACAAACTCTATGTACTGGCACATCAGGTCTGAATTCATACCAATAAGCTTCACAGGAAGTGCATCGGTAACAAACTCTTTTTCAATCTCTACAGCATCCGATATGATTTTCTGGAGTGTTTCAACCGGCAGTTTGTTCTTTACGTGGTTGTTATAAAGCAAACAAGCAAAATCACAGTGCAATCCTTCGTCTCTGGAAATTAGTTCATTAGAGAAGCTAAGGCCTGGCATCAAACCACGCTTTTTTAACCAGAAGATTGAGCAGAAACTTCCTGAAAAGAAAATGCCCTCAACAGCAGCAAAAGCCACAAGCCTTTCCTGAAACGATCCCTCATCGATCCAGCGAAGCGCCCAGTCTGCTTTTTTCTTCACACAATCCATGGTATCGATTGCATTAAAAAGAAGATCCTTCTCTTTAGCATCTCTTACATAGGTGTCAATCAACAATGAATATGTCTCGGAGTGAATGTTTTCAATCGCAATTTGAAAGCCGTAAAAAAACTTTGCTTCAGTGTACTGCACTTCCGAAACAAAATTCTCTGCAAGGTTCTCATTCACTATACCATCGCTGGCAGCAAAGAAAGCAAGGACGTGTTTAATAAAGTGCTGCTCCCCTTCGTTCATATTGGCCCAGTCCTTTAGGTCATGGCTAAGGTCAATTTCTTCCGCTGTCCAAAAACTCGCTTCCGCTTTTTTATAAAACTCCCAGATATCGTGGTGCTTGATGGGGAATAGAACGAACCTGCTATTGTCTTCCTTCAGTATTGGCTCCTCAATTGCTTTTGTCGACATATTAACTACTTGTTACTAATTCAAAATCTTATTTCTCCTGGTCTTACTTTCTTCCTTCTGTACGTCGGTCTCGTTAAATACAATGACTTAGAGCCACCATTCCATACTGAGCAGGTGATATCTTGGAATAGTGCTATAATGTATTTAAAAACGAACGGCCCGACTGGATTGGCCTGATGAGAGTGAAACCCCCTCAAAAAACAAGCAGTACAAATATGTGAAAACGGTTGAAAAAATCAAAAGTGGTTTGGCACACAAAGTTACGTTATTAAAATAGTACAAAAACATTCATAACACGCTGAAAACTAAAAGCTTATGACTTTATATCGAAACTTCTACTTCATTTCATTTTCGCTGTATTCGCAGTCGAAAAAAAGTTAAATTATTTTAGCATCAACAATGGGTAGTATCTCTTGACAAGACGCTTGTAAAATATATATTATAGTTATACCTTTGCAGTCCTTTTTACAACAAAAGTTTTAAGAACAACGGATATGTACGCTATCGTAGACATCGCCGGAAAGCAGTTCAAAGTAACAAAAGACCAATTCGTTTATGCCCCTAAAATGGCTGGCGAAGAAGGCGCTTCCGTCGAATTTGAAAATGTACTACTTGTCGACAATGACGGCAAAGTAGCGGTTGGTACTCCTACCGTAAAAGGAGTAAAAGTGTCAGGTAAAATCCTTGGACACGTTAAAGGTGACAAAGTGATTGTCTTCAAAAAGAAGCGTCGTAAGAGCTACAAGAAGAAGAACGGTCACCGTCAGCAGTTTACAAAGGTTTTAATCGAGAACATTAAATAAGAAAAAACCATGGCACACAAGAAAGGCGCAGGTAGTTCCAGAAACGGCCGTGAATCGCATAGCAAAAGACTAGGCGTGAAAATATTTGGTGGCCAGTTGGCAAAAGCAGGAAATATTCTTGTTCGCCAGAGGGGTACTACTCATCACCCAGGTGAAAATGTAGGTTTGGGCAAAGACCACACCCTGTTTGCACTAGTGGAAGGCACTGTTAACTTCAAGAAAGGCTACAAAGACAGATCATTTGTATCTGTTGAGCCAGTGAAGTAATTAGAATAGAAATTTGAAATTGAAGCCCTGTTGAGTAATCGACAGGGCTTTCGTTATTCTAGAGCTCTACTCGGTATATGGCGCCGGTTTAAATAATGGCTTGTTGTCTATCATTCATAACTTTCCCAATATTAAACTGTACATTTTTTAGAAGCTAAAATTGATTAACTTATACAACAGTTCCGTTTTTATCGTTAATTTGCACCAAACCATTTAGCTCGATGCGCAAATTTTCTTTTGTAGGGTGCGCCTATCTTCTGCTTTTCTGTATGCCACTGCATCTTTCCGCTAGTGTTGCCAGCCAAATGCACGCACAAGTCTCCAGGACTTTTGAAACAAGCCCGTTGTCGGAAAATGGACTTGCGATGGAAACCGAGATGGCTGAAAAGCTGGAAGAAGAAGCTTTGGGACTTTTTGGTCCAGGCAACAGAAAAAAGAAAAGACATAAAGAGAAGAAGAAAAGAATGGGCGGACACCAAAATCTTGGTGAGAAGCTTTCTCAAAAAGGCATCTTCGGTAAACAAAAGAAAAATAGCGGTATAGGGCAAAACGTATTGTTTCTGGTAGTGCCGGCTGTTGCAGTAGTTGGCCTTGCTTTCTTATTTGCCGCAAGCACCAGGAACAAAAATGCCGACTCTCTGCTTGACCCCGACGCCAACGGCACTAACTAGGTCAGCCGAATAATTTGTAGCTCGCCACCTTCTCGAAGAAGTCACCCACCACACCAGGGTGAATAAAAATGCTGTAAACGATGCCCACAATAGCTCCTGTCAAATGCGCCATGTGATTGATATTATCGCTCATTTGACGTGACTGATTGATCGTGTAGATCAGATAAAGAACCCCCAAAATAAAGCCGGGCAACCCAATCAAGCCAAAAAGGTAGATTTTGTTCAAAGGATTGAATAGAATGCTGCAAAAAACTACAGCAGTCACACCCCCTGAGGCACCCAGTGATTGATAGTGAATGCTATTTCTATTTTTGAAGTAGCTCGGCACATCCGACAAGCCGATCGCTACCAAATAAAACACAATGAACTGAATGCTGCTTCCCCCAGAGTAATAGCCAATAATCTGCTCAGCTGCCTGCCCAAAGAAAAAGAAGGTGAACATGTTGAAGCCCAGGTGCATCCAGCTGTTGTGCACAAAGCCAGACGTCAGAAATCGCCAGTACTCTTTTTTCTCCCTAATGGCATAGGGACTCATGGTGAGCTTGTAAAGTAAATTTGGGTTGTTCAACCCCATGATTGAAATAACGACTGTAACAACCAGGATAATCAGTGTGGGGCTCATAGTTCAGGTAAATAGCTATTTTGGAACATCAATTTTTAGTTCTCTCGGGCAATGAGGTAGTCAGCGAAATCCTTCATTGTTTGTTTTCTACTGTCCGGCAAAGAAAGGTCGGAAAGCTGCTTCAATGCAAGATCAAAATAATCATTCATTTTTTGATCCGTCAGCTCCCTGATCCCATTTCGATCATATATTCCCCTAACCGCCTCCACCTTCTCGTTCGTATCAAAGTCCTTGATCATCAGCCAATTTTCGAGCTGGCGTTTGTCATCTCCTGTAGACGTCCGAAGGGCCTGTATCAACAAAAACGTTTTTTTGTTGGCAATAATATCTCCACCCACCTGTTTTCCGAACTTCGCCTGATCGCCATATACATCCAACAGGTCGTCCTTCAGTTGAAACCCGATGCCTATGTTCTCACCAAAGCTCTTCAAAAGTTGAGCGTCATGGGCACTGGCGTTGCCTAGTACCGCACCTAACTCGAGGCTAAAGCCCAGAAGTACAGCCGTTTTGAGCCGAATCATTTCGATGTAATCAGCCTCAGTCACGGCGTCCACCTTTTCAAAATTCATGTCGATTTGCTGGCCCTCACACACCTCAACCGCACATTGATTAAAAGAACGGATGATGCCTGGTAGTTTTTCACCGGGCACCTCCAGCAGCAGATCATAAGCCTTCACCAGCATAGTATCGCCCGAAAGGATGGCTACATTGTTGTTCCATTTTTCGTGAACAGTGGCCTGACCTCTCCGCAACGGCGCATTGTCCATGATGTCGTCGTGCATGAGCGTAAAGTTATGGAACACCTCCACAGCCAAAGCGGGGCGAAGAATTGTTTCTACATCGTCTCTGAAAAGCTTGTAAGCAAGAAGGGCAAGAATCGGCCGCATTCTCTTGCCGCCCAAATCCATGATGTACCTGATCGGCTCGTATAATTCTCTGGGGTGTTTACCAAATTCAAATTTGGTCAGTTCCTTGTTGAGTAGTTCTGTGTACTGACGCAGCAGCTCTGTCATTTTTCGTTAGCAAATTCCAAATCGATTGTCCGGCGATCAATGTCTGTATTGGTGACCTTCACTTTTACCTCGTCGCCCAGCGTGATCATCCGCTTATTGTTACGACCAATGATCCGGTAATTTTGTTCATCAAATTCGTAATAATCGTCGTTAAGGTCGGCTAGTCTCACCATGCCCTCACACTTGGTTTCTATGATTTCAACATAAATGCCCCACTCAGTAACGCCGGCCACAATGCCGTCAAACACTTTGTCGGCTGCCATTGACATGAATTCCACCTGCTTGTATTTAATGGAAGCTCTCTCGGCATCGGCTGCCCTTTTCTCCATGTCGGAACTGTGCACGCACATGGGCTCGTATTTGTCTTGCTCTACCGACTTGCCGCCTTTCAGGTAATGGGCCAGCAGCCTGTGTACCATCATGTCGGGGTAACGCCTGATAGGTGAGGTGAAGTGGGAATAGTGTGGAAAGGCCAGACCAAAGTGCCCATTGGCAGCAGTCGTATACTTGGCTTTGGCCATACTTCTAATGGCCAGCGATGTCAGGACATTTTGCTCAGGTTTTCCTTCAATCTCGTCAATCAGTTTGTTAAGCGTTGACGAAAGGTTTTCATCTGTCAGGTCGATCCTATGGCCAAACTTCTTGGCGAACAACGTGAAGTTGTGAAGCTTCTCCTCGTTAGGCGAATCGTGTGTACGATACACAAATGTCTTTCTTACGCTCTCAGTTTTTTGTCCGAATATGAATTCGGCGACTCTCTTATTGGCCAAAAGCATGAACTCTTCGATGAGCTTGTGCGCATCTTTCCTGATTTTGGGTACAATACCAAGCGGCTTCCCCTGTTCATCGAGCTTGAACTTTACTTCAATGGTTTCGAAGTTGATCGCCCCATTTTTATACCGCTTGTTTTTAAGCAGCTTGGCCAGGTCGTTGAAAATTTTCAGCTCTTTGCAATAATCGCCAACACCGGCTTCGATGACCGCCTGGGCCTCTTCGTAGCTAAAGCGGCGATCTGAATGGATCACTGTTCTGCCAAACCACTCATTGACAATTTTGCCGCTGTTCTCCATCTCAAAAACTGCTGAGAATGTCAACTTATCCTCATTGGGACGCAGTGAACAAAGAGCATTGGAGAGCTTCTCAGGTAGCATAGGCACGGTGCGATCGACCAGATAAACAGACGTTGCTCGGGTGTAGGCTTCTTTTTCAAGAATGGTCTCTTCCTTCACATAATGTGTGACGTCAGCAATGTGCACACCAATTTCGTAGTTTCCATTTTCAAGAAACTTGATGGAGAGTGCGTCATCAAAGTCTTTGGCGTCCTCCGGGTCGATGGTGAAGGTAGTTACGCCTCTGAAGTCCTTTCTGGCTGCTATTTCCTTCTCGGGAATAGTCTCCGAAATCTTATCCGACTCCGAAATCACCTCCTCGGGGAATGTAAAGGGCAGGTCAAACTCAGCCATAATTGAGTGAATCTCGGCTTCATTTTCACCGGCCTTACCCAATACACGTACCACTTTGCCTACCGGGCTCTTGTTAGTTCTATCGTGCCATCGGTCTATTTTTACAATGACCTTGTCATTGGTCGTTGCGTTATTGATATGCTCTGGGTAAACAAAAATATCGTTATGAATCTTTCTGTTGTCCGGGATGACAAAGGCAAACCTTTTGGATAGCTGAAGCTTTCCAACAAATTCATCCTTTTTGCGCTGGACGATTTCCGTTACCCGTCCTTCTCTATGCTTCTTGCCATGGAACTTGCCCGAAAGCTCGAATTTTACCGTATCACCATCAACGGCAAACTCAAGATCATCCGTTTTCACATACACGTCATCATCCAGTTCGGCGCAAATAATATAGGCAAACCGTGAGTTAACGTGGTCAACAACGCCTACCAAAGCCGATGGCATTTGCTGGCTAACGAACCGGCCGTCTCTATTTCGGCTTATAATCCCTTCGTCTTCCAGACGAAAGGCAACTTCAGAAACAAGGTTTTTAGATTTCTTATCACGAACACCGAGCGTTTGAATCATTTGCCTGATAGACCAGGGCTTGCCCGATTGTTGTCTGAACAGATGTAGAACTGATTCTTTGATCTGTCCTGCAGATATTGTCTTTCTTCCTGGTGATTCTCCGCTGTTTTTTTTCTTCTTATTATTCTTTTTACTCATGTAGGAGTTTTCTTACAAAAAATTATGGGTCAATGCAGGTTCTGCATCAATTAACTGTTGGGTGTAGTCTGATGTTGGGTTTGCCAACACTTTTTCAATCTCTCCCGCTTCCTTTATTTCACCGTCTGCCATCACTGTCAGGTAATCGCACGTGTGGCGGAGAGCTGCAAGATTGTGCGATACCAGCAGAACGCCCAAGTTACGCTCTTTTTTCAAGTAAAGGAAAAGATCGAGAATTTCAGCCTGTATGGATTGATCCAACGAGGAGGTGGGCTCGTCGCAAAGCAAAATCTTGGGTCGCAGCGCCAGTGACCTGGCAATAGCCAGGCGTTGTTTTTCGCCACCAGAAAGCTGTCTGGTATTGCTTTTCAAAAGACCAGTCGGCAGCTTCACCCAGTCTAATAATTCATTTATGGTGATTTTAGTTTCATTTTGGTTTTCAGCAATGGCTTCATTGAGTACTTGCTCCATGTTTTGACGAGGATCGAAAGCGCTGGAAGGGTTTTGATAAATAACCTGAACCGCTCTTCGGAATGCTACCAGCTCTTCGGCAGTCAGGCTGTCGACAGGCTTGCCCTGGTAGTGCAACTTATTGAAGTGAGCCGGGTACATACCTGCCAGCGTCCGCATTAATGTTGTTTTCCCAGACCCGGAAATACCCGCCAACCCACTTATCGCTCCCTGGTAAAGCTCCAACGTCACAGACTGAACTGCCTTGACGGCCTTACTTCTGCGCCAGAAAAATCCAGTTGGCTGGTAAATAAAGTCCAGGTTCCGCACAGTTAAAACGGGTACACCCCTGTCGGAATGCTTCTCAGGTCTTTCTTTTCGTGACAATAGCCGCTTATGCGCTTGAATTAAACTGCTGGTGTAGGTTGCCCTGGGCTGGTTCATTATTTCTTTGGTGAGCCCATACTCAACCACTCTTCCAGTGTTTAGCACCATCAGTTTGTCGCACATGGGTGCCACAATCGACAAGTCATGGGTAATAAATATGAGCGCTGCCTTTTCCTTTTTGCAAAAATCTTTGAGGAGCTTCAAAATGGCCGCCTGGTTCACTGTATCGAGTGCCGTTGTAGGCTCGTCGGCTATAATAAGGCTCGGTTTGGCCATCATAGCCATAGCGATAAGAATACGCTGCAACTGCCCTCCAGACAGCTGGTGAGGCAGGCTACCCAGCAATCTTTCGGGGTCGTCAATGCCTGTTTTTTGAACCAATGCGTACGCTTCTTCCATTTGAAACTTGATTCCCAAAGCCTGGCACTGATCCTGCCATTGTCTGAGGAGAGTAGTTACCGGAAAACTCGCATCCAGCGGCGACTGGGGAATGTAAGCGATGGAATGGCCTCTCAGTTTGGCGATTTGGTCTTTGAGCGGTTGACCCTCCCAACCGATGCTGCCAGAGGAGTGAAGCCCTTCGTCGAGCAAATGTAGGACGCTATGTGCCAGCAACGACTTTCCTGCCCCACTTTCCCCCAGTATACCTAGCGATTCGCCGTGCGCCAGGGACAGTGAAACATTCTCAAGCAAATTTTGCTGACCAAAGCGAATAGTGAGTTCGGAAATTTTCAGCAGGCTAAGTGGATCGGCAGTCATTCGTTAACGTCTACAAACAATATTTTATCCTTCGGAATAGTCGGTTGCTGATGCAGCCGAAGGAAAACCTGGGCAGTAGCTACTACATCGTTTTTACAGTAGCGGGCAATTCTGTCAATGTCTCCGGTGCCATAGTAAACTTCATTTACCATGCTTCCATCAATATCATCCTTTGGAGATGGAATTCCCAAAACAGCTGTGAGAAGTTGCAAGGAGGTAAAGCTCTTTCTGTCTCCGTACTTCCACATTTCCATGGTGTCAAGGTGTGGCACCTCCCATGGTTTCTTGCCTTCAAGTCGTAGAATATCGGGCAACGGGATTCCGTGAATAGTCATTCTTCTGCATAGATAGGGGTAGTCAAATTCCTTTCCGTTGTGGGCACAGAGGAAGTAGCCCTGATTAAACTTTTGCTCCATCAGCTTTTGGAAGCTTGTAAGCAACTGATGTTCATCGTCGTTGCTCAACGATGTCACCCTCAACTCCACACTTTTATCCTCATTGAAAGCAAAGTAACCCAGCCCAATAACGATTACCTTTCCAAACTCAGAGTAAATTGCTGCCCGGTTTTCATACATTTCAGCCGCATCGACCTCATCATTTCCCCCTGAGAGGCTAACAGCCTTTTTGCTCCAGAGTTTTTGCCAAATTGGGTCGAGTTCGTCAAATTTCTGGCTTCCTGCTACGGTTTCAATGTCTATAAAAAGGATCTTCTTTGGAGTGCTGTCTGCCATGCCACAATATTTTTTCTATTAAAATAGAAAAATATTTACGGATGCAAGACACCTTCAAGCCCTATCTCTTCGATATAGCTCAAATTATCTTCTAAAATGGTATCAGGGACAAAAATATATTTCTTGTCATACACCTGGTTGCCAATAAAAAAACTGACCCAGTATTCATTGTTAAGGCCAAAAACCTGGGGATGGATGGACTCCACCTGCGTCGCTCCTCCTCCGTCAACTAGTGGGAACATGTGCCGAAGTGTAGAAGTCTTTTGCTTCTCGCCATCTAGTTCGCCATACCCCTTGGAGGTAACCATCACATTTTCCAAAGGCCGATCATTTCTGTTAATGAGGTACACCACCCATTCTGCTTCTTCGTCAACTGTCGGCTTTTTAACCACAGCCAGGGTAACATCTTTTACAGGTAAAAAGGGAATGTCTTTTTTCATGCAGTGACGAGGTTCATTTCAAATAGAGAAGCAATGTTCTTCAAAAGCCTCTGTTGTACCTCTTCCATACTCACTTCAATCCCAAGCTCTTGCTGTAGGGAAGTCACCGCTTTATCATCTATCCCACATGGCACGATGTGCTTGAAATAATCGAGATTGGTATTCACATTGAACGCCAGCCCATGCATGGTGACCCACCTGCTTGACTTCACTCCAAGGGCACAGATCTTTCGTGGGTCCTTCTGTTCCTCAAAGTCAAGCCATACGCCCGTAAGCCCGGCAATTCTTCCGGCCTTCACCCCGTATTCGGCTAAGGTCATTATTACAGCCTCCTCCAGTAGTCGAAGGTATTTGTGGATGTCGGTAAAGAAATTATCAAGGTCGATTATTGGATACACCACCAGCTGGCCCGGTCCATGATACGTAATGTCGCCGCCTCTGTTGATCTTGTAATAAGTAGCGTGTATCTGCTTGAGCTCATCATCACTTACCAGCAGATTTTCCTCTTTCCCGCTTTTCCCCAGCGTAAACACGTGTGGGTGTTGGCAGAACAAAAGATAGTTGGAAGTGGGCTTCTGAAGTTCAACAGGCGCATCCCTGTTTTTAATCTTCAGCGTCACAGTCTCTGCAAATAGCTTCTCCTGGTAGTCCCACGCTTCCTGGTAGTCAATCAAACCAAGAGAGATAACTTGAGTACTAGTGTTTTTGATGGCAGCTGTAGCCTGCATTTTTAGCTGATATAGGACTCCAACATTTTGAATCCCGAAGTAGTTTCAAGCGTTACTTTCTTCAACTCAGCAGGTAGCAGTACACAATCTCCCATTTTCACCTCTATGCTTCCGCCGTCATAAGCTATGTTTAGCTCACCGCTCATGCATACGTAAATAATGAACGAATCCAGGTAGTGATAGTCACGCTCAATATCTTTGGTGCACTCAAGCTTATTTGTGATGAAATATGGGCTCTTCACAAGCTTCACCGGCTCATTCAACTTGTTCTGATACATTGTCTTGTAATGCTCATGGTAGGTGTAGTCAATCGCATCCAGCGACTCATCCACATGCAACTCCCTCTTGTTGCCTTTGTCGTCTACTCTGTCAAAGTCGTAAATGCGGTAGGTAGTGTCAGATGTTTGCTGAATCTCGGCCAGCAACAACCCCTTGCCAATGGTGTGCACCCGGCCAGCTGGCAAATAAAACACGTCGTCGTTGAATACTTTCTCATGGTTCAATACGTCCATTATTCGTCCTCTTTCGAAGTAGTCCAGGAATTTCTCCTTAGACATTTTGCGGTTAAACCCCGTGATGAGCTCCGCACCATGGTCGGCCTGGAAAATATACCACATCTCCGTCTTACCATGTCCATTGTGACGAGCCTTGGCCAGTTCATCATTTGGGTGCACCTGTATGCTGAGATCATCATTGGCATCGATAAACTTCACCAGCAAAGGGAATTCGTCGCCAAACTTCTCATAGATTTTTTCACCAACCAGCGCAGCCTCAAACTTCTGGATCAGCTCCTTGAGGTTCATGCCCTCCAAATGTCCCTCTGCCACCTCGGAGATATTGCCCTCAACGCCTGAGATTTCCCAGGTTTCTCCGCAATTGGGCAACTTGCCAAAGTCTTTGCCAAGTATGGTCTTAATTTTCTGTCCACCCCAAATTTTGTCTTTGAAGATGGTTTTAAACTTTAAAGGATATAATTTTAGTTGTATCACGTTTATCGAATCTAATCCGCAAATATATAAATGCCTGCCAAGTCACATAACCAAAGCGTAGGGAAAAAAGGAGAAATAATTGCCACAGATCATTTGCGAAAAGCAGGTTATGAAATAATTGCAAAAAACTACAGGGCTGGTCGGGGTGAAATTGACATAATCGCAAAACTTGCGGCCACCCTGATATTTGTTGAAGTGAAAACCCGATCCAATGGAAAATTTGGCTATCCGGAGGAAGCTGTAACTCAAAAAAAAGCTGACAAACTAATAGAAACAGCCCAGGCGTATATGGAAGAAGTTAACTGGGAGGGCAACATTAGGTTCGATATTATTTCCGTCGACTTGCAGCGCAGTGCCGAAATAACCCACTTTGAAGATGCCTTTCACTAAATGATTTACTTTAGCTGCACCATTAAGCGCTCCCTGTCATATATCAACTCTCCTTTGTCATTCCATTCCCTCAGAATGACTGGACTAAAGCTTTCGTCGAAAGGATCTTTTGAATACTCGACCTCACGCTTTCTCCTGTTCCTGATAGGGTAATACTCCCGCCAAACGCCAACTTTGTGGTCAAACTTATACTCGCCCATTACGGCTATCTGTCCGTTGGCATGAAAAGCATAGTAGTAGCCTTCCTTCTCCCCATACTCAATCGGAATTACTTCCTTCATTTTGGTTCGTTCAACGTCCCAATAAGCAATTTTTGACTCCCTTGGCCAACCCTTGTAGTACTTTTCCTTGTTGAGGAGAATGTCGGATTTATTGAGTTCTACCCATCGACCGTGTTTCGTACCCTTGTAGAAAAACCCTTCTTCCAGCACCTGATCCCCCAATACTTTGCGGTAGGGGCCGTGCAAAATTCCGGCATACTCCTTGTCGATATTTCTGCTGGCTACAATTTTCTTTCTTTTGAAATTGTACCAATAAATATCTCTCACATATTCATCCGGCTCCTGATACACTTTCAGGTAGCTAAACAATTCCAGTACCGTATTCTCTCCAAAGCCCGTTCTGGTGAAACCCTTCTTCGTCTTCACTCCATAGTACACGTTCCTCTTCGGCTTTTTCTTCTTGACGTCAATTTTCTCATTCTCCTCGTCAAGCGCATCCAGGTCGATGGTAAGGGGGGAATCATATTTGGGCTCAAACGAAAATTCTTCCTCCTGCGCCTGGAGAGGCCCACTGGCCACAAGCAGCAATATAAAAACGGAGGTTATTTGATATTTTATTGCCATTGACACTTCAACGAGTAGAAGGGAACGGATATTTTGCGAAAAATAGGAAAAAGAATCCTATTTATCAGGATCAAGGCACCTGCCGACCCGATGTTCTTGTTGCGTGGTATGTAATTGAAATGGACAGCGTAATTTCAAAAGTTCGCTATTGCACAATCCAATTAACTCTTACATATTTAAGAGCAGATGGCTGACCAAAACGATCCCATTCTGGCAGAGTCTGGCTAAATTGTTGAAACCCTGATACCATGACCAAACCCCTGGCACAACCCTACAAAGTAGTCACTTCCAACCGCTGCCTACTGGGCGAAGGCCCTGTGTGGGACAGCCAACGACGGGAAATCTATTGGCTCGATATCCTGAATGGGATCATCCACGAGTTTAGCCCCGCTAAAAACAACCATCGCCAGGTACCGGTCAATGATATGATCGGCGCTATGGCTTTGTGTAAAAATGGTGACTTCATCGCCGCCATGAAAAGCGGACTGGCCATAGTTGAACGGAACAATGGAGCTGTAAAGCCGCTGGTTGATCCGGAAAGTCACCTGCCAGGCAACCGCTTCAATGAAGGAAAATGTGATCCGGCGGGTCGCTTCTGGGCGGGCACCATGGCACTATCGGAAGCGGAAGGAGCCGGTAATCTTTACATGCTCGACACTGATGGCACATGCACGTTAAAAATACCCGGTGTCAGCATCTCCAACGGCCTGGCGTGGACTTCCGACCAAAAAACAATGTACTATATTGATTCACCCACCCGAAAGGTGGTCGCTTATGATTACAACCAGGCAACCGGTGGTATATCCAATCAGCGAGTAGCTATTTCCATTCCAGAGGAAGAAGGCTCGCCCGACGGCATGACCATCGATAGCGAAGGCATGCTATGGATCGGCCACTGGGACGGCTGGCAAGTTGCCCGCTGGAATCCGGCAACAGGCCAAAAGCTGCTTAGTATACCTATGCCAGCTGCCCGCATTACTTCCTGCACTTTCGGAGGGGATGACCTACGAGACCTCTATATCACATCGGCCAGAGTGGGGCTCACTAACGAACAGCTCGAAGAGCAGCCACTGGCGGGGTCACTTTTTGTGGTAGAAAATTGCGGGTTCAAAGGGACAGAGGCAGTTAATTTCGGTTATAGCGAAGCAAGTCTTTGACCGGAACAGCACAAAAAAAGGAAAGCTTCCCATTGCTGAGAAGCTTTCCTAAAGCCGATTCGTGAACCTGGAGGGAGTCGAACCCCCAACCTTCTGATCCGTAGTCAAATGCTCTATCCAGTTAAGCTACAGGTCCAGTTATTTATTTTCGGCTATTCCCCAACCATCCCACCAGCTTTCTTGTCATGTTAAACGAGAGGCAAGGCTTTCCGGTTGAATTACTGATCAGGCACTGAACTTACACCTCATCATTAATTACGGGGTGCAAAGTTAATATATCTTGATTCATTAAAAAAGACTTTGACATTCTTAGTTAGTAATTTTAAGTTATCTTTGCGCTCTATTATTCAAAAAAGCAACGTTTCTATTCATGCAGCGATTCATTTTATTAGCTCTATCGGTATTAACATTCACTTTTACTGCGTCTGGCAATGCCGGCACGGAGCCTAACGACAACAAAGAAACGCAACAAGTACATGGGCCAAGGCCCGACCTGCCTGGCAAGCTGCTGATCAATTTAGGCTCAAGCTATTTTGTGGATGCTCCGGAAGGAATGAAAACGAAAGTATTTGAATCACGTCCGTTGGATTTATATTATACCTATCACTTCGATATCCCCAGCTTGAAGCTTTCCTTCGTGCCAGGCATCGGCTTTGGCTTTGATAGATATAGCTTTAAGAAAGCTGTCGGCTTCGACTACGAAACAACGGGAGGTGAAACCAACCTTGTGCTTGATTCCATTGCCGATGTAAAAGTATTGAGGAGTAAGTTAATCACTAACTACATAGACGTTCCATTGGAGCTGCGGTTTGTCCCAAACTTGGAAAACAAAGAACGCAGTGTGTTTGTTGGCGTCGGTGGCTCCATAGGTTATTTGTTCGAGGCACATACCAAGTTCAAATACGAGGACGATGGAGGCAAGAAAATGACCAAGCAGAGAGAAGACTGGAATCTTAACAAAATAAGATACAGTGTACATGCCAGGCTGGGCATTGGCGGATTCTCTGTCTACTACAAAATGGGATTGAGCGACGTTTTCCAAAGTGGCAAAGGCCCAAACGGAATCAACGTCACTGCCAATACAATTGGCATTTCGTTTAACGGCTTCTAAGGTTAGGAAAATACCATCATCATCAGGTAACAAAATCCTCCTCCGAGAACAGCGCCAGCTGCCACTTGCAAAAAACTATGGGCTTGTAACACCAAACGGGCTGTCATTACCCACCCCAGCACAACGATGGCTGCCACAAAAGGCATAAGCAACTCGCTTCCCGGAAAAATATGAACCAGGGCCAAAATAAAGCCCACTACACCTCCGATGCCGGCACTATGAATACTTATTTTCCAAAAGAACGTGATTCCTGTAAGCAGCACAATCAGCAAAGTGGTGGTGAGCATTAGTAGCACCAACACAGGATTTAGGGTAAGCTTACTATAAAACATATAGGTGGTTACACCATAAAAAGTGGCGATAAAAACAAAAGGAACCAGCCTGTCATTTTTGTCGTGCATTTGAAGGCTCCTTATGGTAGAGGTGAGGCGAAGGGCCAAAAGACTCAGCACTGGAATAATCAGAGTGGTAGTGGAAAGCGCCAGCAGAATATAGGGTACATTTTCGTCGGCCAGTGGCCTGAAAGCCTGTGGCACGTACCGAAAAATAACAAAAAACATGATCGTCGGCAGAAGAAGCGGGTGAAAGACCACCGATAATGCCTGCATAAAAAACCTTAGCACTAGAGCTCCTTCCTTAATCTGGCCACAGGAATATTTAGTTGTTCCCGGTATTTGGCTACAGTTCGCCTGGCGATTTGATACCCCTTCTTTTTAAGCAATTTTTCAAGTTTATCGTCCGAAAGCGGCTTGCGCTTTTCTTCGGCGTCAATCATTTCTTTCAGGAAATGCTTCACCTCTCTGCTACTTACATCGTCGCCGGAGTCAGTAGAAATCCCCTCCGAAAAGAAATATTTCAATGGATATATCCCGAATTCCGTTTGAATAGTTTTGGAGTTGGCCACTCTCGACACCGTGGAAATATCCATTCCTATCTCTTCTGCAATATCCTTCAAAATCATCGGCCGCAGCTTGCTCTCATCTCCTTCAAGGAAAAAGTCGTACTGATACTTAATGATTGAGTTCATTGTATTGAGCAACGTCTGCTGGCGTTGCTTGATGGCGTCGATGAACCACTTGGCCGAATCAAGCTTTTGCTTCACAAAAGTGACGGTCTCCTTGAGTTTCTTGTCCTTCTTGTTGCTCTTATCGTAGGCCTGAAGCATTTCCGAATAGTCCCGGCTTACCTTCAACTCAGGAGCATTTCTGGAATTCAAAGAGAGTTCCAGGTTTCCATGATTGTTAAAGAGCATAAAGTCTGGAATAAGGTACTGCGTTTTAACAAGGCCAGACCCTACGCCACCGGGTTTTGGATTGAGGTGGGTAATGAGCTTGATCGCCTCCTTCAGCAGTTCATCATCTTCAAGTTCAAGTTTCTTTGAAATTTTGTCGTAGTGCTTTTTAGTAAACTCATCAAAACAGTCGGTGACTACATGATGTGCCAGCTGCGCTACTTCCCCTCCAGTTTCTATTTTCCGGTCGATTTGCAACTGCAGACACTCCTGCAAAGAGCGGGCTCCTATGCCAGCAGGATCAAATTCCTGGATAAGGTGAAGAATTTCTTCCACTTCGTCGGCTTCACATTCAATGTTTTGAGAGAAGGCCATATCGTTCACTATGGCATCCAGGTCTCTCCTAATATATCCATCCGCCTCAATACTGCCTATCAGCTGCCGCCCAATGGCGTACTGACGCTCGTCCAGCTTGAGAAACCCGAGTTGAGAAATTAGCTGCTCTGAAAGCGTGGAGCTTTCACTAAATGGCACTTCACGCTCCTCTTCATCTCCTCCAGGGCCATCCCCTTGCATCTTATACCCGGCGTAGTCATCATCTGGCAGGTACTCATCAATGTTCAGTTCGTCGCTTGCCGAATTGTCTATATCATCAAAATCATCTGCCTCTTTGGGCTCCTCCTCCTTACCTTCCTCCAAGGCAGGATTGATCTCCAATTCCTCTTCGATCCTGGTCTCCAGTTCCGCCGTCGGTACTTGCAGGAGCTTAATGAACTGAATCTGCTGCGGCGACAGCTTTTGACTCAGAGATTGGGTTAAGCCCAGCTTTTGCATACTTCGATTAGTTTAGCCTTTTAGTGCTGTAAAATAAGAAATATAAGGTATTTGGCCATTCTTCCTGCCAACTTCATTACGCAATTCGAATCTATAGGTTGAGTCGACAATGTAGAAACAGAGGAAAGGCTGCATCCGGTTGATTTTTAATGCCTTTCACCTTTGATAAAAGTCCTCAATATAGTTTTTTTGCGGCAATTTTAGAGTTCTCAATCGAGATGAACAAATAGGTTTGGTAAAAATACTGCTACCTTGCGAAAAAAGAGAACCGAGTACTTTTTTAATTAACGAGAAATAAGGTGAGCCAGAAAAAAAGGACTAAAATTAAGGACATTCTTCAGTTAGCTGAAGCGAATGTTGTAGTGACAGTGAAAGGCTGGGTAAGGACAAAGCGTGAAAACAAGAATGTTGTCTTTATCAACCTCAACGACGGCTCAACTATCAATAACCTTCAAATTGTCGGCGATCCCTCCAGATTCGATGAGGCGACTATCAAGAAAATAACTACAGGAGCCTCCTTGTCTGTTACTGGTTCGCTTGTGGCTTCACAAGGTTCCGGACAAAAGTACGAACTGCAGGCTGAAACGATCGACGTGCTCGGTGTGGCTGACCCTGAGAAGTTTCCTTTGCAGCCAAAAAAGCATTCCCTGGAGTTTCTGCGTGAAATTGCCCACCTCCGGCCCCGCACCAATACTTTCAGCGCCATCCTGCGGGTGAGGCACTCCATGATTTTTGCCGTGCATAAGTTCTTCCACGAAAAAGGCTTTTTCAATATTCACACCCCAATTATTACCGCCTCCGATGCCGAAGGAGCGGGCGAAATGTTTAGGGTGACCACGCTTGACCTCGAGAAGCTGCCAAAAACGGAAGACGGGAAGGTGGACTATAAAGAAGACTTTTTTGAAAGAGAGGCAAACCTCACTGTATCGGGGCAGCTCGAAGGTGAGCTGACCGCATTGGCTCTTTCCGAGATTTATACTTTTGGGCCCACTTTCAGGGCTGAAAACTCCAACACCACCCGTCACCTGGCGGAATTCTGGATGATAGAGCCTGAAATGGCATTTTATGACCTGGAAGACAACATGGATCTGGCTGAGGAGATGCTCAAATATCTCGTTACTTATGCGCTCGAAAACTGCCAGGAAGACCTTGCCTTTCTTGAGCAGCGAGCCAAAGATGAAGAGAGCACTAAAAAGCAGGAAGAAAGAAGCGAACTCAGCCTTTTAGAAAGGTTGCGCTTTGTGGCTGACAATGAGTTTGTGCGCCTCACTTATACGGAAGCCATCGATATCCTTAGAAATAGCAACTACAACAAGAAAAAGAAGTTCCAATACCTGATTGACGCCTGGGGAGCAGATTTACAGTCGGAGCATGAACGCTACCTGGTTGAGAAACACTTCAAAAAGCCAGTGATTTTGATCGACTACCCAAAAGAGATCAAGTCGTTCTACATGAAGCAAAACGACGATGGAAAAACTGTCGCAGCCATGGACATTCTGTTTCCTGGCATCGGCGAAATTGTGGGAGGCTCTCAAAGAGAGGAAAATTATGACAAGCTCACCAACAGAATGAAGGAGCTTGATATGGATGCAGAAAGCATGTGGTGGTTTCTGGACACCAGAAGGTTTGGAACCGTGCCCCATAGTGGCTTTGGCCTTGGGTTCGAAAGGCTGATGCTGTTTGTTACAGGCATGAGCAACATCAGAGATGTGATACCCTTCCCAAGAACGCCGGGGAACGCAGAGTTTTAATCCCGTACACACAAAAGAGGCAGCCCCAACGAGTTGGAGCTGCCTCTTTTATTTCACAGTAAGGTTGTATAGTTAGTTCTTAAGAAACTTGATTGCCTTTTTGTACCTGGTATAGTCATCCTTGATGATCAGGAAGTAATACCCGGAATTGAAAGTTTTCACAGGAATCTTGTAGGTGTCCTTCGCCACTTCTTCAGGTTCTATCCTAATAGTGTTCCCAATGATGCTGTGCATCTCAAATTCCACTTTCTTCAAGTTCGAATCTTTTATCTCCACCACAATAAACTCGACGGCCGGGTTAGGATATACTTCAATTTGATTTTTCAACTCCAGTGTGGGAGTCTGTCTGAAGGCACTTTCAGCAGTCACTTGCTCCTTGTCTTCCGTAGATTGTGCATACCCATTCACCCCGAGAAGGGTGGCAAGTAGCAATCCGATGACAAATTTAATGAAGCGCATAATCTACATATCTGGAGCCAAAATGGCTATGTAACAAAGTACGAAAAAAAAATAGTAATGTTCTAATGCCTAATTGAAATTTTTGAATGCCTTTTTCGTTATATGCGGTTTCCTCAAAAATGGAGGTGAAATGAACGGTGAAATTAGACCAGACTCAAAATTCGGCTCGAATATTACAATTTTGTAAACGCCGCTGGAAGAAAATCAATAATGTCAGAGGCGATTAAACCATATTCTCCCCTTGATTGAACGGCCAAGTCGCCTGAAATCCCGTGGAGTAAGACCGCTAAACGAGCACTTTTCGTCGGAGAAAATCCCTGGGATAGTAGTCCACCCGCAATGCCAGTAAGTACATCGCCGCTCCCCGCAGTAGCCATGCCCGGGTTTCCTGTGCTGTTAAAATAGGCCTCTCCGCCTGGAGTGCTGATGCTGCTGTACGCTCCTTTTAGAACCACAATCAACTGGTGTTTTTTTGAAAACTCAATTTGTTTGTTCAACCTTTCGTAGTCGTTGCTCCAGTCGCCTACCAGTCGCCTGAACTCCCCGGGGTGGGGTGTTAATATGCTATTGGCTGGAACTTGCTTGAAAAGCTGTGGATTTTGGCTCAAAATATTGAGTCCGTCGGCGTCAATGACCATAGGTTTTGAAACAATCTTCAGAACGCTTTCAAAGGCCTTAACGGTCACATTATGCGTGCCAAGACCTGGCCCTATAGCGACACAATCAAAGTTTGACAAATCGTTCGGCATTCGGGCAATATGGTCATTATTGGCATCCTCGCTGACCATGGCCTCTGGCACAGCGGTGTGCATGGGCGTTACGGCACAGCCCGGCGCATGGACCGTTAGCAGACCCGCACCAGCCCGCATGCAAGCCTTTGAGGAAAGAATAGCAGCACCTACTTTACCCTTGCTTCCGGCAATCAGCAGCGTACGTCCTGCATCACCTTTGTGAGCAAACCTGGCTCGGTTGGGCAGTCTCAGATCCTCATCCCCCACCTGTTGGTAATAGTAGGAACACTCCAATTCCATCATAAACTGGGCTGAAAGGCCAATGTCAACAGATTTCCATTCACCCACATACAGGTAGTTCTCAGGCAAAAGAAAGGCTAGTTTAGGTGCCTGAAATGTGATTGTAATATCCGAATGGAACGCTATTGCGCCATTCTGGGGTTGATCGCAAAAAAGTCCCGAGGGGATGTCAATGGCCACTTTTCTGACTTCAATGCCATTCAAAAAGTCTATTAGTTTCGCATAGTCCCCATCAACCGGCCTGTTCAGACCTGAGCCAAACAAGGCATCAACTATAACCAGCTTGTCTGGGATATCCGCAGCGTATATCTCCGACGCTTTGGCCACGCTGACAGCGCCTGTAAGGCGGTTAAGGTTGACCCTGAAGTCTTCAGTTCCTTTTTCTGCCGATCCCGCCAGCCACACCTTTACCTCATATTTTAGATCTTTCAGCAGGCGAGCTACGGCAAGACCATCTCCTCCGTTGTTACCTGTTCCACAAAAAACCCATACGACGTGGTCACTAAAAAAGTGCTCCTCAAATTCTTCAACAAAGGCATTACTAGCCCTTTCCATTAGGTCAATAGAGGCTATAGGCTCATTTTCTATAGTATAGGCGTCAGCTTCACGGATTTGTTGAGGAGAAAGAATTTTCATAGCGACTGAATTCTCAGTAAGTTAGAAAGCTTTTTTCACAAGGGCTTTAAAATGATGCCATTTGAGCTAGGGAGTTTATTATTCGTTACCTATCTTTTGAGCTGTTTTTAGCAAAACCTACCCTAAATTCTGATCCTATGATTGAGTACAACCCCAAATCCTGGGTTTCCCTAATTTTTGATGTCTACAGCCGATATGTTATCAAATCGCTTTTCCCGCTGCTGGCATTTATGATGGTGTATTCCACATTCTTGACTTATGTACTCGTTGATATATTTGAAATTCATACTTTTTTCGAAGGAGCTATTGTATTTCACTCACTATTAGGAGTAGTGCTCGGTCTTTTCCTGGTACTGAGAACCAACACAGCCTACGACCGCTGGTGGGAAGGCCGAAAATTGTGGGGACAGCTCGTGAATGATACCCGGAGCCTTTCCATGAAGGTCAACGCCTATCTGCCTGAGAAATCCAGAGATGACCGCTCTTACTTTGAGCACATGATTCCAAATTTTGTATATGCCATGAAAGAGCACCTCAGGCACGGCACGAAAATGGAAGAGTTGGAGTTTGAAAACGAATATGATGAACAGAAAGTAAAGGCATGCGACCACAAACCGAACAAAATCAACGCCATGCTTTTCCAAAGGATAAACGCCATCTTTAAAAAGGGCGAAATCACTGGTGAACAGCTCATTATTTTTGACAAAGAAATTAAAAATTTTGCTGACATCATGGGAGCCTGCGAAAGGATCAAAACGACCCCTATTCCCTACTCCTACAGCATGTATATCAAGAAGTTTCTCTTTATCTACACAATGACCCTCCCATTGGCTTTCGTTGTTGAATTTGGTTATTGGACAGTGGTACTCGTTGGGTTAATCTTCTACATTTTAGTGAGTATTGAGCTCATCGCTGAGGAAATTGAAGATCCGTTTGGAAAGGATATTAATGACCTACCCGTGGAACGTATCTCAATGAATATCAAGAGGAATGTAAAGGAGATCATTCAGGTGGACTTCCCGAAAAAATGAATGAATACCAGCTGCTGCTCATCGTTAACCTGATAGCCGGTGCTGGAATTGTCATTTGGGTCAACAAGAGAAAATACGAGGGGAAGAAGGCAATTATCTATGTGCTGGCTCTTGTGCTACCAATACCTACGCTTCTCTATCTGTATCTGTTATATAAGTTCACGGATCAGTTAAAAAAATGAAGGCATGGATTGTGGAATCCATGCCTTCATTTTTTCTGAAGCTTCTTCTTGTCAAATCGGCACGTTCACATGCCTCTCGGCGTGGTAGCTTGACCTGACCAGTGGGCCGGATTCCACATACTTCAAGCCCCTCTTCAAACCCTCTTCTCTGTACATGTCAAAGGTTTCCGGGTGGATAAACTCAGCCACCTCAATATGCATTTTGGTCGGCTGGAGGTACTGACCCAGCGTCAGAATATCGAGCCCGTTGGCCACCAGGTCATCGATGGCTTTGAACACCTGATCCTGTGTTTCTCCTAAGCCAAGCATAATACCCGACTTTGTGCGTTTTCCCAGCTCCTTGGTTCTTCTGGTCTGCTCCAGGCTTCTTTCGTATTTAGCCTGTGGGCGTACCCTGCGGTAAAGGCTTTCCACAGTTTCCATGTTATGGGAAACCACCTCCTGCCCGCCTTCCACCATCCTATAAAGGGCATCCCAATTGGCCTTCACGTCGGGAATAAGCGTTTCTATAGTTGTTTCGGGGCTGGCTAGTTTGGTTTGCACTACGGTTTGGTACCACACCTCAGCGCCTTTATCTTTAAGTTCGTCACGGTTAACTGAAGTAATCACAGCATGCTTCACTCCCATCAACTTAATGGCTTCGGCCACTCTCCTGGGCTCGTCTTCATCATATTCAGGCGGCCTGCCAGTGGCCACGGCACAAAAAGTGCAACTACGTGTGCAAACATTACCCAGGATCATGAAGGTGGCGGTACCTGCTCCCCAGCATTCCCCCATATTTGGACAGTTGCCACTCTCACAAATCGTATGCAGTTTGTGTGTGTCGACAAGCTGGCGAACCTTGGCGTATTCCTTTCCCACTGGCAGCTTTACTCTTAGCCAGTTGGGCTTTTTCACCCTCTGTGTGGCATCCTGAGAAATTACTGGTAACTCTATCATTGTTAGCTTTCTTCTTCCAATTGAATTATTACAAAATAATACCCTCCATGGTTCACAAACAAATGGAAAATGGAAAGGTTACCGGCGGGCGCCGTAATAGAGTGTGAAAAAGGCTGAAGTGAAAAATGCAGTGTTTGTGGCAGCCGGTATGATAATAATCTCTTTTGTGAAAGCTTCTGCCAGCACACCTATTTCAAAACCAGTGACATTACTCTTGAAAGTGCCAAATTCGAAGTTGATTGCTGCTTTGGCATTTAAACCAGGCTGTATTTTCGACTGACCAAGGCCCTGAAAAAGTCTTCCGGTTCCTAAAATACCGCCAAAACTATGCCGAGCTGGATCAAATTGCTCGACTGTAAAAGTACTGGGCCCGGTGGCGTATTTTACGTAGTAAGGAGCAACAATGCCCAAGGTAGGGCCAGCGGCCCAGCTAGCATTGATCTGAACGCCCTGCTGAGGTGCTTTTCGAAACATCAAATAGTCCTTGCCATACTGCAAGCGAACAGCATAAAGGTAGTTTTTCTTAGCCCAGACAAATGGATTGCCGTATTGGGAAATATACCTATACTCTTTTGGGTGCTTCACGTTGATCAGCTCCATTCCAAAAGTTCGGAAGGTCTTTTCATCCATGGCCTGAGAGTACTTCAGAACGATGCCACCGATGAGTCCGCTGTTTGTGTTTTTATTGATGCCCCATATATATTCTCTTGAATATTCATAGTTACCGTTGTCCTGTGACTTGGCCACTGACGATGTCAGAAGAATAAAGCAAAAGATAGAAAGTCCTGTATTTAGACGTTTCATAAGGGAACCAGATATTTTAGACCAAATTAGCCATTTTTAGCTTAATCGATAATCAACAAGACTAAGTTTGAATCAAAATGGTTGACTGTCTCCGAGTAACGGCATGACAACAATAAATTGATTCGGACTTCAATAACAAATAAACACCTGTTACCCCTATCGCTTAGTAAGCAAATACTCTAAGCAGCGACTGCCAGGCTGTCGATAAGGAAAACAAAATTCCTCTGAAGCCTTTAAAGCACAACATCTTTGGTCGCCGACTTGATCGCATCATACGAAATACTGAAATGCGAAGCTTCGTAAACTGGCTTGCCCTGGAAGAGTACTATAGCCTGTGGAGACTGGTGCTCAATACCCAACTCATTTGCCACAGCGTGCGACGTCGATCTATTCGCCAGCAAGTCGAGGTAGTAGGGTTTCCAGTCCTTCATCTCACTTTCGTCCCATTTGCGTTCAATCCTGTCCAGCGACGCTGCACTTATAGAACAACTGGTGCTGTGCTTGAAAATCAATACCGGGTGGGAATTTGACTCTTCGATAACGCTTTCAATTTGCTCAGGCGAAGTGAGCTTATTCCATTTGATCATACTAGTAATTCCAGATGTCTCTTTCTTTTTTGTCGTACTTAGGTTTATCAGACCCATTTTTAACACCCTTTGCTACCTCTTTGTTCCCGCTCACTCTCACCAATATGATATTCAGCTCCCGCCATTCTTTTCGAAGCTTTCTGGAGTTAATTTTCCTGCCTGAGATATAGGCAATACTGGGGTGGCTATCACCAGTTCCTCGTTTTATTTTAAAACCACCGGTATACTCAGCGAGTCGTCCTGCCTCTTTCTCGGAGTGATGCTTTTCTCTTCCCTCAGTTCTCACCTTCAAGAACCCGCTGTATTCATTGTACATCAAGGCGTATCCTTTGTCTTGTAGCTTTTCAGCAAACTTAGACACCCTTTTTTCGTCACCCTGCCAGTCGGTAATCATCTCATTATATCTTTTCCTGAAGCTCCTGTCTCTTGGCGTGGTTACGATAGTGGGAATATGGGTAGACACCAGTGGATTATAATTATTGTCTCTTCTCTTTTCTTTATCAGGCAGGGAAAACTGTCTTGCTTCCTCGGAGATTGACCTGTTAACTCCGTTCCCTGGCCGATAGAACCCGGCTTCCTTGCTGTACCTCGGCGTAGCCTTTCCTATTGGGAGAAACCCTGATGTATTATTGAACCCAATTGCCCAACCTCCCTTTTTTACAACAAAGCCGGGGTCTTTGCTATACCTCGGAGAAACGCTTTCCGGCGAAACCTGTTTGGGAGCCTTGCTATATCTGGGGGACACACTTCCAGGAGAAACTAGCTTGGGTGCCACACTGTAGCGAGGTGAAACACTTTCGGGTGATACACGCTTCTGAGGTTTGCTATACCTGGGGCCAGCCTTGGCTATTGGCAATATTCCGGGGGTCTTTCTAAAACCAAAAATCCACTTACTCTTGTTGGTGACAAAACCCTGGCTTTCGCTGTACCGTGGCGAAACGCTTCCGGGAGAAACCTGCTTAGGTGCTTTGCTATACCTTGGAGATACACTTCCGGGCGACACCCTCTTTTGAGGCTTGCTATAGCGGGGGCCCGCTTTGGCAATTGGAAGTATTCCGGGGGTATTCTTAAAGCCAATGACATAGCCCCCCTTTTTAACGACAAACCCCTGGCTTTGGCTGTACCGGGGGTTAACTGACTGAGGGCTTACTCTTGGTTGCGGCACAGAATACCTGGGTGAGGCGGCGTATCGTTTGGTTCGATCAAACCCGGGGTTCTTTGAGTACCTGGGATTTGGTGAATTAGGATTGTAGATGCCAATTCTTGGCGAGAGCCTGATCATGGGCACACGTCTGCGTTGCTTGCTTGCCTTTTCGCTATTGGATCTGTATTTGACCTTTGATTTTCTGCGGGAAACCTTTCCAGGCTCCGAAAAACGAGCAGAAGATCGGGGTGAGTTGTCGATGGAAACGCCACCGCCGGTTGACTGATAGTTAGCTCCCTGCCTGATGTTCTTCTTTGGACGTTTAACAGTTCTTGTGTCGACTTTTCTGTCTTTCTTGGATACTTGCCCAGCGTTTTTTTCGGACTTGCCTCGTCTTCTGTTGAGGAAAAAACCAGGATTTTCGGGCTTCTCCTCAACTGTCTTCAGTTTATTTCTTCCCTCCAGCAACTGAGCCTTCGCTACATCAGCAGAAGCCAACCATAACAAAATGGCCAACAAGCTAATCCAGGTAAGCCTCAAGGCTGATGAGGTGAAAGTTTTAAAAGAAGAAGAAATAAACACCCGTTAAACTCAATTAAGTAAACCTAAAGCGGCAATATATAAAATTAATGCCCAAATGAAGAATTGACGGCTCTTACTAAAAACGCAAAAGTTCCTCGATTCTTTCCCTCAGGCGGCCTTTTGGCAAAAAGTTTTGCTCCAATGCCGGTGCAAAAGGCACTGGCGTGTCAAGACTTGCTTCACGCATAACTGGCGCATCAAGACTAGTGAAGCAATGCTCACTTATCCAGGCAGCGATTTCGGCACCGATGCCGCCCGTGAGGCAATCCTCATGCAGCACCAACACTTTGCCTGTTTTCTTCACGGTTTCCCTTACCGCTTCCTTATCCCATGGCAACAAAGTTCTCAAATCCACAATGTCGGCGGACACACCTAGCTCTTTACAAACATGCTGAGCCCAGTGTACCCCCATGCCATAAGTAATAATGGAAATATCGGTGCCTTCGGCAGCTAGTCGGGCTTTGCCTATTTCCACAGTGTAGTAATCGTCGGGAATCTCTTCAGTCAGGGAGCGATAGAGCACTTTGTGCTCAAAGTACATATAGGGGTTGGGGTCTTCCAAAGTCGCATTCAGCAGCCCCTTGG
Source organism: Imperialibacter sp. (assembly GCF_040222385.1). Taxonomy (GTDB): domain Bacteria; phylum Bacteroidota; class Bacteroidia; order Cytophagales; family Cyclobacteriaceae; genus Imperialibacter. The sequence goes on from NZ_JAVKDF010000014.1 coordinate 117,096, forward strand.
CATCATATACGGTAGATGGGTAAACAATTTTCAGTCCCGGTGTATGGAAGAACCAGGCTTCGTTGGATTGGGAATGAAACGGCCCTGCCGCCACGCCAGCTCCGGTTGGCATCCTCACTACGACGTCTGCTTTCTGACCCCAACGCCAGTGGCTCTTGGCCAGATTGTTCACAATCTGATTGAAGCCCTCGGTGACAAAGTCAGCAAATTGCATTTCCACCATCGACTTCATGCCTTTGATAGAAAGCCCAAGACCGGTACCAACAATGGCCGATTCACAAAGGGGTGTATTGCGCACCCTGTCTTTTCCGAATTTCTCAACAAAGCCATCTGTTGCCTTGAAGACTCCGCCGTACTCTGCAATATCCTGACCCATGAGCACAAGCTCGGGGTATCGCTCCATGCTTTGACGAAGCCCGTCAGTAATGGCATCGAGAAAGCGCTTCGGGGAGGTGCTCTTACTCTTTGGAGCAACTACTTGCTGCACGAAAGGGCTGTAAAGGTCAGCCAGCTCTTGCTCAGTCGACGGAATTACCTCCGGCTCACTGAAAGCTATCTTCACAGCCTTGTCCACCTGACTTTTTATTTTCTTTCTGGTCTTTTCCGCTGCTTCGTCGGTCAATACGCCAGTTTCTAGCAGGTATTGCTCAAAATTATTGATGGGATCTTTGGTTGCCCAGTAGTCCATTAGCTCCTTGGGTACGTACTTGGTACCGGACGCTTCCTCGTGCCCACGCATCCGGAATGTGTTGGCTTCAATCAGAATTGGACGTGGATTTTTTCTGATATCCTCTGCCAACCTGGATATGCTGAGATAAACCTCCAGAATATTATTGCCATCGATACTGATGGTTTCGATGCCATACCCTGGCCCCTTGTCAACAAAGGATTTGAACTTGAATTGTTCGTTGCTGGGTGTGCTCAGACCATACCCGTTGTTCTCTACAATAAAAAGCACCGGCAAATCCCAGACAGCTGCCACATTAAGGGCCTCGTGAAAGTCGCCCTCACTGCTGCCACCATCGCCTGTAAAAACAGCGGTTGCGGCATTCTCCTTTTTCAGCTTACCTGCCAGGGCAATACCATCTGCCAGCGCCAACTGCGGCCCCAAATGGCTGATCATTCCCACAATCTTATATTCTTGTGTACCAAAGTGAAACGACCTGTCCCGGCCTTTGGTAAACCCATTGGCCGTACCCTGAAACTGCGAAAAAAGTCTTTCGTAAGGGATGCCACGGGAGGTAAACACGCCAAGATTGCGGTGCATTGGCAGGATGTATTCGCTTTCCTTTAGAGCGAGTGTAGCCCCAACGGATATCGCTTCCTGCCCAATGCCAGAAAACCACTTACTGATTTTGTTCTGACGAAGAAGGATAAGCATTTTCTCTTCGATAAGTCTGGGCTCCAAAAGCTTCTCGTATATGGAAAGAAGCTGCTTGTCTGCTAGCGACTTCCTGTCAAATTTCATTTGGGTGAGGGTTCCGGCCGCAATTGCCATAATCTGTTGTTTAATTGTTAGCCAAATGTAAATGTTTGAGCTTTGCGGAGGAAAGCGGAGATGGAAAATTCTTTGCAAAACCGAACCTTTTACATATTCGATGTAGTTTCGGACAATAGTATGAGTGAATGCTTATTTTAGCGGCAATTTTATAGCAAATGATTCAATTCGAAAGTTTTAAACTGGCCAACGGGCTAGAGGTACACGTAATACCCGACAATAGCACCGAACTGGCAGTGGTAAATATCTTGTACAAGGTGGGCTCAAGGGATGAGGAAGAGCATAAGACTGGCTTTGCACATCTTTTTGAACACCTGATGTTTGGGGGTTCAAAGCATATTCCAAGCTACGATGAGCCGCTTCAACTGGTGGGGGGAGAAAACAACGCCTTTACCAGCCCCGACATTACCAACTATTACATCACGTTGCCGGCAGCCAATATTGAGACCGCCTTTTGGCTGGAGTCAGACAGAATGCTGAGCTTGTCCTTCGATCCAAAAGTGCTGGAAGTGCAGCAAAAGGTGGTGATTGAGGAATTTAAACAGCGCTACCTGAATCAGCCTTATGGCGATATTTGGCTTAAGCTGAGGCCGCTGGCTTATAAAGAGCATTCTTATAAATGGGCGACCATTGGCAAGGAAATCTCTCACATTGAGAACGCCACGATGAATGACGTGCAGGACTTTTTCTTTAAATATTACCGCCCCAACAACGCCATAATGGTAGTGGCCGGCAAGGTAACCACCGAGCAAGTGCGAAAGCTGGCAGAGAAATGGTTTGGCCCCATTCCGGCAGGAGACGTTCCTGCCCGCCACCTGCGGGCGGAGCCCAGGCAAAATGAAGCCCGGACGCTAACAGTGGAGTCAAAAGTACCGCTAAGCGCTCTTTACAAAACCTACCACATGAGTGGAAGGGCTGCCGACAACTACCAAACAATCGATTTTCTCGGTGACATTTTGGGCAGAGGTAAATCGAGCAGGTTATACAATGTGCTGGTGAAGGAGAAAAAAATATTCAACAGCATCCAGTCGTATGTGCTCGGTTCTATTGACCCCGGCCTACTGATGATTGATGGCAAGCTGAATGAAGGACATACCTTTGAGGAAGCCGACAAAGCCATTGATGAAGTGCTGGCCGAAATCAAAACGAAGAAGATTAACGCCGATGAGTTGACCAAAGTGAAAAACAAAGCGCTCTCATCTCTTGTTTTCTCTGAAGTAGAGTTATTGAACCAGGCAATGAATGTGGCATTCATGTCATTTTTGGGAGACCCAAACTGGGTGAACAAGGAAACTGAAAAAATCGAATCTGTGACCACAGACAATGTCCTCGACGAAGCCAACAACATTCTTACTCACGCCAACAGTTCCACGCTGTACTACGAAGCAATAAAATGAAAAAGCCAACAATCAGGATCGGTTACGGATATGATGTGCATCAGTTGAAAGAGGGCTACGACCTGTGGCTGGGAGGTATTAAAATTGACCATGAAAAAGGGGCAGTCGGACATTCGGATGCCGACGTAATCATCCATGTAATCTGCGATGCCATTTTGGGTGCTGCCAACATGCGGGACATAGGATTTCACTTCCCAGACACAGATCCAAAATATAAGGGCATCGACAGTAAAAAGCTGCTCGATGAAGTGATGACCCTCATAAGAAACAAACACTACGAAGTTGGTAATATAGATGTGACCCTCTGTGCTCAACGGCCAAAGGTGAATCCGTTTATTCCGCAGATGGTGGCCGTTCTTTCTGAGGTAATGGATGTGGCCGGGGAAGATATTTCCATAAAAGCTACAACTACCGAGAAGCTTGGCTTCGTTGGAAACGAGGAAGGCATTGCTGCCCATGCCGTTGCGCTTATTTACAAGGTTGAAAAGACAAAGGGCGAAGGTTGATGAGCGCCAACATTCATCTCATTGTTACGGACGACGGCTCACATTCCTTAAAAAATGAAGCCCTCAACGAGACTTACCACTCGTTCCATGGTGCCATTCAGGAGTCATCGCACGTTTTTATCGAGATGGGGCTCAGGCATTGGTGTGATCATCACAAGAGCGCACCGAAAATTTTGGAGATTGGCTTTGGCACAGGACTGAATGCGTTTTTAAGTCTGATTTTTGCAGAAGAGCACCAGCAAGAGGTTTACTTTGAATCATTGGAGACGTTTCCTTTGCCTGCTGAAATTTATGACGCACTTAATTATGCTGAAGCAGTTGGAAAAGCAGAGTTTGGTTACCGTTTCGGCCGGCTTCACACGGCACAGTGGGGTGAAAAAGCTCAGGTGGCCACCCATTTTTCACTTAAAAAAGTGGAAACTCCGGTACACTACTATTCCTCAACCACTCCATTCAACATCATCTATTTCGACGCATTTGCTCCCAACAAGCAGCCCGAGATGTGGGCCATGGAAGTGATACAAAAGATGTATGACTCACTTGCTCCCGGGGGTTTTCTGGTAACTTATTGCGCACAGGGGCAGTTTAAACGAAACCTGAAGCAAGCAGGCTTCAGAGTGGAGGAGCTCCCCGGCCCGCCAGGCAAAAAGGAAATGGTAAGGGCTGTGAAAAGTTAGGTTATGCAGTCACCTTTCTCAAGCTCACACTCAAATCCTTTTTCACTAAAATCATGTGGTTGTCGGGGATGGGCTTCCAGTCCTCAGCAAACTCCGTCAGTTTTTCAGACACAATCATCACCGACTTTTCTTCCGGCGTGGCAGGCAACATGTGGCACATGCCATCTTCGCACACATAGCGGCTCCCTTCCGAGTAGTAGAGTGTCAATGGCTTGTCGCTCGGGTTGGAAATGTACCTCAGGCCCACCATGCGCTCACCGTCAACAAATACCATGTTGAGGTAGGCAGGGTCGGTAATCTCAGCTTCGTGCATGGCAGCCTTCATGTCGACAATCATTTCCTCGAAGGAATCGGCCACATCCTCGGCGTCAAAGCTGGTGCCTCTTGTCGCCAGCTTATCAAGAAAAACGGCGAATAGGTGCTCAGAGTCCGTCTGGCCTTTGATCCAGCGGTATCGATCTTCATGTAGAGAAGTGGTTAGTCGGCGTTTTATTTTGATGAAATCGTCGACGCCACCATTGTGCAGCATCAGGTAGTTTTGGTAATGAAAAGGATGGCAATTAGCCTCCGATACGTCGCCTTCGCTGGCAGCACGAACATGGGCTACCAGGCATTCCGACTTTACTTTTGGGGCCAGGTAGCGCAGGTTACGGTTGTTCCACGCCGGATAAATCGACACAAACGTGGCGGGGTCAGGCGAAATTTCTTTGTGGTACCAGCCTACGCCGAAACCGTCGCCATTGAGCGGCTCCTCAATTTCTTTGGCGCTAAAGCTCTGTTTGATCATCGAGTTTTTAGGCTCGTACAGGAATTTATCCATCAGGATGGGTCTTCCCAGGTAGGCGAGGAGTCGGCACATAAGGGTGTGTAGTTAAATTGAGAAAAGATAGGGGATTTTCGGAATAGACAATTTAAATTCCGCCTATTTAATTACTTCGTTGGCAGCCGATAGAGCAGATTGGTAAACTTTTGCTGAAATAAAGAAATTTGCCTCTTCAATCAGTCGATCGAGAAGAGGTTTGACTGCACCGATAAAGCCTTTCTCCTTTGCTAAAATCAAAATGCCAACAAGGCCAATGCATCGAATATTATACGACTCAGCGATAGCCCTTCCTTTTCTTTCGTCAATCAAAAGGAGGCTATTAGTATATGTCAAAGACAAGGCAATTGCTTCGTACTCGCCTCTATCGAGCGTTTCCGTAAGTTGGTCATAAACGGAAAAATCTTCAAGGCTCTTTGTCTTTATCCAATCGGCATTGACAAAAACACTCATATCGATTCCGAAATTTGCCAACTGTTCGATTTCAACAAACACTCTTTCGGGTATAAAAACATCCCCAAACAGAGAATGGAGCAAATCTAATTTTTGTACCACTATCAAGTTGGACACAGAAGATGTGTCTGCAACTACTACCACCTCAAAGCTTCTTTATTATCTGAAGATCTTTCTCCAAGTCATCTTCACCATAGTGGACAGGTATTTTCCTGTCGGCAAGAATCTTTTGGAACTGGAACGGGTGAATGCCAGCAAAGGCAGATGATTTGCCCATGGTGAAGACGTCCCTTTGAAACAGGAATATAGCCAGTTCAAGCTTGAACTGCTCTTCAGACATGTTTGCCTGATTGAGTATTTCGTCTGTGATAAGCAAACTCATACTTCAAATTTAATCAAATTGAGCCAAATATTACAATCTACACCAACGCCTCCCAAAGCACTTCCACCGGATGCTTCGCCACCTTGTCAGTTCCGTCCTTGATCTGATGGCGGCAGCTTGTGCCTGGCGCTGCAATGATGGTTTCGTCGGCCTCATTTCTTACTGTCGGAAAAAGCACCAACTCGCCAATTTGCATCGAAACCTCATAGTGCTCTTTCTCATAACCAAAAGAACCCGCCATGCCACAGCAACCGCTTGGTATCAACAGCACCTCGTAGTTTTTGGGAAGACTAAGCATTTTCTTGGAAGGCACGACGGAACTCAGCGCCTTCTGATGACAGTGGCCATGCAGCCTGATTCTTTTCTTTTCTTCAGTAAACTGCTCAGCTTTGATGTTTCCCTTTTCCATTTCCGCTGCCAGAAATTCGTCGATCAGGAAAATGTTCTTTGCAATTTCCCTGGCCTGCTCCTTTACTTCACCTCTGGTCAGGTCTATGTATTCATCCCTGAAAGAGAAAATCGTACTTGGTTCAATCCCCAGCAGTGGCTTTTCATTTGACACCTTACCGGCCAGCAACTTAATATTCTTCTCTGCTAACTTTTTGGCTTCTTTGATCAGCCCTTTGGAGAGGTGGGCCCGACCTGATTCTTCGTGAGTGGGCATTTCGACAACATAACCCAGTTTGTCCAGCAGCTTGACTGCCGTCGCTCCAATTTCGGCGTCGTTATAATCGGTGAACTCGTCGCAAAACATGAGCACGCTTCCCTTGGCTTCAGATGGATCTACAGTCGGTTTGAACTCCTTCTCAAACCAGGCACGGAAAGTTGTTGTGCTCAATCTCGGAATAGGCCTGTCCTGAGCAAAACCCAGGAATGCTTTAATAATGGGTGCAGTAACCGGATTGCTGATGGTGAAATTGTACAAACCGGGCGCTATTGATGCCAGCTTACTGGCTTTGGCAAAGCCTGCCACCATCCTGCTTCGAAAAGGAATGCCATTCGCTTCGTGATAATGTTGGGTAAACTCAGCCTTCAATTTACCCATGTCCACATTGCTGGGGCACTCTGATTTACAGCCTTTGCACGACAAGCACAAGTCCATCACCTCTTTGATTTCTTTGTGGTCGAATGGGTTTTTCTTCGTACTGCTCGTCAGCATTTCTCTGAGCATGTTCGCTCTGGCCCTCGTAGTTTCCTTTTCGTTGCGGGTGGCCATAAAGCTCGGGCACATGGTGCCTCCGCTCAGATGCGTTTTTCTGCAATCGCCGGATCCGTTGCATTGCTCCGCTGCCCGAACAATTCCGAGCGTTTCAGAAAAATCGAAAAATGTATCAATTTCTTTGGTGCCTTGCCCGACCGTATACCGAAGTGATGTATCCATCGGCGGTGTGCGAACGATCTTGCCGGGGTTCAGGATGTTTTCCGGATCAAAAGCGTCTTTGATCCTTTCCATCAACTCATAGTTTTTTTGCCCGACCATCTGAGGGATGAACTCCCCTCGCAACCTGCCGTCGCCATGCTCGCCGCTTAAGCTGCCTTTGTATTTCTTTACAAGGGTCGCTATTTCCTCGGCAATGGTGCGGAACATTTGCTGGCCCTCGGCTGTCTTCAAGTCCAGAATAGGGCGCAGATGCAGTTCGCCAGTGCTGGCATGTGCATAATGCACACTGCTCAGCCCATATTTATGCAGAATTTCATTGAACTCCCTGATATATTCCGGCAGCTCGTTCACATCCACAGCGGTGTCCTCAATCACCGGCACGGCTTTGGCATCTCCTGGCATGTTGGCTAATAACCCAAGCCCTGCTTTCCTCAGCGTCCAAATTTTGCCCATGTCGTCACCAAAGAGAACTGGAAAATGATAGCCCAGGCCAATAGACTGCATCTCAGCAATCATCTCTGCAACATCTCTGTCTCTTTCTTCGGCTGTTTCCCTTCCGATTTCAACCACCAAAATGGCTCCCGGGTCACCCTGAATAAAGAACCTGTTTTTGTTCTGTTCGATGTTGCTCTTGGTACAATCGAGAATGATCTTGTCGATGAGCTCGCAGGCACTTGGGTTGTATTTGAGCGCAACGAGATTGCCCCGCAAGCTTTCTTCGATGGTATTATAGTGAACGCAAACCAGTGCCCTGTCTTTTGGGGGAAGTGGTACAAGATTAAGCTTCAATTCGGTGATAAAAGCAAGCGTACCTTCGGATCCAGCCAGCAGCGAGCAAAGATTGAAGTCGGGGCCCTTTTCGCTGAAAGGCTTTTCCCTCAGGAGCATGTCCATGGCATACCCTGTGTTGCGCCTGGGGATGCTTACCTTGGGGAATTCCCGCTCAATTTCCGCCTGGTTTTCGGGGTCATTTAAAATGTCGAAAAGCTCTCCGTAGATTTCACTTTCCAGGCTGGAGTTACTTTCCACCTTCTCCATGAACTCTTCCTGACCTATTGAATGAAAGACTGCATCGGAGCCGTCACTTAGAATTACTTTGGCCTCCAGAAGATGCTCCCTCGTGCTGCCATACACCACAGAATTGGAGCCGCAGGAGTTGTTACCGACCATGCCACCTACCATCGCCCTGTTAGCCGTAGACGTCTCCGGGGCAAACATCAGGCCGAAGGGTGCCAGGTGTTTGTTCAAATCATCACGCACAACGCCCGGATGTAGCCGCACCCACCTTTCTTCCTTGTTTACCTCAAGAATCCGGGTAAAATATTTGGACACGTCTACCACGATACCGCTGCCTACTACCTGACCTGCCAGTGAGGTGCCCGCAGTACGTGGAATCAGAGAGGTTTTCTGCTTATGAGCAAATTCAATAAGTTTCTTGATGTCGGAAATGCTCTTTGGCATAGCCACAGCGAGCGGCATTTCCTTGTAGGCCGATGCATCCGTAGAGTATAACCTCCGCAGCACATCGTCAATAAAGAACTCTCCTTCCAGGGTCGAGCCGAAGGATTTTAAGGTGTTTTGCATAACTCACAAAGAAGAACTCAAATTTATGAGTTGAATCAAACAAATGAACAATAAGGGGGATATTCTTTATCTCCAGGAGCTAAATCCTTGTGAGCACAAAGTCTTTCTTTTCACCTTGCTCGAAGCTTTTGAGGGTCATGCTCTCATCAGTTTTTTCGTATACTTGCCAGGTGCCGTCTATTACTTTAGATGGTTCTTTTGGATTGGTAAGATCGACGGTCAAAACCTTTGCCGCCTCATCTACCTCATAAGACCCATAGGAATCGTTCTGTCCATTCTTGTTGACAAGAAAATCGCCATTCGAAAATATTTCAAATGTGAATTCCGAGAGCGTTGCTGTTTCGTCAGTTCCAGCCAGCTTGTAAGTTGTAATCGACCATTCTCCTTCAAAGTCCGCCGCTGTAATAGCCACCGGCTTGGGGTCTTCATCTTTGCTGCATCCCAGCACAGCCACTGCCACAAATAGTAAGGCCCATTGCCTCCACACACCTTTCATCGTCATCCGCTTCTTTTTTATTGTATGAATTTAAACAATTAATCAGGCCTTTACACTGATTCGTCAAATGATTCTTCTGGTTCTCGTCATTTTACATTTAATTTATTATTCGAAAGGAATTACTTAAACGAAATGAAAAGAACACACCCGATTTTACTGGCGGTTGCCTTTTTGGCAATTTTTAACCAGAGCTATGGTCAACCCTCAGATTTGAAAGTCAGCAAATCTTCCGAAATGTCTATTTCTGGCACCTCCACACTTCATAGCTGGATCTGCAATGTCACTGACGTAAGCGGCACTGTTAAGGTAGATGAGAAAATTCTCAAAAAAGGCGAATTCAAGAAAGGCGATAAAATAGCGGCGGTGTCTATTACTGTGCCCGTGCTTAGCATCAAAAGCGAACGTGGTGAAACCATGGAGCAGAAAATATACAATGCGCTCAAGTATGAAGAAAATCCAAACATTACATTTTCACTGACCGACAATCAGATCACCTCGCCCGGTAAAGAAGCCTTTGCTGTAGAAGCAAAAGGCAACCTTACGATCGCTGGCAAAACAAAAGCGATCACTCTCGCTGTAGCAGGAAAGCGGGATGCCAGTGGAAAGTATTCGTTCGAAGGTTCCTACAAACTAAATATGAAAGACTATGACATGGAGCCACCAACCGCCATGTTTGGGCAGATAGTAACCGGAGAAGAAGTGGAAATATCATTTAAACTAATTGTGGAGAACTGATAAGATTATGTTGTTGAAAAGATTGCTAACTATTTGCTGCGTTTCGGCAGCAGGTTTGGCTTACGCTCAGGAGGGCCTGGAGCCCATTACCAAGACGATTGAAGGAAGTGAAGTATCGTTCAAAATGGTTCCTATTCCAGCCGGCACTTACACGATGGGCAGCCCCGAAGGCGCAAAAAACAGGGAAGAAGACGAAGGCCCTGTTCATCAGGTAGCGCTGGAGGCATTTTATATGTCTGAGACCGAAGTGACATGGGAACTATACGAATTATTCACTGACAAGGACAAAAGAGCTACCCTTGTGTATGTGGATGAGGCGAGCCAGAAGAAGGCCGACGCTATGGTAAAGCCAAGCACGCCTTACCTGGATCCCAGCTATGGCATGGGTAAATATGGGTTTCCTGCTACCAGCATGACGCAGTATGCAGCCGTTACTTTTTGCAAATGGCTGAGCGAGACCACTGGTGAGTTCTACCGCCTGCCGACTGAGGCCGAATGGGAATATGCGTGCCGAGCCGGTTCAACCACAGCCTATTCATTCGGTGACGACGCAGACTCACTTAAAAGTTATGCCTGGTTCTACGACAACAGCAACGACAAATACCACGAGGTGAAAGGCAAAAAGCCAAACGCCTGGGGACTTTACGACATGCATGGCAATGTGATGGAATGGACGCTCGACCAATACCAGGCCGACTACTATGCAACTGTTGGCGACGGTCAAACAAACCCGTGGAGAAAGCCCACCAACCTACATCCGAGGTCGGCCCGTGGAGGCTCATGGGACGACGACCCGGAAGACCTGCGGTCAGCCAACAGAACAACGTCAACCCCCAACTGGCAAAAGCGTGATCCGCAGATTCCTAAAAGCTTCTGGTGGGCATCAGACGCTCCATTTGTGGGCATTAGGCTCGTAAAGCCAGCTAAGCAGCCTACAAAAGCTGAACAAGCAGCTTTCTGGGCTTCCGTTCTTGACGAAGGTTAACTATATTGATTACCTAAAACTACCAATACATACTTAACACATACCGTTATGACTCATATTGATTCAAAAAATACCTCCGGGCTCAATCGCAGAGATTTCGTAAAGGGTTCTGCCATGGCCGCCGGTGGCATTATGCTCAGCGGACTGGCATGGGATGCCAATGCCATGACCCTGCAAAAACCAAAGGAGCTTAAGCTTGCCCTCGTAGGCTGTGGCGGCCGTGGTTCCGGTGCCGTAGTGCAAGCACTTATTGCCGACCCCAATGTGAAGCTGGTGGCTATGGCCGACGCTTTCAGAGACAGGCTAGACGCTTGCTACAGCAACATTACCAAAGACGATGTAGACGGCAAAGGCAGTTTGAAGGCAAAAATTGACGTGCCGGAAAAGAATAAATTTGTTGGATTTGAAGGCTATAAGAGTGCTATCGATCTGGCTGATGTCGTCATCCTGGCTACACCTCCAGGGTTCCGCCCTTATCACCTGGAGTATGCCATCAAGCAGAGCAAGCATATCTTCTGCGAGAAACCTTTGGCTACAGATGCGGTTGGCATCCGTAAAGTTTTAGGTCTTCTGGAAGAATCGAAGCAAAAGAACCTCAATATAGTCGTTGGTCTTCAGCGTCATTACGAGTCTTCTTATCGTGAGATCATGAAGAGGGTTCATGGTGGCGAAATAGGCGACGTTACGTCAGGCCAGGTTTACTGGAACAGCGCTGGTGTATGGGTGAGAGAAAGACAACCTGACATGACGGAGATGCAGTACCAAATGAGAAACTGGTATTATTTCAACTGGCTGTGCGGCGACCACATCGTGGAGCAGCACATCCACAACATAGACGTGATGAACTGGGCCAAGCAAGGCTACCCGGTGAAGGCGCAGGGCATGGGTGGACGTCAGGTGAGAACCGGCAAGGAGTTCGGTGAAATTTTCGATCACCACTATGTGGAATACACCTATGAAGATGGCGCTATCATGAACAGCCAGTGTCGGCACATCAAAGGCTGCATGGACAAAGTAACCGAAGAAATTGTAGGCACCAAGGGTCGTGCCGATGGCAGCGGCAACATTGTTGACCTCAAAGGAAATATTATTTACAAGCACAGGGGAAAGGACGATCCGAACCCGTACGAGCAGGAGCATGTGGAGTTATTTGCCTCTATTCGCAAAGGCGGCGTGATTAACGATCTTGAAAATGGTGCGAAAGCAACCATGACTGCTATCATGGGCCGTATGGCTACCTACTCAGGAAGGGAGCTCACCTGGGAAGAAGCAATCAATTCTGAGGTGAACTTGTTCCCGGACAGCCTTGCATGGGATGCGAACCCGAAGTCAATGCCCGACAAAAATGGTTTTTATACCATTGCAGTACCGGGTGTAACTCAGGTTATCTGACAAGAAATCGAGTAGCTATCATTAGACCCTGGCGGCTTCAAACCCGTCAGGGGTTTTTATTTAATTGACAAATGACTGGCCAAAGATGAGTTCCTCTACGACGTCGCCATCCTTCTTCCATACCATGGCCGATACCTCGCTGTTTCTTTCCAGGAACCTTCTTATCTCTTCCATTTCCATTACGCAGAAGGCGGTTGCATAAGCATCAGCCTGGGCACCTGATGGTGCTGCAACAATAACAAAGGCACCATTGGTCAACGCCTCCCCGGTTTCGGGATCAATGATGTGTGAGTATTTTCTCCCCCCAAACTCAAGGTATTGATAAATGTCGCCTGATGAGGCAATGAAACAGTTGGAGCATTTGATCAGCTCATTGATGCCAGGGCCGCTGCTATTTTTGTCCTCTAAAAGAAACTCCCACGTAGCTTTGTTGGCAGGAGCATCTGCCGCTGCGATGGAGCTGCCCGTTGACACGAACGACCGTGCAAACCCCTCTCCCTTTAGCACCTTAAGTGCCTCGTCAACAGCATAGCCTTTCCCGATTCCTCCGAAGTCGAGTTTCATCCCCTTTTTTACGTATTTTATTTTGAATGGCAGCCTGCTTGTGTCAAACACAATAGCATCAAAGCCATTGACGGCCAAAGCCTCCGCAATCTGCTGTTGTCCGGGGAGCTCATTTTTTCGTTTTGCCCTTCTCCACAACTGTACCAGCGCACCAATGGTAGGATCAAATGCACCAAAAGTCTGTTCAGACATGGCCTGCGACATTTTGAGCACCTTCCCTAAGTCCTCACTCACTTCTACCCAGTTGGCAGGGGATGTAGCATTGAGCTGCCAGGTTTCGCTTTGTTCTGAGTAGTCGCTCAGCGCCAGGTTAATTTCATCGATTCGGGCAAATGCCTTGTATGCTGCCTGTCGGGCCATAAGGCTGTCAGAGCCATCAATAGTAATATTAAAGATCGCACCCATTTTCGGCTCAGCGAAACTGAACTGCTGGCCCCGGGACTGCAAAACAGATAGTAGCAGTAAGAAAAGTAAAACCGTTGGCTTCAAAACAAGTGACTTTATATAATACAACGCTCAATCATCAAACTAAGCGTGGAATAAACGCAGGTTTTATCTATTTTGAAAGTTGATTTACAGAAACACCTACTTAATTCGTTATGGCAAAGAACATTTCCATGTTTAAAAGGGCGATTGCCTTGTCAATCGCAGCCGCTTTTTTTACCCACTGTTCCAAAGAAACTCCCCCAGTCGATCGCTCCACACTAACCGACGCCCAAAAGCGGTTGCCGGAGTATGCCGTTTCGGGACTGGAAGTGGCTGATGGGTTGGAGGCAACACTCTTTGCTGCCGAGCCCATGATCATGAACCCTACCAACCTCGACGTTGATCCCAGAGGAAGAGTTTGGGTGTGTGAAGCCTTTAACTACCGCAGCGAGCTCAATCCTGGCAACGAAGTAGATGCAAAAGGAGACAAGATCGTTATTTTGGAAGATACTGATGGTGACGGCAAAGCCGACAGCCGAAAAATATTTTACCAGGGAACTGACATCAATGCCGCTCTTGGAATAGCTGTCTTTGGCAACAAAGTCATCGTTTCTTGCAGTCCAAATGTTTTTGTATTCACCGACGAAGATGGTGATGATGTGCCAGACAAAAAGGAAGTGCTTTTTACCGGTCTAGGTGGAGTGCAGCACGACCACGCCATTCACTCCTTTACTTTTGGCCCCGACGGCAAGTTCTATTTTAACTTCGGAAATGCAGGTGACCAGCTTCTGGATAAAGATGGCAATCCCATCATTGACAGGGTGGGCAATGAAGTAAACGGCTCGGGCAATCCATATCGCCAGGGGATGCTCTTCCGCTGCGACACCGACGGCAGCAACATGGAAGTGCTTGGCTTCAACTTCAGAAACAACTATGAACCAGCCGTAGACTCTTATGGCTCCATCTGGCAGTCCGACAACGACGACGACGGTAACAGAGGGGTTCGCATCAACTTCATTCTGGAATATGGCAACTACGGTTTTACTGATGAATTCACCGGCGCTAGCTGGAGCACCCGTCGCACGAATATGGAAAAGGAAATTCCACTTCGCCATTGGCATCAAAACGACCCGGGCTCGGTTCCCAACCTTTTACAAACCGGCGCTGGATCACCTACCGGCATGGTCGTTTACGAAGGGGACTTGCTTCCTGAGAGGTTCAGGAACCAGATGATACACACAGATGCGGGGCCTAATGTGGTTCGGGCATATCCGGTGGAAAAGAAGGGAGCAGGCTACACTGCCTCCATTGTCAATATACTTAAGGGCAATGACGACCCATGGTTCCGACCTTCGGATGTGTGCGTAGCGCCGGATGGCTCATTGTTCGTGGCCGACTGGTATGACCCCGGCGTTGGTGGGCACCAAATGGGCGATCAGACCCAGGGAAGGATTTACCGTGTGGCTCCCAAGGGTGTTGACTATGAGGTAGAAAAGGTAAACGTTTCCAGCGCTGAAGCGGCAGTGAAGTCTTTGCAAAGCCCCAACATGGGCACTCGCTATCTTGCCTGGACTGCCCTTGAGGCAATGGGCAAAGATGCGGAAGCCGAATTGAAAGGCCTTTTGAGTAGCAGTAATCCAAGAATGAAAGCAAGAGCACTGTGGCTGCTGGCGAGGATTGACGGCAAAACAGAGGAATACGTTCAGCTCGCAACCAGCGATGCTGATGAAAACATCAGGATCACAGGGCTAAAAATTGCCAGGAGCCTGCAGGTCGAAAACCTGGATGACTATCTGGCAAAAGCAGCGTCTGACGAGTCGCCTCAGGTAAGAAGGGAAGTGGCCATTGCAGTCCGCTATCTGGATTCACCAAAGGCAGTGGATATTTGGACTGACCTGGCCCTGCAATACGATGGAAAAGACAGGTGGTATTTGGAAGCGCTTGGCATAGGCGCTGACCCAAGAGGTGACGAGTTCTTTAATAAGTGGGTGGAAAAAGGCGGCTTGGAGAAACCAAGAGCAAACGACATTGTGTGGAGAAGCCGGGCCAAGTCGGCCCTGCCAATGCTGGCTAAGCTGGCCACAAACGGAGACGGAGGCATGCATGATAATCTCCGTTATTTCCGTGCCTTCGATTTCCACAAAGATCCTTCAAAAGACAATCTGCTTGCCAGCATGCTAACGATCAAACATCCCCAACAGGATAGTATAAAGATTCTGGCCCTGAGCCATATTTCACAAGAAAAAATCAATTCGGATCCAGCCGTTAACAAAATAATGCGGGGATCGCTGGCACAAATGAAAGGCACCCCAACTTACATGGACTGGGTAAAAAGATATGAGTTGAGGGACCAGGTTCCATCTCTGGTGAGCATCTACACACAGTCGCCAAAAAGTGAATTTGGCCCCGAGGCGATTAAACTTGTGCACCAATTTGAAGGCATCGACTTTTTCAAAAAACAACTTCAGCAAAAAGACAACGAGAAGGTAATCGAAACGCTGAATGCGATGACCAACCTTTGGGGACCCGAGGTTTGGAATACATTCAAGGCCATATCGCTTGACGAAAGCAGAGACCTGGCGGTAAGGAAAGCAGCCATTAAAGCCTACGGAACAGGTTGGTCGACCGAAAACAACCTTTTGGACATGGCACTGGCTAACGAGGTGCCCGAGGAGCTGAAAGAGACCGCCATGTACACACTTCTTAACGGCATAAAAAGCTCTGTGAGGAAAGAGGCTGCCAAAATGCTGGCCGCCGGAGATACCAAATTTGGCTCGATTGAAGAGCTGGTGGCTTTGGATGGAAGTGCTACAAACGGCGCTGCCATGTTTGAGAGAGTTTGCTCAACCTGTCACGTCGTCAACAATAAAGGAACACAGTTTGGCCCGCAGCTGTCAGAAATTGGTGATAAGCTTGGGAAGGAAGGGCTTTATAAGGCAATAATGTATCCTGACGCAGGCATCAGCTTTGGCTATGAGGGCTTTTTGATCACTACGGCAGCCGGCGAAAAAATAGCCGGTTATATTTCCAGCGAAACCAATGACGCACTTGAGGTAACTGTCATTGGCGGTGCCAAAACAAGGTACGCCAAAAAGGATATCGTATCAAAAGAGCCCCTTGAAAACTCGTTGATGCCGACCGGGCTGCACAACGCTTTCACCCAGCAAGAACTGGTCGATTTGGTGGCTTATTTGTCTTCGTTGAAAAATGGAGCGCCGGTTGCTGCCCGATAACACAAAATATACCTACTCAAACACCTAAATAATTAAAGAAATGAATAGAAGAGATTTCATTGGCAGAGCAGCCCTGGCAAGTGGCGCAGTGTCGCTGATGGGAGGAAGTGCCTTTGCACGGCCAAACAAGACTCCCCTCCAGGCTGTTGGCAAGCCATTTAAAATGGACTATGCGCCGCATTTTGGCATGTTTAAAAACCATGTTGGTGATGACCCAATTGAGGAGCTGAAATTTATGTTTGACCAGGGCTTTAGGTCACTGGAAGACAATGGGATGCTTGGCCGCCCTGTTGAAATGCAGAACAAGATCGCAGCGACGCTCGAAAGACTTGGCATGCGAATGGGCGTGTTTGTGATTGACGGCGGCGATAATTGGAAAATTTCCTTGACCACAGGAAAGAAAGAATTTAAAGATAATTTTGTCGACACTTGCAAAAAATCGGTAGAGCTTGCAAAAAGGGTCAACGCAAAGTGGATGACGGTTGTTCCAGGCTTCTATGACGCAAGTTTACCCATAGGGATACAAACAGCCAACGTAGTCGACGCACTAAGAGCTGGTGCAGAAGTACTGGAACCCCATGGGCTGGTGATGGTACTCGAACCGTTAAGTGACAGACCTGACCTCTTCATGCGAACTTCCGCCCAAACTTTCGAGCTTTGCAAAGCCGTGAATAGCCCCGCCTGCAAAATCCTCTACGATATCTACCACATGCAAAGAAACGAGGGAAACCTCATTGCCAATATCAATCTTACGTGGGAAGAAATCGCCTACTTTCAAATTGGCGACAACCCGGGAAGAAAAGAGCCGACTACTGGTGAGATCAACTACAGGAATGTCTTCAAGCATATTTACGACAAAGGATACCGCGGGGTAATGGGCATGGAACACGGCATTTCAAAATCCGGAAAAGAAGGAGAAATGGCGCTTGTGGCTGCTTATAGAGAAGTTGACAATTTTTAGTGAAAAATAAGCCGTTTACCGATACTCATTCATTACAGCCACTTAGGGAATATCCTCCTTGCAAAATGAGGGATTTTTGAACTTAAATAGTTATAGAATGCTGAATTGTGTCAACTTTCGAAGTTGGTACAATTCAGCTCATTCCAGGCTTCAATGCCGGGTTTGACTTTGTATTGATTTTTATCTGTTTTACCTACTTTGATGCGAAAACTACTACCCTTGCTTCAGCTGGCCATAGGCGCTTGTCTGTACAATACTGCTCCGGCACAAAACCTCGTCAGCCAAAATCCCTCCATAGAAGTTCTCAGCAATCAGTACGACGCCGAAGTCGGGTATAGTGGCAGAATATTCAACGGTGCAGAATATGGAATCAAGTATGCAGATGTTGTTGATCACGCTTTTTTAGTTTCTGAGTGGCAACCTGGCAGCATCAACTTCCTTGATAGAGAATACAAAGGACTCGAACTGCGGTATGACATTGTGAATGACCTGGTTGTTCTCAAACACTACAATCCCAATAACGGCATTTCCATTTCCATCATGCCGGCTCAGGAAAAGATCAATTCTTTTACACTTGCTTCGGTAAAGTTTGTTCGCCTGTCTCCGCAGGTTACCGGCGAGCAAAAATCCCGCTTTTACGAACTGATTGTAGACAAAGAATATAAACTGATTGCCAGGCACACAAAAGAAAAGTTCATAGATAAGTCAAGAGGTGCGCCAGTGGTCGGATTTCAACACAAGGTCAAATTATACCTTAAAAAAGACAATGAATTGGTCATCATCAGAAGCAAGCGAGCTCTATTAAAGGTTCTCGAAGACAAAAAGAAAGAACTCGCTGACTACTCAAGAGCCAGGAAACTATACTGGCGAGAAAACCCAAAAAGAGCCGCTGCCGTGTTGGTTAGCCATTATTTTGATTTAAAAGCAGAAAACTGAAAATGAAAAAAGCAGCTACTTTATTACTTATAATAGGGCTCGGGTTCCATTCTCAGGCACAAAACCCAACCATCACCGCTACTTTCAGTGAAACACCCTTTGATCAGGCTGTAAAAACCATTGAAGAGCAGGCAAAAACAGCGATCTTCTACAATCCACAATGGACAGACACTTTACGTGTAAACGCTACTCTTAACTCCGCCTCTCTAAGAGAAGCTTTAACAGCCATCATTCCGTCGTCTTCCGACTTAAGCTTCTTCATCAATTCAGGTGGCAAAGTGATTATATCGAAAGGCTATGTGATCCGGGAAAGCCTCCCTGTTGATTTTTTCACGAGGGAGCCCGTAGAAGACAAAATGGAGGTAGCTGCCCTGGAATTAGAAAAAACAAGAAATAATCAGGGGCCCGTGGAGGCTGCCATTGAAAACAAGACTTTCGAAGTAGGCAAAAAAACAGCAGTGCTAGCCACTGGCAAAGCCACAGTTGCCGGATATGTGAAAAGCATGGCTTCCGGCGAACCTGTGATTGGGGCTTTGGTCTATATCGAAAACCCGAAAATTGGCACCATTACGGATCAGTTTGGCTACTACTCTCTCACCATTCCCAACGGCAAGCAAATGCTGAAAATCCAGAATGTGGGAATGAAAAGCACGAGGCGCCAAATCATTCTTTACTCTGATGGGCTTTTTAACATAGAAATGGAAGAGGACGTGGTGGCTTTGAAGGAAGTGGTAATCGAAGCTGAACGGGATGTGAACGTTACAGGCATGCAAATGGGGCTCGACAGGCTCGACATTCAGTCGATCAAGCAAATGCCTTCAGCTTTTGGCGAGGCCGATATTATGAAAGTAGCCCTAACGCTGCCAGGAGTGCAAAGCGTTGGCGAAGGCTCTAATGGTTTCAACGTGCGGGGAGGCAGCACCAGCCAGAATCTTATTTTGCTGAATGACGCCGTGATTTACAATCCTTCTCACCTTTTTGGCTTCTTCACGGCTTTCAATGCCGACGTGGTAAGGAATGTGGAGTTGCACAAAGCGGGCATTCCGGCAGAGTATGGAGGCAGAATCTCCTCGGTGTTTGAGGTAGACATGAAGGATGGCAACAAGAAAAAATTCGCTGGCAGCGGCGGCATCGGACTTGTCACCGGCCGACTTTCTCTTGAAGGCCCCATTATAGAAGACAAAGCTTCGTTCCTTATCGCTGGCCGAAGCAGTTACTCAGACTGGATTTTGAAAAGGTTGCCAAACGCCACTTTCAAAAACTCCACTGCCGGTTTCAACGATCTGAATGCGAGAGTGACCTACGACATTGATGAGAAAAACAGCGTCTATATTACCGGCTATTTGAGCAATGACAAGTTCAGTCTCAACTCGGATTCATTGTACCAATACACCAACTCCAACGCTTCCATCAAATGGAAAAAAATATTCAATAGCAGACTTTATGGGGTTTTCACGGGAGTTTCCAGCCACTACGACTACAGCCTGTCATCTGAAGATGTTCCTGTAAACGCCTTCAATCTGGGCTACGGCATCAACCAGCACAACTTCAAAGCCGACTTCAGCTACTTTCCGGAGTCCATGCATAAGATCGACTTTGGGCTGAGCAGTATCTATTATGACCTAAGCCCCGGCTTCAATAAACCCGTAGGTGACCAATCCATCCTTCAGGAGAAGATTTTGGAAAAGGAGAAAGGAATTGAATCAGCCATTTATGTGGGCGATAAGGTCGATGTCAACGACAAGCTTTCCGTCTACCTCGGATTGCGCTATTCAATGTACTCTTTTCTTGGGCCAAAAAGTGTTATTCAATATGACCCAACCCGGGCAAAGGATGTAAATACCATGCAGGACACTGTGCAGTATCCTTCAGGCGATTTTATCAAAACCTATCACGGACCGGAATATAGGGCTTCAATGAGGTATGCGTTCAATCCCATCAGTTCTGCCAAGTTGAGTTTCAATAGAATGCGACAGTACATTCATCAGCTGTCCAACACCCAGGCCATTTCTCCTACTGATATCTGGAAGCTCAGCGATTCTTATATCAGTCCGCAGATTGGAGATCAGTTCTCTATAGGGTACTATCGCAATATGAGGTCCAACAGTTTGGAACTGTCAGTGGAAACCTATTACAAGTGGCTAACCGATATGCTTGACTATAAAAACGGTGCAGTGCTTGTGTTGAATGAGCACCTCGAAACTGATGTGATAAAAGCCAAAGGCAAGGCATACGGCCTTGAGATCATGCTGAAAAAGAAAACTGGCAAGCTCAACGGATGGGTAAGCTACACGTACTCCAGAACGCTCGTGCAAATTGCAGGGCAGTTTCCGGAAGAAAGAGTAAACAGAGGTACATACTTCCCCGCCAGCTACGACAAGCCGCATGACCTGACGATTGTTTCAAACTACAAATTCACCAGGAGGATCAATATTTCGGTTAATTACACATACAGCACAGGACGGCCAATTACCTACCCCTTGTCGGTGTATACCATAGGGGGTGCAAACCGGGTCCACTATTCTGACAGAAATGCCTACCGCATTCCTGATTATAGCCGAATGGATCTGTCTATCAACTTCGAAGGCAATCACAAAATCAAGAAGTTAGCGCACAGTTCATGGACCTTCGCCTTGTTCAATGTGCTGGGGCGCAACAATGTGTACTCCATCTACTTTGTGACCGAGCAGGGAGAAATAAATGGCTACAAGCTTTCCGTCTTTGCCCGACCCATTCCAACCATCACCTACAATTTCAGATTCTAATTCCATGAGAAAGCTTAAAGCCATTTTTGGAAGAACGTTACCAAAAGCATCTGTGCTCCTATGGGTGCTGACCACAAGCAGCCTGGTTCAGGCTCAGGACATTTCCTACAGAGAAGAGATTCATATACACCACGATGGCCCTGTATATTTAACGGGTGATCGGGTAAGGTTTTCAGTAACATGTCTCGATCAGTCAAATCACCTGCTTTCACCACTTAGCAGGCTGGCTTATGTTGAACTACTCGACAGCGAAAACGTACCACTGGCACAATCGATCATCGATTTGAAAGATGGAAAAGGAAAGGGCGACATTCTTTTGCCATTTACCGCCACTTCAGGCGACTACATCTTGAGAGCCTACACCAAGTGGATGCGAAATTCTCCCCCCGAGGACTATGCTTATTCAATCGTTACCATTATCAATCCATTTAAGTCGCTTGGGCTGTCAGAAAGCAGTGAAAAGCCAGCAACGAGAAAAGCCTATGCTCCCACAGCGGGTCTGACGATATCAACCGCCAGCGAAGTGTATCGCTCAAGGCAAAAAGTAACCATCAACCTTGGCTTGAATGGCGTAGAAGGTAGACCTGCTAATGGGCTGGTGTCAGTTTCTGTAAGCAAGGTGCCTGATTTCTTCATGACGGATCAGGAAAATTCCGGGAAGCTTCCGGTGGTTGTCAAAAAAAATCCCTCCCAGGCTTCATTTAAACCCGACAGGCACTACCTGCCTGAAACGAAGGGGCAATTCCTCACTGGTAAAGTATATGAATCGGGCACCACAACCCCAAAGGCAAATGAATTGATCTACTTGTCCATTATTGGAACTCAACCGGAATTTTATACTTCAAAAGCTGACAGCGAGGGCATCATCCGGTTCGAGATTGTGGACTTTTATGGCCAGGGGGAGGTGCACCTGCAAAGCAGCGATCCTGATGCCAATGTAGATATAGTTATCGATCCTTCGTTTTCAGAGGCCTTTGTTGCACTTGAGGTTCCGTCACTGAATATTGATGAGAAGTGGGAGAGTTACCTCACTCAGGCAAGCCAGAATATGCAGGTTAGAAATGTGTATTCCAGCATTATCCCATTTGATGAACACCAGC
Organism: Imperialibacter sp.; assembly: GCF_040222385.1. Lineage (GTDB taxonomy): Bacteria > Bacteroidota > Bacteroidia > Cytophagales > Cyclobacteriaceae > Imperialibacter. The sequence goes on from NZ_JAVKDF010000014.1 coordinate 139,387, forward strand.
CGTCGGCTGACTCATTACCTTTTTATGGCATTCCCGATCAGAAATACTACCTGGATGACTACACAAGGTTCCCTTTGATGGAAGAGGTGCTGAGGGAATATGTAGCTGGTATTTTCCCAAGAAAAAGAAACGACGAATTCTATTTTAAGATGGTGAACGTGGAAAAAAATGAGATCATGAACGATGAACCGCTGATGCTCTACGATGGCCTTCCAATTAAAAAGGCGAACACCATTATGGAGCTGGATCCTCGCCTTGTGAAGCGGATTGATATTGTGACAAAAAGATACTTAATGGGGGGGGCAATTTTTGATGGCATCACCAGCTTTCATTCATATAAGGGCGACCTGGCAGGGCTAGACCCGGCACTCATTGTTGGCCAGGAATATTCTTTTGTTGGGGTGCAGAAAGGGGCGAAGTATGTGTTCCCCGACTACGACGATGTTAACTCCACATCGACATTGCCAGACTTCAGAAACACCCTGTATTGGACTGACAGCAGGGAGATCAGTGACGGGCTTGGAGAAGTAGTGTTTTTTACCGGAGACGATACCGGGACATATTTGATTGACGTTGAAGGAATCTCAGACTCAGGCGACTTGATCTCTCAAAAAAGGTTTTTCAAAGTGGAGAAATGAGAATCATCACCCTGGCCATACTGATATTTTTCGTGAGTGTTGGCTGCCTCGAAAGATTCGAGCCGCAAGGAACGAAGTTGACCAACCTATTGGTGGTGGAAGGGCAGCTTACAACTGGTGCGGAGAGCAACACAATCAAACTCTCCAGAACCCGGGCCATAGGCATGAAGGACATGATACCAGAGCAAAATGCCATAGTGAAAGTGACAGATGGCCACTCGAACGACTACCTTTTTAAGGAAACGCTACCCGGCACATATTACAATCCGACGGCAGATTTGACAGCAAAGGTGGGAGAAAAATATGTACTCGATATTGTAACCACCGGAGGCAGTCACTATCAATCCAGTCCGGTTACGCTTAAGCAAACTCCCCCTATAGAAAAAGTATATTATCGCAGTGAAACCAGGCTGACTAACGATGGGAGAGTGTTGTCAGGTATTGCCGTTTATCTCGATGCCTTCGACAAGAATAACAACACCAACTACTACCGTTGGGAGTGGACAGAAAATTGGGAAATTCAAATGCCCGTCAACTCAAAATTCGACTTTCAAGTCGATAAAGATACAGTCGGAATGGGTTATCCCATACCTAAAATTCTGCCAGTGAACATTTGCTACAACTCCGACACCTCCAGCAGAATAATGGTAGCTAGTACCAAAACGCTCTCAGAAGATCGTGTTAAGAAATATGAAATCAATTTCACGAGCACTACGGGATTCAAATTAAAGAGCCTGTATGGTATTATAGTAAAGCAATATGCTCTTGACGAAGCAGGTTACAAATACTGGGAGGCTTTAAGAGCGAGCAGTGAAGGGGTAGGTACCCTATTTGACCCACAGCCCTATGAGCTTACCGGAAATGTGTTTAATACGAGTGATGAGAGCGAGCCGGTATTGGGTTATTTTGATGCCAGCACCGTGTCAGTCAATTCGCTGGTAGTCATCCGTGACCAACTCGATTCGCTTGTTTACCCTTTGGAACAATGTTTCTTTGAGAAAGACACTGTGCCTTACCGGCTCGTTCAAGACTACCTACAGGCTGGTTACCTTATCGATACCACAGGTCTGTTTGGCAGCACTTATGTGGTAATGGCTCCTGTTGACTGTAGCGACTGTCGACTCTATGGGTCGCTGGAGCGCCCAAAATTCAGACCTGATTGACAATTGGCCAAATTATGTAACATATCGTCCCAAGACTTCTTTGTTAAAGGTAAAAATCTCTTCAGAGTGACGTTCACCCTTTTGATAGGGTTCGACCTCGTTGGATGCACCGAGCCTTTTACTCCAGAGTCCAAAGCTTACAAAGGTGTTCTTGTGGTTGACGGGTTTGTATCAGACGCAGAAGCCAGATCATCAATAAAACTGACACGCAGCTCCCCTATCGACGTTGCAATTCCCACCCCTGAATTAAACGCCATCGTATCGGTGATAAATAAAGAGGGAAAAAGTTTCGAGTTTGAAGAAACCTCGCCTGGCATTTACCAGAGCATAGCGGCAGGTTTTAAGGGTGTGGTCGGACAAGCATATTCGCTTGATATTTTGACTGACAATGGGAATCACTACCAGTCCAGGCCTGTTTTACTAAAAAAATCACCGCCGATAGATAGTGTTTATTTCGAACCCTCCGTCAGGCTGTCGGATATTGACGGAGATACAATTACAGGAGCAGCCATATTTGTTGACACACATGACGACACAAATTCCACTAAGTATTACCGCTGGGAATGGGAGGAAGATTGGGAAATAAGAGTACCGTACCCCAACACATACGACTGGATTACCTACGAGGACGGCAAATTCGGGTTTCCAAAAGAAAATGGAAATCAGATCGGCCTGTGTTATAGCCACCAAGTGGGTAGAAACATCCATATCGCCACTACCAATCAGCTATCAAGTGACCAGATCAGTAAGTTTGAGCTCAACTACGTCACAACCCGGGATGGCTATAAGTTAAGGTCTCTTTATAGCATTTTAGTACGGCAATATGCGCTCGATGAAGAAGCCTTCTTATATTGGTCGGAGCTCGAAAAGACCTCTGAAACACTGGGTACTTTGTTTGATCCCCAGCCCTATGAATTGCGAGGAAACGTTTTTAACACTGACGACCCCGACGAAACCGTTCTGGGCTATTTTGGTGCCAGCACGGTTGAAGAGAAGCGCCTCTACATTACCCGTGAACAGCTTAAGGACATCAAATACCCAACCAACCCCTGTGGACAGGATCTGCTTGAGGTTGAATACAGGTATGTGTACGACCATTTGGAAGCCGGCTACGTTATTGCTTACCTCGGCGACTACGGGGCTATCTCCCTGTATATGGCACCGAAAGATTGTTGCGACTGCAGATTTCATGGCGTATTGGAGAAACCTGACTTCTGGCCGCAATGAGAGCACTTATAAAACCAACAAAGATTTATTTCGGCACCATCGTCCTTTGTTCCATTGGGCTGGGTACGAGTTGCATTGAGCTTATTTCACCGGAGACCTCAACAGCTCCTAGAGCGCTGGTAGTTGAAGGGTCGGTGTCCGACGAAGTTGGCCCTTACACGGTTAAACTGACTCGCAGTAACCCGATTGGTACTTACTCACCAACGCCCGAAGTAGGAGCGACAGTGTCAGTCAGGGTTGAGCACGGTGCCGAATATCTTTTTGCAGAAGACTCGCCAGGCGTCTACCAGAGCAATCCTGCCAACTTCACTGGCACCGCCGGTGCCAGGTATACGCTCCAAATCGTCACTGCTGATGGCAGAAAATACGAATCAGACGCCATTGAATTAAAAAAAGTGCCGACCATTGATAGCGTTTATTTTGAAGCCTCAACCCGGCTTGCTGATGTAACAGGCGATACCATCACAGGGGTAGAAATATTGCTGGATACTCACGACTCTTCAAATGCTACCACATATTATCGCTGGGAGTGGGAAGAGGTTTGGGAGATTAAAGTACCTTACCCAAATACCTATGATTGGGTGGTGTGGCCCGTTTTAATTCCAACGGCCGAACGTTTCGGTTACGAAGTTCCCAATAATCGGCATGTGGAGAGATGTTACAGCTCCACACGGTCGAATGGCCTGCTCCTCAGTTCTTCGCTTGGGCTGGCGCAAGATCGTATCAGCAAATACGAACTTACCTACGTTAGCACGGAAGGCTACAAATTGAATTCTTTGTATAGTATACAGGTAAAGCAATACGCCCTTGATGAAAAGGAATACCACTATTGGTCGGAGTTGAAAAAGCTTTCTGAATCGCTGGGAACGCTATTTGACCCACAACCATACGATCTCCGTGGGAATATGCATAGTTTAGATGACCCGGCCGAGGCAGTGCTCGGCTACTTCAGCGCTAGTACTATCTCAACAAAACGACTGTATATCAACCGGTCTGAACTTGCTGACGTCAAATTTCCCTACAGCATATGCGCCCAGGAGCTCGTTTATGTAGAAAACAAGTACGTTCAAAATCACATAGAAGCTGGATACTTGATTGCTGCATTAGGTGACTATGGCTCGGGGCACTACTACCTGGCTCCGGCTGAATGCTGCGACTGCCGGTACAATGGTGTATTGGAAAAACCTGACTTTTGGCCATTATGAGCGAAGCGATTGTTTCAGCATATATCTCCAGAAAGCTAGCACTGGTTTTGCCCATCGTTTTCATTTTTGAAGGGTGCATTGAACCATTTGATGGCAAATCGACAGACTATGAAAAGTTGTTGGTAGTAGAAGCCGCCATATTCGACACGCCTGGCCCCTATCAGGTTCTCCTTTCAAGGAGCAGACCGTTCGGCACCCTTAACTCTTTACCTCAGACTGGTGCTTCGGTTTGTGTGACCACACTTGAGGGCGCATGTTATCCATTTACAGAAGTGGCTCCGGGCAAATATCTCAGCGACTCGGCAGAATGGCGAGGGCAGCCGGGCACAACTTACAAGCTGGAAATTGACCTAAATGGAATTCATTTCGAGTCCTCCGAGGAGCTTCTTCGAAGCACACCGGCCATAGATAGTGTGTACTATGAGCCTGAGGAGCGGTATACTAACACAGATGAAGTGTTGTCGGGAATAGCCTTATTTGTCGACACACATGACGAAAACAACTCGACCAGGTTCTATAAATGGACATCCATTGAAAGCTGGGAAATAAAGATAGAATATCCCATCGATTTCAACCTCTGGAAATGTTACGACTCCGACACGTCCAAAATTATTCAAGTTGCCACCACCCATGGGTTATCGAAAAATGTAGTAAGCAGGCATGAACTCAATTATGTAAGCACGGAAGGATTCCGGCTTGGTTCCTATTACAGTCTGCTGGTGCAACAGTCGGCCATCGACCAAAAAGCCTATAGCTACTGGTGGGAGATCAAGCAATCCAACGAAATGGCTGGCTCTTTGTTTGACATTCAGCATTACCCTATCAGAGGAAATATTCACAATAAGTCGGACGCCGAGGAGGTGGTTTTAGGGTATTTCGAGGTGCTATCGATACAGGATAAGCGAATCTTTATCTCAAGAAGAGATGTCAAAGATCTCAACTTTCCCGGGCCCTCGTGCTATAGTGTGTGGGATGGGCCGCCACCTGACCCACGGTTTTTACCCAGACGCTGTACAGACTGCACCTACCATGGTGGCTCATTGAAGAAACCTGACTTTTGGCCTATCTAATACTTTAAACAAAAAAAATTGAAAATCACTGACACAATATCCTTTCAAAGAAAGCTATTTATTACCGGAAGAAATGCGCTATTGCTTGTGCTTTTAGGTAGCTGCGTTGAACAGTTCGACCCAAAAGTAATTGCCTACCAAAGCGTATTGGTAGTAGATGGTTACCTCTCCGATAAAGCTGAGCCTTACAGGATTAATTTGTCACGGTCGAGAGCCCTAAATAACGAAGACTTTCTTCCTGAGCTTGGTGCCAGTGTTTCAATCATAGGCAGCGAGGGCGAAACCTATCCACTAGTCGAAAGCGACTCTGGCCGATATGTGAGTAACCCCAACGAGTTTGTGGCTTCGACCGGGCAGACTTACACACTTGACATTGTAACAACTAGTGGAAATCACTATCAGTCTGATCCTGTCACGGTAAAAGTTACACCTCCTATCGACAGCGTGTATTTCAAAACAGAGCGACGCATCAATGACGACGGCCTCGAAATGGACGGCATCAAAATATTGGTTGACGCCCATGACCCCACGGCGAGTACCAACTATTACCGCTACGAATGGAAGGAAACATACGAGATTTCGCTGGCGTACGCTGCACCGTGGGATTATGACTCCATGGCGCCCGACCCCAGGTTCCCAATAAAACCAATTGCGGTTTTTGCCGCAAATTGCTACAATTCACGCCGCGGAAATTCCATTCTTACGGTGAGCACCGACCAGCTATCAGAAGACAAGGTAAGTGAGTTCGAGATTAACTATGTGAGCACGGCCGACTATAAGCTGCGAAAAAGATACAGCATACTCGTTGAGCAATTTGCACTGGATGAGGATGCATTCCACTACTGGTCCGAACTCCAAAAAAATTCCGAGAACCTCGGAACGCTATTTGATCCACTTCCCTATGAGCTCCGTGGAAACGTTAGAAATCTGGATGACCCTGACGAGGTCATAGTTGGTTATTTTGATGCGGCCCAGTCTTCACAAATGAGGCTGTTTGTTGACGGAATTGAGTTAAGAGATTTATCGTTTCCGTCCACCGGCTGTCCAAACTCACTTGATACGGTGGCCCTTCAGGACATCCCTCTCAATTTGACACGGAATTACCTTATTTCCGTATTAGGGCCATACCCGGTTGAATATGTTCTTATGGCACCAAGGCGGTGCGCCGATTGTAGAGTTTACGGATCGTTGGAAAAACCGGATTTTTGGTAAATGATAAACAGTTTCAACCTTGAAAGGAAACAGTTTTTTAATCGGCCTTCTTATTCTCACATTGTGGGGCTGCGTGGAACCTTTTGAGCCAGAAACAGGAGGCTTTGAAAGTGTGCTGGTGGTGGAAGGCAACATCTCCGATGCCGATGAGCCCTACCTCATCACTGTGAGCAGAACTGCGCCGCTGGACGCCTCCGGAGCCATTCCCGAAAAAGGTGCCTTTGTCCAGGTGAAAGACGAAGAGGGAGCTGCTTTCCTATTTACCGAGGTTGCGCCCGGCAAGTATCATAGCAACCCACTTGGCTTTATCGGATGTTCTGGTAAAAACTACACCTTGAGCATTATCACATCATCAAACCAGCGTTATGAGTCTGAAGTCGTCACGCTGAAACCTACTCCTCCTATCGACAGTATTTATTTTGAACGAGAGATACGCTTAACTGACGCCGGAGACAGCCTGGACGGGGTAAGAATTATGGTAGATGCACATGATCCACTTGGAACGTCCGTGTATTACAAATATTCATGGATAGAAACGTACGAAATACGACCGCACTATCCTTCTTTCTATGAATGGGATTTTTCGGTAACTCCAGCAGCCTTCGTCCGCCGCAATCCAGAAATTAATCTTTGTTTTAAAACCGACTCCTCCCGACAAGTGCTGATCACCAGCACGGCGAACCTAAAAGCAGACAGGGTAAGTGAATTCGAAGTGAATTATGTGAGCACTGTTTCGTTTAGGCTTAAATCACGTTATAGCATTCTTGTCCGGCAACAAACAATAAGTGAAAAGAGCTTCAGGTATTGGAGCGAGGTAAAAAAAACGTCCGAAAGCTTGGGAACACTCTTCGACCCTCAACCCTATCAGCTGACTGGCAACGTGCATAACGTTGACGACCCTGAAGAACCAGTGCTTGGCTATTTTGACGCCAGCAGTGTTGCGCAAAAACGAATTTTTATTGATCGGAAAAAAGACTTGCACAGCCTGACCTATCCCGCCGAACCATGCATCAGTCAACTAAAAACCTTCTCGCCACAGGAGGAAGGAGACGTGGCCAAAGACGAGTTCAATCTTTTTATCTCGTGGGGCTACTTAATAGTTGATGCGGAAGGCCTACTATGGGCTCCCCCGGAATGTGCCGACTGTCGTCTTTACGGCACGCTGGAAAAACCCGACTTCTGGCCTGACTCTCCCTGACGAAATTATACTATAAAGTATCAACGCCTTTCGCTAATTTCCGCTTCTAATTAACCCTATCTGAAAATGAAGAAGCTATTTATCCTGGCAATTGCCGTAGTGTCTGTAGCACATTTTTCATCCGCTCAAAAATGGACAGTGGATGATGTGGTCAATCAGGAGTCTCTTTCCAACGCAATTTTTTCTGACGACAACAACCTGGTGGCCTGGGTGAAACGCAGGCCTGCTCCCGACAAGGACAGCTTCGTGTCCGACATTTATCTAACTAGGCTGAATAGCAAAGACAAGGACGGCAACTTCAAAACAGTGCAGCTTACCAGAGGCGACGAGTCGGAAAGCAATCCTGTCTTTTCTGCCGATGGAGAAACTATCTACTTCCTTTCTTCCAAAGCCAAGGGCAAAAACCTTTGGGCTTTGTCGCTACTTGGTGGAGAAGCTTACGTAGTCGACTCTTTTGACGTGTCCATTTCACAGCTAAAAAGGCTGGATGCGACAACCCTGATTTTCAAAGCCGAAGAAGGCAAGACGCTTTATGAGTCCGAAATAGAAAAGAAAAAAGACAATGTGCAGGTAATTGAAGACTCCCTGCATGTGAAGCCAAGCAGGTTATTCACGTTCGATACGGACAAGAAAAAAGTACAAAGGGTAACTGACAACCAATTCCCCATCAGCAGCTACGCTATTTCGCCCGATGGCAAATGGGTAGTTACCTCGCAGACAATGTCGCCTCATTATGGTGTGGATGGCAAGCCTTCCCCCACACACCACCTTTGGAACCTCTCTGACAAAACGAGTCAAGAGATACTGACTACAGGTTATCAAACCCCGGGCAACTTCCAGTTTGCTGCCGACAACAGCGGATGCTATTTCACAAGCGTCCTTTCGTCCAACCCCGAATGGCAAGGTGCAGGTATCGACCTGCTGCATTTTTATGCTCTTGCAAACAATAACGTTACGCAAGTCAACCTGGGGCACGACTGGGGCTTGGGTGCTGGCTACGATGTGGCTGGGTCTCTCGTGATAGGCTCACTGGCAAAAGGCGCCTATAATGGGCTGGCTTTTTATAGCAAAAACGAGGGCAACTGGAGCAAGGAAATCATCAGTGCAGGCAACTACACCGATCATTTGAGTGTGGTAGCGGCGGCCAAAAATGGGGCAAAGCTATTAGTGGGATACTCCACAGCGTCTCTTCCCACCCAAGTTCGGGTAGCGGAAGTTGTCAAAGGAAAGAAGGGCAATTCGCTGGCCGTTGGTCAGGAACTAGCCAAACTTAACCCGCATTTGGAGAAAAAACCGATGACAAAATCGGAAGTGATTACGTGGACAGGCGCCCTGAACGAGGAAGTAACGGGCATTCTCTATTACCCAACCGACTTCGAAGCCGGGAAAAAATACCCGCTCATCGTAGCCATTCACGGTGGCCCGTCGGGTGTGGACATGGATAGATGGGCCGATCGCTGGGGATATTATCCTCACCTGATGGCCGAGAAGGGCGTGTTTACCCTCAAACCCAACTACCATGGTTCATCCAACCACGGACAGAAATTTGTCGAGTCCATCAAAGGGCATTACTATGAGTACGAGCTGCCAGACATCATCAATGGCATCAAGCTGTTGAACGAAAAAGGGTATATCTACGAAGACTCCATGGCGGTAATGGGCTGGTCGAACGGTGCCATTCTGGCGACTATGCTCACAGTGGAGCACCCCTTCTTGTTTAAAGTGGCTGCTGTAGGTGCTGGCGATGTGAATTGGACTTCAGACTATGGCAATTGTCAGTTCGGTGTCACTTTCGATCAGAGCTACTTCGGTGGTGCGCCATGGGACAACCGCAATGGCAAAACCTACAACGAAGCCTACATCCTGAAGTCGCCGCTGTTTGAAATGGAGAAAGTGAAAACACCCACACTCATTTTCCACGGCAGCGAAGACCGGGCTGTGCCACGGGACCAAAGCTGGGAATATTACCGGGCCCTCCAGCAAATTGGCCAAGCCGATGTGCGCTTCCTATGGTTTCCTGGCCAGCCCCATGGGTTGCAGAAAATCACTCACCAGCAGCGCAAGATGACAGAAGAAATTGCCTGGTTCGACAACTACCTGTGGGGCAAAGCCGACAGGACCAACGAGGCATTCAAAAAAGGTAGCCCGCTTGCCCAACTGATCAGCAAGGAGAAAGCGAAAATGACAAACGGAGCCTATGGCGAAACGGTGAAGGGAAGCCTGATACCCGAAACTGCTGCGACTAAAAAAGACTCTATTGCCATTGGCAAATTTGAAGTGACTAATGCGCAGTTCAAAGCCTATAGCAGCGAGTTCAGCTACCCGGCCGGGCAGGACAATTTCCCCGCAGTGGTGAGTCTGGAGCAGGCGAAAGGCTACACCTCGTGGCTAAGCACTCAAACCGGCCAAACCTACCGGTTGCCTTCAACGGCAGAAGCCAAAAAGCTGCACGACCTGGGCCTCAAGTCGGCTGCGAAGGAAAACACGCTCAACTACTGGGCTGGCTACGACATCACCATCGACGACCTGACCGACTTCAAAGCAAAATTAGCTGACGTAAAGAGCTCACTGCTCAAAGAGGTTGGCTCATTCCCAGCCTCCAAGGTAAAAGAGGCTGAAGTCTACGACCTTGGCGGCAACGTGGCAGAATATGCCTCCGATGGAAACACCTACGGTTTTGGTGCCTATGATTTTGCCGACGAAAAGGCTGGAGTAATAATGGCAGACAAAAGGAGTGTTGGGTTTAGGGTGGTGAAAGAATAAACACGCCCACTTTCCGCTTAAATAGGGTTACTACCGTACAAGTTTGGAAATGAGCGCCTGTAGGATTAAATTATATTACACATCACCTACAAATCATTTCCTGCTATGACTACCAAAGCCCTCCTGCTGCTCTTCTTTTTTCTTTGCTGTGCCCGATTAAGTGCCCAACCCGGATGGATTTGGCCAGAAGATTCGACCAAAGCTGCCAAAGCAAAGGAGTACTATGCGCTTTATTCCGACCTGTCGAAGCTGGGCAATTCTGAGGAAGCACTACCCTACCTTGAATGGCTGCTTGCGGAAGTGGCGAACCTGAACGTGGGCCTTTACATCGGTGCTGCCAAAACCTACGAAGACCTGGCAGAAAAAGCGGAGGACGCAGCAGCTAAGGCATCTTATCAGGAACATGTATTGACCATCTACGACAAACGCATTGAGTACTTCAACCATGAGGGAGACGTGCTCAACCGCAAAGCATTTTCAGCCTACAAGTTCTACAAGGACAACAAAGCGAAATACCCGGAACTGATTGAATTGCTTGATAAGGCAAACAGCCTCAATGGAGTGGCTGCATTCGACAATAACCTCATCGCTTTTATGGATGTGCTGAAGAGATCAAAATTGACTGGAGGAGGGATTTCCGACGAAAAGGTGCTAGAGTACTATGACGGGATCAGCGAAATTCTTGAGGCAAAGATTGCCAGGGAACCTTCAGAGTGGCTGCTTAAAATACAAGAAACCATTGACCAGATTCTCATCGAGATTGTTCCGCTGGATTGCAGTTTTGTAGAAAATACCCTGGGAAGTAAATTGAAAGAAGATCCCTCGAACCTGAAGATGGCAAAGAAGGTTTTTCATCTTTTGCTCACTGGCAAGTGCACCGACAGTCCTCTCTTCTTTGAATCCGCCAAAATCATCCAGGACGAAGCTCCATCCTATGGTTTTGCCAGAATTCTGGCGGCAAAAAGAGCTGCTGACGATGATCATGAAGCTGCGCTAAGATACTACAACGAGGCGCTAAGCCTCACCGATGAAAATGACAAAAAGGCTGAGACGTCGCTGGACATTGCCAGGATTTATGCAGCTCAGGAACAAAAGGCGATGGCTCGAACGCATGCGAGAAAAGCGCTCGGGTACCAGGAGGAAATGCCTGAAGCCTACAACCTGATCGGCAACCTTTACTACCATAGCTATGAGGATTGCCGTGAAGGCGTAAGCCGGGTGAAAGACAGGGCGGTGTTCATTGCGGCTTACGACATGTACCGCAAAGCGGGCAATGCAAAAGGCATGGAAGAGGCAAAAAGCCAGTTCCCTTCTATTGGGGAAATTTTCGAAGAAGGAATGCAGGAAGGAGATAAAATAACCCTGAGCTGCTGGGTAAAAGAAAGTGTCGTATTGCAGAAAAGATAGTCAACATCATTCTTATCGTCTTCTACAACAGGCGAGTGGTTGTGGATTTCCGTAACCTCAATTATTCCTTTCTTTCAATAAGGTTAGTTGAATCTTCGCCAACTTGTCGCCTTCTTTCATTAAACACTTCTGTCAGCGCTTGTCTAGCTTCTTCAGTCAAGTCAAGTTTACTAGTCCTCACGAGTTCTTGCTCACTCAACTTCTCAAACTTAGTTTTATAAAACTTTACCGCCTTATCGAATGAGCCCACTCTTTTCTCGTTCGAAATCCCCGCAGTCTCTTTAAGCCATTGGATAAGAATTGGCCTTCGGAAAAGTGCAAGGACGAAAAAAAGAGCCAGAGAATAGAGCTGAATACCAGGTGTGATACCTGTTCCAAAACTCGAAAAGGCAATAGTTAAATTGATAAAGTACAAAAACGAAGCAATGTTTAACATCCCGAAGAAAAGAAGAATTACAAGTGACGGCAATAGAAAACTTCTTTTCAAATAGGCAATTATCGTTACCGCCGATAGCCCGATGAATCCAATCGCATCTGACACATATAGGGAATAACCGGTCATCAAGGCAATAGAAAAGCTTAACAGCATACCTGCCCAGAGTAGAACGATGATTACATCTTCAACCGAAGCCTTCTCCCAAAAAGACTTTTCTGACATAGATTTATTTTTTCTTCATCACCAGACACACCCTCGCCGGTAAATATACACTCAGAAAGTGTTCTCCATACAGGTTCACTGTTGGGTAGGTCATCTTGTCGTCTACTCTTCCGAAGCCTCCGAACTTGGCGTGGTCGCTGTTGAGCACGATTTTGTAGTCACCACCCTGCGGCACTTTGAACCTATAGTCGGGCACTGAGTTTTGCCCATGAAAGTTGAAAAGGAAAATCAGGTTTTTCCGCTCAAAAATGATGACCTTATTGGTATCATCCATATTAAGTTGCTGAGCTGGCAAGCTGTCCGGAATAGCCTCCGCAGTAGCCAGGTGCACCATGGCTTCGTCAAAACTGTTGAGGTATTGGTAACGCAGATCGGCATGATCCACAAGGCTCCACTGCCTGCGGGCATATTTGTAGCTCCAGCCATTGCCCTCCCTCGGGAAGTCGACCCACTCAGGGTGCCCAAACTCATTGCCAATAAAAGTCAGGTAGCCTTCACCGCCCAAAGACAGGGTAAACAATCGTAGCATTTTGTGCAGCGCAATGCCCCTGTCGATGATCAGACTTGGAAGCTCCTTGTGCATGTGGGTGTACATTTCCTTGTCCATTAGCCAAAAAGCCAGCGACTTATCACCCACAAGGGCCTGGTCGTGCGACTCGGCATAGGCGATATTTTTCTCCCCAAACCGTCTGTTTTGCAGCGTACTCCACATCTCATGGATATTCCACTCTTCATCGGTCTTGTGCTTCAGCAACTTGATCCAATAGTCGGGAATGCCCATGGCCAGCCGATAGTCAAAACCAAGGCCTCCTTCTTTGGTGGGTCGGCACAGGCCCGGCATGCCACTCATGTCTTCGGCGATGGAGATAGTGCCTTTTTTGGAATGAATGATTTCGTTGGCCAACTGTAGGTAGGTGAGTACATCCCAGTCGACGCCGGCAGCGAAATATTTGTCGTAATGATCGAAACTTACGTTGCCATGGTGAAAATACAGCATGGAAGTAATGCCATCGAAGCGGTACCCATCAAAATGAAACTCCTCCAGCCAATATTTCACGTTCGATAACAAAAACTGCTTCACCTCCCATTTGCCGTAGTTGAATAGCATGGAATCCCACTGTTCGTGAAAGCCCCTGCTCCCCTCGTGAAAATATTGGGTTTGCGTGCCATCGAGCTTGTTGAGTCCTTCGGCAATATTCTTCACAGCATGAGAATGCACAATGTCCATGATAACTGCTATGCCCATCTCATGTGCTTTGTTCACCAGATAGCGCAAGTCGTCCGGTGTGCCAAATCGGCTGGTGGGTGCAAAATAATTGCTGACATGGTAGCCAAAGGAGCCGTAGTAGGGATGCTCCTGCACCGCCATCATTTGTATGGTGTTATATCCCAGCTTCTTGATTCTTGGCAAGGTAAGCTCGGCAAACTCCCTGTAGGTGCCTACTCCCTCCTTTTCCTGCGCCATACCCACATGGCACTCATAAATGATGGGGCATTTGCTGGCGGCTACGGAGGAAAACTTTGTGTCCGACCATTTGAATTTTTTTGCTGGCTTATAAACGCAAGCAGAGAAATCATAAGTGGTAGGATCTTGTACCACGTAGGTGGCGTAGGCTGGAATCCGATCCATTTCGCCAGCTTCAGACTTTACGTGCACTTTGAACTTGGTGCCGTCCTGGAATTTCTCGCCCTTCTTCTCTTCAGCAATGAAAATCTCCCAAATGCCTTCCTTGTTTTTCTTCAGCTTGTGTGCCTCTCTGTCCCACCCATTAAAGTCGCCCACCACAGAAAGCGCATGGGCGGCAGGCGCCCACTCACGATACCACCAGCCGTTGGCCTTGTCGTCGTAGGTAAGGCCAAAATACTCGTAGGCCGAGGCAAATTGATCCAAAGAGCCGGAAGCTTTTTTGATATCCCCCATGGCTGCATTGAACCTTTCGATCCTATTACTCACCTCTTCAGCATAAGGTTCCAGCCAGGGGTCATTTTTAACAAGTATCGGAGTGGTAGTCTTTTTGGCCATAGTTGCGGGGTGTTTTAAATAAAGAAGTCAGGCATGAGGTTGGCAGAAGGGTCGACAGCATAACCAGCGAGATCGGTAATGCCCTCCGCCTTCAACACTTCATCGTCAATATAGAAATTGCCGGTGGCTTCTGATGACTTTCTCCTTAAAATATAATAAGCAGCGTCGGCCAGTATCTCCGGTTTCCTCGATTGATTCACCATCTGATCACCTCCCAGCAGGTTCTGCACGGCAGCGGTGGCGATGGTTGTTCGGGGCCACAAAGCGTTAACAGCAATATTATCCTTTTTGAACTCCTTGGCCATGCCCAGCACACACATGCTCATGCCAAACTTGGCCATGGTGTAGGCTACGTGAGGCGCAAACCAGTGAGCCTCCATATTCAGCGGCGGCGACATATTCATGATGTGTGGGTTCTCTGCCTTCTTTAGGTAGGGAATGCACGTCTTTGACATCAAAAAAGTGCCCCTGGTATTCACCTGATGCATGAGGTCGTATCGCTTCATTTCGGTGGCCAGCGTTGGTGTAAGGCTAATGGCACTGGCATTGTTAATCAGTATATCAATCCCGCCAAACGTCTCCACTGCCTTCTCCACAGCGGCCTGCACCTGGTCTTCGAAACGGATGTCGACCATCAACGGCAAAGCCTTACCTCCCGCCTGTTCGATTTCCTCGGCTGCGGTATAGATCGTGCCTGGCAGCTTCGGATGTGGTTCGGTTGTTTTGGCTGCGATTACAATATTGGCACCTTCACTGGCCAATTTTTTGCCGATGGCAAGGCCAATTCCTCTGCTGGCACCGGTGATAAAAACTGTTTTATTCTTAAAATATGTCATATATTTATGGGTTCGATCTGCATCATTTAGAAAGGGGTAACGTTATTGTTTAAATTAAGGGAATTATTCATAATTTAAGAATGATTGTATAGAATAACTCCGCAACGTTGCTTCAATAAATAATTCGTTCAAGTAGACGCTCGCAAAACGCCCGCACAATGAGTAAATTTCAAAGACGCCTCTTTATACCTACGCTGCTAGTACTGGCCATCGGCTGGTTTGGTTTTTCCAGCTACAGCGACAAATTTTTTCAAATAGCCAAGAACCTCGATTTGTTTGCTTCCATCTACAAGGAAATCAACACCTACTATGTGGACGATGTGAACCCTAACAGGTTGATCAAAACAGGTATTGATGCGATGCTGGAAAGCCTCGACCCCTATACCGTATATATTCCAGAAGACGACATAGAAGACTTCCGCACAATGACAACAGGTGAATACGGGGGCATAGGTGCAAGCACAGAATTCCTTGAAGGACACCACACCATCATCATGCTACAGGAAGGTTACCCTGCTCACAAAGCGGGCTTGCAAATAGGGGATCAAATCCTGAGCATCAATGGCATTGAAGTTGAGCAAAAAGAAACCTTCGATTTGGGCAAGCTGCTCAAAGGGCAATCCAGAACAAACTTCGGCATCACCGTTAACCGATACGGCAAAAAGGAGCCAATGGTGTTTCAGGTGGACCGTGAGAAAATCACCATCGACAATGTGTACTACTCAGGCATGGTGAATGACAATATTGGCCTGATCAAGTTAACTGAGTTTACCACACATGCCGGGGACGAAGTGAAAAAGGCGGTGATCAAATTGAAGAAAGAAGGTGCCACTTCCATTATTCTTGACTTAAGGGACAACCCGGGCGGGCTGCTGCACGAGGCAGTTAATATTTCGAATATTTTTCTTCCAAAGGGCAAAAAAGTAGTTGACACAAAAGGCAAAATCACCGACCTGAACAGGACTTATAAAACACTGGATGAGCCGGTGGACACTCAAATCCCATTGGCCATTCTTACCAACGGAGGCAGTGCGTCCGCTTCCGAAATTGTGGCTGGCGTTATCCAGGACTTCGACAGAGGAGTACTGATTGGGGAAAAGACTTTTGGAAAAGGACTTGTACAATCCACCCGCCCGCTGAGCTACAATGCACAACTTAAAGTAACCACTGCCAAATACTATATCCCAAGCGGTAGATGTATTCAGGCGTTGGACTATGCCCACCGCAATGCCGATGGAACGGTCAATAAGCTGCCTGATTCTTTGAAAGTAGCATTCAAAACTGGAAATGGCCGGGTGGTTTATGATGGCGATGGACTGGATCCTGATGTGGTGGTTGAGGTAGAAGACTATCCAAGCATCGCACTTGTGCTATCTTCCAAAGGGTATCTATTCCAGTATGCCACGCTTTACCATTACCAGCATCCACAAATTTCGGCCGCCAGAGAGTTTCAGCTGAGCGACGCCGACTACAACGATTTTCTGAGTTGGGTTCGTAAAAAGGAGCTTTCTTACGAAACTTCCGTGGACAGGGCTTATCGTCACCTGCTTGCCGCAGCCAAGAGAGACAAGACCTACGCCAGCCTTGAAGACCAACTCGGATCCCTGGAAGAAAAAATCAATGCCCTGAAAGAAAAAGACCTCACCAAGTTCAAAGACGACATCAAAGGGCTGTTGGAGCAGGAGATCATTACCCGCTACTACCTGCAGAAAGGCCTCATTGAAGTGACCTTCCCCGACGATCCGGATATTCAAAAAGCCATTCAGGTGCTGAATAACCCTGCTGAATACAAAAGAATTTTAGGCTGAAAAACTTTTTAGGTAATTCTATGTAACCTTTCTCTCCGACCAAGGTTTTCCCGCCGAACATGAATCGATAACCCCAGGTGGTTTGAATGCTTTGGACGACAACTCGCTCATGCTGAAAGTCAAGGCCGGCGATCTTGACAAGATGGCTTTGCTGTATGAGCGACACAACAGAAATCTTTTTGGCTTTTTTTATAAGCTAACCGGCAGCGGATCGTTGAGCGAAGACCTTGTGCACAATGTCTTCTACCGAATGCTCAAGTACCGCTACACCTTTACGGAGGACACCTCCGGCAGTCATCGGTTTACTGCCTGGATGTATCACCTGGCAAGGAATGTAAACGCCGACCATTACAAAAAACAAAAGAAGGTT
Organism: Imperialibacter sp.; assembly: GCF_040222385.1. Lineage (GTDB taxonomy): Bacteria > Bacteroidota > Bacteroidia > Cytophagales > Cyclobacteriaceae > Imperialibacter. Next base: position 156,965 of record NZ_JAVKDF010000014.1, read on the forward strand.
TCCTACACCGACGACATGGAGCCCTGGGAAAGAAAGCTCAAGGTGGATGAGAATGCGCATTCTCAAATGGCCAAATCGCAAGACCTGGAGCTTTTGCAAAAAGCGATCAAACACCTGGCGCCTGAAAAACAGGAGATGCTCATCCTCACAAAATATCAGGGGATGAAGTACGAGCAGGTGGCTGACATCTTCGGAATCACTGAAGGGGCAGTAAAGGTGCGGATGCACAGGGTGCTGCAGGAATTGCGAGAGGTTTATTTAAAGCTGGAAAACGTATAACATCATGAGCCAGGAACAACTAAAAGAAAAATGGATGGACTACCTCAATGGGTCCATCACTTCACAGGAGTGGGAGGCGATCAGCAGCCACGCCGACAAGGCCCAGTTGGAAGAGCTTGAAGGCCTTGAGAAAATCTGGCTGGCCATGGATGAGCTACCTGCGGCACCAGAGCCGGAGCCTACCATGGACGAGCGTTTTTACGCCACCCTGAGTGAGTTCCGTAAAGAGGCAACAGCGCCAAAAGGGACAGTAAACTGGGCCGGTATTCTGGAAGTCTTGTCGTGGCGAAGGCTGGCACTTGGCATGCTCATTTTCGTTGTCGGGGGTGGTTTTGGATACGTGCTATCACCTTCCGGTGAGTACAAACAAGAAATCAGCTCTCTTTCCAGCGAAATGAAAGACATGAAGGAAATGATGATGCTGACATTGCTTGAGAAACCAGCCGTTCAGGACCGGTTGAGGGCTGTAAGCTTATCGTCGGAGCTTCCCGAGGCAGACAGCAGGGTTATCGAAGCACTTGTTCAAACATTGAATACCGATGAAAATGTGAATGTGCGAATGGTCACCGTGGAGGCTTTGGCGAGGTTCGGGCGCTATCCCGAAGTGCGGCAAGCTTTGGTGAGCTCCATCAGCAGGCAGTCGTCGCCCATGGTGCAGATTGCCCTGGCGGAGGCCATGGTAGCGCTCAACGAAAAAGGAGCGGTAGAGGCCCTCAAGGGGCTTTTAGAGAAAGATGACCTGAATGACATTGTGCGACAAAAAGTACAACAGAGCATTGAGGTATTGACTTAAATACTAATCAAATGAAGAATCTATTGTTAATCATATTCCTGATTGGCTGCTTCGGCTATGCCCGGGCAACTGAAACGGAAAAAATCAAAATTGAGAAAACGCTGAAGTTTGCTACGCCTTCGCCTGATAATGTGCTTGAGATTTATAACATCAATGGATCCCTGCAAATTGAAGGCTACGACGGGCAGGAAATCATGGTCACCACGGAGCTAACAATTTCAGGAAAGACGCAAGCGCTTCTAGACAAAGGAAAGAGTGAAATGAGCCTCGGTATTTTAGAGGACGACTCAGCTCTGGTGCTTTACAACAAGGCGCCATTCATCCACAACGAAAGGATTGAAGGCCCATGTAACTGCCATTGGAATTGGAGCAAAGACGTCGATTATAAATTCAGCTTTGACTTCAAAGTGAAGGTGCCGAGAGGCGTGAATCTGCACGTGCGAACGGTGAACGACGGCTTTATTGCCATCGACGGCATGAACAGCAACGTATCGGCGCATCATGTCAATGGTGATGTTACCCTCACACAAATGGGGGGAAGCGTGGAAGCAAGAACCATTAACGGAGAGCTGCTGGTGCGGCATACTAAGGCTCCGGTGGGTGGCAACAGCTACTATTCACTCAATGGTGACGTAAATGTGTACTATCCGGGTGAGCCCGATGCCGACATTACCTTCAAAAGCTTCAATGGCTCTTTCTATACAGATATGGAAAGACTGGAAGTAATGCCACCCGCATGGACCAAAGAGGTGACTGAGAAAAATGGCAGCACCAGGTACAAGCTAACCCAGAAAAACAATATTAAGGTGGGCAAGGGCGGCAATCTGCTGGCCTTCGAAACTTTCAACGGAGATATTTATGTCAAAAAATCAAAATAATTGGACAATGAAAAAGTTAATCAAATTATCATTTATCGGGCTGTTAGCAGCGGCCATTTCCCTCCCAGCCAAAGCGCAGGAGGGAAACAAAGAAACCATTGCCATTCCTCTTTCTTCGCCTGGTGAAAAAGGCAAGCTTGAGGTAGGCCTGGTCAACGGATCCATAAATGTATCAGCTTACGATGGCAAGGACGTAATCATTGAGGCAGTATCCGGTGGTGGGAAAAGTGACGACCGGGGCGTGGTAACACCCTCTGGCATGAAACGCATCAGCAGCAACCCCATGGAGCTGGAGGCAACCGAGAAAGGCAACACCGTAAAAGTTTCCACTAACTCCTGGGCAGTTACGATGACGTTGAACATCAAAGTGCCGAAAAACTTTGACCTCAAACTGTCAACAGTGAACGATGGCGACATTGACGTGAAAGGGGTTGCCGGCGCCCACGAGATCAGCAATGTGAATGGAGAAATTACGATGACCCAAGTAGGCGGATCAACTGTATTGAATACGGTCAACGGCGACATCAAAGTGACACTTGAAAGTGTAAACCCTGAAGCTCAAATGGCTTTTACCACCCTAAACGGTGACGTGGATGTGACATTCCCGGCAGCTGTGAAGGCCACAGCCAAAATGCGCTCTGACCGGGGAGACATCTTCAGCGACTTCGATATGGTGATAGAGAAGTCGGCACCAAAAGTGGACAAGTCTTCGTCCAATGGGGTATACAAAGTATCTATCGAAGACTGGGTATTTGGCAAAATCAATGGCGGCGGAAAGGAATACCTTTTCAAAACTATGCAGGGCGACGTGTATATCAGAAAGAAGTAATAGAGGCAGAAGCAGAACGAAAGCCCGGAGCCGTCAAGATGCCGGGCTTTTTTGTGAAAGATGGCGTTAACCCTCCGCCAGGTATTTCTTTTTATACTCAAAAGGCGTCATGCCAGTCACCTTTTTGAAATGCCGGTAAAAATTGGAGACGTTGTTGAAGCCACACTCAAAGCAGATCACCTCGGTGGGCAGCTTGTCCTCTACAATCGCCCGGCACACATTGGAGATTCGTATCTCAGTAAGGAAATCAGAAAAGGTTTTCTTAGTCATCGTTTTGAAATACCTGCAAAAGGAGGTGAGGCTCAGGTTGGCCAGCGAAGCCACCTCCTCCAGGGTGATTTTCTCCTTGTAGTGTGCCAGCACGTAAGAGTAAATTTTTTCCAGCCGCACCATCTCTGACTCGCTGGACAGGTGGCTGAAGGCGTAGGCTGGTGCGATGGTCTCGAATTCGTCAGTTTCTGACAGCACTTTGAGAATGGATAGCAGGTAGATCACCTTGTCGAGGCTTTCGGCATGAGCGGCATCGTCCAATAGTTCAATCAGTCTTGCCTTGCTTTCCCCGTGAATCTTGAGCCCCTTCTTCGCTTTCTCAAAAAGCCTCGGAATAAGGTAGGCTTCCGGCAACGAAAGGAAGTCCTTTCCGAAGCAAGTTGGGTGGAAATGTAGCACATAGGCCTCCACCTGCACATTTTCATCCCCGGCGAAATACGCTTCTTTGCAGCGCCATGTGTGAGGCAGGTTTTGCCCTAAAAAGACCATGTCACCACTGCCAAAGTTACTCACATTGTCGCCAATGTATTGTGTTCCTTCTCCCCTCACGATATAGTGCAGTTCGAGCTCGGGATGGTAGTGCCACAAGGTACCAAAGTTGGGCCGGCTATCGTGTCTGATGCTAAAGGAGTCCTCAGCGCCAATGGGTACTTTGTGAAAATGGGGTTTCATAAATACTATGCTGCTCGTTGCTTGCCAAACGATGGCGGACAGACTATTAAGTATAAAGTTGTCACTTTTTAGCAGACTTAAAACATCAATATGTCAAAATCATACAATTTATTGGTAAAAGCAGACAGTGGTTGATCGATTTAAAGACTGATCTTCGTAAGCGTACACTTTCCTTTTGTAAAAGGCGACTAGCAACACTGAAAGATGCACCGAATTAGCACAGTAATTCTCTTTGTTCTCATATGTAGTTTGGTGACAGCCCAGGCACCTGATGTATCGAGGGTGCCTGGCGTTGTTGTCGCTCATAGTCCCGCTTCATCGGGAAAATACATCGGCTCCCCGAGCCTGGCGGTGCTGCCAAATGGTGACTACCTTGCCTCTCACGACTTTTTTGGCCCCAACTCCAATGAGCATGTGAAAGCAGATTCAAGGATCTACCGGTCAACTAACCGTGGCAAGTCGTGGGAGTTTGTGACAGAAATTCACGGAGCCTTTTGGTCGAAGCTCTTTGTAAGTGAAGGAAAACTCTATTTCATTGGCACCGACAGGCACCACGGCCATACCATTATCAGAACATCGACTGACAACGGCACCACATGGACCGAACCGGTCGACAACCAAACCGGCCTGCTGCTGGAAGGCGAGTACCACAATGCCCCCGTTCCCGTGATTGAACACAATGGTCGGCTGTGGAAAGGCATGGAAAGCGCTATGGGCCCGGTCAAACAATGGGGCAAGCGTTATGGCGCCTTTATGATGTCGATTCCTGTAGGGCAAGATCCACTGGTGGCCGACAACTGGACGTTTAGCAATACTCTATACTACGACTCTACTTACCTCGAAGGTAATTTTGGAGGCTGGCTGGAAGGCAACGTGGTGGTGTCGCCCGAAGGAAAAATACTGGACATACTGCGGGTCGACGACCGCTCCACACTGGAAGAAAAAGCTGCTTTTATTTCAATCAGCGACGATGGAAAGGTAGCCACGTTTGATGAAACAACTGGCTTTGTTCCTTTTCCCGGGGGAAGCAAAAAGTTCGCCATCAGGTTTGACCCAGAAAGTCAATTATACTGGACAATTGCGAATGATGTGCCCGATGAACTAAAAGCTGCCAACCAGGGGAAGAACCCGGCCAGCTTAAGAAATACTCAGGTGCTCTTCAGTTCTGAAAATCTGCACGACTGGACATTGAGGAAAGTCCTCCTTCAACATGAAGACCCGGTGAAACATGGTTTCCAGTATGTCGACTGGCAGTTTGACGGTAAAGACATCATCTTCCTCTCCAGAACAGCTTATGACGATGGACTGGGAGGGGCACACAGAAGCCACGACGCCAACTTCCTGACCTTCCATCGGATAAAGAAATTTGGAAAAAAATGATTGCTACCCAATGAAAGCCAAGAGACGGAGCCGGTTATCTTTCCTGGGCGTAGCTTTATCGCTGGCAGCCTGTGGGCCGTCCAAAATACCCAAAACCACAATGATCCTGAAAGAATACCAACTCACCTCCGATGCCAGGGGCCACTTTCTAAACCAGCGGCAGGCTTTCTCACCTGACGATCAGTGGCTGGTGTATGACAACCGCAATGACGATGCGCAAATAGGGCTGAACACATCAGTTGAAATGGTCAATGTGTCCACCGGAGAGCAAAAACTGGTGTACAAAGCACCAGTTTCGAACGACTATGGTCCCGGCGTTGGAGCCGCTGCCTTCAGCCCGAAGCATAACGAAGTCATTTTCATTCACGGCCTGGGCAACTACGATGCAGCGAAACCCTATGGTGTCACCCGGCGTACGGGACTGGCTGTTGATCTTACCGCCAACAACCTACCGAGTAGAAAAGACGCTCGTGATGTACTTCCGCCCTTTACTCCCGGTGCCCTGCGGGGCGGTACCCATGCGCATAGCTATAGCGGAGACGGCCGATGGATCAGCTTTACGTATAACGACGATGTGATAGCAGAGCTGTCCAAAACAGATTCCACGAAAAAAGACCTGAGGAATATCGGCGTCATGATCGACAAGGGGCCGGTGGCAGTAGCAAGTGAAACCGCTGAAAGCTTTGGTGGTACCATGTTTTCAGTGATCGTCAGCGAAACCACCGAAACTCCCCGGCCAGGCAGCGACGAAATAGAAAAAGCCTACGAAGAAGGCTGGGTGGGGACGAATGGTTATGTAAAAGCCGACGGCAGTCGAGTTGAAAAGGCACTGGCGTTTTTAGGCGACACCAGAGCCGCCAATGGCCAGCTGGTGGCGGAAGTTTTCATTGTCGATCTCGATACTGATCTCACCAAATCCGATCCGGAGAGGCCATTGGAAGGAACTACCACCTCACGACCCTTTCCCCCGGCAGGCGTCCGACAAAGAAGGCTCACCTACACCGCCGACCGAAAGTACCCCGGCGTTCAAGGTCCACGGCAATGGGTGCGCAGCCTGCCCGATGGCTCACTAATTTTCTTTCCTATGAAAGATACGGACGGCGTAGTGCAGGTGTTTGCTGTGTCGCCAAATGGCTGTGAAATAAGCCAAATCACGCACAATGGCTTTTCCCTTGACACCTCGTTCAGCATCAGTGCCGACGGAAAATATTTGGCCTACGGCTACAACCAGGACGTGTACCTCACCAATATTCAAACAGACGAAACCTCGAAGGTATCTCCAGAAAGAAACTATGAGAGCACTGACCTGAACAACATCAACTGGTCGAACGAAGGGCATGTGCTGGCTTACAATCGAAAGGTAATAACACCCGAAGGTGCATTCTATCAGGTTTTCATTTTGAAGTAAATTTTGATAACAACTATATGACTGGCAACAAACAACTAAAGCAACCCGTCACCGGTATCATCCCACCCATGGTGACGCCTTTGCTCGAAGACATGAGCCTTGACTTAGAAGGATTAAATAAGCTTGTGGACTATTTGATTGGGGGTGGTGTCAGCGGGTTGTTCATACTGGGCTCCACCGGTGAATCGACAAGCCTTAGCTATGCGGTAAGGCATCAGCTGATCAAAGAAACTTGTAAGGCAGCGAACGGCAGAGTGGCTGTGCTGGTGGGCATTACCGACACCTCGTTGACCGAGAGCCTCAGTCTGGCGGAAACAGCACATGCGGCCGGTGCCTCGGCAGTAGTAGCCGCACCGCCCTACTATTTCAATCTAAACCAAAAGGAGCTCTTCAATTACTACGAAAAGCTAGCAGGAAGCCTAACCCTGCCGCTCTTCCTCTACAATATGCCTGGCCTGTGTAAGGTACATATCGAGGTGAGCACTGCCATCAGACTCTCTGAACATCCCAATATTATCGGCCTCAAAGACAGCTCCGCTAACTCGGTTTATTTCCAGTCGCTGTATCAATCGCTGCGAGGAAAATCTGACTTCACTTTGTTGGTAGGGCCGGAGGAAGCCATGGCCGAGTCGGTGTTGATGGGAGGCCACGGCGGAGTGAGCGGAGGAGCAAATATGTTTCCGAAGCTGTTTGTAAAACTTTATCAAGCTGCGGCACAAAAGGATTTTGCCACAGTTGCGGACCTCCAGGGCATCGTTATGGGCATCAGCAACAGCCTTTATGGTGTGGGCATGTATAGCTCCAGCTACCTCAAAAGCATCAAAACGGCCTTATCCCTGATGAACATTTGCTATAGCCACATGGCCCCGCCACTAGCAGCCTTCGACGCCGCTGATACAAAACATGTGACGCCTATCATCGAACAGTTTAAATTGACCCTTGAGAAAAGAGGTTTGCTTTGATTTTGACTAGAAACGAGAATACATCAATCATCACCAGGAACGTCATTGCGGAAATTTTCTACGGATTTTTTTCCTATCTGAAGAAAAATTATCCCAGACGGGCAGTCCGCAATCTCAGTCGGTATATTATGAGATTCCGGATAATCAAAGCCCCTTTTGAAAGCTGGGCTTTGATTTCCGGAATGACGGTCTTCTTATATCGAATTCACGTTCTATTGAATAATCCCACGCTTAACTAACACCTACCTACCATGGACTTGCCAATTATTGATCTGGCCATCTTCTTCCTTTACATGCTGCTGATCATCGGCTTCGGCATCTCGTTTTCGTTTCGCAAACGAACCGCCGAAGACTACACCCTGGGCGGCGGCAGGCTACCCGCCTGGGCGATTGGCATGTCCATCTTCGCTACGTTTGTCAGCAGTATCAGCTTTTTGGCGTTGCCAGGCAACGCCTACATGGGCAACTGGAACGGCTTTGTCTTCAGCCTTTCCATCCCTTTGGCAGCCATAGTAGCTGTAAAGTATTTCGTGCCTCTTTACCGAAAACTGCAAAGCGAGTCTGCGTACTACTATCTGGAGCAACGCTTCGGCCCCTGGGCTGGCACCTACGCTTCCGTTTGCTACCTCCTCACGCAACTGGCCCGCATGGGTGCTATTATGTACCTGCTGGCCCTACCCATGAATGCCCTGCTTGGTTGGAGCATTCCCCTGATCATTGTGGTGACAGGTATCAGCGTGATTGTATACGCCTCACTTGGTGGATTTGAGGCGGTAGTCTGGACGGACGCCATCCAGGGTATCATTCTCATTGGCGGTGCGCTAGCCAGTCTGCTGGTGATCATGTTTTCCATGCCCGAAGGACCGGGCCAGGTGTTCACCATTGCCTCCGAAGCTAACAAATTCAGCCTGGGCAGCTTCGACTTCGACTTTACCACCTCCACTTTCTGGCTGCTGCTGATTTATGGCCTGTTCATCAACCTGCAGAACTTTGGCATCGACCAGAACTATGTGCAGCGCTACCTCAGTGCCCGCACGCAAAAAGAAGCCGAGAAATCAACCTGGCTGGGGAGCTTGTTGTATGTGCCGGTATCGCTGCTTTTCTTTTTTATCGGCACAGCCCTGTTTGCTTACTACCAGGCCCAGCCTGAGCTATTGCCCGCCGATTTGCAAAGCGCAGGCGATAAGGTATTCCCGTATTTTATTGTCACCGGCTTACCGACGGGCCTAACCGGCCTGCTGATCGCTTCCATCTTTGCAGCGGGTATGAGCACAGTCTCTACCAGCATCAATAGTTCCGGCACCGTTATTCTGTCCGACTTCTACAAAAAGTTCTTCAATAGAACACCCAACCAAAAAGAGTCTATGCAGGTATTGCGCAACGCCTCATTTGCCATGGGTGGCAGCAGCATTTTTGTGGCCCTGGCCCTCAATGGCGTCACCAGTGCGCTTGATGCGTGGTGGGCCTTGTCGTCCGTCTTCAGCGGTGGTGTGCTAGGCCTCTTCCTTTTGGGTGTGATCTCCAAAAGAGCCAAAAGTGTGCATGCGGCTATTGGTGTGGTAGTAGGTGTGCTCGTGATCCTGTGGCTGAGCCTGTCACCCGTATTCTTCACCTCCGACGGCTGGCTGGCATTCAAAAGCCCCTTCCATGCCAACCTCACCATCATTTTGAGTACGACGGCGATCTTTTGTGTAGGGTTTGGGCTTTCAGCTTTGCTTCAGGGTAAAAATAGTAAGGCCTGAGATCGCAGTTTTTTGGATCAATCTGTATTTCTGGGGTGTTGAATGTTTCGTGTGTGGCTAAATAAAAAAGCAAAACTGGTTCAATGCGTCTCGCCCGGCCGGGTTAGGCTTGGACCTTTTGCTTTTTTATGACCACTCGAGATGTTGGGGTTGGAAGGTAATCCCCCATATTTTTCAATTGATCCAGTTTTTTGATTTTTACATATTGAGCACAATGCGCCACTTATCAGACTCAGCATATTCCTTAATAGCCAAATTCCGTTGCTTCAAAAGGTTCTGCATATACCTCTTAAGCACAATCGAGTCAAATACTTTCCCAAGGATGCCAAGTGGCGAATCATAATCAAAACAGTCCCGCATTTCAGTTTTCCCATCAACATCCCTGAAGTGGTGTTCATGACGGAATCTCTTGAAAGCACCCTCCACCATCTCGTCCACAAAGAAATTCGGTGATTCAAATTCCGTGACCTTTGTCGTCAGTGTTTGCCTGATGCCAAAGTGCCTTGCCCTCCAGGTCACAGTTTCACCCAAACCAATAAGGCCCGAAGTTACGCCCGCTATCGCTTCCTCGCCCGTTTGACTGGTGGATATCTTATGCAGATCGATACTTCTCGAAAGATCAAAACACCTCTCAATAGGAGCGGCAATTACCATCTTTATCTGAATAATTGGCATAACAGTTTTCCAGGTCGTCAACAATTTAAGGTTTTCTGGGCATGTCTTCACTCATGACCACTGCACTTCACACCCGGCATCACCGCCCACGACCGGAAAGTGGTCGGCAAAAAAATCGTATAATAAAACCAAAAAAACAGCTTACTCAAGGCAAAATTATATCATGCTAGCTATTATTGACCTTTCAATATGAAGTTACATGAAAAAGCTACAACTATTCCTGATTCTATCAGTTTTGTCATTTCCACTTTTCAGTCAAAAAAACTTTACTGAAGGCTTTATCGTCACTCTGGCCGGAGACACCATAACAGGCAAAATCAACGAGAAGGATTTTTATCTCAACTTCTCTCAATGCCAGTTCAAGGCCGACCAGGGAGATCAAGTGGTAAAGTATGCGCCAGGAGAGATTGCCGGCTTTAGTATTGAAGGCCTTAATTTTTTTATTTCTGAGAGTATCACGGAAGTAGATCCGGATCGTCCTATGAAGTTCATAGAAGTACTTGTGATAGGACAAACATCACTATATAGATATAAGGACCTTTTCATCTTCAAAAAGGACACGCTCTCCTACCTCGTATTAGAGGCCCTGCCAGTGATAAAAGATCAGAACGGCTTTGATACGAATACTAAAGCCAATCTGGTCCACCTTGGCATTCTAAACTACCTTTTTCAGGACTGCCCGGAGATTGACCTCTCCCCATCGAGAACGAATATCAATCGGGGTAAACTAATTAGCTTGACTAAGCAGTATAACGCCTGCAGGGGATCAGACTACGAAGTGGTTTTCAAGAAGAAGTTTGCCAAACTAGCCCCTTCTGTCTATACCGATTTTGGCCAGATGCAAATGCGATTTGACTACTCGAGCAACGAAAATGGGGATGAATCACTTTTAGGGAGTGGGCCTCTGAAAAAAACTATTCATCAAACCGGTTTTGCGATTGGTATTCTGCTTCCCCGAATTAGTGAGCGATTGATGATAGAATTGGGGGTCAACTTCTCGCACTTCGATTATTCTTTTAGCTACGATGTTCCCTACAATCTCGGAGGTGGCAACATTGGAGAGGCATCAAATGAAGTGACCATCGACGGGAAAATGACTAAAATCCCACTAGTGGCTCACTATGAACTTTTTTCAAAAAGTAGAATCACGCCATATGTCCGTGCGGGTGTAATTGTCAGATCAATACAGTATGCAGAGAGCATTGGAAGAAGTCGATATTTTCAATACGAGAGCTATTATAAGGAAGATTACTACGATTTTGAGCCCGCAATTATCCTGCCTGGCTTTCTCGGAGCCATTGGACTGGAAGGAAGGCTCGGCAAACACATAGGCATTTTTGGCCAGGTGCAGGCAAATATATTTGGCGACAGGGCCCAGTATAATAATATTGATAAAAGCGGAGAGCTCAACTTAAGTTTCAAAATGATAAGGCAAGACTATCTCGTAGGCTTTGGCATTCGGGTGCGTTAATCACTCATCCCTTATTTGCATCGGCTGGGTAGACTTGTGCATGCCTTATTTCTATCTCTCACCGTGCTATGATGTGAGTCTTTACATGCAATCATTTTGAATACTTTTCAGACGCATAATTAGTTAAGCGAACAGGCCTGTCAGGTCTTCACCAAACGATCTGGCATACAACTCCTGAAGCGCTTTCGGGAAGGCCACCTACCAAAAGAATACATCAAAAAAAGCAACAAGTAATCATGAAGAGGGGATTATATTGCCTTCTGTTAACTATTATTGGCACTTCAGTTCACAATTACATGAAAAAGCTACAACTATTCCTGATTCTATCAACTCTGTCATTTCCACTTTTCAGTCAAAAAAACTTTACTGAAGGCTTTATCGTCACTCTGGCCGGAGACACCATAACAGGCAAAATCAATGAAAAGGATTTTTATCTCAACTTCTCTCAATGCCAGTTCAAAGCCGATCAGGAAGATCAAGTGATAAAGTATGCACCGGGAGAGATAGCAGGCTTTAGCATCGAGGGCCTCAACTATTTTATCTCTGAAAGCATTACGGAGGTAGATCCTGATCGCCCCATGAAGTTCATAGAAGTGCTTGTGACAGGCCGAACCTCGCTATATAAATACAAGGAACACTTCATCTTCAAGAAGGACACGCTCCAGTATATGGTAATTGAAAGTGCGCCCATGATAAGAGAACAGAACGGTGTCTATACCAATGCCAAGGCTAACCTTGTGCATTTCGGCATTCTCACCTACCTGTTTCAGGACTGCCCGGAGATTGAGCTATCGCCATCGAAAACCAATATCAATCGTGATAAACTTATTAGTCTGACCAAACAATACAACACCTGCCGAGGATCAGACTACGAGGTAGTCTTCAAAAAGAAACCAATAGCCAGGCTTGCGCCTTCTGTGTACACCGACTTTGGCCAGATGAAGCTAGCATTCGATTATTCAGGTAACACCACTGGGGACGAAACCTTGCTAGGCAGTGGCCCTATAGAAAGTTCGATTCGCCAAACCGGTTTTGCCATCGGTATATTACTTCCGAGAATTAGCGATAGATTGATGGTAGAGGTAGGAATGAACTTCTCGCAATTTGACTATTCGTTTTTGCATAACGTACCATATGTTTTCCCTAATGGAAACATTGCAGAAGCAGTAAACGAAGTGACTATCGATGGAAAAATGACAAAAATCCCGCTAGTGATTCACTATCAACTATTCTCGAAAAGTAAAATCACACCCTATATCCGAGCGGGCATGATCCTTAGATCAATGAAATACGGGGCCAGTGCCGGAAGAAAACGGTACGTACAATATGAAGGCTACTACGAAGAAGACTATTACGAATTTGAGTCGGCAAATCTACAGCCTGGTTTTCTGGCAGCCGCTGGGCTTGAAGGAAAGCTAGGAAGGCATATAGGTATTTTTGGCCAGCTTCAGTTCAACACTTTCGGGGATGCGGCCCGATATGACAATAATGAAGAAGGCCGAAGCCGACAAGTTCTTAACTTCAAAATGAAAAGAAATGACTATCTGATAGGTTTTGGCATTAGGGTTCGATAGCCCGCCACGGCTGGACTGGCTTGTCAGGATTTGACTGTGGTGTCTCGCCGCTTGATTCCGGTCCTCGGGTGTGTCTTCACACCCGTTCACAAATCACCGTTCCAGAGTGTGTCTTCACACCCAACCTAATTCACCCTCTCCGCCACCACCAACACCTTCCCACTCCCCACCGTTACTCCCATCACAAAACCCTCCTCACCCTCCTTCAGCTTCAGGCGCTTTTGCAGCTCCGCCGCTTCCAGGGGAAAGTTTTTGCTCATCACATGGGCTTTGGCAAAAGGCAGCTTCAGGCTCTTTAATTCTTTCGAAGAAAAAGGCAACACCTCCAGCACCCGGAAGGTCCTGCCGGGGAAGTCGGGCACCAGCGTGGCCGACGTATATAAATGTGTATTGGGGTGCAGCTTCTTCAGCCCATAGCGGGCCGCCACGGTTTTGTAAGCGCCCGATTTGGTTATGGCCACGTTGGGGTCGTAAATATAGGCCTCCGGTTCACCGAAACTCACTCCAGCCGATGCCTCCTCTTCCAGGCTAAAGCGCAGCACAGTTTCCTTCCCTCCCTGCACCTGCCAGGCTTCTATCTCCACCGGCCTGTCGCTATTGTCACACACAAACAGCACCTCCTTGCATTCGTTGTTCACAGCCAGCACCAATACCTTGCTCACGCTGCCCAGGTCACGAATGCCCTGCTGAATGTCGATCATCGGCGATGCCTTGATCAGCACGGTGGTGGCCCTTTTCAGCAACTCCGGCATCAGCTCCACCACATCCGGTGTGCTGTCGCTAAAGCCAATCGCTCGCTTAGCGCCAACCCGGCGGTCGGGGTCGATATAAATAAGGTCGAAAGAATCTTTGTTGGTGGCCAAAAATGCCTCAGCGGTGCTTTGCACCACCTGCAAATGCTGAGCGCCCAGCACCCCAAAATTGTGCCTGGCCAGCGCACACCTTTCGGCGTCGGCCTCCACATACACCCCTTGTTCAAAAGACTGGGAGAAAAAAAACGTGTCCACGCCCGTGCCTCCGGTCAGGTCGGCAAAGGACTGGCCCGCCCAGCGGGCCGCTTTGAACCGGGCCGTCGTTTCCGACGAGCACTGCTCCAGCGCTACGCCATGGGGAAAAATAATGCCATCCCGGCCAAGCCAGGATGGCAATTTGTCTTTGGCCTTTTGTCGGGCCTTTAATTGAGATGCCAGCAGGGAAGCACTCACGCCCCCCGGCAGGTTCTTCTGCAAAGCAAGCTTCGCCGGACTGTCCGTAGCATGGGCCTTCAAAAAAGCCTGAACGTCCGGTTGGCTCAGCGCATCAATCAAAATACCAGATTGGCTCCCACCAGATACTCGGCAATTTGCACAGCGTTCGTTGCCGCCCCCTTGCGCAGGTTGTCCGCCACTATCCACATATTGATCGTGTTCGCCTGCGACTCGTCCCTGCGGATGCGGCCTACAAACACCTCGTCTTTGTTGTGCGCCCAAATCGGCATCGGGTAAATATTCTTCGACGGATCGTCCTGCAGCACCACACCCGGGGTATTGCTCATCAGGTCACGCACCTCGGCCAGGTCAAAGTCCTTAAGGAACTCCACGTTCACTGCCTCGCTGTGGCCGCCTACCGTAGGCACCCGCACCGTGGTGGCCGTCACCTTAATGCTGTCGTCGCCCATAATTTTGGTCGTTTCCTTCACCATCTTCATCTCCTCTTTGGTGTAGCCATTTTCGAGGAACACGTCAATGTGCGGCAGCACATTCATATCTATCTGGTGAGGGTATACCTTCGGCTCCGATTTTCCGGCCCGCTCGGCCATCATCTGGTCCACGGCTTTTACGCCCGTGCCCGTCACTGACTGGTATGTACTCACCACCACTCGTTTTATTCCGTATTTCTTATGCAAAGGCGCCAGCACCATCACCATCTGAATGGTGGAGCAGTTGGGGTTGGCAATAATGCGGTCGTCGATGCGCAGCGTGCTGCCATTGATCTCCGGCACCACCAGCTTTTTGGTAGGATCCATCCTCCAGGCCGACGAGTTGTCGATCACGATTGTGCCTGCCGCCTCAAACTTAGGCGCCCACTCCAGCGACGTGCTGCCACCGGCCGAAAAAATAGCGATATCCGGTTTTATGTCCACCGCCGTTTGCATGCCAATCACGCTGTACTGTTTACCCTTGTATTTTATTTGGGTGCCGACACTGCGTTCCGACGCTACCAGGTACAACTCATCAAAGTGGAAGTTCCTTTCTTCCAGCACTTTCAACATCTCGGAGCCCACAAGCCCTGTGGCCCCTACTACCGCTAATTTCATGATAATTGTTTTTGAATACTGAGGTGCAAAAGTAAAAGAAATCATTAAAGCCCAGCGAGTTTGGGTCATGATAATGAGAGAATGGTAGGGGGATTTTTTGATGTGGGCGTGTCTACGGAGCAATAGAAAGGCCGTCCACCTACCAAAGCCCCCATAACACACCGTCACTTCGATTCCGACGAAGGAGGGAGCCGACGTGGAACGGAGTCCCCCGACCTGGCAGCAGGCTGTACAGAGGTAGCCGGTCGTCTCAATCGGCAGGCTGCACATCACTAAGGGCCACGCTCCCAACCGCATTTCGACTGGCACGCCCACTTACCCGGGTTTTATATGCCATACCTACGGCACTCACTGAACATTTGCAGAAGGTCAGAGGTTTTTACCGGCATTCCGTCCCTACGGGCCTCTTCTTCTGCGAAACTCCATTACGCTGCGGTAAACCCCCGGTTAGTCATGTGTCAACAAAAAAACTGAGTTAGTCTACGATCAGTCTGGATTCGACGGTCTGTCCGGACTCAAGTTCCGCTCTGACTATATAAGCCCCCTGGTGCACACCATTTAATCTAACCAAATAGTCTGAATTGCTGGTTTTCTCAAACCTGACATTTCGCACCCTGGCTCCATTAAGGCTGAAAACAGTCACTCGTAGAATCTTCTCCATGGACGAAATGCTGAAGCTTTCCGCTGCTGGGTTAGGGAAAACGGAAACTGCCGACTGTTTCTCCCTATCAAATATGCCCAATGCATCATCCACAGATTGAACATTGAGTGTAATTTCGAACGGACCGACCGTAGTCAGCGGGTCGCTCACCTCGAACTCAATTTGGGTAGTGCCAAAGTAGTTGCTGGCCAGGGATAGCATGCCGCTTGAGCCTACTTCAAAGTGCTCATTGTCGAAAACGGTTATTGAAGCCTCATCGTCAAGATCAACTATGGTGATATAGTCGAACAGATTGAAGGTAGTGTCTTCATTTACGGTGATTGTTGGTTCATAGCTGACGACTGGCTCGAAGTTCTCTGCGCTCAACATGGCAAGGCTGTAGGCCGGTAAGCCTTCAATGCTTTTAAACCGTCCCATTGCCAAAACCCTGTTTCCCGAAAGTAAATGGGTTTTATTGACGCTGTATTCCAAAGCGTCTGGCGACACATTAAAAAGCCAGCGCTCGTTAACAGAGCCATCAAGACTTGATCCTGCCAAATCATTCACTGCTACGTTGTTCAGCTTCTTGAAATTTCCGCTTAAAAGTACCGTGCTATCATTAATTGCCAGCAGATGGCGATTGTCGGATAAACCAGGAGAATAAAAAGTAGAAAGGCCAGTCTCGATTATATCGCCGGTTTGCAGGTCATATTTATAAACAACATTACCATCGTCGGAGCCCCCATGGGTTAGCTTACCAGAATTGTAAAGGGCGTCTCCTATTTTCACAATATCGTTAGGGCTAAAGTCTATGGAGTCTTGGCGGAGATAGTTTTGATTGTAGTTTCCATTTTTATCCATTGCCCATAAAAAAGCTGCAACATTGTTTACCGCCCCGCTCATGGCAAAATTATCCTGGTCTATGGTGCAAAGGCTAAAAACCTGAGCGGCTACACCGGGAAACAAGCTGGTGATGAAGTCAGAAATCAACACACCGGATTTATCCACAGCCTGCACATAATTTGAAAATTGCCCACAAAAAATGATCCGGTCGTCCATCAGTATAAAATCTTTCAGAAAGACTTCACTTCCCAGCGAAAAAAGATGGACAACAAAGGACTCGTCCAGAACTCCTGCATCGCTCATTCTTAACAGAGGAACTTTTGGTTGACCAAGAATATTTCGAAACATTCCGCCCAGGTAGATGTCTCCGTTCTGGTCAATCTCCAGCTTTTCAACAACATCGTCAACAGCCAATGGGTTATTGCTGTTGAACACCTGATCAGGTTGGCCTGAGGCGTTGAGCCTTGCAAGGTTCTTCACTTCTATGTTATCGACGTGGGTGAAACTGCCTCCAATAATGATGTCCCCGCCGTCAAGCTCAACAGCAGTGTTGACTACTCCGGCACCAAAAAGGCGCTCGTTTCCTGAGACGGATGTATCAACCGTGCCGCTTCCGTCAAAAGCAAGGAAAGTATACAGCACGCCCTCATAAGTGGCACCAAAGTCCATGGAATAAATAAAACGACCGTTTCCATAACTAAGAGTGTGCTGGGAAAGAAAGTTCTCGCTCAATACTATTTTAGAAAACTCCGAAGAAAGCGTGCCGTCGAGCTCAACCCCAACAATGGCAGTCTGCTGCAAGGTGTCTCTGACAATGACAGCCACTCTGTTGAGAGTGGGGTCAAATGCTGCGTCGAACACTTTTTGGAAGGCCTCGGCGTCAATCACGGTCGACAGAGCGGTTCCTGAAAACGAGGGGTCGACGTTTCCATTTTGATCAAGAAGCGCCAGACCATATGGATAAGACACGTCATTTATCATGTCAAACCGGCCGGCTAGCAAAATTCGCTTATCCGGCAGAAGGGTAAACTTTGTTTGCGACTCACTGAATGTCAACAAATTGAAAGTGTCATCCTTTTCACCATTGGTCTGTAGTTTAATCATATTGGTCGTTACCCCATTGTGGGTAATGTCTCCCAATAGTAAAATATTATTACCCGAATCAATCTGGACGTCATAGGCATGGCCGGTGAACTCAAATGGGATGAACTCGGGATCGACATTGCCGTTTTCGAAAGTTTTGAACACTCCCCGGGAGCTTCCGGTCATCGCAACCACCAGATATCCATCCTGAAATGCTTTGAGGTAATCTATTTGGAAATACTGAAGGGGCACTGGAATTTCTCTTTTCACATGTCCAATGCTGTCAATCACAGTCACTACCCTGGGCGTGGTGTGAGTACCCACGACGAGGTCTGAATTTTGCCCTGGCTCTACCCATGCGTGTTTGCCGCTGGAGAGTTCCGGATTCAGATAGATCGAAATTAAATCGTCGCTAAGCGAAAAACTCTGATCGATACTTCCATCGATATTTAGTCTTACTATGCCCTTGACGACGGCCTGGCCTGCGAAGGCATAGTCGCCATACAGCACCAATTTGCCGTCATTTTGGATCACATGACCAGTAGTTCGGGCATTCCCTTTTAATTTTGGTGCAAAGTCGGTAAGCACATACTGGGCTCGAAGTGGCTGAAGGGCGACAACAATAAGAGCAAAAGACAAAGCTACTGAACGAATATTTTCACTTAGCATATATTACTATTAGTTGAACAATGATAAGTTATTTTTTTGCCGACACAAACCCTAATTCAAAGTAGGACAGATTTCCTTGCTTAAGGACAAAGGTAATGCGCAACCGAGGGGGTGGGTGTTGCGCAACCCACAAAAAACCAGCAAAGCCAGGCCTTTTGTCTGTGTTTATTAACCAAGGTTTTCATATGGCCATACTTCACTGGCACATCACTTCGAGCCTTCAAAGGGAGCCTTGCCGGCAAAGCTGCTGATCTGCTGAGGCATCCATAACAGCCGTCATTTCGAAACGTAGCCACCGATGACTATCGGGGCGAAGTGAGAAATCCCCATGACTTACATGAGGACTGATGCAGTTCCTTATCCGGTTCAGTGCCATTACCCAGGGGATCCCGTTCCGGCTTCGGGTTCCACGTCGGCTCGCTCTCCCGATAGCTATCGGGATCGCAATCGGGATGACGTTGGTGTGGGTAGGGTGGAGATATCCCAGCCTGAATTGTATATGCCGTACCTACGGCACTCGCAGGAGATTGGCAGGGGTTCCGGGTTTACCGCTGTTCCGTCCCTATGGGACTCTTGCCCTGTGTTCCTCCGTTGCCCGCCGAAGCCTCTGGCGTAGGTGGTCTTTGTCCTCCGAAGCCTTTAGCGGAAGAGGGCCTCTCTGCGGGTAAACTCTTCCTCACATAAGCATAAAAGCAATGAGTCTCCTATGCCCATTTTCAGTATGGCAATTGAGATTTTAGCCTTTCATCACCTCACAAGCAATGAAAAAATCAATTATGGCAGTTATTTATTAGTTGAAATAATCAGATTGATTATATTGAGAGACCAACCTACCTTTTTTCAATTATGATCATTAGAGCTATTGTTTGCTCCATTATCTTCTCTTCTTGTATTTTATTTTCTTCCTACGGTCAGGTAATTGATGATTTCTCCGATGGGGATCACACTACTAACCCAGAATGGAATGACCCAAGTAGTCACTTTATTGTAAATGGTAGCAATGAGCTACAACTAAATAACAGCGGGGCCAGTGGTAGCACTTCATCTTTCATAAGCACAGCATTTAACTCTCTTGGAAATACCTCCTGGGAGTTTAAGGTAAAAATGAATCATAACCCCAGTAGTCAGAATTTTGTGCGTGTTTACCTGACGTCCGACAATTCGAACCTACTGAGTGACGTCAATGGCTATTTCGTTATGCTGGGAGGCACTCCAGATGAGGTTAGTCTATACAAGCAGTCCGGTGCAACTCCAGAGATTCTAATTGATGGCTTTAACGGCATACTTAATTCGTCTACTGTTGACATTGATGTAAAAGTGCTCCGCTCATCCTCTGGGAATTGGGAGTTGTTCAGAAAATTATCTTCTGAGACTGAATACCTCTTGGAAGGGACTGCTACAGACCTAACTCACACTTCTAGCGACTACTTTGGTTTTTACGTTAAGTATTCTGCAGGTAACAGTTCCAGCTACTACTTCGATGACATTTCAATTAAAACCGAGCTATCGATAGGCAATATATCTGTGACTAGTAAAAACGATTTAATAGTTACCTTCAATCAACCGGTAGAGGAAACCAGCGCCGAAACGACTGAAAACTATGTTGTCGACAATGGAATAGTAGTCTTTTCTGCTGTCAGATCAGATTTGAATTATTCAAACATTACCCTGACAACCTCCGATTTGGCAACCGGAGATTATAGTCTAGAAGTTAGTGACCTAAAAGACGATTTCTCATCAACCACTATCAATTCTCCACTTGAATCTGCCTTCTCCTACACCCAACTCGCCCTTTCCGAAATCATCACTCCCTCTTCCACCGAGCTAAAGCTCATTTTCAACGATGAACTGGATGAAACTGCCGCCGAAACGCTGTCCAACTACACAATCAACGGAGGAATAGGCAATCCCGTCAGTGCTGTGCTGAATCCTTCTAACCCAAAAGAAGTCTTGCTCACGCTCAGCACTGAATTGGTCGAGCAAGCCTACGAATTGAGCTTGCCGAATGGCCTGGTCAACGCATCTGGCAATAGCCAGGTCGAGCCTGCCACTGCCTACGAATTCGATTTTGTGGTTCCACTCATTGCTGAATCGGTAGAAGTGCTTTCCAAAAACCAGTTAACCATCAGCTTCAACAAAACCGTGGCAGTCGGGCCTGCTGAAACACCAGAAAATTACGCAATCAATAACAGTGTCGGGGCGCCGACCTCAGCAGCCGTTGGCACTGAGCCGAATAAAGTGGTGCTTACCCTTGGTACCAATCTACTAAACGATACCTATGAAATCTCCATCAGCAACCTGACGGATGAAGCCTCGACAGGTCTTTCGCCAAACCCCACTGCGCTTGCCTTTTCTTACCTGCCATTGACCATCGCAGGGGTCAGCGTTACTGGTGAAAACACTTTGCAAGTGACCTTCAATCAGTCGGTAGGCCCAGGCTCGGCAGCACTTACCTCCAACTACTCGCTGAATGACGGTTTTGGCAATCCGCAAACAGCCAGTGTTTCTGAGGCAGACGATAAAGTTGTTGAGCTCATCTTCTCTGAAGACTTCTTTAATTTTACTTATGAGATCACCATTAACGGGGTCTCTAATCAGTCTGCGAATGCCCTGGCCGAAAACCTGGCCGAAGCGGTACCAGTGTCGAAACCTACTCCTGCTGGCGCACTCATTATCACTGAAATTCTCGCCGACCCGAACCCCAAGGGCTCCAGCCCCGATCCAGTTGTGCTGCCCACCGCCTCAGGGGCTGAGTTTGTGGAAATTTACAATCCGGGTACCCACTCTATCAACCTAAATAGCTTCAACCTGACAGGCGGCACAATCGGCAGCTATTTGCTCTCAGGAGGATCGTACGTAGCGCTGGTGCCGGCGACTTATTTAACCAGCTATGAGGCTTTCGGTAATGCTACAACAATCACTAGCTGGAACAGCCTCACCAATACCGGCGAGGTCATCACGCTGAAAGACCAGATTGGAAATACGATTGACGAAGTGACTTTTAGCAGCAGCTGGAACGACGGCAGCGAAAAGGATGGCGGCTGGTCGCTGGAAAAAACCAATCCGCAGCCAGCCTGTGAAAGCAGCGCCAACTGGCGCACGTCCATTGACGAAAAAGGAGCCACGCCAGGGACACAAAATTCGGTCTTCGACGATGCTCCTGACACCACACTGCCCACTGTTGCTGAGGTCGAAATTGCAGACGAAGAAACCATCGCCATTCATTTCAATGAGAAAATGGACACCGACCTCGCAGGCGTTACAGCAAGCCTCAATGGTGAAGAGGTCGCTGGTGTCTCCTTTCCCGATGACCAAACCCTGTCCATTACACTCACCACGCCTTTGACCTCGGAAGCCAACTATTCACTGGAGCTATCCGGAATCAGCGACTGTGCTGGCAACCCTATGACCAACGGCTCAATTGACTTTTACTACGACACGAAGCCACCGGTTCCGGAGCAGGTGGTGCTTCGTTCGTTCAGTAGTCTGCTGCTTCAGTTCGATGAGCCTTTGAAAGAAACAGACGCTGAGAAAGAGGAGAACTACAAAATAGTGGACCTGGAAACAGCTCCTGCCAAAGCCAATCTCCTGGCTGACTCTCCTCAGTCGGTGTTGCTGGAGTTTGAAGAGCCTTTTGCTCTCGGTGCCTCGTATGAAATTGAGGTGAGCTACCTGAAAGACACACTGGAGAATGCGATGGGAACTCCCGTCACCCTGGCCTTTTCCGTGCTACAGCAAATCGACTCGGTATGGGTGGAAGGAGCCAATTTTTTGTCGGTTAGTTTCAATAAGGAGCCTGACAAGACGTCAATGACATCGGCTGACAATTACTCTGTAGATGGAGAAGCAAAGCCGTTGAAAGTACTTCCAGTGGCCAAAAACATTGCCCGACTGATCTTCAAAGACAACTTTTCCGAGAACAAAGATTTGGTGCTCTCGATCTCCAATCTGGTGACTTCGGAGGCGGAAACGTTGATTACCCCTGACTACATTTTTCGACACGACACGAAGCCGCCGACCGTTGATTCTATTGCCGCAACGGACGCATCTCATTTGGTGGTGTACTTCAACGAAAAGCTGCAAGCTCCCTATGCGGAAGCCACCGGCAACTACGAATGGAAAGACCATGGTCATCCTGATTCCGTTGCCTTGCAAATGGATAACAAGTCAGTCTTGCTTTCGTTCGGAGAGCCTTTCCCCCAGGAAATTGAGCAGGAGCTTGCGGTGGTCAATCTGAAAGACCTCTATGGAAATCAAATAACAAAAGCGATATCCAAACCCTTCGTTTACGACACCCTTCCTCCCAGAGTAAATGCGGTTATCGTTACCTCACCAAAGACACTGGAGATTTCCTTATCCGAACCAGTTACCACCGCTGCTTCGGTGCCTGACCATTACCTCCTGGGCAGCAAGCAGCCATCTGTAGCTAAAAGGACACTTCCAGACTCAAATGTGGTGATGCTCACCTTTGTTGAGGCCCTTCCTGATGTCAATAGCATTCCACTAGCTATCGATGGCATCTCAGATTTTTACGGCAATACCTCCGTGAAAATTAGTACTACCGTCAACAACGAGGATCTGCAGCCCGGAAAAGCAATGGTCATTTCAGCCAGCAAAGCGCTGGTCTCCTTCAACAAAGCGCTGGGCAGTGATCGCACTTTATCGAATGTCATCGGCGATGATATTGTGGCCGTGAAACAAGGAAAAGAGGCGCACCTGTTAGAACTGGAAGTGTCCGGTAAATTCGAAGAAGATTCTCTGTACACCTTCGCATTCAACGGCCTGACCTCAGCAGATGGAATTGCGCTGGGCGCTTCAAAAACCATTGACTTTACCTATCATTCGCTGGTTGAGCAGGTGACGTCAAATCACCCGGCGCTTGTTGAACTTTTGCTTACCGTGCCGGTCAATGCGGACAGCCTTTCAACGGTGACTCAAATGGTCGTCGGATCGGAAGAAATTACCCCTTCTCTCATTTTGCCAGATGCCGACAAGCCCAACAAAGTGAATATCTACTTTGACGAAAACCTTCCCTTCGACGAAACCCTGACCCTCACTTTTTCGGAACTGTACGATGTTTGGGGCAGAAGAATTCCTGACCAGGCCATCTCATTTGCCATCGATGCACAGTCGCCGACCGTTGCGAATGCCTTCTCCCGACTGTTCTCAGAGGTCGTCGTGGAGTTTTCTGAAAAGGTTTCCAGTTCAACATCGCTCAGCCCAAATCATTATTCCATCATCGGACTGCCTCAACCGGATCAGGTAGCGTTCACAGACGCTGATCACCTTTCGGTTTCGTTATCTTTCAAAAATGAGTTTGTCGACAATACAACCTATCAATTGGCAGTAAAAAACGTCGAAGACATCTCTGGCAACGTAATGCAAGTCGACACCATTTCATTTACCTACGCCAGGCCTAACATTCCCAAGGTTGGCGAAGTCCTGATTACGGAAATCATGGCAGACCCCAGTCCATCGGTTGGGCTGCCTGAGGTGGAATATGTAGAGCTATTCAACAACTCCGGTATTGATTTCGAGCTCTCTGCATTTGGGTTCGTCAACAGCGACAAGGCTTTTGAGCTGGGAGAGGGCTTGCTACCAGCAGGGAGTTATTTGATGCTGTGTTCTCCAAATGACACCGCCTCGCTTGCTGACTTCGGCGCTGTGGCGGGGCTCACGGGCTGGTCGGCGCTGTCCAACTCTAAGGATTCCCTTAGCCTGATAAATTACTATGGCGACGTCATCGACCAGGCAGTTTATACCACCTCCTGGTACAAAGACTCCCAAAAGGATGAAGGTGGCTGGTCACTTGAAAGGATTTTGGGCGAGTCGGCCTGCGGAGAAGATTATCGCTGGGCGGCATCTCAAAGCGAGTTGGGCGGCACTCCGGGCGCTGCCAATTCACTGGCATTTTCTGAAATCGATTCTATTGCGCCTGCTTTCATCGATGTTGCCGTTGTGGAGCCCACGAGACTCAGCCTGGGATTCTCAGAATGGATAAGCGAGGTCGGCCTGGCAGCGCTAAAAGTAGATATTAAAGGAGGGCCGGAAGTTTCCTCTTTCGTACTGGAAGAAAATCAAACCAGCGTGCTGGCAACACTAAAGCAGCCGTTGACTTTAGGTGCCGAGTACTTGGTCACCGTCGCCGGAGTTGTGGACTGTAGTGGCAACGAAATGGAAGTAGCTGAGACGACAGTAGGCGTTGGCAGGCCTCCTATTTTTGGTGAGCTTATCATTTCGGAGATCATGCCTGATCCAGATCCCACACAAGGCCTGCCAGAAGCTGAATATATCGAGATCTTTAATCCTACCAGCGAATGGGTCAGCTACAACGGAGTGAGACTGATCGTAGGAGAGAAGCAAGCTACTTTTCCCAAAGGCGCTATTGCCCCCAACTCTTTTCTCATCCTTTGCAGCTCAGGAAGTCAGCCCCGGTTAAAGGAATTCGGTGCCACACTTGTCATCACTTCCATGCCGTCCCTGAAAAACGATGGCGACGAGATTTCCCTTTTATTAGAAGATCAGTTGCTTCATAGGATGCGATATGATGACGGCCTCTTTACTGAAAGCAGCAAAAAGGATGGCGGCTGGTCGCTGGAGATCATCGATGTAAATCTGCCCTGCGCCGGAGAAGAAAATTGGATTGCCTCGGCCAACCAAAGCGGAGGAACGCCTGGTCAAATCAATTCGGTGAACAATACCCTGGGCGATGGCATGCCCGCAAGTCTGATGGAAGTTATCCCAACCTCCGACTCTACGCTGCTGGCACGGCTCAGCGAACAGGTGATCATCGATACTGATAAGTTAGAGATCAACATTACGCCTTCGCTCGGAGATCTCACTATTCAAGCGAGCCTCCTTACCAACAGCTTTACTATTCAGTATCAGGAAAGTATCAGTCCAGGCACTTTCTATACCGTGTCCCTTTCAGGCCTCGTCGACTGCCGGGGAAACATCAGCCCGGCAGAACAATTGTCCGCCAACTTCATCCTTCCCTCACCCTCCGACAGCCTGGATGTAATTATCAACGAAATCTTGTTCAACCCCAGAAGTGGTGGTGTCGATTTTGTGGAGCTTTACAACCGCTCCGACAAATACCTCGACATCAAAGGCTGGGAGGTCGGCAACATCACCACGGCCACCGGAGAACCCAATGATTTCAATACCATTACCACATCAAATCACCTGCTGGCGCCTGGTGATTTTCTGGTGCTAACGGAATCGCCCACGATCCTGAAGGCAGATTACCCATCGGGAAAAGAGGAAACGTTTTTCGAGGCCGACTTACCCACTTATCCCAACACGGAAGGCGGAGTGATCATCAGAAATGCGGATGGCCGGGTACTTGACTGGTTCAATTACGATGAAGACCTACACTCACCTTTTCTGGAGGATGTCAAAGGAGTGGCTTTGGAAAGGGTTTCTGTTGAGCACGAAACCAACGACCCGGAGAACTGGGAGTCAGGCGTATCGACGACGGGTTTTGCGACACCCGGCTACAAAAACGCCAGCCAACGAGCGGGGCAGCCCACAGTCGGAAAAGTAAGTGCCAGTCCAGAGGCCTTTGTCCCCGGCGATGGCCTTAATGGTTTCACCGAAATTACCTTCGACAGTTCCATGGCCAATGCCCGCATCGATGTCTATATCTACGACATGGCAGGCAGAAAAATGAAAACGCTTGTGCAGGGCCAGACCGTGGCAGAAGGTAGCTTCTTCCGCTGGGATGGCTCCACCGACATGGGTGAAATGGCAAGAGTGGGTGTCTACATCATACAGATTGAGTACTTCAACTCCTCTGGCCAGCAGGATATGGTGCGCACCACCGTAGCAGTGGGTGCCAGGTTTTAGACGGCTCGCCTTCCGCCATGAAGACATTACCGGGAACGGCAAAAGTGTTTGTGGGTCTTTGGTTCTTGGGTGTGTCTTCACACCCACAGCCAAAAAAGCACCGCTCAATCGATCAGCTTCAGCACCCTTTTAGCCTTGTAGTCCTCGTCCCTCTCTGGCTCCACAATTATTACGTCGCCGGGCTTGGCACCTGAAAGCACCTTAGAAATGGACACTTCATACACGGGGTTCTGAAAGAACGCATTGTAAATGATAATGTCCTCTCTTCTCAGATAAGCCCTGAATGGAATGCGTTCCTGCTCAGGGCTTCCCGGCTTTCCCCTCACAAGCGACATTAGCCCCCAACTTTTCGTATCAAGCAACGCCACATCAAACGGTACACCATTGAGCAGCAGGCAGTCCACATGGATATTGGTATGCCTGCCCACCTCATTGCGCACAAACTCATTGTCCTGAATAACCTGATCTCGTCGTTCCTTTAGCTGTTCTTTCGATAGCAACAATAGTGGGTTGACCACCTGCGCCTGCACGGCTCCGACCTTCATCATCAAAAGGACACCTAGAAGTAATTTCAGCATCTTGTTGTCTGTTTGTTTGCCCCAAACCTAGGCATCACCCTGTCCGTCAATAGTAAAACAAATGTAAAAAGAGTGTAAACGGTTGTAAAAGCTAAACATAGCTCCCTGCAAAGCAGTACCTTTAGGTTATGAAGACCATCTTGGCAGGGACATGTTTGGCAATTGGCCTCCTGGCTACAGTTCTCCTTCTTACCGGCAGTGATTCGCCACCCTTGGCTGGCGAAAAGACGGAAATAGCCATGCGCAATGTAGGCTATAGAGTGCTATTGGCGGCGGGAGATTCATCATCAAGAGTACTTCCGGTAACAAAAGTTGATAATAACATCTACTTGATCCGGTTCGAAAACCCTCTGACATTCACCACCGACACACTGGTAAAGGTCATTCACGAGGCACTTGCTCCCGGCATTAATGCCAAAATTATACCCAGCGCCTATGTGGTGAACGTGATGGAGTGTACTGGTAATTTGGTTGTGTACAGTTACCAAAAGGCCGGTACGGAGGAGAATACCCTGGTGCCTTGTAAAGGCAGAGACCAACCGGTGGGTTGCTATGCGATCAAAATTACCTTTGAACGATCCATTCTCCTTGCTGGTGGGAAATGGAAGCTGGGTGGCCTGGCCCTCACATGCCTCGTCCTGGCCGGGTTCATTTACTTAAGAAAAGCTCCAGCTGCGCACAACGAGCAACAACAACCTGCCACACTTTCGATTGGGCAGTTTGCCTTTGACCTGCACAACGGAATGCTGAAGCACAAAGACGAGATCATCGACCTTACGGCAAAAGAAGCAAAGATTCTGACACTCTTCGCCAAACAGCCCAACATGGTGCTGGAGAGGGATAAACTCATGAAAGAGGTTTGGGAAGATGAGGGCGTTATTGTGGGCCGTAGCCTGGACATGTTTGTGTCAAAGCTCCGCAAAAAACTGCAAGCCGATCATAACGTGAAAATCACGAATGTGCATGGGAAGGGGTATAAGCTGGAGGTAAGCTGAGCATCCGCCGGCTCATCATGATGCGTCCTTGAAATAGAAATTTCCTTTGCTCTTACCAAAGCACTACTCGATTCTCTCTCGGTTATGTATGGTGCTACGACAAAAAGGAAGCCTTCCGTTTTGGAAGGCCTCCTCAAAGTTCCCGTGCTTGTTGTTGCGATGGATTAAGACTTAGGACAACGACAATAGATCCTGTCTTAGTTTTTGAATAGCCTCTTGACCACAATTGCACCTTCTATTTCGGTCACTAAAAAATAGATGCCCGCCGGACTATCAAGTAAATTAACTGTCACAGATTTTGCCTCGTGGTGTTCTACTAGTGTTGGGAATTCCTGCCCCGCTGCATTGACCACTTTAAAAGTAAAGTCGCTCAGCTTTACCCCTTGCGACGT
>NZ_JAVKDF010000015.1:0-1439 GCF_040222385.1 Imperialibacter sp.
ATCATGGTCGGTCTCGATATTGGGACTACAAAAATTTGCGCAATCGTTGCTTCCATCGAGCACGAAAGAATCAACATCCTTGGAGTTGGTAAAGCTCCCAGCGATGGCTTAAATCGTGGCGTGGTTGTTAACATTGATAAGACCGTAAACGCAATCAAGGACGCCATTGCACAGGCTGAACTTGCTTCCGGAATTCAGGTGAATTCTGTGAATGTGGGTATTGCAGGCGATCACATCCGAAGCATGAGAAGTAAAGGTGTGATCACCATCAACAATAAAGACAATGAGATCACCGCTCATGATGTGGAACGACTTTTGGAAGACTGTCAGCGCATTATGTTGCCTACTGATCAACAAATCCTTCATGTAATTCCTCAGGAGTTTGTGGTTGATGGCCAGGATGGAATCAGCGACCCGGTTGGAATGAGCGGAATGCGCATGGAAGCAGAAGTTCACATTATCACAGGTTTGGTTTCTGCAGCTAAAAACATGTATCGCTGTGTGGAACGTGCCGGTTATCAGGTGGCAGATCTGATTTTAGAACCTTTAGCTTCTTCTTATTCAGTATTGGATGAAGAAGAAAAAGAAGCCGGAGTTGTGTTGGTGGATATCGGCGGTGGAACTACAGATGTAGCCATCTTCCAGGATAACACCATCCGACATACAGCAGTTGTTGCCATTGCCGGACAGAAAGTAACGGACGATATACGTCTTGGTTTAAGTGTTCTTGACGATCAGGCCGAAATGCTGAAAAGAAAGCACGGCGAAAGCTATGCTGATATGATCGAAGAAGACGAAGTGATCACCGTTCCGGGAATTGCCGGACGTCCACCAAAAGAAATTACAAAGAGCATTCTTTCCAAAATTATACAGGCGAGAATGGAAGAAATCATGGAAATAGTTGGGATCGAGATCAAACGCAGTGGCTACTCAGAAGCACTAAGTGCAGGAGTAGTTCTTACAGGCGGTGGATCTTTGATCAAGAATATTTGTCCACTGGCTAACGAGATCTTAGGAATAGATGCCAAGATCGGGATTCCGTTAGGAATCACAGGCGGTTTAGTGGAAGAAGTAAACAGTCCAATTTACGCTACAGGTGTTGGTCTTGTAGTTCATGCTTTAAAAACAGGCATGGGCAACAATCAAACGATGATGCCATCATCACAAAAAGGCGGAAAAAATATGGAACAGGTGATGAACAAGATCGCCGACCGTATGAAAAGTTGGTTCAAAGAACTTTAGCAAACAGCAATCATCTACAAAATACAATCCAGTAAATAAATACAAAAACAAGGAGTAATCATGGCTAACCATAATACTCGATTCTTTTTCGACGAACAAAGCCAGGAAAACGCAAAGATCAAAGTGGTCGGCGTAGGCGGCGGCGGCGGAAACGCAATCAACAATATGATAAATATGGGCCTCGACAGTGTGGAATA
>NZ_JAVKDF010000016.1:0-13705 GCF_040222385.1 Imperialibacter sp.
TACTTTATCGACAGTTGGATTAGGGTAAACACTGAGGTTTGCAAACACCTCGGGAATACCTGTTTTTGTTCCCTCTTCGACCGTCACCGTTACTGTCCACTCCTGCGTGCTGCCATCCTCAGCAGTAACTGTGTACACAACTGCTGCCGAAAAATCCTGAGTGACTTCACTGCCAGGGCTTACCGTAGCTTTGTCGGAAACGGTGATTGCAGGACTAAGGTTAGTGATGTCAGTGCCAGTTTCCACCTCTATAGTCACGGTGTGATCCGTGGTGTTGATTAGGGCATCACCTGTTTGTTCGTGAAGCAAAAAGCTGATGATGTCCTTTGCGCTGCTTAAGGGTTCCGTGGCTGGAGCTACTGTCACCGTTACCGTCCACTCCTGCGTACTACCATCTTCGGCAGTTACAGTATACACCACAGCGCTTGTGAAATCCTGAGGGGCGCCACTTGCAGGACTGATAGAAGCAGCAGCTGAAATGGTAATGGTGGGAGTAAGGCTACTTACATTAGTTCCTGCAACTACTTCAATAGCTACTGTATGTGCCGTAGCGTCAATTACTGCTGGCCCGGTTTCTTCGGGCAGCGAGAAGGTCAGGATGTCCCTGGCACTGCTCAACGGCGCAGGCTCAACCGTTATCGTGACTGTCCATTCCTCCGTGGCACCATTCCCGGCAGTTACGGTGTAGCTTACTGGGGCAGAAAAATCTTGTGTTGCTCCACTCGCCGGACTTATTGTCGCCTGCTCGGAAACGGTGATGGTGGGTGTGAGGGCTGTGGCATCGGTACCGGTGGCAACAATCACCGATACAGTATGACTTCCTGCGTCGATCACTGCATCACCAATTTGTTCGGCCAGTACGAAAGTCAGGATATCGGTGGCTGAATTCATTGCAGGCGTTACTGTTACAGTCCACTCCTGAGTGCTACCGTCGCCAGCAGTCACGGTGTAAACGACAGCAGAAGAAAAGTCGACAGCGGTCTCACTTGTTGGGTCAATGGTTGCCTGCTCGGAAACCGTAATGGTTGGAGTAAGGGCGGTCAGGTCGGTGCCATAAGGAACGCCAATGGCTACCGTATGATCTGTTGCGCTGATCGTTGCGTCGCCTGTTTGTTCAGCCAGCACGAAGGTGAGAATATCGTTGGCTGTGTTGGGGGCAATGGATACTGTCACCGTCCAGTCCTGGGTATTTCCTTCTTCAGCCGTTACCGTATACACCACCGGATTGGTGAAATCCTGTGCAACGCCGGACGCCGGATCCATACTCGCTTCGGCTGAAATAGTGATTTCAGGCGTGAGTGCTGTAATATCGGTACCGTACACCACGTTGATGGCCACGGTATGCTCTGCGTTGCTGATCACCGCATCCCCTGCCTGTGCCGCCAATACGAACGTAAGGATATTGGCATCGCTGGATTCGGCTTCGTCACCTACTGAAATGGTAAAGGCCTTTTCCAGTGTGTTTCCGTTCCCATCGTTCGTTTTAATGCGGACACTGTAGCTATTAGCGGCCTCAAAGTCGAATACTGAGGAGGTCACCAGTTGACTGCCCGAGATACCGAACAGCGAATTGTTGGCGTCTCCCGTTCCTGACACGAGGGTATACGTATACGACCCGGACAGGTCCTCGCCAAGGGTGGTTAGGTTACCTACGACTGCACCTGCATTAAGATTTTCCATTACCGACTGGTTGTCCAGCGTAAGTGCCGTTACCTGGGCTGGTAGGTCATTGACTGAGATCACAAATACCTCTTCCAGGGTGCCACCATTTTGGTCGTCAGTTTCAACACGGACGGAGTAGGTGTCCTGAGTTTCAAAGTCCAGCGTGGCGGCAGTTTTTAGCTGATTTCCGTCAATAGCGAAGGAGCTGTTGCCCCCATCTCCTGTGCCGCTTACCAGGCTGTAAAGATGTGATTGTCCGGCATCTTCATCTGTGGTAGAAAAAGTGCCCACTACGGTCCCGGCAGGGTTACTTTCGTCTACTGCGGCATTATCCAGCGCAATATCTGTGGGTATTTCGTTCACGTCATTGATGGTAATCACAAGCGCTTTTTGAAAGAGCCCTCCGTTTTGGTCGTCGGTTTTCACCCTGATTTTATACTCATGCTTCGTTTCATAGTCAAAGGCAACTCCGGCCCGAAGCTCTGTTCCCACGATGCTGAACGACCCATTGTCGGCACTGCCGGTCCCGCTGACGAGGGTATACAGGTGGGTTTGCGAGGTATTGCCATCCACTGAACTCAGTGTCCCTATTACGTCTCCAACCGAGTTGTTTTCATCTATTGTTGTTTCAGACAGCAGGATATCCGTTGGTGCGACTTGCTGCTCAGTAATGGTGACTTCCCAAACTTGTTCTGTTCCATCCTCAGCGGCGACGGTGTAGTTCACTGCTGATGTGAAGTTTTGTGACATGCCACTGACAGGATTGCTGGTGGCGCCATCAGACAAAGTGATGGTGGGAACCAGAGAAGTCAGGCTGGTGCCAGCGTTTACTTCCATCGTCACTGTATGATCTACATTATCGATGGTTGCTGGCCCTGTCTGTTGGGTCAGGGCGAATGTGAGGATGTCATTCTGAGTGTTGATAAGGAAGTCGATCCCTATGTTACTGTTGGCACCAATGGCGTTGTTAACGTCTGAGGCGTTTGAGTTGGCGAAAGCACTATTGGTGAAGGTGAATAGCAACCCTGAAATATCGGCTGCGTCCTTGTGGTTAGACGCTTTACCAGTGAAGCTAAGAGTGGCCGTGTAACCATCGGCGGCTACAGCAAGCGAAGGCACTAAGCCATTGGGCAGGTTGGTAATAGTGAATGCACTGCCCGAAGCCAGTGTTCCACCCGGGCTTGCGAAGGTGTCGTCTACAATATTGATGTTAATAGACCCCTCAACTGTTCCGTCGTTGGCAGAAGTCTCAGTAAAGCCACCGAGATCGATATTGTATTGAGCAATCCTCCCGTTGTCTCCGTCGGTTACAAATATTCTTGACCCCGTCGGATTTGTAGCAATACCCGAAGGATCATAGATGCCGTCAGCGTCCAGGTCAAAGTATTCCTGACTAGTGGCGCCTTGCGTGACGTCAAAAGGAATACCCAAACTGTACAGGAAAATCCCATATTGATTTCCATCTGAAATCAGCAGCTGGCGTCCATCGGGTGAGAACACCAGCCCTGTGGGTCCATTGCCTTCACCATCTGGCAGGCTAAGGCTACCTTCATAAGCTACAGTGGAGGAAAGGTCGAAAGAAGCCCCGATACTATATTGATAGATTTCATAGTTGTTGCTCCCACCCATGTACATTTTCGTGCCGTCGGCGCTAAATGTAAGCCCGTGAGGCGAACTGTCTTCATTTTCTATATAGACGGAATGGCCGCTATAAGAAACGCCTGCAGTGATGTCAAAGGGCGTAGTAAGATTGTACTGGTAAACATAGTAGTTGTCGTCGCCAAGGATAAACATTCTCATTCCGTCAGCTGAAAAGGCCAGGTCTTGGGGATACTCGTCTTCAGCCGAGAGATCGTAGGAAGCAGTATAACTTACACCGCTTGTTATTTCATACGGAGTGGAGAGCGCATATTGATGCACTAGGGAATTATCTTCACCGGCAACAAACATTTTGGTCCCGTCGCTATTGAAAGCAATACCCGTTGGATAGTCCTCGTTACCGCTAATGTCCAGCGGTGTTCCGGCACTTACGGCTTTGGATACGTCAAAAATATCTCCGTAGAATACAGCAGGGAGGTTATCCCTGAAATCAATTCCACGGTTGCTTGAGGCATTCATAGCGTTAGCCACCGCAGAGGCATTTCCTCCTTCAAAGGCTGAGTTGCCAAAGGTGAACGTGAGGTCCGTGATGTCGTCGGTGGTTTGATGAGCCTCAGCGTTGCCAGCCAAAGTAAGCGTAGAGGAGTACCCGTCGCTCGAAACAGTCAGGGTTGGAGTTAATCCTGTCGGCAGGTTCGTAATAGTATAGTCCGATCCGTGTGTCAGCTGTCCTCCGGCGCTGGCAAACTGCTCGTCCTGAATGCTGACGAGTAGGTCACCTTCCAGGGCGCCATCGTTGAGGTCGGCTTCCACAAATCCATCTGTGACCAGGTCAAATTGGTATACCATATCATTCTGGCTGCCCAACACAAACATTCTGGTTCCGTCCTTACCAATAACTACCCCCGCTGGACCATTGTCAATGTTTTGCAAGTCCAACGAACCTTCCGCAGTCACTCCGGAGGTGATATCAAATGGGTCCGCAAGTTGGTACTGACGAACTGCAGCAGCACCCGGAGCAGAGCTATTTGAGAGGAACATTTTGGTTCCATCCCGAGAGAAAAAGATGTCCTGATAGTTGTAGTTAGTTACCGAATAGGGTTGCCCGTCAAAACTCACCCCTGCACTGATGTCAAATGGTGTTTCCAGGCTGTACTGGCTTACCTTGTCTGCAGCGGAGCTAATGACAAACATTTTGGAACCGTCCTGGCTGAAGGCAATGCCAGAGGATTGCCCT
The DNA here is from genome assembly GCF_040222385.1 of Imperialibacter sp. Lineage (GTDB taxonomy): Bacteria > Bacteroidota > Bacteroidia > Cytophagales > Cyclobacteriaceae > Imperialibacter. The sequence continues at coordinate 4,499 of NZ_JAVKDF010000016.1, forward strand.
CCTTGAGCGCCCACATCATAGGAGTCGACGAGTGTGACGCCTGAGGTAATAATGTAGGGAGTTGCCAGATTGTATTGATGAATATCGTCTCCGAAACTAAGTGTAAAGAGTTTTGTTCCATCGCTGCTGAATACCAGATCCACCAGCTGTGTATCATCAGCAGAAACATCCAGTGGGTTTCCGTCGGCCGTTACGCCTGCTGAAATATCGAATGGGGTGCTCAGAGAGTACTGATACACCAGACCAGTCGTGTAAGCGGTTACGTACATCTTTGTGCCGTCAGCGTTGAACTCCAGTCCGGTACCATTGGTAGTCTCCGAGGCAACACTGAAGGTGCCGCTGCTCTGCACAGGTATACTTTCATCAAAATCGAACTGATTCCCATAAGCGATCCGGGGATTGTTGTCTTTGAAATCAATTCCACCCAGGGAATAGTCAACTCCATTGATAACATTTTCAGCAGCAATTGTACTAAAGGCACTATTTTCAAACGTGATCGTTAAGTCTGCAACATCATCTGCGTCCTGATGAGCCGCAACAGCTCCTGAAAGAGTCAAAGTAGCAGTAAGGCCATTTGCTGCAACCGAAATTTGAGGTGTCAAACCAGCAGGAAGATTAGCGACCAAAAAGTCCGTACCTGATGCAAGAGACCCTCCAGCATGAGTAAATGTATCATTAGTGATTGTGATTTCTATTGATTCATCAACTGAACCGTCATTTTTGTACGATTCATAAAAAATACCATCGTAGGCAAGGCTCCCATCATCAATGAAGTCGATTCCTGCATTCACTACAAAGTTGCCATTGAGGATGCTAGATGCATCACCAGAAACGAATGCGCTGTTAAGGAAGTTGATGGTAAAGCCGGAAACATCATCAGCATTTTGATGATCGTCAGCATTTCCAGAAAAAGACAAAGTGCCTGTAAGACCATCGGAAGATATACTGATAGCTGAAATTAAACCTTCCGGCATCCCTGTAGTGGTATAGTCCGTGTCCTGGGTTAAGCTTCCATTTGCATGGGTAAACACATCACCAGCAAGGCCAAAGGAAAAGGATCCATTGACCGAGCCGTCATTGGCTGTTGATTCTGTAAAATCGCTCAAAGTGATTTCGTATTGGTTAACTTCATCGCTAGCACCGACAAGAAACGACCTTGAGCCATCTGGACTGAAAACAAAATCGATAGGATTTAGCTCTTGTGAACCGACATAAAGGAAAATATTATTGCTCACACCCCCTACTATGTCAAATGCAGATGTCAGGTTAAGTTTATAAACACGATCAAATTGACCACTGATCATAAACAGTGTATTCCCGTCCGGAGAAAAACTGATACCTCCTGCCCCAACCAAAGTGTGGAATGTACTCCCGGTTAGTGAAATATCATCCGTAATATCAAATGGTGTCCTCAGTTCATATTGAAAGAACTGAAAGCCAACCTGGGTGATTAGTCGGCTTCCATCAGAGCTAAATGCCAATTTAGATACACTCAAAGTCTTGGATCCATCCAGACTAACACCAGTTGAAAGATCGAATGGATTGATTAAAGCATATTGAAATATTGTATTAGAGCTAGAAACATACATCTTAGTTCCATCCGAATTAAAAGCTATATCCAAGGGAGTTGAAGTTTCTGAAGAAATATCATATGCTCCAGCTAATGTGACCGCCGATACATCAAAAGGTGTAGTTAGATTATAAGTAGTAATATCAAGACCATCCGCCCCGCTGATAAATAGTTTTGATCCATCATTGCTAATTGCCAATCCGGTTGCACTGGCTTCATCAGAAGAAATATCCAGGGTTGTCCCAGAATATGACTGTTGTGATAGGTCATAACCACCGGGTGTCGAAATGACACCATTTATGTCCTTGAAGGCTATTGCGAAATAGCTACTAGCTCCCACAGCATTAGTCACCTGGCTTGCGGTGGAATTGACAAATGCATTGTCATTGAAAGTGAACTGAATATCATAAACATTATCTGCACGATCATTACTTGTCGCTTTTCCTGACAAAGAGAATGCAGCACTACCTCCATCTGAAGCAACATTCAATGTTGATGTCAGACCGGAAGGAAGTCCCGAAAGCGTGTAATGTATACCCTGTAGTAATGTGCCTCCTGCATTGGCAAATAAATCATCCACAAGAGTTATTGAGATTGTACCGGATACTGATCCATCATCTGCAAATGATTCAGAAAAAGTTTCAATTGGTAGATTCACCTGAGTGATGTCATCCCCTGCATCACCCAGAATGAGTAGATGCGATCGGTCAGGGCTTATAAAAAAATCTACTGCCTGGGTTTCTGCTGAATTATAAGAAATATACTCCCTCTCATTCACTCCATAGCCAATGAAATAAGGAACTTCCAGTTCATAAACAGTAACAGCACTACCATTATTCAAATACAATTCTTTCCCACTAAAACTGAAAACAAGATCCTTTCCGCCTTCATTCAGCGATACATCATAGGTAACACCACTCGTGATATCGTAGGGGTTTGAAAGTCTGTACATATAAGTTTTTGAAATGTCTGTTACATACATGTTTTCACCATTGGGGCTAAAACAAAATCCCTCTGGAGCAGACGTTTGAGAAGAAATACTGAAGCTCCCCTGAGGGGTAACAGTACTGGTAATATCATAGGGACTGGAAAGACTGTATTGATTGACATCATCTCCAAAGGCTCCCACAATGAACATCTTGGTTCCATCACCATTGAATTGAATACCCTTAGGTTGGGTTTCTTCTGTACTTACATTATAAGAATTACCACTTGAACTCACTCCTTCAGTAATCTCAAAGGGAGTGGTCAGGTTATACTCGTAAATGGTAGCATTAGCAGTGCCTATTACAAACAACTTTGTTCCAGTATTAGTGAATGCCATGGCTGTTGGTGTGGTCTCTTGAGATCCAACACTAAATGTGGTGGGTTGGATATTATCATTTGAAATTATAGGTTGCCCATATCCCAAAATTGGGGTCTGATTTACTCTGAAATCAAGAGAAATGCCTGTACTCGCACTTTGTGCTCCACTTACTGCTGAAGAATTTCCACCTGTAAATGCAGAATTTAAAAAGTTAAAAGTCAAACTTGATACATCATTACTGTTTTGATGATTGGTAGCTGATCCAGAGAAACTGAGAGTAGCGTTTGTGCCGTCAGAACCAACAGTCAAAACAGGGGTTAGTCCTGTCGGAATATTTGGTACCTGAAAGTCTGTATTAAAAGTTAAAGTACCGCCTTGATGAGTAAATGTGTCCCCATTGAGCGTGAAACTGGTAACAGATCCTGCAATTGCGCCGGTATTTGAGATAGCCTCTCTAAACTGGGGTGGTTTTACGTCGTATTGCAGTACGTTTTTAGATGTGGTCACAGCAAAAAGCCTTGTACCATCTGGACTAAATGTCAAACCAAACACACCAGTCAGGACGAATGACACCTCATCCGACATTACAGTAGCTGTTACATCAAAAGGAGTGGACAATGTGAACTGATTAATAGTATTTGATGAGGTTGAAATAAGCACTTTAGTGCCTGACGAACTAAAAGCAATTCCGCTGATGGATGAAGTCAAATCCTCGGAATATCCCTGATCAGTAACGGTTGTGCTAAAATCATACAGAGTAGAAAGAGAGTATTGTCTGATATTTCCGGCTGACTTGCCTATGAACATTTTTGAACCGTCTGGAGAGAATCGAATAGCATTACTACCCGATCCGATAGAATATGAGCCAGCTGCAGTGATTGTTCCTGTTATATCGAAAGGATTTTCTAGAGTATAACGATAGACGGCATTACTGGTCATTACGAACATAAGTGTGCCGTCCTCGCTAAAAGTCAGATCAATTGCATTATACGCTGCTGAACCTTCTTCGGCTACCGTTGAGGTCAGATCATATGGCTCAGACAAGCTGTATTGGTGGATGCCATGTGTTGCAGCACTAAAAAGAAACATGGTAAGCCCATCGTCACTAAAAAGCACACCTCTAGGGGCTGCACTGGTAAATGTCGTCGACACGCCATAAGTTGTACCTAGTGTCGCTCCTGCAGTGAGATCGTAGCTTGCGCGATAAGAAATGGACTGGCTCCTTGCAGTCGATAGTACTGACAACATTAATGTGGCCAGCAAAAAGTGCTTAAAGAGTAAAAAGTTTTTCATGGCATAAAGGTTTCAAGTGGTAAAATGTGATTCACTGCGACATTTGTCTGGTTATGCGAATTTTTGGTTGTACCCTTAGTCAGCCAGGCATTAGAATGTGAACATCATTTCACTATTTTTTTCATTTCTTATTTTTTCTTTCGATAGTGTTCACATATTTGTAGTTCGCCGACTAACTAGTGAAAATCAGTTTCAGAAGAAGTGAGAAAGACATCATCGCCAGCATTCGTGAGGGGAACCAGCGGGTGATGGAGGAGGTATACGTTAGTTACCGAAATGAATTTGTCAGCTGGAGCAGAAGGAAGTTTGCTATTACGGAGCAAGATGCACTGGATCACTATCAGGATACGCTGACGGTGTTTTTTGAAAAAGTAATGAATGACAGCATTTCAGGTATTGAAAGCAGCCTGAAGACGTATCTTTTTGGTATTGGGAAGAACAAGGTGAGGCAGCAGTTCGACGAAAGGAGTCGGATGAAGCGCCACGAGGAGGGGTTGGTGGAACACTATCGGTTTTTGTCGGAAAACAAGGAAGCGGAAGCGACCTACGACCTGGCGAGGCAGCAAACCTGGGAGCTTTTCGATGCCATGGGCGAGGCGTGCAAGCACATACTTCGGCTTTTCTATTTTGAGAAAAGATCAATGAGTGAGATCGCTGAGATCATGGGACACAACAGTGAGGCGGTCTCGAGAACGACCAAAAAAAGGTGCCTGGAAAAGATCAGGTCTCAGGTTAAAAAACCATTAGGCGATGGATGAAGCGAGAGAAAAATATTTGCAGGGTAAGCTGACAGAAGTCGAACGGAAGACTTTTGAAGAAAATTTATCTTTGGAGGAGCAGCAAGAGCTGGCATTTGAGCTGGGAATAAGGGATGGCATTGAAAGTAAAGTGAGGCTGGAACTAAGAACAAAAGTGGAAAGCTTTGAAAAGAAAGCAAGGCCTGTCAGAAAGATCAACCCCACGTATATAGGCATTGCTGCTTCCTTGTTTTTGGTGGCTTCCGTCGCATTTTTCCTTACCCGACAGGAGGAATCACTTTTTAGCGAGTATTACAAGCCCTATCCGAATTATGAATTGACGTCGGTAAGGGGAGAACAAAATATAAACGGGAGGGAAAAGGCTTATCAGGCATATGATGAGGGAGAATATGAGGCCGCCATCACCGCCTTCGGTACCTTGAACTCGCTATCCGCCCCGGACTACTTTTTCAGAGGAATCTGCCTCATCGAGATGAATAAAGAGGCACTTGCCCTCACTGACATGGAGCAGGTATTGCGCATGAAAGATGAAGATTATTCGGAAGCGGCCACCTGGTATACCGCCCTGATATACGTGAAAATGAATGACAGCAAAAGCGCTATCCCTCTTTTGGAATCTCTGGAGTCGGGCAGCTCTGAAATTGCCGCCAATTCGAAAAAGCTTCGCAGTGAGCTTTAAGCGACCCCTGACTTCCTTTTGTAGACTACCAGAGTCAAAGAGACTACGATAATCAACGGGAGCAGCCACATGATCGTATTTCGATCTTTTCCGATAGGGCTGTTGTCACCAATCAATACAAAACCTCCCCAGAAGAATGGGTTTCTCGCTTTGCCTTGAGCGGCGGCAAGATAGGCTCTTTTGGCGTTGGCCAGCGCCAAGTCTTTGGGTTGCCCATTCGAAAGGTTTTCATAGAAGTGCCGCATAAGCTCGGGAGTGGACTTGTCTGAAGCAGGCCAAAGGCTCATCACAACGCTGGGCACACCCGCTGACCGAAAGGACCGGGCGAGGCTCATGACACCTTCTCCTTCTTCAATCTTGCCAACCCCGGTATTGCACGCACTCAGCGTGACCAAATCGGCGTTCAGGTGCAAATTGATCAATTCGAAGGCGTGCAGGAACCCATCTTCATTATCATCGCCGTCTGAAAAGACAAGTTTGGAATAATCGGCATCACTTTCGTTCACAATAGAATGGGTGGCCAGGTGGAGGATTGAAAAATTCGCTGCTTCTTGCTTAAAGCTGGACTCAGAGGCGTCTTTGCCAAGCCTTGCCAAGCTATTGAAGATATCACTCACATATTCGACTTCCTTCCTGGCGCCAGGAAGAGCAAACAGCTTGTCTGATCTTAGTGCCAATCCGGCCATCGAATAATTTGTTTTGCTCGTTTCTGAAAACTCAGGCGCATAGGCAAGCACACTTATTTCTTCAGCGTTTTTATGTTTTCTTGTCTCAAGCAAAGTCGCACTCAAATCATAAGATATTACATGATTCTCTATCAAATAACTACCTGATTCATCTAAAAGTAAGTCAAAGGGAATGTAGCCAGTGGTTCCGCCAGGAATGATGATGAGGTCTTTACCAGTGATGGCCGGATACATGGGTGATAGTAGAAGACGAGTGAGCTCTTCGGACCTTTCGACAAAGACTTTTTCATTCTGGTCGGTCAATGCTTTTCTAAAGGTTGTGATAACTTCATCAAGGTTTTTTGCATCGGATCTATTGATTGTAGCGTCATTTTCAGAAATGAGCATCGAAAACAGGGTCTTGTCGTCAGTTAGGTGAAAACTCAACAGTACGGTTGATTGACTTCTTTCCGCCAAAAAAGCTTGAATTGATCCAACGGATGCCGGTATGAGCCCAAACTTATTCTCGGTGTACGCCGGATACTGTTTTTCAAGGCTTTTGATAAACTCCTCATACTCCCGGTTAATCTTGAAGAGATTGGCTTTGGTTGCCGAAGCATCTTGCTTTGACTCCAGTGTAGAAATGATCAATGTATTCAGCGAGTCTTGCTTTAGTCGGTAGTCCTTATCCCGGACCAGTGTTGCCTCAGGTATGCCTGAAATTTGTTTCGCCTTTTCATTACTAAGTTTGCTCAACAATGCTGAACTTTTTGCCAGCTCAGTGTATCGGAAAATTTCTTCCAGATCCTTACGGTTCTTGTTGGCTGCATACTTCCGGAAGTAAATGGGGATGGCGTAATCAGCCAATTCTTTGATGCTGCCGGAGATAGAGATCAGGTCACTATCTTTAGAGAAATTGAGCTTGAATCTCTCGATGACGCTTTCGGTGGCTTTCAAATATGCAACCGATGTCTCCGGGTCTTCACTTTGGGCTGCGTGCGCTTCGGCTAGCCCCAGCAGAGACCTTTGAATTTCCCGAAAAGACAGGTGGTGTTGCAGGTCGGGTATCTTATCAGCATCTCCGTCCCAGGTATACCCCGGAAGGTTGTGCTGCAATGCCAGGTGAAATTCTGAAATGGCCTCCTGAGTCTTCTTTAGTTTCAAGTGACAATTTGCCAACCGGTTGTAGTTGTCCGCCTGGTCGTAGTTATGAGGCCCATACACTTTCTTGCCGATCTCAGCTGCTTCCTGAAAGTACGCCGCCGCTTTTTCATAGTCAGGAATCTCCACTGCTACCGCACCAAGGTTGTAGTAGGCATAGCCGGTCAGGTGATGGTCGTGTCCATACTTTTTTGTCCTTCCGTCCAGAATGATTCGAAAATACTTTTCGGCCTCATCGAACCTTTCCATCCCCCCATAGCAGAGGCCAATGTGTTCGGTGGACTGCAGCACTTTAAGGTGGAGGGGATCTAGCTGATCACTTCTGATTTTCAAGGCCTGACGGTGGATTTCAAGGGCCTTTTCAAATTGTTTTTTCTTGTACAGTAAATAGCCAATGTTGTTCAGGCTGTTAGCTACCTCGAGGTGGTCCTCCCCAAGGTATTTTTTTCTGATATCGAGCGACAAGCCATAATATTCCAGCGCTTTGTCGTATTGCAGAAGGTTCTTGTACATAATCCCTATGCTGCCATAGAGAGTGCCGATTTCAGGGTGATCCGGTATCAGCAGTTTCAGTGTTACCTCCAGTTCTTTTTTTAATAGGATGAGCGAGCCGGCAAAATCACCGGTGTACCATTTGATTCGGGCATTCAAGCCAATAAGTTTCGCTTTTAGCGTTTGATCATCAACCTTCATTGAATCATATAGCGAGCTGGCTTTTTTGAGGATTTTCTCAGCATCGATTAACTCGTGCATGTTGACCAAAGCAAGCCCTTTATGTGTATTATATCTGACAATGTCTTGCGGTTCGTTGGAGAGAGCAATGGCTTTATCAAACTTAATGAGAGCTATTTCATCCTTTCCTGTAAGTGCCGCCAGGCGCCCGTGAAGAAAGGTTATTTCAGCCTCCGTCTTCTGATCATGTGGAAGTTGTGCGATTTTTTCGATCACCCTCTCGACGTCATCGAATTTGGATAGTTCCTGGTAGCTGTTGACCTGCCCAATCAGTGAATTAATTTGATTAGTAATGTCCCTGGAGTTCAAAGACCCCATTTCAGCTTTTTTGTAAAGCTTTAAGGCCTCTTCATAGCGGGCATCCTGAAAAGCCCGCTCAGCTGCCACCAGCATGGGAGCAATTTCCTGACCGGAAGTACTGTAAAAGGCAAGCAAACTTAAGGCAAGTAGGAAGGTTCTCATTATACCAAGTTAACTAACACCGGAAATACAACCTATAAAATCAAAAATAACAATTGAATCTTGTTTAGGTGAGATATGAGTGTAAAGTGCCTGAAAATCAGCCTGCTGTCATCATAAACATAAAAAACCCGGCACATCGTGCCGGGGTTTTATTTTTCCCCGAAGGGAATTTGATCGCATAAACCAGTGATCCATCGACCAGATGGCCGGTTTAATGTTGAAAGGGACTTACGCTGCCATGCCCTTTCGTTGTCGTTGTGGAATTAGTTTTTAATGATTCTGAAGGATTTTACTTTCCCTTCGGTTGACACTTGCAGTACATACACTCCTTCGGTCAAGCCAGCCAAACTGATAGATTCAGTGTCATGCAGGCTTTGACTAACCTGGTTGAGCACTGTCCCACTCAGGTTTATTAACCGCAGCTCGGTGCCATTAACTAGGCCCGAAATATGTACTTTATCGACAGTTGGATTAGGGTAAACACTGAGGTTTGCAAACACCTCGGGAATACCTGTTTTTGTTCCCTCTTCGACCGTCACCGTTACTGTCCACTCCTGCGTGCTGCCATCCTCAGCAGTAAC
>NZ_JAVKDF010000017.1:0-504116 GCF_040222385.1 Imperialibacter sp.
ACCCCAAAAGTGAGCCTTGTCATGCTTGTGGATGACAATGACACCGACAACTTTCTCAGTAAGAAGATAATGGAGCATGTCAATTTTTCCGAAAGTATCCTGATAAAGAATACCGGGAAGAGTGCCCTTGAGTACTTACATCAAAACCAAAACGACCCCCACAAAATCCCGGATATTATTTTCCTTGACATCAACATGCCCATTGTGGATGGTTTCGTGTTCCTCTACGAATACGAAAACTTTCCTCCTCAGCTACACGAAAAAATTAAAGTTGTCGTGTTGTCAAGTTCTAACAACAAACGAGACATCAACCAGTTTCTGAACAACAGGTTTGTTCACCAGTTTATTTCCAAGCCTCTGAGCGAAAAAGCCCTGATGGAACTGTCAGCAGCAGAAGCCTAAAAATCGGTATCTAAATAAAGCTTTTCTTTCAGCTTGAGCAGCAAGGGCTGCTTCTCGGCCAGGTAGTTGAACTTCTCCTTGTCGGTGTAAAGTCTTTGTTTTAGTTCTGCCTCTTTGATGGTTATCCGCAGTGTGACCGTTGGGTTCGAAAGCTCCCTTCTCAAAAACTGAACTAGCTCAGTTTCCTCTACCTTCAAAAATTTACGCTCAATGTCGGTAGACAGCTCTATCTCAACGACCGACTCCTCTCTCTTGAGCAATAGCTTTTTGAAAATCATCTTCAGCGAGTCGGAAATTTTGCCCGCTGATTTCTGCTGCGCAAATTTCTGCCAGGCTTCGGTGAGCTGGTCTTGTGTGTAATCGGACGAAGGAAGCTGACTAACGGCCTCTGCCTCATCGGTGTCATCCGGCTTCGCTTCCTGTACTGCTTCCTTCTTTTCCGCCTTGACGGGAAAAATGCTCGGGGTTTCCTTTTTCTCTGTGCCGCTCTTATAAGTGGTTACAACCGGTCGGGGCGCACTTGTGCCATTTGCTGCACTGGTGTCCTCGGGTTTTTCAGCTATTAGCTCACTTTTTTTTTTGCCCCATTTTCAGGGGCGGGCAAGCTGGCTAAAGAAAACGCTGCGTTCAAATGAGTCAGCTTCATAAGCGCCAGCTCCACGTGAAGGCGTTGATTTTTGCTGGCCTTGTACTGTATGTCGCACTGGCTCAAAATGTTCAACCCGGAGAGAAGGAAAGAAAGAGAGGTTTTTGACGATTGGTCGCTATACTTTGTTTTGATGCTTTGGGCGACCTGCAAGAGCGAAATCGTTTCCTTGTCTTTGCAAACCATCAAATTGCGAAGGTGCTCGCTAAGCCCATTGATGAAGTTGTGGCCGTCGAAGCCGCTTCTGATGATTTCATCAAAAATGAGCAGTACGCCTGACAGGTTTTCTTCCAAAAAGAAATCTATGACCTTAAAATAGTAGTCGTAGTCAAGAATGTGGAGGTTCTTGATGGTGTCCTGATAGGTGATTTTGTTGCCAGACGAAAAGGTAACAATCAGGTCAAAAATAGAAAGCGCATCCCTTAAAGCACCATCGGCTTTCTGCGAAATCAGGTGAAGTGCTTCTTCCTCTGCTTCTATACCCTCGTTGGCAGCTATCTTCTGAAGCTGAGTGGTGATGTCCGAAATCTCGATCCTGTTGAAATCGTAAATCTGACAACGGGAAAGGATAGTGGGGATCACTTTGTGCTTCTCCGTCGTAGCCAAAATGAAAATGGCATAGGAAGGCGGCTCCTCCAGCGTCTTCAAAAAGGCATTGAAGGCCTGGGTGGAGAGCATGTGCACCTCATCGATGATATACACTTTATAGTTGCCCTGCTGGGGTGGGTACCGCACCTGATCGATCAGGTTCCTGATGTCGTCTACTGAGTTATTGGAAGCGGCATCAAGCTCGTAAATATTCAGGTTATTGCCGGTAGCCAGCGGATTGGCGTTATCGAAACCGTTGATCATACGGGCGACAATACGGGCGCAGGTAGTTTTGCCTACTCCTCTGGGCCCGCAAAACAGCAATGCCTGGGCCAGGTGGTTCTGGTCAATGGCATTTTTGAGGGTAGTGGTGATATGCTCCTGACCTACAACCTCATCAAAACCAAGTGGGCGATATTTTCTTGCTGATACTACAAAGCTTTCCATGGGGGCGCTCTCTATCAAGCAGGCAATTTATCCTGAATCGGAAATTAAATGAAATGAAAGAGGAGTTAATATGAGGGAGGAGGAGAAAAGTTATCCACACGCTGCTTTTACTCATGCTGGAGACTTGCTGACATGCTTGTTGAAGCTCCTTTTTTTGAAGGAATCTCTGGAGAAAGAACGTTGATTTGGGTAGGTATAAAGCAGAGTTGTCTGAGCAGCAGTTTGCTCAGAAATTTGTAAGGAACAGATTTATCAGTATTTGTCTGGGAAACAGGAGTCAACGGCTTAAACTTTACTTTACAGCTTAAGGAGGCTTTAGAGAATGATCCTGGAAGCTTCTGGTATTTGAATTGAATAAAAGAGCCTGTTAGAAATGATAGGCTCTTTTCCCTGAACCTTCACATTGACGGATATAGAAGAAAGTCTCTACAATGGGGAGATTCAGGTGACTTTATCATAAAGCGGAGTTCTATTGTGAGCCACTTATAGGACTTATTGCCATTAATCTATTGAAGCAAAATATGATTTTTTCAACTTTAAACCCGTAATTTTAACAAAGCAGGAAAATTTGCATGACTCAAAGAAAGGAAATGTTAGAGAAAACTAGTTATAGAAGCGAAAACGAAAAAATTTTGGCTGAAGGCTTTATTGATCTAGGAACTGCCTTAGTATTAGCGCCCGTCAAAAAGCTATTAACGGAGCTTTCTGAATATAAAAACCAAGACCTTCTGGAAGACACAAAAAAATTCGACAGACTTATAAGAGATATTACGACAAAACTTCCTGAGGAGTATGCCGCCAAGATAAGATTATTGACCTTCTATTCGAGGATACCCTCCTTAGATGATGACATAGATGACTTGCCATTTTGAATTTGACAGATAGCAAATGAACTTTCAAATTGATAAGGAGGCAGTATCTCAAGGCGTCGCAATTATCCAAGATTACATTTTTAAGCGTGAGGCAAAAAAATCAGATCCCACCGACCTCAAACTTCTCAAGTTACTTCAGTGTCGAGAGAGTAATCCTGACTTTGAAATTGAACTAGCAGAGTTAATCTGTGGAGAGGAAGGCAATTCGTTCCCATATAGGACTTCCTATCAGTTAGATGCCTTTTTTAGTAGGTTAAACCTAAACTTCAAACATGACGGAAGTACAAGAAGATATTGGGTTGAGAATGTTTTGAAGCAATTGGATATTAAACAGATAGGAAATGTCATAACCAGAGGGCTTTTCTACAAAAAGGATTTTAAAAGACTGGCCAAGGATGATAGTAACTTCGAAGAGAGCTACCAGAGAGCCCTAACGGAGTTCCAGTCCTTTATAAGAGAATCTATTGACGCCGGAAAAGAATTGGATTTGGGACATGTCCTTGATATGAATGTCAATACTGATCTCCTTTTCAATCAAGAAGCTACTACAAATGACTCAGAGCTTAATGCGTTAATTAATGAAGCAAAAAGTCGTTTTCTAAAGCCTGGAGATAAACAGGTAGCGCTTGAAAAAATCTGGGACGCTTTTGAAAGAATAAAGACCTACTATGGTCAAAATAAAAAGGAATCCTCGACTAAACTAATATCAAAAATTGCTTCAAACCTGGGAGAGGAGGAGTTTAACAATGAATTTGTGACATTGACAAAAATTGGCAATAATTTCAGAATAAGGCACCATGAAACAGATAAAATTGAGTTGACAGATATAAGTCAAATAGACTACCTTTTTTTTAGAGTCTTATCACTTATTGACCTATGCCTATCCAAAATTGCTGAAGACAGTAATAATTACCCTTCAGATAAAGTTGTGTCTCAATAAGGGTATATAGCCGATGAAAAAAGGAACCATTAAAATTAGTAACTACAGAAGCATACCCTATGACAATCCTATTTCTTTTGAGATCGGTGAGGGAATCACATTCATTTTAGGTGTCAACAATATTGGAAAGTCCAACTTACTGAAATTCTTTTATGAATTTCACTCAATAGTGGTCAATGAAAACAACCTTGCAGGGAACAACCTATTAATAAGAGATAGTATACCTCTATCTTCTGTTGTAAATCAAAGTTCGCCTCGAGCCGATATCAAATTGGAATTTGAAACTGAAGATCAGAAGCTAAATATTTTAATCAAGCCGAGATCGCGTAATAATTTAGATTCCGCAGAATTCATTTTTAATGTTAATGCAGAGGGTAAGACCGGCCTTCCACCTGAACCAGGCCACCTTAAGGTTTTCTTTGAAATTTTTAGGCGATCAACTTATATAGGCTCATTTAGGACTCCATCTTGGCAATCTAACGGAACTTACTACGACATCTCCATTGGTGAGTCATTTATTCACGATTGGGATCAATGGGCAAATGGTACAAGTCTTAGCAAGAGAACTGATATTTTAAATCTAGAAGAAGAACTGCGAGAGCTTTTTCAGTTTAAAAGATTTAAGATTTCTGTTACACCAGACAAGAAGAATTTATTAGTAGTCACTGATGATGGATCATTTCTATTGAATGACCTTGGTGGCGGAATTGGTCACTTTATTTTAGTTTTAGGGAATGCTCTAATTCGAAAACCAGGATTTATCCTAATAGACGAACCAGAGAATGCTCTACACCCTAGACTTCAAGAGACATTTATCAGAACACTAGCTTCAAAAGCGAAGTACGGACTCATTGCAACATCCCACTCAATTGGATTGGCACGTAGTACCGCAGATAAGATCTATTACCTTGGGAAGAACAATGAAGGTAAACTGAAACTGTCCGATTTTGGAGAAAGCTATAATCCCTCTCTTTCAAATACCATAAGTGAACTTGGGTTCAGTCAGTTTGTTGAACTCGGCGGAAATAATATCCTACTGGTAGAAGGACGGACTGACATCAAGTGCTTCAAGGAAATTCTTCGAAAATATAAGATCGAGCACCACTTCATTATAATGGACTTAGGGGGTGCGGGCTTTATCAATGAAAATAGCTTAGAAGAGTTAAGTGAATTGAAAAGGTTGAATGCAAAATCTTATTCAGTAATTTTTGATAGTGAAGCCGAAAATGAAGGAGCGGAACTCAAAGAAAATTTCAAAGGATTTGTTAAGAATTGCGAAAGTCTTGGTTTCAATGTTTTTGTCACAGACTATCATTCCACTGAAAACTACCTATCTCAAAGGGTAATAAGCTTGGAGCTTGGAGAAACGTATACTGCTTTGTCAAAGTATGAAAACTTCAGTGCAAGACCCAAGGAAAAAAAATGGGGTAAAACTTTAAATTGGAAAATGTTTAGGGCTATGGAGATTTCTGAACTTGAGGGGACAGGACTTGATTCATTTATTAAGGAAACTTTGAAGCCTCTAACTCAACACTGAAATTTTAATCTTTCTATCTTTAGTAAATAAATGTTTAACCAAGGTAAAGCCACCGCATTGCCACCAGGTTAAAATCCTAAAAAAGAAAAACCCTGTAAATGAAACACTTACAGGGTTAATTCTCTTAGTGAAGTGGAGCCGGAGGGAGTCGAACCCTCGTCCAGATAAGGGAAAAATGTACCGTCTACATGCATAGTTACCGATTGAATTTTCGACTGCTTGCCGGTAGGCAACATACCAACGCACAGCTTAGCCACTTAATTTCGCAGGTGCTTAGTAGCCTCGCACCCACTAGTTCAACCATGTCGACACCCAAAATCAGCACCGGAAGAACGAGGCACTGGTGGATGTGGCTGGGGAATCTCGCTAGAGACTCAACCCTTTAAGCCTTCACCTCAACGTTAAGTTAAGATTAAGCAGCCATGGCGTAATTAGATTCGCCAATTGTTGTTTGAGTGAATTGCTCACGGATGTACACTCATCACCCGGCACGCAAGCACAAAATCCGTCCTTACTGTCAAAACCAGTCGGCCCCGGAGTCTACGATTTGCAAATAAGGGTACAAATATAGCGTATTAAAAGTTCGCTATACGCCAGCGCCTCTAATTGTTTTTGATAACGAAACACAATTGCTTTTCGCCAATTTAAATGGCCTGGGCGTTGTCTCCCACTCCTGCGTGCCGCACACCTGTCATCCCTTTTTGCTTGATACTGAACAAATATTTGCTCACTATTCTCAGGGAAATACAAACAACACCATGCCACATAAATCCATCAACCGCAGAAATTTTCTTCAGCAGGGCGCTATTATCACCGGAGGCGTAGCTCTTACCCCACTTGTTGGCTACGCCACCCCTAAATCCGTTTCAACAAAAAGCGCCCTGGCTGATGAGCCCATGTGGTACCAAAAGCCTCTTCGAATGCTTCAAACGGTACTCCGGGAGCCTGATGCCACCAACTACAATGCGCAGGCAGTGGTGGACTATATGCTCAAAACTGACTGCAACACCCTGGTGGTAAACGCCGGTGGCATCGTCGATTTCTTCCAGAACCCACTGCCCGCCGCCAACATTAACACATTCATGGCTAAGAACGACATCCTGAAAGACATCACAAATGCCTGCCACAGCGTCGGAATCAAAGTAATAGGTCGTGTTGACTTTCGTGGAGTAGAAGAAAAGATATTCCGGCAATTTCCCGACTGGTTCAGCTATGACGAAACAGGCAAACCTATACAGCTTGGCTACACAAGGCCGCAGCTTTATGCCTCCTGCTACACCAGCTACCACCGGAACGAACATGCCGAAGAATTTATCCAATACATCATCAGAGAATATGATATTGACGGCATTTGGCACAACAGCATTGGCGTGGGTGGCATCTGCCATTGCTCCCGCTGCAAGGCGTCGTACAAAACAAAAATGGGAGATGATTTACCTGTTTACGCTACCGCCACTGACGAGACACTGAAACAGTATATGGTTTGGAAGTCGGACGTGGCTGACCAGCATATGCGGCGGATGAAGGACACAGTGAAGGCTTTTGGAGCCGATAAAGCATATTCAGCGGAGGTATTTAGCATGTTTGAGTCGGGTGGCAAGGTCGACTCCGGCATTGACCTTTACAATGCCAGGGAGCATTTTGACTACCTGGTAAGTGTGGCCTTTCTTACAGAAAATTCAGAGCACATTCACTACGAAGACCTGAACTATGCCAATACGATTGTCAGGTTCCTCAAATCGATGGCGCCGGAAAAAGAAGCTGTGATTCTATACGGTGGCAATGGCACTGCCCACCGCTATGTGATGGATCCGCCGCAGGATCTGAAAATTTGGCTTTGGGAGGGATTGTCAGCAGGGGGCAGGTTTTGGAACTGCAGTTTCACGGGTCAGTACCCTGACGCCACGCACGACAGAAGGAATGCTTATAACCACCAGGATACTTACAGCTTCATAAAAAAGTACGAACACTTGCTCGCACACCATGTGCCTGTTGCCAATGTGGGCATCTACTACTCCAGGCCGACCAGGCTTTTCTACAGAAACAAGCCCACTGAAGGGGACAGTTTTGATGAAGCCATCAAAGGGGTAGAACGAGTGCTCGCCGAAAACCACATCCCCTATCACTTCATTCCTGACGACCAGGTAAGCACGAACCGACTCAATAAATACCAGGTCATTATATTACCCGACGTCAAATGTCTTTCTGAAAGAGAAATCGAACTGCTTCGAAATTTTGTTGGCGAGGGAGGGAAGCTACTCGCCACCTACGAAACCAGCCTTTACGATGAGGACGGACTACCAAAGCAAAACTTTGGTCTGGCTAACGTTTTTGGGTGCCGCTTTACCGGCGATAAAGTGAACACCCGAAAAGACTGCTATCAATTCATCAACGACCCCGCACACCCGCTCGTTAGACCCGATAGTGCGAAAACCGAACTATTTATCAACGCTGGGTTTACACTACTGTGCGAAGCGGCACCCGAAGCCAGGATGGTTTGTACATACAGTCCGCTAGTCCATAACCAACCTCCCGAGAAGGCCTGGATCGATCAATGGGGGAAAAAGCACCCCACCGTGCTGGAGCACAGTTATGGCAAGGGAAGGGTCATCTATTTTGCCAATCAGCCAGACAAGGTCACCTACACCATGGGGCATCCCGACATGAGCAACCTTATACTGAGGGGCATTCAATACCTTGCCGGAGAAGCGAACCTGCCAGTGAGCACAAATGCCCCTGAGAGTGTTCATCTGGGGCTCACAAAGTCGACAAAAACGGAAGGTGAGTATATACTCTCGCTAGTAAACACTACTTCCGGCCAGGGTAGGCCGGTCAGGCGACTGGTGGCTGTAAATGAAATTAAAGTTGTTCTCAACCTCCCCGGAAGCTCTTTGAAAAAATTCGAGGTGATGAAATCGCAGGGAGAATGCAAAGTGGAAGTAAGGAATGGCAAAGTGGAAGTGGCCGTTGAAAAACTGGAGGATTATTTCAGCCTATTTGTGAAAATGGGTATATGATGCAATTTGTTTTAGCATATTTATTTTAGTTAGCGGAATTTTATTGGCCTATATTTATCCTCCATTAATTAAATTGGGAGTAAAACTTAACAACGCCTGCTTTGTACCAAGTAAAAGGAATAATTCTGGTTTTATATTTACTGGTGAATTTCCTCATTTCATCAGCTCAAAGCATTTCGGGAGCGGTGACAGACAACGCTACAGGAGAACCCCTCCCCTTTGCGAATGTATTTGTCGACAACACTACCATAGGAACAGTAACCGACGCCGACGGCAAGTACGTTTTGAAAGGAGTCAGTCCAGGCAAAATGATTTTGGCTGCTTCCTTCGTTGGCTATATTACAAAGTCGGTATCGATTGACCTTAAAGAAGGGGAGCCACTGCAAAAAGACTTCTCTCTGGCTCCTCAGGAAAAACAGCTTGATGAGGTGGAGCTTACATCGAGAAGGGACAGAAAGTGGGAAAAACAGCTCGAAAGATTTGAAGAGGTTTTTATTGGCAGCAGATATGACCCATTGGTGAATAAAACCAAAATTCTCAATCCATGGGCCATCGACTTTGAGGAAGGGAAGACCAGCAATGGGATGCGCTATTTTTCTGCCACCTTTAACCAGCCTTTGGAAATTGAAAACATGGCGCTCGGTTACAAGCTGATTTATCATTTGAATGTGTTTAGCCAAACCCGAAATGGCACCTTGTATCAAGGCCCGGTGCAGTTTATTGAAATGGACACCCTTTTTGAAGATGTGTCCAAAAAATGGATGGAAAACAGGCAAAAAGCCTATCAGTCTTCATTGCGGCATCTCTTCAAGTCGATGATCAGAGGAGACTTAGCGGCTCAGCATTTCGAGGTTTTTCAGTCGAAAAGCTTCCAACTTAACCATATCAGAACCAATAGCTTCTATTATGAAAAAGACAACTCTATAGAACCTTTCTCTTTGGACAGGGCCGTCAGGCCTGGGCAACAAATTGGTGATTTTAAGGTCGTTTCCTCCAAACGACTGGAGGTGCACTACTCTGGCATGTCGTGGCCAAACACCTATTATCACGACGTTTACCATCCCATTAGCTGGATTAGCCTTAAAGGAGGCTCCACTGAAGTGACGAGCAAAGGCGTGCCTCTCGATCCCTCAGATATTGTCATCTCGGGGCACATGGCCAGGGCCAGGGTGGCGCATCTGCTTCCTCACAACTACACCCCGGGCGACACGGTGTCGGCTTTCAGTTCGACGGAGGAAATCATGATCGCCCAGCAACAATATAAACAGAACAGCCTTCGGGAGAAACCGCATTTGATTACAGACAAGCCCTACTATTACCCGGGAGAGACCATTTGGTTCAGTGGCCAAATGCTGTACCAGAACCCCCTGATGGCCGACACTCTGAGCCGGGTGCTTTATGTTGATGTGATCAACCCATTCCGCCAGATAGTAAAAACAGAAGTATTTCCGATTAAAAATGGTAAAATCACCGGACAATTAACTCTTCCGACATATTTACAAGCCGGCGATTACAATCTCAGGGCCTACACACAATGGATGCAGAACTTCCTTTCAAACGACATCACTTACCAACCTTTGCCAATCATTAATCTGTACGAGAAGGTAGTGAACACAACAGTGACCAGCGACAATGTGACCGACCCTGATTTACTGATCACGATTAACACTGAAAAGGAACATTACCAACCCCGCGACAAAGTGCAAGTGTCCCTGAGCGTAATGGATGCAGACGGAGGAGCCATTTCCTCCAATCTGACTGTGTCAGTTACCGACACCCTTCGGGTAGCCTCGGTTCCAACAAGCCCAACACTACAGCAAGCCTATAACTGGGTGCTCAACGGAAAACCTAGCCCCTACTTCACCCAGCCGCAACATCAAATCGAATACGGCATTAGTGTGAGCGGACAGTTTCTGAACAAAAAAGGAGAGCCAGAAGCTGCCAACATTACGATAGTGCAGGGCGAGTATGAAGACTATGGGGTGGTAGCAGCCGACTCGACCGGTAAGTTTTGGGCAAGTGGTTTACAGTTCAACGACAGCTCGGCCATTGCTATGGCTGCAATCAATGAAAAAGGGAAACCATACGGATCGGTGCAGTTGGCAAAGCAAACTGCACCTGAAGTAAAAGCAAAGCTTACCAACCTGAACCTAAATATAAAAGAACAAGAGTTACCGCAGCCCATCTTTTCTCTTCCCAGTGATATCGATTATACCTTGCTCAATGAAGTGGTGGTGGAAAGCTCCAAGATTGAACCCTTGTCAGAAAGGAACTATGGCTTTGGCCCTGCGGATAAGACATTCAGTCAGGAAGATATTCAGAGATCCTCGGGTCAGAGCGTAATGGAAGTTATAAAAAGGGGTATGCCAGGCTTTAATGAGCGTGGAATGTACCGAAAAAATTGGGGGCTTAGCTCAGGTATCGACCCCACCACAAGATACATTCCCACTCCACTGGTTATAGTAGACGGCCAGAAGTTTATAGAGAGTTCTCCGCCAACTCCCGGAGCAACAGGCGTCGATTACCTAGCTACGCTCAATCCGGCTGATATAAAAAGTATTTCCGTTTACACCTACAACGCCGGAGTTTTTGGACTGCAGGGATTTGACGGTGTTATTATGGTAGAAACGAACCTTGGCGGAGAAAGACAAGCAGACGAAAAACCCACCATTTTCAATAAAGACGGCTTTAGCCTTTACACGGTCAAAGGTTACACCCCAGCCCAGGAATTCAGAACACCCAATTATTCTCAGCGAAAGGAAAGCCATAGCGAGCCCGACACCCGCACGACCATTTACTGGAATCCTTCACTCATCACCGATAGCGAAACAGGTAAAGCTGAGTTTTCTTTCTATGCTGCCGACGCTCCCACGGTTTACAGGATAGTGGTGGAGGGAATGACGGAGGACAATACGCCGGTGAGGGAGGTGAGGTATGTACAAGTCAGCAAATAGTGGCATAAAATATGCTCCGAAGCAGTAATTAATGGTACCCTCATCACTTTTGAAAACCCTATCAAAATTAGCTCCGCTTCTGCTTTTCGGGCTTGCTCTGTCATTAAATTCTGTAGCCCAGAGCTTCGTCTTATACGGCACTGTGTATGACAAATCCACCAATAAACCCCTTCCTTTTGCCAATGTGTTTATCAACAACACCACAAGTGGTGCTGTCAGTAACGGCGAAGGGAAGTTTAGCATCCCCATTCCTGGCCCGGGATACATTGAAGTAGTTGCTTCCTTTGTCGGCTATGTCACCAGTTACGAGAAGGTAATGGTTAGCGGCAATCAACATGTAAAAATATCCTTTGCGCTTGAGCCGCTTGAAAAACAACTCAATGAAGTAGAACTCAAGTCAAAAAGAGACAAGAAGTGGGAGAGGCAGTTAAAAAGGTTCGAAGAGGTCTTCATTGGCTCCTACAACGACCCTTTGTCTTCGCAAACAAAAATACTAAATCCATGGGTGCTGGATTTTGATGAGGGTAAACTGAAAGGCGGGCAAAGATACCTCGCCGCTACCTGCTATCTACCCCTCGAAATTGAAAACACTGGCCTGGGCTACAAAATCATCTATCACCTGGAAGGTTTTCAGCAAACAAGAAGCGGTTTTAACTATGAGGGGCCGATACAGTTTATAGAAATGGATTCCACTGAAGCTATGTCAAAGACATGGGATACGAACAGGCAAGAGGTGTACCTCGGTTCGGTGAGGCATATGTTCAAAGCACTTATAAACGACCGGCTGAAGCATGAAGGCTTCGAGGTTTACACAGTGAAACCCGAGGGCAAGCATCATGTGAGAACAAAGCGGCTGGAAGTTGATAAGGAGTTTATGCTCGACACCATTTCGAGGTCCAAAATGCTTAAGCCCGGTGACCGGATAGGAGACTATAAGGTTCGGTCACAAGCCCCTCTGGAAGTTCATTATTTCAAAAAAATATGGCCCAACCTTGTCTATGCCGATGCCTACTATCCGGTAAGCTGGCTCACTTTCAAAGACTCTACGGTTGCAGTAAGCATCAAAGGTGTGCCGTATGACCCGAGTGAGTTGATAATTGCGGGCTATATGGCCAGAGACCGGGTGGCCCGAATGTTGCCTTACAATTTCACCCCCGATAAAAGTTATACGTCATTCGACCCCGAGCCTTCTGAGATTGCCGTCAGGGGGATTAAATACAATGCGCTAAGGGAACGCCCATATGTTCAAACTGATAAACCTTACTACTATCCGGGGGAAACCATCTGGTTCAAAACCCAGATGCTTTTTCAAAACCCTCTTATGACCGACACTTTGAGCAGAGTCGTTTACGTCGACCTGTTGAACTCAGACAAAGCCATTATTCAAAGCAGTGCCCTGCCGATCAAGGATGGGGTTAGTCATGGACAACTACAACTCCCCGGTAATCTGACTCCCGGCCAGTACACCCTTCGATCCTACACGAACTGGATGCGAAATTTTGATGACAAGGACATTTTTTATCGATCAATCCCTGTGCTCAACCTTTATGAACAGGTGCAAAACACTGAAGCAAGGCCTTCAAGAATAAAGAACCCTGATCTAATGGTTTCTTTAAAACTGGAGAAGGAGGTTTACAAACCAAGAGAAAAAATCGATGTACAAGTTGTTGTCGCCAACTCTGATGGAGTCCCATTGATGGCGAATTTGTCTGTTGCCGTAACTGACACCTTGCACGTGGCTTCAGTGCCGTCCTCCACTACCCTGGAAGACGCATATGAATGGACCTATCAGGTCTCCAGTGCTCAGCTAAAAAGCCCACCCGGCTATCAAATAGAATATGGCATTAGTGTAAGCGGAGAATTCAGAAACAAAAAGAAACTACCAGAGCAGGCATCGGTTACCATTGTGCAGGGAGAGTATGAGGACTATGGCATTGTTGAAACAGACAGCGCCGGTAGGTTTTGGGCCAGCGGGCTGCAGTTTGAAGATAGCGCTCAGGTTGCCTTCGGGGTAATAGATGCCAAGGGACGTCCTTTCGGCTCGGTAACAATCGATGAAAAAGTCCCGCTTGAGGCACCAGACTCTCTGCCTGTGCTACACCTGAACATAAAAGAAACTGCGATGCCTCAACGCATTTTCGTTTTGCAAGACGAAGATGAGTACACGCTGTTGCAGGAGATAGTGGTAGAGGATACACCTATTGAACCGCTGTCAGAAAGTCAATACGGCTACGGCGCTGGCGACAAGACTTTTACGGAAAAAGATTTTGAAAAAAATCCCCAACTCACCGTATTTGAATTCCTTGGAAGAAATGGCACTGGGCGAACTAGCTTCCAACGGCACAATTGGGGCATCAAGGCAGCACCGCCTCTTATTATCATTGATGGGTCGAGATATGGTGGAATCTACGGGGAAACGCCATGGCAATACCTGGAGTCGCTAACAGTTGACATGATCAAAAGCATCAATGTGTATACTTATGGCGCAACCATTTTTGGTATGACAGGATCAGGCGGCGTGATCATGATTGAAACAAAGCGCACAGAAAGACAGGCAGACGAAAAGCCCACCATTTTCAATAAAGACGGCTTTAGTCTTTACACGATAAAAGGTTACACCCCGGCACAGGAATTCAGAGCACCCAATTATTCTCAGCGAAAGGAAAGCCATAGCGAGCCCGACACCCGGTCGACCATTTACTGGAATCCTTCACTCATCACCGATAGCGAAACAGGTAAAGCCGGGTTTTCCTTTTATGCCGCAGACTCTCCAACGGTTTACCGAATTGTAGTAGAAGGAATGACAGAGGACAATACGCCGGTGAGGGTGGTGAGGTATATTGAAGTGAGAAAATAGCCTGAAACAGAAAGCCCTTCAGACCAATGTGGATGAAGGGCTTTCGATCAGGTTTAAGTCCCTTTACAGGTTTTCTACTTCTTCCTGCAAGTTGTTCCGCACAAGTAGCCCGGTTGCCAGGCTCGATAATAATAGCCTGTCTCTTTCACTTAACGACGTGTCGAACCACACCCTTCCCTTGTTGAGGGTTTCGACGGCCCCTACCACTTTGTCGCCCTGGAGGAATTCATAGCCAAACACCTGTGTTTGCGGAATTTTTGACCCTTGCAGTTTGGTTATTCCTTTTATGGTAAAGTACTCATCGCCTTTTTCATCCAAAACTACTCCCTGGCATTTGACGGTCAGTTGCTGGTTGTTTGGGTTGAGCAAAAGAAAGTCAAAGCGCTGAAGCTCTGGCTGCGAAAAATAGACGGCACCCGCAAAGACATCCTTTTGCTTGAGCGGAATCTGAAAATAGCCTTTGGCCAGTGAAAGGTGGTTATCCTTCAGGCGGCTGTCTCCCAGAAAGTTTACCCCAGCGCCAGCCTCTTTGTTTACTATGTTAAAAGCAAGGCTTTCCTTTCCGCCGGAAAAGTCAACAAGGAAGGGAACATGATAACTAAAGGTCATGCTGCGGTCAATCTTGCTCGTCTCGTAAGGGCCAAACTTAATGACCTGGTTGACCTGCCAGCCATTTTTGCCCTGAACCTCATACGACTCTGCCTTGGCGGCGAAGTCTTGCTGAAGTGATACCTGAGCAGTTTTGCATGAAACTGCTGCTAAAAAAATAAACGCTAGTCTTTTCATATTGAGTTTTAAAATGAAAAAGACATAGCAACTCCAATGCCAGATTTATCGTTTCCGACCAGCCAAAAACAAAAAAAGGCCGCACCGGGCGACCTTTTGTATTACAAATCAATTTTAGCGATTTACCTCGTCACCACCCCTCCCTTTTCGCTATCTACTTTCACCGTGTACTTGCCGGAGCCGCTCACAATCCAGCGAACGGTTACCGCTTCCATACCCGGTATGTTTTCTACAGCGATTTTGGCAGGAGCTACCTTCTGCTCGGTGGTTTTATTCATGTCCACATCTGTCACCACCATGCCAGCCACCACATTGGCTCCTTCAAGGGAAATATAGTCGGGGCGGATGATTTTGTTCTTGGTGTCGTGACTGGAGTGGGTTGGGATCAGCCTTTTGTTGGCAATGGTAGCTGTTACCTGCTTCAATCCGCCGCCAAGGTCTTTTTCTTCGACCTTTTCAATCACTAGCTTGGGCGTGTGGTAAGCATGGAAGATCAGGAACGCCATGTTCCGGTGGGCATCATTTTCCAGCAGGAAGCCAGGATTGTCTCTGCCAAAATTCTTTCTAAAGCCACCTATCTCGATCTTGCCAAGCTCGGGATGGTCAAATTCCTTCCAGTCGACAAAAGCATCAGTCATCAGCAAGTTCTTCTCAAACTTGTACATGTCCTTCTGCACTTCATCTCCTCTTCTGCCCCCTTTGTAGTCTTTGCCAAACATGAAGTAAGGATGGTACAGCTCGTTGGTGAACGTGAAAATGCCACGGCAGCCATGAAACCAGTCGAGCTCGCCACCAAAGGCTGTGTATAAGTCCTTCCACACCACCATGTAAGTGTAGCCAGGCATGATGCTCTCTCCCAGCTCCCCAATGGCATCGTACACCTTGTCGTCGGTAGCGTTGTAAGTTCCCCGGTCTTCTTCAGCCCCAGGCCCTCTCAGGATCATGCCACCTGAGTTGTGGAAACTTTGGGCGCCGCCAATATTGGGGTGCTTCATCACAAACTCCATCACGTTCCTGTTTTCAGGCACTGAGAACGGATACTTGTGCGCCCCTCTCTGGATGTACTCCGGCTGCCAGTTCCAGCCCCAGTCACGGTTGGGGTCGTAGTAGCCACCCACCCGGTCTTCGTTCACTTCACCGTCTCCATCGTTGTCTTTGCCTTCGTAGCCCAGCATTTCGTATTCACCGGGCTCTCCTGCTTCTACTTCGATCATTTGCCGAGGGTCGGTGGGATCAATGATGTATCGACCATTAGGGTTCTTGCGGCGCATCATGGTCACCTCGCCATCGCCATTCAGGTCGTCGTAGCCATCTTCGTCTACCAGCCCGTCTCTGTCATCATCGATAGGCATCATACCAGACCGTGGGGTATTGGCCGTGTTAACGCCTTTCATATAGTCGTTCCTGGCATCAGGGTTAATGGTCGGAACAATGTAGAAAACTTTGTCGGCCAGCAAATCCTTGATGAAATCGTTGTAGTACCAGCTTTCAGCCAGGTACCAGGCGGTGTACATAGCAAACTCACCACCCTGAATCTCATTGGAGTGAATATTGCCGTCGACGTACATGCCTGGCTTGCGATCCACGTTGCCTTTGGAAAAATCTGTGATGGTCAGGGCAATCATGTCACGCCCTTCATAGGTTTTGCCGATAGTCTCCACCTTTACAAGGTTAGGATGCGCCTCCGACAATTTTTTGGCAATAGCCCACAGCCCTTCGGAGGTATAATACCTGTTCCAGCTAACCTGCACCTTTGGATTTGGCGGGCTACCCGCCGCTTTAAATATCTGATCTGGCGATTGGGCCGAAACACTCAACCCCGCCAAAAGAATGATGAAAGTGTATAGTATTCTCTTCATGACTGTTCTTATTTGAGATTGATTGTTTTCGTATCTATTCCAGTCTGTGCTGAGCCTGCAGAAAGCTTCACACTGCCTGAGCCCTTCACAAGCCACGACATCGTCACTTTGTCGCCCCCTTCAATGGACGAAATAAGCTTCACCTTGTCGCCTGAAATGATCTGCTGACTACCCGATAATACCATTTCAACTTTGGTCATTCGCACCCATCTTGTCTTTTGAGCCAGTTCAGTCATGGTAGCCAGCGTGCCTGCATTGAAAATGTCGGCAGTAATACGTGTCATTCCCTTGCCAACTGTTTCAGTTGTGAGGTTCTCAATTTTTACCTGTGGCTTCATGGTGGCCAGCTTGGCTATGAACTTGTTCTGCTTGGCCGAGATGTCGGCTACCAAACTGAAAGGCGGATTATAGGGAGCAAAGGGCTTCCAGCTTCCTACTTCCACTTTTTTGCCTGGAAAATCAGGGTGGTTCACTGCCTTCCATTCTACAAACAAATCGTGATTGTTGGCTTCAGCCCAACGCAGGTAGTCCACTTCTTTGTTTTTATCTTTGTTGGGCGTGTATTTGGCCTTGGCAGCACTGTCCTCCGGCATTTTGAACTCCGGCCAGCTCCAGGCTGGAGTACCAAACGAATAGCGGGCATAGTGGAAATAACCCCACTCCATAAAGCCACCTCCCTGCACTACCGACTGCGCTCCTTCTTTTTTGCCAACGATGTCAGCATAGCTTTTCGATGCCAATGCATTGGCGTCAGCATCAGTTTTCAGCATGCCTTTAAGTACTCTTTTGGAGGCCTCACCAGCGTTGTATTTTATCGGTGCATTCAAGTTGTCAGAAGAACCAAAAGTAACCAGGGCAAACACATTCCAGCGCTCAAAAAGAAAATCGAGCACTGCACGGTTTTCCTTGTCGGCGACAGGGAAGTCTCCCGCTCCGGGCTGAAAATAAGGGAAATCCCATGTGAGGGAACTATTGAAATTGATGCCACCAGCGCCGTCTTCATTGAAGGCACCGTCTTTATCGTTATCTGTGCCCTCTGCGAAATAGAGGTAGCCACCTGTTTCGCCGTCCGCTGCCTTTACCATGATGCGGTCATCGGCTTCGCTTTTTTTCCATTCCCCGGTAGTATCTTCCACCCGAATCATGGTCACAAGGCCGTCTCCGTTAAGGTCCTCGTAACCATCCTCACCATTTTGGCCGTCACGGTCATCGTCGGTTGCACGGCCGTTGCCAGTTCTGGCGTACTTGAGCGAGGCAAAAAACTGATCCGACGCTTCGGGGTTTACATTGGGCAGCACATAGAAAGTAGTTGTCGCCAGCAGATTCTTCACGGAGTCCGTCTGCGACGAAGCCATCAGCTGCTCGGCAAACCTGAGTGCCAACTCCGTGCTTACAATATATCGCCCGTCAACCCCACCGGCTACTACAATGGCCGGGTGATTGTCGATATCGCCCGATCCAAGTGTCAGCACCCAAATGTCTTTGCCGCCGTCGGTTTTTCCGATGGACTGTAGTTTGGCCACTGAGGCGTACTGCCTTGAGAGTGATTGTAGCTGAGTAGTTATCTGCTGGCTCGACCGGTAGTCGTCCTGGGCCTGCGAAAATCCATAGGCCAGCGTTACCAAAAGTGTTGTTATTAGGAGCCTCGCCCCTGCTTTTTTAGACATAATCGATTGATTTGATCAGGAGTAAAGTAAAGCAGAGTGCATGAGTCGGCACATAACATTTTTATAAGGTGCACTCAGGTCATTTGGGAGGCCATTGGGTTATGTATGGTTATTCCTGTGATGGTTCCATGTTGGTTCCTTTTGCCATTTCAAAAACAACTTTGGTACCCTTGCCCACTTCACTTTCAATGGTGAGTTGGCCATTACACTGACTGGCAAACTGCCTGACAATAAGCAAACCAAGGCCTGACCCCTTTTCTCCTGAGGTTCCTGCGGTGGTGCGTCTGTCATTCCAGTTAAAAAGGGCTTTAATGGCCTCCTGCGACATTCCCTGACCAGTGTCCTCCACAATAATCCTATCCAGGCCTTCACTCTCCTCCAGGGTTACCGAAATAGCGCCTTCTGAAGTAAACTTGTTAGCATTTGCAATCAGGTTTCTAATCACAAACCTAATGATGTCCCGATCAGCGGTTATTACGGAACCTTTCTTTACTTTATTCAACAAGCTATTCCCCTTGTCAACAGCACTCCTCTTAATTCTGTGAAGTTGTTCCTCAGCAATATCGTGCAAGTCAAACTTGTCTGAATGTAAAGATGCATCGTTGAGCTGGCTCGTAGCCCAGCTAAGCAGGTTTCCGAGCAAATCGGAGGTGCTTTCCAGGCGCTCATTCAAATCAGCTCCCAGGTTGTCTATCTCTTCTTTAGAAAGTCTGCCATCTACGAAAAGATTGAAAAGCTGCTTCAAGTTCTCAACTGGCCCCTTTAAGTCGTGGCCAATAATCGACAACAGCCTGGTGAGTGTCTTATTGTGGGAGGAAAGCTCTTCTTTTTGTTTGTCAACGGTTTTGAGTGCTTCAGTCAGGTGACGGTTATTCTTCCGAAGCTCGAAATAGGTGACCACCTGCTTAGCCAATATCTTTAGCGCCCGTTGCTGAACCTCGGTAAGGGTGGTCGGCTCGGTTCCAATAACGCACAAAGTTCCGAGGCTATATCCCTTTGCCGACTTGAGAGGAACACCGGCGTAGAACCTTATGTGAGGGGCCCCTTCCACAAGCGGGTTGTCGTGAAACCGCTCGTCTTGTTTGGCATCCGGCACCATCATTAGATCATCGCCATGGATGGCATGGGCGCAGAAAGCGAAATCCCGCTCTCCTTCTCTGCCGTCAATTCCCTTTCTGGCTTTGTGCCATTGCCTTTTCTCGTCAATCAAGGTAATTGTTGAGATGGGCTTATTGCAGATTTCGGAAGCTAACTGCACAATTTCATCGAGCTCCTCTTCTTCAGGTGTGTCTAAAATGTTGTAGGAAAGTAAATCGGCCAAACGAGCCTTCTCATCCTTCGAAATCGGGGGTGTTACCATTTTTTATTTATTACTCGATAAATACTTAACAGGTTAACGGCGGTAACATGTCTCTACAACATACGAAAGCCTGGTATAGTTTGGATTTAAAATACACAATAGGAAGCAAACAGCAAGATGCGACGCCTGCTCTCTTTAATGGCGACAAAACAAAAAAGGGGCTGGTTGGCCCCTTTTTATTCAATTTTGAGAAAGCTTATTCTTGCTTCAGTGCGTTAACAGGGTTGCCAGTAGCTGTTTTCAGCGACTGATAAATAACCGTGAGCCAGGCTAACAGCGTAATGGATAAAACAGGTATAAGAAACACTAAAACGCCCAATTCCATTCGGTAGGCAAACTCTTGCAGCCATTGCTCCATCACATAGAACGCAAAAGGCACGGCTATCGCAGAGCCTAAGAGAATAAGCTTCGTGAAGTCAGACAACACCAGCGTAGTAATGGAAAATACGCTGGCCCCCAGCACCTTCCTGATAGCAATCTCCTTGAACCTTTTTTCAAGCGTGTAAGCTGCCATGGCAAACAGTCCCAAACAAGCGATAAGAATAGCCAGGGCAGAGAAAACAGTAAATATCTTTCCAAACTTGGCCTCCGACTCGTAGAGCTTCGCAAAGGCCTGATCCACAAAGTCGTAGTCGAACGGCTCCTCGGGAGCAGTGGTGCCCCAAAGCTCGTTCACGTAGTTGACAGTCTCCTGGTAGTTGCCATTAACCCTCGCCAGGTAAAAGGCAGAGCCCCAGTTGGTCTTGTGAATTTCAGGGTCGTACCTGATCGCCAGGCCTCCTATTTTTCTTTTAAGAGAGGAAAAATTAAAGTCCTTCACCACACCAATTACCGTCCATACCCCCTCCGATCTTTCCAGCCGCTGACCGATCGGGTCGTCCCAGCCCAGTTCTCTTACCGCAGCCTCATTCAGCACAATTGAGGCAGTGTCGCTCGCCAGCTCTTTTGAAAAGAACCTACCCTGAGCCAGCTCCACTCCCATGGTTTCCAAATAGTAGCTATCAGCAAACATCGTGTAAAGACTATAGTTGTCCTTCACATCGCCCACGGTGCTATAACCCCAGTCGCCAATAAACTGTGATGGGTAGGTAGTGCTTGTAGCCACGCTCTCGATGTTTGGACTTTCAAGGAGCTTCGATCTGAAAAACGGGCCGCTGTCTTTTAATGCTGACCCGGCCTTGATCACCATTGTGTTGCTCGAATTGAAGCCCAACTTCTGATCGGTCATATGGTTGATCTGCTGGTACACGATTGAGGTGGCAATCACCAGAAAAATGGATATCGCAAACTGGAAACTCACTAAGGCCTTTCTCAAAAACGACCCGGATTTACCCGCCTTGAGCTCCCCTTTTAATGCAGCCACTGGCTTAAATGAAGAAAGGTACAATGCAGGATAGCTACCAGCAATGATGCCAACGGCAGTAAGTAGCAGCGTCAACCATAGCATATTTTCAACGGTGATAAGATCTGTTGACAGGAACTGCTTTCCCGAAAGGTCGTTGAAATATGGCAGCGCTACGAGCGAGAGCAAAATAGCCAAACCGAGCGAAAAAATGCTGATGAGAAATGACTCTACCATGAACTGCCGGATCAACTCACCCCTCACCGATCCAAGTACCTTTCGTATGCCCACTTCCTTCGATCTACTGCCTGATCGGGCCGTACTCAGGTTGATAAAATTGATGCAGGCGATAAGTAAAATAAAGAAGGCTACCGCCGAAAAAATATAAACGTTGTCCATGGAGCCAGCGCTTTCGGCCAGCGTTAACCTGGGATAGTTCAGGTGGATTCTTTGGATGGGCACCAATGTAAATCTATAGGAATCATCTGATGCGAGATAGTCATCAAAGTTCTCATAGTGGTAGGTTTCCATCAGGTCTTTAGCCATATGCTTGCGCATAAAATCAAGCATCTTAGCCTCAAAGGCCTCTTCCGAAGCACCTTCCACCAACTTTACATAAGTAAAAAAATTGTTGCCAGTCCACCAGCCAGTTGTGGCCCAATACTCATGGGGCATGGCCACCAGGTATTTGAACGGCATGTGGCTATTGATCGGCGGATCTTCCACCACAGCAGTAATTTTCACTGCGTCACCTGACGACTTGATTATCTTTCCAACAGCAGTTTCATGGGGAAAATACTTATCGGCTACACTTTTCGTCAAAACGACTGTGTTCGGTTCGGAGAGTGCTCCCTGCGGCGTTCCCTCAATGAACTTGACATCAAACACCTCAAACACTGTGGAGTCGGCCAGGCTGCCTCCCGGCTCCGAGAAGACATTATCCCCAATCGCAAACGAAAAATCATAAAGGCCATTGAGCCTCGTGTATGACTCTACCTCTGGATAGTCGCTTTTCAGCAATGCACCCAGCCGTGTGGGTGTGTAAGGCCCACGATCATTGATCGCAATTCTGTAAATACGGTCACAGTCCTTCCAAAACCTATCATAGCTCAGGTCGTGCTTGATGTAAATGATGATAAGCAAGCAACATGCTATGCCAACCGAAAGGCCCATTATATTGATGGAGGAGTAAAACTTTTGTCTCCAAAGGCTCCTTAGTGAGATTTTAAAGTAGTTTTTCCACATGTCGAATTGATTTAGTCGTTTTGAGTTTTCCAGTCCTTTTATGTATTTCCACCTGAAGAACCTTAGCACATCCCAGGCGAACCCTCGTCTTGCAGCTTTCTCGCCTGCACTTTGGCAACGCAGGTCAAAAAGCTCGTAGAGGTCGCCTTCGATAGCTTCCAGGCACCTTGGTTTGCAGTACCAATGCAATAATTTCAAAGCCCAGCCGGGTGGCTCCGGTAAGTGCTGTTCGGTCATACAAAATTTAGATCCAACGTTACCTTCGGAATTTGATTGTAGAGCGTGTTGCGCATTTCCTTCACGTCCGAAAGCGCTTTTGCTCCGCTTGCCGTCACAGAAAAAAGCCTTTTTCTCCGCCCACCTCTTTCGTTCGTAGCACCGCCCAGGTATGATTTCAGGTACCCCTTTTGTTCAAGCCTGTCGAGTGCCGAATGTACTGCACTAATATTGATCTGCCGCCCGGTTTGAGCTTCTATTTCCTGTAGCACACTAATGCCATAGGCGTTGTCGTGCAGCACTGCCGTTATCAGCAATACAAGCTCTTCAAACTCGCCGAGGTTGATTCTTTGCATACTTATTGAGGTTCAGGGTTGTCTGCAAATAATTTGATTTACTAACGTGAAAGTAATACCTATGTTTCACAATTGTAAACTAAATAGACTGATATAAAATAAAAGGGTTGCACTAAGCCATAAGCAATGCTACAAGATGACTGATGGTTAAGTTTTACGTAGGGAAATTAAAAAGAAGGTCGTCGAATCAGTTTAAGGAGTCGACGGTAAGGTTTATTATTAGCGGTTAAAATTTGAAGTCGACGGTAAAAAGGGTTACTTTCGAAGTTAAAATTGTATTCAATTGTGAATTCTTTATGGAAAAGTGCCAGCAATGATGTTGTTTCAATTTTTGGTACATACCTAATTTATACCTCAAGTGTCTTATATCTGTAGAGCTTTTTTTATTTTTTTCTTGCTTGCGTTTTCAACAGAAGTCTTTTCCCAGACTGAAGGGTTTGGCTATGGCAAGCGAATTACTATCGATGCATCTGAAGTAATGGGTGCAAGCCCATTAACTGACTTCCCCGTCATGATCAGGTTCATGGGAGCCACCGCCGATTTGGATTTAAGATCGGTAGGCAACGGAGGACACGTTGAAGATGCTACTGGCTACGACATCATTTTTGGCGCTGACCAGGCAGGTGCAACCCTGCTGGATCACCAAATTGAGTCGTATGATCCTGCGACAGGCGAATATGTGGCATGGGTGAGAATCCCCACGCTGAGCAATACAGTTGATACAGATATCTACATGTTCTATGGAAATTGTTCAGTGTCAGCAGACCCCTCTGTTACCAGTGTATGGAACTCAGATTTTGACGCTGTGTATTTTCTCAACGACGACTTCAGTGATGCTACTGGCGGAACTGCGGGAACAAATACAGGAAGCACCGACACATCGCCAGCTTTAATTGCTGATGGGCAAAATTTTGGTGTAAATGACTATGTTCAAATCCCCTCATCTTCTATTGCTACTGGGCAGGGCACGATTTCAATTTGGGCCTATACATCGACTTTCACAGGAACAGAACAGTATATGTATGGCCATACTTCCAACCCGTCAGGCTTTGCAGATAGGATCCAGCTATATACCGACGATGGAGCGGGTGGCCTGGATCTGGGGTTTGGCAATAATCACAACCTGGAGCAGGGGATTGTCACTTTAGCGGTCGATGTATGGAATTATGTAGCCCTTACCTGGAATGGCACCACGTGTTCTGTGTATGTTAATGGTCAATTGGAGCACACCGAGGCCTATGGTGGATTAGGTACACTGGAAAGCTACCTTGACATTGGCAACGATGGTAGAGCAAATGCAGCCCGGAACGAGGGTTGGAATGGCGACCTTGATCACGCCCGGCTGTCGAATGAGGTATTCAGCGCCAGCTGGATCGAAACTGAGTACAACAATCAACGTGAAAACGCAACATTTTACAGCACTAGTGGGGAGTTCAATGCGTCACGCACATTCTATTCTTTTGCTTCCGGAGCATGGGAATCCAATTCCAGCTGGTCGTTTACTCCCGATGGGTCAAGCGGTGCTGTGGGAGCGGGCGTGTTTCCGAAAAGAACCGACAACGCAGTTATCCAAAATGGCCACACTATTACTATTGACAATGTTGACGACAATGGTGGGTGTTCTCAATCTCCGGCCAACCTGGCCAGAGCT
Source organism: Imperialibacter sp. (assembly GCF_040222385.1). Taxonomy (GTDB): domain Bacteria; phylum Bacteroidota; class Bacteroidia; order Cytophagales; family Cyclobacteriaceae; genus Imperialibacter. The sequence goes on from NZ_JAVKDF010000017.1 coordinate 24,743, forward strand.
AATGTTGGTGCATTTACCGGCTCTACCGATCAAATGTTTTATCATACAGGAGATATTGTCGTTGCCAACGGAGGAACGCTCACCTCAAGTGAAGAGGTAATGGTTGAAGGCTATACACTGGTTGAAAACGGGGGCACTTTAACAGTAACAGAAGATATCGTTAACCTGGGTTACTTCGAATTAGCTGCAACTGCCAATTTCACCAATACAGACGACTTGATCCTCTCCGGAAATAGTGTTACCATCATCGATAATACTTCCTTTGGTGCAGATGATATTTACATCGACTGGACAGATGCTACACTTTGTGGCAGCGGTATCGTAAACCTTGGCAACGGGGGTGCTGACCCCACCATTCAATTCTTTAATGGTGGGAGCCTTGATCAGGTATGTGCCGATTTTAGTTTCACATGCTCCAGTAATTGCGGTGCCTTCCCTATTACACCAACGGGAAGTTTTATCACGGGAAATGCCGGGCCTGGTGGAGTTGGCAATCAAAACAATAACCAATTGTGGCTCAGAGCAAATGATTTGAGCCTGTCTGATGGTGTGGCGGTCACAAGTTGGCCCGATGTGTCGGGAAACGGCCTGACCGCAGTGTCAAGCGGTGTGGGAACAGAGGAACCGACATTTAATGCCAATGCAGTAAACACCTCGCTCCCATCGGTAAGTTTCGATGGTGGAGACTTTTTAAACCTTGGCACCCCAGCCGGCCTCAACCTGATTCCTGGCACGGATAGCTGGTCTTTTTTTGCAGTTTACAATGTCCCCTCGGGCAATAACGGCACTATTTTTTCTAAGGCAACGGCGACTGCCGGCACCAGACAGTATCAATATACAATGGATGCCAACACCTTTACCTCTTTCATCGGTGGCAACTATGGGCTCGGCACAATCAATACCGCCGATTCCTGGGCTATCGGAGCTCACATCAACAATACGACAGCAAAAAACTCCTGGTCTGATGAAGCTGTCAACGTATCAGGGGGCGGAGTTGGCACAGGAACCGTAACCACCACTGACGTGCTCCTTGGCGCCCGGCGGGGAACAGCCACAACAACTGGATTTCTCCTGACCGGAGACATTGCCGAAATAGCGATGTACGACGGCGAGGTAAATACTGCACAAAGAATAATTATCGACAATTACTTATCCGCAAAATATGATATTGATATTTCTGCTTCCGGAAATGATGTATACACCATGGATGATCCGGGAAATGGAGACTACGACTTTGAGGTAGCCGGCATTGGAAGGGCAGCCGACGGTTCAGTACACACAGATGCCCGTGGATCAGGCATACTTCGTGTGTGGAACCCCAGTGACCTGGATGACGGAGAATTCATGTTTTGGGGCCACGATAATGCCTCCATTAGCTCAACAACCAAAACAGTTGGCACTGACGTTGACGGAACCGTTATCGAAGAAAAGCTGTCAAGAAACTGGATAGTGGCTAAAACAGGTGACGTAGGTACCGTTTCCATCTCCTTCGACTTCAGCGGAGTAGGCGGAAGTCCGCTCGGCTCTAATTTAAGATTACTTGTTGACAGAGACGGGGATTTTTCTACAAATGACGTAACACCGCTAGCGGGAACCGTCTCTAATAAAATCGCCGTTTTTTCCGGCGTGTCGCTTCAAGATGGGGACAGGTTCAGCTTAGGCAACACCGATGTTTCGGTGCCGCTGCCCGTTGAGTTGCTAAGCTTTTCCGCAACAGCAGCAAATAGCCAGGTTACTTTAGAGTGGGCCACCGGATCTGAGCTAAATAATGACTTCTTTTCGGTCGAAAGCTCAATTGATGCCCAAATTTGGCAGGAGATCCTTCAGGTAAAGGGAGCTGGAACTACTTCTGAAAAGCAAACCTACCGGACTGTTGATCATCAACCCTACCCGGGAAAATCGTTCTACAGACTAAAGCAAACTGACTTTGACGGTACAGTTTCATATTCCCAGGTTGAAAAGGTTGACTTTACGCTATCCAGCGGCCTGACAATCTACCCCAACCCCTCAGACAAGAGTTTCAGGTTAAAAGGTTCGCACGATTTCGATCCCTCGCATGTGAAAATTTACAACACCGCCGGACAGGAGATAAATCCAAAGATAACTGTTGCTTCGGGTGAGCTCATGATTGACCTGGTTTCGTATCCTTCAGGGGTATACATCCTGCACTTCCCTACAAATGGCTCTCTACAGTCTTTCAGGCTGGTTAAGTTATGAACACCCGTCGGCACTACGGAAAACTTCATTAATTGTCGTATTTCGCCAGATGCGGCTGTGTCTCTGACAAATAGGTTGTGGCTGCCTCTGTAATTTCTCCCAACTCGGCGGAGCTCACACAACAAGTTCAACTGCAATGCCAGATTCAAAACGAGAATAATTGATCACATCAACCGGCGACATCAGGCAACTATAAAGCCTGAACATCAATCTCTGGCGGCCCCGGCAAGCAATTTTTATAAGATTTCGAAGAATAGTTATATAACCAACTTTTCAAACGATTGCTTTGATAAAATTTCAGAAAAAGAGTTGTGAAAATGAAAAAATCTCAGTTAAATTGGAGCAAATAAAAAGCACCTTGGGCCAAAAGCCGAAGGTGCTCAGAACACATACCTACTTAAACTACACTCTTTATTAATGAGAGGATTCTACTATCAGGGGCAAAGTTAGCCCCTTTTTTTATGTGCAGAATCAAGAGCTCATTAGCATATTGTTAATTTCTTGATTTCTCCTGTTTCAATACAGACGTAAATTTATTGAAAAAAGTTTAACGGAACGCTCGATTTGTTGAAAAAAATTACCGCAAACCTTTGCGATACTTAAAAACCCATATCAAATAGCCCAATGCTGGTAATATTAGCACAACACCAACCGCCAACATCGTGCCTAAAATTGATATCACCAGCTCCGGAGCTGCCGCTGCCTCAAGAGTTATCACCGTCCCATCAATAAAAACAATCAGGTTAGGGTACTGAAGTGCCAGCCAGCCCAGCACAATTAAGCTTCCCTGTAGTCCCGCCAGCAGTCTCGAAAGCTGATCCCACTTCTTCCTCAACGTAACAGCCAGTACCAAAAGGCCTACCGTGGCAAAAATGACACTGACAAGACCAAAAGGGTGGGAAAAGAATAATCGGGGAAAGTCAATTTTTTCAACCAGCCCTGCCACAAACACTAGCCCCCCCGTTACTACTACCAAAATATTGGTTAGCAAAGCATTCTTACGAAAAAGCTCTTTGGTGCTCCGATCTTCAATTTCAGGTATGAGAAACGTGGCCGCCAAAAAAGCAAAGAGTGATGAAGTAAAAATCCCAACTGCGACTGTGAACCAGTTGAGCCATGGTGCCACGAACGCCTGATGGAAGTTGTCAACCTCAACGGGCATTCTGCCCAGCACTATGGCGCCAGCAATAATCCCCAGAAAAAACGGCGTGATCAGGCTTGACCAGGCAAACATCCTGGAATAAACCTTTTGAGAGCTGCCCTGAACTGCATCATAATGCCGGAACACAAAGGCCGTTCCTCTGACAATGATGCCAACCAGCATCAACAAAAGCGGGATATGCAGGTAGATGGAAATGACTTTGAAGGCGGAAGGAAAGCCATTGAATAAAATAACAATGATGATAATAAGCCACACGTGATTAGCTTCCCATACCGGCCCAATGGCCTGGTAAGTAGTGGCTTTCAGTTCATCAAACTTTTCCTTTGGTGAGAATAATTCCAATATCCCTGCACCAAAATCAGCGCCCCCTAAAAGAACATACAACAGAAGAGCTATGACCAACACCAGAACGACCCACTCAAACATGAGCTACCTCCCTTTCTTCATTGAAAACGGTGATTTGCCGCCCCATTAACCAAAAAACCAAAATGGCTAGTACCAAATAAATACATGTGGTCAGATAAAATGAGTATGCTATCCCTGGCATGGGCGTTACGGCATCGGCTGTTTTCATGATTCCATAGATAATCCACGGCTGCCTTCCCACCTCAGTCACCACCCAGCCAGCCTCCACAGCCAAAAAGCCTAATGGAGTGGCGAAAGCCAACAGCTTGAGAAACCAGGAGCTTCGAACCAGCAGCGGTTTCTTCCATTGGCCGAAAAGAAAAATCACCCCAATTAACATAAGCAACACCCCTATCGCTATCATAGTCTGAAACGCAAAATGCACTATGGCTACAGGCGGCCATTCGTCTCTCGGAAATGCATCAAGCCCTTTTACTTCAGCCATCGGATCAGTGAATGCCAGTATGCTCAGCAGGTAAGGAATCTTGATCGCATAGTTCACTTCTCCTTTTTCTTCATCGGGAATCCCTCCAATCACAAATGAAGCACCTTTCTCTGTTTCAAAATGGCTCTCCATTGCTGCCAGCTTCACCGGCTGCCTGTGTGCCACATCATCCGCTGAAAGATGGCCGCTAAACGGCTGCAAAAAAGCGGCCACCGCTCCGAATGCGAGTGCTATTTTGAGTGCCCGGAGGTGGAGCAATTTGCTTCTGTCTTTTAAATATTGCCAGGCATGCACCCCAGCCACGCCAAATCCCGTGGCCACAAAAGCCGCCAACGTCATATGCAAAGCCTGAGTGAACCAGGCCTCGTTTAGCATAGCAGCTATAGGATCCACGTTCAACGCCTGCCCGTTTACCCAGTCGAAACCGGATGGGCTATTCATCCAGCCATTGGCCGCAACCACCAGAATGCCAGATGCCACCCCGGAAATGCCAACGAAAACTCCTGACGTAAAATGCACCCAGGGCTTTAGCACCTTTTCACCATATAGAAACAAGCCAAGTGCAACCGCCTCCAGAAAGAACGCTGCTCCTTCCAGCGAAAAAGGCATACCAATGATAGGCCCCGCATGTTCCATAAAACCCGGCCAAAGCAGCCCCAGCTCGAAACTGAGCACAGTACCCGACACTGCCCCTACCGCAAAAAAGATAGCCACACCTCGAGCCCAGGCCTTCATTAAACGGTGGTAGTCCTCCTGACCTGTCTTGAGCCATTTGTAGTTGGCAAATGCCATGAGAAATGGCATGACCATTCCAATACAGGAGAATATGATGTGAAAACCCAGTGACACTGCCATTTGTGAGCGGGCAGCCAGAAGATCGGTCATAAAACAGGAGATTTAGCTAATTCGAAGAACGTAATAGTTGAGCAAGGGATTCCTTTAATTTTCTATTTTTTTGGAATTTTTACAACCCCTTGAACTAACCAGCCGCATCGATCACGTGTACTCAGTCGAGTGCAACTGCAATGACTCTATTTAAATAAGCTGATCATCGTCAAGTACTTTCCGGCATCTTCCGCACTCTCCCTTCATCATCCCGGTGTCACATTTCATATCTTTTGTTTCATTCCGGCGTGGGCGGATGTTTTTCTTTTTCCTCCGCAAGAAGCAGCGTTAAACGACAACCAGCTTCCTGTGTATATCTGAAAAGTGTAATTAATAGTTTAATTTACATTCAAATTCTCCATCTATGAAAAGGCTGCTGTTTATCATCCTGGTTTTTTTTACATCTGTTGCTCCCGCATTTGCTCAAAATAGTCCTTTGCTAACCTTTGAAGAGCTTTTGGAAACCTTTAAGAGAGGATATGACGTGAAAGGCACTTTCTACTATGCCAAATGCGATTTTTATGTAGATGAAAAGAAAGTCGAAAATGCACCCGACATAGTGGGAGGAATGAACATAGACTTTTTTGAGTACTTCGGCAGGAATGCTGCGAGGAATAGCAAAGCGTTCATCACTTTTTCTGAGAACAAAATGATTGACAATCCAGTTGGCAGCGGCTATTTATACAACTACTTGAAGGTTAGAATTTATGAAGATGGAAATGTTTCCATCGATGTCAGGCATGTAGATCCACGAACGCTCGAAAACAAAAAACAGGAACGGTTTGAAACAAAGCTCTATGACGGAAACTTAAAAACAGCCGGAGCCTATTTTTTCGTCTCTCACTAAAACGGCACATCGAGTAGCTGATCACGCAGCCATCCGGTTAGGCTTTTTCTTTCTTTTGCTGTGGGCAACACTTCGTGTTCCAGTAAATCACTTCTGAAACAAACCATTCTGCCTGCCACTGGCAGCACGTCTATTGCCTGCTCATCGGCTCCGACAGGTTTGTACATCCGCAATTGTCCGCCGTCCGCCTCACTCCAATCGAAGTTTAGATAACAAATGACGCTCAGCTTCCGGTGGTCGTCCTGCTTGAACTGATCCAAATGCCGTTTGTAAAAAGTGCCAACCGGGTAAAGCGTGTAATGAAACTCAAAATCTTTCAGACTTAGAAAACACGTTCTGTTGATAAACTGCATCAGTTCTCGCATCCTATCCAAATACACCTGGGTGGGGTCCTTCGCTTTCTCAGGCTCTATCCACCGGATCAAGTCTCCCCGCTGCGACCTGTCAACCTGATGATTTTCAGCCTGCCCTATGCCAGCTCTCTTTAAATCACCAGCTTCCTGATAGCGATCCAAAACGCTCAAGATGTCCTTTACCTCCTCATCGCTGAGAAAGGACTCGATGATGCCGTATCCATTTTCAGAAAGATCATCGGCAAGTTGATTGAAGCGGGTCTCGATGTTTTGTGTCGTCATGTCAAAATCAGGTGCGCAAAAGTAACTCAATAAGCAATAATTCCGCAATCCGACCCTTTACGGCTTGCGTATTATTTGAAAGTTTCTGGTTCAGGTAATAAAAGGTGGAAATAAATGAGCAAAAAAAATAAGTCATGTCGCCTTTTTCCAGCAGTTGAGGGCTTTCTACATGCTCCGGGGGATCACAAATGATGTAATGCTTTGAACGTAAAGTTGTCGTTTTCGCAAAATCCTGAATACTGGTTTTTCAATGCCACATGCGTTTTTATGCTTCGAAATGAGTGGACTTTTAAAATGAAAATCCCCCCGGTACATTTGATCATGGTTAACGGAAATATCTATCTGGTTGTCAACGAATCGCAGCCCAAAAATGGCTCCTTTGTGATGACACTGTCTAAGAGCTTCCTACACCGTTGCATTTTCACGACTACTATAAATAACATTATAACACAACCACTTCCATGAAAAAAGTACTGATTATCATTTGTGTCGTTGCCTTCGGTGGCAACCTGCTTGCTCAAAAGTTGTCTTCTGAAGACCCACGTACATTGGTTAAGGAACCTTGTTATCTCATTACGCTTTTCGAAAAAAGAAGCACCCTTCTAAAAAATGGTGAAAGTACGAGAGCAATTGATATTGAGCTGGCCAAGCATGGGGTACATTTCCCTGCGAAATTGGACTTAGACGTCGCCGGAAACAAAACGAACGTCACCTTCGCTTTGATTGAAAGCACTGATGATCCCCGGATCGAGCAAAAGCTTTCAATGATCAAAGCCAAGATACCAGAACTGGAAGCTATTCGGGTCGATAGCTATTACTGTTTTGCGACGTTCAAGAAAGGAGCTACAAAAAAGATGCTCAATGAACTATTAGCAGAATTTCTTTATGACGGCTATTACATAAGTGTTAAAGCTAACTCAAGAGCACAGGCAGCACTCTGAAATGATACCGTATCCATTTTCAGAAAGATCATCGGCAAGTTGATTGAAGCGGGTCTCGATGTTTTGTGTCGTCATGTCAAAATCAGGTGCACAAAAGTAACTCAATAAGCAATAATTCCGCAATCCGGCCCTTTACGGCTTGCGTATTATTTGAAAGTTTCTGGTTCAGGTAATAAAAGGTGGAAATAAATGAGCAAAAACAAATCATACCCCTCGTTTGAAGCAGCTAAAGCAGTTTTATGCGCTCCATGGGGTCACAAATGATGTAATGTTTTCAGTGTAAAGTTGTCGTTTTCGCAAAATCCTGAATACTGGTTTTCAATGCCACATGCATTTTTGTGCTTCGAAATGAGCGGATTTTAAAAATGGAAATCCGCCTGGTACATTTGATCATGGTTAACGAAAAAAACTATCTGGTCATCAACGAATCGCAGCCCAAAAATGGCTCGCCGATGATGAACCTGTTTAAGAGCTTCATACGCCATTGCATTTTCACGACTACAATAAATAACATTATAACACAACCGCTATGAAAAAAGTATTGATAATCATTTGCCTTGTTGCCTTCAATGGCATTCTTATGGCCCAAAGCACTGTAGGTGACCACTCTAAGGTTGATGCTCTTTTCGAAAAAAGAACTGCCCTTTTGGAAAACGGCGAAAGCACAAGAGTGATAGACCATGAGCTAGCCAAACTTGGCGTACGTTTCCCAGCCAAATTGAATGTGAGCTACTCTGGCGACAAAGTCAATATAGCCTTCCCCTTGCTTGAAAACTCCAATGCTGCCTACATGGAGCAAAAGATTGTGCGGATAAAAGCAAAAATGCCAGAACTGGAAGTACTGGGGATAGAGGCTTCCTACTGTTTTGCCACATTCAAGAAAGATGCTTCAGAAAAACAATTAACAGAGCTTTTGTCGGAATTTCTTTACGACGGATACTATGTAAGCGCCCACTCAAGAGTTCAGGTTGGCGTTTTGATGGACTAATTGACAATTATAACTACCAGCTATCGAAACCGGGGTTTACGCTCCGGTTTTTCTTGTTTATCCCCCACACTTTCATCCTCCTTTCTCTGGCAAAATTGCCACGAGTCAGAATATTGATCGCAGCGTTTTTAATACATTTCCGCATGTGCTACTTTTGCAGTTCAAGCAATTAACCTGTAATAAGATATAAGATGGGAAAAGTACTCATTATTGGTGCCGGCGGAGTCGGTCGAGTGGTGGCTTACAAATGCGCCAAAAATTCAAGTGTGTTTACTGAAATCATGCTCGCCAGCAGAACCAAGTCCAAGTGTGATGACATTGCCGCTGACATAAAAAAAGACGTGGGTATAAGCATACAAACTGCTAAAGTAGATGCTGACGTGGTGCCTGAGCTGGTGAAGCTGATCAATAGTTTCGGCCCTGACATTGTCATCAATGTGGCACTTCCTTATCAGGATCTTACTATCATGGATGCTTGTTTGGAGACCAAAGTAAACTACCTCGACACAGCGAACTACGAGCCCAAAGAAGAAGCCAAGTTTGAGTACAGCTGGCAGTGGGCATATCAGGAAAAATTCAAAGCTGCCGGCCTAACAGCCGTACTAGGTTGCGGTTTCGACCCAGGCGCTACAGGTGTTTTCACTTCCTACGCCGCCAAGCATTATTTTGATGAAATTCACTACCTCGATATTGTTGATTGTAACGCCGGAGACCACGGAAAGGCTTTTGCTACCAACTTCAATCCTGAAATAAACATTCGGGAAGTAACGCAGGAAGGAAAATTCTTTGAAGATGGCAAGTGGAAAATAACAAAACCACATGAAATAGGTAAGGATATCAACTATCCGAACATCGGGCCGATGAAGTCTTACCTGATTTACCATGAGGAGCTCGAGTCGCTGGTGAAAAACTTCCCCACGATGAAAAGAGCCCGCTTCTGGATGACCTTCAGCGACAACTACCTGACTCACCTCAGAGTGATTCTGAACATAGGCATGGGCAGCATTGAGCCAATCAACTACAACGGAATGGAAATCGTGCCCCTTCAGTTTCTAAAAGCTGTATTGCCTGACCCGGGAGATCTTGGAGAAAACTACAAAGGTGAAACCTCGATTGGTTGCAGGGTGCGTGGCATAAAAAATGGTGCTGAAAAGACCTATTACGTGTACAATAACTGCAAACACCCCGATGCCTACCGTGAAACCAAGGCACAGGGCGTTTCCTTCACCACCGGCGTACCGGCTATGATTGGAGCCAAGCTTGTGCTTGAAGGCAAGTGGGGCGGCGCTGGTGTGTTCAACGTGGAGCAGTTCAACCCTGATCCCTTCATGGAAGAAATGAACAAGCAGGGCTTACCATGGCATGAGCTACATGATGTGGATCTTGAAATGGACTAAGCTTTGGCTTTATTAAAAGATAAAAGGGGCAAGGCACAAGGCTTGCCCTTTACTGTTTTACACGACCAAGTGACCATGATTGACTACTCAAAAATACCTTCACCCTGCTATCTGCTCGAAGAGTCGCTGCTCCGCAGAAACCTTGAGCTAATGAACGACGTGCAGGAGCGGGCCGGTATCAGCATCATTCTGGCGTTCAAGGGCTTTGCCATGTGGAGTGCTTTTCCTCTGGTGAGGCAATACCTGAAAGGAGCCACGGCAAGTTCGCTCTCTGAGGCCAGGCTTTGCTTTGAGGAGATGAAGACAAAGTCGCACACATATGCTGTAGCCTACCGTGATCAGGAATTTGACGAAATCATGAAGATGAGTAGTCACATTACTTTCAATTCGCTGAGCCAGTATGAGCGATTCAAAGACAAAGTTGTAGCCTATCCTGAAAAGATTTCATGCGGGATTCGGGTCAACCCAGAGTACTCAGAGGTGGCAACCGACTTGTACAATCCATCATCGCCTACTTCCCGCCTGGGCATGACCGCTGCGCACTTTGGCGACAAGCTGCCAGAAGGCATTGAGGGGCTACATTTCCATGTCTTGTGCGAATCCACCTCGTTCACGCTTGAAAATACACTTGCGGCATTTGAAGAGAAATTTGGGCACCTGATTCCACAGGTAAAATGGGTGAACATGGGAGGCGGGCACCTGATGACCAAAAAAGGATATGATACTGCCCACCTCGTTTCTATTCTGAAAGCATTCAGAGAAAAATGGGGAGTAGAAGTCATCCTGGAGCCTGGCAGTGCAGTGGCCTGGGAAACTGGCGACCTGGTATCTACTGTTCTCGATGTAGTAGAAAACTCCGGTGTAAAAACAGCCATCCTGGACGCTTCTTTTACCTGCCACATGCCCGATTGCCTGGAAATGCCCTACAAGCCCAGAATCAGAGGAGCCAAAATGGATCCGGAAAAAGGCAAACCCACCTACCGCATGGGGGGCATGAGTTGCCTGGCCGGAGACTACATGAGCGAATACTCTTTCGATAAAGAGCTCGAGCCTGGCGACTTGATCGTGTTTGAAGACATGATCCACTACACGATGGTGAAAACCACGACCTTCAACGGCGTACCCCACCCATCTATTGGTATTTGGAAAGAAGACAACTCTTTCCAACTGGTAAGGGAGTTTGGCTATGAGGACTACAAGAATCGCCTATCTTGATTCAATCCTCATTTCGTCATGAATACCCACTTCAGCCAACACAATCAGCAGCGCTCTTTTGATTCCCAGCACGCCGTCCTTGTTGATGAAATATTCATCAAGGGAGTGAGCATTTCTACCCATGCCTCCGCCGCCAATCGTGATGGCAGGTATTCCTTTTGAAATCGGAATATTAGAGTCGGTACTGCCTCTCCTTAAGGTCGGCCTGCCACCAACAAACTGTGTGGCAGCTATGCCCCTTTGGACAATGGCTATGCTTTCGGGGTGCTCTCCAGAAGGGCGGTCGCCAATCATCTCCACTTTGACCGTCAAATCTGGGCCATGCCTTTTAAGTTTATTTTGATCTGCCAATGCTTTTCGAACCGCCTGCTGAAGAATAGTATCTACCTTAACAAGGCTTTCAGGGCTCTCGGAACGCATGTCCACCTCCATAATAGATTCAAAGGGGATAGAATTAACCGAGGTGCCACCGGAAATTACACCTACGTTATAGTTTGTCTTTGGCCCGCCACGAGTAAACTTGTCCGCTTCATCGGTAAAGTAAGTAATGGCTCTACCCAGCGCATGATGAGGGTTGCCCAAACCAAAGGCGCCCCATGAATGCCCGCCAGGCCCCTCAAATGTGATCCGGTACCTGTGCGACCCAAGTGCCTGGTTGGTTACCGACTCATGGCCACTGCCGTCGACTGAGATAAAGGCGTCAATCTTAGGCCCGTTAGGCCCAAAAAGATACTTGGCTCCACGCAAATCGCCCTGCCCCTCTTCTCCTACATTGCCAATAAACAAAATATCATTTTCTGGCTGAATGCCTGCTTTACGGATGGCCTTCATTATGGTGATGAGAATGGCTAACCCCCTGGTGTCATCTGAAATACCTGGGGCTTTCAGCGTATCGCCTGATTGTTGCACCCGGGTATCGGTGCCTTCCGGGAAAACCGTGTCGAGGTGAGCACAAAACGCCAGCACCTTCCCTCTTTTTGTTCCTTTTACCAAGCCGATTGCATTCCACACTTCATCCTGCCAAACTGAATCGGCACCCGCTTCTTTCAGCAGCGACAAATATTTATCGCTTCGGTTCTTTTCTTTGTATGGAGGCGCTTCAATCTCGGTAAGAGTGATAAGTGTTTTGATGGTTTGCTCGTCATAGTCTTCAATGAACTGGAAGGCCTCCTTTACCTGCGGGTGTGCCGAAAGCGCATCAATTTCGGCTTTGAAAGTATCTTCAAGCTTCGGAGCCGTCATGGCTACTGGTGTTCTGCCAGCCATTGTGCTGTCTTGTTTATTTTCGCTAGTATCTGTTGTTTTGTCGCCGCAACCGGCCAGCAAGGCAAGTGAAAAAGCAGAAAATATAAGTCTGGAGGGAAATTTTATAGTCATATTCACGGTTGAGTGTATGGGCTAATGACGGAGAATTTGGAAATAGAGCCAATACAAATGTGATTGAAGGCGATTTTATTTGATCAATGATGGAGAACAACACCGATACTAATAACCATAACGAAAAGAAGTTTTTAGAGGGGCCCGGTACCAGATGGAGGGAATTTAAATACATCATAAAAGTAGCTCTCGAATTTATTCGTGGATTCAGGGCATTGCACTTTACAGGGCCATGTATTACCGTCTTTGGTTCTGCAAGGTTTCAGGAGGATCACCCATCATACAAGGCTGCGCAGGCACTCGGCCAGCAATTGGCCCTGGCAGGATTCACGGTAATGACTGGCGGTGGCCCGGGCATTATGGAGGCTGCGCCCAGGGGAGCTAAAGAAGTTGGTGGTAAAACGATTGGCTGCAATATTGTGCTCCCACACGAGCAGCACGCCAATCCGTACCTGGACATTGTAGTCAACTTCAACTACTTCTTTGTGCGAAAGGTGCTTTTGCTAAAGTACTCCTACGGGTTTGTGGTGATGCCTGGCGGGGCAGGCACCATGGATGAGCTTTTTGAAACGTTGACGCTAATACAAACCGGAAAAATTAAGGGATTTCCGCTGGTGTTGTTTGGCAAAGACTATTGGAGCCACCTCGTTAGTCAGTTGGACCACATGGTGAAGGAAAAGACCGTATCACCCGAAGACCTGGATCTCTTTCTGGTGACCGATTCGGTGGAAGAAGCTGTTGAATACATCGAAAGAGTATCAGTCAAGAAGTTTGGACTCAAGCGGGTCATGCTCAAGCCCAGTTGGGTATTTGGAGAAAAGGTAAGTTCATAGCAGGGTCACTCCACTACATATTTTTCAATGTAGTCGGAGTTGAGCACGCCCAGCACACCCATGTACTTCATCTGAAAAGTCACTATGTCTCCCACCTGATAATTCCGGTCGGAATTCCCCAAATCAAGCACCAGCATGTCCGAACTTGCTCCTATCACGGTAACGCCCTTTTCTTCTGGTATCATAAAATCGGGCGCAATCTCCAACAGGCCAATATCAACTATCGCCCTGTAAGACGTCTTACCTATGTCTTCCTTCCTAATTTCAAAAACTTCGCCCGATGGGTTCTCTGCCAGCTCGCCCTCAGGGGTTTTTGGCTTTTGTGTGAGTTCTATAATCTGTGTGTAGAGCTTGAAAACGTCAGTTTGCATGCCTTCCACTGTACCGCCTGTGAACAAATCGGCTCCGAAATACAGCGTCTCACCAATTCTAAAGTGGTTAACTCCTTTAGGTAGCAGATTTCGTTGCAGCAGGGGAAAAGTAACAGAAGTTCCCCCTGACACCCACGGAATCTTCTTGTTGAACTTGGTTTCTACCAGCTCTTTGTACAAGCTTAGCTGAACCAGCTTGTCAGGAGACGGCATCACACCGTTCAGGCAATTGAGGTTGGTGCCCAGTCCGACAATTTCAAGGTTAGGCAATTCAAATACCTGCTCATAAAACTCCAGCAGGTGATCGCCCACAACGCCCTCTCTCAGGTCACCCATCTCAATCATAATAATCACCTTGTGCACTTTACCCTGCCTCATTGCCTCTTTTGACAATAGCTGCATGGTGGCGTACTCAGTATTGAAGCTAACGTCAGCATATTTGACAATCTTCAATATGTTTTTTTTTGCTGGGGGTTTTATATAAACAGTTTGGACATCGGGATTAATGGATTTCACCACCTTCAGGTTACCTATTCTGGAGTCGTGAATCTCCCTCGTACCCAGCTTAATCAGTTCTTCTATGAAAGTTTTGTTGCCGCAGAGCAACTTGGATACAACTCCCCACTCAATATCGTTCTGTTCAAACTTCGCATTGAGGAAGTCGTAATTGTGTTTGAGCTTGGTTCTGTTGAGCGTAATATAAGCCATCTTAAAATGATAAATCCACTGAGTATAACTCAGCAGACGGGTTGGTGTTGTTCAAATTTAACTAAAAAAGGAGGTTCAGCTTTTCACCAACCTCATTTCCAGGTATTTATTGGTAAAGCCTAGCTTCCTGTACAAGTGTACGGCAGGATTTTCCGGTTCTACATGTAAGGCAATGTTTCCGTCAGCGGAATCAATGGCCTTCTGCATGAGCTGCTTACCAATGCCTTGCCCACGGTAATCTTTGTGCATGGCAATGTATACAAGGATGTTCTCGGGTATGTAACCTTCCATGCCGGTTCGGTTTACCACCACAGTCCCGACAATCGTATCTTTCTCCTTGTCGTGAGCTACCAGCACAAATCCGCCTGGCTTCAGGTTATCGTCAAGCGCATAGTCAATGCATTTCAGAATATCCTCTTTTTCATCTCCAAATTCATCCAGGTGCTTGTGCAGAAATGCCGCAATTAGCATGCGTTGGTTCATGCCAACAGTGAGGCCAGGTGTGAGAAGTTCATAGCTTATCATGAGCGTAGGTTTTTTTAGTAGTAACTGAATTTAATATGACAAAAATGGCTGCTGAAGCCGAAATGCCGAACACATTCGGATCTAGCTGAAGAGGAAGATCAATAGGCGCAATGCTTAAACCGACCGTAGTAGCGCCACCAACCAGCATCGACCAAAAGGCTGCCGTGCTGGAAACTTTGGCACCAAATAGTGCTGCCACCAGCGGAACCAACAGTCCTGAAACTAAAAACGCATAAGAGTAAAGCATAAGTTCAAGCACGTTTTCCATAGTGCTGGCAAGTATGAGCGCTGCAACACCCACGCCCAGCGTTATCAACTGCGACATCCGCAGTGTTGACTTCGAAGTAGCCTCTGAGGTCGATTTAACTCCCAGGATATCGGTAACAATATTTCCCGAGGCAGCCATCAAACAACTGTCGGCCGTTGACAGAATCGCCGAGAAATAGGCTGACATCATCAAGCCAAGCAGGCCAACCGGCAGAATGTCTCTTAGGAGTAAAGGCAACCCAATTTCTTCGTCCATGGTTCCTGCGCCTGCATAACCTAAGGCATCAAACATCCCTTGCTCCGCCGCCACTCTGGCAAAAAGGCCCAAAACAACGCCCATGATTGCCATAATTGGCCACTCGAAAAGGCCCGCAATAAACCAGGCCTTTTGGGCTTCCTTCGGCCCTTTGCAGGCGTAGATCCTTTGGTACAAAGTCATCCCAACAAACCAAATGGGGATGATGGTCACAGCCCAGTTCACCAGCATTTGCCAGGTAAGGTTATCCCAGCGCAGGAACTCGGGCGGAAGCGTTTGAACAATAGCGTCATATCCTCCAATGGCGTGATAACCCATCGGAATACCGATGAAGATCAAACCGGCCATGAGAATAATCCATTGAACAGTATCGGTATAGATTACTGCTTTCAAGCCTCCCATGACAGTGTATACTACAGCTATCACCCCCATAACGAACAGGGCGGTCATGAGATCCAGATTCACAAAGGTTGCGGAAGCAAGCTTGGCGCCAGCCAGCATCTGAGAACTCGTAAAACCGAGATACCCTATGGCAGAAATGATGCCTGCCAGCAAAGCAACCTTTTTGTTGTAGAAAAGTCCGAAAATCTGGGGGAAGGTGTAAAGCCCCTCAAGCTTCGACATCTTGCTTACCTTGGGAATAAGCACCACAGCCGAAAGCCATGCTCCGATCAGGCCCGTGAACAGCATCCACGATCCTGAAATTCCCATTGTGAACCCAAGACCGCCGAGCCCAATAGAAAAGCCACCGCCAACGTCGGTAGCCACAACACTAAGGCCCACGTGCATGCTGCCCATGGACCGCCCTCCTACGTAATAGTCGTCGTCACTTTTGTTTTGCCTGAGGAAGAAGAAACCTATCCCCAGCATGATTACCATGTAAATAAAGAAAATGAGTATGTCCAGCCAATGCATTAAGTAGAATCCCTCGCTTTGTTTAATTCATCGAAACATTAACAGCCAAAACGGCTGGTGACGGCGCTTTCACAACATCTTCGGTGATGCTCCCAAATAAAAAGCGTTCAAGGCCAGTCTTATCGTAGGTCTTCATCATGATGAGATCGGCATCTACCTGCTCGCTAAATTCAACAATGGCTTCGACTTCCTTATCATGGTGTGTGGCATTGACAAAGAACTTCTCAAACCCAAGTTCAAGCGCTACTTTTTGCATTTTTGACTTTATTTCCTCCTCATCTATTAAATCTGTGTGCACTACGTTGAGCAAGTGAACAGTGGAGTTAAATGAGTCAACCCAGTGACTGATGAAGTCGGCCTCAGTAGGAAGAAATCGGCTGACATCTGTGGGTAGCACAATATTTTTGAACGATTCGGGAAGCACAGAACCCTCCAGCGCCAGCACTGGCACATTGGTATGCCTGATAATTCGCTGAACGACTGAGCCCGTCAAAGGATTACTTCCTTTGAAAGCCTCTTTATGTATCACCAACAACGACGGATCATAGTCGTGCATGAATTCTTTGATTCCTACCTCGGGCGACTCCTCAATCTGATGAAAATGAATATCTCTGTGCAAGGCATTCATCTCTTCCAATACCCTCAAAAATTCATCCATTCCTTCAAATTTCAGCTCCGTTTTCACCACCTGAGGAAATGCCGCTCCATACCCTGCCATCAAGCCCACGTTCGGCAGAAAGGCAGCGCTTTCAATCGGTTTGAATTGTATCACTTCTATTCGCATCCCCAATGTTTTACCGATCCTGAGGGCGGCTTTCAATGCCATTTTTGATTCAGCCTGAAAATCAAACGGCACCATTATATAATTTTCTTTCCTTTGCATGGATTGTTTTTTACGTTACAGATTACTCTTTACTGACGGTGAAAACAGCTGATCAATTGCCTCCAGATCCCCATAGTCCCCGATGTATTTGACACGTTCAGAAGTCACCACAATTGGCGTCTTGAGTAATTCCGGATTCTTGTTGATCAACTTTAAAGTACCTTCCGTGTCAGAAATTTTGTACCCCTCAATAATCCTGGGGTCGATAAGGTCGCAAACATCCACCGTCATATCAGAGGCAAGGCTCGCAAAATGAGTCGACGTGAGTTTTTCCGCATCAATGTCTATTTTTTTTAGCTTGACATTAAGCGCCTCTGCCCTTGCCAGTAGCTTCCTGTCTCGCACCTTTGCACGGCTGTAAATGAAAATAGCTACCCTTGAGTGAGTTTGTAAGCTACTCATTTAACCTCCCATTTTTCGTTCAACCATGCACTAAGCATCCAGTGGTGCTTTTCCAACCCCTGAATATAGCTAGTGAGCATATCCTCCGTTCCGGTGTCATCACTTTCCTGAGCGGTGTGCACAACACCGTGCATGTCGGAAAGCAGGATTCTTATGTCGAGCAAAACTTCCATTACCATTTCCCTGGCCGGAAGCTCCTTCCTGATTTCTTTGATTTCGGCATTTTCGATATACTCACCCATCGTACTCATGGGCATTTGACCAAAAACCCGTATCCGCTCGGCAATGTCGTCAATGTGCCCTCTTGCCTCATCGTACAACTCTTCAAACTTCTCATGCAGCCGAAAGAAATCGTTTCCTTTCACATTCCAATGGAAGTTCCTTAGCTTCTGGTAATGCACTGAGTAATTGGCCAATAGCTGGTTAAGACCTTGAGTGATTTCTATGGTGTCGAGAGCAGAAAACCCTAGCTTCCTAAAGTCCTTCTTTTTCGAATTAGTATTCCTGGTTTTCTCTGTAGTAGTCATGTCGTCTTCTTTTAAGTCAGAAAATAATTTCAATTACCTTGCCGGTTGATTCATGTAGCATGCCCGACACGGCGCTCTTGACCGACTATGTCGCTAAGGAAAAAATTGACTAGAAGAAGTGTTAATAGGATTGATATATCGATTAATTTGATGTTTTGTAAAATTCATAACACTAATATTAACGACCGTTAATAGAAAATGTTTAATTTTTTTACATAAATTTACCCAAAAGTACACAATTGTTGTGAAAAACAACGAGGCCATTGATCTAAATGTGAATATTTTTTACAAAAATGAAGTTTTTCGCTGACAACCTGAAATTTTTACGAAAGAAAGCTGGGCTGAGCCAGGAGCAGCTCGGTGAAAGGATTGCCCTCAACAGGGGTAATATTGCCAGTTACGAAAAAGGAACCGCAGAGCCCCGACTTGAGAACGTCCTGAAAATTGTAAAATTATTTAACATTGAGCTGTCTGATCTCCTGGAAAAAGACCTGTCGAATTCAGCGGCGATACAGGAGGAGTTAGAAAAAATGGGCTTACCCAACGAAGCTGCACCCATTCCGGCGGAGGAAGCAACAGCTCACCTGAAAGCAGAACTCATCGACAACAGGGCGAGGCTGGAGCGTTTTATGAGCCAGTCCGATGACATGCAGAAAATACTTGAGGGGTTCAGGCAGTTTCACAAATTCAAAATGTCGAAATCAAGTGACATCTCCCGTGACGTTAAAAACATTGCCGACGATTATGAAAACTTGCTGGAGGTAATGGATGCACTGCTACTATCACATAAAGAGCTGATCAAATTTCTCGACGAGTCAAAATAATGTACGGGCTGTTTCATTTTGAAACAGGCCTGCATGTCGCAATAATACACAATCAATTGACTTGCAGTCATTTATAAAAATGGCATTCCCTTGGCCTTACAACTTGACAAAGAAATGCTATGATCAGGAATTACCTTTTGATTGCTTACCGCAACCTTGTCAGGAATAAAACTTTCTCGCTGCTAAACATTATTGGACTGGCTGTTGGCATCACAGCCGCCATCACCATTGGGGCATTTATTATTGGTGAGCTCAAAGTTGATGCGTTTCAGCAGGAGGCCAGCAATACCTATTTGTTGTATTGGAATGAGGATTTGAAGGGTGAAGGCAGCAGAAACGTGGGCCTGACCACCAGACAAGACGCTGAATTACTCAAAGGCCAACTTGCTTCGGTTAGCGATGTCATCAATGTCCGCAACATCCGGTCTTCAGTCCAAATCGGCGACCAAAAGTACTCCAGCGATGTGCTTATGGCAGAAAAGCACTTCTTTCAGTTTTTTGATTTTGAGCTCCTCAAAGGCGACCCCAACACAGCGCTCAGCGATCCATCGTCTGTCATTCTAACAGAAACGCTTGCAAGCAAATATTTCGGCAGCACTGACCCCATTGGCCAAACCCTCCGCCTTACCGGTGACTTTGAAGTACCACTGAAGGTTACTGGCGTCATTAAAAATTACCCTGACAGCCACATGAAAATCAGTGCGATAGTGCCCTGGGAAATCAAAACCACCGACGGTCAACTCATTTCACAATGGTACAAGCTGTCAGTGTATACCTATATCAAAAGTGCCTTACCCGTCGACACAAGAACGCTGGAAAAGCAAATTGAAGCTGTATACGCCAAGGCCGACTATGAGCTCGTAAAAGATCACCCAAGAGTAATCTCTGTAGCCGACATTTATCTCCAGGCGGGCAATTTCGATTTCATGGATGGCTTCCAGTTTGGCAGCCCATCCACTATAAAAACACTTGGTGTAATTGGCCTTCTGACCCTTCTAATGGCCTGCATCAATTTTATCAACGCCTCCACAGCACAATCGATGAAAAGAGCCAAAGAAGTTGGCGTCAGAAAAAGTATGGGTGCTTCATCGGCCCAGCTAAGGTGGCAGTTCTTGTTTGAGGCAGTCATTATCGTCGCACTGGCATGGGGCGTGGGTGCCACCCTTTCCGACATTGGCAAGCCTCTTTTTGCAGAACTAACCGGTAGAAGCATCTACATCAGCATTTGGCAGGAACAAAGTGGCATTATCCTGCTAGTCTCAGTGTTTGTCTTTACAGCCCTGTTCTCGGGCTTGTACCCGTCGCTGGTGATGTCAGTGTGGAGTCCGGTGGAGTCGCTAAAAGGCAAGCTGTTGAAAGGTAAAGGAAGTCGAACCTTCAGAGAGCTGCTTATTTCTTTCCAGTTTGTAGTTACGGTTTGCCTCATTGCAGGCTCACTTCTTATTTACAGGCAAAACCAGTTCATGCTCAGCAAAGACCTTGGCTTTGACAAGGAGCAGGTGGTGGTGATGAGGGTGAGTCAAAACTCAGCGATATTCAAACAACAGCAAGCATTTCTGCAGGAGCTGGTCACTGTGCCCAATGTAGTAATAGCCTCAGCCGGCATGGACGCCCTTGGCAATGGCTACACCAATAACTCCTACTATGCGGTGCCTGAAGGTGGCACGGTCAACGAAAGCGGTGTAATGTCCACCTACTTTACGGTTGACGATAAATTCAGCGACGTGTACAATATCGGCGTTACATCGGGAAGGTTTCTTGACACAAAATTCGCCTCCGACAGCACTGGTGTGGTGATCAACGAAACCCTCGCAGAAGGCCTCGGCTACGACGACCCCGTGGGCCGCACTATTAAGATATGGGGCGACGACAGCCAGCCGCTCCACATTGTTGGTGTGTTAAAAGACTTTCATTTTCAGTCGCTTCATAAGCAAGTGCAACCTGCACTATGTATTCTCAACCGCATGAACGGCTGGAACATTGCCGTACGACTCAGCGGAAACGACTACTCCACGACGCTTGACGCTATCAGGGGAAAGTGGGAAAACATGGAATCAGAAGCGGCATTTAATTACACCTTTCTTGACGATGAATTTGCCCGCTTTTACAACGACGAGAAGCGCCTCCTTAGTGCCATCAATTTCTTTTCCATACTGAGCATTCTGGTGGCGTGCATTGGCTTGTATGGACTTACCAGCTTCATGGTTCAACAACGCACCAAGGAAATTGGCATCCGTAAGGTGCTTGGTGCTTCCATTTCCGGCATCCTCGTTTTGCTCAACAGAAGGCTGCTGGTGATACTTGGGTTGTCGGTTCTTGTTGCCACACCTATCACTTTTGCTGCCATCGATGCCTGGCTGTCAGCATTCGCTTACAAGGCCGGTATCAGTTGGTGGTCGTTTGGGGCAGCCGGGCTTCTGGTCGCAAGTGTCATTGTGCTGACCGTTTCTGTCATTAGCTTAAACGCAGCAAGGCGGAATCCCGTTAGAGTGCTCAGGTACGAGTAGCACATCCTGGCACCGTTGTGTACTATCTTGACGTCAGGCATATCCAAAAGCCAAAGAAACTTTTGAAAAAGTGCCTGAAAAGTGCCTGATTATTTGGATTGGGTAAAATTTATGACGCAATCTTTGGATTTATAAAATCCCAACTTTAGCATTGTATAAAATTTCAAAGTTAGTGATTTCGACTGCTACCCAATTTTTGATTAATGAGAAAGAGTTCGCCTCAAACAGGTGTGCTTGCTGGTTCTGGTGTTGTCCGGAAGCGGAAAGGCATTTAATTAGTGTGGTAGCAAATCGAAACAACGAGTAATAGCGCCATCCAAAACATAAATGAAAGCCTTTCCAGCTACCAAAGCGGAAAGGCTTTTTGTTTTTTATCCCAAGAAAATTCAGCCATGCAAAGTTTCAGAAGTGAGTTAGAAGACATCAACAATCCGGTCATTGAGAAAGACATCATTGACCTGGCAGACAAAATTTCAAAATTCAGGAACCTGCAAATCGATGACGACAAGTTCCGCAGCGTGCGCCTTGCCCGGGGCGTGTATGGCCAACGACAGCAAGGTGTGCAAATGGTCAGGATCAAGCTGCCCTACGGCAGAATCACCACCAAGCAATTGGTGCACATAGCTAACTTGTCGGATGAGTTCGCCAGCAGCACCCTGCACGCCACTACCCGCCAGGATATCCAGATTCACTACGTGAGCCTCGACAGGACGCCGGAGCTGTGGGCCAAGCTGGAAAAGGCAAAGATTACCCTTAGGGAAGCCTGCGGCAACACGGTAAGAAATGTAACAGGTTCGGCCAAGGCGGGCATCGACCCCAACGAGCCATTTGATATCACGCCGTATGCTCAGGCCACATTCGAGTATTTTCTGCGCAATCCTATCTGTCAGGAAATGGGCAGAAAGTTTAAGATTTCCTTCTCCTCTTCAGATGAGGATTCCGCCTTCTCTT
This sequence comes from Imperialibacter sp., assembly GCF_040222385.1. Classification (GTDB taxonomy): domain Bacteria; phylum Bacteroidota; class Bacteroidia; order Cytophagales; family Cyclobacteriaceae; genus Imperialibacter. The sequence goes on from NZ_JAVKDF010000017.1 coordinate 47,226, forward strand.
TCATCCACGACATTGGGTTCATTGCCAAATTGAAGCAGGTAAATGGAAAAGAGGTTAGAGGTTTTAAAGTGGTTGTCGGAGGTGGTCTTGGTGCACAGCCCATGCTGGCTCAGGTGGCATATGAGTTTATGGAAGAAGATCAAATCATTCCATTTGCCGAGTCGCTCTTGCGGGTTTTTGACAGGTATGGTGAAAGGGCTCGCCGTCAAAAGGCACGCATGAAGTTTTTGATGGCTGAAATTGGGTTGCAGGGTTTACTCGATCTCGCTAAAGCGGAGTGTCCGGCACTTAAACACAAGACGTACAAAATCGACACAAATTCGGTACAGCAGCCCGAACCACAACCGGAGGGAAAGGTGTATCAGGAAGTAAGCATCGACAATGAGGCACGGTACCAACTATGGCTGCAGACCAATGTGTTCCCGCAAAAACAAAAAGGTTTTTTCGCCATTGGGCTTAAAACCCAGCTGGGCAACCTGAGTTCCGACAAAGCGAGGGCGCTGGCCGAAGTAGTGCGTGAATTTGCAGCTGATGAATTAAGGATCACCGTTACGCAAGGCTTTATCCTAAAATTCGTGAGGGAAGAAGCACTTCGGGGTCTTTACGTGGCATTAGACAAGCTGGGGCTGGCCAATCCCGGTTTCGAATCGACTGCTGACGTGGCTGCCTGCCCAGGCACCGACACTTGTAACCTGGGAATTTCCAGCAGCTATGGCATCGCTGTAGAGTTGGAAAGAGTGATGACGGAAGAATTTCCCGACCTGGTTAAAAACAGTGACATCAGCATTAAAATCAGCGGCTGCCCCAACTCTTGCGGACAACATGGCATTGCTGGCATAGGCTTCCACGGCAGCTCTCAGAAAAAAGACGGGCTGGTACTCCCTGCTCTGCAAGTGCTCCTCGGTGGTGGAGTTGACGCCGACGGCAATGGCCGTATTGCTAACAAAGTGATCAAGATCCCTAGCAAAAGAGGCCCCGAAGCGCTAAGGGTCTTGCTCGCTGACTATGACGAGCATGGCAACGATGGCGAGTACTACAAAGACTATTTTGCCAGACAGGGCGACAGGTATTTCTATACCTTGCTGAAGCCTCTTACTTCTCTGGACGATCTCTCAGACTCTGATTTTGTGGACTGGGGTGAAGAACAGAATTTCAAGGTGGAAACAGCCGTGGGTGAATGTGCCGGGGTGATCATTGACCTGGTGGCGACGTTGTTCTATGATTCTGAGGAAAAGCTCGACTGGGCGAATGAAGCGTTTGCGGAGGGCCGTTGGGCCGACTCGCTTTATCATAGCTACAATGTGTTTGTCACTTCAGCCAAGGCGCTGTTGCTTTCCGAAGATGTGAAAAACAACACGCAGATAGCGATCATCAGAGATTTTGACAGAATTTTTGTTGAAAAAGGTGAGTTCTCCTTCCCGGAAGGCAGCTTCGAAGCACACATCACCAAAATAAGCAGTAACGAACCGACGGAAGCGTTCGCCAGCACATTTAAAGAGGAGGCAGCTGCGTTTATCGAAAAGGTGAAAGCCGTCCGTACCAGGCAGCTTATTACCTCCAACTAATTATTCAATCAGCGCCCGACAATGAATACACAAGTAAAAAACTTACCTAAAGTCTCGCTGGTTGGCGCCGGACCGGGCGATCCTGACCTAATTACGCTGAAAGCAGTAAAGGCCTTGCAATCGGCTGACGCAGTGCTTTACGACGCCCTGGTTAACGAAGACCTGCTCGACTATGCCCCTGCGTCGGCGGTCAGACTTTTTGTGGGCAAAAGAGCTGGCAGACATAGCTACAAGCAGGAGGAAATCAATAAGCTGATTGTGGAGCATGCCTATAACTACGGGCATGTGGTACGCCTGAAAGGCGGCGATCCTTTCATTTTTGGTCGTGGGCAGGAAGAAATGGATTACGTGAAAAGTTTTGGGATTGATGTGGAAGTAATTCCTGGCATCAGCAGTTCGCATTCAGTGCCGGCTATCAACAATATACCACTGACGGCCCGTGGCATGAGCGACAGCTTTTGGGTGATTACTGGCACTACCAGTGGGGGAAAAGTATCTGACGATCTCTATTACGCTGCTCAGTCGAATGCCACTGTGATCGTGCTCATGGGTATGAACAAACTGAAGGAGATTATGAGGATCTTTTCCCGGTTTCAAAAAGACGAAACGCCTGTCGCTATTATCCAGAATGGCAGCCTGCCCAATCAAAAAATGGGGATTGGCACTGTGTCGAACATCACCTCTATTGCCCGGGAAAAAAGACTCGGCAGCCCAGCCATTATCGTTATTGGTGAAGTGGTAAAAGTTGCGCAGAAAGAAGAATTCATGGCAACGATACTTGAACAACTGGAAAAGAAGGCATGAGCCAAAATACGCTCTTCCCGGTTTTTCTGAAGCTCGAGAACTTCAACACGCTGCTTGTGGGTGGCGGCAATGTGGGGCTCGAAAAGCTTACTGCATTGCTGGTCAACAACCCATTGGCCAATGTAACGGTTGTTGCCGATCGCTATTTAGAGGAAACTGAAAAGCTGGCAAAAAGCTCCCCTAATGTAGTCCTCACTTACAGAAAATTTGAGTTTGGCGACCTCGCCAACAAGCAACTGGTGATACTTGCCACCGACAATTTTGAGCTCCACAAAGAAGTCAAGCTCAAAACAACTGAGCTGGGCATTCTAACGAACGTAGCCGACACTCCCGCACTATGCGATTTCTACCTGGGCTCCATTGTCCGCAAAGGCGATCTGAAAATTGCCATATCCACGAACGGTAAGTCCCCCACCCTGGCCAAGCGCATGCGCCAGTACCTTGAGGAAGCCATCCCCGACAGCATGCAGTCGTTATTGGATAATATGAAAACCTTCAGGGACAAACTAAAAGGAGATTTCTCAACTAAACTGGAGGTGCTCAACGACCTCACCTCTTCCATGATAGAAAAAGAGAAGAAAGATAATTAAGAACCCTTCACGCTTAACACACCTCTTCATAGTTGGAAGGGAGGAATAGGTAAAGAAAAAGGACTCCCTGCTGTGAGTCCTTTTCTTTTAATGGCTTCTGTTTTGGCTTTGCGTGGCCTTACAAAATAGTCAAGCAAGGCGCAGGTCTGAAAATCAGACCGCAAAGTCCATTGTCCTGATTCTTTACACCTTTGTGTGAAATCAGTCTATTCCGTTCGCAGCGACCCAGCCGGATTTCTTATCGCCGCTTTGATTGACTGGTAGCTCACCGTTAAAACCGAAATGAGAATAGCCGCACCTGCTGCTGTGGCAAAAAACCACCACTGCAGTTCAATGCGGTAGGCGAAACCTTCCAGCCAGCCGTCCATGGAGTACCACGCAATGGGCACTGCAATGAGGCAGGCTACAACCACCAGCCTGAGAAATTCCTGAGAAAGCAAAAACACTATGCCCTGCACAGAGGCTCCCAACACTTTGCGGATACCAATCTCTTTTACTTTTTGCTCTGCGGTAAAAGTAGACAAACCGAACAATCCCAGACATGCAATGAAAATCGACAGCCAGGTAAAGTTTTGGATCAAGCCTGCAAACTCTTCGTCGCTTTCGTACTGGCGCCCGAATTCTTCGTCGAAGAATGTATATTCATAAGGGTGGGCTGGCAACATCGTTTTCCATGTGCTTTCCATGGCCGCCAGTACTTCTTTTGTCTGAGAAGCATCAATCTTCACAGAAAGCGTTGAGGTCGCATTAGGGTTGTAGGGAATGATGATGGGTTCAATCTTGTGACGCATGCTGGCAAAGTGGAAGTTCTTCACCACGCCCACGACCGTTCTTTCAGCCGGCCCATACCCAATCTTTTTTCCAACCGGCTCATCCCAGCCCAAAGCAGCGGCGGCAGCTTCGTTGATAATCAGGCTTTGCTGTTCGTCAGCAGGAAAGTCCTTCGAGTAATTCCTCCCTTTTACTATTTCCATACCCATGAGCGGAAAATAGTCTTCATTGACCGACATCACGCTTACGATCCACACATCATCAGGGTCGCTTCCCTCGGGCCGGATACCTCTGCGTCCAAAGCCTCGCCCGGGCATACTGGAGGAGTAGGCAGCCGCCAAAACGCCTCTTTGCTGTAGCAACTCATTTTTCATCGCCTCAGCCTTCTGCTGAACGGTCTGATCGCTTAGACTAAGCGTAATGACCTGTTCCTCCGAAAAGCCCTTATCGATGCTTTTGATGTAGTTAAGCTGCCTTCCTACCACCACTGTGCCGATGATCATAGTTACAGAAGCTGTGAACTGAATGATCACCAGTGACCTGCGAAGCCAAACACCACTTTTCCCTGTTTTAAAGTTGCCACGGAGTACCTTGAGAGCCTGGAAGCCAGACAAGAAAAAGGCCGGGTAAAAACCTGCAAGTACCCCAATACCCAATGTAATGGCGACAATGCCGACCACAGTGGTAACGTCGGAAAGCAGGTAAACCAACAGATTGCCTTGGATACCAAAATTGAGGTAGCTGGACAAGAGGCCAACTGCCAGCAGCGAAACTAGCGTGGCGATCGTACACAACAGAATGGCTTCGCTTAGAAACTGAACGACCAGTTGTGGCTTGTAGGCCCCCAATACTTTGCGCATGCCCACTTCTTTAGCCCGATTGGCCGAGCGGGCCGTACTGAGGTTCATAAAGTTGAAAGTGGCAATCAGAATGACAAACAATCCCACCATCAGCAGTGTGTACACATAGTTGAGATCCGTTTTCTCAAAGTTGAAGTTGTCAAACAATATTCCTGTAGAACTCAGGTGTACGTCATTGAGCGGTTGTAAAGTGACCGAAAAATTCTCACCCACATCATTTTTTCTGATCAGCGCTTCCATGTCGGCTTCCGTAGTTTCCTCGCTGGCACCCGGCTCAAGTACTGCGTAAGTGGTAATAGCTATAGACCGCCAGGTGCTGAGAAACTGCCGGGTAGAGCTGTCCGCTTCGGTGGGCACAAGCGATGCCATGAGATCAAACCTCAAATGGGTATTAGAAGGCAGGTCTTTCATAATACCTACAACCTGCATATTGGTTGAGTTATCGATTTCAAAGGTTTTGCCCATCGGATCTTCAATACCAAATACTTTTTTGGCAAAGCTCTCTGTCAAAACCGCAGTGTTGGGACTGAGCAACACTGTTTCTTTGTTGCCAGCCAGCAGTTCCATGTCAAACACGTTGAAAATGGAATTTTCTACATAAGCGCAGTTCTCGGTGTAAAGTGGTACATCGTTGTACTCCACCAGGTTGCGACCGCTGTAGCTGACCCGGGTGGTTTCTTTCACCTGGCTAAGTTCGGTTTTCATGGCCGGGCCAATCGCAGGCATAGTGATGCCTACCAGGTTGCTGCTAACTCCCAGGGCTTCGTCGATGGTAAGTACCCTATAGATGTTGTCCTTTTGGCTGTTCCAGTCATCAAAACTGAGCTGGTTTTTGGCAAAAAGAAAGATAAGAAGCGCACATGTGAAGCCTACAATGAGGCCTCCGAGATTAATAACCGAGGTTTCCCTGCTTTTCAGGAGGTGCCTGAAAGCGAGTTTGAGGTAGTTTCCAATAAGCATAATTAGTCCTTTTTTGAGTTGTCCTTTTGTATTCTACTGAATTTTAGAATGTTCAGCTCTTCAATATAACAGTATTCGTTGTTGCAGTAAGGGATTTAACGATTTTTAACGCATGGGTTGCTAAAAGTTGCGGATCGGCAAATTACGAAATGGTTACAGAGAATTCGGACGTTGGTTAGGGTGAAAAAGGTAGGGATTTTTTTGAGCCCGTAAAGACGAAGAGAACAACCGCCGACTTTGCCACTTAGTTAGAAATAGTTCGTGCAACACGCTCAAAAGAAAACTGCTTCATCATCTCCTCCAAACTCCCGCACGCTTCCGGTGGCAATGCCAGCCAGCTCCCAAGCTTCTGGAGCAGGCGTGGTTTGTCCTGCGAAAACTCATCCAACACAGCTGACGACCGCTGGGACTTCGAAAGCTTCACTCCACCGCCCATGATCAGAGGGTGATGAAAAAATTCAGCCTCAGAAAAAGCAGTCAAGCCCAGCTTTTCAGCCAAGTACAACTGTGCAACAGAGCTCTCAAAAAGGTCTTCTCCTCTCACAATCGTGTTCACCCCAAAATGCACATCGTCGACAACAGAGGCCAAATGATAGGCAGGCACGCCGTCTCTTCTTCTGACAACAAAATGAGACTGAGAATAGGGTAACTCCTCCGCAATCAGCCCCTGTTTGTAACGCTTCATCTTTACCACAGCCATGCCATCGGTCTTCAACCGCCAGCTAATATCATGTCCATGAAGTTCAAGCCCCTTATGCTGGCATATTCCCTCGTAATTATGCTCTTCAATGAGTTTTTTCACCAGCTTTCTGGAACAATCGCAACCGAAAACTGCCCCCGCCCTCTCCAGCGTTTGAAAAGCAGCTTCGTACAACTCCATCCGCCGTAGCTGGGAGTATTCCTTCTCAAACTGTTGAACAGAAAAAGGCCCCAAATCCCAGTCCAGCCCGAGCCATTCCAACGTCCGAAAAATGTTTTCGACGTACTCCGGCTTTACCCTTTCCTGATCGAGGTCATCAATCCTAAGTAAAATTTGCCCATTGTTTTTTCGGGCCAGCAGCCAAGTGAAAAGGAAAGAATAAATGTTGCCGATGTGTAAAAAACCACTTGGAGTGGGTGCAAATCGGGTAATAGGCGCAGGTAGCTGTAACTTTTGCAAACGGTTCACAAACGTTGTTTTTTCCGTTCGTCTAAGTTCGGCTGGTAAAAACGAAAAAGCCAGATTACTTCAATGAATATTTGACAATCAAAATCTAATAAATGAACGTCACTTCGAACCGCCACCAGGCGGGAGAAGTCTCCTCAAGGTGACTCTGATCTCCACGGGTAGACTTCCCTCTTAGGACTTCTCACACTAAACCGTTTACTATGAAAAGGATTCTTACTGTTTGTTTTATGCTGGCATGCGCCCCTGCACTGTTGATGGGCCAGTCCAAAAAGTACAGTGCCAAACAAATTGAAGCGCTAAAGAAAGAGGCGGCCGCCAAGGTGGAGGCCAACGCCAAGGTGGCCCAGGTGATGGTCGATAAGGTATTCAGCTTTTCAGAGCTGGGGTTCCAGGAAGTGGAAACGTCTAAATACCTGACCGGTATTTTGGAGGAAAATGGCTTTACCATTGAACAGGGCATTTCCGGTATTCCAACCGCCTGGTTTGCCAGGTGGGGCAGCGGCAAACCAGTCATTGCCATCGGCTCTGACCTTGACTGCATCCCTAAGGCCTCGCAAAAGCCTGGCGTAGCCTATCACGATCCGATTGTGGAAGGCGCTCCCGGCCATGGCGAAGGACACAACTCAGGCACGCCGCTCAACATTGCCGCCGTGTTGGCAGTGAAGGAAATCATGGAGCGGGAAAAAATGTCGGGCACGCTGATCGTCTGGCCTGGCGTGGCTGAAGAGCTGGTAGGCACCAAAGCGTTCTACACCCGTGACGGCTATTTCGACGATGTAGACATTTCGATCTTTACGCACGTAGGCAATAACTTTGGCGTTTCCTACGGGCAAGCCTCCGGTACCGGCCTGATTTCGGTGGAGTACTCTTTTGAGGGTGAGGCCGCCCATGCTGCTGGCGCCCCCTGGAGAGGCAAAAGTGCGCTGGATGCCGTAGAGCTTACGTCCATCGGCTGGCAATACCAACGGGAGCACCTCGATCCCCTGCAGCGTTCTCACCATGTGATCAAAGACGGTGGCGACCAGCCCAATGTGGTGCCATCCAAGGCTTCCATTTGGTTTTACTACCGCAATGTGACCTACCCCAAAATCATGGAGATGTACGAAAAGGGCAACCGCATTGCCGATGGCGCCGCCATGATGACGGGCACCACAGTAACCCGGAGAGTGTTGGGCAGCGCCTGGCCCCGCCACTTCAACAAGGTGATTGCAGAAACGATGTACGAAAACATCAAAAAGGTAGGTCTGCCCACCTGGAGCGACGACGACCAAACCCTTGCAAAGGCCTTGCAAAAAGAACTTGGCAATCCCAAACAGGAGGGCCTTCCCACAGCACTCGATACACTAAAACCACCGACCCGCAGTTTTGTAAGCGGTGGCTCTGACGACATCGGTGATATTAGCTGGAAGCTGCCTACTGTCACCATGCGTTTTCCTTCCAACATCCCCGGGCTGCCAGGTCACCATTGGGCCAATGCCGTAGCCATGGCGACACCTATTGCTCACAAAGGCGTGGTGGCTGGTGCAAAAGCCGAAGCCATGACGTTGGTGGACTTTCTGTTGAAGCCGGAGCTGGTAACGCAGGCCTGGGACTACTACCGCAACGTGCAGATGATGGACACCGAGTACAAACCGATGATTGCTGACGATGAGAAGCCAGCCACTCATTTGAATACCGAAATTCAGGATGAATTCCGTCCTCAGCTAAAGCCGTTTTACTACGACGAAAGCAAGTATGGCACCTACCTGGAGCAGTTGGGTATTAAGTACCCGACAGTGAAAAGTGAGCAGTAAAATCTATCGAACATGAAATAAAAAAGGGCTGCTGAATAGTGGCCCTTTTCATTGCTTTATGGGTAAAATGCCTTTCTCCTTGCCGCCACCTCCACAAAAAGACATTATTCGTTATATTTGAGAAAACCACGGTGTATGAAGGCATTTGAATTCACAACCAAGATTAAAAAGAATAAGATCGATATTCCCTCGAAGCTTCAGGAAGAAATTGCTCAGTCTGAAGATGGAGCTGCGAGAGTGATTATCTTACTGGAAGAGTCGCCCATTCGTGATGAAGGTGCGCTGGGGCAGATTGTGGTTGAAAAGTTTCTTCAGGGTTACGATGAGGCTGATGCCATTTACGATACGTACAAAATAGATGAGTAGGCTAAGTTTTGGTGATGTTGTCCTCCTGAAATTTCCCTTCACCGATAATTCTGCATCAAAAAGAAGGCCTGCACTAGTCATCAACGATTTTGAAGACGGCGACATTATCGTTTGCCGAATCACCAGCAGGTTATACCAAAGCTCTTTCGATATTGTCTTAACCAACTGGGAAAATGCAGGTCTAAAACTCCCGTCTATAGCACGGATCCATAAAATAGCTACGCTGACCAAAGACATGGTCGAATTGAAAATGGGGGAAATTCATAGTACGGACAAAGACAAGGCAAGAGAGCTAATAGGTAAGTTGTCTGTGAGTAACGCTCACTAGAAAAGTAATCACTTGGGCAGGTCATAGAAAAGCACTTGTTCAAATTCCGCAGGCTGGCTACATTGTGTTTTGAACCAAAGCCAATCCATGAAAAAATTAATCCTACTCAGCCTCGCCATTCTATCTGCAACAGGCTTCGCTCTTGCCCAGGATCAGTACATTTTCCCTTTTGGCGGTGGGCAGAACAAACTGTTCATCAAAGAAATCATTAAGCTAACCGGGAAAGAACGGCCGAAGATCTGCTACCTGCCTACTGCCTCTGGCGACAGCCAGCAGGGGATTATCCGCTTTTATGAACTGGTTCATGACCTGTCAGTAGAGCCGTCGGTGCAACGAGTATGGATCAGCTCCTACAATCAGAAGCAGACGTTTGAAGAGGTGCTGCTCAATGTAGATGCTATCTATGTAGGCGGTGGCAATACCCTCAACATGATGGCCATCTGGAAAGCACAGGGCATTGACGTAGTGTTGAAAAAAGCCCTGGAGAAAGGCATCATCCTGGCTGGCGGCAGTGCCGGATCACTTTGCTGGTTCGACAACGGCACCACCGACTCCCGCCCTATTGAGCTAAGTGTGGTCGAAGGGCTTGGGTTCCTTCCTTACAGCCACAGTCCACACTACGACGCCGAAGAATTTCGCCGGCCCTTGTACATGAAGAATATCGAAACAGGCATTTTCAAGGCCGGTTACGCCATGGACAACTACTCAGGTATCATCTTCAAAAATGGTAAACCATTCAAAGTTGTGGCCACAAAGCCTGAAGCGAATTGCTACTTCGTGTCGATAAAAGATGGGAAAGTGGTGGAGGAAAAGCTGGAGAAGGTGATTTTGGAGTAAGCTGGCCAGACTCTTCTTGTAAAAATCAATTGCTGAACCCCATTCCTACTTGAAACTTCGTCAATATCAGATGCGCACTTTGTTATAAAAAGTCAACCTATAACCTGACATGCAGCCCAATTTCGTCAGGTTATAACTTGACTAGTAACTACCTTAGACAGTCTCCAATACAATCAAGCGACGCATGCGGCCAACAATAATTGTAACTATTCTTTGTTCTATGCTGCTCTCGTGCGCTGCCAACAACGAGCGTTACCTGTTTTTTCTGCACAACAAGTGGATAGAAGATCATGAGCTTAATGAAGGTCATCCCAAATACGGCAAAGCCGAATACCGGGAAATTGTGAACGCTTTCAAGAAAGAGGGGTTTACGGTGATCAGCGAAAAAAGAAAGACCAATACCGACGAGAAAGTTTACGCCCGCCAAGTAAAGGAGCAGATCGACAGCTTGCTTCAAATGGGTGTTGAGCCAGGCAAAATCACTGTCGTTGGAACGTCTAAGGGCGGATTCATAGCGCAGTATGTTTCGACCTATGCCAGAAATGAGCAGCTGAATTTTGTGTTTATCGGTAGCTCTTATGAAGGGCTGGTGGAGCAAATTCCTGACATTGACCTGTGCGGCAATATCCTGGCGATCAACGAAAAGTCTGATCGGGGATCGGTATCTCTGGCTGGCAGGATAGAGAAATCCACCTGCCACATCGAACACTTCAAAAACATAGAGCTCAACACTGGCAAAGAGCACGGTTTCCTCTTCCCGCTGATGAAAGAATGGTTTGAACCCACTGTGAAGTGGGCCAGGGAAGATTACCAATAGCATAACCGACGATGCGCTGGTGGGTGAAGACACCCCACCAGAACTGCGATATCATCCTGCCTCACTTCAAATACTTATCCGCAAAATTAATAAACTGCGCCCAGTCGTAGAAAGTAAGATCATGAATACCGGTGCGGTTGTGGTACGATAGCGGCCAGGCAATAATGGGACTATCCGGCTTTGGTAGTGTACCAGGCAGGTTCGACTGGGGGCTGTAAAGATTGAACACCGGCTCAGTATTTCGCATTGCCAGGTAGGTGCCCGTTGGGTCGGCCCAGAGGTCTTCCGTGGCATTGGTGGCATACACGGGCCGTGGGGCCGCCAGTGCAATCAGCATGTGCTGGTCGACAGGAAGCGCAGCCTCATTGCCGTTGTACTTTTTGTAGTTGGTGTTGAACCAATGCGGAAAGGCGGTATTGATGACCTCCACTGTTTCCCCAAAATTCCTTTTCGACAGCGCTGCTCCTGTGTTCCCTGAGCAATTAGTAACACACATGGCAAAGCGCTGGTCTTGCGCTGCTGCCCACAAAGAAGCTTTTCCTCCACGGGAGTGACCGACTACAATGACTTTCTTGTGATCCACCAAGTCTTCTTTCTCGAAATAATCCAGCACCCGACTGGCACCAAACGCCCAGGCGCCAATGGCTTTCATGCCGTTGTCTCTGGTGAGCTCATCAGGGAAGAGCCTCAGCAAGCCGTTCTGGTAAGTGTCTTTGTCATCTGGCGCAGCATCGCTGACGTGGAAAGCGGCAATGCCATAGCCCGCAGCAATCACCTGCTCGGCTGGCCAAAAGCCCATGATGGTATCTCGTGAAGCCAGGGTATTTTTTGGGCTGCGGTTATTGATCAGCAGAAAAGTGGGCACTGCCTTTTTAGCCTGCTGGGGTGTAAATAGCACCACATGGATGGTGGCCTGCTGTCCGTTGTTGTAAATGGTCACCTCGGTTTCCTTCAGGTGCGCCGCCCCCTGCATCACACCAGACTGATCATTGACGACCTTAAACGAAACACTGTCGAATACTTTCGGCATGGTGCCATACACATTATTCTCAAAGAGTTGCAGCACCTCTGCCCTTCTGGAGGCTTCCCATTGGTTCTTGTTCTTGACTGTCTTTCCCTGACTGTCGACCAGCAGTGGTGGGAGGGTGTAGGTGCCTGCTTTTGATTCGTCGTAGTTTTGGGCCAAAGCGGGTTGTAAAATGAGAAGGGCTAAGGAAATTAGAATTAGTGATCGGGTCATAGCGCATTTGGAAAGTGGAGGGTAAAAGGTACGAAAATAGCAGGAGGTTTAAAGGATGCACGTCACCGATCTGAAAGCCCCTAGAGCCGACGAGGCAATAAGAAAATGAACAAACTAGGTGATTTGGGCGGTTGCGCTATGTCAATTCGCAAACTTGAACACCCTAGCAATATCATGAATGACGCAAATAATATTAGAAGAGGTAGACAGTTCTTATATTCGATTTCTACTACCAATTCTTGCGAATGAAGAATAGCTTTTTGATTGCTTTGACTATGGCAGTCCTGTTTCAGGTTCGGGGCCAACCAGCTAGGTTCATTTATTCCGGTGCTGTGACTGACACAGTACACTATTTCACGCCAACCCTGAAACGCCTCATCTCTGAAGGAAAAATTGACACTGCGGAAAGGGTGGATGAAAAATTCGTATTCTGGTCAAACTTAGAGCGAAATAGGATCAGACTTTTGCTTTTTGAAGAGCCAGTAATTGAAGAGGCGGAGTCCGTAATGCTTCGAGTTTGTTATTTTCCGTGCCACGATGTCAGTAGAATAGTTAGAATTCAGAGTTCTCCAAATGGGTATCGGGCGGTTTGTAAGACCGAAACTGACAATTCATATAAACTATCATATTTCAATCAGGAAAAATTAACTAGCCGCGAAATCTCGAAATTGCGAAGGGAAATCAAAAAAATGGGAGAAGAAGTGTGGCCAACTTACAAGAATGACATTTTTAAGAAATCGGCGATCACAGATTCTCTGAAGTTTAGATTTCAGACCAGTGAATTTGTACTAGACAGTTCGCTATTTCAAAGAAATCTTGACCTCATAACTTATCTTAAAGCTAGGGAATTAGAGCCTTTCATTTCAGAAAATATAGAGATGTACAGCCGTTCGCATTTTTGCGCTCCCGAGTGGATCCTTGAATGGAAGGAGCATGGACAGTATTATGTGATTAAAAGAAGCAACCCAAGTTTTGACCTGGAATCCCTTCTCCATGAATTTCTTCGCATTTGCGACGGCGCAAACTAGTTGCCGAAACAGGAATTAAAAAATCCTACAGACCAGTTGAACACCACTTGCTCCAAAACCTTCCCCCAAATTCCTGTGTTTTCCCTATATTGAAACCCTACTTACTTCACCTACTTATGACACGCCGCTCCACCCTTTTTATCTTCCTGCTTCTTGCCGTTTCCAGTATTTACCAACCGGCTTTTAGCCAAGGTGCTCAGAAAACCTTCGTTTACGGCGATGCCCTGCCCGATGCCCCGGAGTTATCGACGAGAGGCAGCTATGCAGTAGGTGTGCAAACCATAGAGGTAGTCAACAAAAATCAGGTGGATGTGCTTAGCTATGCCAAAGACAGTCTGGCTCGGTACGACAGAAAGCTCACACTCGAGGTGTGGTACCCCACCGGTGCTCCGGCCGCAGTGATTACCTACGATGAGGTAATGGGCCAAAATGGCAACCCTAACCGCCCCATCATCCCTTTTACCTTTTTGGGCAGAGCTACCCGCAAAGCGGCACCGTTACTCAAAGATGGCCCTTACCCCCTGATCATTGTTTCGCATGGTTATACAGGTTCCCGCTACCTGATGACCTACCTCACCGAGAACCTGGCTTCGAAAGGCTATGTGGTGGTGGCCATCGACCATATGGAATCTACGTTTAAAGACGCCGCTGGCTTCCCCAGTACTTTGCTTAACCGCTCACTGGATGATCTTTTTGTGCTGAATGAAATCGCCAGACTGAGCAAGGACAAGAGCTCCTTTTTGGCGGGCCTTGTCAATACTGACAATACAGCCCTTGTTGGCTATTCGATGGGGGGCTATGGCGCTGTGAATGTGGCTGGAGGTGGCTACAGTCCGCAAGCAGTAGGGCTATTTGGGGGCATGACGGGTGGTAGCAAGGCCTTGTCAGTCCGAATGAGAGGCAATGCAGCCTTTGAAGCTTCCATCGATCCGAGGATCAAAGTGATTGTGGCCTTTGCGCCCTGGGGCATGGAAAGAGGGCTTTGGGATGCCGAAGGACTGGCTGGCATCAAGATTCCGTCGCTGTTCGTGGCGGGGAGTATGGACGATGTGTCAGGCTACGAGAAGGGCATCAAAGCTATTTATGAGGGAGCCGTCAATTCGGATCGCTACCTGCTTACTTATATTGACGCACGCCACAATGTGGCACCCAATCCTCCACCGGCAGAGGCCATGCAGCCTGGATTGAATATCGACGAGTATCTGCGCTATGCCGACTCCGTTTGGGACATGCGCCGGATCAACAATATCAACCAGCATTTTGTCACGGCCTTTCTCGGCATACATTTGAAGGGCATGGCCGACTACAAGAAATATCTGGATGTACCTGTTGAATCCAGCGCAGAAGTGTGGACGGGTTTCAAGCCGAGGACTTCCATTGGCTTGCAGATGGTGCATAACGCACCAGAAAAGTAACGAGCGCCCTTCTAGTCTTTCTTTTCAAACAGTAACTCCAGATAGTTTTTGAAGTGCTTGAGCTGTTCCGCCGTTATTTTAGGATCATTCAACGCCTTTGAAATAATGAAGGCCCCTTCGAGAATAACAACGAATTGATCGGCGAGTGACTTCTTATCGGCAGGCATTTTCATACCGTGCGTTTTGATGGTTTCATCCAGCATTTCTTCCAGGGCCTTTCTCCAGGTAAGTATAGCTGTCGATATTTTTTCCTTTATCTCATCACTGAACTGACTCGGCTCATAACTATAAGAACCATACAGGCAGCCGGGGTAGGGTGCCTCAAGAGCCGCCATCATATCTACATAACGCTGAACAAACTGAAGCAGTCGCTGCCGTGGGTCACCTATTAAAGAGGCAGTTTCCTTCAAGGCGTCGTTGAGGTCAGCCAGGTCTTCGGCTGAAAAAACATCCATTAAAGTCCTGGCCAGGTCGGCTTTCGATTTGAAGTGATAGAAGAATGCCCCTTTCGTTATTTGGCTGCGCTCCAAAATTTGGTCAACCGAAGTACCTGCAAAGCCGTTTTCCAGCACAAGCGTTTTCGACTCTGCCAATATTTTGTCTCTCGTGGGCTTTCCGTCTCTTGCCATTGAGGCAAAGTTAAAAAAATAAACAGACTAGTTGGTATAATTAAAATTGTATTTATATTTGCACCAACTAGTCTGTTTAGTTAATCTATTTTTTTACAATTAAAATTTTTTTTATGCCCAATCCTTTAGAAATCCTTCTTGACCCCGTATCGCTGATTGTTATCGGGGTTTACGTGCTGCTTTACACATGGGAGCAACTTTTTCCCAGGAACAAAAACATGCCCAAAATCAAATATGCAACGCTGAGAGGTTTCATTGCCTTTGCGATTTTTTTTTACCTGGGTTCCTACCTGCCTTATTTTACCGATGAGTTTTTAGCCAGTTATCAGCTGATAGACCTGGCATGGATGCCAACCGCTGCACAAGTAGGCATCGGGTTGCTGTTTTACCAGTTCCTGCTTTACTTCTATCACAAGGCCATGCACCAGTCGGATTTTCTGTGGAGGCTCATGCATCAAATGCACCACAGTGCAGAAAGAATTGATATTCCGAGCACCTATTACTTCAGTGTGATGGATATGGTCGGATTCACATTGCTGGGAAGTTTTTGTTTTGCATTTTTTATGGGCTTATCGGCCCCGGCGATCAGCATTGTTATTTTTTCGCTGAATTTTTTAAGCCAATTCCAGCATGCCAATATCAAAACCCCCATGTGGCTGGGCTATTTTATTCAAAGGCCTGAACAACATGCGGTGCATCACGCCAGAGGCGTGCACAAGTACAATTATTCCGATTTTCCGATTTACGACTACATCTTCGGAACGTTCAAAAATCCCGACGATTACCAGGGGGGAAACGGATTTTATGACGGTGCTTCGGCCAGAATTGGCGAGATGCTGCTTTTCAAAGACGTGTCTGCCCAACCTGAGGAAAAGCAGGTCGGAGCTTAGCTGGAAGGGTAGTTATACAGATATAGCTACCCTTTTTTCCGTCTTACTTTTTGCATACGCATCTCCATTGGGATGTTTTAAGCCTCCGCTTTTTTGGAAGGCTTTTTTTCTGTCACGGAAAAAATTTTCGACTCAATTATTGCGCAAGTAAATGCTTGCGTATATATTTGCAAGCAAACACTTGCATATTATGGAGGCCAGACGAGATGTATTTCAGGCAATAGCAGACCCTACCCGGCGGGAGATCATCGGCATGGTGGCCCACCAGTCGCTCAATGTAAATTCCCTGGCGGAGAAATTTGATGTGAGCAGACAGGCGGTGTCGCTTCACGTGAAAATCCTGCAGGAATGCGGGCTGATCTCTATCCGCCAGCAAGGCAGGGAGCGCTATTGCGAAGCGAGGCTGGAGGGCCTGGCGGAAGTGTCACAATGGATTGAACAATACAAGCAATTCTGGATGAACAAATTCGATTCACTCGATAAATACCTGACCAAAATTCAATCAGAGAAAAATACCGACAAATGAATGCTGCAACAATTTCAGACAAAGACAAGCTAAGGCTGTCTTATGAGTTCAATGCTCCCAAGGAGCTAGTTTTCAATGCCTTCAGCACAGCCCAGGCCCTCAACGAATGGTGGGGTCCTGTGGAAACTAAAAACAGTGCTATCAGCCTCGACTTCAGGCCCGGTGGTGTCTTCCATTTCAAAATGGATTTCAATGGCAACGTGAACTATGCCAGGTTTTTGTTCAAAACCATTGAGCCCTACGACTTGCTGGAGTTTTCCAATGCTTTTGCGGACGAACAGGCTAATCCAATTCCAGCGCCCTTCGACGTAACGCTTCCGGTGGAAATATTCTATAGCCTCCGTTTTACGGAAACAAATGGAAAAACTACGATTCACCTGACCGGTGAGCCCATCAACGCCAGCCAGGCAGAAATAGAGGGCTTTGTCTCGATCAATGAAAGCATGCACGAGGGATTTGGAGGCACATTCGGAGCACTGACGGCCTTCCTGGACAAACGAAAATAAACAGAACATGGCAGAGAAAATTACAGACACTTCGGACAGGGAGCTCCGTATTTCCCGGCTGTTCGACGCCCCCATTGAACTTATGTGGGAGGTGTGGACTGACCCCAATCACCTAAAAAACTGGTGGGGGCCTAACGGCTTCACAACCGACATCAGTCAGATGGACGTGGAAGTCGGTGGTCAATGGACGCTGGTGATGCATGGGCCGGACGGCACCGATTATCCCAACGAAAGTATTTTCAAAGAACTAGTCAAGCACAAAAAGATTGTGTATCAGCACGTCTCTTCTCCATCGTTTCTAACAACAGTAGAGTTTGAAAGCCAGGGGGCCAAAACTCTGATGAACTGGCACATGCTGTTTGAAAGTCGGGAGCAGTTTATACAGGTAGTGAAGGAGCACGGTGCCGACGAAGGCTTGAAGCAAAACGTCGAAAAACTTGCCGTTTATCTGACAAAGTTTGGCTCCAAATGATGACAACAATGAAAAAAATATTTCAACCAATACTGCTGGGCCTTGGTGTGGCGGTTGCCCTGCTGGCCTCCTGCGGCAAAAAAAACGCTCAACCGATGGAATCATCAACTCCAACTGAAAAGGCCGTATTTTTCGAAAGTGGCTATTCGGATGTCAACGGCCTGAAGATGTACTACGAAATTCACGGAGAAGGAGCACCACTCGTGCTCATCCATGGAGGCGGTTCAACTATCCAAACCTCTTTTGGCAACATCATCCCTGACCTGGCAAAAAACCACAAGCTCATAGCTGTCGAGCTGCAGGCCCATGGCCACACCAGCGACAGGGGTGCGCCGGAAACTTTTGAGCAGGATGCCGATGATGTGGTGACACTGTTGCAAAACCTGGGCATTGCTAAAGCTTCCTTTTTTGGCTTCAGCAATGGCGGCAACACCACCATGCAAATTGGCATCCGCCATCCGGAGATAGTAGACAAACTAGTTATTGCTTCGGCTTTTTTCAAACGAGAGGGTATGCTACCGGGATTTTTTGACAATATGGAGAACGCTACACTGGAGAATATGCCAGCTGATCTGAAGGCCGCTTTCTTAGAAGTAAATCCCGATTCTACCAAGTTGCTGGCCATGTTCAATCACGACAAGAACCGCATGCAGGGCTTCCAGGATTGGGATGAGGCTTTGCTGCAGTCTATTCAAGCTCCGTCGCTGGTCATCAACGGTGATCAGGACGTGGTGCAAAACAGCCACGCTGCACTGATGGCAGCACTCATTCCCGGAGCCAGGCTGATGATACTGCCTGGTAATCATGGCTCGTACATGGGACAGGTGGAAGGCGCTTACAAGGGCAGCAAAACTACCGAGCTGACGCTGGCAGTAATAGATGAGTTTTTGAATGGTGAGTAGCCCGGGTTTGTGGTGCCCAAAGCGCTAGCTGGTGGCAACACAGGAAAGGCTTGGAGGAGTGGACTTGTCTTAAAGTAGAAGATTCCTACGGGATGGCTGGAGGGGCGAGCGGTTTTTGCGACTGCAATAAAAATACCCCTCTGGTTCTATCAAAGAGCAGAGGGGGTTCTGGAAATCCTTTTATACAGCTTTTGGTTTAAAACCGATAGCCAGCTGAAAGGCCAAAGCCTGTGTTTTTTACGTTGGTTTTATTGTCCGATATTCTGTTATCGTCTGGATTGATCTTCACCATTCCAAGCTGCGAGTTGAGTTGAAAAAACAAACCGCCGACCATCTCATACCCAAACAGAATATTTCCCCCAAAATCGAGCGGCTTAAAATAGGGTGTTAACAATCCATCACCGTCATTAACTTCATTGGTGAATTCAATGTCATTATTGACTTCGACAGAACCAGATACGTACGTAGCCTTACCACTCACAGCATACCCCACGTAAGGCCCAAAGCCTAACATAATATAGCCATTGCCCACCTGGCTTTTGTACACCAGATTCAAAGGCAGTTCCAAATACGAGAGCCTGTAAGTGCTTGTCACTTGTCCCGTTGTGTTTTTGGCTCCTTTGGTGCTGAACATTAGCCCTGGCTGAAAGTAAAACTCCGGAGCAATAGGTATTTGAACATTGAGGCCAGCATGAAAACCCGCCAGCAAATCATTTTCAAGTTTGTCTCCGTTGAAATCTTTTCCATTAAAATTCTGGAAGTTGACTCCACCAAGAATGGCCACGCCGCCATTTTCTGATTCAGTGCTTTGAGCCATGGTCGCTGACGTGGCGAAGACCAGGGCAAGTAAGGTATATAATTGTCTTGCTTTCATTTTGTTGTCTTTTGATCGTTTGAATTAATTGGAAGCTTCTTTGGCAGCTTCTGCCTTCATTTTTTCGTTGGCAGTGATCAGGAATTCAACCCTGCGATTTTGAGCTTGTCCGCTAGACGTACCATTGTTGTATTTCGGTACCGATTCGCCAAAACCTTTGATGCGCACCCGGTTGTAGCTGATTCCCTGGCTCCTTATATAATTTGAAGAGGTGCTTGCCCTTCTTTCCGACAAGCCCTGATTATAAGACTCAGACCCTTTACTGTCAGTATGCCCCTGCACTTCAATATCAGTGTCGAGATAAGCGTTGAGCACCTTCACCAGCTTATCCAGCGAAGTCTTTGATTCAGAAGAAAGGTCGGATTTATCAAATCCGAAGAGCACGTCGCTGCTAAATTCGACCACAATGCCTTCTCCTACCCTCTCCACCTTAGCGTCGGGAACGGTTTTTTCCAATTCGGCCGCTTGCTTGTCCATTTTGTTGCCAATCAACGCACCAGCGGTACCTCCGACTGCTGCCCCGATTATGGCACCCAACGCAGTGTTTCCTGATGCCCTGCCAATAACGGCACCCATGGCACCTCCACCAACAACGCCAACAGCTGCCCCTTTCTTGGTTTTGTTGGCAGCGCAGCCAGAGAAAACTAAAGCCACGCTTAAAAAGAAGATCAAACTCTTACTTGAATTTTTCATACTTAGCTACTTAATGATTGATGCGGCAGGGGATCACCTCGAAGTATTCAGATTGGATAAGACCCCACCTTTGGAGAGAAGGAATATTTTTATCAAAAGTAGGCGCAATGACGCTGCTGCGAGTTACACATGTCCCCATTAGAGTTGTATAAATCACGCATTGATCGAAGCGCAGAGTGTGCGCTACTGCTAGAAAATCTCAGGGCCTTTTTGACGTGGCGGATTCCTTTGAGTGCTTGCCTTTGGAATGTTTGGCTACTTCGCTTCCGAAAACGACATAATAAAAGAGTTCGCTTTTGGAGTCATTGTGTTGGGCATCGGTTTAATTGGCATGCTGAAGGCTGCTATTGAGATGTTTGAAAACCATAGGAAGGACAAACAACGAAGCCCAATGAATGAGTAGTCCCTTTGGAAACTTACTTTGAAGAGCTTGGCCTAAAACTTATAGCCAAGCGACACCCCAAAGCCCATATTTTTTATGCTGGATCTGTCACCGGGATATTGATTGTATGTTGGGTTGATTTTGACAAGGCCTTGCTGAGTGTTAACCTGAAAGAACAATCCACTGGACATCATATACCCAACGAACATATTGGCACCAACATCCATCCGTTCAAAATATGGAGTCCAGGATAAGCCATCGTCTTTCGCCGGATCGGTAAACTTGATATCACGTGAGAATTCGACTGCACCACTACCAGTAGTAACATGGCCTCCGAAGCCACGAGCAACATATGGGCCAAAGCCAAGCATTATGTATCCGCTGCCCCACGGCTTTTTGTACACCAGATTCAAGGGCATTTCGAGGTAGGACAGCCGGATAGTGGTTTTTGTTTCCCCAACACCTTTGGATCCCTTGTTGATAATGAGAAATCCCGTTTGAAAATGGAAGTCGGAGCTCACAGGTATGTTAATATCCATGCCAAAATGAGCGCCTGGGAGTAAGTGATTTTTTTGAATGCGCCCATCGGAGTCTCTCTCTTCAAATTTCTGCAGATTGGCTCCGCTCCTGATGGCAATTGACACCCTTTCTGATTCAACACGTTGAGCCATGGCTAGTGAGGCGGTGAACATCAGAGATAGTGTAAGAATGTATAATCTTTCTCTCACTTTTGTGTTTTTTTGAGTCAGGTAGTAGCACTTATAAGCAGTCACCCTTTTGACCGTGTCCACAAATCTAATCATTTCCGAAAGCTATCTGTTTTGGAAGTCAACTGGCCTATCAGGCACAATAGTAGCATCATACGTCGCTCCCGCTGCCACCTGCACCATGGTGATACGCACTTTGGTGGGGAAAAAGTGTTCATGGTCGGCTCGCTTGTGGGCGTGGCCTTGCCCCCCGCTGTCGTCTTTGATCACGAGATCCATTTGTTTGATGCCTTCACTCCAAATAATGGATTCATTTTCCCAAAAAGAAGTCATGGAAACGTCCAATTCGTAAACGCCCTCCTTCGTATACAAGCCAGTATTAGTGCAACCGTAGCCGTTGCCCTGGCCTTTGTTGGGAATATAACACAGCGTCCACTGTGTGGGATAACCACCGGCAGGCTTTTCCATCACTTCCAGACGGATATGAACCGTACCATTGCGGTAGTCGACAGGGGAAGTCCAATCGGTGGGCCGCTGGGCATTCAGCATATCGCCTTTTACGTAATAGTGCGATTTGCTGGGGATGGAATTGTCGGCGTTCTCTTTGGTGTACGTGAATTCTGTGTCGAAAAGAAGGAATTGCTTCGGCTGCTGTGCCAGGAGTAGTGTGGGGAAGGTCAGGATGAACAGAAGTGAAAGTTTTTTCATAGGATGTTGCTTAAACAGGTAATGTGCAAGAAAGATAGTTAACAGAATTGATATACGAGGTAAAAACTGATCGATGAATGATGTCTTCTAAAGGATCGTTTGCAGATAGAACCCTCCAAAGTGTCGAAAGCATGTTGCAGTAATCGCTGCTATTTTATACCCGATTGGGTATATCTATTTCTGTCTTCATCAAGACTATACCCTAAAGGGTACAATCTCAAGCTTATCTAACTATTTTATACCCTTTCAGGTATAAAATTGAAAATGTTTCTTATATTTATACCCGAAAAGGTATAATTTATGAGCACAGACTTAAGCCAATTCGTTAAAGACAAAAGAAAATCGTTAGGACTTACCCAGGAGGAGCTATCTTTAAAGGCTGGTGTGGGACTGAGGTTTGTGCGTGAGATGGAACAAGGGAAGCAATCTTTGCAAATGGACAAAGTCAATCAGGTCTTGAAACTCTTTGGATATGAACTCGGGCCGACAGTTATTAACAGAAGCAAGCTACTCGATGAAAAAAGCTAGAATATACATGCATGACGAGTGGGCAGGGGTGCTGACGGAGGACAATGATGGCTACCATTTTGCCTACCAAAAGGAGTACGTCACTGAAGGAGGAGAGCCCATCAGCCTGACCATGCCACTTAAAGAGAAAGCTTACCACAGCGCAATGTTGTTTCCTTTTTTTGATGGCTTGATCCCTGAAGGTTGGCTGCTGGAAATAGCCGAGAAGAGCTGGAAAATCAATGCCCGTGACAGAATGAGCTTGCTATTGGCCACCTGCAATGACTGTATCGGGGCTGTTTCTGTTGAACCAGTAGACGCTGAAGAGAATGAATAGAAAATCATGCCTCTATTGCTACCAGCCTCTCAATGGAGAAGACCTGGCGACTCAAGCAGGGGATGCTGGTTTCCATCCATCGTGTAGTAAGAAGTTTTTTGGGACGGCTGCCCCTCCTGAACTACCCTTCACAGAGAACGATATGTTAAAACTTGCGGAACAGGTTATCAAAAGCCACAAAGCAGTCACTGGCGTTCAGCCGAAGCTCTCTCTGAATATTGAGAAAATAAAAAATAGTGAGGTTCCGGAAAGGTTTACCATAGTGGGGCTATGGGGAGAGTACATTTTGAAGCCGCAGACAGAAGCATTTAAGCACCTGCCGGAAAATGAAGACCTGACTATGCATATGGCAGCCCTTAGCGGAATCAATACAGTGGAGCATTCGCTAATAAGTCTCAAATCAGGGCAGCTGGCCTACATCACCAAACGAATAGATAGAAAAAAGGCATCAGGAAAAAGTGTCGCTGCCAGAAAACTGCATATGGAAGACATGTGCCAACTGACGGAAAGGCTTACCGAGCACAAATACAAGGGGTCTTACGAACAGATTGCGAAAACAATCCTTAGGTACTCAGCAAACCCAGGTCTCGATGTGATCAATTTCTACGAGCAGGTCATCTTCTGCTTTCTAACAGGCAACAATGACATGCATCTCAAGAATTTTTCCTTGTTGAAATCCGACGGAATGGATTATAATCTTTGCCCCGCCTATGACCTTGTAGCATCGGCCCTGGTGTTGCCGGAAGATGACGAAGAACTTGCGCTGACGTTAAACGGAAAAAAGAAAAAACTGAAAAAAGCTGATTTCGACACTGCTATGTTATCTGCCGGCATCAAAAAAAAAGCCGTAGACAATATTTACAGGAGATTTTCCAACTCGCTAGCCCGGTGGAGGAATTTCATTGAGATAAGCTTTTTGCCTGAAGACTTGAAGGTCAATTTCCAGGAGTTGATCAACGCCAAATCTAAAAGACTCGACCTGTGATTCGGAAAGCTGCTATGCTACCACCCCATCCTCTTCTTCAGCTCCGTAATATGCGCCAGGTGATGCCGACCATGCCACGAGTACATGGCCAGCACGGTGCCCAGCCTGGAGGTCTTTCCGGAGGCAGGGTGCACAAAAGTTCTCTGGTAGTCTTCTTCAGACATCGCTTTTAATAGCACCACCCATCGCTTGTGGAGCATTTCCAACAAATCGAGAGAAAGGTCTATTTCTCCATGGGCAGCATCAGGCAACTCCGCCCATAGCTGTTCTTCATAGGGCCTGATGGTTGGGTTGTCTTCGGTGAGCGCCAATCTGAAACGCATATACGAATTCATGTGGCTATCAGGGATGTGGTGCACTACCTGCCGCACCGTCCAACCGCCGGGGCGGTAGGGAGTTTCCAACTGGTTCTCAGAAAGGCCCACGACTGCAGTCCTCAATTGCGAGGGCAAATGGGTAATGTCTTCTATCCAGTGGCTGCGCATGCCGGACGAAGTGTCTTTTGGCGGGACAAAATCTCCTATGGGAAATTTGAGTGCTTCGAGGTTTTCCATAAAGAACCGATGTAAAAAATGATGGTGAAGTTAAAAAGAAAGGAACGAAGAACAGCCAGGAGTGGTTGTAATTTGAAAATACGATAGACTATCGTATTTTTGGATAAAGCAATACCAAATGAAAGTAACAGCCCTGATTTCTAATGACTTAATTGATGAGGTAAGAAAGTTCAGTCACGGTAAAAACATTACCGAAAGCATCACCATTGCCCTTAAAGAGTGGGTGGCACAAAAAAAAATTGAAGAAGTCACCCATTTAGTAACTGAAGCCCACCTGGTCTTTCAAAGCAATTTTTCGGCTGAAAAGGCACGAAAGCTCAACAGAACATCAGCCTGAAAATGATATTGGTCGACACGTCAGTTTGGATAGAGTTTCTCAAAGGCAAAACACCAGAACTCACGGATAAAATGGTGCTTGAGCTAAGAAATAGAAATGTATTGGCAGCAAGTCCTGTTTTTGGAGAGTTGTGGCAGGGAGTGAAAAATGACCGTGAGAAAAGCATTGTTGATACCTACTGGCGCAACCTCCCGAAAGAAGACGAAACCGAGCTTTTCATTGAAGCCGGAAAGCTGTCCAACCAATACAGGCTTTTCAGTAAAGGAATTGGGCTGATCGACTGTGCCCTCATTTCCCTGATCTTAAAAGGAAACCACCATTTGTGGACATTGGATAAGAAGCTCGCAACGGCTGCGATGGAAATTGTTGAGCGGTAAACCCTCAAACCACCTGCTTCTTCCCAATTTTCTCCATAATCACCTCCGCATGCACCCTGGAGTTTTCAATAAACCATTTGTTGGTTTTTAGGCCTCCGCAGATGACCCCTGCCAGGTAAATGCCCGGCACGTTAGTTTCCATGGTCTCGGGATTGTGCACAGGTGTTAGAAAATCATCTTTCCCAATTTCAATGTTCATGCTTTTGAGGAAGGTGAAGCTGGGCTGGTAGCCCGTCATGGCCAGCACAAAGTCGTTTTCCAGCGTCTTCATTCCCTCCGGCGTCATGATGTCAACTTCCGTTTCCCGGATGGCCACCACCTGCGACTTGAAATAGGCCTTGATGGAGCCTTCCTTGATCCGGTTTTCAATGTCCGGTTTCACCCAGTATTTCACACGGTCGCCAATTACCTCGTCCCGGATCACCATCGTCACTTCTTTCGCCCCCTTCCGGTAGGTTTCCAGGGCCACATCAACGCCTGAGTTGGCTGCTCCAATCACAAGCACCTTCATCCCAAAATAGGGATGCGCCTCTTTATAATAATGTTGCACTTTGGGCAAGTCTTCGCCTGGCACGTCCAACAGGTAGGGTAAGTCGTAAAAACCGGTAGCCAGGATTACATTGCGGGCCTCAAAGGTGGCTTTGGAAGTGGTGATGACAAAGTAGTCTCCCTTCTTTTCCACAGCATTGACTGGTTCGTACAACCGGACGTCCAATTTCCAGGAGCTGGTCACCCTGCGGTAATACTCCAGGGCCTCTGGTCGGGTAGGTTTGGGGTTGTGAGAAATAAACGGCACCTCCCCTATTTCCAACTTGTCGGAAGTGGAAAAGAAGGTCATATTGGCCGGGTAGTTGTAAATGGAGTTGACCAGGCAACCCTTGTCCACAATCACATAACTCAAGCCTCTCTTCTGAGCCTCAATTCCACAAGCCAGACCAATGGGGCCTGCCCCTATCACAAATACATCTAACATCAGTAATATTTAAGACCTAACCTTATGCCAACCCCAAATTGGGCCAACAGGTTTCATCTGCAATGTTCAATTAGCTATCGCCATAAATTTTATAGACACCCTGCCTCAAAGCATCGCCTTCCTCCGAGCAAATGAAGCCAATGGTCTTGGCAATTTTTTCAGGTTTCACCCACTTGTTGAAGTCGGCGTCGGCCATGTTCTTTCTATTGGGAGGCGTATCGATGATGCTGGGCACCACAATGCTTGAAGTGATATGTTTGCCTTTACCTGACTCGTTCAGGATGTCGGACAGATTGAACAGCAGCCACTTCGAAAGCGCATAAGGCAAGGTGTCTTTTCCGGCAGAAGCCTGAAGGGCTGGCCTGGCACCGACAAACACCAATCTGCCTCCGCCTGCTTTTGCCATCGCTTGAAACGCTGGTCTGGCAGTGAAATATGCCGTATGAAAATTCAAATGGAGCATTTTGTCAAGTTCGGCACCACCAGTGTCTTCAATATTCCCCATGGCAAATCCACCCACCAACATAATCACTGCATCGAGGCGGCCATGTTTGGCTACTACTTTATCAATGGCATCTGAGGCGGCTTTTTCGTCGGTCAAGTCGGCCTCGACAAACTCGGCTTTGGTCTCACCCACAGGCAAGCGACCTGGCACCGCAGTACCCACCACCTTGTAGCCTAAGCTTGAAAACTCATTTACAACAGCTTCGCCAAGATTTCCTCCGGCTCCTGTAATCAGCACAACTTTCTGCATAACAATTTCTGTTTTGCCTGGTCAAAATAAGATATTGCAAGATGTAATATTTGAGTCTCCCATGCCAGCAGACAAGACGTCGTTTTTCCAGGATGTGTATGAAGTAGCCCGGCTGATTCCCAAAGGGCGGGTGACCAGCTACGGCTCCATTGCTAACTATCTTGGCACCAAAGGCAGCTCCCGCATGGTGGGCTGGGCAGTCAACAGCGCTGGCATGCCCGATGATGTGCCTGCACACCGGGTGGTGAACCGGGTGGGTGTACTTTCCGGCAAACACCACTTTGGAGGTTCCAGAATGGAAGAACTACTGAAAGCTGAAGGCATCGAGGTGAAAAATGACAAGATTGTAGGGTTTGAAAAGTTATTCTGGGATCCGATGAAAGAACTAGAGTAAAGGGGGAAGCACCAAATGGCAAAAGACAAATAGCAAGTAAGCTCCAAGTACTAATTACTGAATTTCAAAACAACAACGCCTCCCTTCGTATCTATTCATCCACTTTTTCTAAGCACAAGCGGGCAAAAGACAAATAGCAAATAAGCTTCAAATACCAATCCCTGAAATTCAAAACCAGCGCTCCTGCATTTCTTGCCACCTGATGCGTCTTGTGAGTAAACATAGCCGAATACTAATTTTTATAGTAAATTATACCAATATTTTTTGCATATTGTTTTAGTGTTGCTAAATTTGATAGTAAATACTACCGCTATGAAAATGTTCTATAAAGTTCAGCTTCCTGCATCACAGCCTGTAGCTTCCTATGTGCACCAATGCAAGCTGTATATCCAGCAGAGAGCTGGGAAGTTCAAGTTCATTACCTCAGACGCACATATTTCACTTTTTTCCTTTGAAGCTGATGTGGCCGACGAGCAGCAGCTAATCAAAGCATTGAGAAAGGCCAGTACTTATCTGGACACTTTTGATGTGTCACTCAATGGCTTTTCGCACTTTCCACAAAGTCGCACGCTATTTATCAAAGTGGAGAACGCCAGGCTGTTGAAGGAAAGGAACAGACTTTTTCATGATACCTTTGTTTCCATCACAAAAGACATGGGCATCGACATCAGTAATATGACGTTTACCGATCATCCGCATATGACGATTGGTGCCGATTTTGATAGCAAAATCTATGGGTCTCTATACAATGCGTTTGTTCAGCATCGTTATCACCAGGACTTCAAAGCCGAAAGTGCCTTACTTGTAAAGTACATTGGCAGAGGAAAAAATAAGGTGCTTTCTAAAGCACCATTTCAAAAAGTTTCCAAACATCAACCACCTTTTAATGAAGCGCCAACCGCCTCAAATGAAAAAGGTCAAATGACATTGGAATTCAATTAGCTGTGTTAGTACCAGTGTGGGGAAGCTCACACTGGAACGCCTATTTTTTCGCCGTTCGTTGCGGGTGTGAAGACACACCCTCTAACGAATTAAACTACAGAAGCTGTGTTCTCGACCACATTCGCTATCGCTAGACTATCCTTTTAACACCTTTCGTTTGAAGGGGGTGTCTTCACACCCAAATAAAATGTCAACATTAGATGGAATTGAACAACATCTACTTTTACACCACGACTATCAAAGACTGGAATCTCCTCCTTGCGAACGACGGGTATAAAGACATAATCATTGATAGCCTTCGGTTCCTGGTTCAAAACAAGAAACTGGCCGTTTACAGCTTTGTTATAATGCCCAACCATTTACACATCATATGGGAAATGGTAGACACAAATGGAAAGGAACTTCCGTGTACGAGCTTTGTGAAATTTACAAGCCACATGATTTTCAAAGACTTGAGGACAACCAACCCTCAACTACTTGCTGGTTTCAAAGTTCAGGCAACTGATCGGTCGCATAATATTTGGATGGCCGATTATTTAGCGATCCATTTATACTCCGATAAATTCATCCACCAAAAGCTCACCTATATCCATAATAACCCTTTGCAGGAACATTGGCGGCTGGCAGAAAGGTCAGAAGACTATAAATACTCTTCGGCCAGGTTCTATGAAACCGGAATTGATGAGTTTGGGATACTGACCCACATTGGCGAAAGAATATGAACACTATGATCCAGTAAATCGCTGAACAGGTGGAAGTGTCGACCGGAACGGGTGTGAAGACACACCCGGAACCACCTCCTCACACGGAAACGTCTATTTTTCTCTTGCTGCTAATCACCCAAAGCCCCAGAAATGTCAGCAACCCATTCAAAAGCAAAATCTCAAACCCAAACTTGTATCCCCACAAAAGGCTTTCGGAACTGATGTTGATGAGGTAAGACAATAACGGCGAGAGCACACAGATCACCGGCACATATTTGTCAGTGAGAGGCCGCTTAGTAAACAAACCAAACGAGAACAGTCCGAGCAACGGGCCATAAGTATACCCCGCAGCCGTGAACACTGAATTGATCACACTCGAGTCGTTGATGGCATTGAAAATAAGGATGACGAAAAAGAGCAGGAATGAAAAGCCCAGGTGAACGAGCATCCTAACCTTATCATTGTTTTTTACCTCTTTTTTCTCAAAACCCAAAAAGTCGACACAGAAGGAAGTGGTCATTGCCGTGAGGGCTGAGTCGGCGCTACTGTACGCAGCAGCTACAATGCCCAGGAGAAAGAGCACCCCGGCGAAAGTATTAAAATGACCGAGCGCCAACATAGGGTAAAGATTGTCGGTGCGGTCAGGAATAGGAATGCCCGTGGCTTCCGCATACATAAACAGCAGCGCACCCAGGCTCAAAAACAAAAAATTAACGATAACCAACACCACGCAAAACCAAAACATGTTTTTCTGGGCATCGCCAATATTCCGGCAGGTGAGGTTCTTTTGCATCATGTCCTGATCGAGTCCAGTCATCACAATGGCAATAAAGGCCCCCGCAAAGAACTGCTTGAAGAAGTTCTTACTACTCTGCCAATCCCATTCAAATACCCGGAAGTAGTCGCTTTTCACGACGGTCGATCCAATGTCTGCTATTCCAATACTTAGCTCGGTGCTGATCAGGTAGATGCTAACGATAACTGCCAGGATCATGAACCCGGTCTGTAAAGTATCGGTCCACACTACCGTTTTTATTCCGCCTTTAAAAGTATAGAGCCATATCAACCCGATGGTGATAAGCACACAAGCCCAAAACGGAATGCCAAACGAATCAAAAATCGCTATCTGCAAAACACCAGCGACCAGAAACAGCCTGAAAGACGACCCAACTACCCGGCTGAGGAGAAAGAAGAAAGACCCAGTTTTGTAAGAAGCCACGCCAAACCGCTGTTCGAGATAGGTATATATCGTAACAAGATTGAGTTTGTAGTAAAGAGGCATTAATACTGTGGCAATGATTAGGTAGCCTGGCAAATACCCCAACACTACCTGAAAATACGTAAAGCCGCTGTTGCCCACCTCGCCTGGCACGCTGATAAAGGTGACCCCACTCAGAGAGGCTCCAATCATCCCAAAAGCCACCAAATACCAGGGAGATTCTCTGTTCCCAGTGAAAAATGTCGACGAAGTAGCGCCTCTGGAGGTAAAGTAGGAGATGACGAAGAGCAGTAAAAAGTAACTTCCAATGACTGCTAGAACAAGAGTAGGTGTCATATCTATCGGGATGTCAGTTTATTTTCCTAATTTTGCAGGATATTCGAACCAAATTAACGAACAGAACCTTACTCTGGCAAAGTAATTCATCTGGAATAATTAATTGGAATACTAAAATGGACTGCCTTCCAGAAACGTTCAAGGCGGCGACTGAGGCTGGAAGAACAACAATTCATTTAAATTACAAAAGACTATGAGTTATCAACCGCAAAAAGAAGATCTGGTTGAGGTAATGGAAGACCTTGAGTCAACCGATTTACAGGACTTAATTGTCTACAACGACGACTATAATACGTTCGATCATGTAACCAATACATTGATCAAGGTTTGCAAGCACGATAAGCTGCAAGCGGAGCAATGTACCTGGATCATCCACTACAAAGGCAAGTGCGGCGTGAAAAAGGGCTCTCTTCCCGAGCTAAAGCCTATGAAAGAAGCCATTTTAGAGGCTGGCATCAACGCTGAAATTCTTTAACCCCTGCATGGAATTTCCTTCTAAACTCATTGAAGAGGCCGTAGAACAGTTTTCGCAATTTCCTGGCATTGGCAAAAAGACTGCTTTGCGACTTGTGCTTTACCTTTTGAAGCAGGAAAAAGATCAGACCACCCGCTTTACCCAGGCTCTCAGTAACCTAAGAGAAAACATTCGCTACTGTGCAGAATGTCACAATATTTCGGACACCGAGGTATGTAGCATTTGCACCAGCCACCGCCGTGACCGCTCGCTTATTTGTGTAGTAGAAGATATTCACGACGTGCTGGCGATAGAAAACACCTCCCAGTATAACGGACTTTACCATGTGCTCGGCGGCATCATCTCACCCATGAACGGTGTGGGGCCTGATGAATTAAATATCCAAACTCTGGTAGACAGAATTGCCGGAAAAGACGGTGAAGTGCAGGAGGTGATTCTGGCGCTTAGTGCCACCATGGAAGGTGATACTACGTCGTTTTACATTACCCGCAAGGTGAGCGACAAAGGCGTAAAAGTCTCTACTATTGCCCGAGGCATTCCATTCGGTGGCGAGCTGGAGTACACCGACGAAATCACGCTTGGACGAAGCATTTTGACCAGGGTGAATTATGACCTTCCTGCATCATAAAGCCTGCCCATTACGAGAAGCTAAATATTCGCCCGCTTACGAAAGAATAATTTCGATAATCTCAACTGATCTGCTGCATATTTTTGAAAGTCCTAAAAAAGCCGGGGCGCTTGGCATAAGCGATTCATTATCTTTAATTTGCGCCGCAATTACACCCGATCAACATGAGTTTCTTATCTAAAAGAGTGAATGCCCTGGCCGAATCGGCCACACTAGCCATGGCCAAAAAGGCCAGAGAATTGAAGTCAACCGGCGTTGACATCATCAGCCTAAGCTTAGGCGAACCCGATTTTAAAACTCCCAAACATATCCAGGAAGCAGCCAAGGCAGCCATTGACGAAGAGAAATACTTCGCCTACTCACCGGTAGCAGGCTACCAGGATCTTCGTGAGGCTATTGCTGCTAAATTTAGAAACGAAAACGGGCTTGACTCCAAGCCGGAAAATATTGTAGTGTCAACAGGCGCCAAGCAGTCGATCTACAACCTGATGTCAAGCATCCTCGATCCGGGAGATGAGGTAATTATTTTTGCCCCTTACTGGGTGAGCTACTCTGATATCATTCAGCTTTGCGATGGCAAATCGGTATTGGTGTCGGGCACAATAGAAAATGGCTACAAGCCAACTGCTGAACAGCTCGAAGCAGCCATTACCCCCAGAACGAAAGCATTGCTTTATTCCTCTCCCTGCAATCCAACCGGATCGGTTTTCAGCAAGGAAGAGTTCGAAGGTTTTGTAAAAGTGCTGGCCAAGCACCCACAAATCCTTATCCTGGCTGACGAAATCTACGAGCACATCAACTATGTAGGCAAGCACATCAGCATCGGCACTTTCCCTGAAGTGAAGGATCGCACAGTGACCATCAACGGAATGGCCAAAGGCTTTGCCATGACGGGCTGGAGGATCGGGTACATCAATGCTCCCAAAGAGGTAGCGCAGGCTTGCGAAAAAATTCAAGGCCAGGTAACAAGTGGCACCAATACCATCGCTCAAAGGGCGACTGTTTCTGCTTTGACTGCGGGGCTTGAAGCTACTGAGAAAATGTCAGCGATCTACCGCAAGCGCAGAGACATGGTGTACGATCTGCTCAAAAGTATCCCGGGGCTAAAAGTCAATATGCCCGAAGGTGCTTTCTACTTCTTCCCGGATGTGAGCCACTACTTTGGCAAGAGCGATGGGGAAATGACCGTGAAAGATGCTGATGATTTCTGCATCTATATCCTGGCCAAAGCGCATGTAGCCCTTGTAACAGGCGGTGCTTTTGGTGCACCCAATGCAGTGCGTCTTTCATACGCAGCTTCAGAAGCGGAATTGCAAGAGGCCATTAAAAGGATAAAGACCGCTCTGGCGCTTTTGAAATAATTTGTCAGTCTGAGCTTGTCGAAGACGATTTCGGAGTGAACTCCCATTTCGACAGGCTCAGACGGACATCACTTTTTTAAACTTTCTTTTTTTAACTCATATATTTGGGTCGTTAACCCAATCATTTGTCCATGCCCTTCTCCTCCATTCAGGAAGTTTTCAAAGCTTTTGAAAATCTCAAAGTGCTCGTCATCGGTGATGTGATGATCGACTCCTACATTTATGGTAATGCTGCCCGCATCTCTCCGGAAGCGCCCGTACCAGTCGTTAGCGTCAACAAAAAAGAGAACCGTTTGGGCGGTGCTGCCAATGTGGCGCTCAACATCCAGTCGCTGGGAGCCACCCCCATCCTTTGTAGCATCATTGGGGATGAGCTTGACGGCGAAACGTTTTTTGAGTTGCTGAAGGCAAGAAACATCTCCTCCCAGGGCATCATCAAAAGCAGAGAGAGGATTACGACGGTTAAGACCAGAGTGCTCGCTGGCTCACAGCACATGCTCAGGGTTGACAGCGAAACCGACAAGTCCCTGACTGCTCTTGAGCAGCGAGCGCTCATGGATCACATTCGCAATCTGGCAACCGGTTGTGACGTCATCATTTTTGAGGACTACGACAAAGGTGTACTTAACCCGGCCATCATTTCACAAACCATTAATCTGGCCAACGAGCTGGGCATCCCTACGGTGGTGGATCCAAAGAAGCGAAACTTTCTGGCCTATAGCGGTGCCTCGCTTTTCAAGCCCAACCTGCGGGAGCTGAAAGAAGGCCTGAAGCTAGAATTCGATCACCACGACCTGGATCAGCTGTCTTCAGCAGTGAACCAGCTCAATGCGCACATGCCTGTTGAAAAAGCCCTCATCACCTTGTCGGACCGTGGTGTGTACCTCACCGACCACGTGCAGTCCATCCACTACCCGGCACACATCAGGCGCATAGCCGACGTATCGGGTGCAGGCGACACGGTTGTCAGCATTGCCGCACTTTGCGAAGCGCTCCATTTGTCGCTGGAAGTGCAGGCCGAGCTGAGCAACCTCGGAGGCGGGCTAGTGTGCCAGCACCTGGGCGTAATGCCCATAGAAAAGGAGAGCTTGCTTCAGGAAGCGCTGAAAAATGAGATGATTTTGAAGCACTTGAAAGGTTAGCCCTGAGTTACCTTTAATTCTAATCTCAGCCTTGCCACCAGCCGGGTTCACGCCATGTTGCTTCAAAAGAAACCCTTCAATGCGCTGAACCCAATCACTGAAATAACGCACGAGAAGACGAGCGCCAGCACCAGTCCGGTGTTTAACAACCAGCCTGCCCGGTGCTCACCCATTACCGCTTTCCTGTTGATCATGTAAATGATTCCGCCAATGACCAGCGGCAGCACAAACACATTGGCCACCTGGGTGGCTATCTGTGCCACAATAGGGTTGGCACCGAGTATCGGAACTGAAAGCCCGACCACGCAAGCCACCGCTGTAAGTCGTTTAAAAAGCTTCGACGTCAGGTCAAGTTCGCCGTTTTTATAGTCAGAAATCAATAGCGGCGCCACCATCAGAATGGGAAACACCGACGAAAGCCCCGCACTCAATGCCCCGGTCATAAACAGCGCCACCGCAAATTTTCCTGCCACAGGCTCCAGGGTGTACACCATGTCAATCACCCTGTTGATCGTCAGCCCCTTGTAGTAGAGGGCACCCATAGCAGTAACCATGATAGCGGCACTGATGACAAACATGAACAATGCCGATGACAGAGCATCTCTCGACTGCAGAGCTGTATCCTCCCTGGCCCAGCCCTTGCCCTTCATTAGCAGCGGCCGGACGACAAAGGTAGGCGCCGCCATAGTGGTGCCCACGAAGGCAGCCACGAGGAGGTTTCCTCCCTCTCCCTTAGGAATGGAAGGGATAAAGCCCATAACTATCTCACCAGGGGGAGGCAGCACGATGAACATGGAAATGAGAAATGACACGCCCATGATGGTGACGAAAAGGATAAGAATCTTCTCAAAAAATGAATACTTGCCTACTATCAGCAGAAAATAAAGGATAGCGAGAATGACGACGGCGATAGACAACACGGCCCAGTAACTCTCCGCAGGCAAGCCGGGCAGAAACAAGCGGGCGATCTCATAAAGTGCATTGGCCGAAAGCCCCACGATGCCCGACAGCGAATTCCACTGACCGATCACGATGCCGATAATAAGCACCACTGCCAGCACCTTGCCAAACTTCAGCTCTGTTTTGAAGCTATTCACGGCCGTTCGGCCCGTCACCACGGCATATCTTCCGTATGCCTCCATGAGCGCCCACGAAAAAATGCAGCTAAGCGACAGTACCCAAAGCAGTTGGGAGCCGAACTGGCTGCCGGCTTTGGCCATGGAGGTGACACTGCCTGTGCCCACCGTGTATCCTATGCAAAAGAGCCCTGGCCCAATCGACAATAAAAAAGCAGCGATCTTCTTCATACGTTCTCTTACCAGTTGGTGAATGATCCGTCAGCTCTCCTGAAGCCTGGGTGGTTGTAGTCGCTGCCTTTGGTGATCTCGTTGATGAGTTCAACGTTTTTGGGATTGAACTCAACCCCCAGACCTGGCCTTTGAGTTGGGTAGAGTTTGCCATTTTTGAAGTTCAGGTAATCGTCGTTCAGGTAGTCAGTTTTTGTTGCGGAATTGCCCAGTATCTCTGTGAGCACAAAGCCAGAGGATGCCCCAAGCGTATGCACAATGGCGGCTGTTGAGATTGGACCGGTAAAGTGGGGAATCAAGCCGACATAATGCGTTTCGCAAATGGCGGCAATTTTCATGAACTCAGTAATGCCGCCTGTGTTGGGCAGCGTCACCCGTGAAAAATCGATCAGGTGATCTTCCACCAGCTCGTTGATGTCCCAGCGGTCGCCAAACTGCTCACCCACGGCAATGGGCACATTCACTTTGGTACGTAGCGTTTCATAAATGCCAGGATTTTCGGAGCGCACCAGGTCTTCCACAAACAGCGGCCGAAGTGGCTCTATCATATTGCACACCGTCACTGCTTCGGCGGTGTCGAAACGGGTATGCAGGTCGATGCACCACTGGCCATCTTCCCCTACGCCATCACGAACCTGCTCACAATGTTTGCGGTAGTTGTTCAGCCATTTGTGCACGTCAAAAACGTCTCTTGACCCCACACCCCCATCCGTGCGGAAAGCATAAAAGCCAGCTTCCATGCAAGCTTTTGCCGTTTCCTTCACCGAGCCCTGGCCGGGAAAACCGGTGGAGTAGCATGGAATATAATCACGGGTGAGGCCGCCAAGCAATTCATACACTGGCACATTCAACGCTTTGCCTTTGATGTCCCACAGAGCCATGTCGAGCGCACCCATGGCGTGCAGCCGCTCACGACCCGAAGGATAGAAATAGCCCCGGTTCACCTTCTGCCACAGGTGCTCGATTCGAAACGGGTCTTCACCAATGAGCATTTCGGCCACGTTCTGGATCATCTCTTTGGAGCCGCCCTCTCCAATACCTATGATGCCACCATTGGTTTCCACCACTACAATGTCCCGCATCTGAGCAAAGGCCGGTTTGGTATAATCGGGGTCACGGTAGTGCCGGATTTTTGTGATTTTGAGGTCGGATTGGGTATGGGCATTCAAAAATGGAAGCCCCATGGCGAGGCCGCTGGCCGTCAACAGGCTTTTTTTGACAAAGTCTCTCCGGGTGGTCATGTGTAGGTAGTTTAAGTGGTGGTTACAATGTTCAACCGACAACAGAAGGTCTGATGTCAGGTAAGGGAAATTAGTACAAAATGCGGAGAAACCGTGAGGCTGACAGCTTTCAGTTGAGAATCCGGTATTTCTCTTGTCGGATTATGCGGAGAAGTCTACAATATCCCGGTTAAAACTAGGGCCTTTGATTTTTATAACTCACTCTATATCAAACTCCTGCACTACTGCTACAGCCTTGCTCAACCTGAGCAAACTTAAAACAGACTTGCGGGAGACTTGCTCAGCTTGAGCAAAGGCATTACAAACCTGCGGCAGACTTGCTCAGCTTGAGCAAGTCCGCTACAAATCTGCACGAGATACTCTTATATTCAATACAAATGGACGCCTGCTTTAGTGGAGGAATTCAGTCTACTGTGGCACCCCTACCCATGCCACCTCACTCAATCTTCCTGGCTACTCCACCGCCGCCGCCTTGAAACAGCGTTAAGCTCTCTATCACTCCATTATCGGCCTGAAACGATATCTTAGCCCTCACCTCAGGCTGGAAAAAAACTGTGTCATTTTCGGCGTAAATCTCAAAGCGCTCCTCGGCGGTAGGCTGCCCATAGAGCTGCCCGCCTTCTCTCGTGATGGTGATCATGAAGCCGGGCTGTAGCTCGTACACCCCCACATACTTCTCCAGTACCGACTCAGACACCTGCACCGCATCACTCTTAAAGTACTGCTCTGCCAGCTCCGAGCTGGAATCGAGCAGGTTGAAGCCGATATCGTCGGCACCTGTGCTGGAATTGGTCAGCAGTACAACCCCTTTGCCTGTCTCCTTCACAAACCCGGCAAAGGTTCTGTAACCTCCTGTTCCGCCATTGTGCCAGATCACGTCTCCTTCCCTGCCATTCTTAATATGCCAGCCCATGCCCACCTGCATGCCGCCGGCCTTGTCATGCCGCATCGTGTGCGACATATCCATGGCTGCCCGCAAGGGAGTATCCACATAGCCCAGGTTGGCCGAAATGAATTTGGCCATGTCCGAGGTGGAACTCCTGATGGCTCCTGCACCTGCCAGCGTAGGAATATCCCAATTCTCCACCACATAGGGGCCGGTATGCCCCAGCGCCAGGTTTTGTTTCATTGTTTCGGTGAAGGCAATTCTTGTATCGTTCATTCCCAGCGGATCAGCAATGGTTGCTACCATCAGCGCCTCATAAGTTGTGTTCTTGTTTTGAGCGAGCAGGTGCCCCAATAAGCCCTGGGCCAGGTTGGAGTATTCATACTCGGAGCCAACCGTTCTGCTTGGCTGGTAGTTAGAAATGAACTCGTACATCTGTTGAACAGTGTAGTCAGCATAGGGATTATTGGGATTGGCCGGGGCAAAATTGGTGGGCATTCTTGGGATGCCCGACGTATGATCAGTGAGGTTGCCAAAGGTGATGGGCGCATCTCCCATTACGGGCACTTTCACACTATCGGGAAGGTAGTCGTTGATTTCGTCCTCCAGCTTCAGGTCACCCTCCAGCACCTGGCGGGCAAGCAGGGTAGCCGTAAACACTTTGGAAATAGAGCCTATTTCGTAGATGGTATTTTCATCCACTTCCTTCCCATCCTGAGTGGTTTTACCAAAATTGTAATATTGAACACCCGACGAGTCGATAATAGCCAGGGCCATGCTGGGCATTTGTCCGTTCTGAATGCGTTTTTCAATAGTGGCTACTACTTCGGGTGGCAAACCATCTGTGGCTTCCTTGTTTGATTTGTCGGTGCACTGGTAGCTAACAACACCAACAAGAAGAAGGGCGAAAACAATTCTGAGCTGCCTCATAGAGGTGGATAGGTTTAGGTAATCAAGATGAAAAAACAAGCGCTCGGGTTGCTTGCGGGTGTTGGCAAACCAAGGCGGTAGTTAAAGATAAGTGTTTTTGTGGTTTTTGAAGGTAGAGAAAGGGGCTTTTTCAATGGGCAATCTCCATAAGCGGACGCTGGAGCGGTGGGGTGCTAGTGGAGGCGTCAAAATACCGTATTAAAAAAGTCTGCACTGAGTAAAAAAGACAGTGCAGACTTTCTGATTTTAAAACATTGTTACGCTGCGACGTTTACACAGCACATGGCAACATCACTCAGTTGCGATTGAATCACGGGTGTTTTTTTGTACCGCAATCACCCCAAAAAGTGAAAGGATAAAAGAGAACGCATAAAAACCCTTTTCGCTGGAAAGCAAATCAGCATTCCACAAGCCGATGGTAAGAAGTACTAAGCACAAAATGGTGCAGAACCAGCAAATGGAATAGTACAAATCAGTTACTGGAATATTTTCCAGTTTGTCACGCACTGCCTTTTGCAGAGAAATCACGGCAAACAAGCCAAACATCAACACAGTAAAATAATAACCCTTCTCATTGAGCATCATCTCTGCTCTGAAGAGACCTACCAGATACCCAATCATACCTGTGAGCAGTGCGATCCATGACGCTGCTACAAATGAGTTCGATGGTTTTTGATTCATGGTTTTGTCGTTTTAGGTTAGAATAAAAATGAACCTGATGCATTCAACGAGGTAATTTGCCTACTTTGTTTGTACAATAGTGTACAGAGCATTGGTTGCAGCGGCTATCTGACATGGAGAAAACAAGTGAAAACAAACTAAAATGGATAGAATGCGGGTATTCGCTATTTGCGTCGATAGGCCCGGAAGCACTTAATGTCGAGCGGCTGTCGGGCCTGGTGTCGCTGGCCAGGTCGAGTTTCTACTATTACTTTGGCGACCTTGTCAATTTTGAGCACGAACTGCTGAAAACCCACATCAAACACTATGAAAAGTTTGGCGATCTCATGCGTGACTATGTTGAGTTCGAACAGCTGTTTTCCGACGAAATCATGGCCAACAAAGTCGCTCTTGCTTTCCAGCGGCAGTTGCTCATCAACAAGTCAGTAAAAAGATACCTGGAATGCTCGGACAAGGCCAGGGAGTTTACCGAACGGAAGACCTACGAACTTTGGACAAAGGCCAAAAACGTGGACGCCGACTCAGAAGCCGAATGGGTACTGTTCAGGGCCATCAGGGATTTCTATTTTGTGCAGTTCGGGCAGTCAGGCCAGGATCCGCAGGATGTACTGGTGTTACTTTATTCTTATTTGGGGAAGTTGAAGGAGTAGAAGAGGGTTAGTGTAAGCAAGTTGAAAGCTTGACTATTAGTGCCCACAAGCCTGCCCGGCCGGGTCCGCTGTCGCTAAACCTGCGGGATTGGGGTTAGCAATATCTCCTTTCCGGGTCTCAAGGCACATACTCATTTCTAGCATTCGTGGTGGGGAGTATTTCATCCGGAGGAATGGCTACTACTTTTCCGTTCCTCGAAACAATCAAGGGGCTGTTATTTCTCTTTTTGAATTCCACCATTTTTCTGTAAGCCTCTTTTAGTCCCAGGCTTACTTGTTCTCTCAGTTCCCGTAGCTCCTCGTTGTTATCCATTGTATTCTTTGTTTAAAAAAGACCACTTCCGTTCACTTCTTACCACTACTTCACCGCCGTATCCTTCGGCGATAAATTCGAAGTTCTCGGTTGAATTATCAACTAAAATCCACCTATCGACGATCAACCGATAAATTTTAAAGAAGTTCAATAAGCCTTTAGAGTATCTTCTTTCAATAGTCTCAATAGGAATGTTGTGTCCTCCTTCCTTCACCCTGATTTGCACTCTTTGAATAGCTAGTTCGACGGAATCAAGCGTCAGAAAAAGCAAAGTTACATCATAACCCAGGAGTCTTGCCTTTTTTATTAAACCTTGATAAGATCTTGTCGATAACGTAGTCTCAAAAGCGAATGACTCTCCTAGATCCAACAATTCTTTTATTCGCTGTAGCATCAATCTGCCAGCCCTGATCCCTGCTTTCTCTGGGTTCAGTGGGGAAATGCCTTTTGCTATTTCGTCAGCGTTCACAAACTCGTCGCAATCAAATATTTCAGGAAGGATTGTATAGGAAAGTGTTGTTTTTCCCGCTCCATTTGGCCCAGCTATGATGTACACCCTTTTCACATCTCAAAGATAGGCTAAATCAGTTAACGCTTAGCAACATTCCCATGAGGCCTAGGGCTTTGGCGTAAGAAAGCTGGAAGCTTGACAATGGATACCCACAAGTTACGCTCGGTGCTAAACTTGCTGGATGGGGGGGCTTCCACTAATGCACTTGGACAATACTTACCTGTGCATCAAGACAGTTGGGTGGTTTCTTAAACTTCGCTGATGTTTTTTGAGCGTTTGTGCATTCAATTCTAGGTCTCCGTTATCCAAATGTTTGCAGAAATTTTCAGTTTCATCAGGATTAAACCCAATTTTATGATAGTCTGTTACTAAGAATACCCATCTTGTCTTTTGATCTCGATACCTTGTTCTGACTCCATTTTCGTGGAGGTTTATGGTTTCTTGTCCAATTACTGCATATCCATTAGAGTCTTCATTTTCGCTAACTATGGTCCCGTCACTTAGAATACCAGCGGTGTATCCCTCGCCTCCAACATCAGATTGATATATGAATGGCGGAAGACCGACGGATTTAATGAGAATAAAGTCGTTTTGTGGTTCATGTCCCAAACCGATCCAAATATCTTCAATCTTTAGTTCCCAAATACCGCCTATTAGCCAGTTCCCGGTTGGAAGCTTGAGTAAGCTATTGACATAGAAATCACCTCCAGAATGCTGGTACCATAATTGATTTAAAAACTCTGCTTTGCTAAGGTTAATCAGTACATCACGTCGTTGTTTTTGGTCGGTGATTTCATGAATCCCAGGGAGCAGCGTTGGTATAGATTTTCGCAGTATTTCATTGTAGGGGAAAAGATGCTGATCAAAGCAATCCGACCATTCACTCTTTTCTAGAGTAGCACTAGGTTCCCCATT
This sequence comes from Imperialibacter sp., assembly GCF_040222385.1. Classification (GTDB taxonomy): domain Bacteria; phylum Bacteroidota; class Bacteroidia; order Cytophagales; family Cyclobacteriaceae; genus Imperialibacter. The sequence goes on from NZ_JAVKDF010000017.1 coordinate 88,516, forward strand.
GGACTTACCCGGTTTTGGCTCAAAATCCTGTACAGCGGCTAAAAATCTCTTTATGTGTTGATTCACTAGTTCAAGATTAAAATCTGGGTTTAGCTCCTGTCTGTTATCTTGAACCAACTTATACAAATCTTCACTTTTGTCAATTTTTAAAGCTATTCTACTTATGTCTAAGAACCCCAGTCTATCAAATCCAACTTCAGGTAGCAATAATGGAATTACATTAGTCCTTTCTAATGTAACCCAAGCTGCACCAACTTCATTAAGACAAACTTCACTGGTTCTATAGTTGTCCGATATGAATAAAATTGCCAGGCACGATTTTCTCATTTCCTCCTTGAGTCGGTCAGGAATATATTCACCGCTTTGAACTCCATGACCTTCCATACTGGAACAAAATATTCTTTCATGTGAAATTCCGAGCCCTAGCTGTAAAATCGATTCGACAAACTCCTTAACGAAATCTATGTCCTTAGAAGAGTGACTTATGAATATTTTATCATTCATATGTAATAAGAATTGACATTGCCCAATACCGAGTCAAAATCTTGATTCAGACCCACCTTATATCCTCCTCAAGTTAATTCCTTTTTCAGTGCAATTGCATACAATCCCTTATTCTCAACTGAAAAAGGCGCTATGCCTTCTACCCAATTTATCGTAAGTTCAACCCATTAAACATACCTAATGCCTACTATGCATAAACTTTCTGCTTCTCTTCTATCTGTAGCCCTCTTTTTAGTGCTGCTTACCAATTGCACACAAAAAGAACCCCTGCAAGCCACCAAATGGGACAAAATCACCCTCAGTTTCGCAGGCCCCGAAACAGCTGAAGACGCTGCTGACAACCCCTTCACCGACTACCGGCTGAATGTTGTTTTCTCCAAAGGGCTGAAGAAAATGCTGGTGCCGGGCTACTATGCAGCCGATGGCAACGCTGGCGAAAGCAGCGCCACGGCTGGCAACGTGTGGAAGGTGCATTTCCGCCCCGATGAAGAAGGAGAATGGACCTACCAGGTTTCGTTTCGCAAGGGTGCCAACATAGCCGTGGATGATGATCCACAGGCAGGAGAACCCTTCGCCGTTGACGGTGAGGAAGGCAAACTCATTGTGTCGGCGGGCAACTACCAGTTGCCCGACCTCCGGGCAAAAGGCCGACTTGCCTACGTGCGGGAGCGCTACCTGCAATTTCAGGAAACTGGCGAATTCTTCCTCAAAGGCGGTGCCGACAGCCCGGAAGACCTGCTCGGCTATGCCGACTTCGATGGCACCCATAAGGAAACCGAAGGCGAAAACAGATCGGGTGAAGCCGAGAACAAAGCCACCTTGCACCAGTATGCCCCACATGCTGCAGACTGGAAGGATGGCGACCCCACCTGGCAGGGCAGCAAAGGCAAAAACCTGATCGGCGGCATCAACTACCTGGCCAGCAAAGGCATGAATTCCATCTACTTCCTCACCATGAACATTGGCGGCGACGGCAAAGATGTGTGGCCCTACACCGGTTACGATGAGCGCAGCAGGTTCGATTGCAGCAAGCTCGACCAATGGGAAGTGGTGTTCGACCACATGGAGCGCAAGGGCATCATGCTGCATATAGTGACACAGGAAACTGAAAACGAAAAGCTGCTCGACGATGGCGACACCGGGCCGCAACGTAAGTTATACTACCGTGAGCTGATCGCCCGCTTTGGTCACCACCTGGCTGTGACGTGGAACATGGGCGAGGAAAATGGCCCTGCCAGCTTTACCCCCAACGGGCAAACTCCAGAGCAGCAGAAGGCCATGACCGACTATTTTAAAACCCACGACCCCTACCAAAACTACGTGGTGATTCATACGCACTCCCACAAAGAGCTGCGTCACGAAATGTTCGACAGGCTGCTGGGCCACCCAAGCCTCGATGGGCCGTCTATCCAGATCGGTTACATCGGCGATGCCCATGAGGACACCAAACGTTGGGTGGCTAAATCGGCAGAAGCTGGCCAGCCGTGGGTAGTGAATATCGACGAAATAGGGCCCGCCAACCGTGGGCTGGATCCCGACGACCGGGAGGACAACAACCAGGACACCGTGCGGGTGTCGGTGCTCTGGGGCAACCTGATGGCCGGCGGTGGTGGCGCAGAATGGTACTTCGGCTACCTTAACCACGACAACGACCTGGGCTGCGAGGACTGGCGATCCAGAGACCGTATGTGGGACTATACAAAAGTAGCGCTCGACTTTTTTCAGACTCACCTGCCTTTTGATGAGATGGAAAGTCACGATGAATTGTCGGGCGAAAACACCTACTGTCTGGCCAAGCCGGGAGAAGTCTATGCGGTGTTTTTGCCGCTTGGCGGCGAAGCCTCTATCGACCTGACAGGCGCCGAAGGAAGCTATACGGTGAGCTGGTACAACCCCAGAACAGGAGGTGCGCTACAGCAAACAGAAGTAACGACGGTAGAAGGCGGCGACGTTCGCACACTTGGGCCCCCACCTTCAGAGCCGGAAAAGGACTGGGCGGTGTTGGTAAAAGCGGGCGGGTGAAAATCGGACTGGTGAGTGTCTTCACTCACCAGAACAGCTAGGGCTGGAACAACCGTCCCACTAACCCCTCTTGATAGGAAAGGTTAAGCAGTGAGGCCCACCACTGCCACGGCTGAGCTCACCGGCGGGAATGGTGATGATGGTGGTTTGAATCCTCTCCTTGTCAACCTTGCCTTCGGCGGCCTGCTGAAGGAACTGCTCGGCGGGGATCACAGTATAGCCTAGCTGCTGGAAGCCCTCGATGGTTTTGGTGTTTCGGCGGTAGGTTACTGTCACCCCTGGCTTTACGGCCACGAAATTGCAAGCGCTGCTCCATTGCTCCCGCTGGTCGAAGGGATGCTCTCCATTGCCGCATGACACAAACCTGGCCTCGGCATCCTCGGCTAGTATCAAATCCTTTATGGTATCAAATCGCTGGGAGGTGTTTCCCTGCAAATCGAAGCTTTCAATGCTGATCTGTGTGGGGTCTTGTAGCACATGCTCGTAGAGCACATAGTCGTGGTCATTTACCTTCGAAAAAATAGTGTCGATATGCATACAATACTCTTCCTTGGGAATGTCGACGATTGTAAATTTCTCTACGACCTTGTGCTCACGTAGCTGCTCCCTTATTCTCCAGAGTGCCACCATGTTTGTTCTTTCGCTGCACCCGATAAGCAAATGTGATGGGCTTAAATGAATGATGTCGCCCCCCTCAATTGTCTCCGCTCTGTTGGAAAGCGTTGTAGCCAGGTGATCCGCTGACGTGCACAAGTCAAGATATTTGTAGCCCACTTTAGTAAAGACCGGGTGATGATGGGTAATGAACCATGTAAGGATATTCTCCCTTTTGCGAGGCATTTTTTCCGCCTGGCAAGTAATCACATAATTGTTCACCACCGCCCCAATGTCCCGGGTGAAAATGAGGTTGGGCACTGGGTTGAGCAAAACATTTCCGCTCGTCTTGTATCCACTAATAAGGGCCTTGGCCAGGTTTTCTGCCGATAACTGCTGTATCGCTAACTGTGTGTCGGATGGCAGGCTCTCCAGCTTAAATACCTCATCAAGCAACTGTGACCTTAACTTCGCATCAGTCAAAATATCTGTCAACAGGTCTGTGAACTCCAGCACATTTTCCTTTCCCGCAAAAAACGAAAGCACGCCGGTAAGCAAGCTGTGCTCCTCCTGCATTTTAGGTAAGAAAACAATGTCATCGTACAGTAGCTCAGCCTTGTTGAAGGGAGTTACCCATTCTATTCCCTGATCAGGGCGATGGACTATTACCTTTCTTAGTATGTCTATGTCTGAAGTAACCATGGGTTGATCTGCCGTTAGGTATTCGTCGAAAACAATTATATTCGGAACTTATTCAACCAGCGCTCTAAACAATTTGTTGAACTATTAAGCCTATATTGAATTTCTTTAAGGGGCTAAGATGTCGAGATTTTTATTTTTTGTTGGAGTCCTCACCACTTTTATTTCATTTTCCCTAAAGGCAGATGTTGAAAAACCGACAGCAGTTCAGGGAACATTGGACTTGAGAGGCTGGGATTTTTTACGGGATGGCCCAATAAAGCTGGATGGAGAATGGGGCTTTTACTGGAAGGAATTGCTCGTACCAGAAGGTGTTGAGTTGGCCAAAAAACCTCCCCATTACTTCTACTTTCCCAGGATTTGGAACAACGCAGAGGTAGACAGTGTGGAACTGAACAGAGAAGGTTATGCCACCTATTCTCTCACCGTGCTTTTGCCCAAAGACCACCCTGCCTTGCTCATGTGGGTAGAAGACTTTTTTTCCAGCTACCAGCTATTCATTAATGGAGAGGTTTTTTCAAAAAATGGCATTGTTGGAAAAACGAAGGAAGAGTCGCTGCCTCAGTACTACCCAAAAACAAAGCCGCTGAGAGAAAGGTCAGATACACTTCACCTGGTACTTCAAGTCTCCAATTTTGTTCATAGAAAAGGCGGAAGCTCTCAAAGCATTACGCTCGGTGAAGAAATGGAATTGGCCCGGGCCAAAGAAGTAGAGCTGGCTTATGACTGGATTTTGGCGGGTGCCATGTTCATGGGTGGGTTTTTCTTTTTTGGACTCTACCTATTCGGGCGGCACGACAAGCCCATGCTTTACTTTGCGCTGTTTTGCCTGGTATACGCCTACAGAAATATCGGTTCGGATATCTATGCTATCAACGCATTATGGGAGATGCCTTTTTCTCTATTGCTAAGGCTCGAGCACCTCAGCGTATTTATGGGTCTCTATTTCTTTGTCCGTTACATCGTCAGTCTTTATCCCGAAGAGGTATACAAGCCCATTTTCTCTGTCTTTCTATGGGTCACGTTGGGAATAAGCTTGTTGACAGTAGCGGGCCCTGTACTTTTGTTTACCTCCATCCTACCCTACTATCTCTACGTTCTTCTGCTGGCTATTTGCTACGGAATATACATAGTGGTGATGGCTGTCATACACAAGAGGCCGGCAGCAGTATATGCTCTTGTGGCAAAACTGATCGTTTTTGCGATAGTGGGCTATAATGTATTGGTATACTTCGACCTGACACCGAGAATTGTCCTGTTTAATTTCATCGCCCACATCCTCTTCTTCTTTTTTCAGGGTCTTATCCTGTCGTTTCGGTTTGCCCAAAACCTTAAGGAAGCCAAAGAACAAACTGAAAAGGCTTCCAGAGCCCGCACTGAGTTTCTTTCGACCATGTCTCACGAAATGAGAACCCCATTGAATGCCGTATTGGGCATGACCAACTTCTTGATTCAGGACAAGCCCAAGCAGACGCAAAAGGAAAGCCTGAATACACTTAAATTTTCTGCGGAGCGACTCATGAACCTGATCACCGAATTGCTTGACTTCAGCAAAATAGACTCGGGTCAAATAGCCTTTTCTACAGAAAAAATATCCCTCAAAGAATTCCTTGACTCGGTTCACAGTCCATTCGAAAAAACAGCACAGCAGAAGCAGCTAGACTTCCAGCTTAAAATAGCTGACAACGTGCCCGACCACATCCTTTGTGACAAAGCACGGCTGTCGCAGGTGTTGGTCAACCTTTTAGATAATGCTTTGAAGTTCACTGCGTCGGGCTTTGTCCATCTTAAGGTTTCGCTGGAGGAGAAAGAAAGCGACAGTGTCAAGCTGCTATTTGAGGTGGTTGATAGTGGCATTGGTGTAAAAGAGAGTCAGAGTGAATTGATTTTTGAAAGCTTTTCCCAGGGTAACGCTTCCACCACCCGAGAGTACGGAGGAACAGGCCTTGGCCTCAGTATTATCAGGCGGCTGCTGAGGCTGCAAGGCTCCGACATTCAGTTTGCCAGCACGCCTGGAGAAGGCTCCCGCTTCTACTTCAGCCAATGGTTTGGCGTGGTGAAAACGGCAGAAAAATTACCCGCCCCTGTCGTGCCCAAAGTAATCGACAGAAATATTGTGGAGGGCAAAAAAGTATTGGTGGTGGAAGACAATAAGGTAAATGTATTGGTCATCAAAAAGTTTCTCCAAAAGTGGGGAGCCAAGATAGAAATTGCTGACAATGGCCAGATAGCCGTTGAAAAGCACGCAGCCACACCTTTTGATATTATCCTAATGGATCTTCAGATGCCAGTCATGGACGGTTACAAGGCCACCGAAAAAATTAGGGAAATGGATGCAAAAACGCCCATTATCGCCATTACCGCCGCCATCCCATCAGACATTCGGGATCAGATTTTCACTGTTGGGATGAACGACATTGTCACCAAGCCGTTTGTACCCGAGGATCTCCACGAAAAACTGATCAAATACCTTTCGCTGGCAAACTAGCCTTGTCGGTACTCCTTTACTGTTTCAATAAAGCACTTCACCTTTTCAGGATCAGTATCCGGATACACGCCATGACCCAGGTTGGCAATATGACGCTGAGGCCCGAAGGCTTTTAACATGTCTTTTGTTGCCTTTTCTATCTCTGCAAAACTTCCGTAGAGGGCACACGGATCGAGGTTGCCCTGTAGTGTCTTGCTGGCTCCCACTTTTGCTCTCGACTCAGCCACGTCCATGTTCCAGTCGAGACCGACGGTAGCGCAGGGCAGTTGGCCAATTTCTTCAAGCGCAAAAAAGGCCCCCTTGGCAAAAACTGTGACCGGCACCTCGGGAATAGCCTCGCATATTTTCCTGATATAAGCGAGCGAGAATTCTCTGTAGTGGTCAGGCGGCAACACACCGGCCCACGAATCAAAAATCTGCAACATGTGGGCACCAGCCTTTACCTGCGCCTTCAGGTAGCTGATGGTACTTTGGGTGATCTTTTCGAGCGCCTTATGCGCCAACGCCGGTTCGGTGTACAAAAAACCTCTGGCTTTTGAGAATGTCTTGCTGCCAGAGCCCTCCACCATATAAGAAAATAGTGTCCATGGGGCGCCGGCGAATCCTATTAAAGGTACTCTGCCGGCCAGCTCTTTATTGGTAAGCTTGATGGCCTCTATCACGTAACCTAGATCGGTTTCTCCGTCGGCTACACGCAATTCGTCTATATCCTTTTCTGTTTTTATTGTCTTGGGAAATGTTGGCCCTCTCTTCTCAATCATTTCGTAGGGGCATCCCATAGCCTCCGGTATCACCAAAATGTCGGAGAAAATGATCGCTGCATCTACTCCCAGTATGTCTACCGGCTGCACGGTCACTTCTGCAGCAAACTGCGGTGTTTTTACCAATTCGATGAATCCACTCAGGCTGTTCCGTACGGCCCTGTATTCTGGCAAAATTCTTCCTGCCTGTCGCATCATCCATACAGGCGTTCTCTCCGTTTTCTCTCCTCTGGCAGCCCGGAGGATCAGGTCGTTCTTCAGTTGCATGGGGCAAAGTTAGTCAGGCTTACCATATTTCCACCCAGATTTTGTCAAGACAAATAGAGACTTTGGGGCAAAACGTTTCCAGGTTCCTTTTTCGCTATCTTTGTTGAACAACAAATGACCCATTATGAGTATCTTATTTGAAAGCTTCGCCAGCTGGAAGAAAGATTGCCAGGACAGAAGTATTAAGCTTTTTGAGCCTGTAATCGAATACGAAATCCAGCAAAAAAATAAAACAGAAGAGGAAATTTGGGACGGACTCCAAAGGGCCTATGAGGTGATGAAGGAGGCCGTCCAAACGGGGCTTACGGAGAATATGACATCCCGTTCAGGGATGATCAACAACGGAGCAAAAAAAGTATACAATAACCCTATCACCGTCCTTTCGAAGGAGTTTCAAGTGCTTATTTCAAGAGCGCTGGCCGCCAAAGAAGTTAATTCCTGCATGGGCCGGGTAGTGGCAGCACCTACAGCGGGAGCTTCGGGCATCCTGCCCGGAACGCTGGTTACGTTACAAGAGCTTCACCGCCTGGACGATCGGAAAATTTTAGAAGGCTTACTCGTAGGAGCAGGCATTGCATTGATTATGGAGCAAAAGGCTTCCATTTCAGGGGCTGTAGGCGGATGCCAGGCTGAGACAGGAAGTGCCGGGGCTATGGCCGCAGGAGCCATCGTTTATTGTCTTGGAGGCAACGTTGACCAGGTTTTCAATGCCGTGGCCATCACCGTTCAGTGCATGCTGGGCCTCGTGTGCGACCCGGTGGCTGGGTTGGTGGAGGTGCCCTGCGTGGTCCGCAATGCAAGCGCAGCCGCTATTGCCAACTCCTCGGCGCAAATTGCTATTTCCGACGTAAGCAGTGTCATCCCCGTCGACGAGTGCGTGGAAGCCATGGGCGAAATAGGTCAGGCCATGGAAAGCCGTTACAAGGAAACAGCAGAAGGAGGACTTGCCACCACACCTACCGGCCGATCAATAGCCAAAAAAGTACTCATCCACGATATTGAGATATTAGATGACGATGAGGCTAATTAATATCAGGAATTTCTCTTGTTGAACGACGGGATGGCCAGAAAAACAGCCACGACCGTGATGATGGCAGCAGCCAGAAAGGCTGCGCCCGGAAAATAAACGATCGGGTTTTCGCCGGTGAAGTAGGCAAAGAGATTTGTCATCAGGGGCGGCCCAATAATGGACGTCACGCTGGTCATGCTGGTCAACGCTCCCTGTAGCTCCCCTTGTTCGTTGGATGGCACCTGTCCAGAGATAAGGCTTTGGAGCGAAGGGCCAGCAAAGCCACCCAAAGCAAAGGGCACCATAATGGCGAACATCATCCAGCCTTGTGACGCAAATGCAAAAAGAGTAAAGCCGAAAATATAAAAAAACATGCCGACGAATACGGCATTCCACTGTCCTATTTTCGGCACCACAATGCGGATAAGCCCTCCCTGCACAATAGCCACTGTCAGCCCAACAAAGCCGAGCGAATAACCTACCCAGGCCTCGTTCCAACCAAACTCAAGCATGGTGAAATAAGCCCAGGTGCTCTGGTTGACATGTCCAGCCAGATAGATAAAGAAGAAAGCGCCTACCAGGCCCAGCACCTTGGGATACTTTTGCAGCGCTTTCAATGACCCCAGCGGGTTAGCCCGACGGATACTGAAAGGCCGTCTTTTATCGGGCGGCAATGACTCAGGAAGCACGAAGTAGCCATACAACCAGTTGAGTAACGCTAATGCGGCAGCGGCAAAGAAAGGGACTCTTGAACCGTACTGGCCCAGCAAACCACCTATAACTGGCCCAATAATAAAGCCAAGGCCAAATGCAGCCCCTATGATTCCGAAGTTCTGCGCTCTTTTTTCCGGCGTGCTGATGTCTGCAATGTAGGCCGATGCAGTAGTGAAGCTGGCACCGGTTACGCCAGCCAGTAGGCGGCCGACAAACAGCCACCAGATATTAGGAGCGAAGGCCAGCAGCAAATAGTCGAGCCCAAATCCAAACAAAGAGGCAAGCAGGACAGGTCTGCGTCCAAAATGGTCGCTCAGCCCACCCAGCACCGGAGCAAACAGAAACTGCATACCAGCGTAAGCAAACAGTAACCAGCCGCCATACTGGGCAGCCTGGCTCAGGTCGCCGTTGATAAGTTCTTTGATAAGGCTTGGCAGCACTGGTATAATGATGCCCAGCCCGGTAACGTCTATAAGAAGCGTAATAAAAATAAAGCCGAGGGCGGCCGGACGTTTTTCGGACATGTACTTAAAATTACAACAGCGAAAGGTACAAAATAAGCGGATAGTCCAAACCGCTTTTTTGGTTAAGCACTATACAAAAGGCCTGCAAGGTTCTTTGACCACTAAATCGTATTTTAGAGGAAATATTGGCGCCAATGGATCAAAGGCTCTATATCCTTCTTTTAATCATTTTTCTGCGATATGCCCTGATCGCCAGCCTCGCCTTTTTTATCTTCTATAAAATTTTAAAAAGCCGTTGGGCTTCCCGAAAAATCCAACAGGTCTTTCCGAAAAGAAATGACTACTTGCGTGAAATTGGCTATAGTCTGCTAACGATCCTTATTTTCTGGATCGTGGCCCTTAGCACATTTACGCCTTTTATAAAACCCTACACCAAACAATACGCCGAAATTGGGGATTATGAGTGGGGCTACTTCGCTTTTAGCATCGTGCTGATGCTACTCATTCATGATGGCTATTTTTACCTGATGCACCGTATTATGCATCATCCCAGGCTTTTCAAGACCTTGCATAAGGTACATCATATGTCTACCAATCCTTCACCATGGGCGGCGTTGGCATTCCAGCCAGCTGAGGCGGTGATAGAGGCGGGCGTTATCTATGTCATTGTATTTTCCATTCCTACTCATCGGTCGGCCGTCATGATTTGGCTCGCACTCATGATGCTCTACAATGTGTACGGCCATCTTGGCTATGAGTTCTATCCAAAAAACTTTCAGCGATCATGGCTAGGTAAGTGGTTCAACACGTCGGTGAATCACAATCAACACCATAAGCACTTCCAAGGTAACTACGGTCTGTACTTCCTTTGGTGGGATAGACTTTTCGGCACAATTCGCAAAGACTACGATGAAGAATTTGACCGGGTAAAATCTTTGGCCAAATAAGCTTCCAACGAGCCGTTTCGAAAAGGGAAGGCATAGGAATGCTAGTGTTACCTTATTTTTTTCTAAATTTGACCATATTAGCTTGCTATCCGCCCCCTGGAATATCTTTGGCACCGGTAATAACTCCCTGAGTTAAAAATAATTAAGGGCCAACTTCATTAGTGAATTTATCTTTTATATACTTTTGCCTCGCAATTTTAAAAATGCACCAAACTATTATGAAAAATCAATTAGCAGTGCTGGTTATTGTTACCTCACTCATGGCTTCTTGTGGCCTTAAACAGGAAAATGAAACACTTGTGGCAAAGATCGACTCCCTTAACACGGAGCTTGCTTTCCAGCGTCAAATGTCGGCGGTACTTGAAAACGTCGGCGTGTTACTCGATTCGATCGATCAAAACAGGAATGCGCTTAAGGTGAACATGGAAATGGGCACTACTTACGATGACTTCAACACTCGTTTAAGTGAATTGAATCAGTACGTAAAGGACTCTGAAAAGAAAATCGACGAAATGGAGAAGAGCCTTGCGAAGTCGAATTCTTCAAACAAAACATACGCAAACTCTATCGCAAGGTTGAAGAAGCAGTTGGAAGACAAAACGGCTCAAATAGCTCAGTTGGAAGCAACAGTAGCGGAATACAAAGAGAAGAATGAGCAACTAGGCACCTTGGTTGAGCTTCAAAACACTGAGTTGGAAGACAAAGCGCTACAAATTGAAGCTAAGCGTCAGGAGTTGACCATGCTGGAAACCAGAATCACTGAACTGCTCACTCAGTCTAAAGTTTCGCAGGCCGACTCTTACTTTATGAGAGCTCAGGCAGCGGAAGAGGCAGCCCGTCGTACACAGCTGGCACCCAAAAAGAAGAAAGAATCGTATAAAGAAGCTTTAGACTTGTACCAGAAAGCTTTCGATCTTGGCCGTGAAGATGCCAAAGCAAAAATTGAAGAGATAAGTAACAGACTTAAGTAATAGTGAAAGAGAGGCCCTCAAATTTGAAGGCCTCTCTTTTTTCATGTCTATTATCCCCTCTTTGTTGCTACTATTATCCCTGTTGACCAGGATTGTTTTGTAAGCAGCAAGCTTCCATTCTTTTCGAGTTCTTCCACCAGCCCAAGCGCTTTTTGGTGATGGCCTTCAGGCCAGTTAGGCTGAGGCAGCATGTCGTCGATAATATAGAGCCCGCCAGGTTTAAGCATCGCCAACACGGCCTCCAGCATCAGGTATTTCCCGTGCCATGTGTCGGCAAAGATGTAGTCAAATTGTAGGCTGCTGTTGGCTAACAACCACTCCTCTCCATCGGAGCACACAAGCTGCAAACGGCTATCATGATCGAGAAAATCGGCCGCTATGCCAATAAGGGTCTCGTCGTTGTCCAGTGAGACCAGAGACGATTTTTGATCCATGCCGCTCAATATCCATGAAGTAGAAAGGCCCGTTCCGGTTCCAAGCTCTAGAAAGTTCCCCTGGGGTTTTGATGCTGCGAGCGTTCGCAGCAATGACCCTGTAAGCGGGTCGGAAGCCATTGTGAAGCCAGCCTTCTCAGTGGCCACAGCAATTCCCCGATACGCAGCAGGTATCGCTTGTTTGATCTCGTCGGTCATAGGGGGTAACGTTTACAGAAATTTCCTGTATTAAAAATTTGCCAGTATCGACTTAAAATTTGAGGTGACCGGGAAATCAGTGGGCCCGATGCAACAAAGAATCCGCCTGATTATAGCACGTCCTTGCCTTTTCCAGTTTTGGTGCTCAACAAAGCTTCCACCTCGTCAATCTTCACCAGTTCAAACAAATCCTCGTCTTCGATTTGCTTTTTGCGGTCGGCCATTTCAAGGAAGTGCATGTAAATTACTTCCATCTCGTCTTTGTCAAACTTATAGCCAAGCACCTGAAGGCGGTGGGTAAGCGCAGCCCTACCACTGCGTGCAGTAAGAAGGATCAATGACGAAGGAACGCCAACATCCTCCGGATCGATGATTTCGTAATTCTCTCTGTGTTTAAGGAAGCCATCCTGGTGGATGCCTGAAGAATGTGAAAAAGCATTTTTGCCCACAATCGCTTTGTTAGGCTGCACAGGCATGTTCATCATGTGCGACACCATTTTGCTCATCGCATAAATGCCTTTGGTGTTAATATTTGTCTCCAGATTCAGGTATGGGTGCGACTTCAACGTCATCACCACTTCTTCCAATGAAGTGTTACCTGCTCTTTCTCCAATACCATTGATAGTGACTTCCACCTGGCGGGCGCCGTTGGCCAAACCAGAAATTGAATTTGCAGTGGCCATGCCGAGGTCGTTGTGGCAATGCACTGAGATAATGGCCTTATCGATATTGGGCACATGGTCGTACAAATACTTGATGCGCTCACCAAACTGCCATGGCAATGTGTATCCAGTAGTATCGGGAATATTGACCACGGTAGCTCCGGCGGCAATCACGCCTTCTACCATCAATGCAAGGAACTCAAGGTCAGCACGGCCTGCATCTTCGCAGAAAAATTCTACGTCGTCGACAAAGCGGCGGGCGTATTTTACTGCAGATATGCCCTGCTCAAGCACCTTCTCTCGGGTCGACTTAAGCTTATGTTGAATGTGGATATCGGACGATCCAATTCCAGTATGGATTCTTTTTCTTTTAGCCAAATGGAGAGCCTGAGCAGCACAATCAATGTCAACCACTTTGGCCCTGGTAAGCGCACAAACCACCGGCTCAGTTACATTTCTGGAAATTTCCACTACGGAGTTAAAATCTCCAGGGCTTGACACCGGAAAACCAGCCTCAATTACGTCAACGCCGAGGGCTTCGAGTTGCTTGGCAACAATTACTTTTTCTTCAGTATTCAATTGACAGCCTGGAACCTGCTCGCCGTCTCTAAGGGTAGTGTCGAAAATGTAGACTCGATCTTTGCTCATACTAAGGTGTGTATTTTTTTAACGAGAATCCCATTTCTGGTATTCGATAATTGATTCTATGCAACAAATCTACTTTAACTGTGGGTCTGCCAAAGGATAAAATTCAAAATCGCTACGACAGCCAAAAGCATCTATTTGTCAACAAAAAGGCTCAAATTGCAAATTAACGGCTATATTGCCATGCAGACAATACAATGGCCAAACAAGAAACAGACCCCTTATTCCAGCTGATTAAGTCGCTCACTAAGGCTGAAAAGCGAAATTTCAAGCTGTATGCGAAGCGAATCAACGGCAAGGAAGACAGTAAGTTTATCACCCTTTTCGACGTGATGGACGATGTTGATGTTTATGACGAAAAGGTGATCCTTAAAAAGGCTCCATCATTGATTCCTCAGCAACTTTCCAACCTGAAAAGTCATTTGTACGGGCAAGTGCTGAAAAGCCTCCGGCTTATTCATATCAACTACGACTACCCCATTGAAGTGCGGGAGCAAATTGACTATGCGAGGGTGCTTTATAACAAAGGGCTCTATAAGCAAAGCCTCCGGATTCTCGACAAGCTCAAACAGAAGGCCGCTGAAAACAATGAAGAGATTCTGCAGCTGGAGATCATCGACTTCGAAAAGCTAATTGAAGGGCAGTACATCACCCGAAGCATCGGCAACAGAGCAGAGGAGCTGGTGAATGAGTCGAGGCATGTAACCAAAATAATTGCCAAAACACAGGAGCTGTCGAACCTGTCCATTTCTCTTTACAGCCTTTACATCAAGCTGGGCTATGTGCGAAATGAAGAAGACTACAGGGTTGTGCAGCATTATTTCAAAAGGAACCTGCCCGACTACGAATATGACAGCCTCAGCTTCAACGAGAAGGTGTACCTCTGCCAATCGATGGTTTGGTACTACTACATCGTGCAGGATTTTGTGAAGTGCTACCGCTACGCTGACCGCTGGGTGGAGCTTTTCAAAAGCCATCCGGCGATGATCAAAAGGAAGCCCGACTTGTACATCAAAGGACTACACAATCTTCTTGCGGCACTTTTCAATATTCAGCATTATCCGAAGTTTGCAGAAAAACTCCTGGTACTGGAAGAACTGAAGAACTCGGCATTGTTTTCCCAGAATGAGAACATCCAAAGCTTGCTGGCTTTCTATTATTATAATGACAAGATCAACCTGTTCTTTATGGAGGGTCGGTTTACCGAAGGGCTAGTCATTGTTCCTGATGTATTGGAAATCATTGATAAGTTTGACAACAAAATCGACTCGCACCGGGTACTGCTTTTCTATTACAAAATCGCCTGCCTCTATTTTGGCAGCGACGACAATAAAAACGCTGTCAAATACCTCAACAAAATCATCAATCTCAAAGATGTTAGCCTTAGAGAAGACATTCATTGCTTCGCACGAATCCTTAACCTGATTGCCCACTACGAAATGGGTAACAGCGATTTGCTTGAATACCAGATCAAGTCAGTGTATCGGTTTTTAGTGAAAATGGACAACCTGCAGGGGGTGCAAAAGGAGATCATCAAATGGCTGCGAAAAGTGCCGGGTATGCTGCCGGAAAACATAAAAAAGGAGTTCCAGGCACTGAAGGAAAGGCTTGAGGAAACTCTGAAAGAGCCTTTTGAACTACGAGCATTTCTCTATCTGGACATCATTTCTTGGCTTGAAAGCAAGATAGATGGAGTGCCGGTTCAGGTGGTGATCAGGAGGAAGTTTGACGAGAGAAATCGTTAGTCTTCAGGTACTTCCGACTTTTTTCGACGGCCGAATACGTAACCCACGTTTATCTGGACAACCGGATATCTGCCCTTTCTAAAATTATCAACATACTCCCTGTTTTCTTCCCAGCTCTGGTGGTTATTGTCCCAATCGTTGTATCGCCAGTAAGAAGGATTGCTGGTGATTTTATCGGTATTGAAAGTGTTGAAGTAGTGTCTGTAACCCACCAGGGTAGTCAAAGTCACCCGCTTGAACATGGTAATTTTAGCGCCAAAGTTTATTTCGGGTCCTATCATTACTCCTTTCATTTGTAGAGAATCGGTAGGCACAAATGCGCCTTCTCGAATAGCCAGTTTTCCAGCTTCAAGGTTTAAGTTGGCCGTTGCGAAAGCCTGCATCCAACGAAACTCCGTAGGCATATAGAATCTGTGGCCAAGGTCAAGCCGGTAGCCTTTATAATTTCCATTTCTAAAAAAGAGCTCCCATAGCTCCCCGCCTTTGTAACCAGCCGTTGCTATCCAACTTCGTTTAGGTGTTACATACAGTTCCGACTGTAGGTAGTAATTTTCAAATGTCCGAACAAACGGGTGCAAAGGAGCTGCTATTTCTATTCTTTGGTAAGCCTCCTGTCCGTTTGCGAAAAAACTCATGCATGCAAAAAGTAAAGTCGTCAGTGTGAAAATTTTACCGGCTCTCATCTGAAAAAATTTAAGTCAATGACCAAAGTAAGTAAAAAAAGACCCTCTTTTTGAGAATCATGTAAAATAAAACACAAAAAAGCCCCTCAGTTTCCTGAGAGGCTTCGTGATCTATGATGTAGGGCAAACGATTACTTTTTGGTATCGTCTACCTCTTCGTATTCTACGTCAGACACATCACTGTCTGCTTTTGCCTCGCCTCCGGCTGCTCCGTTAGCTTGCTGTCCGGGGTCTGCACCTGGCTGCCCACCTTCAGTAGAAGCATACATTTCCTGAGAGGCTGCTGCCCATGCCTGGTTCAAAGCCTCAGTTGCAGTATCTATACCTGCGATGTCCTGAGCCTTGTGAGCAGTCTTCAGATTTTCAAGGGCCGCTTCAATAGCAGTCTTGTTACCTTCAGAAAGTTTCTCACCGTACTCCTTCAGCTGTTTCTCAGTCTGGAAGATCATAGAGTCCGCACCATTCAGCTTATCTATTTTCTCTCTTTCAGCCTGGTCAGTGTCAGCGTTAGCTTTGGCTTCAGCTTTCATCTTTTCGATTTCAGCATCAGTCAAACCAGAAGAAGCCTCGATCCTGATTTTTTGCTCTTTGCCAGTTCCTTTGTCTTTAGCAGATACGTGAAGGATACCATTCGCATCAATATCGAATGTCACTTCGATTTGAGGCACGCCACGTGGTGCTGGCGGAATGCTGTCCAGGTGGAAACGACCGATGGTGCGGTTGTCTCTCGCCATTGAGCGCTCACCCTGCAAAATGTGTATCTCCACAGATGGCTGGTTATCAGACGCCGTTGAGAACACCTCAGACTTCCTTGAAGGGATAGTTGTGTTTGACTCAATCAGCTTGGTCATTACGCCACCCATTGTTTCAATGCCCAATGAAAGAGGAGTTACGTCAAGTAGAAGTACGTCTTTCACTTCGCCAGTCAACACACCACCCTGAATAGCTGCTCCTACGGCCACCACTTCGTCGGGGTTAACACCTTTAGAAGGCTTTTTGCCAAAGAACTTCTCTACCTCTTCCTGAATTCTTGGAATACGGGTGGAACCACCTACAAGAATTACCTCATCAATTTCTGTAGGATTCATGCCGGCATCTTTCAATGCTTTGCGACATGGCTCCAGCGTACGCTGCACAAGGCTGTCAGTCAATTGCTCAAACTTAGAGCGAGAAAGTGTGCGAACAAGGTGCTTGGGTATGCCGTCAACTGGCATGATATAAGGCAAGTTGATCTCGGTGCTGGCTGAGCTTGAAAGCTCAATTTTTGCTTTTTCAGCTGCTTCTTTCAAACGCTGTAGCGCCATTGGATCTTTGCGAAGATCGATATTCTCGTCTTTCTTGAACTCCTCGGCCAGCCAGTCGATGATCAGTGAGTCAAAGTCGTCGCCACCCAGGTGAACATCACCGTTGGTAGATTTCACTTCAAACACGCCATCGCCAAGCTCAAGCACAGAAATATCGAATGTACCACCACCAAGGTCGTACACCGCAATGGTCATGTCCTTGTTTTTCTTATCAAGACCATAAGCCAACGCAGCGGCGGTAGGCTCATTGATAATTCTTTTCACATCAAGGCCAGCAATCTGTCCGGCCTCTTTGGTAGCCTGACGTTCCGCATCGTTGAAGTAGGCAGGCACGGTGATTACCGCTTCTTTCACTTCAGTGCCCAGGTAATCCTCAGCTGTAGACTTCATTTTCTGAAGAATCATTGCTGAAAGCTCTTGCGGAGTATAGTTACGATCACCAATTTTCACTCTTACAGTGTCATTGCTGCCTGATTCAAGACCGTATGATACATTTTTACGCTCGGCAGTCACTTCTGAGTATTTCTTACCCATGAAGCGCTTAACAGAGCTAACTGTATTTTGTGGGTTGGTGATGGCCTGACGTTTAGCAGGATCGCCAACTTTGCGCTCACCCTTGCCATTGTCCAGGAAGGCTACAATTGAAGGGGTTGTCCTTCTTCCTTCGCTGTTAGGAATCACCACCGGCTCATTCCCTTCCATTACAGCGACGCAGGAGTTAGTCGTTCCTAAGTCAATTCCAATAATTTTTCCCATGATTATGTATTTTATTCCTTTTAATTTTCAATCTGTACTCACTTAGCTAAACAAGGGTTGTGCCAAGTGGTTTTCGGGGCAATAGTTGTGACAAGATGTCAGAATTACCTAAAACTGAAGATTAACGATGGCAGCCCCATCTGCAGGAATTTCAATCATTTCGGGCTTGCCTTCAGATAGCACAAGGGGGTTTCCATCGGTACCAAGGTCCCATAGCTGGCCCCTAAGAAAAATGTTGAGCCCCGTTTGGATGCCAAATTCCGGCGCCCGACCGAGCATGCCATATTTCTGCCAGGCTTGACCTTCTGTCAGTGTGCCGATGTCATCGGGACTGACATTGGCAGGAGGTTGGCCTCCATTGTACCCCTTCCATGGTTGGTTCCACACATTTTCACCGGCCAAAAAAGAGGGCACCACCACAAAATCAACTTCTTGGTTTGCTATGACCTTGTATGCATCGCCATACCAAGAGTCTGCGCAGATCAACGTCGCTACCTTCCCGGCCGCCGTATCAACTACCGGTGTTTGGTCACTATTTCCGGCCCTGGAGAAAGCTTTTTCCTCGGATGTCAAAAAATTCTTCACTGTCAGGGGGCCTGCCAACTTACCCGTGGCATCGAAGGTGGCTGACACGTTAAACAAGGGGCCATTGCCTACGTGCAGCACACCGGCTTCTATTAACGGAGATGGCAGAATAATGGAACCTGCTACCACCGTAGCCCGGTATTCTGCCGCCAGTCTGCTGAACACCCGCTGATAAGCTTCTGCCATTTCAACTGCCTTCAATGAAAAAAGAGCCGCAGTTGCCCGACCTTTAGCATCCGAGGCAAAATAGTTGGCCAGGAAAGAAATTGGATGAGAAAAAGCCACAGTACTCAGTGCATCTTCAGTCGTTTCCGCCGTATATACTGAGGCCTTTTCATTGATGGCCACCAGCCATGTTCCGATGTATTCTGGAAAAACGACCACCGTTGCCGATGTGAAGCAACCGTTTTTCTTTGCAATCGAAAGATAGCGATTCAGCTTAGCGTAGAGCGCATCGGCTGATCGGTAGTCGGCCGGCACCATATAGGGCTGAATGCCAACAATATTGCCCGTGGCATAGGTGCCTGCTTTGATGAAAACCGAACGCTCAGATGTCATTTCAAATTCAGCGTAAGATCGGCCGGACTGAATCCACCAATAATAGGCTCCACAAAGAACTAAAAAAACCAGCACAGCGCTGACCAATAAATTTCTACCTTTGATCATTAGAAAAAACTTGTGGATTTTAGAAAACTAATTCTGTTCGAAGATAACCACCTGCTCATCGTGAACAAACCCGGGGGCATGTTGGTGCAAGGTGATGAAACTGGCGACCAGTCGCTTGTCGACTATGCAAAGGACTATGTTAAGGATAAATACAACAAGCCAGGAGCAGTATTTATGGGGCTGGTGCATAGGATAGACCGGCCGGTAAGCGGAGTGGTAATGCTCACCAAAACGTCAAAGGCCCTGGAGCGTATGACCAAAGCTTTCAGGGAAAGAACCATTGAGAAGATTTACTGGGCAGTAGTTACCAGAAGGCCTCCCAAAGAGGAAGCTACGCTGGTTCACTGGCTTGAAAAAGACTCTAAGAAAAATACGGTAACAGCTTACAACAAGGAAAAAGGCAGTGCACAACGGTCTGAGTTATCATTCAAGATTTTGACGGTATTCAACGACTATTGCCTGCTTGAGGTCAGGCCCGTTACCGGCCGCCCTCATCAAATACGAGCCCAGCTAGGAAAGATGGGCTGCCCTATCAAAGGAGATCGTAAATATGGTCATCAGTTTCCCAACGAGGATTCTTGTATCAACCTGCACGCAAAAACGTTGATATTTGCTCATCCGGTCACAAAGGAAATAATGGCCATAGAAGCGCCGTTACCTATCAAAAGTTATTGGCAGGCAGTTTCATGAGTGAGCAAAAAGAAAGCTGGGTAAACCGACTCCGGGATCGTTGGAACTTGAAAAGCGGCTGGCAGGTCGCAATCGTGCTGATTGTATTCGCCTGCACGGGATTTACAGTGCTTTTTTTGAAAAAGCCCCTCTTTCGTCTTATCCACGCCTCAGAGGAATACTACACCCTACTGACTATTCTTTACTACATCCTGATACTGCCTATCTACAACCTCATCCTGCTTTTTTACGGCTTCCTTTTTGGACAGTTCAATTTCTTTTGGGAATTCGAGAAAAGAATGTTTAGAAGATTTAGCGGGAAAAGGCCTCAGCAATAATCATGCACCCTCGTAACAACGAAGGCCTGTAACTTCTCGCCCTATTTCGCTATTCCCTGAGACTTAAGGTATTCGACCACTTCTACTGCCGCCTCTCCTCCCATCACAGCATGTTTCATCAAAGTAATGCCATGAGGCCCGGCGCTGGTGAGTGAGGCTGGATAGGTAGCCACAATCAACTTCACTAAATCTAACTTTCCCATCATGGCTGCCGTGAAGATATCCAGTCTTGCTCCTTTGTCTATTAAGTACTGAGCGATGTCAGGCCTCCCCATGTGGGAAGCCCCACCTAATGCCGTTTCGTAGTCGCCATTCCCCCAATCCCAGGTAGCGTTGAGTATGGTCGGTATTTCCGCCAACATCTGTTTGGTCCCGTCCAGGTCGGTATGGCCTTTAGAAACGAAATCTTTCACAAGCGCACTATCGATAGGTCCTGGCTGATCCTGTGTTACCTTGTTGGCCAACAACATTCCAGGAATCAAGAACATTGAGCTTGTAGCCGCCCTTTTAATAAAGTCCTTCCTTGTAAGCATGATTTTAAGAGATTAGTCCTTATATCTATACAGCATTGACTTGTAGCAAGTTAGCATAATTACAGGAAAGGCATATATCTCCTTGAAAGTGACAGTATGTCGGTGCTGATCATGCAGCGACCCCATTGAATGGATTGAAACTTCTTCTCGACACTCCCATGCCCACAGCACGCACGACAGCATTGTCCCCATGCTTTTGCCGAAGCTTGTCCATTGCCTGGTAAAGCTTGATGCCCTCTTCGGTGTCTTCAAAAAGGTTGATCTGGTAATTGCCATGCACCAGACTGCTGAACCTAACCCCAATCAGGCGAATAAGCATCCTTCGGCTATATGCCTTTTTAAAAAGCTCTTTGACCATCGGAATCAGCACGTGGTCTGCCGAGGTGTAGGGCATTTTCCGCTGCAAGGTATGGGTATCAAAATCAGAATAGCGAATTTTGACGGTGACACAAGATGTGAGCTGCTGTTCCTTCCTAAGCTTAAATGCCAGCTGCTCAGTCATAGCAACAAGTATCGACTCCAGCTTCTTCACATCAATGGTATCCTGTCCAAAGGTGTTTTCTGTAGAAATAGACTTTCTCTCCGAGTAGGGCACAATCGGCGTCCGATCTATGCCGTTCGCCTTTTCTGAAATCACAATGCCCATCTTTCCAAAAACCGCTGCCAACATCTCCACGGGTACCTGCTGTAGCGTATGGATCTTTTGAACACCCATTTTTCGCAATGTGTAAGCGGTCTTCTCACCCACCATCGGAATTTTATCTACTGTGAGAGGAGAAAGAAATCCCTTCTCGGTGCCATAAGCTATTTGCCTCTGCCCATCAGGCTTCGACTCGTTGGTGGCTACCTTTGAGACAGTCTTATTTTCAGAAAGCCCAAAGGAAATAGGCAAACCGGTTTCTTTTCTGATCCGTGCTTTTAGTTCGGTGGCCAGCTTCATGCAGCCGAAGAACTTTTCCATGCCTGTTAAATCAACATAAAACTCATCGATAGATGATTTCTCGTAGGAAGGTACAGCTTCATGTACAATCTCGGTAACCATCTGAGAGTACTGAGAATATCTCTCCATGTCGCCACGAACGACGATGGCTTCCGGGCACAACTGTTTCGCCAAGCGCATGGGCATGGCAGAGTGTACACCAAATGCCCTGGCTTCGTAGCTACAAGAAGCCACTACGCCACGGTCGCTACCGCCGCCGATGAGCAGCGGCTTCCCGACAAAATAGTCGTTTTGCAGGCGCTCCACGGATACGAAGAAGCTATCCAAATCCATATGGATGATAGAGCGATGATCAGTTGCAGGTGACCACATAGTAGCCATATAGTTAAGGGTGAAAGACTTCTGGAAAAGAGCCGGCTAAAAAATAGATGTGTTCGTTAGGCTACATGCGAAAACAAAGACATCTGTGGCTCATTTACCATCCAAACTTTCTCTTCCGGCCACTTCAAACTGATAGCAGCTTTCTCTAACAGAGCAATGGCTTCTACCGAGTCATTTTTGCCATTGCCTATGTCTCTGAGTAAGCGCACCTGATCAACCTGAAAGGTCTCCTTATATTTTTGGTCAACGAACGTTTGGTGTATTTTTAAAAAGGCCTTCTGCTCAAACTCACTTCCAATAATCATGTGCGGATATTTAGCAAACACAGGATCGATCACCCTAACACCGAAGCTTTTGGCAGACTCTCTAAATTTCTGATAAAATAGCTGATTAATATGGGCGACTTGAGACCCATTTCCGATCTTGAGGTAAATAGCTCGATTGCTTTTCAGGTAGGCAAATCCATTAAGTGCGATGTCGAATGCGTCGACAAAAACAGACGCCTCCTTTAGTGCCTTAGTGATAAGATGTTCGTGAGAGATGTCTGCCTGAAAAGAAAACAAACTAACGTGAGGATGGGAATTGTAAAACTTGTACTGCCCAAACTCGTCAAGTATTTGTGTTTTACGATCCCTCACATAGTCCGTTATGGACTGGGAAGGATATATCTGAATTTTGTATGTCACCATAATAACCTCCTTTTATACTATCAAATATAGCAAGCGACAATTATAATGTCAACATATTTAGCTCTAATTAGTAAAATATTTAGCAAAATAGGTTTTGCAGCTATTATGACTGGCAAATGGTCTAAAAAGTCACCTATCAACCTCTCCCAGCACAAAATCTACTGAGCCAACTATGGCAATGAAGTCGGCAATAAGGACGCCTCTCGATATTTCAGGAACGACTGACAAGTTAGAAAAACAACAAGAGCGAGCCTTGCAACGAACTGGCGCATCATTCCGGCCATCGGCACGGAAATAGAAGCCAAGCTCTCCCTTTGGGTTTTCGGCACGAACATAAAAGTCCTGGGCCTGAGGCCTGATCTTTTTTGGCACTATTGCTCGTGGGTCATAATCACGAGTTCGCTTATGTTCCTTTGTGAGCATTTCAAGACACTGTTCAATAATCTTGACGGATTCCTCACATTCCCTGTAGCGCACCCACGTCCGATCCCAGCAGTCGCCCACTGTTCCGACGGTCCCTTCCCCAACCGGAACTTCAAAATCAAGCTCCGGGTACACGCTATAGCCGTCTATCCGGCGCAGGTCAAACCGCAAACCGGAAGCCCTGAGCATCGGCCCGGTCACTCCGTAATTGATGGCAAGGTCACGGGAAAGCACACCTACATTGGCAGTACGCTCGACATAGATTTTATTGTTCAGCAGGAGATCTCTGGTCTCTACCAGCTTCGGCTTCAGGTAGGTTACAAATTCCTTGCAGCGCTCTTCGAAACCTACAGGCAGGTCGTAGAACAGGCCGCCTATCCAGATGTAATTATAAAGCATGCGTGCACCGCTCACCCACTCGAGCATGCGCAGGATGTGTTCCCGGTCACGCATCATCCAGAGGAAGGGGGTTACGGCACCAATATCAAGCCCATAGGTGCCAATAGCGACAAAGTGAGAGGCCAGGCGGTTAAGCTCGGCAACGAGCACCCGGATGTATTCAGTCCTTTTTGGAATATCATTTTCAATCCCCAGCATACGCTCCACTCCCATTACATAGGCATGCTCGTTATTCATTGCCCCCACGTAATCGAGCCTGTCTACGTAAGGAATGACTTGGTTGAAAGGCATGCTCTCAGCGTGCTTTTCGAAGCAGCGGTGCAAATAGCCCAGGTGAGGCACAACGTCGACCACTACTTCACCATCGGTAATCACCTCAAAACGCAGAACGCCGTGAGTAGACGGGTGTTGCGGGCCGATATTGATCAACATTTGCTCCTCGGTCAGGTCTGCCGGCTTGTACTTTGTAGGCTCGGAAGCTTCGAGGTGTTTGGCGTCGTATGTGTACTGAACGGTGCTCAAGTGGTTATTTATCAATCGTGTTTTGATTCTCTTTAGTAGTCAACTTTCATTCCGTGGTAGTATTCCTGTGTGGAGTAATCCTTGCGCAGCGGATGGCCGTTCCAGTCGGTTGGCAAAAGTATGCGTCGCAAATCGGGATGGCCGTCGAACTTGATTCCCACTAAATCAAAAGCTTCCCGCTCATGCCACTCTGCTGTTTTCCAAACATCGCTAACCGTAGGGATCATTGGCAACTCTGCTCCTTCTTCGTTTCTGTCAACAATTACCCTCAGGAGTAATTGAACATTATAAGGAATGGAATATAAGTTGTAATTCACCTCGATTGTATTGGCCTCCACGCCATTATCGATGGCTGTGAGGCAGGAGAGTGAGTCAAAATAGGTTTGCTCGTTGTCTCGCAGAAAAAGGCATATATCCTGAAGCTTTTCAACGGACACTACAAGGCCCTTTGGCGTGGCGTTTTCGATGGTATCGACGACAGATGAGTCCCCAAATTCAGCTTCGATAAGAGATTTAATGTCGGTGTGGGTCATTGACTTTCTGTTCTTGATATAGAGCTCATTGCCTCGATTAGGCCTGCGCTGCTTTCTCAGCTTTCTTCTTCATCAATCTTTCCAATGCAGCGGGAGCCATCAGGCTTTCTCCTCTTATCTTTTCCTGAAGTTTTAAGATGCCACCGATAAGGGCTTCGGGCCTGGGAGGGCAACCTGGTACGTAAACGTCTACAGGAATGATGCGATCTACGCCTTTCACTACATGGTAGCCATGCTCCCAGTAAGGGCCTCCGCAGTTGGAGCATGAACCCATGGAAATCACATAGCGTGGCTCTGCCATTTGCTCGTAAAGTCTGCGAACCCTATCGGCCATTTTGAAGGTGACGGTGCCAGCTACTATCATCACATCGGATTGCCGGGGGGAAGGTCTTGGAAAAACTCCGAGTCTATCGAGGTCATAGTTGGAGGCCATAGAGCCCATCATTTCGATGGCGCAGCAGGCCAGCCCAAAACCCATGGGCCAAATGGATGAAAGCCTGGCCCAGTTAATCAGGTCATCCACTCTGGTGATTATTACCCCGCCTTGTCCTAGTTGTTGGTCTAGTAGTCCCATTATATAGCCTCCTCCCTGACCACGTTTGTTGCCACTCGGGTCTCCTTCACTTTTTTGCTCACTGCATCATATAGTTCGTTCGGCACTTTTGAATCCATCCGGGTGGCTTCAACCAGTGGCCTCTCCCACTCCAGGTATCCCTTGGCCCATGCAAATACAAGCCCAAGTGCCAGTATCAATACAAAGACCGTCATTTCCCCAAGTGCAAACCAGCCCCAGAGCCCACCGGTAGCTTCGACGAGTTCCTTTTGCCCAAAGACAGTTGCCCATGGGAAAAGAAAGACAAGCTCCACTTCAAACAAAAGAAAAATAAGAGCAACAATATAGAATCGGACATTGAATTTGCCCCAGGCGCTTGTCGATGGATCCTCACCACATTCGTAGGTGGTGAGCTTTTCTACATTGGGTCTGTTGGGCCTGACCAGCATAGCAAAGCCTACGGAAAGCAGCACGAAGACGAAGCCTCCTATGATAAATAATAGTATGGCGCCAAATCCTGAAAGTTCGGGCATAAAACTGATTTTATGCTAAAGTAATCAAAACAACTAGAAATCGAGAGCGTCGAGGTGTTTGAAATGACCGTTCTGGCGAATGCGGTCTTTGGCTTGCTCCATTTGCTTAACGATGGGGATCGTTAGCTTCAGGTAGTTAATGAGGAACTCCTGCCGCTTCTTTTCGGAAGTAGTCTTCAGCAGCTCGTATTCTTGTTCTTTGCTCAGGCCTATCTTGTGAGCGATGGTGTAGGTCAGCATTTTCTGATCAAATTTCACGAGCCCCTCCATGCCCAGCCACTCAAACAGATCGTTGGCCAGCTTAAACAACTCTTCCTGTAAAACTACGTCACCATCGTGGTCTGTGTTTATCATTTCCACTGTGCCGCCGGAATACAGTTTGCCTGGCCATGGACTGACAAAATCGAGTACTTTGAAAATACCCATGCCGACGGTTCGAACGTCCATTCGGCCATCATCGTAGGTTTTTTCAAGCTTCACAATTTTTACTTCGGTGCCATACTCGATCTTGCTGAGAACGTAAGACGGAACACCAAAGGTAGTGTTGGTATTGACACACTCCGTAATAAGCTGCCTGTACCTTGGCTCAAAAATGTGCAGGTTCAGCTCCTCGCCGGGATAGGCTACGAGGTTGAGAGGGAATAACGGAAGTTCCTTTTCAATCATCTCAATCAGTAGTATGCGTCAACATACGAAAGGGTTGACAAAATAAAAAACTCGACAACATAGGACGGTTTTTTATATAACAATTAGGAATGCGTTCTGTTCTCTGAATACAAATCATCCATGGGGCTCAGAAACAAAAAATCAGGATCATCAACCTTAGACAATCCTGACGTCTGCATAAATTTTATTATCGGCTAACTCCTTAACCAATAACCCCACACCTGATCATTTCTTCAAGCTATCCACAATGGCATTCAGCGTAGCACTTGGACGCATGGCTGCGAATGTCAAAGCCTCATCAGGCTTGTAATAACCGCCGATGTCAACAGGTGAACCCTGGGCTGCCAACAGTTCTTTGTTGATCTTGGCTTCGTTTTCGCTGAGGCTCTTATAAACACCCGCAAAAATCGACTTCAACTCTGCGTCCTTATCCTGAGCGGCCACAGCTTCTGCCCAGTACATTGCCAGGTAGAAATGGCTGCCACGGTTGTCAATCTCATTTACGTTACGAGAGGGCGACTTGTCTTCCTGCAAAAACTTGGAAGTGGCGGCATCTAAAGTGTCTGCCAAAACCTGCGCACGAGGGTTACTTGTGGCAATACTCAAATGCTCCAATGAAGCCGCCAACGCAAGGAATTCGCCTAAAGAGTCCCAGCGCAGGTGACCTTCTTCGTTGAACTGCTGCACGTGCTTGGGCGCTGAACCTCCGGCTCCTGTTTCGAACAGTCCACCACCATTCATCAACGGCACGATAGAAAGCATCTTCGCACTGGTGCCAACTTCCAAAATAGGGAACAAGTCGGTGAGGTAATCCCGTAATACATTTCCTGTCACAGAAATAGTATCAAGCCCTTTTCTGATGCGCTCCACAGTGAATTTAGTCGCTTCCACCGGTGACATGATTTGGATTTCAAGACCCTTTGTGTCATGGTCTTTGAGATAAGTATTTACTTTCTTGATAAGTTCGGCATCGTGAGCACGCTTTTTATCCAGCCAAAATACCGCTGGAGTAGCAGACAGCCTTGAACGAGTCACAGCCAGTTTCACCCAGTCCTGAATCGGAGCATCTTTTACCTGACACATTCTCCAGATATCGCCAGCTTCCACTGCATGTTCAATCAAGGTATTACCATCGGCACCAACCACCTTTACTTTTCCAGCCGACGGGATCAGGAAAGTCTTATCGTGAGATCCATATTCTTCAGCCGCCTGAGCCATCAACCCAACGTTTGGCACACTGCCCATCGTAGTCGGATTGTATGCTCCATTCGTTTTACAGTCTTCAATTACAGCGTCATAAACACCTGCATATGATCTATCCGGAATCACAAACTTGGTATCCTTTGCTTTACCGTCTGGCCCCCACATCCGACCGGAAGTGCGAATGGCAGCTGGCATAGAGGCGTCGATAATAACATCACTTGGCACGTGCAGGTTGGTAATTCCTTTATCAGAGTTCACCATTGCCAAAGGGGGCTGCTTATCGTAGCATGCCTTTATATCTGCGTCAATTTCAGCCTTCTTATCGGCAGGAAGGGTTTCCAATTTCGCAAGCAAATCTCCCATTCCGTTATTAGGGTCTACGCCCAGACCTTTAAAAGTAGCTGCATGCTTTTCAAACACAGGCTTGAAGTACGCAAACACTGCATGACCAAAAATGATAGGGTCGGAAACCTTCATCATAGTTGCTTTCAAGTGTACTGAGAACAGCACTCCTTCGCTTTTAGCTTTAGCAACCTCGTCCTCCAGAAAAGCACTGAGCTTTTTCGCACTCAATACAGAAGCATCGATTACTTCGCTTTTTTGCAGGGCCAATTTTTCCTTCAATACAGTTACAGTACCGTTAGGAGCTACATGCTCTATTTTTATGATGTCCGCTTTATCCATGGTCACTGATTTCTCAGTTCCGTAGAAATCGCCTTCTGTCATAGAAGCAACATGCGATTTGGAAGTTGCTTCCCATTTACCCATCGAATGGGGGTTGTTTCTGGCGTACTCTTTCACTGCTCGTGGCGCACGTCTGTCAGAGTTTCCTTCACGAAGCACAGGGTTGACCGCACTTCCCTTGATCTTATTATAACGCACATTGATGCTTTTCTCTTCAGCATTTTTTGGATCTTCAGGATAGTCTGGCAGGTCATAGCCTTTGGCCTGTAGTTCCTTGATGGTGGCTACCAGCTGTGGAATGGAAGCACTTATATTCGGCAATTTGATAATGTTGCATTCCGGTGTTTTGGCAAGTTCACCAAGCTCAGCCAGGTCATCATTGATACGCTGCCCTTCGGTCAGTTTTTCCGGAAAGCTTGCAATAATCCTCCCTGAAAGAGAGATATCTCTCGTCTCCACTGCTACACCAGCTGGCGACGTAAATCCCTCAATGATTGGTAACAATGAATGTGTAGCCAATGCAGGCGCCTCGTCTGTAATGGTGTAAATGATCTTGCCTTGTTTTGCCATTTGTTTCCTGAGTTTCAAAAGACCTGTTAGGTCTGCGATTTATGTAAATGATTGCTAGTTTCCTTCGTTATTGGAAAATCGGCCGAGTGAACGTCCCCGAAACCTTAGGCTTCCGTTTTAGCATATGATTTTCTGCTCACTCATTATTTGAAAATCATACCGTTGACAGCGAGAAAAAATCAACCTCCCTCCTGCGGCGCCAAATTACAGTAATTTTGCTATTTCTCACAGCTAAAGGGCGATAGTGTCCCAAGCTCTATTACGAAAGGTATGTGATTTAACTCGGCTGTGCTGATTGTCGGTGATTTTACCAGCCACCGCCACCACCGGAGGAACCCCCTCCACCGCTTCCCGAACTACTGCCAGGGGCAGTGGATGAGCTACTTATATTGGAGGTCAGACTTGAGCCGATGCTGCTACTAAATGCGCTGCTGCTGAAGTGTCTCATGGAAGCATTGTGATACCATACCGGGTGATAGTCCATGCCATCGTTCGATGTGGCTTTCAGGTAAGACTCAAAATGCTCGCCCCACTCGTTTTCCACGCCAAGAGCAATGGAAAAGGGAAGCAGTTTTTCAAAGAACTCCAACGCTGACCCTTTGCTTTGGAGCCGGTTGAATCTGTCCTCTTCCGCTGTTTTCATAAACAATCGTAACCCTTCCAGCTGATCCATCACCTTTCGCCCTTCCACAGTGGGTGCTTTGATGAGGTAAATAAACATGCCGTTGGCAAGGATAAATCCAAACACAATGGCTACGACGGATAAGTCCATGAGGGAAGCATACACCAGGTACATGTAACCTCCGAGCAGGGGTAACGTGAAAATGACCAGCGCAATAAAGACTCCAAGGCCGTATTTCCTTTCCAAATAAGTCATTAACGAACTGATGGTACCTGCAACGAGGCCAATAATTGGGAGGTTGAGAATCGGCAATATAAAAATGAGAAATCCGGTTTCGTACTTCCCCCATGGAACAAGTGCCAGCA
The DNA here is from genome assembly GCF_040222385.1 of Imperialibacter sp. GTDB lineage: Bacteria > Bacteroidota > Bacteroidia > Cytophagales > Cyclobacteriaceae > Imperialibacter. The sequence goes on from NZ_JAVKDF010000017.1 coordinate 118,257, forward strand.
TGCCAACAATGGTAATCAGGAATGCCATAAACATGTAGCTTCTGTTCATTTTGAAGTAGATGCCATCGAGCTCTTTACGCAGGGCCTTTTCGTGGGCGCTCACGGCACTTCCTATAGCACTATGATTCGCCTGTTCCAGCACAACTTCAGTCCGATAGCTGGAAAAAAGCTTATCAAAAAGCTTTCTTTGTGCCTCCGAAACCAACTTCAAATCGGGATTCATTGTTTTCTTCAGGGTGAACTTTTTGCCGCTATAGTCGATGGTTAGGAGCCCTTTCACTCCCATGTCGACTATGTCGGCTGCGAGCGCCTTCTGCCCGTACTGCTCATGGTAAACAAAATAGCAGTCGGCTGGAGAGAAGTTCTTTGGTGGGTCGAAGAGTGGAATGATAGCACCTTTTGGTGGATCAATACCTACCTTGCGCCAGGCCCTGAACCAGTAGAGAAGCAGCAAAAGTAGCACACAGCCACTAATAGTAGTTGACCACTCCTCCATCCACAGATAAAATGCTTTGAGCGGGCGGGCGGGCTCCGTCACTATTCCTTTTGGCCAGGCGACGGCTATGGTTAAGTTTTCGTAGGCACCAAAAGGTCTGGTAGTGGCAAAAGTAATCTCCCCGTCACCCTCCACAACTTCAAAGTCCTTGCCGTCGGCTCCCGCCACACCTGTATAGCCACTATATTGAACTATGTCGGCGCCTTCGGGCAAGTGAATGGTAGCACTTACCTTTTCGATTGGGAATACCCAGTTAGTACCGTTGATATTGTAGTAGAGTTCATCATACGCATCAAAAAAGCCCAGCTGTTTTTCAGACCTGTATTTAATGGTGTATGTGTACTCTCCTGGTTCAAGAAATACGTTTTCCTGGCCAATGTATACTACCTCAAATTCTCTTTCACTCTGAATATGATAGGGCTCTATTACTCCATCCTTTAAGACCTCCAGCACGTCAAAATCTACCGAGTAAGAAAACCCGTCTTCGTCTACATAGTCAACCTGGTAGAACCTATATATCCCTCTCCTTATGTCAGTGCCATTCGCATAGACCTTGATCGTTTCCACCACATCGATGGAAGCATCCACATTGATGGTGATGTCACTCTCATAAGAAACAATGTGCTCCTCATGCGGCGAAATGACGCTTTCCTGTGCGGCAAGGCTAAGAGAGAACAGGCCTCCAAGCAATAGTACTAGCAGCTTCTTCATGGTTCAGAATTTTACCTCCGGAGCTTCCCGCTGGGCGTTGTCCATTTCGAAATAGTCTTTTTTGCTAAAAGCAAAAGAGGAAGCCACAAGGTTGCTTGGAAAAGACTCGATGGTGATATTCAAGTCACGCACCACACCGTTGTAATATCGACGAGAAAGCTGAATAGCATTTTCGATCTCGGAAAGCTGCTTTTGCAGGTCTTGGAAGTTAGCATTGGCCTTCAGGTCCGGGTAGTTTTCGGACAATGCAATTAAACGCCCCAGCACGGCACTCAAGCCTATTTCTGCATTTTCCTGATCCTTTACTGTATTAGCCGACACGCCCATGTTGCGCCATTTAATAACGTTTTCGAGCGTCTCCTTTTCATGGCTCGCATAGCCCTTCACGATATTTACGAGTGCGGGAATCAGGTCGTATCGCTTTTTGAGCTGCACATCGATGCCACTCCAGGCCTCCTCAGCCATGTTTTTGTTCTTAACAAGTCGGTTATAGACACTGATGGTGTAGAGAAAGAGGACAACAGCGGCCCCCATGATGATGTAAAAAATCATAGATCAGGATTGGTTTTTGATTCAATATACATCAAAGGGGAAAGAGAAAAAAGGCAGGGGCATCATCTATGATTAATGTCATTGAGGGAGGCTAGAGATTGATTACGTTCAACACCTAAAAACGAGGCTTCATCCCTTCTTTAGACGGGAATCTCTATTCCAGCTTCTAACATTCTCTCTCTGAAAGTTGAATATCTTAGAAGAGATATATCAAAGCCTTCCGCTCTGGTTAACGCCTTTTTGTCATTTGAAAAGAAGACAATATCAGAAAAGGCAAAGCTATCACTCGATTTGGCCTTTTGACATTGGATTATTGCATCAGCCTCGCCAGCATTCTCGTCATTGCTACCCACGAAAATCTCTATTTCCTTCTTACTCACTTTGATCGGACACAGCGTAACTACACTAAATTCCTTCATTATCCATTTTAGAACTCTGTTTCTTTTCTTATCCCTGCGCTTAATGAGAAACTCGTATCTAACTGTCGCTGGAATCCAAATAGCAGTGTAAGTAATTGCGAGAAATGAGATTACTTTCATGAAGCTGTCCTTTCTGCCAGCTTCAATAAGTAAAGAAAGATTTACTAAGACGTCATTATCAATTAACAGTATTGATCGATATCTACTTATTCCCATCGTCTGACGAAAGTCCGATAAAGAGAATAACCATTGCCAACAAGGCCAAAAGAACTGCAAAGTCGTTCCCGCTTTCACTCTTTGCACCGTTTTTTGGCTCCAGTTGCCGAACAGTTTCCTGGACAATATCGGCAAACGCCTTGTTGGTTCCTCCCCCATAGGGCAGAACATTTATTTTCTTTTCAATATCCTTTGGCAGTACAACATTCGAAGGCAAAATGGCATGGATGTTTTTCGAGCGGCCTAGAAGATACCTTATCTCTTCTTCTGTCCCTTTGTCCAATCCAGTCTTGTCATGCATTAACAATAAAGCCGTGCTTGACTTGGACAGTTTCTTATATATTGCCTCCGGGTTTCTCCCCAGGTGTTTAGGGACAACATAAATAGTATTCTTACCCTGGCTTTGCGCCAATGCCTGAAGCCTGATAGCTAAGTCCGAAGACGAGTAGTCTCCTTCAGGGTATATTATTGATATCATACTATAAATCTAATGAAAATTAATAACTCTCCTCTTGCGTTGGGAAGTCGTTCTTTTTCACATCGTCAATATAGTTTTCCACCGCAGAGGTCATCACACTGTCGAGGTCGGCATAACGGCGTAAAAACCTTGGCTGAAATTCTTTGGTGATGCCCAGCATGTCGTGTACCACAAGCACCTGCCCGTCTACATCAGGCCCGGCACCGATACCTATGATAGGTATGCTGACAGCTTCTGCTACTTTTTTGGCAAGCTTGGCTGGAATTTTTTCCAGCACGATGGCAAAGCAGCCTGTTTCTTCCAGCAGCTTGGCATCCTCGATAAGCTTTTGTGCTTCAGCTTCTTCCCTTGCCCGGACGGTGTAGGTACCAAATTTAAAAATCGACTGCGGCGTTAGACCCAGGTGCCCCATCACTGGCACTCCTGCGCTCAGCACCCTCACAATGCTTTCCTTGATCTCGCTACCCCCTTCCATCTTCACACCATGTCCGCCCGACTCTTTCATGATCCTGATGGCCGATCGCAGCGCTTCGGTAGAGTTGCCCTGATAGGAGCCAAACGGAATGTCGACAATGACCAGGGCACGAACCACAGCACGAACCACACTTGTGGCATGATAAATCATCTGATCCAGTGTAATGGGCAAAGTGGTATCGTTGCCCGCCATGACATTGGAAGCGGAATCCCCAACAAGAATGACGTCTATGCCTGAGCCGTCCAATATTTTGGCCATGGAATAGTCATAGGCGGTAAGCATGGCTATTTTCTCCCCCCTGTTCTTCATTTCCTGAAGCTGGTGGGTGGTTATCTTCTTAAGATTCGTGGAACGGGCTGATGGCATTTTGCTGATTTTGGGTGGAAATTAAAGAAAAGCCTTATCGATAAGAAATTTGATTTCCTCTTAACAAAAGATAGGATGCAAATAGTTTAAAAAAACAAAAACCCCAACCAACCTGATAGTGCTCAGGAGGAAGGGGTTGTTGCCGAAAACTGTTGTTGTGGCCTATTTAGCAATCATGACTTTTATCTGATAAGGTAAGATCTCGTTCGTTTCCGCTTTTACGAACTTACCCATATACATGCCGTTTTTCAGATGGGACACATCGAAAATCCATTGGTGGTTCCCTTTGTCAGCTTTCAAAAGTTGAGACTCAAAAACCTGCAACCCAGCCAGGTTAAAGATGACGAATTTCACGTCGCCAGCCTTTTTATTTGAAACTTCAAGGGTCAGCTCATTTTGTACTGGCATTGGGTAGGCTACCAGCTTTTCGACGACCAGCGGATCGTTTATCCCGGCGACTACCTCATCAATCCGCACCAGCACCGTCCCGTCTTCTGTGACAATGGCTGTCAACGCCACCTGGTCAGTTTCATTAACAAGGTCAATGACTGCCGAACCAAAATCCATCGGCACGCCTGCCAATTCCACACTTAGCATATACTGACCAACAACCAACCCTCTCATGGTGAAGAGGCCATTTTCATCAGTTTCTGCGTCTGTCACATAAGCCCCGGTTGCGGCATTCAGCAGGTTGACTGTTACGCCGGCAAGTGGGTCTCCCTCATCCAGAATCCGGCCAATCTCAAGGCCACTCACCCGACTGTTGCCGCTGGTATTGACCAGCTTACCTCTCACGACACCCCGTCCTGTAGGTGCAGGTGCCACCTCGACCACTTCTATGTCAACATCACTCCGGGTAGCTGAAAGCGAAAGGGTAACAGCCTCCCTTACAAGGAGCGTATTTCCGAACCAGGTATTTCTCAGATTAGGGAACCTTGCCCGGTCAGGCTTGGCAAATATCAGGTAATCGGCAGCCTCAAGATTGGCAAAACTGAATGTATTGCGGTTTTCTGCCAGTATCAACTCATCAGTGCTCACAATGTCCCAGCCGCCAGCTGCATTGGCTTTGTAAAGAAGCACTTCAGCCACATTTACGGCAGAGCCGCCCGGTGTAACCAGCAGCCCTGAAATACTCAGGCTCGTCACCTGGGCCTGGATAACAAATGCTTGGTCGTTGGTATCGCTTACTGTACCATCGGCTGTCCTCACCCTTACGAATCCGTTGGCTGTTGCTGCGTTAGGCACACTCCAATCGAACGAGCCATTCAGGGCAGCCACCGTTCCTGAGGTCAGGGATTCATAAGTGGCTCCGCCGTCGGCTGAATATTCCACAACAAGTTCGGCACTTGGATCAACAGAAGTAGTCGTCCACGTAATTTGCTTCGCCACTCCACCTGTAAGGATCTCACCGCTTTCCGGAGAGGTAACGATAATGGATGGAGCTGGTACTACGCTAAATGTCGCCGAGGTTGCTGAAATGTCATTTTCGGCATTCACTAGCTTGAATTGGGCTTCCTGAGTAACAGCATTGTCGGCAGTAATCGTCATCTTACCGGCTAACTGCGAAGCAAGCCCGCTTCCTTTTGAGCTAAATGTTGTGCCACCATCCGCCGAGTAAAGCAGCTCCAGTTCATCCGAACCGAGCAGGTATTGTGCTGTCCAGGTCACGTCATATGATCCACCAATAAACAAGGTCTCACCCTCAGTCGGACTTGTGATAGCCAACACAGGCCTTGGTACACTGGTGAAAACTTCGTCTGACGTATCACTCACAGTCTCTCCAGTTTCTGTACTTATCCTAACAAGCGCCTCATCGCTGTATTCCTCAACCATCACCAAATCGTATACGCCCGCCAGTTCTCCGATAGTGCCGGAGCCCAGCTGCTGGTAGGTTGCTCCATTATCAAAAGAATACTCGAACAGCAGAGACGTGGTTGCCTCGAGCCCTTCCGTTGTAAACTCAATTTTTGCGGGCTTCCCAAAGCGAACTGTTTCTCCTCCATTTGGGTAAACCACAGTAAGCAATGGCTTGATTCTTACCGTGAAGTCATCATCACTTTCATCAGACGCCTTATCGCCATTAACTGTCACCTTAATTTTGGCGGCAGAAGTTGGGTCACCTTCTGGGGTCCAATCGAATGTCCCAGAGAAGTCACCCACAACACCTGCAACAATTTCTGTGTAGCTGACCCCACCGTCAGCCGAGTAACTGATGGTCACAGGTGAGTCAGCATCCAGTCCCTCCTCAGTCCACGTAATAACGTAAGGATCACCCAGGCTGAAGGTTTCTCCTCCATTTGGCGCCGTCACCACCACCGATTTGCGGATAAAAGTTTGCGCACTTGCGGCACTTGCTTCGCCTGATGTAGTTACTGTTAAAGCACCAGTGGTAAAGCCAGCGGGCACTGTCACTCCCAAAGATGTGGTTGTGGCGGAGAAGGGCACCGCAGAAACTCCTCCTCCAAAGTTGACTGTGTTGTTGGCTGCAATTGAGCTAAAGCCCTTGCCGGTGATCGTCAAACTTTCTCCACCATAACCGGACGTAATCGAAAGGCCCGCTGCATCAATTTGAGGTACTATAACAAAGCTCGCCGCTGAAAATGGTCCGGTGGTGGTCCCATTGACTGTTACATTAAGCGCCCCTGTAATGGCGCCTTCAGGCACCTGCACAGTCAGACTGGAGGCTGTGGCAGCACTCACCGTAGCAGTTGCACCTCCATTGAAATTCACTACATTTTGTGAAGCATTTGCGGCTACAAAGCCGGTGCCGGTAATCGTCAGGGTAGAACCTATCGCTCCTTTGGCTGGCGAGAACCCTCCCGAGGAAATGGAAGGGAGCACTACAAAACTATTGGCTGTCGCTGCCGAGGTGCCCGAAGGGGTAGTAACCGTAAGTGAACCAGTAGCCGCACCAGCAGGCACAGTTACCGATAGCGAGCTTGCAGATACTGAGAATGGCACGGCCGTGGCGCCGGCAAATGCTACCTGAGTGGCACCACTGAAATTAGTACCGTTGATCTGGATAGTGGCACCTGCAATAGCTGCAGCTGTGAAAGTGGTAATCTTCGGCACAATGCTGAAGTTCCCCACGGATTGTACGGTAATGCCTCCCAATCCCAGCGATATTTTTCCGGTCGAAGCTCCCGAAGGCACTATGGCACTGAGCTCGTTATCGCTGGAGACTGTGAAGGAGGCATTAGTATTGTTGAATTTTACAAAAGTTACTGTTGACAGATTGGCGCCAGAAATGGTCACAACATCACCAGAACCACCTAACGCAGGACTGAAGCTGGCAATCGACGGCTGGCCCTTTACTTCGATGGTACTGCTGCTTGTTCCTGAACCCGAAGGCGTCGTGACAACTATGTTGCCAATGCCAACATTTCCTGCAACCGTTGTTACCTTGACGAAGTCAGAAGAGACCTGGTCAATCGTAGCAGCGGTGTTGTTGATTGTCACGCTTGTCGCTCCGGTAAATGTCTTGCCATTGATGGTAATCTGGCTGCCTGCCACTGCCAGGGTAGGGAAGCTGATCACTTTTGGCGTCACATTAAATGTGCCTGCCGTAAACGACTGACCAGCCTTTTTGATGACCACGTCTCCGGATGTGGCTGATGAAGGTACCGTTACCACAATGCTTGTGCCGTCAGGATCGACCGTGAAAGAATTGGCAGATACGCCATTTACTTTCACCTCATTTGCGGCATTCATATTGATGCCGCTGATGGTAAACTGGGAGGCGACCGGGCCACTGTTTGGGTTGATACTGAAGCTACCGGGAGAAGGCAACAAGTTGAAGTTAGCACTGCTCACCACCTGTTGAGCAGAGGCTGTGTTGATCACTTTGATTGGGCCAGTGATTGTACCAACAGGCACGGTCACTGTAAGGCTATTGCTGTTGGCAGTCGAAATAGTCGCCTGAACAAAGCCAGACGCCCCTGTCAAGTAAACTTCGTTAGTGCCGATGGTCGAGCCGAAATGGGAGCCATTGATCGTCACGCTGCTTCCTTCAAGTCCTGTGTTCGTAAAGCTGAAGATCTTAGGCACAACGCTAAAGGCAACTGCATTGGAGGTTACGCCGCCCCTTGTCACTGTCACATTTCCGGTCGCCGCAGCATTCGAAGGTACCGTTGCTTTGATGTTGTCATCATTGAGAATGTCAAAAGTAGCAGCAGCTCCGTTGACGGTGACCGTGGTTACGTCTGGCAGGCTAAAACGGTCTCCGCTGATGGTGATCGTGCCACCGGCAATTCTGGCTGCCGGATCGACTTCAGTAATACTCGCTACCGGAGAAACGATCAGCGCCTGAGCACTTTCTGCCAAAATACCCCTGCGGGTAACGGCTACCTTTCCGACGCCCTGCGAACCAGATGGCACGATGATCTGCAGCCTGTTGCCATTCACAAACACCGGCGTAACCGCCACGTCGTTCACCGTCACACTGCTGATACTGGCCAGGCTTTCGAAATGATTGCCCTCTATGTAGATAGTCTGCCCTTCTACCACTCTTTCGGTAGCTGGATTGATATTGCTAAAGTCCGATTTCAGGAATCCGGTAATCTGCTGCTCTACAATAAATTCATCCATGGCGAAAATGGTGAGACCGCCCCTGATAAGTTCGATATTGTTAGCCGTGCCATCAGCGTAAGCTGCCGCTGCCATAGGAACTTTGGCCGTGATGGTATTGTCGTCGTTTACAGTGAAGTTGCCAACGCCTACTAAGGCTCCGTTTATTTTAACAGAAGTAACATCGGGGGCAGTAAATCCAGACCCTGTGATAGTAACAAAAGTGCCAGCCGGGGCACTTGCCTCCGAAATCTCAGTAATGGTCGCCTGGTCATCCAGCGTCAACTGACTGGCGAGTGTCACCTCAATATTGCCTTCGGCACTCGTCACCGTCTTCACCAGCTTTACATCGTAGCTGGTAGCTGTCAGGGCCGGGCCGCTTTGGGCCGTTAACACCAGCTGCAGAGCGTTGTCATTCAGCACTGTGCTTTGGACGGTTGTTTCATTCCCTCCATCGATGAGCACCACCGAGTTGACACCAGGTGTGCTAAAATTGCTACCGCTAAGCGTCAAAGTTTGTCCGATAACGTAGGTGGAAGCAGCAACATCCGTTGTTACCGACGGTTTCATATAAAACTGGGCTGTGCCGGAGAAATCTACATCTGATCCGTCAAACGATGATACGGTCAGCCCTCCTCTCAGAATTTTAAGTGCAACTGTACCCCCGGTGATGTTGGGCGGAACAGTAAGACTAATTTCCGTGGTACTGTTAACCGTTGAGCTTACCAGCATATCGTTGAGATAAACCTGAGGGGTATTATCAAAATTGCTGCCTGTGATGGTCAGGGTCTCGGATTTGCCCTTTCTATCGCTGTCAAATGAGGCGATGGTGTGTGGCGCCAGCACTGTGATATTTCCGGCAGACACCTGTTCGCCCAACCTGGTAAGGACTATTTCATGGCTGCCTGGCGTGGTGTTAGTCGGCACTGTAAAAGTAAGACTATTGGCGCTGATGGACGACACTGACACACTTGTGCCGCCAAGAGTCACGGTGGCGGATGGTGTGGTAAAAAACGTGCCATTAACTGTCACTGAAGCCCCTGCAGTGACCGTTGACGCCGACAAGCTGCCAAAAGTATGCTTCACAGTAAATGTGCCCAGCGACTGAGTGAGGCCTGCTCTGGTAATCTGCACATTACCCTGCGTATTGAAATTGGAAATATTGGGCACTGTAGCCGTTATTTCGGTGGCGCTATTGACTGTAAAAGAACTTACTGAAGTATTGTTGATGATGACAGAAGACACCGCCGGACTGGTGAAGTTCTGGCCGGTCAGTGTCAATGTTCCGCCGATCGCCTGAATTGTTGGGCTGAAGGAACTCAGGACTGCTCTTGGCACTATTGTGATGTCGGTTGTGCTTTCCACCGTGCCTACAGGACTCGGCTTGGTCACTTCTACCTTTCCCGTGCCCACAGCGTTAGGAATGGTCACGCTTAGTGAGCCATCGCCTGCAATGGAGAAGGTCGCATTCACGCCATTCACCTTGACCTGGCTGACAGAAGGATAGTAGAAGTTGTTTCCTGAAACGGTGATCTGCTGATCCACCATGTAATTCTGGGTATTAAAGGTGGTGGAAATACCATGGCGGACGTAGAAATCGGAAGTACTCTGGATTATTAGTCCGGCACGTGTGATGGCCACCTTGCCCTGGCCTGCGAAGTTCATACCGTTGGGCACTTTCACGACAAGCTGCGTAGCCGTGGTCGACTGGATGGCAGCTGACACGCCGTTAAGTGTGACGGACGTAACTGCTGGCGACGTAAAATTAGTCCCAGTGATTGTCACATCCTGCTCCAACCCGGCTACCTGAGTGAAATTGGTGATCGTGTGCGGTGCAACAACTGTCAGCTCTGCATCGCTCTCATCGCTCAGACCATTTTTAGTCACAGTAACTTTATAGTTACCTGGAGTCATGGCAGGCACTGCAATCGACACGCCGTAGTAGTTGTTATTGCTTATGATGGTGGCAACGGTGCCACCGACCTTTACCTGTGAAACAGCATTAAGGAAAGTGCCACCAACGTTGAGTGTGGCTCCCGAAGCAAGGGTTGAAGCAGAAAGGCTCGTAATGTCGGGGACAATTTCAAAATTATTGGCGGACGTAACCGTCTCGCCGGCCCTGGTGATACTGATGGCGCCATTGTTGAAGATGGAAGGTACCGTAGCCTTTATTTCCGTGTCTGAGACCACATTGAAAGTAGCGTTGGTGCCGCTGAATCTGACAGCGGAAACAGCCGGACTACCGAAATGCTCGCCGGTAATGGTTACTTCTGTTTTCGTTACCTGGCCACTTGCCGGCGCAAATGACGAAATGATGGCGTGAGGTACGACAATAAAGTCGCTGGCGCTCTCGCCGCTCTCCAGGATGCTTTGATTGGTCACTCTCAATTTACCAGTGACAGCCCCAACCGGAACTGTTACGTTCAGAGAGGTGCTGCTTCCACTGGAAATAGTTGCCTGCTTGTTGTTGTAGAAAGTAACCAGATTACTGGAAGCAACGGGGTTAAAGCCTGTTCCCGATATCGTTACACTAGCGCCTTCTACAGCGCCAGTAGCCAATGTAAATGAGGTGATCTTTGGCAGCACGGTAAACTGCTGTGGACCTTCTACAGTCACTCCTCCTTTCGTGAGTTCAATCTTTCCAGCACCATAGATCCAGGTGGGTACGGCAAACTGAATGCTGTTATTGTCAACCACACTGAACGAGATGCTGTTTCCATTAACAAGCAAATTACTTGGTGCCGGGCTCTGGAAGTTTTGCCCTGTGATGGTTACTACCTGGCCTGAAGTGGCTTTCAGCGGCGAGAAGCTTGTAAACACAGGTGCTGCCACCACATCGAAGCTGGCGGAAGACACACCTTGCTGAGATACATCGTTATTAACGACAGTCACTGAACCATCAATAGCGCCCTGCGGCACGATGACAGTGACAGAGGAGCTGTTTTGTGAAACAATAGCTGCCGGCTTATTCTGATTGAAATATACCGTGTTATCAACACTACTGAAGTACGAGCCATAGATTGTGACCTGTGCACCCGGCGCCGCCTGAAGTGTGCTCAAAGAGGTAATGGCTGGAATGACTGTCAGGTCTTCAGCACTTTCTACCTCCACACCACCTTTGGTCACGCTCACTTTTCCGGTACCAGCAATGGAAGACGGCGAAATATGCACGGTGATCTGTTGATCAGAGTCTATTGTGAAATACGGTGTTCCGAAGTAGTAATACTGGTAGGTAATGCTCTCTCCGTTGATTTTTACCGAGCTGGCTCCCGTAAAATTGTCTCCGGTGATGACCAGCGATTGTCCTTTAGTGATTTTGGTAGCAGACAAGGACGTGATCTTGTGCTGCTCCACTGTCAGGTCGCCCGCAGCTTCGAAGAACCCGCCGTTGGTGCTCACGGTCACTTTGCCAGTGCTGGCTCCCTGAGGCACAGTTACATTGATTTGAGTGTTTGACACTACGGATGCTGTTGTAGCGAGGCCGTTGATAAACACCTGAGTATTGTTGTTGAGGAATGACGTATTCACACCTGAAATAGTGACCGTTTCAAAAATGCCAGCCGTCTTTGGTGTGAAATCAATCGACTGGATTTTAAATGCCTGTGCGGATGTATAAACGGTCCCGTCAACATCCACCTCCACTGGGCCGGTAGCTTCCACGCCTGTTGGAACCACTACTGAAAGCAAATCGGCACTTTCCACCACCACGGAGGCTGCTTCCACCGAGCCTAAAATACCATTAGTAAATGTTACCGAAACAGATGTGGCCGCATCGAAATCAATACCACTGCCATTAATAAAGATCGTGTTGCCCACCTGCCCCTGGTCGGGAGTAAGGGTAATGCCAGAAAGCACGAGCTGGTTGGGCGAAATGGCCGTTCCTTTGCCGGAAACATTCACTTTGATGAAACCAGAAACCGCTCCTTGTGGCACTTCAACCACCAGCTGGGTAGCCGAGGCCGATGTTGGGTAGGCAGTTATGTCCGGGAAACCAGGGAAGATAATCTGATTGTGATTGGCAATGGATGAAAAGCCGCTTCCGTCAATTTGAAGATCGGCGCCGCTGTTGATCAACGTAAGCGAGCTGATGGAAGGCGCAGGAAGAATGGATACTTCTGCGCTTGCAATGGTCGCCAGACCTGACTGATCCACAAGGCGGATGACGGCATCGGTCTGCGAGGCAACTTCCGGCGCCAGCCAATCAAATTCTGTGAATGAAGTAGACAGATCGTCTTCTATCAAAAACCAGCTAGAACCGGCATCGAGGGAGTACTCAACACTCAACAGATCGACCAGTGTGCTTCCCCACCTGATGGTAGTGACGCTGTTTGAGATCAGCTCTGTAGCATTCGCCGGAGCAAAAAGCACCAGTGAAGGCCCGGAGGTTGCTGCTCTGCCCTGCACATTTACATCGATATCAATATTCGACAGATTGGAATCGACAAATCGGTTTCTTAAGATGCCCTGCGAAAGTGTTCCATTATTGGCAGAGGGTGCAAACTTCACATACACAGGAATGCTCCGGATACCAGCTTGGGGTGCTATCACCAAACTGTTTGTAAAGCCTGAACCTTCGCTCAAAGAAATCTCAAAATCATCAGGATTGGTCGAGGTTACTGTAACCCCAACCTTGGTAACATTCAACAGATAAGACAACACGGTTGTGGTGGTGGCCTGCCTGATGCCAAAGTCCACAAGGCTGACGGGATCGTATCCCTCATCAATCGCCACCACGGGGTACACTACATCAAATGTTTCTGTTTCGATAGTTTGCCCTCCGCCAACGATCCTGAATTTGGCATTTTCACCCACAAAATCGGGTGTGTAGCTATAGGTGACATCAAAGTCAGCAGAAATATCAATAGCGTCCTCGATGAGCACCTGAGTCTGCCCGGGCACCACATAATAGAGGTCAAAAGCGCTGAGTCCGTCATTCGTGAAAGTGATATCAACGGGAAGATCGTACACAAGAACATTTTCACCTTCCTGAGGGTAGCTGACGGCCAGGTTATAAATGGCTGGGCTGGCAATGTAAAATATGTCGGAAGCCCCCAGAACAGTTGTTCCATACTTAGCTCTGATGATACAGGACTCAGAAATAAACGAAGGATTGGTCGGCACAAAATCGAAGAAATATGACCCGGCAATATTGTCCAGGGTATTCAGTGTGGCCGTTTGGATTGTATAAGGGAAACTTACGCCGCCGTTGGTCGACAGCTCAAAAGTAAGCACATCACTTCCCGCTATTTCAGAAGGCAAAAACTCTATGACCACCGACCCACCAAGGTACACCACATCACCTGACGGACTGGAAAATTCAACCGCCCGAACCGGAATGGGTACGATGCTGAAGAAGCTGTCGCTTTCGTCGGCTTCTGATGTAGTAGTGTTGGTAACCTTCACCTTTACTTCTGAGCTCACATCGTCGGGTACCGTCCACACATATGAATCACCGGGAACAGCAGAGTACAATCCTGAAAAAATGGTTTGATCGCCAGCTCCTGCATTGTAGCTCAGCTCAATATTGTCGGAGCTATTCCAGGCGTCAGAAAGCGCCCAGGTAATGCTTACCTCATCGCCGACGAAAAAACTTTCGCCTCCGTTCGGATACGAAAGTGCCACTGGCTCGCAGTTAGTACAAACAACAAACGAGCTGCTGATGTCTTCTTTGTTGCGGGAGTTGTTCCAAACTCTCACTTGAACGTTTGCGTCTACTCCAGTGCCGGGATTTGGAATGGTCCATGCCCGTGTCATGACGTTGCCAACGGGGTTGAATGAAGTCCCTGACCCTTGAGCAACAGATAACCAACTCCCTCCGTTGATTCTGTAGTAGATATAGAAATAGTCAGAAGTTTTGTGATCCCCATTTTCCCAAACAATACTAAAGGGGCTCCCTACAGCTTTGTACTCTCCGCCTAGAGGGGAGGTAATACTTACAGAAGATTCGTAATACAGCCTGAACTGGCTGCTGATATCCTCAACATTGCGGGAGTTGTTCCACACCCTCACCTCTATGTCGCTGTCCAGATTGGTTCCCAAATCCGGCAGTGTCCAGTTGTAGCTCATTTGGTTACCCACAGGGCTGAAGGACGTGCCACTGCCTTGCGTAATGGCATACCAGCTGCCTCCGTTTACCCGGTACTGCAGGTAGAAGTAGTCACTGGTTTTATGGTCGCCGTTCGTCCACTCTACCAGCTGGGTTTGTCCAAATTTCTTTTCCTCAGCGCCGGTTGGTGTATCAATAGCTAAGGAAGATTCGTAGTAAAGCCTGAATGAGCTACTGATATCCTCAACATTGCGGGAGTTGTTCCACACCCTCACCTCTATATCGCTGTCCAGATTGGTTCCCAAATCCGGCAGTGTCCAGTTGTAGCTCATTTGGTTACCCACAGGGCTGAAGGACGTGCCACTGCCTTGCGTAATGGCATACCAGCTGCCTCCGTTTACCCGGTACTGCAGGTAGAAATAGTCACTGGTTTTATGGTCGCCGTTCGTCCACTCTACCAGCTGGGTTTGTCCAAATTTTTTCTCTTCAGCGCCGGTCGGAGTATCGACAACCAGCGAAGATTCAAAATAAAGCCGAAAAGCCGCGCCGTAACCATAGTATCCCTGACTATTGTTCCACACCCTCACTTCTATGTCGCTGTCCAGATTGGTTCCCAAATCGGGCAGCGTCCAATTGTAGCTCATCTGATTACCCGAAGGATTGAATGAGGTTCCACTTCCTTGCGCAATAGCATACCAGCTGCCTCCATCCACACGATAGTGAAGATAGAAGTAGTTGGAATTGAGATAGGCAGCGTTATTCTTCCATGAGACAGTTAGTGTTTCGCCGAACTTCTTTTCTTCAGTGCCAATGGGGCTTAAAATGGTGATATCGCCCTGTGGAGAAATAGTAAATTCATCGGATAGGTCGAACACGCCCGCATCCTGGTCGGCCTCCACTCTAATCTGGGCAGTTGACACAGCCGAACCGTTAACCGTCCACTCATAACTGTTTTCTCCGTCAGGAGAATCCACGTTCTCGGCTATCACCACATCACCCGAACCGGTATTGTAGTAAAGGTTAACCCCGCCCGTGCTACCCGAAGCGGCGTCGACGTTGATACTTTCCCAGGTGATGAATTGGCTGGTGCCTATTTCCCAATTGGAGGCTGATGTTGGTGAGGTGATAACAACCTCCGGATCGGAAGAACCACCACCATCAAAAAACCTGCTTCCATCAGACTGATATTTATAATCAAAAGTGAAAGATGTGCCAAATCCACCGCCCGGAAGACCTGTGATCTCCATCACAGCATAATGACCTTCTCTTGTATATACGCCCCAGAGCTGTCCTACCGAAATTGGGGCTCCCTGTGTTCCGTCAGGCCAATCCCATGACACAGTCACCCAGGGTGAAGCATCGGTTCTTTCAGCCACTTCTGTGACGGATTCGATGTCTCCGGTGCCTATTAGCAAAAACCGTCTGCCAGTGGAGTTAAGCGAAGTGCTTCCCTCGTTACCAAGGTTCACTCCTTCATTGCTCACAAATACAAAGTCGACAAGGTAATCGGCATCGTCCTCTTTGCCTGCAGTTTCTTCTCTTGAAAAATCAAATCCGCTGTTGAAAGAACTTGTAGCTGAGCCTGTAACTATGCCCTCTCCTGTGAACAGGACGACTGTAGAATTGTGAGCTTTTAAGTCAGGCGAGGAAAAGTTCTCGGCACCTAACGCCCCGGCAGTCATTGATGAAAAAAACAGGGCGGCAATAACAAAAATCTTGATAACAGCTTTCATTTCAACAGGTCTTTCGGTCTAATTGGATTTTAACATCCTAAAATTAGACCAGGCCAAGACCGTCCGAAATACCGTCTTCGGGGTATATTACACTAACCTTTTCCCGAAAAAGAAGTCCGTTCAACTGGCAGGCTGTTTTACAAATTATTTGATTAGTACTATTCTAAAAGGAAAAAAACCAATAAAAGCCTATCTTACCGGAGCCAACAACTTATACCGTAAATCTTCATGCGACCGAAATTGTGTCTTGCCGCATTGATGCTTTTTTTCTCCCTAAGCTCAAGCAGCCAACCCGCCAACATTGACAGTCTTGAAAATGTACTGAAAACCGATATTCCGGACACCAGCCGGATCAACATCCTCAACGAGCTGGCCGAAAAATACCGCTACTCCAATCCGGAAAAGATCTACCAGTACAGTCATTCGGCCAGGGCAAAAGCACTGACCATAGCGTTCGCAGCAGGCCTCACCAGATCCATGTATAATCTGGCTATTTATTACGAGACCTACCGAAACGAAGACTCACTTCAATACTATTTCGAAAAATCCCTGCACCTCTCTGATTCGCTCGGCGACAAAAAATACCACACCCTCACCATGAACAGCAGGGGCCTTTATCTGATATCGAAAAGAAGGTTTGAGGAGGCAGTCAACATATTTTATGACGTGCTGAGAAGCCACGAAGAAGCTGGAAACCCTTATGGAGAAATGGCGGCTCTCAATAACATTGGTCTTGTATTTATGGAACTGCATCAGTATGCTAAGGCGATCTCCAACTTCAAAAAGGCTTTACCAAAAATTCCAGAGCCGCATCCTGTGGTGCTCAACAACATCGGCTCTTGTTATGGTAGCCTGTCTCGTTACGACTCAGCCGAATACTTTGTCACGTGGGGTATAGAACGGGCCAGAACAACCAACAACTTACATGCGGAAGCAAACGGTCTGCACATTCTGGGAACGGTTTACGAGTCAGCGGATGACTACGATAGGGCGCTGGAGACGTTCTTGACGGCAGAAAAAATACGTGAGAAAGTGCCTGGCACCGCCATGCAAATAGCCGACCTGACCAATATTTCCAACATTTACGCCAAGCTCAAAAACCCGTCGAAAGGTATTGAGTATGGCAACAGAGCATTAAAACTGGCCGAGGACGATCAGGTAGACTACAAGATTGAAAACATATACGAGGCACTCGCCTTGAACTATGTGGCGGCCGGAAACTTTCAGCAAGCGACAGAATTATACAGGAAGTGGGGTGTTGAAAAAGACTCTTCATATGCGAAAGCACAGTCGGAAGCGCTAGCGGAAATGCAAACAAAATATGAAACCGAAAAGAAGGAGCAGGAAATACAGATCAGAGATTTGCAGCTTGCCGAGCAGGCTTTGCTTATCCAACAAAAGAATCTCCAGCTTTACGCATTCATTGGTGGAGTGGTCGTTTTGCTTATCCTTTTGTACCTGGGCTACAACAGACTAAAACTGCAGCGAAGGGTGCAGCAACTGGAACTGGTTCAAAAAATTCAGTCAGAGCGAGAACGCATTTCAAGCGATCTCCACGACCACGTAGGCGCTCAGCTGACAAGTA
Source organism: Imperialibacter sp. (assembly GCF_040222385.1). Lineage (GTDB taxonomy): Bacteria > Bacteroidota > Bacteroidia > Cytophagales > Cyclobacteriaceae > Imperialibacter. The sequence continues at coordinate 135,900 of NZ_JAVKDF010000017.1, forward strand.
TTCTCTCTGGTCTGCAGATTACGGATCAAATTGAGGGATTCAGGAAAGATGAAGAAGTGCAAAAAATCGTGAGCAGTTTGAAAGCAGATGCGCAGGATACGCTCACAAGCCTTCGTGATAGTATCTGGAGCCTGCATCAGAGCGAAATAACCCTGGCAGATTTCGTCGACCACATAGAGAGGTATCTTTCCAGCACCCTTAAGTACAGGCCGGATCTTTCGTTTGAAATTATCAACCACATCGCCTATCCCTACAAGCTCGCCCCAAGGGAAGCGCTCAACATTACACGGGTAGTGCAGGAAAGTATTCAAAACATTACCAAACACTCTCAGGCTCGTCGCATCATCTTGGACTTGTCCTTGAAGGATTCCCTGGTGATAAAAATTTCCGACGACGGAGTGGGATTCGATACCGAAGCCATGGCTAAAGGCGAGCACTATGGCATTGAAAATATGAAACGACGTATGGAGGAAATTGGAGGGGGCTTTAGTATCTCATCCGTAAAAGATCAGGGTTCCACAATTAGCCTCACAGTCTGATTTACCCCAAATTGGGTATTGGGCCAATTGGTTCTTTACCCCACCTTTGACACTGAACAAAAAAGCTATGGCTATTCGTATTGCATTGGTTGAGGATAATCCGTCGCTGCGAAAGCGATTCATCGACAACTTTAAATATTTCCAGAGTATTGACCTGGTAATTGTCAGTCCAACCGGGGAGGATTTTCTCGGCAAAATAGAACAGGCCACTGCAAAAGAGCTACCTCAGGTGGTTCTCATGGACATTGAATTGCCCGGCATCGATGGAATAGAAACGACCAGCCGCCTTAAACAGTCGCTGCCAGATATTGAAGTGATGATGCTCACGGTGTTTGAGCAGCCCGACAAAATATTCAGCTCGCTGAAAGCCGGGGCGGTGGGCTACATGCTGAAGGATGAAAGCCCAGCTAATATTGTAAAAGCTATTGAAGAACTGCTGGAGGGCGGTGCTCCGATGTCGAGAACTATCGCCCGCAAAATGATCGGCTTGATTAGTTCAGACCCAAACCTCGGCGAGGATTCGAAACTGAAAGATCAGGCCATTCAGGAATACGGGCTCTCTGAGCAGGAAGTGAAAATAATCCAGCGGCTTGTGGACGGAAACAACTACCTCGGTATAGCTGAAGGGCTCTTTATCAGCCCTCATACCGTAAAAACACACATCAAGAACATCTACAGGAAACTTCATGTGCACAGTCGGGCCTCGGCAGTGAAGCTGGCCATTGACAAGAAAATAGTGGGAATGGTGACGTTGGTTTTGGCTGCCGCTGTAAAACTGCTGTCGGTCTAGCTCTTCCACTTAATATTGCAACCCATCGACGGCAGCTGCTCCTCCTCACCCACTGTCTTGTCGAGCAAAACAGCATCCAGCGCATTTCGTAAGTCTTTTCCAGTCAGCTGCTGTCCATTTCTCGGTGTGCTGGCATCAAGCCGCCCTCTGTAAACACATTTCAAGTCGGCATCAAACACATAAAAATCCGGTGTGCATGCTGCTTGATAAGCTTTGGCAACCTCCTGGGTTTCATCGTACAAATAAGGAAAGGGGAAAGCCTTCTCTCTGGCCATGATCTTCATTTGCTCCGGGCTATCCTCGGGATAGTTCACCACGTCGTTTGAGCTGATGGCCACAAAACTGATGCCCTTCGATTGATATTCGCCAGCAATCGCCAACACCTCGTCCAATACATGAATGACATAGGGGCAATGATTACAAATAAACATCACCACGGTGCCCTTGTCGCCTTTGACGTCATTTAGGGACGCCATCTTGTCAGAAGCGGTATCTAAAAGTTTAAAATCCGGGGCTTTGGTTCCCAGCGGGAGCATCGTAGAATAAGTACTGGCCATTTTTTGACTTTTGTTTACATAAAGGCCTAAACATGCAAAAAGTTCTGAAAATGAAGAAATATGCTAAAATTACCTTCTGTAAAAAGCCCTGTTGGGTGGGTCGCCACTTATCTCTATCTTGATGAACATCTTCGAAAACTTAGTATATCCAAACCATGAGGCGACTTAAGAAACAGACCATATTCATTTCAGCTTTAGCGCTTTTTCAAATATTTTCCATTGGCGTTTCTGCTCAAAGGAGAAGTATTACCCCATCGCCAGCCAGAGCGGAGGGCGACGGCCCCTACACACAACTTATTATCCGTGGTGCCATCATGGTCAACGGCACCGGGGCGCCTCCAATCGGGCCGGTGGATATCGTTATCGAACAAAATAAAATCAAAAGTATCCAGACCGTTGGCTATCCTGGTGTTGAGATCAACGCCGAAAGACGCCCAAAACTCAAAGAGGGCGGGAAGGAAATCGATGCAGCGGGCATGTATGTGCTTCCCGGGTTTATCGATATGCACGGGCATATCGGCGGCGTGACGCAGGGAACTCCAGCTGAGTATGTCTTCAAACTCTGGATGGCGCATGGCATCACAACGATTCGAGAACCTTCGGCCGGCAACGGCCTGGACTGGACACTTGAGCACAAACGAAAAAGCCTGAAAAACGAAATCACTGCTCCCCGTATCCTAGCTTACACGGCGTTTGGGATGGGTAAAGAAGGGGGTATCAATAGCCCGGAAGAAGCCAGACTTTGGGTGCAGGAAAATGCTAAAAAAGGAGCAGACGGCATCAAATTTTTTGGTGCCAGCCCCGACATTATGGAAGCTGCACTGCGAGAGAATAAGCGGCTTGGTCTGAGAGCTGCCTGCCACCATGCCCAAATGGACGTGGCCCGGGCCAATGTGCTCAACACTGCCAGCTGGGGCCTCACCAGCATGGAGCACTGGTATGGCCTTCCCGAGGCTATGTTCGACAACCGCACCATTCAGGATTTCCGACTCGACTACAACTATCAAAACGAACAGCACCGCTTCGGCGAAGCCGGAAAGCTTTGGAAACAGGCAGCGGCACCCCATTCAGAAAAATGGAACGCAGTGATGGACTCACTCATTGAGCTCGACTTCACATTAGATCCCACCTTCAATATTTACGAAGCCAACCGTGATTTGATGAGGGCCCGCACTGCAGAATGGCACCAGGACTACACACTTCCCTCGCTATGGGATTTCTACCAGCCGAGCATGCAATCGCATGGCTCTTACTGGCACTACTGGGGCACCGAAGAAGAAATTCAGTGGAAGGAGAACTATCGGCTTTGGATGACTTTTGTAAATGAATACAAAAACCGGGGTGGCAGGGTAACTACCGGTTCGGACTCTGGTTTCATCTTCCAGCTATATGGCTTTGCCTACATCAGGGAAATGGAACTGCTAAGAGAAGCCGGTTTCCATCCTTTGGAGATTATTCGTTCTGCTACTTTGTATGGAGCGCAGGCACTAGGCATGGAAAAGGAGATTGGTAGCATCGAAGTAGGTAAGCTGGCCGACCTTGTGATAATAGAAGAGAATCCGCTGCAAAACCTTCAGGTACTTTACGGAACAGGTGCCATTAAATTGACGGAAGATAATGAAGTTGTAAGAGTTGGTGGCGTGAAGTATACGATCAAAGACGGAATTATTTACGATGCCAGACAGCTGCTGGAGGACGTGAAAACGATGGTGACGGAATCCAAGGAGGCAACCGGTAAGGCCATCAAGCAACCGGGCGTCAACTAAAATTTTAGCACCAGAGCATTTAATAACTGCTTAGAAACGAAGTAAACCTGTTAAAATTATCTTTTTTCAAGATTTTTTAGTATTATGAAGATTATTTGAAGCATCGCCTATTATTATAGTATTATTAAATGAGTATCCCTGATCAACCCTTTTTTCCAAAACCTATTTTTGAAAAATTTCCTCTTTCAGCGATAGTCGCTTTTGCAGTCCTACAGGTTCTTTTATTCGGTTGTATCCCCACTGAACCGAGCAGTGACGGGAAAAAAGACGGGACAGTAGAGACAGCTCAAGCTTCCGTAGAAACTGATGAGGAACCCTACGAGGCACTTTCTCTTCTGGGTAAGAAACTAAAAAGACCTGAGCTTTCTGACAAACAACGAGCGGCACTCGAAGAAAATCTCGCAAAGGCAAAGACAAATTTCGATGCGTATCCTGACAGCCTGGACTTTATCATTTGGTATGGTAGAAGACTTGCCTACATGTCGATGTACAAAGAGGCCATACAGGTATACACCGACGGACTAAGAGAATTTCCTGATTCGTACAGGATCTACCGCCACAGGGGCCACCGGTATATTTCCATCAGGCAGTTTGACGATGCCATCAGGGATTTGGAGAAGGCTGCTTTTTATATGCGTGGCGAAGAAACGATGATCGAAAAAGATGGGATACCTAATAAGCTTAATATACCGCTGTCAAGTACGCAGTTCAATGTTTGGTATCATCTAGGACTTGCCTACTATTTGAAAGGCAACTACGATAAGGCTATTTCAGCTTACAAAAAATGTATGGAATTCTCTACCAACGATGACCTGCTGGTGGCTACCTCCGATTGGATGTACATCACCTACAGGAAGCTGGGGAATCCACAATCAGCTGACAAAGTGCTTGAGGCGATCAATCCAAAAATGAAAATCATAGAGAATGAGTCTTATCACAAACGGCTTCTTATGTACAAGGGCCTTCTAAAGCCGGAGGATGTCCTTAGCACTGACGAGGAAGATGGGGTTCAGCTCGCCACACAGGGTTATGGGGTGGCCAACTGGTACCTTCTCAACGGCAACATCGAAAAAGGCCGAGACATTCTGGAGAAAGTGGTCGCCGGGGAAAGCTGGTCCGCCTTTGGATACATCGCCTCCGAGGTTGAGCTTACCAACCTGCAAGCCTTACTTTAATTCGTTTCTTAGGGCCAGGGCTACATCCGGGTAATTCGTGATGACGCCATCAACTCCCATGCCCAACACTTTCACCATTTCGTCCGTTGTATTAACTGTATACGGAATGACGGTCAAACCATCATCGTGGTGTCGTTTGACCAGCGAAGCATTGATCATTTTGTGGTAGTAGTTCATAGACTCCACATGCGCAGTGGAAGCTCGTCCAAGTCTGAACTTATTGTCCTTATGAAACGGGATAAAGAAAAGTGAGGTTTGGCTGACAAGCAGCTTTTGCAAGGGTATGTTGTAGCCACTGGCATGTGCCTCCTCCAGGTATTTTGAGTCAAACGACTGAATGATGCACCACTCTTCGGCTCCGTATTTGCGCACCTCCTCAGCCACCTGTTTTCCAAGCCCATCGTAAAGCCCTTCTTTTGGCCATTTGATTTCGATCAAAACCTTCACTTCACCGTTGATGCCTACAATGACTTCCGCCAGTGAGGGTACCAACTCACCCTTGAATGCTTCGCCAAACCAGCTGCCTGCATCCAGCTCCCTAATTTCATCAAAAGTCATGGCTGAAATAGCACCTGAGCCATTGGTGGTCCTGTCCACTGTGGCATCGTGCATGACTATGAGATGCCCATCTTTACTTCTGTGAACGTCCAACTCAATCACATCAGCTCCCAACTCTATTGCCTTACGGAACGATGCCATGGTGTTCTCAGGTGCATGCCCGGCGGCACCACGGTGCCCGACGATTAGAAAGTCTTTCTGTTGGATATAATTCACATTGTTTACCTCCATGTGATTGGCAATTACTGGCCAAAAGAACCAAATTAACCCAGTAACAACCAGAAGAATGCCGCCGAGAATAAATTTCAACATAGGATTGGTTTTGAGGATAATTTAAGCAATTAAGAGGTCAAAATGCCTCGGCAACGTTGAGATAAACAGCATAGAAACCATCAGTTGCCACACCGAAATCGAGTCGGAGGTTGAGCTTTTGGTCCTTTATCGGGCTGAATCGCCCGCCAGCGCCAACCACAGCTTTTACCGGAGTTTGAAAAGCCGAAGCTATGCCGGGGGAAACATTTCCGACACCAGCAAAAAGCACGCCTCCCAGCCTCCAAAAAAGCGTTCTTCTCCCCTCCACCTGAAAATACCAGGAGACTTTGTCACGGTACAGGTTTTCATTCTTAATTCCTCTTAGTCTATCGTTTCCACCTAACTGCGGAAGCCTGTAAAACGGGATATTGTTACCGGCCACTGAGTTAATCACAAGCTGTAGCCCCAAAACATGCTTTGGCGAGATAACTTCCCGAAAGTACCTTGTGTCAATATTCAACTGTGCAAAGGAATAGTTGCTGCCTACTACTTTACTAAAGTAATGGAGGTTGCTGGTCACGTACCATCCTTTTGAAGGGTAAAGGACATTGTCTCTGGTGTCGTAGATAAATATCGGCCCCAGACCATTCGTCCAGCCGCCATCGGTTCCCGATACTGCTCCTGTCTCCAGCACTGCCCCATCTTTGAAGTCGCTTAGCTTATCATACCTGAAGTCGTATGACAGTCCAAAAAAGTATTTTTCGTCCCTGATCTTCATCCAGCGACCATTAAGCTGGCCAAACTGATCCAGAAACATTTCCAGGTCATCCGGGTGTGTGTCATTGCCAATACCGAAAAAAAAGTCAGGGTAGTTCCGTATCCGCAGGGTATTACTCAGGTAGGTAGCGTTTTGGAAATATTGCTCCGACCTGAGGGAACTGATTATCTGTTTGTTGGCAGTGTAAATAAATATAGGAGCCAGCGTGCTGGGCCGCCTGAAGCTGCTTGTGTCCACCTGCTTCTCGGGCAAAATCCACATGCCCATAAAGCCACCGAAGAACCTTGACTCAGGCGAATAACCCAGAATTGGGGCGGCTATAACCCTTCCTCTTTTTTTTGTAACTGAATCCGTTTCTTCCACGGTTTGGCACAGCCCGTCCCATGGCAGCAACAGAACAAGTAAAAAGGGAAAGTGAGAACACTTCATCTTACACTTCGCCAACAGATATACTTAGCTCTTTCAATTGTTCTGCTGAAATAGTCGATGGCGAATCAATCATTACATCTCTGCCCGAGTTGTTCTTAGGGAATGCAATAAAGTCCCTGATGGAATCAACTCCACCAAACAAAGAGCAAAGCCTATCGAAGCCAAAAGCAATACCACCGTGCGGAGGTGCGCCATATTCGAAAGCTTCCATCAGAAAGCCAAACTGCTTCTTGGCCTCTTCATCTGTAAAGCCAAGCGTTTTGAACATCAACTGCTGCGTTGGTCTGTCGTGGATACGGATAGAGCCGCCGCCTACCTCTACGCCATTAATCACCATGTCGTAGGCGTTGGCCCTGATGGCACCTGGATCAGTTTCGAGCAGCTTCATATCTTCTTTCTTAGGCGCAGTGAATGGATGGTGCATGGCGTGGTAGCGCTTGCTATCTTCATCCCACTCCAGCAAAGGAAAATCTAGTACCCAAAGAGGTTTGAAATCGTCCCTTTTTCTCAGGCCGAGTTTGTTGCCCATCTCCAGCCTCAGCTCGTTCATGGCTTTACGGGTCTGGTTTTTGTCCCCAGCTAACACTAATATCAGGTCGCCAGCCCCGGCACCGCAGGCTGCGGCCCATTCCTTCAGCTGACCCTCAGAGTAAAACTTGTCCACTGAAGATTTGAAAGTACCATCGGTATTGCATTTGAGGTAAACCATGCCTTTAGCCCCAACTTGTGGTCGTCTGACAAAATCGGTCAATGCATCCAGCTCCTTGCGAGTGTATTCTGCACAACCTTTGGCACAAATGCCCACCACCAATTCGGCGGCATCAAAAACCTGGAAGCCTTTGCCCTGGGTAAGGGCATTCAGCTCAACGAACTCCATGCCGAATCGGATATCCGGCTTGTCGCTACCGTATTTTAACATTGCCTCATCGTAGGTCATGCGAGGGAAAGCACCAAATTCCAGTCCTTTTTCTTCTTTGAAAAGCGACTTCACCAGCCCTTCGAATATGTTGAGAATATCTTCCTGCCCCACAAATGACATCTCGCAGTCAATTTGGGTGAACTCAGGCTGGCGGTCGGCTCTTAAGTCTTCATCACGGAAACATTTTACGATCTGGAAGTAGCGGTCGAAGCCCGAAACCATCAGCAACTGCTTGAAAGTCTGGGGGCTCTGTGGCAAGGCGTAAAACTCACCAGGGTTCATACGAGAGGGCACCACAAAGTCACGGGCACCTTCCGGGGTGGACTTGATGAGTACCGGTGTTTCCACTTCGATAAACTTGTTGCCATCGAGGTACCTGCGGGTATACTGCATCATGCGGTGACGCAGCTCCAGGTTGCTTCGTACGGAGTTTCTGCGCAAGTCCAGGTAGCGGTATTTCATGCGCAGCTCGTCGCCACCATCAGTTTCGTCTTCGATGATAAACGGCGGCACTTTGGCTGGGTTTAGCACTTCCATGGCCGTCACCCTTATTTCTATATCACCAGTCGGCATCTTCGGGTTTTTCGACACTCTTTCTATCACCTCACCGGTAGCTTTCAGCACAAACTCACGACCCACACCCTGGGCCATTTTCTGAATGTCGGCAGCAGTTGATCCTTCGTCAAACATGAGCTGTGTCAGGCCATAACGATCCCTCAGGTCAATCCAGGCCATACCACCTTTGTCCCGGAGGCGTTGCACCCACCCGCAAAGCGTTACGGTAGTTCCTACGTGCTCAAGTCTTAATTCGCCACAAGTGTGAGTTCGAAGCATTGCTAGTCGTTTTGAATTTTGGGAGGCAAAGTTAGCAATACTTTGGTCAAAAGCTTTTACACGGAAAGTTTTACTGACATAGTTTTTGGCCCTTTCCGAGCTATATTTTTCATACTTTTGATTCTTTAAAGCAAAGAGATTAGAATATCCTATGAAATCAGCTTTCCTTATTGTCTGTTTAGTGGCACCCCTTTCCTTAATAGCCCAGCTAAGCCCTACCAAAGTCACCGACTATATTACGGTGAGCCTTCCTTCTGATTTTCGACCGATGAACGAGCAGGAGATCAACAGTAAGTATGTCTACACCAGAAGGCCCATGGCGCTTTACACTGACTACGGTGTTACTGTCGATTTTGGGATCAACAGAGGAAACAACCAATGGGCGCAGGGAGACTTAAATATTCTGAAGGATTTTTATAAAGCCAACATTTCTTCTCTCTACGATGAAGTGAGTTTCACCAAAGACGCTATCGAAACTATCAATGGAAGGGAGTTTGCTGTATTTGAGTTTGTTGCAATAGTTAAACCTGAGGAAGACGCCATTACTAACGAATCAGCCCTCCGTACTTACAGCTATATACAGTACACCATTGTCAACAACCAAACGCTCGTGTTCACGCTTTCATCGCCTTACCAGCACATAAGGAAGTGGAAGGATTTGGCGCCACAGATCATGCAAAGCGTATCCATCAAAAAGAACTTTAAGTGAGCGGACTAACAGTTTTCAGCGACGATCATTTCATGAAAGTCGCTTTGCGTGAGGCGGAGAGGGCGCTGGAAGAAGATGAAATTCCTGTGGGAGCTGTCATCGTTTGCCAGAATAAGGTCATTGCCAAAGGCTACAACCACACAGAAAAGCTTACTGACGTCACCGCCCATGCTGAAATGCTGGCGATTACTTCAGCAGAAAACTACCTGAGCTCCAAATACCTGACCGATTGCACACTGTACGTAACCCTTGAGCCTTGTGTGATGTGCGCCGGAGCGCTCCACTGGACGCAAATAAGCCGCATTGTTTACGGCGCCTCTGATTTACAGCGGGGCTACTCGCTGCTGACTGAAAATGTGCTGCACCCAAAGACAAAGGTGTCATCGGGGATTATGGAACAGGAATGCCGACAACTGATCAACACCTTTTTCAAAAAGCTTAGGGGGAAGGGGTGATTTCATCTATAACCTCATCAACAATATCTATCCCATCAATGAACTATACCCACTCGTTGGGGTTATTTAATTGGGCAGTTCTTATTAGATTTACTGTTCAGAATATAAATGTTCAACCATAAAACAAATCAATAGTTATGGCATTCGAATTACCAGCATTACCATATGCAACCAATGCGCTGGAGCCGCATATCGACGCCCGCACCATGGAAATACACCACGGCAAGCACCACAATGCTTACGTGACGAACCTGAATAAAGCCATCGAAGGCACTGACATGGCCGGCAAGTCGCTCGAAGAGTTAATGAAAAATCATTCCAATGTTCCTGCTGTTCGCAACAACGGCGGTGGTCACTGGAACCACTCACTTTTCTGGACAGTAATGGGCCCTGGCAAAGGCGGTCAGCCTTCAGGTGCTTTGGCTGATGCTATCAACGCTGCCTTCGGTTCGTTCGACGGGTTCAAAGAAAAATTTTCTGCAGCAGCAGCTACCAGGTTCGGCTCAGGCTGGGCGTGGCTTTGCGTGAAAGGTGGCAAGCTTGAAATATGCTCTACTGCCAACCAGGACAATCCATTGATGCCTGACGCAGGTTGCAGTGGCACACCCATTCTTGGTCTTGACGTGTGGGAGCACGCTTATTACCTCAACTATCAAAACAGAAGACCTGACTATGTTGCGGCCTTCTACAATGTGGTGGATTGGGATGCAGTAGCCAAGCGTTTTGCAGCGGCAAAATAATTAGCCAGTTGCTATTAAATATCAGAGCCCTTCCAGCAATGGAGGGGCTTTTTTATTGCCCATCGATCAACCCATATCCCTGACCACGCAATTAGCCCTTCCTTTTTAGGTATCGAATTAGGATATTGAGAAATAAACGATTCAAAACATACCTACGATTATGAGTTCAACATCCAGAAGAACATTTATACAAAAGACCGGCATGGCCGCTGCGGGCGGACTTGCTCTCAGCCAAATACCTTTTTCTTCATTCGCCGGAGTACGGAAGCCAGTCGCAGCAGCAGACAAGCTACGCTATGGTGTGATCGGCTGCAACGGCATGGGCTGGAGCGACATGCGCTCCCACCTCAACATGGACGAAGTGGACTGCATCGCCCTTTGCGATGTTGACCAAAGCGTGCTTGACAGGCGCTCCGCCGATGTGGAAAAAATGCGAGGCAAAAAACCTACCCAGTATGGCGACTACCGCAAAATGCTGGAAAACAAAGACATTGACGTAGTGATCATTGGCACACCGGACCACTGGCACTGCAAAACCATGGTTGATGCTGTGCAGGCTGGCAAGCATGTGTATGTGGAGAAGCCCATCGCCAATACCATGGAGGAGTGTAACCTGATGGTAGCTGCTGCGAAAAAATATGGGAAAATTGTGCAGGTTGGACAATGGCAGCGAAGCGGTCCGCATTACGAGCAGGCGCTCGATGTGGTTCGCTCAGGGAAGCTGGGGCAGATCAGGCTGGTAAAAGTATGGGCCTATCAGGGCTGGATGAAGCCCGTACCAGTGTTGCCCGACACGGCAGTGCCTGCGGGTGTCAACTACGACATGTGGCTCGGTCCGGCGCCGAAACGACCTTTCAATGAAAACCGTTTTCACTTCAACTTTCGCTGGTTTTGGGACTACGCAGGAGGCTTGATGACCGACTGGGGCGTACACGAAATTGACATAGCGCTTTATGCCATGGGCGTAAAAGCACCTAAATCAGTCATGGCATCCGGTGGCAAGTTTGCCTACCCTGATGATGCTTCGGAAACACCCGACACATTACAGACGGTGTTCGAATACGACGGTTTCAATATGCTGTGGGAGCACGCCACAGGTATCAATGGAGGGAATTATGGAAAAACTGAGGGAATTGCTTTCATTGGTAACAACGGAACTTTGGTTGTCCACCGAGGAGGCTGGGAAATTATTCCGGAAACAGAGCAAAAAGATGGCATTACTATGTATAAAATGGATGACGTGCCTGACCAGCGGCCACAGGGAGTTGCGCTTGATCTTCACACGAGAAATTTTGTTGACGCCATCAAGGCAAACGACTCATCGAAACTCAAGTGCGGCATTGAAACAGGAAGCATTGCAGCCATTAATGCGCAAATGGGCAATATTGCTTACAAAACAGGGAGGAAAGTTTTCTGGGATGCGGCAAACGGACAGTTCAAGAACGATGCCGAAGCCAACACCCTGATGAAGGCCAACTATAATAATGGGTGGACTTTGCCCAAGGTCTAAATAAAGAAAGCCCTTCTCAATGATTCACAGAGAAGGGCTTTCTTTTTATGCCTGACCCATTGCTTTTAAATAAGCTGCGTGGGATCCCAGCGCAATCCGCATGCGTGGATATTCGATGTATACGATGCCATTTTCTTCACACACCTTTTTGATGATTTTGCTGATCTCAGGATAGTGTATATGTGAGATCTTGGGGAAAAGGTGGTGCTCAATCTGGTAGTTCAAGCCACCCACCCACCAGGTAATCAGCTTATTTTTAGTGGCAAAGTTTGCCGTTGTCTTTATCTGATGAATCGCCCACTCGTCCTCAAGCTTATTCAATTCGTTAGGAACGGGGAAATGAGTGTGTTCCACTGTGTGTGCCAATTGAAATACAAGCGTAAGTACTAATCCGGCAAACAGCCCCATTACCAGGAAGCCCGTTAGCCATGGCAAGAAACCCACCATATAAATTGGCAGCGCCATGTAAACGACCGCATGAATGGCTTTGAAACCCCAAAAGCTGATGTGATCCTTAGGCTTCATCTTCATTAGCGGCATTGAGCCTACCTTTTGAGTAAAGTACTTCTTGTAATCTGTAAAGAATACCCAATACAGATAAAGCAGAGAATAAGCGAACCAACCATAAATATGCTGATAACGATGAATCTTTCGGTGACGCTGCGTCGAGCAAAGTCTCAGGAAGGGCCTGGCGTCAATATCATCATCAATTTCGTCAATATTGGTGTAGGTGTGATGAATAACGTTATGCTTGGTGTTCCACATAAACACATTGGCTCCAAGAAAATTGAGCGATAAACCAGCAAGCTTATTCACCCACTCTTTGCGGCTAAAACTTCCATGGGAACCATCATGCATCACATTGAATCCGATGGCGGCCGTTAAACCTCCCATTATTACAGATTCCGTGAGAGCCAACCACGTGCCTGGAGTAAAAAAAACCAAATGGATATAGAAACCCACCCAGCTCAATACCAGAACAACTGCCTTTACGTACAGCTTATAGTTACCTGTCGACGGCTTTCCTGCCTCTTGAAAGTATTCGTTTATTCTTGACCTCAGTTCGCCATAGAAGGAATTTCCCTGAGATGAAAATTTCGGTGCACTCATTAGGGTTCTTATTATTTTACAGTACAAAAGAAACCTTTTGCACATTGATAAATTGAGTTGACAAAGGTACGATTAAAACCGGAAATATTTTTCGCAATTTTATCGGCGGCGAGCTTCATGAAACGACTCACGCTTGGGGATGCATTTAGTAAACGGTATTTCAAGAAAGTTAGTTCTTGTCAACTAGTGTGCAAGCCTCTGCGCCGCCCCTGTCCACTATTTTTCGTAAAGTTTTTTCAAGTCGCTCAATTCATCTCTCAATCTGGCTGCGTCAATAAAATCCAGCTCCTTGGCAGCTTTTTCCATGGCTTTTTGTGTTTGCTTGATCAGCTTTTCGAGCTCAGGCTTTGGCATGTATTGAACAATCGGGTCGGCTGCAATACTTGGCTCCTCATTTTCGACGTAGTACTTCCTTCCGTCCTTTTTGGAGTCAGCCACTTTAGTTTGACCCATAATTGAGCCGATATTCTTTTTAACAGATCGGGGGGTAATACCGTGTTCTTTGTTGTAAGCAATTTGGATGTCCCTCCTCCGATAAGTTTCATCAATAGCCTCCCGCATGGAGTCCGTGATTTTATCGGCGTACATAATCACCTTTCCGCTTTCATTTCTGGCCGCCCGGCCAATTGTCTGAACCAGTGATCGCTGGTTTCTAAGAAAACCCTCTTTGTCGGCATCTAAAATAGCTACCAACGAAACCTCCGGTAAGTCGAGGCCCTCACGCAAAAGGTTGACGCCTACGAGGACATCGAAAACGCCTAGTCTCAGCTCTCTAAGAATTTCTACCCTGTCAAGTGCATTCACCTCTGAGTGGATATAGCGTGACTTCACGCCAGCCCTCTCCAGGTACTTCTGTAGCTCCTCCGCCATTCTTTTAGTAAGCGTTGTTACCAGTACCCGTTCTTCTTTTTTCACCCGCTCATCAATCTCTTCCAGCAGATCATCAATCTGATTGATACTTGGCCTGACATCAATCTCCGGGTCAAGAAGGCCGGTTGGCCTGATGATCTGCTCAACAACTACACCCTCTGACTTTCGGAGTTCGTACTCAGCCGGAGTGGCACTAACAAAAATCACCTGACTCAACATCCCTTCAAACTCGTTAAACGTCAGCGGCCTGTTGTCCAGCGCCGATGGAAGCCTGAAACCGTAGTCGACCAGATTCACTTTCCTTGATCTGTCACCTCCCCACATGGCCCTGATCTGAGGCACAGTTACATGGCTTTCGTCAATCACCATCACAAAATCCTCAGGGAAATAGTCAAGCAAACAGAACGGTCTTTGGCCTGATTGCCGCCTGTCGAAATAGCGGCTATAGTTCTCCACTCCTGAGCAATAGCCGAGCTCCCTGATCATTTCAAGGTCAAACTCTGTTCGCTCTTTCAACCGTTTTGCTTCGAGAAACCTACGCTCGCTTTCAAAATAGTTGACCTGGGCCATCATGTCGTCCTGTATTTCAATAATGGCCTGCTGGATCACGTCTTTCCCTGTTACAAACAGGTTGGCAGGAAATATTGTGATGATTTTCTCGTCGCTGAGCTTTTTGCCCGACTGAGGATCAATTCGCTGAATAGACTCAATTTCGTCTCCCCAGAAAATAATGCGGTAGGCAAAGTCGGCATAAGCAACGAAAATATCGACCGTATCACCCTTCACCCGAAAGTTACCTCGCTTGAACTCCACCTCTGTTCGGCTGTACAAAATATCTACAAAATTGAAAAGGAGCTGATTTCGTGTCAGCCGCTGCCCCTCTTCCAGCCGGATAACATTTTTGCCAAACTCATCCGGATTTCCTATACCGTATATGCAGGAGACGGAAGCAACCACTATAACGTCCCGCCTTCCGCTTAGCAGCGCCGAAGTAGCACTTAGCCGTAGCTTCTCAATTTCTTCGTTGATGGAAAGATCCTTCTCTATGTAAAGTCCTGTGGTTGGAATGAACGCTTCCGGCTGGTAGTAGTCATAGTAGGAAATGAAGTACTCAACAGCATTGTTAGGGAAGAACTGCTTCAGTTCGCCGAATAGCTGAGCAGCCAATGTTTTGTTGTGGCTGAGGACAAGGGCTGGTCTGTTCACTTCCTTGATCACGTTGGCCACTGTGAAGGTTTTTCCGGAGCCCGTCACTCCCAGCAGCGTCTGGGCGGGTTCGTTAGCATTTAAACCTTTTACAAGCTCAGCAATTGCCTTGGGCTGGTCGCCGGTGGGTTGGTATTCAGAAGTTAGTTCGAAGTCCAAAGAGTAGAAATTTGTTGGTCAACGAATAAACGAAATAATCATCACTTTTGATTCCATATTTCCCAGGCTCGCTCGGCTTGCAAAACCAGCATGTCGTATCCGTTTTTTACTTTGGCTCCGTTCTGCAGGCCTTTTTTCATAAAAAGTGTCTCGGCTGGATTGTAGACCAGGTCATACAATAAATGGCCGGCACCAATCTGATCAAACCCAATGTCTGGGCATTTTCCAATATCCGGGTATGTGCCTAATGGTGTCGTATTAATAATAAGCCTCCGCTGCTCAATAATCCCGGGCTCTTTTTTCAAACCTTCATAGGTTATAACACCATTCCCGGCAGACCTTGACACCTGAAGGAATTCAATCTTCAGGTCCTCCAGCGCCACTTTTACGGCAGAAGCCGCTCCACCTGTGCCCAGCACCAGGGCTTTTGCTCCAACTATTTCATCGCCAGCCCAATTTTGCAACGAGCGCAAAAAACCTATGTAGTCCGAGTTAAATCCTGTCAGGCTTCCATCCGGCTCTTTTCTGATCACATTGACTGCCCCGACTCTTGACGCACTCTGGTCAAGCTTGGTCAGCAGAGGAATGACTGCCTTTTTATGCGGGATGGTGACGTTTATGCCTACCAGGTCGGCGTTCTCTTTAAACAACGATGCAAAGCCAGCGGCGGCCTCCATCTCGAACAGCTCGTAAGACGTGTCGTTGATTCCTTCTTCGAGAAACTTTTGTGTAAAATATTTCTTCGAGAATGAATGTGTAAGAGGAAAACCAATCAGACCAAACAGCCTAGACATTACTTTTTCTTGATACTTGTGTGTGCAATCTTTTCAATTACCACAACAACACCAAAGCCAAGAGCAATGAAAAGCAGTGCGAACAGAATTTGAGGATCCTGCCCTGTCAGCTTATGATAGTAATGCGGCCATACATTGCTTTCAATAAAGGGCACCTGTTCGCCTGCACTATTCAACCGAAACTGCACCACCCGTTTCCAGGGCCATATCTTGTACAGAGACCCCACCATAAAGCCGGAAAGCAGTCCGATGGCCATATTGTGGTACTTTTTTAAAAACCAGGAAATCGCCCGTGAAAATGACAAAAGCCCTATAATACACCCGGCAGCGAAGAGAGCAATAACAAGATAGTTTAGCTCCTTAAGCGCCCTCAACACATACTCGTATTTGCCCATGATCAGCAAAATAAAGCTGCCCGAAATACCAGGAAGTATCATGGCGGTAATGGCTACCATTCCACTCAGGACGATAAACCACCAGGCCGTTGGTGTGGTGGCTGGGGTAGATGAAACAATGATGTAAGCGGAAGCCAGTCCTACTACGAATGCCACCACTACGCCGGGAGACCAGCTCTTGATCTGCCTGGCAATGGTAATGGAGGAAATGATAATGAGGCCGAAGAAAAAAGACCACACATAGATCGGATACAGTTCAAGCAAATGTGTGATCACCTGCGCAAAGATGATGATGCTCAACCCGATACCGGAAAGCAGGGTCACAAGAAAGCTACCATTGATGTGGCGCCAAAGCTCCTTGATTTTGAAGCCTGTAAGCAACCTCAGCGCCGTTAGGTCAAATGCTTTGATAGTGTCCAATAGCTCTTCATAAATACCTGTGATGAAGGCAATTGTTCCGCCGGAGACTCCAGGTATCACATCCGCACTTCCCATTGCCAGGCCCTTCAAAAAGAGCAAAAAATAGTCAGTTAACTTTCTAGGCATTTAAATGACGTCCAGGTGTTGACAAAAGAGGTCATTTCTATTTAAGAAATGACCTCCCAATAAAATCATATAGTTAAAACTGGCCCAGGAAATGATCAAACGTATCTCCTCTCAAGCCCAGTCTTATCGTTTCTAACGGAATTACCTCTTGGGGGGCAATATTTCCCAGGTTCACATTGGCCCCCAGCAACTTAATAAACCAAACTTGCTGCGCCTTTTGAGGTGCCTCCCAGATAATCCGCTCAAACGGAATTTTCGTTAAAATTTCCTCCACCAGACCCTGGCGTACTTCTCCAGAATCTCTGAACAAACCAACGTTTCCTCCTTCTCTGGCCTCTCCAATCACTTTCCAGGCACCGGCGTCCAACTCCGTCTGCATCTGCTCAATCCATTTATAAGGTGGGATGATCTTGGCAGCATCCTTTGATCCGACTTCTGACAATACAGTTACCTGGCTAGACAACTGCTGAATGTATTCGCATTTTCTGTCATGATCGAGGGTAATAGAGCCGTCCGACACCTCTGCATACTTCAATCCGTATTTGTCCAAAACCTTTCTATAGTCATCAAATTGATCCCTGATTACAAAGGCTTCAAACAAAGTGCCTCCAAGATATACAGGTATACCCGCCGACTGATAGAGGTCAATTTTCTCTTTTAGTTTTGGGAACACGTATGAAGTCGCCCAGCCTAACTTAATAATATCGACATACTCACCACATGTTTCAAGCAAATCCGCTGCTTCTCTAAGACTGCTCCCTTTGTCCATCACCATGGTAAAACCCGTCTGCCGTGGCTTCTTAGTTCTCTCCGGAACCTTACTTAATGCATAGTTTTCTAACATCTCAATTTCCTAAAATTCCAAACAAAAAAAGCCAATACACACAAGGCATGGCTTTCAAACAACCTTAAAAAAAGGCAATTCTTATTTATCTTTATTATTAGACTTATAGCGTTCAATGATTTTGTATAATGCCTTCTGTGTCTCAAGTTTTGGAAAAAACTCAAAGAGGACGACGTGATTTTCAAAATCCAAAGTTAAGGCATTTTCCAAAATTGCAAAGGCCTCTTTGAATCGGCCTGCAGTTATTAGATACACGGTAGCTCTGTAGTATAAATCGGACTCCTCGGGGCATTCATCCATGCCAGAAGAAACAGTGTCGATAGCCTTCTCATACTGGCCCTGCTCAAAATAAATGTGCGACCAGCCAAGCCAGGCCATCGGGTTTTTGGGATCAAGAATGGTTGCCTCCTCAAAAGCATCCATACTGGAAACTATGTTGCCAACTTTGTACTCAGCTTCAGCCACGGCCAACCAGTAATCGGGGTTTTCAGCGTTGAGTTTCAGTGCTTTATTGTAGAAATGAATGGATTCAAACCACCTTTCCTGGGCCTTCAAACATGATGCAATACCAAAATAGGCTTCGTCATACATGTCATCAAGCTTGGCAGCTCGTCTGTAGAAAGACAACGCCTCATCCAATTCGCCCAATTTTTCATAGGCAGCTCCAATATAGCAATAGGTTTCGGAGCTTGGCCCCTCTAATTCCTCGGTTGTTTGAAACGCCTTTAATGCTTTATCGTACTCCTCTATATTAAGGTAAGCATTGCCCATATTGAAGTAGGCTGAGCTAAAACTATCGTCGATGGCAGCGGCGTACTCATACGCATCGATGGCCTCTACGTGCCTTCCAAGCTTGTTGTAAACTATGCCGAGATTATACCAGGCATACTCCGAAAAAGGATCTCTATCGATGAACTGTTTATAATAATCAAGGCTGCTCTCGAGCTCTCCGGCTACATCCAGGCAATAAGCCAGTTCGTACAGCGCATTCTCATGATTGATATTGAACTCTATGGCTAGCTTATAATTATCAGCCGCCTGCTTGTAGTCTCCTTTTCCCTGAAATGCCAACCCGATATTGTAAAACACCTCATCTTTGTCTTCTATCCATTCAAGGGCGTTATTCAAGGCCTCAATTGCTTCATCATAGTTTCCATTGAGCGACAGGATATTTCCTTTAAGAAGAATGATCTCTGAATCTCCAGGCTGTAGATTTTCAGCGGTTTCCAGCAATTTGAGTGCCTCGTCATACTCTTCAAGCGAGGTGAGTATAGTTGCCTTTCGCAACATTAATTCCACTGAAAATGGAAATTGATCGAATGCTACATTGACTGCTTTTAACGCCTTACTGAACTTCAGTTTATCAAGGTAATAATCGATAATATTCTCGAAGTCATCTTCCTCAAAATAATGGCTGGCTCTCCCCTTCACAAAGTCCTCAAATTTCTCTACCAGCTCTTTAAGCTCTTTCTTACGAAAATCTTCCGCCATTAAATGTGATGATTAATAGTGTGACAAAGGTAGGAACAAAAAAACTAGGGTATTGAATCCCCGAAAACAATCTTTCTAAGTGAAAAACTTCTTTGCTCATTATGTCGCAGAGGGTTTATGTAAGATAGGCAATTATTTAAATTTCTGTCAAAGAAAAATCAAAATAATTGGATGTGTTCCAATAAAAAGATCGGTTTTCAAAAAAAATAGCAATGATTCCTATTGAATGGCAAATTGAAGTGTTGACCTATTATTTATTGACAGTCAGTCAATTGACAAATCATTTAGCTTTTCCCTTATGATCCTCATCGTAATAGCCGTAACCATAGCCATAGCCATAGCCATAGCCATATCCTTTCTTATTTAAAATTTTCACTGAGTTCAGAATGACAGAAATGTTGTTGAACTTGTTCATTTTGATCAACTTCTGTAGCGTTTTTAAGAATATCTTCCTGGAATAGTCGGCCCTTACGACGTACAGGGTTAAATCCGCTTTTTTCATCACGATCACACCGTCTGTCACCAAGCCAACAGGAGGCGTATCAAGTATTACTACGTCATACTTTTTGGATGCTTGTTTGATAAAATTGTCAAACCTTTCCCCAAGCATCAGCTCAGAGGGGTTTGGAGGAATAGGGCCAGCACCTAAGTATTGAAGCCCCTCAATCTCTGTCGTCTGCACACAATCCTCAAATTTGTCCCGCCCGATAAGGACAGTAGACATTCCCTTGTCATCTTTCTCTCTACCAAACGCCAAATGTATCTTGGGTTTTCGCATATCAAGATCCACCACAAGCACCTTCTGCCCTGTTTTAGCCAAAATACCTCCCAGGTTCACCGCAACAAACGTCTTGCCTTCCCCGCTAATGGTTGACGTCACAGCAATTACCCGCTGGTCTCCCCCGTTGAGTAAAAAGTCCATGTTTGTCCTGATACTGCGTAGCGATTCGCTTATTACTGACTGAGGAATCTTATGCACCAACAGCTTTGTGGTCAACAACTTTTCTCTCTTGTACACTGGAATGGAACCAAGAATTGGCACGCTAACCAAACGCTCAAGCTCTCTTTGGTGAGAGATCTTATTGTCTAACAGGTATCTTAAGCCGACAAAGAGAAGGCTCAACAAAAGGCCGCTAACAGCACCTACACCGTAAATGAGTAGTTGCTTGGGATGCACCGGATCCGTTGGTAAAGATGCTGGCGACAGAATGTCGAAGTCCTGAACTGTTCCCGCCTTGGCTATTTCCAGTTCGGCTTTGCTCTTTATCAAAGAAAAGTAGAACTCTTCCTGAAGATTGTAAAACCTTCTGGTTTTGTTAAACTCGGTACCCATGGAAGGTAATTCGACGAAGTTTCGCTCGAGGTTGGCCCTTCTAACATCCAACTCTCTGAGCGCCTTCACAAGATTTTCTTTGTACTCCTCTGTGATGCCTCTAACATTTTTCTTCAAAGTCTCCAGCCGCTGAGTCATGCGAGACACCGCATGGGTATTCTCATTGTAAGACCCCAGCAACACTTCCCGCTCTCCGAACAACTTGTTATATTCTGTCAAAGAACCGGATATGAACTCTGGTAAAGACCTGGAGTTGTAGTTGGCTAGCAGCAACGGCTCGCCCTTGTCCATTTGCTCCTGTGCCATCTGAATATTGGTCAGCTTGTTTTGCAGATCGTATCGCTGCGAGTCGAGCGACTGTAACAGCACGATTGTTCGGCCTAAGTCTGTCTGAATATTCGTCGTTCGGTTCTCTATCGTAAAGTTTTCAAAATAGTCCTCGTACTCCTCTATTTTCCTTTCTGTAATTTCCAGTTGCTCATTCAAGAATGAAAGCTTTTGCTCAATAGCCTGGTTTTTTTCCTCGGTTGTATATTTGAGATAGAGGGTATCAATAGCTGTCACAAAATCTCTCGCTTTATACTTATTGAAGTCTCTCAAAGAGATCTTTATCGTTTTTGCACTAAAGTTGAGTGGCTGAACAGTGACGTTTGATTGGAAAAAGCTAATTAACGCTGACTCACTATTGATAGTGAAATAGTATTTGCCGATGCCATTATCCTCTGCGAAATTCTCAGTCTTCTCAATCAGAAGATTGTAGTCAGGGGTACTGATCGTTTCGCCAAATTTATGCCGGGAGGCACCTGACTGCTCAGCAGGTTCAAATGACAATTCAAATTCGCTTTCCGAAATAATTTCGATATCGATAGGCCTATCGAAAAAGCCGGTATTATGCAACTTATAACTGACCACAAATGGGCTGTTCCGGTATCGCTCCTCGGTAAGGATATTTCCATAGTAGTGGTAGGAAACATTATAATTAATCGCCTCAACCACCCGACTGAAAAACAGATTTGATTTAAGAAGTTCGATCTCGCCGGATAGAGAGTTGACACCTGAGTTCTCCAGGGGGTTTTGCACCCCCAAAATCACTGCTTCATTCTGAATATTGAGTTTTAGTTGCGATTCGGATTCATATACGGGCTTGGTGTACCTGAGAAAAGCGTATGAAGCAGTGCCAGCGACAGCAAAAATAGCTGCCACATACAAAATACTACTCCTTACTACCTGAAGTAGTTTTTCGACATCAAGATCGTTGAACGCATCTGACTCATTCACGTCCGGGCCTAAACCTGATCCACTTGTGTTGCTGTTCTCTGTCAATTGCTACCTTACTTACTATTGATACTGTTTATTACCAAAACCAAAGTTACCACGCTGCTGACTAAACTTAAAACTGGGGATACGTCTCTGAGAGACTCTATCCACACCCGCCGCCATGGGTCAATATAGACGATATCACCTGGTTCCAGCCTCACAATCGATGATCGCATTCCACTAACGGTTGACAAATCAATCACGTATACCTCTGGGTTGTTCAAGTTTCCCCTAATTAGTCGTACAGTCTGACTTTTGGCCCCTTGATTAATTCCTCCGGACAAAGCAATAACCTCAATAAGTGAAGTATTTTCATTGACCAGCGGAATCACTTGTCCGCCGTTGGCGCCAAGCACAATCACCCTTCTGTTTTCGTAACGCAATACAACATACGGATCTTTATAGTGCTCACTGTAAAGTGCCTGAAGTTTTTGCTCTGCTTCGTATATAGTCATGCCGAGGATATCGACGTCTCCAACCATGGGTAGTTTCACCCGGCCATCCTGCCTGACCAAATAAACGAACTGACGGGTATTTTGCATGTTCTGATTTGTCATGCCCTGGCGAAGCTCAAAATTTGGATCGACAATTCTTTCACCTCCATTGGTGAACACATCTAACCTAAGATAGTCGTCTTTCTTAACATGGTAGTTCTTCTCTGCTAAAGAAACTGCCTGAGCGAGGTCTGATTCCGTGAACTTGTCGTCCACCTTGAACATGATATCCTGCTTGTAGAGCTTGCAGGAACTCAAAATAAGTAACGCTAAAAAAACAACTGTTCTTCCACAGTTCTTCATACCATGCTTCTATAAAGTAGAAAAGTTAACCCTGGAGGTCAATTAATGCGGAAAAGTAAAGATTCTCAACCAAATACTTCTTTTAATTGATGAGTTTTTGGTGTCTCAGAAGAAGTATAGTGGTCAATTTTTTCTAAGTACTCGTCAACAACGAAGGTGTCGTCAAAGTGTGTGATAACGTGCTGTCGAGCGTTTTCACCCATAATGTTTCGCTCCTCGTCGGTAAAGAACATCATTCGCTGCATAGCATCAGCAAGGCTATCAACATCCCTTTCTTTGCAAAGCAGTCCGGTAACTCCATCATGTACCACTGCGTTACACCCGGGGACATCTGAGGCTATCAGGGGCCTGCTCATAGCAGCGCCTTCGAGGAGGGTTTTGGGCAGCCCTTCTCTGTAAGACGGAAGAACGACGACGTGGGCCCTGGCAATCCAGTCCTCAACCTTATCGGTAACTCCTACATATTCAATGACCTTTTCATCATGCCACTGCTGAACCGTAGCCGCAGATATCGCTCTCAAATGCTTTTTCTCAATTTGCCCAAGCAGCAGGAACTTAACATTAAGGCCCTTTCGCTTCAAAATTCTAGCTGCTTCGACATATTCTTTCACGCCTTTCTCCACCAGAATTCTCGCTACCATTAGAAAAGTGAAATGCCCATTCGTATTGAATTTTGGAAAAAACCTGTGATAGTCGATACCTGAACCAGGAATAACGCTAGTAGAAGGCCCTTCAGGATTCACAAGGGATATGAATAACTTCTTATCGTCAGGGTTTTGGAAAAAAATGTGATCGGCAAACTTGAACGAGTGCTTGTAAAGCTGCACCGCTACAGACAGCACCCAATTATCTTGAATAAAGACAGTTCCTAACCCGCTCACGTTGTTGATAATAGCGGAGCTACCAACAAATTTGGCGGCGAGAGTACCGTAAATACCTGGCTTAATGGTATAGTGAAGGAAAGCATCTGCCTTCACCTTTTTGTATATTCTGATAAGTCGAAAGAGTAGTAGTAAGTCACGTAAGGGGTTCACTCCTGTGGTGTTCATGGGAACGGGATAAAACTCACAGCCCATTGCCACCAACTTTTTAGAATACTCATCCTTAGGAGCAATGGCTATCACTTCATCTCCCCTCTCCAAAAGAGCTTTGATGAGGTTCTTTCGAAAGTTGTATACGTTCCAGGACGAATTGATTACGATAGCAATTCTCATAGTAAGGCGAGGTGGTTTATAAACAGTCGATGCAAATAATTGTTTCTAGCTAGTCAAAACATATCCGAAAGAACCCCGAGAAACAAAAACCAAATGCTACAGACTGACTATACTTCCAATGGTCGTGCAAATTATTATTATTCCTCTAATAAGTTAAACTTTATTTATGAAGTTTAAAATTAGAAGGCAGTCTAACTCCTTCTTGTCTGATCGAAACTATTAATTATTCAACAACGAAAGTTAATATTCGGATGAACAGGGTGAACTTTTCGATGAACGATTGCTATTTATTGGTTTACTTGCAAGTTACTTCAACAAATGGATAAACTTATCTCTACGGCCCCCGTTCCACTCAAAGCTGTGTTAGTGGCTTTGATTAATAAAGATCAGCCGCCATCCAAGGCGGAGGAATTCCTTGATGAGCTGGAGTTCCTGGCGCAAACGCTTGGTCTGGAAATCAAGGGAAAATTTTCTCAAAGGCTCCCCAAGCCCGACACCCGCTCGTTCGTGGGCAAGGGAAAATTAGAAGAAATAAACACCTTCGTGAAGGCAGAAGAAATTGATGTGGTCATTTTTGACGATGACCTTACGCCGTCTCAGCTTAGGAATCTGGAAAACGAGCTAAAAGTAAAAATATATGACCGAAGCCTCCTCATCCTCGACATCTTTCTGGAGAGAGCCCAAACCTCCCAGGCGAGAACTCAGGTAGAGCTGGCACGATATGAATATTTGCTGCCAAGGCTTACCAGAATGTGGACTCACCTTGAAAGACAAAGGGGTGGAACCGGCACAAGGGGTGGTGCCGGTGAAAAAGAAATAGAAACAGACCGCAGAGCGATTCGGGATCAGATTACTGTGCTCAAAAAGCGGTTGGAAAAGATAGAAAAACAAGGTATTACACAGCGTAAAGCCAGAGGACAACTGGTGAGAGTGTCGTTGGTGGGGTATACTAACGTGGGCAAGTCCACTATTATGAACCGACTCAGCAAATCCGACGTGCTGGCCGAAAATAAGTTGTTTGCCACCGTGGACTCCACTGTCAGGAAGGTAGTTATAAACGACATACCGTTCTTGCTCTCGGATACCGTTGGGTTTATCAGAAAGCTGCCCCATGCCCTCATCGAGTCGTTTAAGTCTACACTCGATGAAGTTCGTGAGGCCGATATTCTCCTTCATGTGGTGGACATATCGCACCCATCGTTTGAGGAGCACGCAAAGGTGGTGGAAGCAACACTGAAAGAAATCGGCGCCGATGCTAAGCCTGTCATCACGATTTTCAATAAAATTGATCTTATCCCTGAGGAGCCACAGGAAGAAGCAGCGGATGAATTTGAGATCCAGGAGCCGGTAAAGCCTACGCCGAGAGAACGAGCTCTGGCTCTTTACACTGAGAAACCCGACACAAAACTGATCTTCATTTCAGCGACGAGCAAGGAGGATATCAGCAAGTTGCGGGAAACGCTCTACAAAGAAGTATTGGAGCATCACATTAGCATTTACCCCAATTACTTGAAAAACGTCAATTATTAATTTAATTTTGCACTCCTTTTTGTTGAAAAGACATCAAGGTCTCGTAGTTCAATGGATAGAATAGAAGTTTCCTAAACTTTAGATACAGGTTCGATTCCTGTCGAGACCACTTCTGACGAAAGGTCAATCTAATAGGTTAATTGATTGCCCTTCCTTCCTCAGCCTTGTAAAACAGGTCCCGTAGTAAAATGGATATTATGCAAGCCTCCGGAGCTTGAGGTGCAGGTTCGATTCCTGCCGGGACCACTTTTCACACTTCAGGCTGAATTCTGTGCCTATTCATCGTTTAAGTATTCTTTTCTTTTTTTAACCGTAGTAATTCTGGAAATTACTACGAATGAGAATCCAAACCGCCTGGCTGTGTCTTCTATTCCTTGCACTTTGCATCCCTTCAAAAGGACAAATCAGCGACTACTCGCATATCACCAGGGTCGAGCTCTTAGCCAAAAAACAGGGCAAGTGGGAGAAACGGCTTCTCCGGCACCGCCTTCAGTTAACCACAACGCCCGATGGAAAAACCGACCTGAAGGCACATCCCGTGTCAAACATCAAAAACCTGCGCTTTTCACTTATTCTTGAGGAAAATGGCGTCAAACAAAAAGTCAAGCCAAAGCAGGTCATACAAACCATCTTAAGTCGGCAGGCCGCACTCCCCGTGGCAACAACGTTGTCAATGGATGAACAGTCGTATGAGAAAAATCAACAAAAATACAACGACGACCTGCTGGGCTTCACCACCGGTAAAAGACCGAGCAGATGGGTTTACAGCCAGTGGATTACTCTGGCACAGTGGGAGGCCGCTGCCACGCCTTCGGAAATCTCGGTGCTGGTAAAAAGGCCTTTTAGAAAGGTGGCAAGACTAACACTGGAGGAGTTGCGCACAATTAGTCTCCCTTACTTGCCAACCCTGTCAAATATAGAATGTGTGCCTATCGACCGGTTCTTCGAACTACGAAAGCTCAAGGGCTACGGCATCGACAAAATAACCTACCAACCCTACACTGGCCACGACCAGGACATTCTCAAAAGACGGCAGAGAATCTACTTTCCAAAAAACAAATACGAACCTGAGTCGGTCTCGATTGACTCACTTAGAAAATACCTGAACGATAACGACCTAAGCATTTTGAAGGCTGATTTTTATGGATATTCTTCGCTGGAAGGCGACAGCCTCCTGAACCGGAACCTACAGGAAAAGCGGGCTTCATTTCTTTACAAAATGCTTAATGAAATGAGCAGCGACCCAGTAGAAGCAGATTCGATTGGTTTTGATGATGGCTATGAGGCGCTCGTGGCGCTCGCAAAAAAGAATTCTATCAAGTGGCTTCAAGCCATGCCAAAGGCCCAACTGAAGGACACCCTGCAAAAAGACTCCCTTTTACTCGCCAGGCTGGAGCCTTTACTGCAGCAATCCAGAAAAGCCGAACTCCAATTGGTATTGGCCAAAAGGCTCAATCAAGAGGAGCGGATTGCCAAAGCCTTCAGGGTGTTGAATCAAACTGCCCACAGAGTGGTAGCCACCAGGTCGGGGCATATAAGCACAGTCGACCAGCAACGGGTCAGCGGCATTCTTCATTACCTTTTCAGAATTTATGTGGGCGACGAAATCACAAGCGAAGAGTTGGTGTATGCCGTTAAAGCAGCTCCTAATGCCCCATTCGTTCGGGTGCTTTTCATGTATATGCTCATTGAGCAGTTTGAGAGGAAACGGCCGATTCAGGTAGACTCGCTGGTATGGCACAACAAGCTGGCTGAATTTGACCTGGATCGACTGTTCGAAGCAGCCAACGAGGACATTATTTCTTTTCTTTATTCAAAAACCATGGCTGCCAATACGAAAGCTATGCTGAACGGGATGGCCGTAGATCTGCAATATTATACGTTCAAATACATTATGAATGGCTCGCTCAGCCCATCCGTGTTATGTCGGTTTTCTTACCCAAATACGCCTGGATTTTATGCCCTCAAGCTCAATCATTACGCATTCCTCCAACAGCTGCCGCCGAATCTGGCCGCTGGCGTAAACTGCTACTCTGGCAGGTCTTACGAGTACTCTTACAAGGGCGCCAATCACCGCTTCAGGTCAACAGAGGTGGAAGGTCTCGCTGAAAGGCTTGAGCAAAGCGCCCGCACTTATCAATCAGCTTTTGAGAATGGGAACCTGGAGCCACCGTCGTTTTACAAAGGGTCTTATTCCGACTACTACTTCTTTCTTAAAGTTCTCTTTATCAACGAAGACGAAACCATGCTGCGTCTGGTTAACCAGTCTGATCAGCTTCTGGAATTTGACCTCTATCACTTTATTGACTATCAGGTTGAAAGCTTTGAGCCGTTACACAATTTTTGGCTGGACGAAGACATCCCCATTCAAAAGATACAGGAGCTTGTGAGGAGGCTGGCCAGGGATCCTGGCAGGCTGTGCCCCGTGCTGATTGAAAACATTTCCTTAAGCTTTTATTTGAAATCGCTCTACTATCTCAACAACTACTACGACCCAACCAATCCCTATCACATGGCGCTTGCGAGAGACGCTCTTTCGTACATCAGTAGCTACTACAGAAATAAGAAGGCTTTTATGACTTCAGAATTGCACGACCTTATCCAGCACCAAATCAACTTCTTCCATTTGATGCCCGGCACAAAGGACATCTCAGAATATGCCATCGATTAGTTGCCTGCCATTTCCACAGGAAGGGTACTAAACTCCGCAGTGCCTGTTTTTAAACTCCCCTCCGGGGTGATTGCAACAATGTTCACCTCGTAGTTCGACAACACATCCGACGAAGTACATTCTATATAGGTGGGTAGACTAGTTCCGGTGCGCCAGTAAAGCAGGTGACGCAGGTCTGGCAGGTACGCTTTTTGCTGGGCCAGGCTGGCATTGGTGAATTCTTCTTCGGGCTGAAATCCCTCAAAACTGAAGCTGATATTCTCCTGGTTGGGAATTTCAAGGGCTTTGTCCTTGGTCGAAATGGACAGAATACCGTTCCGGGCCATAGCGCCAAACCGCTCCTGAGCAGTGGCAGACCTATATAGCTGGATAGTTTCAATCACATCGGGATCCAGCGTGAGTACCAGGTCATAGTCAATCGTAGGAATGCCATTGATGAAGATCAGCGCCGGATCATTAAATAAAGTAGCGTTAACCGGGTCGTACATCATGATTACTCGTTTTCCGCCTCTTTCCCTCACCACTATACCACGGCCTATTTCAATGAATACCTCTCTTAGGCTACTAAAACTCAAGTATTGGCGTAAATCAAGCTGATAGTCTTCAGTGTTCCTTGTCAGAGGCGAAAACTCTCTGCTCACTTCTGTTTCTTTCCTCTCAGGATAGAGCCCAGGCACCTGCTTTCTGTAAGAGCCTTTGAATACTAGCTTGTCTCTCTTCTGATCTGCGAAGACGGTTCCGTTTTGAGATAACTTTTTCATCATGTCTACTTCCAGAGCAGTGGATGGAAGGCCACTTTCAATGTCTATTTTCATCTCTGAAAATGAAACACTAGTATTATCGGACAAGCAAACAATTTTAGTAGGCCCCGAAAAGTCGAAAACAGGAAGCAAAAACCATCCATACTCGTCGGTTCGGGCAGGAATGATTTCCTCGTGGGCAAAGCTATAAAACGTAAAAAGCTCCTGGCCCAACAGTAAGCTATCGGATGTCCGCACTTGCCCATAGGCGCTGATATACTTTTCGTAAGGCCATTTCGGGTAGGTCGCCTTATACGACATTATTTCCTGCCATGGATAGGTCGGGAGCTTTTTAGTGAGCAAAAACAAATCCCAGTTTTCAGGAGATTTAAAGCTGCTGTCAAAGAACTTGATCATTTCAGCGCCGTCGGGCGTAAGCACATCGGCCATATAAAAAACCTGGTTAATGGCAGGGGCGACATAGTCACCTTCGAGCAGTTTGTCGGACACGCTAACTGAGTAGGCAGCCACATTGCTGGCAGAGAAAGACGTCCTCACCTTTTCTCCTCTTTTGAAACTTCTTTGATCGAGCGTCAGCGCTAATTCACCAGAAGCTGGATAAATCTGAAAAACACGCTGGCCTATTTCGACGCCTGCTTCGTCAAGCAACGACAATTGATAGATACCGGTCTTAAGGCCGGCCGTCGGTATGCTGAGGGCCTGAGCAGGCTGGGTGGCAAAATCGATCCCCCGGTCCAGATAAATGGTGCCTTTCGACTGGAGGATGAGCCTGAGTTTCTGTCTTTCAACAGCCTCGAGTTTACTCTGCAGCGATACCCTGACGACAGTGGGCTGCGTTGTGACAAGCATCGAGATGCCTTCCGCCTTCACTTCGGGTAAAAAATGAGTGATAGCTTCACCATGCTGATCTTTTAAAATCACTTCATATTTTTCCCCAGCCTCAGGACGCAAGATGAAAGCACCATATCCGTGCTTGTTGGTGGAGAAAGTAGCCAGGGACTCATGCGCCTTGTTCACTACTTCGCCGTCAAGTACCGCCCCTCGTCCAAGAACGTCGAAAACCCTTACGGTAAACCTTGATGTGAGATCTGAAACGGGTTGCAAATTGCCCTCTGTGGTTATGGCAACTTCCATGTCGTCAACATGCGGTGGCTCGCCCACAGCAAGGGACAGTTCACCTGGCTGCTGATTTACCCAAAGCCAATCTCTGAAAAAATGTTCCGGCCCAAAATTCCTCATCCACCCCGTATAGGCCCTAACGACATACAAGCCTTTAGCAAAGTCCACTGGTACATCAATATACCCCTCACCAACGCCTGCTTCAAGCGACACCTTTTCATCTACAACCACGTCCCCAGCTTTGTTTACCACATTCAGGTAAAGCACTTTGCTTCCATCCGACAACCTCTGATTGGCGTCGTCAAATACGTAAGCGCTGAACCATATTCTATCACCCGGCTGGGCATAGTGTTGGGTCATGTGCAAATACACTCTTTCCTGCGTTTTGTTGGCCGCAAAAAGCTTGAACTGGTCAATTACTTTGTCCTGTGCAGCACCAACTGAGCAGGCAAGAATAAGAAGTGAAATGAGTGTATATAGCTTTTTCATGTTTCGTTGATTCAGTTTCTTTTACCGCCAAAAAACTGGCTCTGTAGTAGTACTGTTCGGCAGGGTTCTACAGTCATCTGTGTATCGGTAAGTATAGACTACATTTCTCGGAATAAAATCTTTAGTCATAAACTCCCCCCTTGTTGTCACATCTGACACGGTAAAATATCCTACTACCTGCTCGCTCCTATCATCGACGTTGAAAATATTGCCCGGCAAACCTGAAGGGGCTGGATCAAACAGTGTTCCTTGTCGAAATTTCAGGTCGTACAATCCTTTCCAAAAAACATAAGCCTCAGCAGAGAGAGAATATTGAGTTACTTCAAAATATACCTTATCATAAAAGTATTTTTGGTCAATCGGATAAAAAATAAGGGGTATCTCTGCTTCCTCTATTCCATTCACCAGTTGGTCACTAAAGACAACAAATTCATCCAGGGTTTTAGTGACCCAACAAATATTACAGCAGGATTTGGGCTGAATAATGTAATTGCCAAGCTCCCGGTCGAACACCTGATAGGCAGATGGCTCGGTCAGCACTTTGAATATAGTAGTCATCCTGAGCAGATAGTAGTTCTTTTGGTCGGGTAAATCATTGACGATGGCCTTCACGCTGAATCCGTCAATATCTACAAAATTTCCAAGTTCATTCTTTTCCGACTTGACGGTATACGCTATTTCTACTTTATCCATCTCAGAAGTGGGCAAAGCTGTTTCTTCATTCGATTCATAAACCTTCCCGTCCTTCGTGACAATCCTGAGCCTGTACGCCTTTCCGCCCATAGCACTAAAAGATGAATCGGAATAGTATTGCCCCGCCGCCCGCTCCTTGAAAGCAAAGGACTGACCATCGCCGTCCAGGACAGACACTTCCGCACCGCTCACATATAGAATGTACTGATTCTCCTTATTGTAAATATTTCTGGTGGTAGTCAGCCTGACTGTCTGCGGCCCGGGATTACTTGAAACAAGTGCTTCCACGACCAGGTTGTTGCTCTTTTCGTCAGCGGGATAGTCGTAGGGTTCAACGCAGCTATTCAAGACAAACGCAGATATAAATAGAATAGCGATATGAAACGCAGCCTTAGTCATTCCAGTCGTGGGGCTCAACGTCAGTGATAGTCGAATGATCTTCCCTGGGATACTTAAAACAAGGTTCGGTATAATTAATTTCAGTATCCACTCTTTCCGGGAAATCCCGAGCATAAATATTTTTTGTAACATTCTTCACATCAGAGGCTGAGAACTGCCCCAGCACAATTTCGCCAGGTTCATTTACACTATGAACGTTTGATGGAATAAATGCAGGTGTCGGGTCAAAAACTCCTCCCTGCCGATAGGTGGTATTGTATACACTATTCCAAAACTGATAAGAAGCGAAATTCTCCGAAGAGATGGTTACGTCTACCTTTATCTTTTCGGCAAACATCACACCCCTAACTGGCAAGAAAAAGAGAGGGTACTGTGTGATATTGTTGCTCACCACCTGTTCACTAGAAAAAACCCCATATTCCAAAGGAGAAACATTTATCCAACAAGTCCTGGGTGTCTGTCCCACAGTATTAATGAGGTAGGTATACCGCCACCGGGCTCTGTAATAGCTGGTTTGCTTTGCTGGCTCTCTTACAAAGGCGTCAACAAAAAAGCCAGTGCTTTCCAACGCAGAATTCAGCTCCGACACATAGCTTTCCGAGCCGTATTTTATTCCAATGCTATCTATGTCGGCCATTGCCTGTAGCTGAACCGAATCCGACAGGTATTCCCGGCTATCCTCCAAGACTACTTTCAATTGATATTTTTCTCCTACTTCGCCCCGAAAATCTGCCGAAGTAAAGTAAACGCCAGATGTATCTTGCTCAACCAGTCGTTCTACCCACCCCGAAGAAGTCGCAATCGTTACTCTTGCGTTCTGCATGCGTAGTTTGAAGGCGTTTTTTTCGTTCCTGATGTTTCTGGTGGTGGTGAGGGTTACTTTGTGTGGGCCCGGCTCAGTTGTAATCGAGCCCTCTACGAC
This sequence comes from Imperialibacter sp., assembly GCF_040222385.1. Taxonomy (GTDB): domain Bacteria; phylum Bacteroidota; class Bacteroidia; order Cytophagales; family Cyclobacteriaceae; genus Imperialibacter. The sequence continues at coordinate 168,571 of NZ_JAVKDF010000017.1, forward strand.
CAAATAGTTGGTTTTTTCCTCGAAAGGATAGTCATATGGGTCAATGCACCCCTGGAGAGCAAGCAACGCCAGTGTCAGAACAGAATATATATATGTGCTATTACTCATTCCAGTATTCGGGTTCCTCGGCTGTCGTATTTGGATAAAAAAGGCATGTGTCGGGATAATTGGTGTCCGAATCAATCCGCTCAGGGAAATCGGTTGGGTGTATAAATCTCGAAATTGTTTTTACCTCCGATGCATAGAAATAGCCCAATACCAGCTCGTCTTTGTCTTCCACGTTGTAAACATTGGCTTCTACTGTATTCGGTGTCGAGTCGAATATCCCTCCCTGCCCATAACGAGAATCATACACCGATTTCCAAAATAAGTAGGCATCCTTGCTCAGCGAATTAATTGTGACCTCCAGATAAATTTTTTCATATAGCATTATGCCGACAACGGGCAGAAAGAAGAGGTCGTACTGCGTGACCGAGCTCCCGTTATTGAGCTGGTCGTTAGCAATGGTGAAGTCCGGGACTTTTTCCTCTACCCAGCAAACGGAGCAGCAGGCCTTGGGCGTAGCTACCCAACACTCACATCCTTCTGCGTCATAAGCTGTGGCCAATTCAGGGTGCGTAAAAATCTTATATGTGTAATCCCAATTTACTAAATAAGCATTCTCGGTTTCCGGGGGATCGTTGATGAAAGCCTTTGTGTAAAACCCCGTTCTTTCAATTACAGTATTCGCTTGCGAAATATATTTCTGTGAGGCATACTCAATACCAATACTGTCGATATCCGGCATGGGCAAAAGTTCTACCTGCTCCGACTCGTAGCTCTCACCATTTTCGAGCACTATCGTTAGCTGGTATTTTTCCCCAACTTGCCCTCTAAAGTTCCCTGACGTGTAATAAACCCCCGTGGTATCCTGGTCTATCAGCCTCACCACGCTACCGGTCGAAGTAGTGATAGAGACCTTGGCATTTTGCACCCGCAGCTTAAAAGCGTTTTCCTCATTGCCTATGTTTCGGGTGGTTGTCAAAGTGACCGAATACGGACCCGGCTCGGTCGTAATAGCCCCTTCCACCACGAGATAATTGGTTTGTTCCTTAAAAGGATAGTCGTACGGATCAATGCAGCCAGCCAGCAACATCCACATTATCCACGATAGTCTTTTGACAACCAGCATGACTAAAACTTAAAGTTGTAGGTGATGGAAGGAAAGGCGGCACCCAAAATGGCCAGCTTGTAGGCCGTTGGTCTGGCATCGGCTGTGTCTTTAAAGAAAACGCTGTACGCATTTTTTCTCCCGTACACATTGTAGACAGCGAACGTCCAGCTACTCTCCCAAAGCTTCTCTATCTTCAGGCTGGTGTCGAGCGTGAAGGCGAGATCGAGCCTGTGGTAGTCGGGAATTCGCCCGTTATTTCTCTCCGTGTAGTTGCCCACAAGCACTCCGTCGAAAAGAAAGCCATTTTCAGGAACGGAAAAGGGTCGCCCGGTAGAGTAGGTAAAATTAGAACTGATCGTCCATCTTCTGGTCGCTTTGTAGCTGCCAGAGAGCGTCAAATCATGGGGCTTGTCATAGTACGAAGGAAACCAGCTGCCCTTGTTGATGGTGGATTCACTGTCGACGCCATCCATCTTCCTGAGCGTTCTCGAATAGGTGTAGCTAGCCCACCCGTTGAGCTTGCCTTTGCTCCTCTTCACCAGCAGCTCAAGGCCATACGCCATGCCTTTGCCCTGAATGAGCTCCGTTTCTAAGGTAGGATTGAGCACCAGATCAGCCCCATCCTTGTAGTCCACCAGATTATCTATGTTCTTAAAGTATACTTCAGCAGAGGTCTCCCATGTGTTGTCTTCATAGTTTTTGAAGTAGCCGATGCTATATTGGTCAGCTATCAACGGCTTTAAATAATAGTTGCTTCCCATCCAGATGTCATACGGCGTAATGGCTGTCGTATTCGACACCAGGTGGATATACTGATAAATCCGGTTGTAGCTGGCCTTCAAAGAAGTCTCCTCATCGAGGCTATATCTGAGAGACAGCCGGGGCTCCAGACCTGAATAGGTTTTGATGGTTTCATTGCCCGAAAACTGAAGAGTATCCGTCAGCGTCGATGTCCTTCCTGGCCTTTCTCCAGCATACACAAATACGTCGGCTGGGCCATAGCTGCGATACATGGAATAACGCAGCCCCACCATCACTGACCAGGTCTCGTTCAGGTTAATTTCGTCGTTTGCATACAAAAAACTTTCCTGGCTTTGCTGCTCCGGCAAAGCAACAGGAGTAATCTGCGTGTCAGCATTTATGCCACTTCGATGGCCTGGCTTGAAATCATAAAAAGTGGTGCCGCCTCCAAATTGAAGCGTCTGCCTTTCGGTGTACTTGGTTACATCAGCCTTTACATCAAGCTGCCCCACGCCACTCGAAACCTTGTAGGGGTCAGTCAGCTGAAGATCTCCCAATTGGTATTGATAGTCGCTGTAAGCCACCGATAAGCCGCCAAGCAAATTTTCCGAAAACACATATCCCAACTCCGCTGAACCGAGTCCGTTCTGATAGTCGAACGACGACTCGTTAGCAATGGTAAAATTGTCTTTGCTTACATAGCCTGAGGCCTTTAACGACAGGCGATCAGTCAGCGAAAAGTCCAGCTTGCCCGACAAGTCCCAGAAGCCAGCTTTGTTCCCAACAAGCTCCTCCACTTTTATGAAAGTATCGAAAAGATAGTTGACATAAGACTTACGGGCCGCCACAATAAAGCTACTCTTGCCTTCTTTGATTGGCCCTTCAACCATTAGTCGGCTTGCCACCAAACCGATCCCCCCTTGCGAGCCAAATTTCTCCTTGCTGCCCGACTTTTGCTTTACCTCCACCACCGACGAAGCCCTGCTGCCAAGGTTGGCAGGAATACCCGCCTTGTAAATAGTCACATCATCAGTCGCATCAGGGCTGAAAATGGAAAAGAAGCCAAAAAGATGAGAAGTGTTGTACACAGGGGCTTTGTCAAGCAAAATGAGATTTTGATCGGCCGTACCGCCCCGCACATTGAGCCCGGTGGTGCCTTCACCAACGGTACTCACACCTGGCAGTAGCGTGAGAGATTTAATAATATCGACCTCTCCCAAAAATGCTGGTAGTTTTTTCACATCTTCCACCTGTAGCTGCACAGTGCCCATCTGAATACCCTTCACGTTGATATCAGGAGCTTGGCCTGCAATGGTAACGCCTTCCAGCTGTATCGTCTTTTCATAAAGATCCAACTGAAACTCCCCAGGGCCAAAAACAAACATCCGCTTGGCCTCCTGCTGGAGGGTTACGTGACTCACTCTCACATGATAGTCACCAGGCAAAAGCTGGAGGCTAAACCTTCCCGCAGCATTCGTCACTGTTCCACTGGCCAGCTCATCCACATAAACACTGGCTCCAAGAAGCGGCTCGTTGGTTTGACCATTTCGAATGGTGCCTCTCACAGAAACGGCGGTACCCGAAACAGCATTTGTAGAGTCGCCAACGACGATAAAGTCGGTGTCCTTGAGCCCTGCCAGATTCAGCGTAGAAAGCAGGTCGCTCCTGAGATAGAGGACTACATTGTAGGCGTCATAAAAATGATAGTTGAGTCTTGTGTTCGCTGTCCAGTCTTCCAAAGCCGACCGTAGCGAGGCACCGGAGTACTCGCCAGAAACACGCACATTTCCAAGCCACGCAGGGTCGTAGAAAAACTTAACAGATGAATTTTCTTCAATTTGACTGAGCACGTCCGTCAGTAATTCGTTGTCAAATTTTTCATCAATCCTTACGTCGGAAATCTGCTGCCCAAACGAATAAAAAGATGAAAAAATGAATACGGTTAGCGTTAGTAGTAGAAATCGTAGCATCCAATTATAATTACCCTTTCTGAACAAACCTGCACACCTAGTCCCTTACTAGGCATAATCAATTGCCGCTTCGCATCATCCTCGGGTCTCTTACCCTTTGCGCTTTAAGGAATAACACCAACGTCCCAACAAGTTCTTCAAAATCATCAAATTCCCGGTTATCTCCAAGATCGATATTCCAGTCGTCGGCAAGAAAATCGAAAAGCCTGGAAGGCAATCCGTCCAAATACTCACCAACGGTGCTATTGAAATAAAGCTCGCCAACCGGTACTTTGTAAATACCTGAAATGGCGTTAGCTAAGCTGATAAGAATGTCGTTCGGAGTAAACTTATTTCTGTAGAAATCAATACGGCGTTCAAATTCAATGGTGCCTCTTTCGAAAATAGTGAACTGAGTAGCCATGCCAAGCTCATCAAAAGTATAGCGGCAATGGTGCCGCAGGGCACCAAGTTTGAATCCGTAGGATTTAGCAAACAATGATCTGCTGGAGTAGACTTTAATTATCCTAAGCTGCTGATAATCGACTTCTCCCAGGCCTTTATCAAAAAAGCCTCGGTGAAAAGAGCTGTTAAGTACTCGATCCGGAAGATCCGGTAGTGCCATGGCATAAAATTATGTTCCATTTTAAAAAAAGGTACACTTATCCTTTGATAGTCCCTAATAGTTTTCTCCTCTTTCCTTACAAACGAAAAATATTTTATCGCCATCCTCAATTCCCCCTTCCTTTTTATTCTAGATTTACAACAGATTCAGAACTGTATGAGGTCTGTTTGCGCAACAACAGCTTTAGTTTTAGGTTTTCTGTGCCTGACTTTTGTGGCCAACAAACCCACTTTAGGTGGCAAAACAGAGTTTTCATCTGTTTCGAAGTTTGTTCAATCAACAATGCTTATTCAAAGCAAGGACGGTTCATTTTTTGTTGCTCCCCATCTCAATCTCCAAAATTCTGTAACTGGTTTCTACAGTAGATCGTCCGGGCATTTCCAATTGACATCTTTTAAGAGCTTTTTGATTTTACCTGCCGAATATGCCAGCAGCAAAGGGATATTGAATCACCTGCTGAACGACTCCCTTACTAAAGCCCCCTAACGGCTCAGGACGCCCTCAACTCAATAGTTCCCATTTTTCTTTCGAATGAGATTCAAATAGGTGTTCTGATGAAAAGCCTAAAAAAAGAGTCCTTAATTACCTCACAAAGTGGGCAGCTTGAAAACAATCCAGGTGCCCTGGCCGCAATGTTGCTGCTCGTTTTTACAATTGTTTGGTTTTCGGGCATTGTGCGGCAAAACTTTTCCGATCAAATGCACTTTGTGGATTCACAATTTGAGCCTATCTGCAAAAAAGGAAATAACAACTCTCTCAGCGGGCTACACATTGCCACAATTGCTGGTAGCCAGTCATCTTTAATTACTGCAAGTGTTGTCATCAGCAAATTGCCTCCGAGGGCTAAGACAACTCATTGCAGTGAGCTGTTTTATTACAAGCGACTGCTAGCCCAAAGCCGTTCCGGCATGTCTTTGGCGTCCAGCTTCGGACGCCCCTCACACCTCCTTCGAATTTGAAAAAGAAGAAGTCCTTAAACACACCCCTCAAAAAATCGATTTCTCTTCACACGCAGAGTGGAAAAAAACCTTTGTGTGCGGTCAAAAAAACTTGAATTAAACCAATGATCAATCAACTATTTGCTCGAAAACCCGCTGAATGGGTAGCAAGTGATATTAAAACAAATCAGCTAAAGAGAGTGCTTAGCCGCTGGAACCTGACAACCATGGGCGTTGGTGCCATCATCGGTGCAGGCATATTTGTCATGACCGGGTTGGCGGCCAGAGAATATGCCGGCCCTGCACTCGCTATATCGTTTATTATCGCCGGACTTGGTTGCTCCTTTGCAGCCTTGTGCTATGCAGAGTTTGCTTCCATTTATCCGGTGGAAGGTTCGGCCTATTCCTACAGCTATGCCACCATTGGCGAGCTATTTGCCTGGATTATAGGCTGGGATTTGATACTAGAATATGCCATGGCCGCTTCAACTGTAGCTGTGGGCTGGTCAGGATACTTCGGGAAACTACTAGGCCTTCTGCATATTCACTTACCACTATGGATAAGCAACGATCTGCATACAGCAAGGGCTCTGGTAGCTGAGGCTTCCAATAACGGCACACTGGCGGCGCTGGAGCAGCACTATACCTCGCTAGCTCTCCCCGAAGTGTTCGGTATTTCTTTAGCAATTAACCTTCCTGCTATTATTATTGTGCTCATCGTTACAGCTATCATCACCATTGGGGTGAGAGAAGCAGCTGGTACTAACCTGTGGTTGGTTGCAATCAAGGTCAGTGTGGTGCTTTTCGTTATTGTGGCGGGTGTATTCTTCATAGATACCGCTAACTGGAGCCCTTTTATTCCTGCCAGAGGCCTCAACGGAGAGGGTGTAATGGCCTTTGGGCTTGCAGGCATCACAGCTGGTGCAGCCTATATCTTCTTCGCCTATATTGGCTTCGATGCCGTAGCTACTCAGGCAGCTGAGTCGAAAAACCCGACCAAAGACTTGCCATTTGCAATCATTGCTTCCCTGGTCATTTGCACCATCCTCTATATTTCCGTTTCTCTTGTTGTCACAGGGATGGTCAACTACACCTTGCTAGATAAAGCTGCACCAGTCGCTGCAGCATTCATGGGTAGAGGAATGAACTTTGCGGTGTGGATCATCTCAATTGCCGCAGTTGCTGGTCTCACGTCTGTACTGCTGGTAATGACCATGGGCCAAACCCGAATACTGATGGCCATGTCAAAGGACGGTCTCCTTCCTGCCAAAATATTCGCATATGTTCATCCCAGACTGAAAACTCCAAGCCGCAGCTCAATACTAGTAGGCATACTCATTGCCCTGGTGGCAGGCTTTACGCCCATCGACACTATTGCCAAACTGGTCAACATCGGTACTCTATTGGCATTTGTGCTGGTTTGTATTTCAGTATGGCGATTGCGGTACACCCAGCCTGATCTGCCGAGGCCGTTTCGGGTAAAAGCACTACCCTTAGTAGCGATTTTGGGAATCGTATTCAACTTTGGAATGATGCTGAGCCTTGAATGGGAGAACTGGTTGAGGTTGCTTATATGGTTGCTTCTTGGCCTGGCAATCTACTTCTTCTATTCACGCAAGCGCAGCCTCCTGGGAAAACACTTGAAAGAGGGAAACGAGACCTTTCACCGGATCGGCGAAAAACACGATCATGACAAACCTACCATTGACAACGAATAGCAGACAGCTCAACCTTTATCAACTTCTAAAGTAAACCTTATGAAAATCAATATTCCTGACTCATCTCTTCCCAGAATCGTGATTATCGGAGGAGGGTTTGGCGGTCTCACACTGGCCATAAAGCTCAAAGGGCAACCTTATCAGGTAGTCCTGCTGGATAAAAATAACTATCATGTGTTTCAGCCACTGCTTTATCAGGTAGCTACTGCTCAGCTTGAGCCTTCAAATATTGCTTCGCCCTTCAGGGAGCTTTTTGAGAGTAGCCCGAACCTCTTCTTCCGGATGGCCGAAGTCTCCTGGGTTTCGGCTGAAACCAAGGTTGTAGAAACCAATATCGGAAACTTATCTTACGACCATCTGGTCATTGCCACCGGCGCCGTCACCAATTTTTTTGGGAATTCCGAAGTTGAAAAGTATTCACTTGCGATGAAAAACCTCCCAGAGGCTCTCGATCTGCGTAGCGTGTTTCTTCAGAACCTTGAAGAAGCAGTGAATATGGAAACGGGGGACGACCAGGAAAGTCTATTGGATCTGATCGTGGTTGGCGGCGGCCCCACGGGCGTAGAAACTGCCGGAGCCCTGGCAGAACTCAAGCATCACGTGTACCCAAGCGACTACACGGAGCTTGACTTCCGCCGAATGGACATTTACCTGATAGAGGCTGGTGCAAGGCTACTTCCATCGATGTCCGAGAAATCGTCCGAACGAACCAAATTGTATTTGGAAAAATTAGGGGTGCAGGTACTTCTGAATACCACCGTAACCAACTACGACGGTCGTTACGCCACTTTGCAAGGCGGCAGAAAAATTTTGTCTAGCTCCATGATCTGGACCGCCGGTGTAAAGGGTAACCCAGTGGCAGGACTGTTGAAAAGCTCCGTTACCAAAGGCAACCGGCTGACTGTAGGTCAGTATCTTCAGGTGGTTGGCTACAAAGGCATATTTGCCATTGGGGATGTGGCTGGCGTTTCCACTTTCAAACAGCCAACCCCCCACCCAATGGTTGCGCCCGTGGCCATGCAGCAAGCAAAGTCGCTGGCAAACAATTTCCGCCGAAGAAGCATCGGGAAAAATCCTATTCCATTTAAGTATGTCGACAAGGGTTCAATGGCCACTATTGGGAAAAACAAGGCTGTTGTAGACTTCGGCAAAGTCCACTTCAAAGGGATTTTTGCCTGGTTCATTTGGGGCGTGGTGCATATTATGTCACTCGTCGAATTCAGGAGTCGTTTTGTGGTGTTTTTTAGTTGGGCCTGGTCGTACCTCAGCTCCTCCAAAAGCATCCGGCTGATCATAAGGCCCTATCAAAAAAGAACGTTACAACAAATCCCAAAAGCAGTATGATCTTTGGACTGGAAAGTTGGCTGGCTGGCACGCTTTTTCTTTGCCTGCTGGCGGCTATTGTTTTCGAGTTTATCAACGGCTTTCACGATACCGCCAATGCCGTTGCGACCGTGATCTACACCAATACACTCAAACCCTGGACGGCAGTCGTATGGTCTGGCTTGTGGAATATTGCCGGCGTGCTCGCAGGAGGTATAGGCGTGGCAATGGGAATTGTGTACCTGCTACCAGTCGAGCTGCTGGTTGATCAGCAGGTCAACCACGCCGTTGCCATGATCATCGCCTTGCTTGGTTCTTCTATTGTTTGGAACTTCTCCACCTGGTACCTGGGCATTCCCTGCTCCAGTTCGCACACGCTGGTAGCTGCCATTCTTGGAGTTGGCGTTGCCCATTCTATTCTACCTGGTGCCAGCGGCACAGCCGTTAACTGGGACAAAGCCATTGAAGTCGGCAGCTCTTTGCTCATCTCTCCCTTTTTTGGGTTTGCCTTTACAATCCTGCTGATGTTCATTCTTCGTTGGTTTACAAAAGGCAAAAAATTGTTTGAGGAGCCAAAAAAGAAAGAAGTGCCTCCGCTGTGGATCAGGGCTATTCTTGTTTTTACCTGCACATCGGTTAGTTTCTTTCACGGATCCAACGATGGACAGAAGGGAGTTGGCGTAATAATGCTAATATTAATCGGTCTGGTGCCACTACAGTTTGCACTCAACCCCCAAATGAAACTTCCTGATGTTAAAAGTGCCTCAACGCACCTGGCAACAGAATTGAGCGAAATCGCTGCACAATCATCAGCATCTTCGCCGAGAGCGGCAGAAGCGGCATTGCTCAGCAGTCGGTTTACATTGCTTGCCAGGCAATTGGACGACATCCCAAATAATGTTGCAAACTCCAAATTTGAGGTTCGAAAAGTGATAATCACTGAGCGAAGAAATCTGGATAGGTTTGAAAAAAACCACAAATTCGACCTGACAACGGCACAAAAGAAAAACCTGAGCTTTCACAAAAAAACCATTGTTAGCGCCACCGACTACGTTCCTTTTTGGGTTTTGATTATGGTATCTCTTTCTTTGGGCACAGGCACCATGATCGGCTGGAAGCGCATCGTAGTTACTATTGGAGAAAAAATCGGGAAGCAGCACCTTACTTATGCACAGGGAGCTTCAGCCGAAATAGTTGCCGCCAGCACTATAGGTATGTCTACTTTCCTTGGGCTTCCCGTTAGTACTACTCAAGTGCTCAGCTCGGGCATCGCTGGCAGTATGGTGGCAAGTAAAGGTTTGAAAAATCTGCAAATGGGCACAATTAAGAGCATGGCTATTGCCTGGCTGCTAACGTTTCCGGTTGTATTCATGCTGGCGGGCACATTGTTCTATCTTTTCCGATCAATTTGGAGCTAAAATGAGCCTGCTATTCTACCGAAGCCTACTAAAACTTGCCGAAATCACTTTGTGTGGACTTTATTAGGCCAGAATGCCAATTGCCGACTATTGTATTGGGTAGTCGGCATGCCCAAATCCATCTGGCATGCTACAATAGCTGATTCGCAATATTCGCCAGTTCTGATCTTTCCCCCTTCTCAAGGGTAACGTGCGCATAAAGAGGATGGTCTTTGATTCTATCGATGAGGTATGACAATCCGTTGCTTTGCGAATCGAGATACGGTGTATCAATCTGATAGATATCGCCGGTGAAAATAATTTTCGTGTTTTCTCCTGCCCGGGTAATGATAGTTTTCACTTCATGGGGCGTCAGGTTTTGTGCTTCGTCCACAATGAAGAAAATATTGGACAAGCTTCTACCTCTGATATATGCCAACGGCGTAATTACCAGTTTCTCCTGATTCACCATATCCGTTATCCGGGAGTATTCCTTATCTGACTCGCTAAACTGGTTCTGAATAAATTTGAGGTTGTCCCACAGTGGCTCCATGTAAGGGTTGAGCTTTGATTTGATGTCGCCCGGCAGGTAGCCGATGTCCTTGTTGCTCAGCGGAACGATTGGGCGGGCCAGATAAATCTGCTTGTAGTTTCGTTTCTGCTCCAAAGCGCCAGCCAACGCAAGCAAGGTTTTGCCTGTGCCAGCCACCCCCGTGATGGACACAAGCCTTACCTCTGGGTTCATAATAGCGTGGATGGCAAAGGTCTGCTCCGCATTACGGGGCTTAATGCCATACACGGGCACTTTATCCACCTTCTCCACATTCTTTGAGTTGGGGTTATAAGTGGAAAGAATCGAGTTCTTATCGCTTTTCAGAATGAAGTAGTTATTGGCAGTGGGCTTAACCCCCTTCAGAATCTCCTTTCTGTCAATCACATTTTCTTCATACAACTTACTGATGTGGTCGGGGTCTATGTTTTCGATGATCGACTTGCCTGTATATAGATCGCTTACATTCTTAATTTTGCCGGTTTCATAGTCTTCTGCCAGCAATCCCAGCGACTTGGCCTTCAGCCTCAGGTTGATATCCTTGCTGACAAGTATCACCTTCTTCGTTTTTTCCTCCCTTTTCAATGTCAGAGCGGCGTTCAGAATCTTATGGTCAGCTTTTGGTTCGTCAAACACCTTTTCCGCATCTACTTCCGGGTTGCTCTGCATCACCACTTTAAACTTGCCCTTTGTCTTGCCGTTCAGTGGAATCCAATCCTGTAGCATGTAATTCTCCGACAACGTATCTATCAGCCTGATGAACTCCCGGGCCTCAAAATTCTTGGTGTCGTTCCCCTTTTTGAAATTATCAAGCTCTTCCAGCACGGTGATGGGGATGGCCACATCGTGCTCTGCAAAGTTCATGATTGAGTCGTGAGAATAAAGAATAACTGATGTGTCGAGTACAAAAACTTTCCCTTCCTTCGATGCTTTAGCCATGTGTACTTTATCAAAAAAACCAACAATACAAGTTGCTTTAAGGTTAATGATAAATGCCTAAATCTCTAAGTTAACTTTATAAAAAATTTGTCATTTTTTTTGACTTCACTCAACGTTCCATACCACCTGGATTGACCACAGAAACTCTTATCTGTCAGTGGCATAGACATGTACATTCCTTTTCTTTAGGTATTAAGTGAAGGCTCAAAAGCTCTCCTTCAGCGTGAACAAATCTCCTTTTTCGAGGGGTTGAATTGTTAGCACATTGGCAAGACACAACCGCACCAATGTTCTGGAGGCAATGATGACAGGGATTTTTGCTACTGATGCAAACTCAGAAAGGGTAATCGTCTTGTTGAATTTGAAATGCTCCATCAGCTTTTTTTCATTCTCACCATAGGTAAACTTGATGTTTTTTGTTCGCCGACTCCGCTTCAAAATTTGGCGCATCTCATCACTGGCCTGAATACTTTTGTCACCCACTCTGATATAGGCCTTGCCAAAAGCTTGTGTCGTGTCGGCAAGCGCATAATGCGGGCGCCTTCTGCTTGGCTTGATGAAATAATAGAGCACCCCCAAATTGTCGTCAATGGGCACTATCTCCGACTTATAGTCAAGAGTTGGTCTGCACAACTCATCAATCGCCTTTTTCAGCAGGTAATCATGCTCTTCAGCATATTTTAACCCGGGAATGCCCCCCTCATCGCTAATGCCAACAAGTAAATAACCTCCGTCGGCATTGGCAAAGGCCACAATCTCCCGTACAATCTTTTCCGGATGGGCCACCTTCCGCTTGAACTCTATCTGCTGACCCTCTCCCCTCCTAACAAGTCTTTTAATTTCCTGAAGTGACACCGGCATGATACAACTGAATCAATATCAGCCTTAATATTATGTATTAAAATCGTCATCCTCATCATCTTCCTCGCCAGGGCCAGGCATGCTGAACATGCTGCTCAGCAAATCTTTGAACGACGTGCCTGTGGCCAGATGGTGCTTGGAAAGCTGGCTGAATTCGGCCAGGCCATGGAGGGCAAACTCCATCAAAAAGTATTTCAGCTTGTCGTCTGCTTGCTTATGGTATTCCTTCACCAGCTCCTTTAGTCCGGGCACTCCCTCAAGCAACTTGCGATGCTCCTTCTCAGTAGACTCATTTAGCAAGTCGACCATATTACCCTCACCAAACCAATCAGTGATCGCTTTGTACGGGTTGGGGGCGTTTCTTTTCTTTCTAATTTCTTCCGGATTTGGGAAGTAAAGCAAAAACTGGCTCCTGATCGCCTTACCCACCAGGTTCTGTGCCACTATACCAGGGCCCTCCTGCTCGCCTTCATATACGAGCTCCACTTTTCCGGTAATAGAAGGAAGCACGCCAACAAAATCGCCCACTCTCACATTGGTGGACTTCTCACCGTTAATCAGTGCCCTTCTTTCTGCCGAACTGTACATGTTTTCCATGGCAGAAATAGTCAACCTGGCCGACACGCCACTCTTCGCATCCACATACTCGCTGGAGCGTGCTTCAAACGCTATCTGCTCAATCAGATTTTTAGCCAACTCTCCGGCACTCACAACATCCAGCTGCTCTTTTAAGACCCTTGCTTCCTGATCGGTTATCTTCCGTCCTATCTCAATAGATTTAGGATAGTGAGTAATAATCTGGCTGTCAATCCTGTCCTTCAGCGGTGTCACTATACTTCCTCTGTTGGTATAGTCTTCAGGATTGGCCGTGAATACAAACTGAATATCCAAAGGCAGCCTTAGTTTAAAACCACGAATCTGGATATCGCCCTCCTGAAGGATATTGAAAAGCGCTACTTGTATCCTGGCTTGTAAGTCAGGAAGCTCATTGATCACAAAAATTCCCCTGTGCGACCTTGGCACAAGTCCATGATGAATCACTCTCTCGTCCGAATAAGGAAGCTTCAGCGAAGCAGCTTTTATCGGATCCACGTCTCCAATCAAGTCGGCAATGGTCACGTCGGGTGTTGCCAGCTTCTCTGTATATCTTTCATCCCGGTGCAGCCAGCTAACGGGTGTCTTGTCTCCGTGCTCAGCCACCAGGTCTTTGGCAAACCTCGAAATCGGGTTCAGGGGATCGTCATTCAAATCTGCTCCCTCAATCACCGGAATGTATTCGTCCAGCAGCTCGATCATTTGGCGGGCCATTCTTGTCTTGGCCTGCCCCCTTAGCCCGAGGAAGTTAATATTGTGCCTCGATAAAATGGCTCTTTCCACATCGGGAATCACCGTTTCTTCATAACCCCATATCCCTTCAAAAACGCTCTTTTTGGCTTTGAGCCTGGCGATCAAATTGCGCCTGAGCTCGTCTTTGATGGATTCGGGTTGGTAGCCACATGCCTTGAGCTCGCCGAGTGTATGTATTTTGCGTAGTTGTGCGAAGGAGAGATCCCTATATTTCATTTGTGCTTACTAATTTTCTGGTTGGTTAAAATCTTTTCTTTTTGTTCCGGCGGTAGTCTTCAAATATGAGCTCCCCAAGTCCTTTAAGGCTGCTATAGTAAGCATTGCCATTGTTGACCATAGTAAACTCCTTGACAAATTGCTTTAAATATGGGTCGGAAGCGATCATGAAGGTGGTGATAGGGATATTGAGTTTGCGGCAGGCAGCCGCCAAATCTAATGTTCTGTTCAAAATCTTTGGGTCAAGGCCAAAGCTATTCTTGTAGTACTTAATGCCTTGCTTGATACAGGTGGGTTTCCCATCTGTGATCATGAATATCTGCTTGTTCTTATTTTTTCTTCTCCGTAGCAAGTCCATTGCCAACTCAAGCCCAGCCACAGTGTTGGTGTGGTAAGGCCCTACGCTAAGGTACGGCAAGTCCTTAATGTCAATCTGCCAGGCATCGTTGCCAAACACGAGTATGTCCAGTGTGTCTTTTTTGTATTTGTGCATGATCAGCTCAGAGAGCGCCATTGCCACTTTTTTTGCCGGCGTAATCCTGTCCTCGCCGTATAAGATCATCGAATGGCTGATATCTATCATCAGCACGGTGCTGGTCTGCGTCTTGTATTCTGTTTCAACAATCTCCAGGTCGTCTTCAGTCAGCCTGAAATCAGAAAACCCGTGGTTGATTTGTGCATTCTTAATAGAATCGGTAAGTGAAATCTGCTCGAGGGTGTCCCCAAATTGAAATTCTCTCCTATCGGTACCTGGCTCATCTCCATGACCCGGCATAGGCGTTGCATGGTTTCCCTTGCCCGATTTTTTTAGCTTTCCGAAAATTTCCTCCAGAGAATTTTTTCGAATGGCTCTTTCCGATTTCGCCGTTATCTTAAACTCGCCGTCTGGTGTCTTATCGGTAATAAACCCTTTGTTCTTAAGGTCATCTATAAAATCTCCTATGCCGTAGTCAGGATTTGTGATGGAATATTGTTTGTCGAGGTTGGTCAACCAACTCAAAGCCTCCGAAACATCCCCCGATGTAATCACCAGGAGCTGATGGAAAATGTTGAGCAAGTTCTCAAATTCGGTCTTCTCTTCGTCCTTGGAGGGTATATAGTCAGTAAAGCGGTAGCCTATCATGTGTTCCTTTTCGTTATAACCATTAACCAACAATTAAAGTTATTGATTCAGTCCTTAACACAAAATAACTTGTGCTGCTCGAATCGATGGTCATTATAATTTGTATTAATTAAATATTAAATTGAACTTTAAATATTGAATTAATATTTTTCTCCTTTAATAATTTTGAATACTTAAAGTAATGCTTTAACTTATTTATCCCATTTGAGCATTATAACTATGAAAGGCAGAAGAAGATTCTTTTTTACACTCGTTAAAGACCTGTTCTACAAGTTTTTAGCGCATTCAGATCAAAAAGGTACTGAGACTAACAAACACCACCACTATAGTACACATTGACTATTGGTGAATGTTTAACTTCAAAATGAAGGTCGCTTAGTGCGGCCTTCATTGACTACTTTTTTGGCAAGGTTCCAAACACAAAATCCCAAAATGGGGATGAAACGCCGAACCCACGGTCGTCGTCCTTATAATGGTGTATGCCGTGGTTGACCCACAATACCTTCAGAAAGTTTTTCGGAGGCTGATAGGCATGTATGGCATAGTGCATAAAGGCATAGGTCACATACCCAAGTAAAAAGCCCGGAACAAACGCAAATGCGTATTGTTGCATCGGAATCCAGAAGATCACAAAAAGTACACCTCCTATCATTAATGCGCCGGCCGGCGGCATTACAACCCTTGATTTATCCTTAGGATATTCGTGATGAACACCGTGTAAAGTGTATTGAATGGCATTCTTGATCTTGTTAGTCGGTGCCATATGAAACACAAAGCGGTGCAACAGGTACTCAGCCAGTGTCCAGCTGAAGTAGCCAGCAGCAAACAAGCTGGCAATCTGGGTGATAGAAAACCCTATTTCCATGGCCGACCAGTACAACAAAAAAGCAGCTATTGAGCAGAGTATCCCAAGTGTTACTGAATAGTGGGCCCTTGTCAGTCTTTCAAGAACAGGGTTTTTAAAAAGCTGCGTGGTGCCACTGTTGTTCGGTTTTACCTTCGATCTAACGCTTGCAGGCATTTTTCCTTACTTCTTATCCCAACAATAATTTATTTTTCGCTCGAAAATTGGCTCGATTTACAACAAAATTCCTACCCCCTTAAATTCCACTATACCGCACTTATTTTGAAAGATTCCACGATTTTGTTATAAAATGATTCATACATGGGAAGAATATTGGTTATGTCAAACTCCTTAGCACGCTTAAGTGCACCTTCCTTGAAGCTGGGTAAGTTTTCGTCCTTCAAAATGTGAAGCGATTTTTTAGTCATGCTTTCGATATCACCTATATCACAGGTAAACCCGGAAACACCATCAATATTGAGCTCTGTGAGGCCGCCTGTATTTGATGACACCACAGGGACTTCGCATGCCATTGCCTCCAACGCTGCCAGGCCGAAGCTCTCCTTTTCAGAAGGCATCAGAAACAGATCCGCCACTGACAGTACTTCCTCCACATGATCAAGCTTGCCGAGAAACCTGGTGTCCTCAAATGAACAGGTTTCACGGCAAAGTGCTTCTGCCTTGCTTCTTTCAGGGCCATCACCCACCATCAGGAGCTTTGCCGGCATCTCCTTTCTAATACCAATGAAGATTTTTATCACATCCTCCACCCGTTTTACTTTTCTGAAATTGGAAGTGTGCACCACCAGTTTCTCTCCGTTAGGACATATTGCTTGCTTAAAATGATCCTTTTTTTGCTTCTTGAATCGCTCGAGGTCGATAAAATTGGGGATTACCTCGATCTCCTTGGTGATAGCAAAATGCTCATATGTTTCATCCCGCAGCGAGCTTGAAACAGCTGTTACCCCATCGGACTGATTAATCGAAAACGTGACCACGGGCTCATAGGAGGGATCTTTGCCAACCAGCGTAATATCAGTACCATGCAGCGTCGTAATCACTGGTATTTCTATCCCCTTAACTCGCAGTATCTGCTTAGCCATGTAAGCGGCCGACGCATGAGGAATAGCGTAGTGCACATGCAACAAATCCAACTTCTCGAACTGCACAACCTCTACCATCTTACTGGCCAACGCCAACTCATAGGGCGGATACTGGAACAGGGGATATGACTGCACGTCTACCTCGTGGTAGAAAAGATTCTCGTTAAAGAAATCAAGTCGTGTGGGTTGTGAATAAGTAATGAAGTGAATCCTGTGCCCTTCTTTGGCCAGGGCCTTTCCAAGCTCGGTGGCCACCACTCCGCTACCACCAAAGGTGGGATAACATACTATTCCGATGTTCATATCTCTTGCTAACTATTCACCGGAAGTAAGCTGCCAACCTAGCGACTGATAGATTACGTCCTGGATTCTTGTACGTATATTCGATTCTACGAGTTTGTTATTGTGAGCGTCCGGGTGAACCCTGTTGGAAAGGAAGATATAAATCAGTTCCATTTCCGGATCTACCCACACCGCCGTACCAGTAAACCCGGTATGGCCATAAGTAGTTTCAGAACTCCAAAAAGAAGTATTATTTCTCGTAAAAGAGAGGTCTTTCATGTCCCAGCCCAATGCCCGTGGAGCATTGTTAGAGAGGCGTCTGGTAAACATGTCAACTGTCTTATTGTCAACATATTGCTTACCCCCATAGTACCCTTTTTGAAGGTGCATTTGAAGCAAAATCGCCAGCGAATTGGCATTGCCAAACAGGCCGGCATGCCCGGCTACTCCACCCATTATTGCTGCGTTTTCATCGTGCACTGTTCCCCACACCATGTTTTTTCTGAAATAGAAGTCGAGCTCAGTGGGTGCGATCGACTGGTAAGGATAACTGCACAAAGGCTGGAAACAAAGCCGATCCATACCAAGAGGCTTGTACACCTCTCTGCTCACAAACTCGTCGAGTGGCATTCCTGTCACTTCCTCTACGAGCTTTTGGATGATCATGAACCCAAGGTCACTGTATTTATAGGTATAAACGGAATCTTTCGGCCCTAAGGTCATCAAATCCGTCTGTAAAGTCCATCGCCAAACAGAGTCCTTCATGGCCGGAGTTGAGTACATGCCAGGCAGAATCTCCATGGAAAATTCCTCGCCGGCGGAGGCGTTGAAGAACATGGGATCAAGTATCTTCTTTCTTTTACTTTCGTAGGATCGCTGCCAAAAAGGAATGTAGGGCTTTAGCCCCGCCTGATGAAGCAGCACATCCTCCACAATCAGCCTCTCTTTGTTTGTGCCTAGCGTACTTTTGATGTAGGCTCCAAGGTTGGATTTAATATCGATCTTTCCCTGATCCACCAAAATCATCAACGCCTGTAAAGTAGCACTCACCTTGGTTAACGAAGCAAGGTCATAAAGTGTCTCGTTGGTAACAGGCATCAGGCTGTCGTAGCTCAGGTAGCCAAAGGCCTTTTCGTAAAGCACCACGCCACCTTTGGCTACTAAAATCTGACAGCCGGGAGTGGCTTTATCGGCTATGGCTTTTATCGCAATGCTGTCCACCACATCGAGGCCCTTGATGGTTCTCATCCATGGTTCTCCATACTTTAGTCTGGCCAGCGGTTCCGTAGACGATGCGGCAGCAAAAAGCTCTTTCGCTCCATTCCATTTACCGGAATAACCATAGGCTCCGAAAAGAAGCTGCGGTGCCAGTCGCTCTGCCTGTTCACCGCCCACAGGGTGGTAGCTTATGTGCTCAATGCCCACAAACAACTCAAGGTTTTCGCTCAACCCCAAAAGCACCAGCGTAACCTTCGTCCGCTCTTTTTGCAGCTTGACCAAAAAACCCAGCAGCCTGGCTTGCTCCTGGTGGCTCAGAGCATCGAACCACGCCAGGTCGATAGCGGCGATGTAATTGTCGAAATGAGCGATTTGCCAGGCTGGCATTTCTGCGCTCATCAGCCCCATGGGAAAGGCAAATTCTGTTACGGACGCATACTTGTGCATATGCTCAAGAAAATCCTTGCTCACGTCGCCAAAAGAAGATGTTGCAAAAGATTGATTTTCCAGTTTTTTGAACGGAATCAAGGCCTCAGCATTGGCAAGAAGCGTGGCAGACTTCAAATTCAGTTGAAAAGCAAATGACCTTTCAGCTGCGTTGCCTGCGGCTGCCATAACCTCCTCAGGCTGGCTTCGGAGCAGGAGCCGCTGCAACTTCCATTGCGAGATTTTCCCGGCTACTGCTTTTTGTTTTTTGTATTTAATCTTGGCATCAGCAAGCCTTGCTGACTCGTGAAATGCCTGCCCTGGCGACACGAAAAGAAAATCAGCAACAGGGTTCTTCAAGTCTTGACTCCAGGCCTTTTCTGAAGGGTAATAGGCGAATGTGATTGGATGGTAGCTAAACTCCTTAGCCAGGAATTTAGTCGCTTCGTAGCCGTTTTCGAAAGCCACTGGCTGATTTTGGAGAGAACTAATATTGACCCCCCTAATTTCGGCCTCCTTGTACAGGCTGAGTTCTTCGGTTAAAGGAAGTCTTAATTCACCAAACGCACTGGATGAGAAATTACCGACAACATCAATTCCCCCTTCAGCGAGAGCTTTCAGATAAGCAACTGCAGACTGTTTTACAGCTTCGGGCTCCTCGCCATAGCCTTGCCAAAAAGAAAGCCGAAAGAGGTCTACCATCACAAAGTCAATGCCTGCAGCACGTAACAGAACTGCGTCACGTGAGGCTGCCGTACGTATCAAGTCGTCGCCCGCCACTGCTGCCAGCACCGATGGCGGCGTGAGCCCAAGGTTGCGATAGGTTTTTTGATCAGCGGCACTGAGATTGAGCCCTATCAGCAGCTGCTGCGGTGTCCCTCCTTCAACCAAGGCGATATGGGCTGCAATTTCGGAAAGGGAGTGGTGCGACTGATATAAAATACCCCCCAGTTGATTTTGATTCAAAAACTTTACAACAGAGTCGTTTTGTGATCTTCTATCAACCTCCTCCAGCGTTAACATCCACCTCTGTGTTACTATTTCACCGAAAACTTCCTGCTCACCCCATGCATACGCCCCGCCACCGAGGTGCATCAGCACCAGGCAAAGTAGCGTTATTGAGGCCGGGTAAAGTTTTTGGAACATTGATCTTTTGATCTGTGTTAATCCTAAAATATAACCTAACTTTGTTTTAAAACGTAAAGAATTTATTCACCCTTCTGCACACAGTAGCAAAAGCGGTACCAAATTTTGAAGAACGGAAGACCTGCTTTATTATGAGAATTCCTTCAATTATTCGCCTGCCAAGGTATAAGAACTTTGATTATACACCAAGACACTATGACCCTGTCAAGGAAGATATCGAAGAGCGTACCAGAAAAATAAAGAATGAGATGAATGAGGATGCCGAAAGTGGCACTACCTCCAGCATTGCCGGAGCATTCAGAAGAAAAACTGGCTCATCGTTTACGGGCACCAATTATTCCACGTCGCTCCTTCAGCTTGTCATTGCTGTGATCCTCCTCGGCGGGTTTGTTGGCTATCTTTTTTACGGCAATCAAGTATTTTACTTCTTAATGCTAGGTGTTCCTGTTTACCTTTACTTTCGCTTCAGAGGTATCTTTTTCAAAAAATAGCAAATGAGTGATATCATACGTCTCCTTCCTGAGTCGCTAGCCAACCAAATAGCGGCAGGAGAAGTCGTACAACGCCCCGCATCGGCTGTCAAAGAATTGCTGGAAAACAGCGTAGATGCTGGAGCCACTTCTATTCAATTGATCGTGAAGGAGGCTGGCAAACAGCTGATCCGGGTGATCGACAATGGAGCTGGTATGTCAGAAACCGATGCCCGTATGAGTTTTGAGAGACATGCAACCTCCAAGCTAAGAACGCCCGAAGATCTCTTCCGGATTCAAACAAAAGGATTTAGGGGTGAGGCCCTCGCTTCCATTGCCGCCGTGGCTCAGGTCGAGCTCAAAACAAAAAGAAAAGAGTCGGAGTTGGGCTCATTTATATGCATTGAAGGGTCGGAAATCAAGAAACAGGAGCCTTGTGTGACGCCTCATGGCAGCACGGTGTCAGTAAAAAACCTTTTTTTCAACGTGCCAGCCAGGCGTAATTTCCTCAAGAGCAACCCGGTGGAAATGCGCCATATTATTGATGAATTCCAGCGGGTGGCACTGGCTCATCCGGGCATCGCATTTTCCCTTCATCAAAATGACCTCCCGGTATATCAGCTGGAGGAAGGAAAGCTATCGGGCCGGATCATTGGGCTCTTCAACAAGAATTACAGGGAACAATTAGTGCCGGTGGATGAAAGCACCGACCAGATCAAAATCCATGGTTACATTGGTAAGCCTGAGTTCAGCAAGAAAACCCGTGGTGAGCAGTTCTTCTTTATCAACAATCGCTACATCAAGAATAACTATTTGAATCATGCGCTCACGAATGCCTTCGAAGGGCTTTTGTCGGCAGACACCCACCCGTTTTACGTGCTTTTCATTGACATGGATCCTTCAAAAATCGATATCAATGTGCACCCAACAAAAACTGAAGTGAAGTTTGAAGATGAGCGGCTGATATATGGTGTGGTAAAATCTGCCATCAGGCAGGCACTGGGTGCACACAACATTGCCCCTTCGCTGGACTTCAACTACGACGTGAACTTTGAGGCTATCACCCGCTCCAAGCTGAATTTTGATGAGATAAGCCAGGCAAAACGACCTATGCCAGCCGGTTCGTCATCTTTCAGTTCTCCGTTGAGTAAAAACAATGCAAAGAACTGGGAAAGACTCTACGAAGACGCCAACCTGGAAGCCCAATATTCTTTTGAAGAGGTGAAGAAAGAGGGACCTGCCGGTGCGGAACCTATTGTTAAAACTTTTGCCAGCGACGCAACGCCAGAGGAGCCTACTCAGGAAATTCAGGCCTCAGTGCTTGAAGTGGAAATCAACCCACCGTTTCAGCTTCATAAAAAATACATTTGTAAGCAGGTGAAATCAGGCTTGCTGATCATCAATCAGGAGCACGCCCACGAAAGGATACTTTTCGAAAGGTTCACCCACCACCTCGAAAAAGGCCAGGCAGCTTCGCAGCAATTTCTTTTTCCGCAGCAGCTCAACCTCAATCCATCCGATTATCAATTAGTGATGGAAATGGAAGAAGAAATGAAAGCACTGGGATTTGTTTTCAGTATATTCGGCCAAAATACCCTCGTGATCAACGGCATGCCTGCCGAACTTTCGGGCTCCAACGAGAAGGAAGTGCTGGAGGGGTTGATAGAACAATTTAAAGTTTATAAATCTGAATTGAGTATAAATCGTAAAGAGAATCTGGCGAGGTCAATGGCCAAACGCACCGGGCTCAAAAATGGGAAGATGCTTAGCAACGAAGAAATGGTTTCATTGATCGATCAGCTTTTTGCTTGCTCCCAACCAAACTATACTCCCGGAGGCCAGGCAACCATGTACATATTGGGCCTTGATCGACTTGCCAGTTTCTTTAATGAATAGACGCCTATGTTCAACCTGACACCCATGGTGAAAAACCTCCTGATAGTAAATCTGGTGGTGTTTTTTTTGGAAAGTATTTTAAAAATGGACTTCGCAGCTACATTTGGGCTACGGTATATTCTGGCCGACTCGTTTGCGCCATACCAGTTCATTACCTACATGTTTGTGCATGGTGGCTTTATGCACCTGTTCGGGAACATGTTTGCCCTGATCATATTTGGCAACATGCTGGAGCGCTTTTGGGGGCCGAAAAAATTTCTCTTCTTTTATATGGTCACTGGCATCGGTGCCGGTGTTTTGTATGCTGCGATCGACTATATTGAAACTTCGGCTGTGTCAAATGATGCGATGGCCTACCTGGCCGATCCTGACCCGGAAGCATTCAACCTCTTTGTGGTGCAGCATGCCAGCCAGTACTACGAAAGCCTGATTAGCTTTATCGATGCTTATGTAGAAAACCCGAACAACCCGGAGTATATCAGCCAAAGCAGGGTATTTGTGCAGGACCTTATGGGGAGGATTGAAAACGTGCCCATGGTGGGAGCTTCTGGAGCTGTGTTTGGGATTTTGATGGCCTTTGGGATGCTCTTTCCCAATACGCAACTATTTTTGTTATTCCCTCCCATACCCATCAAAGCAAAATATTTGGTATTTTTCTACGGGGCTTATGAATTGTATTCAGAGCTAAACCGTTCTCAGGGGGACAATGTCGCTCACCTGGCCCACCTGGGTGGTATGCTCATCGCATTTATAGTGATTAAATACTGGCAAAAAAACTCCAGCAAATTCTATTAGAAGACTATGTACGGAAACGGCGGACTTTTCGACGACTTTAAAAATGCCTGGAGCAGGCCTAACAATGGGCTGATCCAGCTCATCATGATCAACGTGATTATTTTTGTAGCGCTGATCATTTTCAAAGTGATATTGGTATTGTCGGGCAACACTGATGTTTATCAGGTGATTCTTCGCCAGTTCATGTTGCCAGCATCTATCGACAGCTTCATAGTCAAACCATGGACGTTGCTCACGTATTTCTTCACCCATGAAGGTTTCTTTCACATCATCTTCAATATGCTCTTTCTTTTCTGGTTTGGAAAGATCATTGTGGAGTATCTCGGCGACCAGCGGGCCATTTCCATGTACGTGATTGGTGGTATAGTTGGAGGACTTTTCTACATACTCATTTATAATCTTATACCCTATTTTCATGAAAGAGTCGCTGGATCGGTGATGCTGGGAGCTTCTGCTGGTGTTTATGCCATTGTGGTAGGAGCCGCCACGTTCATGCCCAACTACACGTTTTTCCTGCTCTTTCTCGGCCCTGTCAAAATCAAATACATCGCCATCTTCTATATTCTTCTTTCCTTTTCACAAACGATTGGTGCCAATGCGGGCGGTGAACTTGCTCACCTTGGAGGTGCACTAATGGGCTTTATCTTCATTCGTCAGCTCCAACGAGGCAACGATATAGGTACGCCAGTGGTCAGTGTGATGGAATGGTTCAAAGGTTTGTTCAAGCCCTCCCCAAAAATCAGGGTAACTCATAAGAGCACAAAATTTACCGGAGCGAAGAAAGCTTCATCATCCAATACTAAATCCGATCAGGATGAAATTGACGCCATCCTCGACAAGATTTCGCACTCCGGCTACGAGAGCCTCAGCAAAGAAGAAAAGCAAAAGCTTTTTAATGCAAGCAAGAAATAGAAAGGTCAGTTGATGTCAATTGCCTCGATCAACCAGATCAGGCAGTAGGTTTGTCCTTGATGGCCAGCTGCCCGCAGGCAGCGTCGATGTCTTTCCCTCTGCTTCGCCTCACGTTCACCACAACACCCCGATCTTCGAGATAGGCCGAGAACTTATCAAGTGCCTCCGGGTCGGCATTCTTATAAGTAGCTTCAGCAATAGGATTGTATTCTATAATGTTCACCTTGCTGGGCACAGCTTTGGTAAACTGGAAAAGCTCTTCAGCATCTTTCAAAGTATCATTGAAGCTATAGAACATGATGTACTCGAAAGTGATCTTATTCTTCGTTTTCTGATAGAAGTACTGCAACGCCTCTTTCAATGCTTCCAATGTATTCGACTCATTGATGGGCATGATTTGGTTGCGCTTCTCGTCGTTGGCGGCGTGGAGTGACAAAGCCAGGTTAAACTTCACCTCGTCATCGCCCAGCTTTCTGATCATTTTGGCAATGCCTGCTGTAGAAACAGTAATCCTCTTGGGTGACATGCCCAGCCCATCCGGAGACGTTATATACTCTACCGACTTGAGCACGTTGGCATAATTCAGGAGAGGCTCACCCATACCCATGTAAACAATATTAGTAAGGGGTACATTATTGGCCTCTCTTGCCTGCTTGTCAATCATCACCACCTGGTCATAAATTTCTGCGGGATCCAGATTCCTTTTGCGCTCCATGTAGCCAGTGGCGCAAAACTTACAGGTAAGCGAGCAACCGACCTGAGAAGACACACAGGCGGTCATCCGATCATCGGCTGGTATCAGCACGCCCTCAATCATGTGGCCGTCGTGCAGCCGGAAGCCGGACTTAATAGTGCCGTCTGAAGACATTTGCTTAGTGGCCGTGCTTACGGCCAAAATACTGAAATGCTCCTTCAGCATATCCCTTGTCTTCAACGACAGGTTGGTCATTTCATCAAAAGAAGTGGCAGACTTTTTCCACAGCCATTCACTCACCTGCTTGGCTCTGAAAGCAGGTTCTCCCCATGTTTTAAAAACATCGACGAGCTCTGATGATGAAATTTTCCTGATATCTTGCACTATACGTGGGTATTAAAGCTGTAAAGTTAGCGACTATTAGTTGTTAAGTGGTGCCAGAGGCAAAGGAATTTGGGTTTTAACAAGCCAATGAGGTCGGAATTGATTTGACGACAAACAACAAATCACACAGCTAACCTTCCCGGGTCTTACGAAGTTCCTTCGGCCTGTTTACTTGCTGCCAATAAGCACCATCGGACTTGGTAGTCATCCGAACGGCTGTGACCATTAAAATTCTTAAATGGAAGACGAAAATTAACCAGGAGACCTTTCAGACTCAAACGAGTTGGCCCGGGCACAAAAGATTCACTATTATTACTTTTCAATAAGCTTATCACATACTAACTGTTAAAGACTAGTTGGAAGCAATCATTGTTGATGACGAAGCCCCACTGCGAGAGGCGCTAAGAGCTCTCTTGAAGGTTTCACACCCTGATATCCAGGTAGTAGGTGAGGCAGCCTCGGTTAGTACTGGGTTTGAGGTGATCAGCGCTAAAAAACCCGATCTCGTTTTTTTGGATGTCGAAATCAATGAAGGCACGGGATTTGACTTACTCTCAAAGTTTGAGACGATAGACTTCAAAATCATTTTTGTCACTGCGCACAACGAATACGCCATCCGGGCTTTTAAGTTCAGTGCGGTAGACTACCTGCTGAAACCAGTTGATCCAGGCGAACTCAATTATGCAGTATCCAAGGCCAGAGAATCCGTAAAAGCCCATTCCGACAAACTTTCTCTCAAATTATTGCTTGAAAACTCAAGAGATGAGCGTCTGCCCAAAAGGGTGCTGCTGAAGGATCATGATAGCATTCACTTAATTGAAACGGATGAAATTGTGAGGTGTGAGGCTGAGGGAAACTACACTAAGTTCTATTTAGCCAATGGCAAGTTCTTGCTGATCTCAAAGACGCTGAAAGATTTTGACAGCCTCTTCTCTTCAAATCAGTTTTTTCGTGCACACCAGTCTCACCTTGTCAATCTTAAGTTTTTTCTTCGTCTCGACAAGGCCGATGGTGGTTCGATTGTGCTGAAAGACGGAACGACCCTTCCTGTGGCTACAAGAAAAAAGGAGCATTTGATGGGAAAATTAGCTGCATACACAAAATAGCGAATACTAATTGACAAAGTACTTTTGCTAAAACTTGACTAACAAATAAAAATTTCCCTATTTCATGTCCCGTGTTTTTTGAACTTTTGGATTAGATAATGATAAAATACCTAGAAATGGGTATTTCGAGCGAAATCTGTTGTGGTTACTTTTAGACTTTAGTCACTTATACGAACTGCGTAATTAAACCATTCTTAACTATATAATATATGAGAAGTTTTGTTTCACGCTTAAGGCGTTTGCGAAGCACCCACTTAATATTCCTATTATGTGGGTTGTGGGTCCATGATGCGTCCGCACAGGATGATGGACTTAGTGCCTTTAGCCCTTTCCGTATTGGGGCAAAGGTTGGTGCGAACCTAAACCAGTTCAGTCAGACAGGCATGACACTTGATGTAAATGTTGGCGCAGTTGGCAACTATCAGGTGACAGAAATGATTGCGGTCCGGGGTGAGTTGCTGTACATGGGTATCGGTGGTGGCTTGGAGAACAGAACCGTTGATTATTCTGAAATCGAGGGAAATGTGTCTTCAATCACTTTTATGAACAGATCAGTGTCGATAAAAAATGCAGAGCTGCCTGTGATGGCAGTAATCAGCATTCCAACATCGGGAAGCTCTGTTTCTCCAAAAATCCTGATTGGAGCCAGCTATGGTTATTCAGTGGCCTCATTTGAGACACGGGATAACTATTACAATTTTGCTAATGGCACCACAGGTATTCATTCCAACTCTCGTGAAAACATTACCAGCAGTATGCAAAGCCACCAGTTCGCTGGCCATGCTGGTTTCGCACTGGAGTATGACCTGGGCAACGGTAAATCCTTTTATCAGGAAATACGCTATCGCCACGGACTAGACAACATTAACATCTATTCAGGTTATCCTGGTACCGGAGGAAGACTTATTCCATCCACTCTCAGTATCAACTTTGGGTATTTCTTTTAAAGATTTAAAAAAACAAACCTTCATAAAATCATGAAAACAATTAAACTCAATTTTTTACTCGTAATAATGGCGCTGGGTGTATTCACCTTTACGTCGTGCGAAGATGAATTTACAGAGGAGGACTTCCTCGACAAGCAAGCTGAATTGGCTGCTGCGCAGCAAAGCTTTGATCTGGAGAAACTGATTCTTCAGTATGAGCTTATGCGTGAGAATGACTCTTTGATGGCGGTATTCTCAAATCAGCTTGCTGGTATGCTGAAAGATGAAAATACTGAAGCTTTGCGTCAGGCAGGTCTTTTGGCGTCCTACACACTAACAATTGAAAATCAGGGTGGTGCGCCACTGGAAGGCGTTACCGTTTCAGTTGGAGGCAGTAACCCTGCAGCCCGTGTGGATGCAGTCACTGATGCCACCGGCCAGGTTATTATCAATGATATTGTCATAGGAGCAAGCCCTGTTCAGGTAACTTTGGCAGGCTTCGTTGGCGTTTCTTACATACTGGATTTAGGAACTATTTCCAGCGGTGAAGAATACTTCCAAATTGGAAGCTACATTTATCCATTAGGAAGACATGAGACTACCCGCATCGTTCTGCTTTCAGCAGATGGCGCAAGCGGAACATTTGCCACTGTGAATGGCACAGCAACTATCGAAACTGATCTTACCAACTCGGCATCTGAAGTTCCACAGGATGTGACTATAGTTGCCTATCTCGATGGTACAGATTTCGACTACGAAAGTGCCCAAAATTTTTTCCACTCATCTGTTGATATTTACGACGTAAGGTTTAGCGGTGAGGGAATTGGCTCAGCTATTGTGGACAATACAACAGGTAGGTTCAGCATGTTATTGCCAGCAAATGAAAACGGAATATCATACACACTAATGGTACCTGACGTAACAGCTGACCAAACTATCGTTATTGATACGAGAGACGATTTACCTGTTACTCCAGAACTTGCTACCGTGCCTGCGAGATACGGGCCCGTAAACGGCGGCACGTTCTCCCCATCAATTTCTATTGCTGGTGCCAAAGCTGTATTCCCTGCACCTACGGGCGCTGGAAATGGCGCAAATTTGACGTTTACGGTGGTTCCTAGGGATTTAAATATCGGATTTACTATTGATGGCAATGCAGGTGCTACTCCTAACTCTGGAAACGTTGAATTCGACATTATCAGTGACGGTGGTACTGTTCAGATTTCTCCCACAGCTGCTGTAGCAACTGCTACTACCCCTACCACGCCAATTGCGCTTCAGACGTCTATTATTGGCGACCTTGATCTAACGGTTGCTGGTGGTGTTGGCTATACAATTGGTGAAGACTATGACATTACTATTGATGTACTTTCCGGCGCTACAGTCCTTCAGACTGTTACAGTAACTGAAACCGCCGTGGATGATGGTACTGGAAACGGCGTTCTGCCAACCATAGACGAAACCGGTGGAAATATCCTTACCAATGGCAGTGATAACCTTAACGCTTTCGGTGTAACTGGCTATCAAGTTACTGTAGTAGAGGTAGCTCCTGCCGTTGCTCCGACCACAGCTGCAACAATTACAGTTACTTGCGACTGTAGAGTAGATGCTATTCAAACTACTACTACAGGAGTTGGGTATTCTGCCCCCATCACAGGGATAACTTTTGCTGGAGGCGGCACGGGAGCTGCCTTGCCAGTTGTGGACGTGGTAGCAACCGGGTTTGAATATACTATAGCGATTGACAACACCGGTATTACCGTACCTTACACTATTTTGCCAGCGGTAAACTGGTATAACACAACCGTTGCAAGCTTCCCAGACGCTAGCGCAACTGACACAGACGTAATCTCTTATACAGAGGCCGGAACAGGCTTGACAGGCAACCTTGACGATCTTCTTGGAATCGACGGCACAGGGAACCTGATCTTGACAAGAACAGTAACCAACTTGAGAACTGGAATCTCTTACGCCGCTCCCGTCCTAGAAATTGTTGAGCCAATGGCTATGATGGCTTCGGCTGATGTTGATATCAATTCAGATGGAACCATTGGCGGCCTATTCAACGAAGATGGTGGTATGGGTTACACTGGAGTATTCGGCGTAACAATCATGCCTACTCTGGCAACCTCTCCTGGAACAGGCGCCGCCGTGCAATTGTTTGATTTCACAACTCAGGGAACCAGAGAGGTTCAGTGGAGCACTAACTGGACAGTAACTGACAAAGGCTCCGGCTATTTGGAAGAGTTGAACAACAGCGCTTTTGGAGCCTACTCCGGACCTACCAGCGTTTACGCCGTTTCTGGAGAAGTATTTGAGTTGACAGTTAAATATGGTTCAGGTGTGCGCTTGCAAAACGTGAATCAGTGACTTGACGATGATCTTTAGACACTTAAACCCCGGCAATTGCCGGGGTTTTCTTTTTGTCTTTTCTGGGATGAGTAGATTAAAGGATAGCAGGATTCTTCATCTGACTTGCCCTTCTTCCGACTACTAACGGTTGAACTGGCCTCGCTCAAGTCGCAAACCACTCACTAAACACCTTGCAAATCATTTACCGGGCTCTCTTGCAAATGTAGCCTTGCCCTTCAAAAGGAAAACCATATCTTCATTCCACAAAAGTTGATATGCACCTACTTACCCTTATTTCAGAAAGGATTGATGCACTGAATGAGTACACTGGACGCCTTATCTCCTGGCTGGCCGGCATCATGGTCTTGGTCTTTTGCTTCGATGTAGCAATGAGGTATATTTTTAATGTCAGCTTTGCTTCCGTATTTGAGCTGGAATGGCATTTTTTCGCAGCCATCTTCTTAATTGGTGCCGGCTACACACTCAAACATGACAAGCATGTAAGGGTCGATGTGTTTTATGGGGAAATGTCGCCCAGGAAGCAGGCATATGTCAACTTCCTTGGAGTGCTGCTATTTCTTCTGCCAATATGTGTAGTGATCATCAAGACCTCCCTGCTTTTTGTCTATAATTCGTGGATCATCAGAGAAAATTCTCCTGACCCGGGTGGTCTTCCTGCCCGCTATATCATTAAAGCTTTTATCCCAATCGGCTTCTCTCTTTTGTTTTTACAAGGCATTTCGGTAGCTCTTAAATCGTTGGCCACCATTGTGAACCCATCAAAAAACCAAGACCATGAATGAAGTTTGGGCGCTGGTACTGTTTGGTCTGATATTCATTTTTATTCTTTGGGGATTTCCAGTGGCATTTACATTAGGCGGCCTTTCAGTAATTTTTGGCCTTATTTTTTTCGATGCCGACTTCTTTTATCTGGTGGCGCTGAGAATTTATGGCACCATGAACAACTTTGTTCTCATAGCTGTACCCTTGTTCGTTTTTATGGGAATTATGCTGGAGAAATCCGGCCTGGCAGAAAGCCTCCTCGAGACCATGGCGCTCATTTTTGGCAAGTTCAAGGGCGGATTGGCCGTGGCGGTTGTGCTGGTTGGTGCCATGCTGGCAGCTTCCACAGGGATTGTTGGGGCTACTGTCATTACCATGGGGCTTATTAGCTTACCAACCATGCTCAAGCGGGGTTTTAGTCCTGAGTTGGCAACAGGCACCATCGCTTCAGCCGGCACTTTAGGTCAAATTATCCCGCCATCTGTGGTTCTGGTATTACTGGGCAGCGTGCTCAACGTCTCCGTTGGGGATCTCTTCACCGCTGCCGTTGTGCCCGGCGTGGCACTGGTTTTTTGCTACCTGGCTTTCATAATGGGGTATGCCATAGTTAAACCAAACAAGGCTCCCGGCATGCCAGAAGAGGAAATCAGGGCTTTCAGAGAAAAAGGAATCACAGGGCAGGTGATCAAAGCCTTCGTACTTCCTCTCCTACTGATTGTAGCTGTGCTGGGATCCATTTTTGCGGGCATAGCCTCGCCAACTGAGGCGGCAGGGGTTGGTGCCCTTGGAGCAACCTTGCTCACAATCATGTCGGGCAAGTTCAACCTCGACGTGTTAAAAGGGGTGATGAGAGAAACGACGCACCTCACCACAATGGTCTTTACAATTCTCATTGGCGCAACCGCATTTTCGTTGGTTTTCAGGGCATTAGGGGGCGACCGATTCCTTATTCAACTCATCGAGAATTCCGACTTGTCTGTTAATGCGTTCTTGTTTGTGGTGATGCTCGCCGTGTTTGTCGCTGGGTTCTTTATCGACTTTATCGAGATCATATTCATCATCGTGCCAGTGGTGGCACCAATATTTGCCAAGCTTGGCGTTGATCTGGTGTGGGTTGGAATATTGCTGGCCCTCAACCTCCAAACTTCTTTCCTCACGCCACCTTTTGGTTTCTCACTTTTCTACCTGAAAGGAGTAGCACCAAAACATATCACCACCGGGCAACTATATAGAGGCATTGTTCCTTTTGTCCTGATACAGCTTGTATTTCTTCTGCTTGTAGTTCTCTTTCCAGAGATTGTTTCCTTTTTACCGAACCTGCTCAAAAAGTAGATGAAAAAAAGTCCTACTGGCCTAGCACATCATTATAAAAAGCTCGTTCGCTAATATCTGACCAGGGTTTCACCTGATCTCGAAACATTGTAAAGCTGTCATACACTTTTTTGACAACGGGATCGCTTTGCGCCATATCACCAAGCATCACATCACTTATTTTCTTTAGCTCCCTCAAAATCACATCGGGAAGTTTTCTGATATCCGTTCCCTCTTCCTCCCGGAGCTTTTTAAGGTACAAACTGTTCTTTGCGTCAAACTCAGCAAGCATCCATTCATTGAGCTTAGACGCCCCTGCCCGCACTATTTCTTTCAGATCTGTTGGAAGTGCCTCAAATTTGTCTTTGTTCACCATCTGCTCCAGCACCGAGCCTGGCTCATGCCAACCTGGATAATAGTAGTGCTTAGCCACTCTCTGAAATCCCATCAGGTAGTCATGATAGGGGCCAATCCATTCGGCAGCATCGATCACACCTCTTTCAAGGTTGGTGTAAATTTCGCCACCAGCCTGCAGCACCGACGTGCCGCCAGCCTCCGACAACACCTTTCCACCCAGCCCGGGAATCCTCATTTTCAGGCCTTTCAGGTCGTCCATTGTGTTCAGCTCCCGGTTGAACCAGCCCGCCATTTGTACGCCGGTATTCCCGGCGATCATGGGCACCAGCCTGAAGGGCTCATACAGTTCCTCCCACAACGCTATGGCCCCGCTGCTTATGATCCAGGAGTTCATCTGCTGAGCGTTCATGCCAAAAGGAACAGCGGCGAAAAACTGGGCAGCCGGTACCTTGCCGGCCCAGTAATAGGAGGCACCATGGCCTATCTCAACGGCGCCGCTGCTTACGGCGTCAAACACCTCCAACGCCGGAACCAGCTCTCCTCCGCCATAAACTTTTATTTTTAGGCGCCCACCACTCATGGTTTCCACCCATTTCGACATCATCACGCAGCCCTCACCCACTACAGGAAAATTTGGAGGCCAGGTGGTGACCATTTTCCACTCAAACGACTTGTTAAAATTGATGTATGGAGTTTCAATCTGCTTCTTTTCCTCAGTGCAGGCAGTAAGCATTCCGGCTGTGCCACCAGCCAGCCCCAATCCGCCTTTCACTAAAAACTTCCGTCTATTGATTTCCATTCTTTTGGGATTTGGACAACTCTTCCAGCTTCTCAGTAAGCGTATCTAGTTTCTTCTCAACCTCCATCAACTTATCATGCACCCGATTAACGTTCACCTGAATATCTTCATCCTCAATAAAATAGTCAGTAATCGTTGCAATCATGGTAGCACCAATAATCATCCCGGCAAAAATAAGAACGACAGAAAGCACCTTTCCTTCAGGCGTCACGGGTGGTATATCCTGCAGAAAGCCAACTGTCATAGTGGTAATTGTTGTCCACCACAGGGAATCAGTGAACGTGGAGATATGAGGGTTAGAATCTCGCTCGGCATGATAGAAACTGATCGTGAAAAGCAACACAACAACTATATTAAGAATGACCACGTTCCGAAAGGTGCTAAAGGAAGTCTTTCTATTAAAAAACTGGAAAACGTACTTTGCTGATCGGAGAACCCGTAAGAGCTTGAAAATCTTAAAGATCCTAGCCGCCCGGAGAAATCCAACTGTCGGTATAGAAGCAACAAAGTCTACCCAGTTATTGGCAACAAACTTCCACTTATTCTCTGCCTTCCAAAGCCCGTTGAAAAAGTCATACAGAAAAATCATACATATGGCGAAATCGACATAATATGTTATATCGTCTACCAGCGGAGTATACTCTGTGACTGAACTCACGTATAACTCCACCACCACATACAGTGACAGCCAAAGCAAAAGTTTTTCAAATTTCGTCGCCTTGGGTGGCTGCTCTAAATTATCCTCTGCTACCGATTCCATTCAAGATTTCTATTTCGGCCTGAAAATAAGAAATAAAGAATGGAATTGGTATTACATTTTTATGAAGCTTGAATACGCCAAATTGTCTGAAAAGTCGACGGATGATCTAGTTTTTCTGTCATTTTGACCTAAAAATAATCCTATTGCGGCCTGGTTCGGTATTTGACCTATGGATAAGCACAAAAGAAAAAGAGATGAACTTCAATAACTACACTATAAAATCACAGGAGGCTGTTCAAAAGGCGGCCGAGGTCGCTCAAAGTTATGAGCAGCAGGCTATAGAGCCAGCGCATCTACTCAAAGCAATCATGTCGACAGATGAGAATGTTATGCCTTTTCTTTTGAAGAAATTAGGCATCAACAGGCTAAATCTGGACGAAAAAATTGAGGAAATAATAAATTCCTATCCTAAGATCTCAGGATCACAGCCCTATCTCTCTAATGAATCAGCGGCGGCCCTACAGAAGGCTGTCGGCTATCTCAAAGAGTTCGGTGACGAATTTGTGGCCGTTGAGCATATCATTCTTGGGTTACTTAGTAGCAAGGATAAAATTGCAACTGCGATGAAGTCGGCTGGGTTTGCAGAGAAGGAAATGAAGTTGGCCATCAAGGAACTCAGAGGTGGCAACACTGTAACAGATCAAAACGCCGAAGCAAAGTATAAATCGCTGGAGAGGTATTCGAAAAACCTCAACGAAATGGCCCGCCAGGGCAAGATAGATCCGGTTATCGGACGGGACGAAGAGATCAGAAGGGTGCTGCAAATCCTTTCCAGAAGGACTAAGAATAATCCAATACTATTGGGTGAGCCGGGGGTGGGTAAAACCGCCATTGTTGAAGGGATGGCTCAAAGAATTGTGGACGGTGACGTGCCGGAAAACCTGAAGGAGAAAGTCCTTATCTCTCTGGATATGGGACTACTTGTGGCTGGCGCCAAATACAAGGGTGAGTTTGAAGAGCGGCTAAAAGCAGTGATCAAAGAAGTGATCGACAGCGACGGGCAAATTATCCTCTTCATAGACGAAATACATACCCTTGTTGGCGCCGGTGGCGGAGGCGAAGGAGCAATGGACGCAGCCAACCTGCTGAAGCCTGCGTTGGCAAGAGGAGAGCTTCATGCGATCGGGGCCACCACGCTCAAGGAGTATCAAAAATATATTGAGAAAGACAAAGCCCTTGAAAGACGGTTCCAGGCGGTTGTCGTAGACGAGCCGTCTGTAGTGGACGCCATATCGATCCTCCGGGGCATTAAGGACAAATACGAACTGCACCACGGAGTTCGGATAAAGGATGACGCTGTGATAGCCGCAGTTGAGCTTTCAAGCAGATATATATCTGACAGGTTTTTGCCCGACAAAGCCATCGACTTAATGGATGAAGCAGCATCGAAACTTCGGATTGAAATCGATTCACTTCCCGAGGAACTGGACGAGCTGAACAGGCGTATTATGCAACTGGAGATTGAACGAGAAGCTATTCGGCGGGAAAAAGACAAGGAGAAGGAAAAAGAGCTTTCAAGAACCATTGCCGACCTGAGCGAACAACGGGATGCACTCAAGGCCAAATGGCAGCATGAAAAGTCTGTGATTCAAGGCATTCAGCACGAAAAGGAAGCCATCGAAAAATACAAACTGGAGGCAGAGCAAGCCGAAAGAAGTGGCGACTATGGGCGGGTAGCCGAGATTCGCTATGGGAAAATTGTAGAGAGCGAAGAAAAGCTCAAAAAATTCCAGGAGCAGCTAAAGGAACTTCAGGGAGGAAATTCGCTTTTGAAAGAAGAAGTTGAGGCCGAGGACATAGCCGAAATAGTAGGTAAGTGGACAGGTATACCCGTAAGCAAGATGCTTCAGAGCGACCGGGACAAACTTTTGAAGCTGGAAGAAGAACTTGGAAAAAGAGTGGCCGGACAAAGTGAAGCCATTGAGGCGGTGGCTGATGCTGTCAGGCGAAGTCGTGCCGGTCTTCAGGATCCTAAGCGGCCTATAGGTTCGTTTATCTTCATGGGTACGACTGGTGTTGGTAAGACCGAGCTGGCAAAGGCGCTGGCCGAGTACCTGTTCAACGACGACAACGCCATGGTAAGAATAGACATGAGTGAGTACCAGGAACGCCATGCTGTGAGCAGGCTTATTGGAGCTCCTCCAGGATATGTGGGTTACGATGAGGGAGGTCAACTGACAGAGGCGGTGAGGAGAAAACCTTACTCAGTCATCCTTCTGGACGAAATTGAGAAGGCGCACCCCGATGTGTTCAACATCCTGTTGCAAGTGCTTGACGATGGAAGGCTCACCGACAACAAGGGAAGAGTCGCTAATTTTAAGAACACCATCATCATCATGACCACCAATATTGGTTCTGGCATTATTCAGGATGCCTTCGACACCATGAACGACTCGAACAGAGAAGCCACTTTGGCGGAAGTGAAAAAGAATGTGTTTGACCTTTTGAAAAAATCTGTGAGACCAGAGTTCCTCAACAGGATCGACGAGACCATTCTTTTCGAGCCGTTGAATAAGAAGGACATTAGAAAAATTGTCGAAATACAGTTTAAGCTGATTCAGAGGAGACTGGAAGAAAACGGTATAAAACTGGAGGCTTCGGCAGACGTACTGGACTACCTTGGTGAAATGGGCTTTGATCCTCAGTTTGGTGCCAGGCCTTTAAAGAGAGTGATGCAAAGAATAATTCTCAACGAGCTGTCGAAGCAGATTCTTGCAGGCAAGGTACAAAAGGACTCAGTCATTGGGGTGTCGCTCAACGACAACCGGGAGATTGAGTTTATTAACCTGGATGAAGTCAAGATTTAGCCGTGGTTGATCTGAAATAAAAAAAGTAAAGGGAAGTCAGTTAACAACTGCTTCCCTTTTTTTATATTCTTATAGCTGGATCAAAAGACCTTGAAGATCTATACAAAGGTATCCAGCTCACTTTGACCTAAACGATCAACATCAGCATACATCTTTCTCATGTAAGAAAAATAAAAAAAGGAGCACATTCCTGTACTCCTTCTCTTAGCGACGGTTTACACTTTTACTTCTTTTTCTTCTCAAAGTCTAAAACAACCGGAGTTGCAATAAACAACGAAGAGTACGTTCCTATCAAAATACCAATCAATAGGGTAAAAGAGAACCCTTTGAGGACTGCTCCGCCGAACAAGAAAAGAATCAATACCACAAACAGGGTGGTAGCAGAAGTGATGGTGGTTCTGCTTATTGTTTCGTTTAGTGCCAGGTTAAACACTGTCTTGTTATCGCTTGACGGTCTCAATTGCATATTCTCCCTCACCCGGTCAAACACCACCACGGTATCGTTGATTGAATAACCGATCAGCGTCAACATGGCTGCTATAAATACCTGATCAACCTCGAAAGAAAGGCCGAACAAGTTCGCAATCGCCAAAGCCGCCAGCACGAAAAGCACGTCGTGGAACAGAGCCACCAGGGCGCCCAGGCCAAATTGCCATTTCCTGAATCGTATCAGTATGTAAAGGAAGATGGTAATCAGAGCGAAAATCACTGACTCCGTAGACGAAGCCTTTATGTCATCTGCAATTGTTGCACCTACTTTCGAGGAGCTCGAAATAGCAAAATGTGTATCGTCCACTTTACTATCGTCCTCGGTATATTGGAACCCGGTGATGCTACTCACACCGCTGATCAAAGCTTCCCTCACTTGCAAGTCGGCTTCGTCCGATTCATTATTGATCAAAAAGCTAGTTGTAATTTTCAGCACATTGTCACCGCCGTACCACTTCACTTCTGTGCTCTGCCCATCAAAGGAGTCTGACAGCTTCACTTTCATCTCTGATGGCGTCTGGGGAGAAGCGAACGACACAATGTAAGAGCGCCCGCCAGTGAAGTCAACACCCATGCTTAGGCCTCCTTTGATAATAAAAGCTACTATACCCAGCGCAATGAACGTGCCTGAGAAAATGTAAGCCAATTTTCTCTTTCCTATGAAATCCACTTTTGTGTCCTGTAGGAAGTTCTTCGAAAGAGGTGAGTCAAAGCTAATCTTACTCTCATCACCTTTCTTAGACCACCACTCCACAATTACTCTTGTGATGAATACAGCTGAGAAGAATGAACAAACAATACCAATCATCAGTGTAATGGCAAAGCCTTTCACAGGTCCCTGGCCCAGCGTATAAAGGATAAGACCAGTAAGGAAGGTGGTAGCGTTGGAGTCAATGATAGAGCTGTAAGCCTTTTCATAACCCCCAGAGATTGCCTGCTTAATAGAGGCACCGCCTCTTAGCTCCTCACGAATCCTTTCAAAGATCAACACGTTGGCGTCAATCGCCATACCAATGGTAAGCACTATACCCGCAATACCCGGAAGGGTGAGTGAGGCACTTAGCTGGGCCAAAATCCCAAGTATGAAGAACACGTTGAAGGCAAGTGCCAGGTTGGCGATGAAACCACCCTTGGCATAATAAGCCACCATGAAAATGATCACAATGGCCAAACCAGCCACAATTGATATGATTCCCTGCTGCTGAGCCTCTTTACCAAGCGTCGGCCCAATTACTACGTCTTCCACGATAGTCGTCGGTGCCGGAAGTGTACCGGCCTTTAGCACATTGGCCAAATCCTTGGCTTCCTCCAGTGTAAATGTGCCGGTAATAGAAGAGCTACCGTTAGGTATTTCACCCTGCACCATTGGCGCTGAATAAACGTAATTGTCAAGTACAATGGCAATCCGCCGATTGATGTTCTCGCTGGTAAGCTTTCTCCAGGCTTTTGCCCCTGTAGCATTCATTTGCATGCTCACAGCCGGCCTGGCGCTTTGATCCAGGTCCTGACGGGCATCCGTGATTACTTCGCCGGTAAGAGGGGCTCTGCCACCTCTGCTCGTTTTTACTGCGTATAGCTCCAGAAGTTCCTCGGTTGAAAATTCGTCGATTTGCGTCGGTTTTACTGCCCAAAGAAATTTCATCGTTGAAGGAATCATGCCCTGCACGTCTTTGCGCTCAAAAATGCGGTTGATTTTGGCAGTGTCCTTCACATCATACATCAGCCCATAACCACCTTTCATCAAGCTGAAAAGTGGTGACTGTCCGCTCGACAGCGCTGATATGTCAGAGGTATCTGACTCCAACTGAGCAGCCAAATCTGTAGAATCGTCAGCCGTTGAGTCAGAAAGTAAGTCAGCCAGGTCATTTGATGCAGTGGTTGACTCTGCGGCGCTCGAGTCTGGATAAACAGTTACTTCAGCATTCTTTGCTTTCTCATCGTCAACAACCAGCTGATTGATAGCCGAAAGTGTGCTGAAAATGTCATTGACTTCATTTACTTCCCAAAACTCAAGCTGCGCAACACCCTGTAAAAGCTTGCGAACCCTTTCAGGGTTATCAACTCCGGGTAATTCTATCTGAATGCGGCCTGTGCCCGGCAGTCTCTGAATATTTGGCTGCGATGTTCCAAACCTGTCGATACGAGTACGCAGAATCTGAAAAGAACGATCAATTGCATTTTCAACTTCGAAATTGATGATTTCCAGCACCTCTTCGTCAGTAGACTGAAGGCTGATGCGCCCCCTATTTGCTGCATTGGCAAAAATATAGCTTAGCTTTTGACCGGGAGCATTCCGCTGATAGGCAGCATAGAACTCGGGAACAAAGCTGGCCTGAGACGTCAGGGTTACTTGCCTCGCCTCATTCAGCGATGCGATGAAAGCCGGATCCTTGCTATCACCGCTCAGCCCCTTTACAATCTCAATCGGCGACACCTCAAGGGTTACGTGCATACCTCCCTGAAGGTCAAGGCCGAGGTTTAATTCAGTCTCCTTTATTTCTTTGTATGTGAATTCAATACCCAAAAAATTGTAGACTGGCTCATTCCAAACCGAATCCAGGTACTGTTGTTTTTTGGTAAAATTAATTGTCCCAGAGGCGTCGGTCGCATACTGCTCGGCCTTGCGCTGTACTCCCTTCGACACGAATGTGAAGGAGAGGTAATAGATACATAGTAAGGAAACAACTACGGTAAGTAGTATTATTCCACCTTTATTTTTCATGAGTGTTATGTTTATTTTTCAGTAGTTTATTTAATAGCTCATCACCATGCCGCACAAAATTCCTCTACTTTTTACGTGATTAGCCCTAAAGGCTATTTCGTGGGCAGTATGTATGAGATTATCAGCAGGCCAGACTCGGCCTTACAGGGAAAGGGGTTCCCTAAGGGGCGTTTGCAGCTATAATGTCTGTGAAGAGTACCCTAAAATACTCCCAACCCGCTTTATATAGCTGCTGCGGAATCTCCGCCTTAAATTCAGGTAAATCAACGTCGAACGACTCCCAAACGATGGGCGTATAAGTCACATGCAGTTGGATTCCCTGCGAAACAGCCTGGATCTTATATACTGTTTTTTGCGAATCAGTATTATCGTCGGCCGGCCGGTGGGCTTCAAACTGCAAATTGTCTGTGTCACCCTGGGTCTGAGCGACTTCACTTTTATTAACATCAGCATCAATAGAGGTTAAGCTGAACTGAAAAACAGACGTGCATGCCACTACCACGGCAGCCAGTAGACCCACTGCCAATGTGATGCTTTTCTTCTTGCTTAATATTTTCAACTGAGTTTTCATGAAGAACCGCAAAAGTAAGGCTTTCCGCCAAACTTCCCAGTAAAGTTGTCGATTTATGCCTTTCTGTCGGCCAGTTCCATTTTCAGATAAGCAACCACCACCTGTAGTGCCTTCTTAAAATGATGGTTGTTGGGAATTATGATATCAGCCTCATGTTTAAGGGGCTCAATGTACTTTTCGAACGTCGGAGCCACATGTTTTTCATAGCGGTAGAGTACATCATCCAAATCATATCCCCTTTCCAGGGCATCTCTGGTTATCCGACGCTTGAGCATGAGGTAGTTCTTGGCCTCAATAAAAAGCTTGAGGTCGAAAAGGCTGGAGAGCTCTTTGTCATAAAATACAAAAATGCCTTCGGCAATAATTATAGGCGACGGATTAAAGACAAGTTCCTTTGGTGTGACGTTGGGGTTGTTGAAGGTATACTCTTGCCTGTGCACGGTCTTGCCTCTTTTGAGCTCCTCCAGGTCATGCCGAAATTCGTCGAAATCTATAGAAAGAGGGGTGTCGAAATTTTTGACACCGTTTTCATCAACTGGCTGCGTGTCTCTTGATTTATAGTAATTGTCCTGAGAGACAAGACAGATTTCGCCTTCCTGAAAAACCTCCATCAGGCTGCTGAGAAACAACGTCTTTCCAGAGGCACTGCCTCCAGTCATTCCTACAACAAGCGGTTCTTTCATTTTAGGCTAGCGGACATTTGCTGAAACTTCAAAAAGGCAGCAAACTTTGCGAGGGCTCTGCCCCGGTGACTTATTGCATTTTTTTCCTTGCTCCCCATTTCAGCAAAAGTAAGTGTTTTACCCTCAGGTAAAAAAACCGGATCATAGCCAAAGCCTCCGGCACCTGTTACCTGTGCAGTTATTTCTCCAAATACCTTTCCTTCGAACTGATAAATGCTACCCGCATCAATAAAGGTCATTACTGTTTTGAAGTGCGCCTTTCTTTGCCGGCTTCCGTCGAGTTTTTTCAGCAGCAGCGCAATATTGTCTTCTCCACTTCGGTGGTCACCGGCATACCTTGCAGAAATAACGCCCGGCTCGCCGTTGAGAGAATCAACCAGCAGGCCCGTATCATCTGCCAGGCAATTGATTTGGTAATGATCCCAAATGTATTGGGCCTTCTGCAGAGAATTCCCTTCAATAGTTGGCTGAGTTTCAGGGATATCGTCGGTGCAGCCAATATCAGAAAGGGAGAGCAATTGATAGCTCTCCCCCAGTATCTCTTTTATCTCCTTTAGCTTGTGTGCATTATTAGATGCAATACAAATCTCGATCATTTCTGACGCTAACGAATTTGAACCATTTTCAACTCCCACACGGATGG
Source organism: Imperialibacter sp. (assembly GCF_040222385.1). Taxonomy (GTDB): domain Bacteria; phylum Bacteroidota; class Bacteroidia; order Cytophagales; family Cyclobacteriaceae; genus Imperialibacter. The sequence continues at coordinate 209,930 of NZ_JAVKDF010000017.1, forward strand.
TGAGTTGGCCGGTATTTGTCCGTAGGCAACCGTCCCAAAGGCCAGCTTTGAAGGCAGGTAAAATACGTATCTATCGTTCAATTTCATTAGCTGACTGCCTTCTTTAAGCCCTGCTACCTGAAAACCTGAGAAAACAAATCCTGCACCAAAATTGAATTTGTAGGGTACGTAGGCAATGGCTGAGTCATAGATATTGTACTTCAAAGCCACGTCAGTGAACGTAGTCTCTATTACGGCGCTATCCATTCTGCTGATGGTAAAGTGCACCGAAACGATGTCATTCTTATTGGGTGCAGGCCCGCTGCCCTCTTCAAGAATCTTGTACCTAAGTCCGCTCTCCGTAGTCTGCACGCCCTCAATGCCGTACTTAGCCAAATATTCATCAATGGCTATGCTGTCCTTTTTGTATTGCGCCTCCACATCAAATACAGGGTCAGGCTCGTCCACGCTAAGATCGCAGCTTGCAAGTGACGCTGCCAGCGTTCCAACAAACAAAATAACCGCAGCTGTTCTAACTCTAAATACCATCACTAGACTTTATTTATCTTTTGCTGTCTAAAACCTCAATCTTAAAAATCAAAACCTGATTGGCCCCTATATCGTCCCCAAAGCCTCTCGTGCCATAGCCAAGATTTGAAGGTATGAGCAATATGGCTTCGCTGCCTACAGGCAACAGCGCCACTCCCTCATCCCATCCTTTAATTACTTTACCAACACCAAGCGTAAACTTATATGCCTCGCCGGTATCATAAGAAGAATCAAATTTTTTGCCACTTAGCAGTTTACCTTCGTAGTTTACAGTGACTACTTCGTTCACTCTGGGGAAGGCACCGGTGCCTTCCCTGGTGATTGTGTACCTGAGCCCACTTGTTGTCGTTTGAACATTTTTCAGGTCGTTCTTCTTAATGTACTTATCGATAGCATCGTACTGCTCCTGTAGCGTAAGCGGATCATCATCTTTATTACATCCCAACGTCACCAATCCAATCACCACAAGTAAAAGAAGAGAAATTCGCTTTATCATAGTCTACATTTGTTCGATCCCAACCAACACTACTTCAAATTTTAAAATCTCGTTTGGCTTAATTGCTCCGCCCGCACCTCTTGCGCCGTATGCCAGAGAAGATGGCACGTACAATGTGGCTTCTGCACCTGTGTTAAGCAGGGCAATGCCTTCGTCCCAGCCCGGAATTACTTGGCCCCGGCCTATCACAAACTGTAGTGGCTCACCCCCGTCATGGTCATAAGATGCATCAAATTTCTCTCCGCCAAGGGTGGTGCCAATATAGTGTACGTTAACCATGCTTCCGGGAGTCGGAGTTTCGCCGGTGCCCTGCTTTGTGATAACGTAGCGAAGGCCGGACTCAGTGGTTTGAGCGGCAATATTATTGTCAGCCAAATATTTGTCGATGATTTCACCGTCAACTATAATTTGACCTTCGGCCTCCATCTGCATTTTTTCCATTTCAGCTTGCTGTAACGCCATCTGCTCCTCCTGATATTGTTCTTCGCTCATCATATCCACCAGGCTGCAATTGAAGGTGATCTGGCTGCCTCTCTTGATAGAGTCCGGCAACTGAGTTCCGAATGTATCCTCAAATAGTGCTTCAGCGGTCATTTTAAATTGCACACTGTCTCCCTTTTTTAGTTCACGGAACACTTCGTAAAGTACTCCCTGAGTTTGCCAGGCAGAATCATTGTAAAGCATAGGCAATGGTCTTCCTCCTCCGGCTTCTACGCTATTGAATAGTGCATTGCCATTCTCGTTGAGGTAAGAAATATGCATAGTAAGAATCTGGCCATCCTTAGGCTTCTCCCCTTCGCCACTGCGGATGTAAGACACCTCTGCCCCGGATTTCGTTGTAAATTTGTCAGAACCACCACAGGCAATTACCAGTGCAGCCAGTCCCAGCAACCCTGATAGATTTTTAATTTTATTAAACATGTAAGAATGAAATGTTTTTGTTTAGATCTTCTTTATATAAAGGCAATAAATTCTTGAATTTTTCAACCGTTGCTTCCAGGCTTTCATTTGACGCCCCTCCTGCAGCATTTTTGTGGCCTCCCCCACTAAAGTTGTCTCTCGCAAACTGGTTGACGGAAAAATCTCCTACCGACCGGAACGACATTTTTACTTTCCCGTCCCTTTCTATGATTGTGGCGGCCATCACCACACCCTTTATTGACAAGGCATAGTTCACAAGCCCCTCAGTATCACCATTCTTTGAGTTGAACTTCTTCAGGTCTTCCTTGCTGATCACAAAATAGGCAACACCAAACTCGGGCAGCACCTGCAACCTTTGACTGAAAGCGAACCCTAAAAACTTCAGTCTATCAATGGAGTTATTATCGTAGATCAGTTTGCTCACTTTGGTGACATCCGCACCGCTATCTATCAGGTCCGCCACTATTCGGTGAACTCTGGATGAAGTTGAAGGATGCCGAAATGAGCCTGTGTCGGTCATAATGCCGGCGTACAGGCATTCTGCAATATCTTTGTCAATAAGGGATTTGTCTCCAAGTTGCTCGATAAGCTGAAAAACGAGCTCAGCGGTTGCCGCAGCTTCTATCGTCCAAAGGCTATAATCGGCGAAGTCACCTGGGTTGAGGTGATGATCGATGAGTACCTTCACTGCCTTAGAAGCAGCCACCAGCTCTCCTACTTTTTCAATCCGGGACAGCGTGGAAAAATCGAGGCAGAAAATAATGTCAGCCGCATCGATTAACTTCGCCGAGAGCGTCTCATTTCCATCTTCGAAGTTGATTACAGCGTCATTTCCCTTCATCCAGGCCAAAAACTCCGGGTAATCGGTGGGGGTAATCACATCCACATGATGCCCTTTTGCCAAAAGATAATTCGCCAAACCCAACGAAGAGCCCAATGCATCGGCATCTGGCTTTATATGGGTAGTGATGATTATTCGCTTGGGTTGAAGGAGTAAATCCCTAAACTGGTCAATTTGCTGCATGTAAAATAATACCTTCCGAGGAGAACAGGTAAAATGTGAAGTGCAAAAGTGAGAAGAATATTTTAATTAGAAAAACGCATTCCCGAACGTAAATGATTAAAGGAGTGCCTATTTAGCGCCAGTGTTCGTTCAAAACAAATTAATCTGCTAACTTTGCGGGCGTTTTGAAAACCCTTTCTAATATATAATCAAAAATGGCAGGATCAATTACCTTTTCAATGATTAAGCCTGACGCTTACGGCGCAGGAAACTCCGGCGCAATCCTAAAAATGATTGAGGAAGCTGGGTTTACTATTAAAGCAATGAAGCTAACTAAGCTGACTCCCGAGGTGGCTGGTAAGTTCTACGAAGTGCATAAGGAACGTCCTTTTTATGGTGAACTTTGTGCCTACATGTCTTCAGCACCAATAATTGCCCTAGTGCTTCAAAAAGCCAATGCAGTAGAAGAGTTTCGCAAACTTATTGGTGCCACCGACCCTACCAAGGCTGCCGATGGAACCATCCGCAAGATTTTTGCTAAGTCAATTGAGGCAAATGCTGTGCATGGGTCTGACTCAGACGAGAATGCTGCCATTGAAGCTGGCTTCTTTTTCTCTCAGTTCGAGAGGGTTTAAGAAAGATTAGCCAAAGCGAGCCACGGAGCCATGAAGCATTTCATGGCTTTTTTTATTCTTCAGGCAGCACCACCACTTCTTCGCCTTCAAGTTTTTCAATCCAAAAGTTGTTAAACCCCTCTCCTATGAAAATGGTGATCATTCTCATTTGCAGCAGCTCCAGAATGGCAAGAAAGTTAAATATCACTGCAATTTTCGTTGGCATATCTTCCATTACATTAGCAAACGACACCCGGCCAACATCACCCAGTTTATTCATGATGAAGTCCCTTTGACTGGAAATGGTGAATGGGTATTGCACCACATTGTGTATCGGTTTTTTCTGCTCGTACTCAAACCTCTCCAACACCCGCATGTACACTTTCAGCAGCTTATAAAGGTCAATATCCTGCAACTCAGTTTCCACGTTGTTTATTTCTGACAGCGACCTGAGCTCTTTTTCAAGATTCCCCCTCATTTCTCTGTCCAATCTGTATGCCTCCATTTTCGAGAGCTCCTCCACCACCGACTTGTACTTCTTGTACTCCAGCAGGTGTTTAACAAGCTCCTCTCTTGGGTCAATTTCATTGCCTAGCTCGTCCAGCACTGGCCTGGGTAGCAGCATCTTTGCCTTTATGCGCATCAACGTAGCTGCTACTAATATAAATTCGCTGGCCACCTCAATATTCATTGACTCGAGGTGCTGTAGGTAGTCAAGAAAGTCGGCCGTAATTTTAGAGATCGGAATATCATGAATATCCAGCTCGTCTCTTTCAATGAAGAACAAGAGCAGGTCAAACGGCCCTTCGAACAATGCCAATTTGATTTCAAACTTTGAAGAATCGGTTTGTGAGATATCCATTTTCTGTAAGGTAGCATCAAATTTACCAACTCAGTAAATAATAGTAAGCCTTTAGCCAAAAAAATGTACCTTTGCCACCTTGATTGACTCATAAAGAGAAAAAAGTTACAATAAACATTTAAGGAACTGGTTAGTTGATTACCTTATATCACAACCTGCGAATAGTATGCTGATACAGCCCGGCGAGCTTCTTTCCACTATCAATTACCCTTCTGACGTCAGAAAACTTGATCCATCACAGCTAGTGCAGCTGGCGGATGAATTACGTCAATTCATTGTCGACAATGTGTCAGTATATGGTGGGCATTTTGGAGCCAGCCTTGGCGTTGTGGAGCTTACCGTCGCCCTTCACTACGCATTTAATACGCCAAATGATCAGCTGGTTTGGGACGTGGGGCATCAGGCATACGGGCATAAAATCCTCACAGGAAGAAAGGAGGTATTCCACACCAACCGTTTTTATGGTGGGATATCCGGCTTCCCCAAAAGAAAGGAAAGTGAATATGACGCCTTTGGGGTAGGTCACTCTTCAACATCTATTTCTGCGGCGCTTGGGATGGCAGTGGCTTCCCACTACAAAAAAGAAAAGCAGAAGCAACATGTAGCTGTAATAGGCGACGGTGCCCTTACGGGTGGAATGGCCTTCGAAGCCATGAACCACGCCGGCGTAGCGAACAGCAACCTGCTGATAGTGTTGAACGACAATTGCATGTCGATAGACCCCAATGTGGGCGCACTAAAGGATTACCTTACTGACATCACCACCTCCCACACCTACAACAAGGTGAAGGATGAAGTGTGGAACATCCTTGGGAAAATCAGCAAGTTTGGGCCAAATGCCCAGGAAATAGCTTCCAAGGTTGAAAACAGTGTAAAGGGCTTTTTGATAAAGAGCAGCAACCTCTTTGAATCCCTCAACTTAAGATATTTTGGGCCGGTAGACGGCCACGACGTCACCCATCTAGCTCAGATTTTCAATGACCTGAAAGACATTCCCGGCCCTAAAATTCTACATTGTGTAACAGTGAAAGGCAAGGGCTTCGCTTTAGCGGAAAAAGACCAAACAAAATGGCATGCGCCGGGTAAGTTCGACAAGCTAACAGGAGAGATTCACAAGAAAGTTTATGATGCGCCACAACCGCCCAAGTATCAGGATGTGTTTGGACACACTCTTGTTGAGCTGGCCGAAAAGAACGAAAAGATAATGGGGATCACCCCAGCGATGCCCTCTGGCTCCTCCATGAACATCATGATGAAAGCCATGCCGGACAGGGCTTTTGATGTAGGCATTGCCGAGCAGCATGCGGTAACTTTCTCCGCCGGCCTGGCTACGCAGGGATTAACTCCCTTTTGCAATATTTACAGCACATTTATGCAACGTGCATACGATCAGGTGATCCACGATGTATGCCTTCAAAATCTGCCGGTGGTGTTTTGCCTCGACAGGGCCGGCTTTTCAGGAGCTGACGGGCCCACCCACCATGGGGCTTACGATATTGCGTTCATGCGCTGCATCCCTAATATGGTCGTTTCCTCACCAATGAATGAGGAGGAGCTTCGAAACCTGATGTATACCGCCCAGCTGCAGCAAGAAGGTGCATTCACTATCAGGTATCCAAGAGGCAACGGGGTAATGCCCAATTGGAAGACCCCTTTCAAAGAAATACCAATTGGCCAAGGCAGAAAGCTTAGAGAAGGCGATGACCTGGCTATCCTAACCCTAGGGCACATTGGGAACTATGCCACCGAAGCATGCCATATGTTAGAAGAGGATCATGTGGATGCAGCCCATTACGATATGCGGTTCGTGAAGCCATTGGATGAGGCGATGCTGCACGAGGTCTTCAAAACTCACAAATATGTAATCACAGTCGAAGATGGCTGCCTGCAGGGCGGTTTCGGCAGTGCCATCATTGAGTTTATGGCCGACAACGGCTATACCGCCAAAATTGTGCGGCTGGGAATCCCTGACGACGTGATTGAGCACGGAGAACAGCATGAACTGCACCACGAGTGTGGCTTCGATGCGCAAGGGATTTACGACGCAGCTGTCAAACTACTTGAGCCGTCCGGCGTACTAAAATAATCTTACTATATTGGCTCTATGGGCCTATTTGTAAAGAAACTGTCACCAGAAGAGGAACTACCGTCTTCTATCCACCCTCCTGTACTTTTGCTTCACGGTTTTTGTGAGGATCACACCATTTGGGAAAATATGCTGTCGGCTTTTCCTGGCAGAACAATCTATCTTGTCGACCTTCCCGGCTTTGGGAAGAGCAATGTAGAGCTACCCAACCCACTTTCCATCGATTGGGTGGCTGAGGTTATTTACGATCAGGTGATTGACCCTGAAAAGATTGAACCGATTGTTGTCGGGCATTCACTGGGAGGCTATGTGGCGCTGGCCATGGCAGAAAAATATGGGAATAGCCTGAAAGGCCTGTGTCTGTTTCACTCCACTGTCTTTGCTGATTCAGGGGAAAAGAAAGCAACAAGAAACAAAGTGATTGATTACGTCACCAAAAGCGGAGTAGAAAGCTTTACCACTGAGTTTGTTCCCGGTCTTTTCCACAGCCTCTTTAGAAGGAAGAATCCGGACATTTTGCAGCAAGTGGTTGACCTGGCGGGAAGAACCAGGCTTGATACCCTGACCGCCTACACTGCTGCCATGCGGGACAGGCCTGAAAGAAGCACCGTGCTGAAAGTATTCAATAAGCCAAAGCTGATCATAGCCGGTGAAAAAGATGGTGCTGTACCATTAGAACAAAGCCTGCTAATGAAAGAAATGGTTGGGTCTGATCAATTTGTCCTTTTGGAGGAGACAGCCCACATGGGCATGTATGAGAAACCTGAAGCCTGTAAAAAGGCGCTTAGCTCGTTGGTGTAAAAAAAGAAAGGCCACCCCGATGGAGTGGCCTTCACTAAAGTATTTTCAAATTGAGTGAATTACTCAGCGTCTTCCTGAACGAGGATTTCCAGTTCGATTTTACCATCTGATCCAGCAGCGCCTGTAATCGACTTCACCAAAATCAAACCTTTTTTGCTACCACCAGTTTTAGTTGAAGCGGTGACAAAGGCAAGAACTTCACCTTCTTCTAGACCACTTTCAATACCTGGATCTGCATCAGCAGCAGTAGCTGCTTCAACCGCAGCGTCAATATCCGCCCAAGTTTTTACACTTCCCTCTGCTCCAAAAGCTGTGTCATCAAGAGTAGTTCTTCTGAAAGTAGTAGCATTCTTTGTTCCCCAAGCAGCCTGACCATAAGCAAAAGGATATGCCGCTGGAGACGCAAGAGTAGCGAAAGTACTAGCTCCATAGAAATAACCAAAGTCGATGTTAGCCGAAATTGGATCAGAAGACTCCAATACAGCTTTCATAGAGTAGGTCAAGCCAGTGCTTGTGCTGAAGAAAGTTTCAGAACTTTTTTCGGCAGTAGTCGCTCCAATTGGAGCAGACAAAAGAACAGTTGAGTATGCTCTTGCTTCAGGAGACGGAGGAGCAGAAGCTGTTACAGTGATAGTTTTTGTTGCTTTTTGATCGCTGTCATCAACAGCTTCAAAAGTCCAACTGATCTCTTTGCCTTCATCTTCTTCATCAAATTCGTATGACAAATTAATTGACGCCGTGGTATTGTCGGCATTAGTAGTCACTTCAGTGTCATCTCTGGTATAGGGTACTAATGTTCCAGCAACACCATCAATTGAAGGAGTGATGTTGAGTGTGTTAAATACTCCAGGAGCTGTGATGGAAACAGCAAAAGTTACCTCATCGCCTGTAATTGCAGTAAACTCTTCTCCAGAGCCTTCTACATCACCCGAAACAGCAACTGTGATCGAAGGTCCGTCCGGTAGCGGCTCTTCTTCGTCACCACCGCAACTTGCCAAAATGGCTACAGATCCGATTGCACTAAAGAACAATAAATTTCTAAATAGTTTTTTCATGGTTAAATAATTTGAATTGGTTTGCAAGATTATGAATTATATCGTAAAAATTAAAGTTTATACCCAGTTAATGCTATTTTTAAATTTTACCAACGTTTTTGTCAGGTCAAATGAGATTTTACAAAAAAATTACACTTTGATAACAAACAGAGGCCTAATTGCCCTTAGGGTTAAAAATTTGGGTTGCTAACAACATCTATGCTCCCAATTTATATTGAGGCATTCTAAACAATTATGGTTGGCTTTGGGGTAATGAAATTGAAGAGTCAATAAACTACCCAAAGGTACCAATAACCACGTGCAAATTCCATACCTAATAATAGGTATTTCTACTATTGAACCAGATTTTCATCAAAAAGTTGCGAAAGAGAGTGCCATTTCCGCTTTCCGGAAGAAAACTAAACAGCTATGCCTGCCTTTTTGTTTAGCATATTACATTGAGTAGCAGCACAAAACGGCCCGGCCCTGCATTCTGATACTTTTGGTTGCCGCCATTTTTTTTTTAATTTTAGCTGTTTATAAGATTGAATAAATGCTGAATTAAATATATTTGTACATTGCAATACTGTAAATGTGCAATTCTCACAACGAAAGAGCTATTTAATTGCCACATAAACCTTACATCGAACAAAACTTACTTTTGAACCTATTAACGTCGAATCGCTATGCAAGAAATTTCACCTAGTCTGCTTGAAGCTTGGAACACCTATGGGAAATATGGGGCTTATGCTTTAGTTGCTATCGGTTTAGTTGTCCTTATTTATCATTTCCTCAGATTAGCTTCTATCGGTGATAAGAAAACTAAATATGACTATATCAACAAAAACGAGATCAACTTTTTGTGGTATGCCTTTCTTCTTATAATCATTGGTGCTGCTTTATATTCAAATACGCTTGTAGAACAAACAGGTGTTCTTTGGTTCTTCGTAAGGATATTCGTTAGTTCCATGCTTGGTATCATTGCAGGTGTGGTTGTTCAAAATGTACTCAAGTTTTACTACCCCTTCTATATTGAGAAGCGTTTGAAGAAATTGAGATACTCTCCAAGGCTCTCTCCCGATGGCCGTAAGATGAAGCTTCTGAGTGAAGAAGAGGAAGATGAATACCTTGACGAAGGTATGCAGGCTGAAGAACTTGCCTTCTCCGTAGACTATGACGTTTGGATTGATGAAGTGTCAGGTTACGTGAAGATTGAAAAATACAATGGTCGACTTCATGCACTACAGTGCAGCGAGTGTAACTATCAAACCCTCAGAGTGATGAAAGAGGAAGTTACCAGAACAGCCACTAATGATGAAGACGGCGAAATGATGAAATACTACGAGTGCTCTTACTGCGGCCATAAGGAGCGTAAGCCATTCAAAATCAACAGACTTAAGCCAGAAGGCGAAGCTGTTTAATGGATGACACCCATCATAAAAAAAGAAAGGCCTCACTTGAGGCCTTTCTTTTTATAGTTTGATGCAAATGTTTTGGGCTTCGGTGAAAAACCGCAACGACTCGAAGCCACCCTCTCTACCCAAACCAGAATTTTTCATTCCGCCAAAAGGAGTGCGAAGGTCTCGCAAAAGCCAGGTATTGACCCATACAATACCAAAATTCAGCTTGTGAGAAACATTGTGCGCTTTCTTCAGGTCAGACGTCCAAATATTTGCCGCCAGACCATATGATGACTCGTTGCCCAGGCTAATGGCCTGATCGGCCCCTTTAAAAGGTTGAACGGTTACTATTGGCCCAAATATCTCCTCCTGATTTGTCCGGCATGAGTTTGGCAACCCAACAATCACAGTCGGCTGCACAAAATAGCCCCCTTCACATCTGCCAGCAACCATTGCCCTGCCGCCGCCACACAAAACATGCCCACCTTCCTGTTTCGCTACCTCCAGATACTGTAGCACCTTCTGTTGATGTTGTTGAGAAATAAGTGCCCCTATCTTTACGTTGACGTCCAATGGATCGCCCACCTTCAAACCGCCAACCTGTTTTACAAATTCACTCAAAAACTTCTCATAAATACCCTCCTCAACATAAATTCTCGAACCACAGAGGCATATTTCACCCTGATTGGTGAAGGAAGATCGAACAGCACTTTCAACAGCCAAATCAAATTCACAATCTTCAAAAATGATGGTTGGGTTCTTACCACCAAGCTCAAGGGATGTCCTTTTAAATGTGTCGGCAGCTGTAAGAGCAACCTTTCTTCCTGTGGCAGTCCCTCCGGTAAACGACACGGCTTTGACCTCGCCGTGTTGGACGATGGACTGACCAACCTTGCCGCCGGTTCCGTGTACTATATTTAGGACGCCAGGAGGCAGCCCGGCCTTTATACAAATTTCTGACAACAGGAAGGCCGTGTGGGGAGTGAGCTCTGACGGTTTGGCAACTACGGTGTTCCCGGCGGCTAATGCCGGTGCTACCTTCCAGGTGAAGAGGTACAAGGGCAGATTCCAGGGAGAAATGCACCCAATCACGCCAAGAGGGCCACGTCGGGTATAATTCAGTGCAACACCGTCCTCCAAATGCGATTCGGAGGCAAATTGGGTTATAGCGTGCCCAAAGAAACGGAAATTAGCCGCTGCCCTGGGAATATCCATGGCATTTGAAAGCCACAGGGGCTTTCCTGTATCGGTTGTTTCAGCAAGAGCAAGCTCTGCCTGGCACAGTTCCACAGCGTCTGCAATTTTAATAAGGTACTGTGACCGCTCCCCGGGAGTGAGGGCAGACCACCCCGGAAATGCTCTTTTTGCTGCGGCTACTGCCTCCTCAACGTCTTCATGGCTACTATCAGGCAACAAACTGTAGACTTCGCCCGTCGCCGGATTATAGTTATCCAGATAGTCTTTTGACTTTGGGGTCACCAGCTTTCCGTCGATATAGTTGGCAAACTTCTTCACTTCAATGACGAGTAATAACCAATAGCATTCTTATAGGCAATTCCATCTTCAAAATGCTCCCCACCCCTCTCCCTCATTTCGGCGAGAATTTTCTGATACCAGGAGGCGTTGTCCTGTCCTTGAAAATAGATTGGGTAGCGAGACGGGTCAGGGTGATTCAATGCATAAAAGAAGTCGGCACCAAATGCCAGAAGGTGATGCGCCCCAAGCTTTGTGCCATGGTCAATGTGATCATACAACACTCCAGGATCGGTGTCGTTGATATAGTTACGCAGAAAATTAATGCCGATCAGTCCATTTCGTCTTATCAGCTCCATCGCCAGCTCATCCGGAAGGTTTCTGACATGGTTGTGAATCTTTCGAAAGTTGGAGTGGCTAGCCAACACCGGGACATTAAGGCTCCTTTTGTCTATATAATTTAGAATGCCGTAAGCCAGCTTGTCACTCGTATGTGCCAAATCAATTGGAATCCTTTTTCCGTCCAGAAAGTCAAGCAGCACTTCACCATCGGCCTTCAGCCCCACATCCGAATAGTTTCCGCCGCCAAAACGATTTTCATAGTGATGCGTCATGATAATGTAGGCCAGCGGGCCGGATGATGCGACCATTTGCTCCAGCCGGATTAAGCCTGCGCTGAGGCTCTCGTCCTCTTCACAAAAGGCTGATCCATTTTCTATTGCCAACCAGGCGTAGCAGCCTGAGTGGTTCTCCAGTGTCTCCGGAGAAAGTGCACTGCTTGTAAAACGGCTAAAAAAACCGTTGGAGAGAATAGGGAGCTCGTCAAAAAGCTTTCGCTGTTTCTCACCAGCCGCACTACTTCCTGCTTTGGTATCGGTGTAGATGGCCATTACCTGAAGTTTAACATTGCCAGCCTTTAAATGCGGTACAGCGGCGCCAAATTCCATAGCCTTATCTACCCGGGCACCTGGTACTGACGACAGATAGGATAGCAAATCGCAATGAAGGTCAACAATAGGCTGCTTCATGTTAAATAGAGCCAGTTCTTCCGCCATCCACCGGGATGCTTGTACCGTTAATATAAGCCGCTGCAGGCGTCGCCAAAAAAGCGACAAGTGATGCAATTTCCTCTGAGGTACCAAAACGCCCCGCAGGCGCTTCCATCTTCATCGACCTGCCCACTTCCTCTTCCGATTTGCCTTCTTTTTCAGCCTTCGATCTGATGAGGGAAAAGAGTCTCTCAGTTTCAGTGAAGCCGGGCAACACATTGTTTACCGTTATTCCAAAAGGTGCCAACTCAAGTGAGAGCGTTTTTGCCCAGCTTGCTACTGCCCCTCTCACGGTATTGGAAACGCCCAAACCGTTGATAGGTATTTTGACTGAGGTGCTTATTACGTTAACGATTCTTCCAAACTTCTTTTCCTTCATCCCCGGTGACAGCTTCTGCACAAGTATATGGTTACAATGTAGGTGCGCCTCCATGGCATCAAACACCTGCGAATAATTTGCATCGAGCAATGGCCCGCCCGGAGGCCCTCCGGTGTTATTGATCAGTATGTCATAGCGAGCTCCCCGGTTGATAGCAGCTGTGACGGCCACCTCAACACTAGAGGGGCTACTGAAATCTGCCGAGAGGTAATTGTGCGACTGCCCGTTTTCAGCAGCCAGACCAGCGACAATTTTTTTCATAGCTGCCTCATTTCGGGCCAGGAGCGTAACTTCAGCGCCGAGCCTGGCCAGCTCAATGGCGCTGGCGAGGCCAATTCCCTGGGTGCTGCCACAAACCAACGCTTTCCTTCCCTTTAAATCTAAATCCATAGTTTAGTAACCGTTACCGTTTTCTCGTAATACTACCTTTTCCTAAATGGGTATTATTCGTTATTTTTAGAAAAATACGAAAACATTATTCGTTTAGCTATGACTATTAAAAGACCCTTCAATTTTAAAGGTTGGATAGATGAAAATCGACATTTGTTAAAGCCTCCGGTAGGAAACCAGCAAGTTTATAAAGGAAACGATGATTTTATTGTGATGGTAGTTGGGGGGCCTAACTCCCGAAAGGATTATCACTATAATGAAACCGAAGAATTCTTCTATCAGGTGGAAGGAGATATAAAACTGAAAATAATAGAAGATGGGAGGCCGCTTGACCTGATCATTAAGGAGGGAGATATTTTCTTGCTGCCTGCCAGGGTGCCTCACTCACCGCAAAGGCCAGCTAATACTGTGGGGCTGGTAATGGAAGTGTACCGGGGAGAAAAACACAAGGATGGCTTCATGTGGTTTTGTGAAGAGTGTGGTCACAAACTCCATGAGAAGTTTGAGGTGATTACTGACATTGTTTCGCAACTGCCTCCAATCATGGAGGAGTTTTACGAGAGCGAAGAAAAAAGAACCTGTGGCAACTGCGGCACCGTGATGGAGCCGCCGACAAGGAACTAACTTTGTGTTTACATGGATCCTGATTTCAAAATAGACATACACACGCATATTCTCCCGGAGAAATGGCCGGATTTGAAGGAAAAGTATGGCTATGGCGGATGGATCAGGCTTGATCACCACAAGCCTTGCTGCGCCCGTATGATGATCGACAATAAGTTTTTTAGGGAGGTAGAAGGCAATACATGGGATCCGGCGAGGAGAATTCATGAATGTGACCAGCATGGAGTGGGTGTGCAGGTGCTGTCGACTGTGCCAGTTATGTTTAACTACTGGGCCAAGGCAGAAGATGCTCACGATCTTTCGATGCTGCTAAACGATCACATCGCTTCCATTGTGCAGGAATATCCCGACAGATATATCGGTCTCGGCACGCTGCCTTTGCAGGACACCAGGCTCGCAGTGAAGGAGCTGGAAAGGTGCGTGAAGCAACTAGGCTTGCATGGGATTGAGATAGGCACACACGTAAATAAGCTCAATCTGGATGCAGAGGAGCTCTTCCCCGTTTTTCAGGCAGCGGAAGAGCTGGGCGCTTCGGTGTTTGTTCATCCATGGGACATGATGGGCAAAGAGGACATGCCAAAGTATTGGCTGCCCTGGCTTGTGGGCATGCCCGCAGAAACCTCCAGGGCTATTTGCTCACTTATTTTCGGAGGAGTTTTCGAAAGGCTTCCAAACCTTAGAATAGCCTTTGCTCACGGAGGGGGTTCATTTCCCTCAACCATCGGCCGAATTGAGCATGGCTTCAACGTTCGCCCCGACCTTTGTGCTGTTGACAACCCGGTTAACCCGAGAAATTATATAGGTAAATTTTACCTCGACTCGCTGGTTTATGATCAAATGGCTTTGGACATGCTGGTGAAGCTAGTCGGCGAGGATCACATTGTTTTGGGGTCGGACTACCCTTTTCCCCTGGGTGAGCATGAACCGGGAAAACTTATACAGTCAATGCCGTATTCGAAGAGCACCCGGCAGAAGCTACTTCACAAAAACGCCCTCAACTGGCTGGGAATCCATCAGAACAAAATGGCCAAGGCGTGAAAATTAGCCACTCTCATCACTCCAACCTTTCTAATTTACCTATTTTTGCCGTTGGCAGGGACTAAATGGAAGCTAACTTCAAACCTTCAGGCGTTACTGCTCATTGCGAGGACGGCGCATTGACCATATATTTTATAGACAACTTTAGCCAAACATACATGAGTATCCCTTATAACCACTCTCTTAGCTTCGCCAGGGAGCTTGATGAACATGACCCCCTCCATTCATTCAGATCTCTATTTAAAATTCCTCAAAGAAATGGTAAGGATTGTATCTACTTCTGCGGGAATTCACTTGGACTTCAGCCAAAAGCTGCGGCGAATAGCATCGTAGAGCAAATGGACAATTGGGCACATTTTGCAGTAGAAGGTCACTTTGAAGGAGCCACACCCTGGATGACCTATCACAAACAAGCCGGGAAAACGCTCAGCCGTCTGGTAGGGGCGAAAGAGCACGAAGTTGTGGCGATGAACAGTCTAACGGTGAACCTGCACCTGTTGCTCGTCACCTTTTATCAACCTAAAGGGCAGCGAAGAAAAATTCTGATGGAGAAGGGTGCCTTCCCATCCGACCAATATGCCCTGGAAAGCCATTTGAAATGGTATGGCTACGATCCGGAAGAGTGCATCATAGAAGTGGAACCAGATATCGACGCCAACCTTTACTCTACAAATCATATAACAAATGAAATATCGAAGGCCGGAGACGAACTTGCTTTGGTGCTGTTCAGTGGGATACAGTACTACACCGGCCAGCTTTTCGACATGGCTGCCCTTACCAAAGCAGCCCATGGGGTCGGAGCGCTGGCGGGCTTCGATTTGGCCCACGCCATGGGAAATGTGCCGATGTTTTTGCATGATGCTGAGGTTGACTTTGCGACCTGGTGTTCTTACAAGTACCTCAACTCAAGCCCGGGAGGCATTTCGGGAATTTACGTCCATGAAAAACATGCCGCCAATAAGGGTTTGAATCGCTTTGGCGGATGGTGGGGACATAATGAACAGGAGCGATTTAAGATGAAAAAAGGGTTCGACCCAACACCCAATGCCGACGGTTGGCAGCTAAGTAATGCCCCTGTATTACTGTTGGCGGCGCACATGGCTTCTCTGGATATTTTTGAAAAAGCAGGCATTGATAAGCTGAGAAAGAAGAGTGTGGCCCTCACCGGTTTTTTGGAGTTTCTGCTCAGGGAACTTAATGAGGATGACGAAACTGTCCAAATTATTACACCTTCCAATCCTGAAGAAAGAGGTAGTCAGTTGAGTTTATTCATTACGAACGGGAACAAAGAGGTTTTCAACGCTATCCAAAGAAGGGGAGTTATTGCAGACTGGCGTGAGCCGAATGTCATAAGAATTGCTCCCGCCCCATTATACAATTCCTTTGAGGAGGTTTTTCAGTTTGTTGAAATTCTTAAAGAAGAACTTTTAAAGCTATCATCAATAAAACATGGCTAAAGAAAAAATACTAATCCTGGGTGCGGGGCTGGTTGGTTCGCTGCTGTCCATTTTTTTAGCTAAGAAGGGTTTCAAAGTTGAAGTTTTTGAAAAACGCCCTGATCCAAGAAAAAATGATGTACTGGGAGGACGATCTATCAATCTGGCATTAAGTGACAGGGGCTTGCTGGCTTTGGAAAAGGCAGGGGTCACCAAAAACCTCGATAAGGTGATGCTGCCTATGCATGGTCGTATGATTCACCAGTTGGATTCCCAGGTTCATTTTCAGCCTTATGGAAAGGCTAACCAGGCTATCAACTCGGTATCGAGGGGTTTGCTGAATGAGTACCTTATTGGCGAAGCAGAAAGTGCTGGTGCTGCCTTCAGGTTCGGGCACAAATGTGAGCAGGCCGACATCGATGACTCTGTACTTTCCTTCTCAACGGGTGGGAAAACAAAGGAGTATCGTGGTGACGTTATTATTGGAGCTGACGGTGCCTACTCCGTTCTTCGGGCCTCTTTTTTACATTCAGATAGGTTCAACTTTTCGCAAGACTACCTGCCACATGGGTACAAAGAGTTAAACATTCCTGCAGGGAAAAATGGGGAGTTCCAGATTGACCCCAACGCCCTCCACATTTGGCCAAGGGGCAAATTCATGCTCATAGCCCTGCCCAACATCGACAAGAGCTTTACTTGTACGCTCTTTCTTCCATTTGAAGGGGACTCCTCTTTTGACGCATTAAATACACCAGAAAAAGTGGGTGCTTTCTTTTCCGAAGTTTTCCCTGATACACTACCGGTTATTCCCAATCTCACCGATCAGTTTTTCACCAATCCCACCTCCTCGCTGGTCACCATTCAGTGCTTCCCGTGGAGTAAAAAAAGAAGCCTGCTGCTTGGCGATGCCTCCCATGCCATTGTTCCTTTCTTTGGGCAGGGAATGAATGCAGGTTTCGAAGACTGTCGACTTCTGGATGAGATCATAGATGCTGAATACCCAAGCTGGGAAACAGTATTTCAAACATTCGAAAAGTCACGCAAGCCAAATACTGACGCCATTGCCAGGCTTGCTAATGATAACTTTATCGAAATGCGTGATAAGGTAGCAGATGCCGGTTTTATCTGGCAGAAAAAACTGGAAGCGAGGATCCACGAAAAATATCCTGACAAATGGACACCACTTTACACCATGGTGACATTTTCGAACATGCCTTACAGCAAGGCACTTGAGCGTGGCAACAGGCAGGAGTCGATTATGCGTAAAATAAGGGAGGTGTACCCAATGAGCACACCTCCGGAAGCTATCGACCTGGAAAAAATCGTTGGTTGGCTGGACTAGTTATTTAAATCCAGCCTGCTTGACAATTCGTCAATCAATTTTTGCTCAGCACTTGAAATCCCGTCCGTAGCATTGGCAAACAGGTACATTGATTCCAGTACCAAATCCTTTGCTGTTGGGTCTTCCTTAAGGAAGTCATTCAGTGCATTAATAAATTTCTTTCTCCAGCGTTCGCTATTGTCAATCAGGTAGCGAAACTCTGTTTTGTACACATCGGAAAGGGACTCGACTTCGTCGGGGCTAGCTGCCAGGTTCTTGCCTAGGTTTTCGGCAGCTCTTAGCACAGCATCCCATTCCTCTTTGTCCAACACTCCATCACTCATTGAAACAAGCAGCGAAGGAAACATTTGAACCAAATAAGTAAATTGCTCAAGAGTAAGCTTGGCAGGGCGGTACCTCTGGTATTCCTGCTGTAATCGGTCGATGGCGTAAGACATGGTGTCGTTAATTGCGTTCATTTTAAGTAGAAATCTAACTGCTGGTTGTCTTTACATCATCGATTAATACGCCTTACAAAATAAAGGTAACCAATTTTTAGAAACTATCTTATAAAAAATATAATTTTTTTTAGTAAAATTTTCCTGTGCGAAAAAATTGTGCTCAGAGAATAACCTAAGCCTGACTTTAATGTTACTAAGAAAATACATTTAATGGAAAAAACCGTCGGAATTATTGGAGCGGGTATAGCAGGCATGGCTACGGGTATCAGGTTGGCTAACAAAGGATACAAGGTCACAATTTTTGACATAAATAATTATCCTGGAGGCAAATTGACTGAACTCAGGCTTGGGAAATATAGATTTGATGCTGGCCCTTCCCTATTTACAATGCCAGACTATGTCGATGAATTATTCAGAATATCAAAAAAAGATCCAAAAAATCACTTCAACTATAGGCCACTCTCTAACACCGCTAATTACTTCTTCGATGACGGGATTTCTCTGCAGGCTTCTGCCAACCCACAACTATTGGCCGCAGAGCTCGAGGACAAACTGGGAGAGCCAGCCGCAAACACACTGGCAGCTCTCAAGCACAGCTCATTTTTGTACGAGCACCTGGCCGACCTCTTTATTCACAGGTCGTTGCACGATGTAAAGACGTTTTTCAACAAGCAGGCGCTTAAGGCTTACAAAGTGCTGCACAAGCTTGACCTTTTCAGGACCATGCACGCTGCCAACCGACAAAGGTTCGCCAGGGACAAAACCACGCAACTATTCAACAGGTATGCGACCTACAATGGCTCCAGTCCATATTTAACGCCGGCCACGATGAATATCATTCCTCACCTGGAGTTTGGTGTGGGTGCATTCATACCAGAAAAAGGCATGCACCAAATAACAGAAAGCCTCTTTAAGCTTGCGAAAGAGAGTGGGGTAGAATTCCGCTTCAATAGCTCGGTGCAAAAAATCAATCTGAAAAATGGTAAGGTAACCGGCCTCAGGGCTAACGGCCACGATCATCCATTTGACAACATAGTCAGCAATATGGACATGGTGGCGACCTACAAGCGCTTGCTCCCGGAAACAAAAGCGCCAGCGAGGCTTTTGAACCAGCCAAAATCCAGCTCAGCCCTTATCTTCTACTGGGGAATTAAAAAGAATTTTAAGCAACTCGATCTCCACAATATTTTCTTTAGCAGTGACTATAAAAAGGAGTTTGATCATATATTCTCCAAGGGAGACATTTATGCCGACCCTACAGTATATGTAAACATTACATCAAAAGAAGTGAGCGGCGATGCGCCAGCAGGTTGTGAAAACTGGTTTGTGATGATCAACGTCCCTCACAATTCAGGGCAAGATTGGGAGCTGCTGAAAGCCCAGGCAAAAGAGCACATCCTTACAAAGCTTTCCAAGGTTTTGAAGACCGACATATCGGAACTGATTGAAGAAGAAGCAGTGCTTGACCCCATCAGCATTGAGTCAAAAACATCTTCCTCGCAAGGAGCCCTGTATGGCAACAGCTCTAACAATAGGTTTGCTGCCTTTCTCCGTCATCCCAACAGAAGCCGGAGGGTGAAAAATCTTTATTTCTGCGGAGGAAGCGTACACCCAGGAGGTGGCATTCCGCTGTGTCTATCGTCTGCCAAGATTGTGGCAAGCTATTTTCCAGACCTACACTGAAATCATTTGAGAATACTGATCGAACAGAGACAAGATGTCGGCAACGTAATTGACCGGCTCGGCTCCACGGCAGTAGCCAAATTCGGCCACGGGATCATTAAAATAATTCGGTTCTGACTTTTTAAGAAGATACTCCGAAACATCGTTCCAGCTAGTAGCATCTCCATGATACTTCTCAGTGAGCTTAACCGCATCTATCACATGGCCCTGGCCAACATTATACGATGCCAATACAAACTTTATCCGCTCCTTTTTATCGGGAATGCGCTTAGTCCACAATTTATCCAGCCATAGCAAGTACTTAACTCCTGCGTTGATACTCTGAGTGGGATCTGTCAGGTCTTTTGCTCCATAAAGCTCGCCAGTGTCAGGCACCAACTGCATGAGTCCGACAGCCCCAGCCCACGATTTTGCTTTGGGTTTAAACTGAGACTCCTTAAATACCATTGCAGCCAGCAGCTTCCAATCCCAGCCCAGTTCATGAGAAGCTGCTTTAATTTCCTCATCGTAAGGAGAAATGGTGTTGCTGTTCAGGTTAGAAAAGTCACTTTGAGCCAGCAATGTATATGTCTTCGTGTTCTTGAAATACCGGTTATAAATAACATAGTAATCGGCCGTTTTCCGCATATCATCGATCCAAAGGTTCAAAGACTCCTGCAGCTGGCTTGCGTTTTTTCTTACACCCCAGGCTATTTGCTGCGGCAGGCTAATAGCGGTATTGACGTCGAGAATAGGGAAATAAGTGGCGTTGAGCAGGGCAACATTCTCTTCTGCAACCGTGTATTGAATTTTGCCTGTAGCCACCTCATGAATCAGGTTCTCCGTCGTCTGCTCGGCGAAAGCCGGAACAAGCACAATGTCGCCACCAATTTCGTCGCTTAGGTTCTCCAGCCGGCTTATGTATGACGATCCCTTGCGCACAACAACCTCTTTGCCAATGAGGTCGACTGGGTTCGTCAAAAGCTGATCCTCAATCTCATGAAGCTTCATCTGGTACCAATTTTCAGGCTTTCGTTGTATAAGCACCAGCCTTACAAGGTTGTGGTAGTGTGTAAACGCAATCCTTTCCTTTCTTTCTTTTGTAACTGTGAGGTTGTAGGCAAGAATATCTCCTTCCCCGCTGTTGAGCTTCCTGAAGCTTTCTTCCAGATCCTGAGAAATGATGAACTGTAGCCTCACTCCTATGGATCTGGCGTACCTTCGCAGCAGTTCATAATCATAGCCCATGGGCTGGCCTTTATATATAAAGTAGCTTGTCGAACTGTTTTCGATGATGACTTTCAACAATCCCCTGGCCATGATCTTGTCAAGGTCGAGGTTGGCTACTTCTTCGGTCGCTTTCTTATTCTTGTCAATGGCTTTCGAATCAGAAGAAGTCCTGCCGCATCCAGCAAAAAGACACAGGGAGAAGCAAAGGAGCAATCGATAGTGAATGCTAAATGTGCGTAGGCACAACAGCGTTATCAGGGTACGTTTGCAAAGAAACATATCCTAAAATAGGCTTTTTTTGGTAAAAAGCTAGTTTTGATTTCTAAAGACACAGGAAGGGAGGTCACGCCACCCTTTCTGCAACCTACTCTGAGAACGTCGTGATCAGGCTCCCGCTCAGCCTGAGCAGCTCAATTTCAGCCAGCTTTGTTGAGAAGGCGGCATTGATAAGACGGCTCTCAGCCTGTACGGCGTTTATTTGTGCTTCTCTTAGCTCCAAAGGCGTATAATTACCAAGCTGATATCTCTCCAACGCAATGCTTTCATTTTCTCGGGCGACCTCGAGATTTTGCCGTTCAATATTAATAAGGTCCAGGCTTGTGATGTACCTATTGTACATCTTGTTAATGTCGGCTTCAAGAGACAATCTCAAATCTGCTATTGAGTATTCTGCCGTCTCCATTAGCACCTTTGCGTTCTGCACTCTTCGGTTAAGATTAAAGCCATTGAAGATATTTACGCTTGCAGTCACCCCGTAGTTAAAACCATTCGTTCTGGTCAGCGCAGCAAAGCCAACCTGCGAACTGCTATTGCCTTTTGAATATGCTGTAGTTAGAGAGACAATTGGGAATCGATCACTTTTCAATTCCCTCATTTGTAAGTGAGCAATGTTCAGTTGTCTTTGCGACTGAAGCAAAGAAGGGTTCTTCATGTTTGCCGATTCAAGCAGCTCGCCCAAAACCAAATTTTCGTTGATATCAATCGTTTGGTCAACTTCAACGCCTGCCTCGATTTCTCTTGCCAGTACTCTGTTAAGATCTACCTTGGCTTGGTATAGCAACTGTTCCTCATTGATCAACAAAGTTTTGTCGGTATTGAAGTCGACTTGAGCAGCTAGGAACTCAACCTTGCTCGCTTTACCTATTTCATATTTATTCTGAGCTATCTCAAGCCTTCTTTCGGATAGCTGCAACGAGTTGTTTAGCACCTTTATTCGCTCCACTTCCAGGGCTACAGTATAGTAAGTGGACAGCACTTCTGCTACTGTGTTCTCCATTGTCACTTTCATCAACAAGTTGCTGGCTTCGTTCTGCTGCCCCAACCTGTCATAGGCATAAAACATTCCTAATCCATCGAAAACAACCCAGTTAAATGAGGCACCTATACTAGCCTGCTCCGACTTTGCCCCCTGAATATCAACTATTGTCCGGTTCGCATCGTTTCGCTCCTGATAAGTATCATTGGATGCAAAGTTTTTAAATGCTGTAACTCCAACAGTCGGTAAAAACCCAGCATTGCCCCTTGTAACATCATTTTCAGAAATTTCCCGGGTATTGTCAGCTATTTTAATGTTGTAGTTGCTTTCGAGCGCTATCCTTACCGCCTCTGGCAGGCTCATTATGTCCTGAGACATCAAGCTCTCTGATAGCAGCAGCGCACCCAGAACGAAAAACGCAATCCTCACTTTGTTCATATTATTATTTAAAAATTAAAATCTAGCCATTCGTTTTTCCTTGCCAGAGATATAGACGTACATGGCAGGTATTACATAAAGGGTGAGTATTGTAGCAAATAATAGTCCTCCAATGATGGCGATACCCATCGACACACGGCTTTCTGAGCCTGCACCAAGTGCCAATGCAATTGGCAGAATACCCAGGATAGTCGAAAGACTCGTCATAAGAATGGGGCGGAATCTTTGCTGTGCCGCACCCACTATGGCTTCTGTCACCGGCATGTCATGGGCTTTGCGCTGGTTGGCAAATTCTACTATAAGGATACCATTCTTTGTTACCAAGCCAATCAGCATGATGATACCTATCTGGCTGAAAATGTTAAGTGTCTGGTCAAAGTACCATAGCGATAGAAATGCTCCTGCAATTGCCATTGGCACTGTAAGCATAATGATAAAAGGGTCTCTGAAGCTTTCAAACTGAGCCGCCAGCACCAGGTAAATCAAAATAAGAGCAAATATAAAAGCGAAGTACAAACTTGAAGAGGAGTCTCTGAACTCTGCCGAAGGGCCCGACAGCTCTGTTTGAAAAGTGCCGTCAAGAACACGGGCTGCAATGGCATCCATAGCATCAATTCCATCCTTGATTGTGTAGCCGGGCACCAACGATGCTGATACAGTTGCAGACACAAATCTGTTGTAGCGATAGAGTTGAGGTGGTGTGCTTTGCTCAGTAATCTTTACCAGGTTATCCATCTGGATAAGGTCTCCTACCTGGTTCTTTACATAAAGTGCCTTCAGGTCTAGTGGGTCGTTGCGATCTTCTCTGTCCACCTGCCCTATTATTTGGTACTGCTTTCCGTCTTTGATGAAATAACCAAACCTGGAACCGCTCAATCCAAGTTGGAGCGTTTGAGCGACATCCCGGATCGATACATTCAAACTACGGGCCTTGTCACGGTCTATTTCTATGTTGATCTCAGGCTTTGTAAATTTCAGGTCGAGATCAACAAAATCGAAATGCTCGTCGTCAGTTGCGGCATCGACAAAGGCTGGCAACACTTCTTTCAATTTCTCAATGGTAGTAGCCTGTATCACATACTGGACAGGTAGTCCGCCCCTTCTGTTACCTATCGATTGGCTTTGAGAAACAAAAGAACGGGCTTCTGTCATTCTCATAACCAATGGGCTGATAGCATTCACCACATCCTGCTGTGACCGGGTTCTCTCCGACGGGTCGACCATCATCACCCTCACATTTCCAGAATTCACGGATCCCGATGATCCAAAGCTCGGACTGGTCATGCTTATGAGCGCCTCTTTTTCAGGCACTGCCTCACTGATCAACGCAAGCATCTTATCAAGGTAGGCGTCCATATACTCGAAGGTGGCTCCCTCCGGGCCGGTGCTGTTAATCCTGAACTCACCCCGGTCTTCCATGGGAGACAGCTCGCTTTGGATATTATTATTGAGCAGGTAAATGCCCCCAAAAGAAAGTACGAGAATGACCAAAGCGAGCCATTTACGAGCCATAAAGTTTTCAAGCGACTTGTTGTAGCCTTCGTTCATCCAATCGAAGAATGGCTCCGTCACTCGATACAGCCACTGCTTTTTCTCTCTTTTCTTAAGAATTTTGGTAGAGAGCATTGGCGTAAGCGTAAGGGCAACAAACGACGATATTATTACCGCCCCTGCCACGACGATGCCAAACTCCCTGAAAAGTCGGCCTGTGAGCCCGTCAAGAAACACAACAGGCATAAACACCGCCACCAAAGCCACGGTGGTGGAGATAACAGCGAAGAATATCTCTGTCGAGCCCTTTAGTCCGGCCTCCAGCGGCGACATCCCATCTTCTATCTTGGTGTAAATATTCTCCAACACCACAATTGTGTCATCCACCACGAGTCCTATTGACAGCACGATGCCGAGAAGCGTAAGTACGTTGATGGTGAACCCGGCAAGGTACATGATGAAGAAAGTACCTATCAGGGAAATTGGGATGGTGGCGACAGGAATTAGCGTGGTTCGCCAATCACGCAGGAAAGCGAAAATGATCAACACCACCAGCACAAAAGCCATGAAAATAGTCTCCTGCACCTCAGTAATAGATTGCCTCACATACTCCGTGACATCAAACCCGATTCCGAGTTCAATATCGGCGGGGAGATCCTTCTTGATAAACTCCAGCCTGCGGTAAAACTCGTCTACAATCTCTATGATATTAGTTCCGGGCTGTGCCTGAAGCACAACGCCAACCATGGGTACGCCATCTCTTTTAAGTATGGTTCGGTTGTTTTCTGGTCCCAGCTCAGCTCTCCCAACATCCTGAAAACGTACAACATTGTTGTCGTCCTCTTTGACAATAAGTTGGTTGAATTCTTCTGGCGTGGAAATGCGGCCCATGGTTCTCACCGTGAGTTCCATGTTGGTGCCTTCTACCAGTCCCGAAGGAAGTTCGACGTTGTCACGTGTAACTGCATTCAGCACCTCCAATGGCGTAAGTGAGTAAGCCGCCAGCTTGGCTGGATCCATCCAAAGTCTCATAGAATAGCGGCGCTCACCCCAAATCTGGACGGCCGCCACTCCTTTTATCGTCTGAAGTCGCTCCTTAAAAATATTCTCTGCTACATCGGAAAGGCCCAAAAGAGTTCTTTTGTCACTTTTTACATTCAAAAAAACAAGGGGCATAGCATCTGCATCCGCTTTTCTCACCGACGGCGGATCACAGTCGGGTGGAAGGTTTCTGGTAGCCCTCGACACCCGGTCTCTGACGTCGTTGGCGGCAGCTTCCAGGTCAATTTCCAGGTCAAACTCAACCCTGATAGAGCTGGCTCCATCCCTACTTGTGGACGTAAGACTTTTGATACCGGCGATTCCGTTGATCGACTCTTCCAGGGGCTCGGTGATCTGCGACTCAATGATGCTCGCATTGGCTCCGGTGTAAGAGGTGCTTACTGAGATAATAGGCGGATCGACACTAGGATACTCTCTGATGCCCAGAAAGTTGAATCCTATGATGCCAAAAATGATGATAATGATGGACATTACCACCGCCAGCACGGGTCTGTTAATACTGATGTTGGATAGACCTGCCATAGTTTTAATGTTTTAGTTAAAATCCGTGATCTCCACAACAGAATTCGGGCGAATCTGGAGTAGCCCTGAAGTGATCACTGTGTCGCCTTCCTTAATGCCCTCAATTATTTCAATGCTGTTGGCAGTACGTATACCTATTGTAACGGGCTGCTCAACCACTTTTCCTCCTCTCTCAAGGAACACTTTATGGCCAGCCAGGTCATTTACCACTGCTATAGACGGCACCATTAACGCATTGTCCTTGTGGTTCAATACTACCTCCACCCTCGTAAACAACCCCGGAAACAGTTCACCTTTGGAGTTGTCGCTGGTTGCCCTTATCCTCATGGTTCTGGTAGCCTGGTCAATTTGTGGCTCAACAGCGTAAACAGTACCCTGATAGGTCTTATCGGAAGCGTCGGTAGTAAAGAAAATCGGGTCGCCGTCATTTATCACTGTTCCATACTTTCCAGGAATTGAAAACTCTACCTTGATGGGATTGATGTTAATTAAACTTGCAATGCGGGAGCTTGAGTTGATGAAGGCTCCATCACTGATGTACCTCAAGCCAATAGTACCATTGAACGGTGCCCTGATCTTGCTTTTTGCAATTTGAGCTTCCAGCACTTTGATGTCGGCGGACGCTGTGTTTAACTCAGTCAATGCCACGTCGTACTCCTCCTGGCTAATTGCTTCCTTTTCAAGCAGCTGACGTTGGCGATATTCACTGGTCTCTCTCAGCTTCTTCGAGAATTTCAATTTCTCCAACTGGGCCTCCTGGTCTTCTGTATTTAAAGTCAGCAGCAGGTCTCCCTTTTTTACCTTAGATCCTTCTTTGAAATAAATTTTTTGCACAACTCCAGATACTTCGGACGCAATCTCTACCGCCTCATTGGCGATAAGAGCACCTGTAATAACCAGTTTATCATCAAGAGCCTCTGGCTTCATGACTATGGCTGTCACTGGCAACGCCCCACCTGAGGACCTTGTCTCAGTCTGAGCAACTTCTTCACCCTGGGAAATAAAATGCAACTTTCGGTCGGCCAGATACACCAAAACAACCAATACCATTACATAAAATAGTACCCTTCTAACTGTTTTCTTCATACGTTTGGTTGATAGAACGATCCGTTTTTGCGGATTTCTATTTTTCGGAAATGACAAAATTACACTCAAAAAACGGCGTGCATTGCAATTTGTTTGTTGTTTGTGGCAAGCGGGGTGAAGGGTAAATAAATGGTGTTAAAGGCTCAGTAACCTGTGACCGCTCGTGTATTGCCAGCTGAATAATGAATGAACCTGATCGATTCCCTGTTGAATATGTCGGCTTGGTCGACATTACAGACATGTCCTGCATTTTGAATAACAGTAAGAAACGCAAATTTGTGCTCCACTATTATTTTTTTCACCGGAGCAAGAAAAATGTAATCTTCGGCGCCCATTAGGTAGAGGACAGGAATGGGTAATTCTTTTTCGTGGAAGTATCTCAAAATTGGGTTCAACTCATTTATCAACCGGAACCACCGTTTTGTTTCTTTTTTATAAAGCTTTCTCGCCTCCTTGATAAATAAAGACCTTGACTCGGCGTGACTTTTTCGTGGCATCATAATCCATGCAAAGAGCTGATATAACCAAATGAACGGCAGTATATTTTTCAACCTATTGCCTGTTGATACCAGAAATCGTGCCCTAAGATCAAGCCGTGTCACGGCTCCACCCAGCACCATCGATTTCACTCTGCCAGGCGCCATTTCAGCAAGAGTTCGAATGAGAATAGTGCCAAGCGAAATGCCTATAAAATGTGCTTTTTCGACCCTTAGGTGATCCATCACCTCCAGCACGTCCCGACTGATACTTTCAAATGAATAGTCTTCTTTGATGTAGGCTTTCAAAAGATCTCTTGACTTACCATGGCCTCTTAAGTCAAGAAGGAGTACATTAAAATGCTCCTTGTATTCCCTTACCTGCTTGAACCAAATGGTGGAACTACCGCCAGCACCATGAATAAAGATCGTCCATTCTTTTGATGAAGGATGTAAGAGGCATTTGTGATACAACATTGATAACCAAGTGAATTCAATTAACTCTGAATGCATTCAGATTGTTGTTGCGGCAGCATAAAAAAAGGCCCTTTTCGGGCCTTTTTCATATATCGTATGATGAAGTAAATTATTTAAATATATATCTCAGGCCAATCTGCATCTGCCAGCGGGAACTCTGGAAACCAGAGTCATCAATTTGCCATGGCTGGTAGTCTGCACCTTTCCGGTATGTAAAGTTTGGCACTGTTTGCGCCGCATCAGCCCATCCTTCAAATCTAAGCAATTCTGCACTTTGGAAGTTGCCTCCATCGCTCACAAAATATCTTCTACCCCAATCCTGATTGATGAGATTTGTTATGTTGAAAATGTCAAGTGATACCTGGAGGGTATTCCTTTTACCAGAGGCTGTTTGAATATAGAAATCCTGTAAGAATCTGAAGTCAACTACTCCCTCGAAAGGTGATCTGCTTTGATTTCTGTCAGCATATTCACCTCTGTGCTCGCTGAGATACTTATCAGATTTGATGAATGCATCCAAATCGGCCCATTGCTCAGCGGGAGACACCGTGTAACTTGAGGTAGAAACCAAGTTGATATCACTTTGAGTAGCAGGGATATAAACCAAGCTTCTTTCTCTTGAATCTTCCCTGGTCAAGTTACCACTGTCGTCATATATGTAAGAATAGGTTCTGCCCGACTGTCCGTTGTAGAACAGCGATATTTGCGAGGCACCAAACCCAAGGTATTCTTTTCGATACGAAAGTTGCGCAATAACTCTTGACCCCATTGAGAAATCAGACCTCATGGCCTCGTCAAATACATTGCGGCCGTTCACAGAGTGAAGACCTCTCCACTGCGAAGAGTTCTGTGATGAGGTACCGTCGTAGACTGAAAAGGCATCATTCCAGGTGTAAGACAAGCTAGAGGTAAAACCGTTAGAGAACGGCTTAGCCACAGTGGCTGACAGGTTATAGGTATACCCCTTATTAGTATTAGAGGCAAGATAAATGCCTGTATACGTAGGGTCGACTGGACTAGATCTGTTGTATTTATTTCGATCATCGGGGGTACCGGATAGCTGTGTAGCAGCCGGTCTGATGTTCAGGTTCTCATAGAAAATATTATTAAGAAACTTAGTATAAAGTGCTTCAAAGGAGCCCACCATTCCCCAGGGAAGTTTTTGATCTACTGCCAGGTTGGCCTTGAATACCTGTGGCAACTTAAAGTCAGACGCAAACAAATCTATCTGTCCTGACGGCGAACCTTGTCCGGGAGCTACGTTGCGAGGCTGGCCATCCCACTGGCTATTGAAGGGCACATTGGTCCTGAAATCTCCACCAACTGTCAATCCATTGTTGTTGTATGCACCACCTGGCCACACCAAAGGAATTCGGCTATTGAAGATTCCCAATCCACCTCGAAGCTGAGTCGACCTATCACCAGTCACATCGTAGTTAAAGCCAAACCTTGGAGCGAAAAGAATAGATGAGCCAATAAACTCACCAGTTTTCGCACCTTTCAGGTCATACCCTGCGGCCTCAATTAAGCCTGCTGTTGTTGTATTGAAAGCCGTGTTTTCAAGCGTTTCATCGCCGAAGATTGGCATATCAATGCGGAGGCCCAGCGTCAATTTCAACCTATCAGTAGCTTGAAATTCGTCCTGGCCATAAACCCCAAGCTGCATGCCACCAAATTCAGCTGCACCGGCCGAACCGTCACCAACCTTTGTGTCTACCAGAGAATAGCTGACATTGTAGTTATCGGCGTTCAGGTTATTCATAAAGCCTGAAAGGCTGTCATAGTTGTATGATCCAAAAGCCTGGCGAATGAACAGGTTGTACGACTTATAGAATTCGTTGTGTGTGCCGATGGTGAAAGTGTGTCTTCCCTTGAAAATCTGGAAGTTATCCGTCACTGTGATCACATCTTGTTTCAACTGGTTGGCAGTTGAGAATTCTTCGCTACCAAATGCTATTGAACCAGCGCCGTCGCTGATTCTCACAAATGGGAAGGGGTCGCCCGCCTGGTCTCTGTCGTCATTAACAAATGTGGCACCGATGGTAAGGTGGTTCGACATGTTGCTTCCAAAATTGCTTTTCAACTCAAGCGCAGAAGAGTTGGTTGTTGAAGGGAAGTAAACAGAAGCGTTCTGGAAGTTGATTGAGGTTGTTCCCGACTGGTTAGCCTGTAGGTTTTCCGCCTTTACGTAGGAGTGGCGCACAGACAACTTATGGTTCTTGCTAAGGTTCCAATCAATCTTGGCAATCACCTTGTCGCTATTCAGGTAAGAGGCATTGTTGGTATATGTGCCCGGATCGTACCCATACTCACTTTTGAGCTTGGTAACCAACGCTTGAATGTCGGCTATTGAGGCATCGCCAGTGTATGTAGCTGCGTTGAATGGCCTGGGTGTTTCGTCTCTCTGCATCTCGGCGTTAGCAAAGAAAAATACTTTGTTTTTCACAATTGGGCCGCCGATACGGAATCCCATAGTTTTGGCAGTGAATTCATCCAGCTGCTCTCTCTCGAAGTCCTTGTCATCCGTCGGTGTCTTTCCGGAAAGCTTTTGATTTCTTATAAAGCCATAGGCTGACCCTTCGAATTCATTTGTTCCGCTTCTTGTTACTGCATTGATGGAACCTCCGGCAAAACCAGACTGTGTTACATCAAATGGCGCAACAGCTACCTGAAACTGCTCAATGGCGTCTATTGAAATAGGAGACACTCCAGTCTGGCCACCGTTGGTTCCGCTAGCTGCAAGGCCGAAAACATCATTGTTAACCGCTCCATCTATGTAAATAGCGTTGTAGCGGTTGTTCATTCCGGCAATTTCTATGGCGTCACCCTGAATGTTTACAAGGGGATTAAGGCGTGTGAAATCAGTAAGCGACCTTGATACGGTTGGCAGCGTGTTGATTGTTCCTTCATCAATAATTGTTGACTGACCGGTCTTGTTGCCGTCGAACACATCATTACCACTGGCAATGATTTCCACTCCTTCGAGTTGTGTGCTTTCTTCCTCAAGAACAGATTTGATCCTGAAGGTTTGACCAAGCGTAAGAAATACGCCAGACTGCTGGTAGGGCTTGTAGCCCACAAATGAAATCGTTACGGTATAAGGTCCGCCTACCTGCATTCCGGAAATACGGAAATAACCTTCCACATCCGAAACATTGCCATACTGGGATCCAGTTGGTGTGTGCACAGCAAGCACGGTAGCACCTGGCAGGGCAACCCCATTTGCGTCTACCACCTGCCCGTTAAGCGCAGAAGTGGTGGTACCTTGCCCGAAAAGCGTCGAAAACGAAGCCGTAATCAACAGTGTCAGAGCCAATTGTAAAATTCGCCTCATAATTTGTTTTTTTGGTTGTCAATTAATTTTCACGGTTGAGAAAATATGGTGCAAAGCTAAGGCATACATGTTTTTACACCAGTATGAAAAGATTAACTTTTCGATATGAATGAAATTAAATTTTAACGAAAGATTAACCCTAAAACGCCTTGTTAAACAATGCTTTAGATTCAAGTTATTCTTTTGACCAGATCAATTTCTTTAGTATAAAACCCTGCTATAAAGTGATGTTGCCAAAGATAAATTGACCCGAACCTTCAGGCCAGTCAACTTAAGTCAAGAATTTCTACTATCCCGGTGCGCATTAAGACTACTGTCGCCAACCGAAAAATTAAGGGGATGTTATTTAATTGTTAAGATAAGGTGCGGAAAAACAAATAGCAAAACACTTTGGAATGGTTTTAAGGGAACCCATTTTTTCATGTTCTAATTCTATTTTTTTTGGTGTGGTAAAAATTCAAAAGCTTATATTTGTGCCTATATGGAGTTGACAGATCACCGCTTTTTTCCCTACGACAAAAACCTTATATTAAAGCAAGCCCAGGCCCATCTGGAAGCCGACCTTCTCACGGAGCTGATCTCAATTTCAAAAAGTGCCTATCAGCAGGTTTATAACCCATTGGGGCTCAACGACGACACTTCGCTGCGCATTGAAAGCTACGAAAAAAACCAGCTCATTTATCTCCATACCTTCTACACTTCTCTGTGTGGAATCTACAGATACAAATACGGCAACAACCAACTTGAGCTCATCTGGGACGGCAGCAGTCACTTCGAAAAGTATTCTAAAGAATGGACGGAACGATTTGTAATCTGGTGCACTGAATTTGGGCAAAACCCTCAATTCCTTAAAGCCGTGCTGGCCGCCACCGTTTTTTGCAAAAACAGAAGACAAGGGGAGCTTGCTGAAAACCGCTTGCGGGTATTTTTAAATAGCCAGTTTGAGGTGCGGGTTCACAAAGTAAGAGGCATAGTGCCCATGAAAGTGGCCTAGTGCCTGATCAAAAATACGTTGTGATGCTTTAAATCGACCTCAATACGTTCTATGCTGTCAACCTTGGCGTGCAGAGGCCCCTTCTTACACCAGGCCATTAAATCAATCAGTTTGTCCTTGGTGCCCTCGGCTTCTATTAATACGCTGCCGTCCACCTCATTCTTCACCCATCCCTTCACGCCCAGTTCATCGGCCACGGTTTTAGTGCTGGCTCTGTAAAAGACACCCTGCACCTTGCCCACCACACGTATTTGATAACAGACCATCTAACAATTGCCGGTTTAGGATTGAAAAATGAAAATTCCAATTCAAAAATCAAACAGCCTTGTGGAAATAAATGAGAACGAAGTTCAGGAGGGCTTTAAAAGCTCACTAACAATGGCCACGCCGGACGAAGTGCCAATCCGGTCAGCGCCTACAGTGATCAGCTCTATCGTTTGCGCCAAAGTTTTGATGCCGCCTGAAGCTTTGATCCCTACATGGGATGGCAATATCTCTCTGAGCAGTTTAATATGCTCAACCTTTGCTCCGGCACCCGCAAAGCCAGTACTGGTTTTAACAAAGTCAGCGCCAGCATCTTTGGCAGTTGTAGCTGCTTTTTCTATTTCTGCGTCTGTCAGGTAAGCCGTTTCGATAATCACTTTCAATATGGCCTCTTGCTCATGAACTAGTTTAGCTACTTTAGCCAACTCAATCTTGAACCAGGGGTGGTTCATTTTGAAAGCAGAAATGTTCATTACTATGTCTATTTCTGTTGCGCCATCCCTCAATGCCAATCTGGCTTCTTCAAGTTTAGTTTCGGTCATCTGGTAGCCCAGTGGAAAACCAACTACTGTTACGAGTTGAATATCTTCGGATCCAATCTCCCGCTGCGCTCTTTTCACCCAAAAGGGCGGCACACATACCCCACAAAAGCCATAGGCTTTAGCTTCGGACACCAATTGGTCAATGTCTTTGTCGGACAATGTCGGGTGTAAAAGAGTATGCTCAATGCACCTGGCTATGTGCTGCATGCGCTATAATCAGAACTGGAATATTTTAGAGCAATGTTATTAGTGGACAATTCCGCATTCTTTACAGAATTTACGTTTGCCGAGTGGTCTTTTCTTAGGTGGCTTTTTGTGCCCAAAATAGGACTGGTCGGAATACTGCGGCTTTTCCATTTCTCTCGCCGCTTTTCTGTCGGCTTTTGCGTTATCCTTCATCCGCTCTTGATATTCTGCGATAAGCTGGTCTTTCTTGCTCTTCCTTTTCTTCTTTACCTTCTTTATCTTTTGAGTAGAGTTATACTGAGAACCCTGTTTCTGTGCCGTATTTACCTCCCTTGACGATTGAGCCGATGCCCCCCAGCTGAGAAAAAAGAAAAAGACGATTACACCAAAATACTTCATACACCAAAGATTATAATTATACATAACACTGCCTAATTAACGGGCTATGTTTGAATATATTACCTTCAAGTCTCAGGCGGCTTTGTCGTCAGAAATAGCGGTAACATCCATGAGTGTAGCTGCCGATGCTATCTCGAAGTTATGGACTATTTTGGTCATGATCCGATGCAAATGCGCATAATCTTCTTCATTCAGGCCTTCCCAACCCTGGTTTCGAAAGTCATCCACTACAGGTTTGAGCTGTGTAATGAGTGTCTCTCCTTCAGCAGTTAATCCCACGCTGAATTTCCTCCTGTCATTGGGGTCGGCCTTCCTCACCACCAGGCCCTTTTGGCCAAGCAAATCTATAATGCGGGTGACAGTTGGGGGATCCTTGTACACGGCTTCCACAACCGCCACCTGCGACTTAGGCCCAGTAGCCAGCTTATCGAGAACTACCCACTGGTCAACCGTTAAGTCAGCTCCCGAGAGTTGCAGCTTTCGCTGAAACGCCTGTTTTATTTGGCGGGAGGCTACTTCAATAAGAAATCCATATTTATTCTGCATGTATCAGCAATTGGAGGGGAACTACAATGTTCCCCTTAGCTCTTGTTCTCGTTCTATCGCTTCAAATAATGCCTTGAAGTTTCCTTTGCCAAAGGATTTGGCCCCTTTTCTTTGGATGACCTCGAAAAACATGGTCGGCCGAGGCTCTACTGGCTTGGTAAAAATTTGCAGTAGGTAGCCTTCGTCGTCTCGATCGACAAGAATGCCAAGCTTCTTCAAAGGCTCTAGATCTTCATCAATATGACCTACCCTATCCAACAAGTCATCGTAATAGGTAGTGGGAACATTTAGAAACTCAACACCTCTACTCTGAAGCTGCGTAACTGTTTCAATGATGTCATCGGTCGCAACGGCAATATGTTGAATGCCTGACCCGTTGTAAAAATCCAGGTACTCCTCCACCTGCGATTTCTTCGCACCGTCGGCTGGCTCATTGATCGGGAATTTTACCCTACCATTGCCATTGCTCATCACTTTGCTCATAAGAGCGGTATATTCTGTAGAAATGTCTTTATCATCGAAAGACACCAGCTGAGCAAATCCCATCACATTGGCATAGAAGTCGACCCACTGATTCATTTCTCCCCAGCCTACGTTTCCTACCATGTGGTCAACATACTTTAAGCCAATGGGTTTAGGGTTGTAGCTGCTCTTCCATGGCTTAAAACCCGGCAGAAAAACGCCGGTATAGTTTTTTCTTTCGACAAAAATGTGAACAGTATCTCCATAGGTATAAATACCTGAGCGAACCACTTCGCCATTTTCGTCCTTTTCAACTTGCGGCTCCATGAATGGCTTGGCGCCCCTTGCTGTTGTTTCTTCGAAGGCTTTAGTTGCGTCTTCAACCCAAAGTGCCACCACCTTCACACCATCGCCATGCTTATCGATGTGTCTGCCGATTTCGGTATCTGCCTTTAAGGGGGTTGTCAGCACCAGGCGGATCTTGTCCTGCACCAGCACATAGGAAGTCCTGTCCTTCACACCTGTTTCCAGCCCACAAAAAGCCAGCGATTGAAAGCCAAAGGCTGTTTTGTAGTAATGTGCTGCTTGCAAAGCGTTACCAACATAAAGCTCCAGATAGTCTGTGCCCAACAGGGGCAGAAAATCCTCCGGTGCCTCAATTGTGTTTTGATGAGAATGATCTAAAATATTCATAATGGGTATATTGTTGTTATACTAACTATTAGTAATATAACAAAACTAACTCTTTGCTTTGAAGTTTCAAAACGTTGAAGTTCATACCCTCTAACTACCGTTCCTATAAGCTGTTATGCCCAAGCCTTTCTATCTTTCGTAATTAGATAAGTTATAAAATCTATCTCATGAAGAAACTCTTACTTACCCTTGCCTGTGGTCTTCTTGTTTTTTCGCAAGCACTGGCACAAAAAGTGGACACAGAAATGATCATGGACTGGGAGAAATATGATCCCCCGTCAACACTGGTTGTGCCGGAACACCCGTTGACAAAATCGAAGTACCCGTTTGTAGATGTCCACAATCACCAATTCAGAATGAATCAGCAGGATCTTGCTCCTTTAGTGAAGGAAATGGATGATTTGAACATGGGTGTGATGGTCAATTTGAGCGGAAGGGGACGGGGAAGCCGTGGATATTTGCTGGAGGTGCTGGATAACGTAAAGAAAAACTCGCCCAACAGGTTCATCATTTTCACTAACCTTGATTTTACAGGCATAGATGACCCGGAATGGGGTAAAAAGGCTGCGGCCTCTCTTGAAGAAGATGTGAAAGCGGGAGCTAATGGCTTGAAAATTTATAAAAGTCTCGGCTTTAGTGTTACAGACGGCTCGGGGAAACGGGTGGCTGTGGATGATCCAAGAATTGACCCTGTTTGGGCAAAATGCGGTGAACTGGGGATACCTGTGCTGATACACTCTGCAGATCCAAAGTCGTTCTGGGACGACTATGATGAAAATAACGAGCGGTGGCTTGAGCTAAAAACACACCCGAACCGTAAGCGCTCTGCTACCGATCCGGTTCCGTGGGAGCAAATTATAGAGGAGCAGCACAACGTGTTTAAGAAACACAAGAAGACAACCTTCATTAATGCTCACTTTGGCTGGTACGCCAACGACCTGGCTACACTAGGCAAGCTGCTGGACGAAATGCCAAATATGTATACTGAGATTGGCGCTATTATCGCCGAGCTTGGCAGGCAGCCAAGAGCAGCCAAAGCATTCTTCACGAAGTATCAGGACAGGATTTTATTTGGCAAGGATGCTTACAATCCGGAGGAATACTACACCTACTTCAGAGTGCTGGAAACAGCCGATGAGTATTTTCCCTACTACAAAAAGTACCATGCCTTCTGGAGAATGTATGGGCTGGATTTACCTGATGAGGTGCTAAAGAAAGTGTACTATAAGAACGCTCTCAAAATCATTCCTAATATTGACAAGAGTGTGTTTCCTAAGTAATTGAAATAATTATTTCCGGGTGAACATTCGTGCGAATGTTCACCCTTTTTTTGCTAAAAGTACGGCCCCTCTTCAAAAAGAATCTTCAATCCCGGCTTGTTCTTTCTAAGTGCTTCGACCACCTGCGGTGTGCATTTGGTGCCAAGCAAGTACACCTCCTTCAGGCTCGGGAACTTCAGTAGATCTAAAGCAGCCTTGTCATCAATTTTGGTGAAAGAAAGATTGAGAGTCTCAAGGTTTGGCATTTGCATCAGGTAGATAAATCCTGACCCATCAATATTTGTTTTCTGGAGGAAGAGCTCCTTTACGTTTGTCATTTGGCTGATGTGGTACAACCCATCGTCATTGATGCTACTGGAGACGATGGAAAGCCGGCTGAAAGCGTCATTGTAAGGAGCCAGTTCCCTGAACTGGTCATTAGAAAAAGGAGCCGGTGGAAATTTCACTCTCAGGCTAAAAAGGCCTGGTTCAAGGCTGTCGGGTGCAATGGCGACGTTCAGCTTTTCAGCTACTATTTTCAGTTCTTGGGTTATCTCCTTCAATTTTAAGTCGGCCATGGTCTGCCTGCGGCGGTACTTTGTCAGCTGAGGCAGAAGTTCGTTAGCAACTCCGGCAATTTCGGGTTGTGCTTGAAGCTCTGTCACTTTCTGCTCGGGGGAGGCCCCAGAAGTAATCCAGTATTTAAGCAATTCAATTTCCTGCTCACTCATGGGTGACTGCCCTTCCGGGGGCATTACGTCATCGTGGTCAGCGGGAAGGGTCACTCTGTTGAATAGCTCGCTTTGCTCCAAATCTTCAGGCGTTATGAGTGCCAGCCCACTGTCGCCTCCTTTCGCAATACTTTGCAGGGAACTCATGGTGAGTCCGCCTTTTGACCGGGACTGATTGTGGCAGCTCATGCATTTGGCCTCGAAAATAGGGCTTATCATATCGTCGTACACCAGCATCTCCTCAACCTCTTTGTTACCGCTTGCTTCTTCCTGAAAAACGAGAGGAATGTATTCGGTAAGGTAGTCCTTACCGTGGGTGATGGAGCCTCCGATATGTCCGGTGAAACCTATCGACAGATTAGTAAGCACCAGGAGGCCAATATAGAATGGGTAGACTGGCGTAAAGCGCTGAGACAGTAAATACAGCCCGATTACAAAAAATACGCCTGCCCCGCTCACCGTAGCTCCCCAAAAATGCTGCTCCATCAGCTCTCCCGAATACTCTCCGCCAACAAAAAGGAAATAGCCAGCCAGAATGGCAATCAATGCCGTGAAAGCAGAGGCCGCAAGCAACGATAGCTGAAGGCCGGGGGCGTTAGGAACGAATTTGAACTTAATAGCCAGCTCCAGCATCAAAGCCAGGATAATAAGGACTATAGGAAAATGCAGCACCAGGGGATGGAACCTCCCCAGCATCAAAAAGAAAACCGGCGCCTCAATTTTGCCAATAAATGGCAATCCCAAAACAAGAACTCCGATAACAAACGAACAAACAACCAGCGCCGGATGCTTAACTAATGCTTCTACTCTCAAATGCCAAACTAATTATAGGGTCTTGTTAACTATGCCAGTATGTTTGCCAATTTGCCGGTGCTGTCGGCAAAGCTGGTCTTTTCAATGTTCAATGCCTCCAGCATGGTCACATAAAGATTGGCCAAAGGGGTTTCTTTTTCGTAGATCAGGTTTTGCCCCGGGTTAATTCTTCCCCCAGCCCTGCCTGCCAAAAGCACGGGCAGGTTGCGGGGCGAGTGTCGGTTGCCGTCCCGCAGGTCGGAGCTGAACATGATCATAGAGTTGTCGAATACATTGCTCTCACCTTCCTTCATCGATTTCAGCTTTTCGATAAAGTAGGCGTATTGCTCCATGTGCCATTGAGTGATCTTTACATACTGCGCCAGCTTTTTCTCGTCATCCATGTGGTGAGAAATGGAATGGTGGCCGTCGTTTACGCCAGGCAGGAAGGAGAAGTTACGGTTGCTCACCGAGTTGCCAAACAAAAAGGTGCTTACCCGTGAGGCGTCGCTCCAGAATGCCAGAGCCATGATATCGAGCATCATGCGGGTCTTTTCGGTCACGTCCACTCCGCTGCGCACCTCGGCATACTCTTCAATGTTCTGATTCAGGCGAATCAGTTCCTTTTTAACGTCACCAGTCAGGTTGGCTGCAAACTTTTCCTGATTGGCTCCGTCGGAAATTCTTTTTTCCAGGCTGTAAACAGAATCCAGGTATTCCGTCAACTTATCCTGATCTGACCTTCCCAGGTTTCTCTTGAGACTTTTGGCATCATCCAGCACGGCGTCGAGCACACTTTGCTTCCACGGATCGTTCTTGATTTTTGCCCCGGGAACATACCTCCCAAACAACCTGTCGAAAGCCATCTTTGGGTCGATCTCCTTGGTTAGCGGTTGCGTGGCAGTTTTCCAGGAGATACTTGAGGCGTACAATCTCGTCAGCCCTACGTTAATGTCCACGCCTGTAGCAATGCGATCCAGGCCATATTCTAATGAAGGAAACAAGGTGTCTCCGCCCACGTGATTGGCGATGACCTGATCGATAGAAACCCCTCCGCTGTTGATATTGTCACCGGTAGTCTGCCGGATTCTTGTGGAAGTAAGAAGGTTGGCGGTTTTGGTGTAGTGACCGTCAGCAGTCCTGAGCGAATTCATATTCATCAGCTCGCCCAGCACGAGGAAATCATCTTGCAGGTGCTTAAGCGGCAGTAGCTGTTGGGTAAACTCATAACCCCGGCCAACGGTAGCCGGTGTCCAGTGATGAGGATGGACGCCGTTTGGCATCACAATAAAGGCTGTTCTCAGCGGGGACTTAGACGGAACCGGGGAACTTAGGCCGGGAAGCGCCATGGCGTCGAGAAAAGGCAAGGCCATGCAGGCACCCACCCCTTTTAGCATTCGTCTTCTGGATATTTGCCACTTCTTGCTCATAATACTTCATTTATCTTGTCCCTGAAATCATTGATTTTCATTCTGAAAGGATAGCTTTTCACCAATTCAACAATAAATGGGTCAGGGTTAAAATTATTTTCTAATAGAGCTGTTTCCAGCTTGCGAAGCGCTGGCTCGTCTGTAAAAATAGTACCACGACCTAAAGCATACGAAAGCACTTTTGTCGCCAGGTTTCTCGCTATTTTTTCTTTTTCGTCCATCAGCAGCACCTTTAACTCAGCAGGGCCATTGAACTCTCTCCCATCAGCCAAAGTACCTGAGGCATCAATAGCGGCCTTGCCGTAGCTGTCTCTCCACCGGCCCGTAGCATCAAAGTTCTCCAAGCCCAGGCCCAGCGGATCCATTTTCTGGTGGCAGCTAAAACATCCGGGACTCGAACGATGCCTCTCCAGTAGTTTTCTAAGGCCCAGTTCGCTATGTGCGCCTTCATCTTCTACCAACTCAGCCACTTCTGGTGGTGGTGGTGGTGGTGAAATACCCATGATTTGCTCCATCACATATTTCCCTCTCAGCACGGGGCTTGTGCGCACAGGTAGTGAAGAAACGGTCAACACACTGCCCATGCCCATCACGCCCCCTCTGTTGGCATTAGCCAAAAGCACCTTTTTGTATTCGTTGGTGAAGTCGCCCTCCACACCATAGAAATCCGCAAGCTTCTGGTTCAGGAAGGTGTAATTGCTGTTGACCAGCTCCATCATGTTCTTGCTGTCAGTCAGCACATAATAGAAGTACTCCACGGTCTCCCGGTAAAGCGCCTCCCGAAGGGGCATGTCGAAGTCAGGGAATTTCTCGGGATCTACTATAGGCTGTGTATCAAGTAGCTTGTTTATACCCAGCCATTGTGTAGAGAAGCTTTCTGCAAATCGCTTAGCCTTTGGATCGGCCAGCATCCGTTTCACCTGCCCCTCCAGCACCAACGTGTCCTGCAGCTTGCCCAGGTAGGCCAGGCTGAATAGCTCATCGTCAGGCATGCTTGACCACAAGAAATAAGAAAGCCTGGAGGCCATCTCAAAATCGCTGAGGTAATAGGCTTTACTGTTTGGTGGTTCTTCTTCTGTTCGGTAAAGAAAATTCGGTGACACTAACACCATCTTGTACACCTGGGCGATGCTTTGGTCAAACCTCTGAGGGTTATCAAGCGTGTCCATGCCCTGGTACACCTGGGTGAACAAAGTGCCCAATCTGGCTTTCTCGTCATCTTTCAAAAACCTTCGGTAGGCTTTGGTAGCAAATGGGAAAATGGTTTTTTCGGCCGCCAGTTGTGCATGAGTCATGCTACTATAAGAGTCGGCGAAAAGAGATTTCACCCACACAGTTAGCCTGGTCAGCCATGAGGGGTCATATTCCTCCGGCGCTATGTTTCTCCACAATTGTTCGTTTTCCGCCACCCCTTGAAGAATAAGGTCTGCTGCGTCGTAATACCTTTCCAGTTTCAGGGGCGTGATGAAAAGTGAGCCTCCCTGATTGTCGAAGCCACCACCACCGGAACCATCGGAGGGGAAATAGCTTCGGGCATCAAAGTCATATCCTGTCAAATCTTTGATAGTGTACTGATACTCAGTGTGGCTGAGACGCCGGATGACAATTTGACCAGGCACGTGCTCTTTGAGCGAGCTCTGAAGAATGCCATTAATGCCATCTACCAGCAGGCGATAGTCTTCGTCGGAAAGAGGTGACTTTGACTTGGGCGGCATGTCGCGGCTCTCGATTTGTTCAAGTACCTTGAGCCAAAAGGCACCATCTTTGACTACCCTGGCCTTTTCTTTGTAATTATCAAGGTTGACATTGGCCTTGGGCATGTTCGTGTTGTGGCATTCGAAACACTTCTGCGAGAGCAGAGGCCTGATCTCGGTATCGTAATCATATAGCTCCTGAGCTGAGGCTTTTGTTGTAAAAACGCTCAGCAAAATCGCCAGGCAAAAGCATATAAATTGAAGGTGTCTCATAAAGATTTTGCAGGTGCTGGCAGCGAATGTTCCCGCACAAATTCACAGCAGATATGAATTTAGGAATTTTCTGCTCTGCAAACGATCTAGATCAGAGGGGGGGTTAAAAAATTATGTGTTCGGAGGAATGGAGTGATTGAGAATAGCCCCATCCTCAATATTCAACCACCGCCTCCACCCTTTTGGTTTCCAGGTAGTGGTAAATCAGGCGGTTGACCTCTCTATTTGGTTTCTTTGGTTGAATGCAGTCCCTGATCAGGTCGGGGCTATTGCCCAGCAGGTCGGCGTCGGCATAACCAAAGCCTTTGTAGTTGCCATTTTCGATGCAAATAATTGTCTTCTCCTCCGTATGGCGGCCTTTGTCAAAAATAAAGCAGTTGGGATGCTTGAATTGCCATGAGCGCATCGCCAAAGTCGCTCGCTCATTATAAATATCACTTTCCTCCTTGCCAACGCAGGCCCCTTGACATGACTGCAAGCTATAATCAAAGCAACCCCGCTCCGGGGTCATTTGCCTTTCCAAGCCTGCAATATGAGCGCATAGCTGAAAACGTTTGACCAATCGCCTTAACACTTTCAACGATTCGTCCTCGGAGGAGCAAACCACAAATGGTTCTGCTTTCCCATCAATCTTCCCTACTTTAAAATGGATATAGCCATCGATATGGAGGTCGGCAAAAAGGCCATACCTATAGGAGTTCCGCAACTGCATCCTATTGTACACAGGCTGCACTTTCTTAATTTCCTCGCTCTCCAGCAAAAGCGCCACCAGCTCATTGCCCGTCTCTTCAAAAGTGACCGAAGCTGCTTTACTTTTCAGTTCTCTGCCTTTCAAGCCAGCCGGCTTCTTCAGGTGTTGCGTAACCCGGCTTTTGATGTTCTTGCTTTTGCCTATATAAATCACCTCACCGGCCTGGTTATGGAAGTAGTAGACGCCTGGGTTTTCTGGCAAGCTGGAAATTTCCTCCCAGGTTAGGAACTCGTTGACCTTGCCAATGCCCACTCCGGCCTCTAAAAATTTGTTGAAAACCGTTCCATTATCGGTCTGAAGCAAAATCTCAATCAGCTTTACTGTAGCGAAGGCGTCGCCTCCAGCCCTGTGCCTGTTCTCTATCTCTATACCAAGGCTCTTGCATAAGTTGCCAAGGCTGTAGCTCGATTTGCCAGGCAATATCTTCCGGCTGAGCTTAACTGTGCAAAGAGTGTCCCGCTTAAATTCATACCCCAGGCGCTTAAACTCATGCCTCACAAATCCGTAATCGAAATTAACGTTGTGTGCGACAAATATTTTGCCTTCGGTGATCTCAACAATCTTCTTTGCCACCTCAAAAAATCTGGGCGCATCTTCAACCATGTCATTGGTAATACCAGTGAGTTTGGTGATGAAGGGGGGGATATTGCACTCGGGGTTAATCAGCGTCGTAAACTCGTCTACGACCTGAGCGCCATCATGGATGTAAATGGCAATTTCCGTGATTTTAGAAAACTGCGCATTGCCCCCCGTGGTCTCAATATCTATGATGGCATACATACACTCAAATATGTGAAGTTTTTTCGGCTTTCTGAAGCTGTGGGAAAGTCAGTGGATAACAAAAGGCCGTAATAAGGCATTCCGGCCCAGGCAATTTTTTTCATTTGGCCTGTCAACCAGCGTCGTCTAAATCGTTTGCGTAATTTTTTTTGTAAAAACTGGAAACTTTCCGAAGCCTACTTCGTTTCTTTGCATATTAGTTCGTTTGAAACCGAACTAAATAAACTAAATTTTTAGCACCCATGAACGAAAAGGCCAGAGTTGATTATGTTGAGAAAGTCGGCGTGTTCTTTGAGCAGAACGGGTACCCCCCAGTGGCGGGAAGGCTCATTGGGTATCTGATGACCTCCAACGAGAAAGGAAGAACCTTTTACGAAATTCATCAATTCGTGAACGCCAGCAAAAGCTCTGTAAGTACTGCGCTCAATAAGCTTGTTGAAAAGGGATTGGTTAAATATCTGACCATTTCAGGAGACAGAAAAAGATACTTCTTTCTTGACCTTAAACCATGGATTAGTAAGACTAAAGAGAGAGCAGAGTTCTTTTCTTCATTCGCCTCACTGATCAGCGACTGCGTAGCACTCAGAGGTGACAAAGAGTCGGAATTTACCCAAGACCTGGTGAAGCTGGAAGCGTTCCACAAATACCTGGCCGAGGAAATGCCAAAGATTATTGACAAGTGGGAAAAAATGCATTTGTAAAAATTTTATATAGTTAGTTCTCTTAAAATCGAACCAAACGAATCAAATGAAAGAAATAATAATGTGTGTGGGGTTAGCAGCTGTCAGTTTGTCTGCACAACCAGTACTGGCACAAGAAGCTGCGTCGGATGGAAATTATAGCCTGCAGGAAATACTTGGGCTGGCGCTTGAGCACCATGTAGATATACGGAAAGCAGATCTCAGCATTTTGGAAGGTCAGCAAAAAGTAAGAGAGGTGAAGGCTCAAGCATTGCCACAACTCAATGGCAACGCCAACCTAACCGACAACTTATTATTGCCTGTCCTTATTTTGCCGGGTGAATTTACCGGCAATCCCGGCACGGTGTCGCAGGTTCGAATTGGTACACAATACAATTTTGCTGCCTCAGCTTCAGCGTCCCAGCAAATATTTAACCAGTCGGTGTTCACCGGACTTCAGGCAGCCAAGGCCAGCGAAGAGTTTTATGAGCTGAGCAA
Organism: Imperialibacter sp.; assembly: GCF_040222385.1. GTDB lineage: Bacteria > Bacteroidota > Bacteroidia > Cytophagales > Cyclobacteriaceae > Imperialibacter. Next base: position 253,853 of record NZ_JAVKDF010000017.1, read on the forward strand.
GTCACTTACTGAGGAGCAGGTGATTGAGCAGGTAGCCTCGCTTTACTATCAGGTGCTCATTACCCAGCATCAGTTAGAGCAGATGGAAAGTACATTACAAAAGCTGGAAGAAAATGTGAGGCTGATAGCGTTGCAGGTCGATGCGGGCTTTGTAAAGAAAACTGATTTGAGTCGCCTGAAGGTAAGTCAGACCAACCTGAGAACGCAGGCTCAGGGCATCAGCGATGGCCTGTCGCAACAAAAGAATTTACTAAAGTATTACACTGGCATTCCGCTTGAGCAGGATGTTAGTTTGGAAGGATTAAACCCAGCTGAAATGCCCGGTCAGGTTCAGTTAGCTGACAATTCGGAAGTAACTAACCTGACCTCCTACCGCCTGCTCGATGCACAGCAACACTTGTACAGCCTGGAAGAAAAAAGCTTCAAGTCGGGCTACTTCCCTACTCTGGCGCTGACAGCCCAGTATGCCTACAACGGCGTGGGCAACAACTTTGACTACTTCAAGTCGAAAGAAAACAGCACACTGAACTGGTACGACAATGCATCAATCGGGCTTCAACTGAGCATCCCTATTTTCGATGGGTTTAGAAAGGATGCCCAAATTCAACAGTCAAAAATTCATCTGCTGAAAGTACAGGAAGACAAGAGGTCAACAGAAAAAATGTTGAACCTGCAAAGAGCCAACGCTTTGAACACCATCCGAACAAGCAGAGAAAGCCTGTTTGCTCAGCAGGAAAATGTAAAACTGGCACAGGAGGTTTACAATGAAGGCCAGCAGACTTATAGCGAAGGAGTTACTTCGCTGTCAGATCTGCTAGATGCCGAGACAGCACTCACAGACGCTCAGCTAGGCTATGCATCTGCCCTTTTACAATACAGATTATCAGAACTCCAACTCCTCAAGTCAGAAGGAAATATCAAATCATTAGTCAATCAATAACACATCGACAAAGAAGATGAAAAAGATCATTATAAATATAGTAGTAGTGCTTGCCATCATTGGCGGTATTGTGTGGGTGCTGAAAGGCAACAAGGAAGAGGCCGCCGCATTAACCAGCCTGGCTCAGCAATCGAACGGCTACGTCGCCGTGAGGGTGGAAAAAGCTAAAATGGAGTCGCTGAAAGATGGCTTTGCTGCCTTCGGAAATTTTGAACCGACGAGAGAGCTAACCTTTGTTTCTGAAATTTCGGGCAGGGTAGTTTCGATCAATGCTGAGAAGGGGGACAAAATTTCTAAGTCTCAAACAATGGCAACGCTTGATCATGAGCTCCTTCAAAACGAGGTAGTTGCTACAGAAGCGGCGTTCAAAAAGATTAGAGCTGATCTTGAAAAGTACGAAAAACTAGCCGAGGGCGGTGCCATCACCTCTCAGCAACTGGAAGATGCCAAGCTTGGCTACACCAACGCTGACATAAGGCTCAAAAATGCGAAGAGGAAACTGCAAGACTCGAGCATCAAAGCGCCGTTCGCAGGCACCGTGAATGCCCGTTACATCGAAGTAGGCTCCTATCTGAACGCCGGCGCCAAAATGTTTGACATTGTTGACGTGAGCAAGCTGAAGCTGATGGTAAAGGTAACTGAAGCTCAAGTCTTTAAAATAAAGAAAGGTATGCCCGTGACTGTTTCGTCCGACATCCTTCCCAATAAGACATTTGAAGGGAAAGTGGCTTTCATTGGTGTGAAGGCAGACGCAAGCTTGAACTACCCTGTGGAAGTAGAGGTCAACAATTCAACTGAACAACTGAAAGCTGGCATGTATGCACAGGTGCAATTTGGCACAGGAGATGTGACTCCCCAGCTTACTGTAACCAGAAATGCAATCATTGGCAGTCTTGACCACGCCCAGGTGTATGTGAATGAGAGCAACAAGGCTGTGCTAAGGTCTGTGACCACTGGAAGCTCGGTGGGCGAAAGGGTAGCTATTGTAGCGGGTTTGAAAGAAGGTGAATCAGTTATCACCAGTGGTCAGATCAACCTGAGCAATGGTGATGTCATTGAAGTACTTCAAAACTAAGCACCGGCAATCATGGAAATTACCAAAATATCTATCAAAAGACCATCGTTAGTAGTGGTGCTGTTCACCATCCTGATCTTTCTGGGTGCTATCAGCTACTTCTCACTCAACTATGAGCTGATACCAAAATTCAGCCCTCCGATACTAACTGTAAGCACAGTTTATCCGGGTGCTTCTCCTTATGAAGTGGAGAACTCAGTGTCGAAAGAGCTGGAGAACACACTTTCTTCGTTGGAAAACATCGACCAGCTCCGTACCACCTCCATTGAAGGGGTATCCATCATTGTGATTCAGCTAAAAGCTGACGCAGATGTCGACCTGGCCCTGCAAGAGGCTCAGCGAAAAATCAACACCATTATGGGCAACCTGCCCGAGGACGTAAGAGCACCTGCCCTCAACAAGTTCAGCTTCGATGACCTCCCCATTATGAGAATGGGAGCCACTGCTGACATGGAGGCGACCAAGTTTTACGACGTGGTGGAAAACAGGATACAGCCAGCTCTGGCACGTATCCCCGGTGTAGCACAAATCAATATCATAGGCGGTGAAGAGCGTGAAATCAGGGTGAACATTAATCGTGAGAGACTGAATGCTTACAACCTGTCCGTCCTTCAGGTATCGCAACTTATCCAGAATGCCAACCTTGACTTTCCAACCGGAAAAATAAAGACGAATGAAGACCAGGTGCTTGTTCGTCTGGCTGGTAAATATGAGTCGTTGGATCAGATGCGCAATCTGGTGGTGACTGTGGTGGATGGTGCGCCTGTGAGGCTGAAAGACATTGCCGAAGTACAGGATACAAAGAAAGAGGCTACCATGATCACCCGGGTTGATAGGGTTAACTCGCTGGGAATTTCCATTCTTAAGCAGTCGGATGCCAACGCCGTGGAGGTAAGTCGTCTGGTGAATGCCGAAATCACCAAGCTTCAAAAAATATACGCCGGCGACAATTTGAGATTCAGTATTGCCTCCGACTCTTCTGGATACACTCTGGAAGCAGCTGATTCTGTAATACACGACTTATTTATCGCTATCATTCTCGTAGCAATTGTGATGCTGTTATTTCTTCACTCGCTGCGAAATGCCATCATCGTAATGATTGCGGTACCCCTGTCACTCATTTCGACGTTCATTGCTATCAACCTGCTGGATTATTCATTGAACCTGATGACACTACTGGCGCTTTCGCTGGTGGTAGGTATCCTGGTGGACGACGCCATTGTGGTAATTGAGAATATCTACCGCCACATGGAAATGGGGAAAAGCAGGGCCAGAGCTGCCTTTGACGGTGTGAAAGAAATCGGGTTCACCGTTGTATCGATTACCATGGTGATTGTGGTGGTGTTCTTCCCTATCGCCCTCACTTCAGGACTTATCTCTAACCTGATGAAGCAATTTTCGATAGTGGTTGTGATCTCCACATTGCTCAGCTTACTGGTTTCATTTACGGTCATCCCTCTTCTTTCCTCCAGGTTTTCAAAGCTCGAGCACCTTTCTAATAAAAACCTCTTTGGAAGATTTATCCTTGGCTTCGAAAAAGGAATTGACGGGTTTGCATCCTGGCTCAAGGGAATTCTTGTGTGGGCCCTTGGTCATAAGTTTGTCACCATCGCTGTCACTTTCGTTCTCTTTGTAGCAGCCGTAGCGCTGGTTCCGATGGGTTTCATTGGCGCTGAATTTGTCACACAAGGCGACCGTGGAGAGTTTATCGTTCAGGTGGAAATGCCAAAAGATGCCACGTTGGAACAAACAAACCTTGCCACCAGAAAAATTGAAGATCTTCTGGCAGAAAAGCCTGAGATCACCTCGCTATTCACTACTGTTGGCCAGCAGTCTACCGGTGGTGTGGGTGGATCCGCACAGGGAACAGCTTATGCTGCCGAAATTACCGTTAAGGTATTGCCCGAAGATCAGAGAGAGCACTCCAGCAATATCCTGGCTAGCTTACTTAAAAATGAGTTGGAGGCCAAAGTGCCAGAAGCCAAAATCAAGACCACACCGATTTCCATTATGGGTACGGCCAACCAGGCGCCCATCGACATCATTGTGAAAGGGCCTACCCTTGACAGTGTGATGGTGTATGCCAACAAAGTGTTGGAAGAGGTGAAGAAAGTATCCGGCACCACAGAAATGAAACTGTCGGTGGAAGCAGGTAACCCTGAAATATTTGTGGCGGTTGACCGTGACAAGATGGCGTCACTTGGTTTGTCGCTTGAGATGGTTGGTGCCACGATGCAAACAGCATTTAACGGCAACAACAATGCGAAGTTCCGTCAGGGAGAGTACGACTACGATATCAATATCAAGTTCGACGACTTCGACAGGAAGAGCATAGACGATATAAAAGCACTCAGTCTGGTCAACAATAAAGGACAGCTTATCCGGCTGGATCAATTTGCCGCCGTCAAGGAAAGTACAGGCCCGTCAAGGTTGGAAAGAAAGGACAGAATTACTTCCGTGTCTGTGCAGTCGCAAGTGATAGGTCGCCCCTCAGGTACTGTAACTGCTGAGATCAGGGAGAGATTGGCGAAACTCGATCCTCCGACGGAGGTAAGCTATGAGTTCGGTGGGGATGCGCAGAACCAGTCGGAAGCTTTCTCAAGTCTTTTGATAGCTTTCGCTTCTTCCATCCTCCTGGTGTATTTAATTCTCGTAGCGCTGTACGATAACTATGTGTATCCTTTCGTGGTGCTATTCTCCATTCCACTGGCCATGGTTGGTTCGTTGCTGGCCCTCGCTATGACACAGAACACGCTCAGTATCTTCACCATTTTGGGTATCATCATGCTCATCGGTCTCGTGGCGAAAAACGCCATTCTGGTGGTAGACTTTACGAATCACCTGAAGGAGAAGGGTATGAAAACGAAGGATGCCCTGGTTGAAGCTACCCAGGAACGTCTCAGGCCCATTCTGATGACCACCATCGCCATGGTGATTGGTATGCTTCCGATTGCTATTGCTACCGGCCCTGGTGCTGCGTGGAAAAACGGTTTGGCCTGGGCCATCATTGGTGGCTTGATCAGCTCTATGTTCCTGACCCTGGTCGTGATACCCGTGGCCTATCAAATTGTTGACAGCGTCCTGGCCAGGCTTGGGCTTGACAAAAAAGGACACGACTATGCCAAAGAACTTGACGAAAGCGAAGGCGTGGAAGAGAAACACATCGAAGAATTAATGCACGCATAAGTTTGGTTGGTGGATGGGCGGAGTTAAGGAGTTCATGGCTCCCCTCCGCCCTTATTTCTTGAATACATGGAAGCAAACGACACCAAAGAAAGAATCATCAGCTACCTGCTGGACAAATTCCTGACAGAGCCAACCAGGCTGGACACTGTCGACGAATGGGCCAGAGACCTGGGCATGTCCAAGAAGACGATCTACAAGTATTTTCCTGCAAAAGAGCATTTGCTTAGCGAGCTGTTTTCCACGATGCTGGAAAAGCAAAGACTGATGCTAACTACCATGCTGGAAGGCGAGGGCTCCTCTCTACACAAATTGCTGCTCTTCATTAACCACTTCAAAATGGTGCTTGAGAGAATCCCCGGCGGCGTCATTCTTCAGATCGAGAAGCACCACAGGGAGGTGTACAGTATCTGGGAGGCCTACAAACAAGAATTCATCGATCAGATCTTTGTCAGAATGGTGGAAGGAGGCAAGAAGGACGGACACATTCTGCCTGAAATGGACCCCTTATTTCTCTCCCGCTTCTGGGAAAACAACGTAAGAAATCTCATTCTCCAAATGCCCTATGTTTCGCTATTGCCCACCCGGACGGCATTTGACGAAATGAGAAAAATTTTCCTTCGCGGCATAGCAACCTCTGAGGGAATCGCCGAACTTGAAAGAATCGGCGCACTAAAATAACCACTCATCCCAAATAGGTTGAGGCCGTTGCAAGTCATGGTAACTTTGATATTCACCATGATACCACGGTTATGAAGCGCATTTTTCTACTACTATTTGCCATTGCCTCCACCGGGCTAGCTCAGGCCCAAAACGACTACTTCTTTCCTGAGCACAGAAACTTTGACCCCAGCATACCAAGCCCGGAGGAGTTTCTCGGCTACCCCATCGGGGAGTGGCATACTCGCCATGACAACATCGTGGCTTATATGGAAAAGCTGGCTGCCGTTTCCGACAGGGCTACTGTTCAAAATATTGGCTACACCTATGAGCACAGGGCTCAGGTGGTGCTTACCATCTCCAGCCCGGCTAATCTTGGTCGTCTCGAAGCCATCCGCACCGAGCACCTCAAGCTCACCGACCCTGCGCAGCCAATGCCCGACATCAGCAAAATTCCTGCGATCATTCACCTGGGCTACAACGTGCATGGCAATGAACCCAGCTCAGCAGAAGCTGCTCTGCTTACTGCCTATTATCTGGTGGCTTCCAATGAGCCGGAAGCCGAACAATACCGCCAAAACGGGGTGATCTTTATCGAGCCCTCGCTGAACCCAGACGGCCGTGACCGCCACGCCAACTGGGCCAACATGCACAAAGGCTTCCCGCCGGTGGCCGACCCAATCGACAGGGAGCACAACGAGGTGTGGCCCGGCGGCCGAACCAACCACTACTGGTACGACCTCAACCGTGACTGGCTGCCGCTCGCTCACGTCGAAAGCCAAAACAGAATCAAATGGCACCAAAAGTGGTACCCCAACATGGTGACCGACTTTCACGAAATGGGCACCAACAGCACCTATTTCTTCGAACCGACCAAGCCTTATGGCTCTGAGAACCCTGTGGTTGGTCGCAAAAACTACGATGTGCTGAATCCGGTCATGGCCAAGTACTTTCATGAGTCGCTGGACGGCTTAGGGTCTCTTTACTTTCTGAGGGAGCAATACGACAACTCTTATCCTGGTTACGGTGCCACCTATGCCGATATTCATGGCGGCCTCGGTGTTACTTTCGAACAAGCCAGTAGCCGTGGGCACTTGCAGCACACCTCTACAAAAGACATTACTTTTGCTTTCACAATTCGTAACCACGTGGCCACCAGCCTGGCGACTGTCAAAGGCGTGGTAAAGGAAAAAGAAACCTTCCAACGCCACATGAAGGAGTTCTTCGAAGAAAGTGTGAAGCAGGGCGCAGCCGACCCCATCAAAGCCTATGTGTTTGGAGATAACTTTGACAGCGGCAGAACCAATGCCTTTGTTGATCTTTTGCTTCAGCACCATGTAAAGGTGTATGAGAATCCAACAACTCAAACCCTGTCGGGGCAGCGTTTCGAAAGCGGAAAATCTTACCTCGTACCTACCAACCAGAAGCAGTACCGCATGGTGCGCTCTGTTTTCGAGAAGGTGAAACAATACGATGACTCTGTATTTTATGACGCCTCCACCTGGACGATGATACTGGCCTACGGGCTACCACATGCCGAAATCAAAGCCAAAGCACCTGCTCTTGGCACAGAGCTGACAGCAGTTCCAGTGGCGAAGCCAACTGTGGAAAAGGCAACCTACGCCTACATTCTTGACTGGAGAGAATATGCGGCACCAAAGGCACTTTATCATTTGCTGAAAAACGGGGTTTTTGCCAAAGTGGCTTACCAACCCTTTTCAGCCATAGTGAAGGGGGCAGAAAAAAACTACTCTTATGGCTCCATACTCGTATCTGTCGCTGATCAGAATGTAGACCCCGATAAGCTCTATACGCTGGTAAAAGAAGCCAGCGAACTTTCTGGTTTGAGCTTCGACGCCACGGCCACCGGCTACACCGACAAAGGAGTCGGGCTTGGTTCCAGGAGCTTCGAAACCGTTACGCTCCCCAAAGCGCTGATGGTCATCGGTGAGGGAATATTCCTTTATGAAGCTGGCGAAGTGTGGCATTTGCTCGACAGCAAAATCGGTATGCCCATCACAAAAGTGGACAAGGGCGACATAGGACAGGTGAGGCTCTCGGACTACAACACAGTGATTCTGGTGAACGGACGGTACAATGATGTGTCAGATAGTTTCATTGAAGATTTGAAAGCCTGGATTCGTGGTGGTGGGACACTTATTACCCAAAAAGGGGCTACCCAATGGGCGATCTCCAAAGGACTGGTGAAAGAAAAACTGGCAGAAAGTAAAGACGAAAAGACGCCAGGGAGAATGGACTATGAAGATGCCCGCAACTACTATGGTGCTCAAAGTATTGGTGGAGTGATTTTCGAAGCTGACATCGATTTAACCAACCCAATTGCCTTTGGGTATACCTCAAAGAAACTGCCGGTATACCGGAACAGCACCATCTTTATGAAACCTAGCGAAAACCCTTTCCGCACGGTGGCACAGTACACTGCCCAGCCCTGGCTGGCGGGTTTTGTCACCCCGTCTAATGTAGAAAAGGTGAAAGATTCTCCGTCGATTCTGCTCGATGGAAGCGGCCGGGGCAGAACTATTTTGTTTACCGATAACTGCAACTTCAGAGGCTACTGGTATGGCACCAACAAGCTGTTTTTGAATGCGCTGTTCTTTGGAAGCACCATTTCGGTACCTTAATTCCGGCCGTGGCCCTGATTTTAGTATGTTTTAAAAGGGTAAGCCAAAAAGATTTTCTATATTTTGAATTGATTACAACGGATACATAATATTTAAACTACACATCCTCATCTCATGAATTTGAACCTGAAAGCAAAGCAGCAAAACTCCTACGATGCGATTGTGGTGGGAACCGGAATCAGTGGTGGCTGGGCAGCCAAAGAGCTCACAGAGAAGGGACTCAAGACATTGGTGTTGGAAAGAGGCAGAATGGTGCGCCACGTTGCTGACTACCCAACGATGAACCTGAATCCCTGGGAGCTTGAAAATGGCGATAGAATTACCGCCGAAGAGCAGAAAGATTACGAGAAGCAAAACCGAACGGGCTATACGGTAAAAAACTCTACCAAGCACTGGTGGATCAAAGATACAGACCAGCCTTACTCAGAAGTAAAAAGATTTGACTGGATCAGAGGCTACCATGTTGGAGGTCGTTCCATTATGTGGGGCCGCCAAAGCTACCGCCTGGGTGATTTTGACTTTGAGGCCAACGCAAAAGACGGAATTGCAGTAGACTGGCCTATCAGGTATGCCGACATGGCACCCTGGTACGACTACGCCGAGCAATACATCGGAGTAAACGGCATTGCCGATGGCTGGATTGGCTTGCCTGACGGAAAGTACCTGCCCCCAATGGAGATGAACTGCATCGAAAAGCATGTAAAGCAGGGCATTGAAGCCAATTTCAAAGACAGGATCATGACCATGGGCCGCTCGGCCAATATTACTCAGGATCACAACGGCCGCCACAAGTGCATGTACCGTAACCTGTGTATAAGAGGATGTCCTTTCGGCGGCTACTTCAGCAGCAATGCATCAACATTGCCGGCCGCAGAAGCAACCGGCAATATGGAGCTACGCCCCAACTCCATCGTTCACTCGATGATTTACGATGAGGCAAAAGGCAAGGCCACCGGCGTAAGGGTAATCGACGCAGAAACGCTTGAGACAGTTGAGTATTTTGCCAATATCATTTTCCTCAATGCCTCTACTATCAACACCACATCTATCATGCTCAACTCCATTTCGGATCGGTTCCCTAATGGACTTGGCAACGACAGTGGCGAGCTTGGGCACAACCTGATGGATCACCATTTCCGTGTGGGTGCCAGGGCTGATTTTGATGGCTTCGAAGACGAATACTACGTGGGCAGAAGGCCCAACGGCATCTATATTCCACGTTTCAGAAACATCGGAAGCGACAAGCAGGACTACATCAGGGGCTATGGCTACCAGGGCGGTGGCAGTCGTGATGGCTGGGGCCGTGGCGTTGCGGAAATGGAAGTTGGGCCTCAACTTAAAGAAGCGATGATGACACCCGGCAAATGGGGCATGGGTCTCACTGGCTTTGGCGAAATGCTTCCTTACCATGAAAACAAAATGGTGATGAACAACGACCTGAAAGACAAGTGGGGCATGCCCACGGTCACTTTTGATTGCGAGATCAAAGAAAACGAGTTGAAAATGCGGGTGGACATGAAAGAGCAGGCCGTGGCCATGCTTGAAGCAGCCGGTTTGAAAAACGTTACACCATACGACGACGCAGGTGGGCCTGGACTGGGTATCCATGAAATGGGCACTGCCAGAATGGGGCGTGATCCGAAAACCTCAGTGCTGAACAAATGGAATCAGGTGCATGCCTGTAAAAATGTGTTCGTAACTGATGGCTCGGCTATGACTTCGGCTTCCTGTGTGAATCCATCGCTTACTTATATGGCACTGACTGCCAGAGCGGCTGACTATGCAGTGAAGGAAATGAAAAAGCAAAACCTGTAAACAGAACAACCATGAACAGAAGAGAACTAATAAAAAAGACAGCCCTTTTCATGGGAGCATCTGTTTCAGCTCCCGCCATTATGGGCATTTTGAATGGATGTACTGCGGAGCCCAGCCTCTACTGGACACCCAAGTATGTTACCAAAGAACAGGCCCTTGAACTGGAGGCCATCGCAGAAGCCATCATTCCGGCTACCGATACCCCGGGCGCCAAAGATGCCGGAGTGCCTGCTTTCATTGAAAAAATGGTGCACGAAGTGTACAAGCCGGCCGACGTGAAGAAATTCATGGATGGCCTGGCTGCTTTCAGCAAGAAGGTAGAAGACAAGGAAGGTGACCCTTTCAGTCAATTGGATGCCGCCAAGCAATTGGAAGTCATCAAAGCTGAGAACTCTGCCGCACTGAGCGGTGCGGGTGGTGGCGAAAGACCATGGTTTTTGTCGATGAAAGAGCTAACCCTGCTTGGATTCTTTACCTCAGAGATTGGTGCCACACAAGTGCTCCGCTACGAAGCGATCCCCGGCAGGTATGAAGGCTGCATTCCATTTTCGGAAGTAGGCAAAACCTGGGCGACTTAGGAATTTTGGATTGCTGATTTGAAATTTATGATTTTGGATATGGAAAGCCCGGTAAACAACTGGGCTTTCTGCATTTTTGCTGGCCGCCTATTACAAACAAAAGGCATACATTAAATTGATAATTGTCATTCAATGGCCACCAGCACTTCGTTAAGTTTGGTTCTAAAGCAAAACCAATGAACAAGTTAATCGCATGGATCGTGTTTTTAAGCCTGGCCGTGGGCGGATGCGCCACTAAGGTCAGCACCTCATTCGACAGGCAGGCGGATTTTAGCAGGTATAAGACTTTTTGCTGGCTGCAAGGTTGCGAGTTCACCTTTACCGGCCCCGGGTACATGAACGACAGCGCTGTTGTTAGCAACCTTAAGAACGCCATTATCAAAGAAATGGAAGAAAAGGGCTTCATCTACGACGCCGAAAACCCCGACCTCCTGCTCGATTTTCACGTGACCGTGGAGAACAGGCAAACCAATGTGTACAGGTTTGAGGAAGACAGGTTTCTGCAACTCGACCCGGTTGATCAGTCAGACGTCTACTACTTTCTGGAAGGCACCCTCATCATGGACATAGCCGACAGGGAAACAGGCCAAATGATTTGGCGCTCCAGCGCTAGCCGCTATCTGGAACTAAATCCTGAAATGACCGAGAAGAACCTTCGAAAAGGAATTGGAATAGTGTTGAGAAAGTTTCCTCCGAAAGAGAAGAAATGATATTCCTGCCGTGCCTCACTCCTTCGGCCTGTTTCACAGAATCACACGGGAAAGCACCCAACCATCCTTATTATACACATCGGGGTAATAAACTATTTGACCGTCTTCTGCCCAGGCAGTGAAATACCTGACATAAATGGGAATAGGCTGAATGACGCTTATCTCTGTGCGTTTCTTAAGCTTAAAATATTGCTCCAGCAATAAAGGGTTGCTGTATACTGTGTCGTTCCTTACGAGATAATAGGCAAACTCTTCTGCCTTTTCCATGCGAATGCAGCCATGGCTCAGTGCTCTTTCCTTTCTTGAGAAAAGCTTTGGAGCATTTGTGTCGTGCAGGTACACACCAAAAGGGTTATCGAACCGAAACTTAACAATCCCCAGTGCATTTTCCCGCCCTTCTTTTTGGCGGAGATAGTAGGGAAAGTTATTTTCATCGTACTGAGACCAGTCAATGGCCTTCGTATCCACCAGATTGTTTTTGTAGTCGAGCACTTCGTAGAGATGTCGGCTGAGGTAGCCGCTGTCTGTCTTCATCTTAGGCAGAATCTCTTTCACGGCAATGCTCTTTGGTACCGTCCAGTAGGGGTAAATTGTGAAGCACCAGATGCTGCTTTCCAATACTGGCGTGGGAGTACTTTTAGCACCTACTATCACCTTCGACTGGAGTACAGCCTCGCCTCCTTCCATCACAGTAAGCTGATAGGCCGGAATGTTTACGAACACATACCTTTCTGGCAGCGGCCCTGTCTCCCAGCGCCACCTTTCTATGTTGACATTTAACTTCGAAATCTGGTTTTGAGTGCTGACAAGATCAGCCTTTGGATCCAACTGCTCCCTCAAAGTACTCTTTAGCTTCTTCCTTAAGGCCAGGTATTGTTCTCCGCAAGGCTCTTGCGACTCAAGCGACTTCCTTACCTCACCCGTTCTCAGCGCCTCGTTCAAAAGCTCTGCGTAGGCAACATCCATTTCATGGGAGTTGACAACCAGGCGGGAAAGACCATGCCCTAAATGCCTGGCCATGGAGACAAATGCGTCGGTCAGGAGAATATCCAGTCTGTCGGGCGTTGTAAACTGGAAAGCCAGTAGGTCGTTGCGCAACACCTCCAACTCAGCCAGCTTATAGGCTTCGGGTGGCAGGCCATATACCCCGGCATCCCTCACCATCTGCAGCATCGAATCAGCGGCTGGCAGCAAATTGCTGTCGCTGAACCAGGCCAGCGAAGCACCGTTGCTTTTGTAGAACGCCATAACGGACGATGTCGAATTCAGGCCATATTCTTTGAGCAAGGTGGTATCAACTGTCGTGGCAGCCACTCCAATTTCCAGGGAATCGTCCGGGCCACCGAGCACATGGCCCGCTGTTGGTTTGCAACTGTTGAGCACTACCATAACAGCCGCCAATAAAATGGCGATAAACACTGCACTGTGGTATGTGACCCTTTTTCTCATTTCTCTTCACTTGCCCGACCGAAACCCCACTATTCACTTCAACTGAGACTCCTTCACTTCAAACAGGTGCTCCAGCCTGTCCAAATACTCATGCTCAGCCTTGCTTATTCCTCTGAAAGAGACTGCAATATCAGTCGCCGTGGTTAGTATCTTGGCCTTCAGTTTTTCGCTAAATACTGCCTTGTGTATTTCATAATACTCCTTAAAGGTATTGAAGGCCTCCTCCGCTGTCGTGAAGCTGTCGGTCAAGTAATCAAACGATATGTAGATATAATAAGCGGCATCGGTGCCAAACTCATCTGTTGAATGCTCCAAAGGCACCCACTCTTTATTCACAAGTTCTTTCAGCTTTTCCACCTCTTTGTGCTTGAGGTGATTGTCGGCCATAGCGATGGCAAAAAACAGGTTGCCCAGTTGTTCGTAAATCTTTTGATAATTGGTAGTCATGGTTGTAAATGTTTAGTTTCTATTGCTTTGCTCCAGGTGATCTGTCGGTGATGACCTGATCACATATAAAACTACCGTTTTGATGGTGGATATCGGATGATTGAGATCAGTCGAAAAGGCTGATTATGGTCAACCCATTATTTTTGCAAGGCATTTGACAAGTCTGGGAAAAAAGCCACAATATCCCTACGTGCCCTGCGTTTGAACTATATTTAAAATATGAAATTTCTCATCAAAATATTCTTCATACTGCTGATCACTTCTTCCTGTGATAAAAGCAACAAATACTCGGAGGGTCATTTCCCTGATGTAGTGGTCAACTTTGAGGCGGTAAACTCCAGTGAGGATGACTACAACATGGATCTTCCGGTAATTCACGATGAACACATGTTTCATTTCTCATCAAACAGGGGAGATGTAAATCATTACGACATTGTTGGTAAGAACCTCATTTTGCAATGGGACTATGCTGCGGAACATTTAACAATTGATGTAAATAAGGCCCGGGGCACTTCGTTACCGATGCGCTCCCTCTTCGACTCTGTCAACACATTCTGCAATGAACTGGGGCCATACTCATTTACTTACGAAACCCAGGCGAACAGCAACATCCAGCTGACCTATTTGTTCCTGTATGCCAATGATTGTGCCGGCAATTTTGATATCAAATTTACGTATATCGATCCCACTGAAAATAATCAGATACCAGCAGCATCGCCCACCAGCATCGCCATGGTTAACACGGAAGCCAATGAGCTTTATCCAGCATTCTTTGGTAAGGATTTTAAATGGGAATCCCGGTATGCTACCGATCCTACGACAGTAGAGAAGCTGATTTATTGCACAGACAAGGACGGTGTCTATAATTTCTATCAAATCGACCTGACTATTGACGACCCCATTGAGTCACTATCAGATGCGGAGGCTATTGCACCTGAGAAACTCTCTATCAGCAGCGCTGAAGGAAACGACAAATGTGCCTTTATTAATGGCAGGGTAATGGTTTTTACCTCTGACCGACCCGGTGGCTATGGTGGCTTTGATCTGTACTACAGTCTTTACGAAGGAAATGCCTGGTCGGAGCCGGTCAATTTCGGAGAGCGTATCAATACGGAATTTGATGAATACAGACCTGTGATCCTGACCTACGATTCGGGCTTTGACAATAATCTTCTATTGTTCTCGTCGAACAGGCCGGGAGGCAATGGTGGTTTTGATTTGTATTATGTGGGAGTGGAGAAGATGATTAATTAACCGCCATCAATTAGGCTCTTTATCGGCACCTTTCAGCCGATCCGTGTCCCAGTTCGCCGGATTATTGATAATATATTGGGCTATACGATCATAAGATTTTTGATCCCGTATGATATGTTCCCAATAATTCCGTTGCCATAATTTACCTTTAAATTCAGGCCACCTGGCATTTTTTACACCACGGATATATTCGTTGGTTGTCATAGTTTTGAACCATTGTATAACCCGATATAGGGGCGAACCCTTGTGTTCGCCCAGTAATTCCGTGGCCGAATTATTGGTTGAAAAGGATGCGTCCGATGTGTTATTTGGACCGACACACGGGTCGGCCCCTACGGGATTGCCGTTGTTGATTATAATGGCATGGAAATGATTGGGCATCACCTGCCAAACATCACATTTTATATCCGGAAATTTGTTAGGTAATTCCTGTACCCATTTATCAACCATGATCCCGGCGTCATTCAAAATCATGCTTTGGTCAATCACCTCCCCAAAAAAACAATGCCTATCCTTGGTACAAATTGTGACAAAATATGCCCCTTGTTGCGAATAATCATATACCTTCAATCGGATCGATCGGCGATGGTGTTTTTGAGGATCGTAAACCATGGGGGCTTAACCGGCAGCTACAACAATGCCTTTGGTTTCAGCCAATTCCCATATCACCTCTTTTATTTCCTTTGAAATTGACGAAGAAGTGTGGTACTCTACTTTCTGGACACTCTCAGTCAATTCAAAAATTATAGAATATGACAGCAGTGTAATTGCCTTTACATCAGCCCAATGCACAATCGTATTCTTTTGAAAAAAACCACGGCGGATTTCTATGTGCTCATCTGTTACTTTCACCTTTGGAGAATACTTTGACCTTTCGGAGGTGATCGTCAGGGCCATAAAAAAGTAAAATATGCCGCCAAGCATAAGTAGCACGCTCAAAATCCACCACCAGCCCGGACGACTATCCGGCTTCCAAAAATGGAATGATCCCTGGAGTAAAAAAATTGCTCCAGCAAAAAAATAAAGTCCTCTCTGAGCTTTCAGAGAGAACTTATGATTGCCAGATCCTAGAAGGATAGTCTTTTCCAATGCTTCTATGCCTGATTAAACATCACAGATATCAATCGACTGTCTCAGCGAAGCAAACATGTCCTCTCTTTTAGGAATGAACTCTTGCGCCACATAGCCCTTGAAGCCAGTTTCAATAATGGCTTTCATAATAGCCGGATAGTAAAGCTCCTGTGTTTCGTCGATCTCATTACGGCCTGGTACTCCACCTGTGTGGTAGTGCGAGATGTATGGGTGGAATTCTTTGATAGTAGCAATTACGTCACCTTCCATGATCTGCATGTGGTAGATGTCGTACAGCAGCTTGAAGTTTGGCGAGCCCAGCTTGTCAACCAGCTTCACACCCCATGGTGTCAGGTCGCACATGTAGTCGGGGTGGTTGCGCTTGCTGTTGAGCAGCTCCATGCTGATGGTCACACCGTATTTTTCGGCCACCTTCATCACAGGCTCAAGGCCTTTGGCGCAGTTTTCCAGGCCTACCATGTCATCCATGCCATTCCTGTTGCCAGAGAAGGTAATCACATTGGTAAAACCAGCATCAGCTGCCTTTGGTATTGATGCCGTAAACTGCTTCAGCAGCTCAGCATGCAGGCTTGGGTCGTTGAATCCTTTGTTGAGTCCAATGTTTGAGCCGTAAGCCATGGCGCAATGCAGGTTATACTTCTTAAGTGTAGGCCAGTCTTTTTCACCCAGCAGCTCCACCGACTTGATGCCTATATCAACAGCCGCTTCACAAAGCTCCTCTATCGTTTTCTTGCCGTAGCACCATTGGCAAACAGAGTGGTTGATATTGCCTTTCCGTGCTGCTTTGCCGGTTGCCGGAGTCGCCTGGCTTATGATAGATGGTGCCATCGCCACTCCCAGGGAGGAGACGGCCATCTTTTTTAATGCTTCTTTTCTCGTAATGTTCATGGTAAATATATTTTAAGTAGGCTATTTCTGGTTAAACGTTATTTCCTGTATCTGTCGCCAGGTCACTGGCTGAATTCCCTCGCTTTTGAGCACTTCTTTAAATTCATCACTCAGCACATAATCGAGGTCTCTTTGCCGCCATGCAGCTCCAAAGTCGGGGTGATTGACTGTCACTGCCTGCATTTCGTCGTCATCATAAGCCAGATGCACCAGCAACACATTAAGTCCGGGCTGCAGCTCTTTCATCCAACCTGTGTAGGTACTGCCCCACTGGTCGGCAGCCACACCCTCCCCCATCATATATAGACGGTTAACCGGCACGAAAACCTCATCTATCGCCTCAAAAAGTGGTGGCGCTGCTTCCAATAATCCGGCCGGAATCATCACAGGTATGCCAAACTCCCTCCCCACCTTTTGGTATATTTTGAAAAGGTCAGAGGTTTGAAACAGGCTCCCCATGTGAGAATCGAGGTGTGAGGGTTTCAGGCCTGCGTCGATTGCCATTTGCACCTGCGCCCTTATTTCCTTCTCCACCTCTTCTGGTTTGGCATTCTGTGCCACTTCCTCAGAAGTAGGATAGAAGAATCCGTCGGCTCCGATAAGACTCGGAATTTGTGACGGCATTGAAACTCCATCCCATTTGTAGTTTTCCCATTCGGCCGTCAATGTAAGATGAAGGCCAAGGTCTTTGTCGGGGTGTTCTTTTCCGTATTTCGCAATCTCAGGAAACCATGGGCAGGGCACCATAATGCTGGCGGAGCTGATGCCGCTTTTTTCAAATGCTTCGATAGAGGCCGCATTTTCTGAATGTGCTACTCCCAGGTCGTCGGCATGGATAATCAGCAGCTTGGTGTCAGCCGGATAACCCAGCTTTTCTGCCGTATTGGGTGGTTGACAGGCAACGATGGCTGCCAATAGACACAAAAAAATCAGTATTTTTTTTGAAATCATGAAAGCGGGTGTAATAATCGACTATCAAATTATCACCTATTCCCCTATTTCAAAAGCTTTATTCCTTTTTATCCACAGGCTCCATCAAAACCCGTGTGGTTGGCAGATAGTGTGGGTAGTTGTCTTTAATAAAGGTGATAAGCATTTCCCGCACGTTGCACCGCAGGTCAAAGGCATCTGACGAATTGCGGGCAGAAACCAGGGCTCGCACCAGCATGGTGGACTCTGTGGTGTCGGTGACCTGAACAACTTGTGTCTCTTTGTCCCAGAGAGGATCCGTTTTCAGGTATTTTACCAACTGCTTACGTAACGGCTCCAGAGGAAGTCGGAAATCGGTATAAATAAACACCGTACCAATCAGGCTGGCCTCGGTTCTTGTCCAGTTTTGGAAGGGTTGCTCCACAAAATAAGTGATGGGCACCACCAGCCTTCGTAAGTCCCATATCTTCACCACCACATAAGTGAGATTAATTTCCTCAATCCTACCCCACTCCTTTTCCACTATCACCACATCGTCTATTTTGATGGGTTGGGTAAAGGCAATTTGCAGCCCTGCAAGCAGATTGGAAATAGTCTTTTGCGCAGCTAAACCTACAATGATAGAGAGAATGCCGGCAGATGTAATAAGTCCAGCTCCAAATTTTCTACCCTCCTCAAAACTTAGCAAAATGGCGGATAAAGCGATGATGCATAACCCAACAATCACCAGCTTTTTCATAAACGTAAGCTGGGTAATGACCTTTCTTTCCTGGATATTGTCATCCTTCTCTATGTCATATTGACTGAGGATAATATCCTGAAAAACTTTGGTTAATCTGATAAGAAACCAGGTACCCGAAATAATAAGCAGTATCTGAAACAACTGTCGCCAGTTGTGGAAGGTGTCTTCAGGATCGTAGAAAGTGAAAGTCAGGAAAATTACCAATATAGGTACCAAAGTGAGGCTGGCGGTCTTTACCTTTCTGAGTGATTTGATGAAGTCAGTTTGATCACTTCCTCTCAGCCCTAGTTTTATGCTTAGAACGATAAAAAACCTCAGGATCAGCCCACCAACAATTCCACTTAGAATGATTAGTAATGGCAAAGGAATTTTATTGAGAAAATCCGTCATAGTTCACTTATGTCTGGATAAAACCTGCCGCCGGCAATCAGCTTTCCTTTCTTCGGGCCGGTGAATAAATAAGTCCACGCAGTGAATAATTTGCCATCCAGTCTTACTTGTACCTGCCCTCTGACATACTCTTCGCCTACTAACAACACTGGGTCGACCCCCTCATATTCATCAAGGGTGGCCCAAAAAGTTACTCCGGACGATTCCTTGATTTTGTACAATTCACCAAACGCCAGCGCTTCAGGTGACAGCACCAGGCCCGGGTACCAGGAAACATGGTAAAGGTACCCACTACAGCTGGCCTCTCCCAGCAGGTCAGCATTTTTCCTAAGAAAAACTGCATAGGGCCCTTCGAAACCCGACATGAGTGTGCCGTAGACAAAGATCAAATCACTTTTCTTCATTTGTTCCGCTTTGCTGAATGGCATTCTTCTCGTACACCTCCTCCTGCCATTGCTTGATTTTGTCTTTGTTGCTCCGGGCACCAATACTGCTGATAACACCACTTAAAAACGCCTTTGACCAATAATTGATAATACTCCTTGATGTATCCCTTTCGAAGAAAATTCCGCCCTGGCGGGTAGAAAAAAGAGTAGGGTTGTTAGAGGAAACGATAAATGCGTTGGCAAAAAAACTTTCAAAGGCCTTCCCGGTTCCCTGTTTTTCCTCTTTTCTATTTAGCACGTTTATCTTTAAATCGTTGTAAAGAAAATCCATGTTGCCAACAGCCACAGACGTATCGGCCTCAAAGTTGAAATAGGCTTCGTTGAGTTTGCCGTCCCTCACCTGAACAAAAGTTATTGGGACAAGAAAAGAGTTTGCTTTTTGAAGATCCGTTGGGCCGACAGTGCCGGTCACATAATGGGTACCAGCTTTGCTGGTCAAATCAAACACAAAGTCGGCCTTCAGTAGTCCGGCATCCATCATGAGCGCCTGCGCATGTAAATTGGCGTAAGAGTTACGGGCAATGGCCTCAGGCTTATTGGTGATGTTTGTTCCCCGTGCGCTGAGCTCCGAAATCATCAACTCGCCTGGCTCGGTGCCATCCTCGGCAAACTCCAGGTAGAGCAAGGCGCTATTTGTGAGCAAAAGCGAGTCGATTTGCAATGGCATTTTCATTTCCAAAAGCTGAAGCTGTGGCAAGCTTCTTACCTGGTCAGCAGGAAATGGCATGCGTTTGTCCTTAAACATGCGAACATAAAAATTGCTTAATTCGACCTTGCGAGCGACAATTTCGTCACCCTGAAGCAACCCAAAAAGATTGGGATCATATAATGCTATCTGTCGCCCCTTCGCTTGTACCCAGGGAGTTTGATGCCCTACCACATGGGCATGCTCGTACATACCGTAAAACGGCAACACGGTAGGCCCCTCAATCACCACCTGTGGTGCCTGAGAGTTAATAGAAAGTCTGTCAACTTGAACTCTATAGAGGCTGTCGGGCAAGCGAAAAGCGATATTGTCCAACGACACCTTATAAGCTTCGCTAAACAGCAAACGATCTTCTTTCATCTTCTGATTCTCATTCATCAGGAAACCCCTGAGCTGTATCTCGAACGAAGGAATCTCCCACGAACGGTTCTTTGCTGCATTCTGATAGCTTAGCTTGTCGCCGTCGATGTTGATATACCTCACTTCCAAATTACCAAGTGCAGCATTTCCGTTTGCTGGCTTAATCTTGCCGCTTTTTGGGGCTGCATTATTTCTATCATCTATGGCTAAAAAATCTAACCTGGCCTGTATCGAATCTGCGGAAAAATTGCCGGTAAGCAGCAGTTCCTTTAAATCCAGCCCGGAAATATCGAGCTGCGGAGCAAAAGCCATAGCAATAAACTTGCCTTCCCTGTCAGTAGCCAGACGAAAGTCCAGTAGAGAAATCTTCCGGTCGGCCGTGCTTAGCAACAATCTGTTCAAGGTAAAAGTATCGAACCCGTCCAGCCAGGAAAAATCCTGCTGGTTTGTCTCCATAGATATATCCCGGGCAAAGCCTATGGGCGAACTGGCAACGGTAGACTGTTTGTCGAAATAGATGTCGCCCAGGTCAAAGTTGATATTGCTAATCCTTTTTGAAATGGTGTCCTGTCGGGTTGTGAGCAAGCGCAGAGGAAAGTGTATCTCATTTCCTTTCACATAGTCATAGCCACCAAGTATCCGGGTTTTTACTTTATTGATTGCGGCTTCAATTCCTTTTCCCTCAGACGACCCTGCTGCGACCGTCCATTCGATGCTCGCTCCGCCGAAAGTTGCCCGGTTCCATTTAATATGATCACCCTTTATAACTGCCAGTATATCTATTCCGCTGATGTCAATACCCGGTGTAACAAGCCTGGCAAGCCCCTTTCCTGGTGGCAGTGTATAGTTAAAATTGAGGGTGGAAAAAGTTGAGTCACTAAGTGACGCTTTAATCTCTTTCACATCCATGTTCACCTTGCCCGGCAAAGCAATTTTGAGTCCGGCAATACTTGTGCTTGCATCGTTTATATGCCAATTCGTAGTCCGGCCGATTTGGTACCCAACACCGGTCATTTCAATTGAGTAATCGGAAAGTTGCAGCGAAGAAGTGTCTCTCAGGTTCACAAAAAGATTGCCTCTGTATATGTCCAGTTTCTTTACTTCCACTTTCCCCAGAGAGGCCTTTTTCAGGCCTTTCCGCCTCTTGTATGAGTTGATCCTGATGTCGGGGTTTATCAACATCACGCTGTCGGCCAGCCATTCACCCTCTATCAAAAATTCTTTCAGGTAAAAACCGGTCATTTTCATCTGTCTGATTTTCCCCTCAGCCGACCAGCCTGATGGCGTATAGGGCGTTACCACCACGTTCTCAACGATGTAATTACCCTTGATCGGGTTAAAACTGAAATCTCCTATCTCCAGAATATGGGAATCGTCAGGGAAAAGCAGCCGGGATTGCCCCACTTTCACAACTAAATCATCGGCGTGAAAAAATTTTGTTGAGTCGAGCTGAGTAAGGCTATCGACCCGGAAGGAGCTTGCAAACACCTCGATTTCCGGCGAACTGAACCGCTGTTTTTCTCTATCGTAGAAATACACTTCACTTTTGTCTACCTGAAGTTTGGCCACCGACAGACTTGAGAAGATATGGCTGATATAGGGGTAAAAGTTAGCTATTTCACGGAAGCCAACTTTCTTCTTTGGGTCATTGAGCCTTTTTAGAAAAAACTCAGAGCTACTCACCTCCAGCTTCCCGACCACCAGTTCTTTGTTTTCCCAGCCGTTCCAAAGCTCCACCTGACTAAGCTCAAAAGAAGGCACATAAAATCGCTTTTGCATATCCGCCTTCTCAGCAAACCACCTCTGACTCAATCCCGGTATTGGTGCAATCACCAGGCTGTCGCCACGAATAATGGAATCGAGTGTTGAAAACCGGAATTTCTTAATAAACAACCGGTGAATGCTGTCTGGCAGAAAGTAAGCGTACTCATCAACTGTAAAATCAATGTGCTCAAAAATCTTGTTGTCCCGGCTAAAAATAACGGTGCTGGTGTCTATTCTAAACTTTCTGAGCCCCACACTGGCATTTTGAACTGTGAAGCGATCCTGGTTCTTTCCTCCATAGAACTT
This sequence comes from Imperialibacter sp., assembly GCF_040222385.1. GTDB lineage: Bacteria > Bacteroidota > Bacteroidia > Cytophagales > Cyclobacteriaceae > Imperialibacter. Next base: position 276,230 of record NZ_JAVKDF010000017.1, read on the forward strand.
AAGATCCAACAGGGCCCTGTCTAGGTCAAAGTTTTGAACTTCAATAACATCGAAAAGAGAGGTGAGAAGCTCTACAATAGAAGTACTCTCCTGATTTTCTCCCCGCTTTCTGGTGACCCTGGTTACCTCGTTAATATTGATGGCAGGCTGTTCAAAAAATATTTCTCCTATTTGAAGGATATTGTCGTTGTAGGCCTGAATAAAGTCGACGTTTGTTAGCCTAAACTTAGGAATGAAAACCTCGTAGCTATTTACGCTGTCGGGCACTGGCAGCTTTTCCACCCTTGGTTTAAGCTTTAGGTTGGTAAATACAATGTCGGAAGTCTCGGTTGACAGGGAGAGGTCGTCGAACTCTACCACGTGGATGCTGTCTGCCAACTTCACGCTCTGCTTACTTATTTGCAATAAAAGCTTTTCGGTATTCAAAAACCTGTCTTCCTTCTTCACCGACTGCCCTATCTCGAAGTTATCAACTGACGCATTGACCGGGCCTACCAGGTAGGTCTGTTGAACATCATTCAGATCTTTGATATAAGTGAAATAGCCTTCAGTGATTTTGAAGTCTGTAATCTCAAAATGATTAAGGTAATCTGTTATCAGCTGATAAAAATCTCCCGCTTCCAATGACAGCGTGACAGATTTCTCCTCCTTTGGGTTTTTATACCATTTGATATCGGGCTGAAGAATATCTATTGCCGTTACCTGAAGATTGCGGTTAAGGTATAGGTTGTACAAACTTTTAATTCGCAACGTGAGAAGCGGTATGTGGGTGATATACATGTTCTCCCGGCTATCTTCCCCCGAATGGAATCGATTTTGTGAAACCGAGTCTACATTCAGGCGAAAGTTGCTGAAATTGATTTGGCGCCGGAAAAGATCAATTTCAATTTTATCGAAGCTAACGCCGTAAAAACCATTGCTCTCCTCCTCCACTACCTGCACAATGATGGTTCCGGCAAGCTTAACAGCCATCTCCCTGAGGGTGCCAATAGATAAAAAGTACAGAGCCACTGCCGACAATGTGGTAATGACAGTAATCTTCAGCAGATAACTTGAAAGCCGTGTCTGTTTTCGGGGTGGGCGGGGAAGCTTCATAAATTACACCATAGCCATCAGGTTTTTTGTAAATACTTACTAATACTGAAATTTGCTAATCATTCAGTACAAAGAGAAGTGGTGTTGTCTGCTTAGCCACAATAAAATTAGTAATTTCGCAGTCTATAGTAATTGAGATCAGCTAAAATATATCGGTATCGACTATTTATGAAAATGCACAAACCCTTCTTGCTGGTACTGACAGTGCTGATAAGTTTTTCGTTGCATGCCGATAAAAACAAAAAAGCTGCCAAGGCACTAGCCAAGGGCGATGTAGACAAAGCCAGGGAAATAGTGATTGAATCGCTACAGGACGACATCGTTAATCCAGGGGGCAATTATCTCTACTCACTTATCTACACGATTGACTCACTTCCTGATTACAGTATTGACAGCGCCCAAAAATATATACTTGCAGCAAGAGTCGACTGGCCATTGCTTACTGAAAAAGAGCAGGGAAAAAGTATCAAGAATGGGTTTTACCCGTCTCTTTTTGAAGTACAAAAGGAGCGAATAGACAGCCTGGCGTTTCTAAGAGCTGTCGAACAGGGCGATGTTGCGGCCTACGAAGACTTCATGGCGCAATTTGCTGATGCCGACAAGGTGCCCCTTGCCAGAACAAAAAGAGATAGTGTCGCTTTTAGCAATGCCTCCGAAGTCAACACATGGCAGGCCTACCAGCGGTTTTACGAAACCTACCCCGAGGCTGAGCAGGTGACTGAAGCCCAGGAACGGTATAAAGTGCTTATTTTCAACGACCTTACGAAAGATAGAAAGCTTAGCAGCTTCAAAGATTTTCTCAGAAATTTTCCCGCTACCCCTTTTAGAAAGGAGGCCGAAGAGCAAATATTCGAAATCATGACTGCGGCCAATGAGCCCGAGTCGTACCTTAGGTTCATGGCAGAGTACCCCAACTCGCACATGAAAAAACGGGCTTTCGATTTCCTTTTTACCATTGACCAGGCAGCCTATAACTTTCAATACTACTCACGTTATACCCCCACCAGAGCCATTCAGGATTCGCTTGACAACCTGAGAAAGCTTGAAAACATGTATCTGGTGCCATTTTACGAAAATGAGAAATATGGTTTTTTGAAGCCAAACGGTGCCGTGCTGTTTGAGCCTACCTTTTCATCGATAAGTAGCGGTTACCTATGCGGCGACATTGTAAGTGAGTTTTTGATGGTGGATGGTAAGATTATTAACCGTCAGGGAGCTGTAATTACGGAGGGGGAGTTTGATGTTGTTGAGAGTATCGGCGGTGGGTTGATCAAGGCGGGATCGGAAGGGAAGATGGGAGTCTGGCACAAATCCGGCTACCAGATTCTTGCCCGGCAATATGACGACATTGCGCTGCTCGACAACAGGTTGCTGCTCATCACAAAAGGAGAAAAAGCTGGCCTGGCTACCTACAATGGCCGGATTCTTGTCAGTCCGCAGTATGATGACATTACTGTGGAAGGCCAATTCTGGATTTTTATAAAAGATGACCTGTTGGCCTTCACCAACATTAAAAAAATTGCTGCCGTTGCCAATCAGGAAGAGCTAAAGCTTTCTTTCGTCTACGAGGAATTGGAAAAGTTGCCAAACGGAGACATGATTGGCTACAATGGTGATTCAGAATGCATCATTGACAAAAACCAGGAAGTTGTTATTCCGATGGGTGTTCAAAATATCTATCCCATGGGAGACAACTGGCTCGTGAAGCAGCCTTTTGGCTACCGTATTTTCTATGCTGACACTCGAAAATACTCTGACAATCTTTTTCCGGAAGTTGAATTCAATTCCCAGTGGCTGGCATGGAAAAGCGACACAGCATGGGCACTTGTTAATAAGCAGAGCGCCCGGGGGATCATTTTCCGACTCGACTCTGCAAAACTTATCAATGAAGACGTTGCTCTTACCTTTAAAGACCTGAAAGGCACTGCACACTTTAATAACGGTGGCAGGGTCGATTTCATCAAAGGTGATAAGGTGTACGTGCTTGGTGATCCCTACCGGCAAGACAGCTATGACAGCAAAAGTCAGTTTTTAGTTATCGAAAATAGTAAGCTAAAAAAGGTTTACAATATGCAGGGAAGGCTTCTATTTGACTTGAAACAAGGCTCGCTTCGTTACCTTTCTCCAAATTATCTGGTTGTTGAAAACAGAGGGAAGCAAGGCATTGTGGACACCACGGGCAGGCAAACCCTGGCCATCAAATACGACGGAATTGGGCAAGCTGATGCAGAAGGGCTGGTGACCGTGCTGCTCGATGGCAAATTTGGCAGCTATCACCTGGCCACCGGTGCGCTGGCAGCCCCTAAATACGAAACACGGGCAAGGTATTTTAATGACCAATTGCTCACTACCACCTTCAAGGGTGCAACAGGCCTAACCAACTTTGAGGGAAAAACCGTGCTCCCCTTTGAGTATGAGAAGGTGCAGGTTTGGAACGACACACTGGTGATGGCTCAGAAAGAGGGCTTATGGAGCATCACTTCCCTGGATGGAAAAAAAACGTACTATATGCCTTTCATCAACTTTCAGGTGGTGAGAGATGACAAGGAAGAAAGAATCCTAAAGATATATACTAACGATGGATATGGGGTTTTGAGCAGCAAAAATGGCGTTGTACTCGCCCCTACTTACAACGACCTTGTTAACCTTGGAAGCGACACCCTCCCGCTTTATTTCGCCGAAAAGCATGTGCGGGAAGCCGAATTTTATGTGGTAGTATACGCCGATGCCAAAGGCAATCCCATCAAATCGCAAGCCTTTCGGGGTGAGGAGTATGACAAAATCTTCTGCCAGTAATCGCTCATGCTAACAAAGCAAGCGAAAAATGGTTGCTACCAAATAGCTTCTACTTTGCTGAGGGTTACATTTTTCACTACTGCACCTTCCTGCCAGCCCACCGTAAGCTTATCGTAAGGTTGTGTTGGAAAAACCAGCTCGGTCAGTACCAGCTCACCTTCATTGATAAAAACCTCCAGGGATGCAGTGTCGACAAATATCCGAATAGAGGCTGGGCGTGTGCCATTAGGGAGCTTTCCGCTATGACTGGCAGCAAAGCCCTTCTCAAAACCTACCAGGCCAGATTTTGACCTGTCGATTGAAACCACTGAGTCTGAAAAATCAATCAACACAACTTCATCAGTACCATTGCCCAGGCTGATTGAAAGACCATCGAAGCTGGCGCCGTCCAACACCATGTCAATCGCCACAAGAGCATCAGTAAGCTCGATTATCTGACCATTTTCTGGTTGGAAAGATTCCCCACTGCCAACAATGTTCCCAACCTCCGCTACAGGGAAGTTGGTCAACACAAGCTCGCTCCCGACCTGCTTTAGCTTAAGTTCCCTTGGCAAAGTCATAGCACTTCTCCAGGCTTCGGTGGGCACCACTTGTGCATATTGCCAGTTGCTCATCCAGCCGAGGAAAAGTCTTCTGCCATCTTCTGCAGGCACATCCGACCAGGTGACCCCGGCGTAGTTGTCGGTGCCCTGATCTACCCACCTCGTGGTAGGTATTTCTTCATCGGGTACAAACTGCTTGCCATCAAAACTTCCCACGAAATATTGTGTAGCCGACCCACCATTAGGCCCGCCGGGATTGATGCTCACCAGCAACACCCATTTTTCTTCATCGCTATCCTCGACCTTCAGTTGAAAAAGATCGGGGCACTCCCAAACACCGCCGTGAGCTCCTAATTCTTTGCCGAAGTCACTTTCGAAAGCCCAGCTCTTCAAGTCAGGCGAGCTGTAAAAGCTAATGTGGTCGGCAACAGCCAGCGTCATGATCCATTTCCCGGCGGCAGCATTCCAGCTGACCTTGGGGTCACGGAAGTCACGAATTCCCTGATTGGGAAGCACAGGGTTTCCCTGATACTTAGTCCAGTTGCGACCCTTGTCAAGGCTGAAGGCTATTCCCTGGTATTGAAAATCATCTTTTCCGGCCTTTTCCATTGCTGCGTCGTGATAGGTAAAAATGGCCACCATGGCGGGGTTGTCTTCAGTGCCAAAGCCAGATGTGTTGTTCCAATCAACCACTGCACTGCCCGAAAAGATATAGCCGAGGCTGTCAGGATAAAGGGCAATAGGTAAGTGTTCCCACTTCACCATGTCAGAACTCACGGCATGCCCCCAGTGCATAGGCCCCCAAACGGTGCTGTCGGGGTAATACTGGTAAAACAAATGATATTCACCTTCATAATATACCATCCCGTTGGGGTCGTTCATCCAGTGGGCTTCAGGAGAGAAGTGGAACTGAGGACGGAATTTCTCCTGATAGAGTTTTGCCTGGGGTTCTTTCATTGGCTTACTTTGACACGCTAGCAGGTATAGGAACAAGCATAACAGGGAGGTTGTTTGAATGGCTTTCATAAGTGCCAATATCTGGTTTTACCCGAAGATATCGAAACAAGTAGCCACTTTCATGAAAATTTCTAATTGCTGCTAAGCTGGCGCTCACTTCTTTTGCAAAATCTGTATCGGAAAGTCGTTGCCAAATGAGAAGCTGGCGGGGTATTGTGATTTACCCTTGTACTCCTCTGATAGGGCTGGCACCCGCTGCTCAATATAAGAGCTCAACTCTCTGATGGTAATGATCCCATCAGTCGAAGAAGCCATGTTTTTGCCGGACAACCCTTCGAGGATGGAGTAGGTAAAAACACCGTGGCCCAACTGTTCAAATTCGGTGGCAAATTGCTCCGAGCCCGCAGCCGTAAGCCAAAAGGTGCCGGTGCTTCTGGCCAGCTGCGCCAGGGCTTTCTCCTCAGCCGCTCCTCTGGTGGCAACTGTTTGCAGCGCACCGGCCGACTGGCAAGCGTCGATAATAAAGACCTGCTTCTGGGCATTTATTTTCATAGAAAGTTCTTTCAGATCTGCAGCCGAAACAGCCCTGTCCTTCAAGGAGCCAGCGTTTCCATACATTTGGGTGACATCATAAGGCACTAAATAAAATTCATTCTCCGCATCTTCCTCACTTACAGTGCCGTGGCCTGCATAGTAGAACACAAACAGATCTTGCTCATTGATGTTCTTTGAAATCTTTGCAAAAGCGGCAAGGATACTCTCCTTAGTGACCTGGCTGTCGTAGAGTTCAGTCTTCTCCACTTTTGCAAACAAGTCCGTGCTGGAAGCATCCAGCTGCTTAGCCACACTCCTGGCGTCTGTTAAAGCGTAGTTGAGCTCATATTTAGGGTTCTTGTATTTGTTGATCCCCACAATAAGCGCCACCAACTTGGGCCTGGCCTCTGCATTCGCCTGATACTTGACGATCAGTTTGGCTTTTTCTGACTCTATGCCCTCTTTGTTGACTGCCACGGCATAGAAGTAGTTTTCTTCCCCATAAGCATTGTTGAGACTGGCGGTAAAATCAAAGTCGGTGCTGTTTCCCAGGCTTTTCTTAGTGGCTAGCAGCTTGGCATTGTGGTAAAGCCTCACTTCTGTGGTGTACTCCGGATGTTCAGTAATCTGCACCTTCAGTTCCAGATTCTTTTGGCTACTGGTGACAGGCGCAGAACCTCCTGTTGCATTTTCAGCCAGGGTCAAAGTGATGGAAGAAACATGCTCTATGTCTTGCTCTAAAGTTGCGCTGCTTGCCGAAATGGTAGCTCCTGAGAGGATTTTGGCCAATAAGTTGGGTGTGTAGTACTTATCAAAAGTGGCATCAAGACTTACCCGACTGAGCAAATTTCGCTCTGTCCAGTAAATTTTTGCAATGGCCTCGAGGCTTCCATCGATTTGCCCTCCTCGGGACACGGTGACAAGATCGTCGTTGGCGTCAGCATAAATAAACCCGACGATTTCATTGGCCTCTATATTGTAAATCTGCGTGACGTTGTTATTACTATAGTTAATCAGAAAGCTTTTTCCGTCGTGCAGCGGATAAATTCTCTTTTTATCGACCCCCTGGTTGGCCGGTGCCATCATCAACTTGACCTTGTCTCTCTTAGTAGAAAAAACTTTTTCCTTTGAGGAAATATCGAACACATCAAAACTGTAGTCGACGCTACTGCTCATCAGCAAGTTGTCCTTAAGCACGGCTGACGTATAAAGCGAAACAGAAACCAGGTTAAGCTGGTCGTAAATTTTATTATACCGTTTTGCGGATATTTGATACTCCCAAAAGGCGATCTTACCCGGTAGGCCTTCGCAAGAAATAATGCTCTTACCATCTACCGAATACTGAACAAAATGATAGTAGGCTTTCCTAAGCTCCTCGATTACTTTGCCCGACTGAATATTGTAAACAATTGCTGGCTCGGCTCCGAGGTATCCAGACTTAAAGCTGGCCAGTAAATTGCCTCCATTTGGGTCGAAATCCAGGCCACTTACGTGATGCGATACGCCACTGATTTTTTGAACCTGCTTCGCATTGTCCGAAAGGTTGTACACATAAATTTCAGATCCGTCAGTCCCAACAGCCAGGAGATTGTCGGTGTAGCTGATTGCCACCCTGGTAATGTCCTTTGCCACATCGATTGCGGCCAACTGCTCCCCATTTTTACTGTCGAGAATCACAATGGAATGACCCTCCACGCTAACAACCTCATTCTTTGATTGACTAATTCTCAGATCAAATGGCGATTGATGAACACCCCTGAATGTCCTGACTGTTTTTCCAGACACGGCATTCACCAGCTTGATCGTTTTGTCATCGAAGGCAAATGCTATTAGTTGACCATCGTTGGAAACAGTAAGGCTGTTTTGCTTCGAGTGAACCTGCTCTTCATCATAGGTCAGCCGTAATTTGTCGACGGTGGTTTGAGCAAACAATGACCCTGTAGAAATGGTGAAAAAAACGAAGCAGAGGGACAGTTTCATCAGAACCAGTTTTGAGGATTGTCTATTTCTTCAGTTGCTCTGCCAGCACGGCTATCCCTTCTTCAAAGCTGTGAGGGTTGTAGCCGAGCACCTTCTTTGCCTTGTCCAGCACAAAGCCCGTTTTTGGCGGACGTTTGGCTGGCTGGCTAAATTTTGAGCCATCCGTTTCATTGATCAGGGACTTATCCAGTCCAAAATAGTCGGCAGTGGCAATGGCCATTTGATAAGGATTCATGAAGTCTTTGCCAGAAATATTAAAAACGCCTTTAGCCTTTTTCTTCGCAATGAGGTAGCAACCCATGGCAAGGTCTTCTGCCAGCGTGGGGGTTCTCCACTGGTCGTTCACCACGTTGATGGTTTTGCCCTCCTCCAGGCTTTTCTTTACCCACAAAATAATGTTGCTCCGGCTCATGTCGAAAGCAATGCCATACACCAAAACGGTACGGGCCATGGCCCAATCTATTTTGCCAGCCATCACGGCCTTTTCCGCTGCCAGCTTGCTATCGCCATAGTAGCTCACCGGATTGGCTTTGGCCTCCTCGTCATACGGGCCGTCCTCCCCATCAAAAATAAAGTCGGTGGAAAGGTGCAAAAGAAATGCACCACTAGCCTCGCAGGCTTTTACTATGTTTTCCACCGCCGTTACATTTTGCAACCAGCAGCCCTCCTTGTCTGTTTCGCACTGATCTACATTAGTCATCGCAGCAGTGTGAATGACCACTTCCGGTTTTTCAGTAGTGATGACTTTTAGTGTCTCGGCAGCATTGGTAATATCCATAGACTGGTACCGGACGCCCTCCAGAGGAATTCTGCTAGCTCCCCTGCCCGTAGCAAGAAAGTCTTCGCCTTTTTCTTTCAGAAGTACTACCAGCTTTTGGCCCAGCAGGCCATTGGCCCCGGTGATCAGTATAGACATAGCTTATTCATTATATTGAATACCGTATTTTTTTGTCAACTCCTTTTTGGGCACTTCTTCCACCTCTACAGTCATGTATACTTCAACAGCAGGTACGGTCTGCACAGTTTTGACTGCGGCAATTTTATCAACAACGTCTAATCCTTCTACTACCTGTCCAAAAATTGTATACTCGTCGTCGAGGTGGGGAGCCCCGCCTATCGTTGTGTATGCCTCTACCCTTTCAGGTGAAATAGTTTTATCAATGTAAATATCAGTGGTGACTTCTTCCTTAACGAGCGGAATAAGGCTCTGTACTTCGGCGGTATAGGCATCAAAATTTCCCGTCTTCCGTCCCTCCATATAAAGCTCAGTCAATCTGTTTTTCACCGCAACCTGCGTAGAATCTTCCAGTAGTTTTCTGATGGCCATTCCAAGCTTTTCCTGGTCTACTTTCAGGGCTTCTTCCGATTCATAAACCGTGCCCTGCACTATGTAAAACTGGTTGCCGCTTGAGGCCCGGTCGGGGTTAACTTCGTCTGGCTGTCGGGCCGCAGCCAGTGCCCCTTTTTTATGAAAATACCTGGGTATAAATTCAGCAGGGATAGTATACTCTGGTTCCCTTTCTCCTCTGGGCTTTTTGCGGTTGATATCACCTCCCTGAATCATAAAATTTTCCATTACTCTGTGGAAAATTGTACTATCGTATTTGCCACTCTCTGCCAGCTTCAAAAAGTTTTCTTTGTGTTGGGGAGTCTCATCATACAATACCGCCTTCATGTCGCCGTACGGCGTGTGAATTGTCACAAGATAGTCCTTGTTTCCACGGCAAGATGTAATCAACGCCACAAACGACAGTGCCCAAAATAACTGCTTCACTCTGCTCATTTTTTAAGTTGAATTTTAATCTCTTTCAATATAGCGTCTCCACCCTTGGCAAGAAGTTTTTCTGCCAACTTTTTGCCGATCGCCCGTGCGTCAGCAACTTTTCCTGTAATAGCGTCCTGCACAATCCTTTTTCCATTCAGGCTAATGATACCCCCTTTGATCTTAAGTCTGTCCTCATGCAAAGTGGCCAGTCCAAATACCGGAATGCTGCAGCCCCCTTCCAGCGTTTCCAAAAAAGCCCTTTCGGCTATGAGTCTTGCGGCAGTGCTTTGGTGGTTAACAGCATATGCGATGGCTTTTTTGATCATTGGATCAAGAGAAGTACTCGCCTCCACAGCTACCGAGCCCTGACCAACAGCCGGTACAAACAAATCTGTATCGAGCACCTGAGCAATTTTGTCGGCAAGGCCCATGCGATGCACGCCGGCATATGCCAGCAAAAGCGCATCACAATGACCTTCTTCCATTTTGCGAAACCGGGTTTGAAGGTTTCCCCTCACTTCCACCGTCTTAATATGCGGAAAATAGTGCTTCAACACGGCGACTCTCCTCGTAGAAGATGTCCCCACCACAATCGGTGTCGTTCTGTCCTCGAGCGAAATCCCTTTTTTGTGGCTTACCAGTACATCATTCACTCTTTCTCTTTCAGTAAAAGCAATGATCTCAAAGCCCCTGGGCAGGGTCGATTGCATATCCTTGGCGCTGTGAACGGCGATGTGCACATTTCCGCCGGCCAGTTGCTCCTCCAGTTCCTCAGTAAAAACCCCTTTGCTGCCTATTTTGGCTATAGAAACGTCAAGAACTTTATCGCCCTTTGTTTCGATGGTAACCAGCTCGGTAGCAAGGCTAGCTTTGCTCAAAAGCCCAGCAATGTGCTCAGCCTGCCACATAGCAAGCAAACTTCCTCTGGTTCCTATTCTTATTTTCTCCACTACAACTAGCTTTAATTTTTCTCTACTTTGCAAGCTTCATCTTAAAAGAAAGGTTTTCTTCCCGCACATCAACGACAAACCCCTTTTTTAAAAACTTGCGACCCAAAAGTACTGGGAATTTCATACCTGAACGATCAGTCAACGAAAATTCTGTTCTGAACTTTTTACCAAATAGTACCAGGCGAGTTTTGATAATCACCCTGTTTTCGATGTGGCCGGTTGAGCTTTTGATCTTCCGCTGGGTAAAATCACTTGTCTCAAATTTAGTGCTGCCCTTTCGTCCGATGGTCGCACCCGAAATCTGAAAGCTGACTGTTGGCGTGCCCTCCTTGTCAATTACCTTAATTCTGGAACAATGCAAAGCAGAAGTGAAAGCGCCCGTATCTATTTTCGCCTTAACATCGAAAAGGCCCAGCTCCGGAAGGTCAATGATATCATTTCGGCCAATGGTATAGCTGCTCTTCATTCTCATTGGTATTGGATCACCCCTGTTCTTAGAAGCCCAGCCATTTGAAGTGACAAATCCATAAACAAAATCCGTGGATTCGCATTTCGTTCCAGATGATAAATAGAGTCGTTCAACAGCCTCGATGCCGATTCAATGACGGGAAGGGATATCGACTTGGCAAATTTGCTGACAAACTCTTCCTCATGAGGCATTGTTCTCTGCAAGCTGGCCTCTCCGGCTTTTACGATTAGTGACTCCCTGAAGATGCTAAGGCCGTATTCGAGCAGGCTTCGCTGAGCCATTTTCGACATGCCGTTGAACTTATCAGTGAGCCCGGCCATGCCCTCAAAATCCGACGACCAGCAAATCCGCATCCACTCTCTGAAAATGGTCGTCGACTCGTCTTCGACCTCGTTGAGCAGGCTCAGCGCCAGGTTCATATTGCCAGCTGCCAGCCGGGCCACCGACTGTGCTTTGGCTGCGTCCACTTCGGCCGTTTTTACAAGGTAGTCCGCCACTTCCTCGTCAGTAAAGCCCCTGATACTTACCAGTTGCGTCCGACTAATGATGGTGTTAATGATGGCTTCATAGTTGTTTGAAATGAAGAAGAAAAAGGTGTTTTCCGGTGGCTCCTCCACTATCTTCAGCAAGGCATTGGCCGCCTGAATATTCATTTTTTCGGGTTGCCAAATGAGCATGGCTTTATACCTACCCTCAAAGGCTTTCAACGACAAGGCGCTGATAATCTGCCGGCTCTCTTCTCTGTAAATAATAGCCTGCTTGCTCTCCGCTCCAAAATGGCGAGTCCAGTCAGCTAAATTGCCATAGGGCTGTTCTATCAGAAAAGGCCTCCACCACTTCAGGTAGTTTTTACAAACCACCTCCTTAAAATCTTTGTTGGGAATGTCTGCAATGGGAAAGGCGAATGTAACGTCTGGGTGAACCAGCTTTGCCATTTTGCTGCATGAAGGACATGCGCCGCAGGAATCGGTGTCGCCTGGCTTGTCGCAGTTGATGTACGTAATAAAGGCTAGCGCCAAAGAAAGGTTGGCACTGCCTTCGGGCCCGTTGAAAAGCTGGGCATGCGCCATGTGATTCTTTTGCACCGAGGCAATCAGCCTCGATTTCTCCTCTATTAGTCCTGGTATGTCTCTAAATTGCATCTATTCTTCCTCCCACGACCTGAATTTAGCTGACCTTTCGAACACTTCCATCAATATTGCCCTTTCTGTTTCGTCCAAAGGCATTTTTCTTCTTTCCAGCACTCTGCTGGCGGTATCAAGTGCCTGCTCAATTCTGTAGGTCGCAAAGCCATCTGAGCCACCCCAGGTAAACGAGGGAACGAAAGACCTGGGGAAGCCACCACCAAAAATATTGGCACTTACCCCAACTACCGTACCTGTATTGAACATGGTGTTAATGCCACATTTGGAGTGGTCGCCCATCAATAAGCCGCAAAACTGCAGTCCGGAATCAACGAAGGCCTCATCAGTAAAGCTCCAGACTTTTACATTGGCATAATTATTTTTTAGGTTGGAGGCATTAGTATCGGCCCCGAGGTTACACCATTCACCTAAAACAGCGTTGCCCAGATAGCCGTCGTGCCCTTTGTTGCTATTGCCAAAAAAAACAGCGTTGGAAACTTCGCCTGATACCTTACAATAAGGCCCTACGGTGGTGTTTTCACGGATAGCTGCGCCCATGCCAATAATCGAATGCTCGCCCATGGCAAAGGGCCCTCTTATCATGGCTCCTTCCATTATCTGAGCATTCTTTCCTATATAAACAGGCCCGGTTTCAGCATTGATGATCGCACTTTTGATGGAGGCTCCAGGCTCAATGAAAACATTTTCAGGATTGTAAACCCGGGTAAATGGGTCTGTGATGTCTTCGGAAATTCTTCCTGCGGTGACTAAGTCGAAGTCGCTGCGAATCTGCACGCCATTCCACTGAAAAATTCGCCAGGGACGATCAATCAAATGGGCCTCACCTTCAAAAACCACTTTTTTCTCCAACTTGACGCTGGCAAGCTCACCGTATGGAATTTGGGCAGAAGAATGTAAAGCGGCGAGATGATCGCCAACCATCAGCCCTTCCCCTTCTCCAAGGTTAATGACAGCCTGAACCAGCGATTCGGTAGGGCACAAGGCGCCACTGATATAGAAATTATCAGATGTGAAGTGAGTGGGAAATTTAGCAGACAGGTAATTCTCTGTGAGAAACGACACTTTATGGCCAGTAAGCTTCTGCCATTTCTCATTCACCTTTAGTATACCTATCCGTATGTCTGCCAAAGGGCGGGTATAGGTAAACGGTAAAAGCTGGAGGCGCAGAATAGGATCGTCGAACAGAATAATATTCATAGCGCAAAAATAAAAAAGTCTTTAGGAACTAAGCATCCTAAAGACCTTTTGAACAAACTTCTTTTCAGAAGAGATTTTGCTTATTTCTTATTTACATAGCGCTTGTTGAATTTCTCAACACGGCCAGCAGTATCCACAAACAGTTTTTTTCCGGTGTAAAAAGGGTGTGAAGCTGAGCTCACTTCCACTTTCACTACGGGATATGTGTTACCATCTTCCCACTTAATGGTTTCCTCAGAGTTCATTGTCGAGCGAGTTATAAAAGAATAGTCGCTTGAAGTGTCCTGAAATACCACTTCTCTGTATTCTGGATGTATGTCTTTTCTCATTTTGAAAGTCTTTTAAGGAACTGATTCCTAAATCGGACGGCAAATATAACAAAAGCTTTTTTTTGCTCCAATTGTGAACGCCAAATATTTACCTTTGATGTTTAATAATCAGTCATTTGAGTCTATCCGCATTCATAGAATTGCTCAACAAGAAGGGGAAAGATAGGGTTCCATTCTTTTTTGTGGTCGACTTTGAGCTGCACAAACCGCAAGTTTGGGACATTGACTCACTTATTGACGAGAATATTCTGTTCAACTTCGAAGGGTTTTCCAATCACCCGGAAAAAAGAGCTATCCCTGTTCACGTCGAAAAAATCTATCCGGTTTTTGAATCGTATCAAAATGCTTTTAATCAGGTTTACCCGCATTTACAAGTCGGCAATTCCTTTTTGGTGAATCTTACTGCCAAAACTGAGCTCATTACATCGGCTAGCCTACCCGACATCTATCATGCCTCATCCGCCAAATACAAAATGCTCTATAGAGGTGAGTGGGTCGTTTTTTCTCCAGAAACTTTCGTAAGAATTTCAGGAAATATCATCGAAACCCGCCCGATGAAAGGCACCATTGATGCTGATTTGCCTGAAGCGGAGGCTAAATTGCTCAACGACCCAAAAGAGCTTGCTGAGCACGTAACGGTTGTAGACCTTCTGAGAAACGATTTAAGCAGAGTGAGCCAGAATGTGCAGGTGGAAAAATTTAGGTACATCGAAGAGATCCGCACCAACGGCAAACACCTGCTTCAATCCAGCTCAAAAATTACCGGCAGATTGCCAACTCACTATGAGGGTAATTTGGGGGGGATTATCACGGAACTGCTACCTGCCGGCTCCATTTGTGGTGCTCCGAAGCCAATGACTTGCAAGATCATAGAGGAGGCCGAGGGTGAACAAAGAGGCTACTATACTGGCGTTGCCGGATACTTTGATGGCGCCAGCTTGAACAGCTGCGTATTGATTCGCTACATAGAAAAGGTCGGCGATCAGCTTTTTTACCGAAGTGGCGGCGGCATCACAGCGCAAAGCCATGCCCATCAAGAATACCAGGAACTAATCGACAAGGTGTATGTACCTACTATTGGAGTCTATCAAAATAGCTAACGGCCAGCCCCAAAATTTACTTTGGCATCAGCGGCGGCTCGATGCAAGTCGGCAGGAAGTTTTTGGAGTTGGGCTGCCGCCGATCAACCTTTTGGAGGTACTCGATACTTCCCAGCTCGACAACCACACAATCTATAAGGCGAGGGTAATTTATGGTGAGGAGCTTAACAAAGTCGAAATAGAATCCTATTCTGTCAGACCGATCCAATCGATAAGGGTGTTGGAAGCAAACCACCTCGATTACCGTCACAAGTATGCCGACCGATCAACTATCAATACACTTTTCAACCAAAGAGACGCTGCAGATGACATATTGATCGCTCGAAATGGCTTACTCACCGACTGCAGCTATGCCAATGTTTGCTTCTGGGACGGATCGAAATGGTACACTCCTTCAGAACCCCTGCTGGCTGGTACCAAAAGAGTTTCGCTACTCAAAAAAGGCCTGATCTACGCACGAAAAATCGGGGTCAACGACATTAAATTCTTTGAGTCCGTCACACTCATCAACGCCATGCTTGACCCAGGCACAATTGTGCTGTCAACGAGCCAACTCATTTATTAACCAGATAAACCTGCTATTTTAGCGGCTGCATGCAAAAACACATAGCCTTTGTTTTTCTTCTATCCTGCCTGGCTCTAACTGAGTCATTTGCCCAAAGCGCCAATGTGCCACTGTGGAGCGACTACTACCATCTGCTTGACCGGTATGAGATCAAAAGCGGCCAGATGCACGATGGCTATTTTAGCTCTTTCAAACCAACACAGCGCCGGTCGATCGCTGCTTTTGTCGATTCGGTGTCTAACATAGGTGTTTTTGAGAGTTCGTCTGACAAGTTCAACGAAAAATACCTTCGACAGGACAACTGGGAGTTCTTTACCGACAGTCTGGGAGTAGCACCTGCCAGCAAAAAGCCTATTCTGAAATATTTCTATAGAACACCATCCGATGCCTTTCACGTGCGGGAAGATGGTATTGACCTTCACGTCAGCCCTGTTTTTCAGTTTGATGTGGGCCACGACGCAAATTCGCCCTCAACACCATTTATCAATACACGTGGAATAGTAGTGCGGGGTAGAATCGATGAAAAGTTGGGCTTCTACACCTACCTCACCGAGAATCAGGCAGTGTTTCCGGCCTACACCCAGCGCTGGATTGATCGCTGGCATGTGGTGCCCAACGAAGGCTTCTGGAAGCGATTTGGAGAAGCCGGAACCGACTATATTGCCGCAAATGGCTACTTGACTTTTAGTCCCACAAAACACATTCATTTACAAGCAGGCCATGATAAACTCTTCGTGGGCAATGGCATGCGGTCGATGTTTCTTTCCGACTTTTCGAATAACTACTTTTTCCTTCGGTTCAATGCGAAGATCTGGAAGTTCAATTATACCAACGTCATTGCCCGGCTCAAGGCTGATGTTTTCTACTACAACGACGGGCTGCTAGGCACTAAGGAGTTCCCCAACAAAAATCTGGTGATGCACCAGCTCAACTGGCAGGTCACCAAAAACTTTAACGTGGGCCTATTTGAGGCAGTCATGTTTTCGCCGGAAGATTCGTTACGCACGGGTTCCTTCGATCCCAACTACCTGAACCCATTTATCTTCTACAGGGGGCTCGAACAGCAGCTGGGCAGCCCCGACAATGTGCTTGTTGGCTTTGATGCCAAATGGAATTTCGCTCACCACTTTTCGGCTTACGGGCAATTCCTTCTCGACGAACTATCATTTACCAACCTAAAAAACAATACAGGCTGGTGGTCGAACAAATACGCCTACCAACTCGGTTTGAAATGGGTGGATGCGGGCAACGTCTCCAATCTCGACCTTCAGCTGGAACACAACTACGCACGGCCCTACACCTACGCACACCAAAGTAGCTATACGAGCTTCACTCATTACCGGCAACCACTCGCCAACCCACTGGGGGCAAATTTTAAAGAATGGGTAGCCGTGCTCCGATACCAACCGGCTGGGAAGCTCCAACTAAGCGCCAGGGCAATGCTTGCTTCCCAGGGAGAGGATACACTGACATCGAACTGGGGGCGAAACCCACTGCTGCCCTACGCAACTTTCGAGCAGGAATTCGGAAACTTCACCGGCCAGGGAGTAGCTACAAAAATTAATCTGGTGAGCTTACAGGCCAGCTATCAGTTGCTTCACAACCTTTTCATCGATGCCAGGTTCATTTACCGGAAAGAGCAACAAGAAAGTATTTCGCTGCGTAACAATGACCAGTTCTTTGGTTTCGGCATCCGGCTCAATACCGACACAAAACATCATTATTTCTAATTGACACCATTACACTCTACCTTTGCGCCCTCACTTCAAGTAGTTGAATGAAAACCTATTTCAGACTTCTTTCTTTTGCCCGCCCTTTCGGGAAGTTTATCCCTACCTATATATTGGTCACCATTCTTCAGGTGGCTTTCAGTCTTGTGAACTTTGCCGTCCTCATCCCTCTGTTGGAAATTCTCTTCGATCAGATAGAGCCGGAAAAGCTGGAGAACCTTAAACGTCTTCCTGAATTCACGATTAGTGTGGATTATTTCAAATCGCTTTTCTACTATCATTTTTCTGGCTTCATCGAAACTGCCGGAAAAAGTGGCGCCCTTAAATTTGTATGCGCAGTCATTGTGGTTTCCGTGTTCCTCTCTAATTTGTTCAGGTATCTCTCAGCGGTAATGCTGGCAAAAATAAGGGCGCTGGTCATTAAGAACCTCCGCAGCCTGGTATACGAGCGTATTCTTGCTTTCCCTGTAAGCTTTTTTACTGAGCGTAGAAAAGGAGACATTACCAGCCGTGTGACCAACGATGTGCAGGAGGTAGAACACTCGGTGGTTAGTACTTTGAAGGTGCTGTTCAAAGAGCCAGCCATGATCATAGGCTATTTCGCTGTGCTCTTCAGCATGTCTGTAGAACTCACCTTGTACACAATGCTGCTTCTACCTATCTCCGGCGGTCTTATCGCCGGCATTGCCAGGCGACTCAAAAAGCGGGCACATCAAAGCCAGCAGGCTTTGGGAAATATCAACAATATCCTTGATGAGAGCATCGGCGGCATTCGGATTATCAAGGCGTTCACTGCTACCAAGTTTGTTTTCCAAAAGTTTATCAAAGAGGTTCAATACTATGCCAGAAAAAATGTCTCCATCGCAAGAAGGTACGAAATGGCCGGCCCAATTTCAGAGTTCCTCGGGGTCTCCGTTGTCGCTGGCCTGCTTCTTGTTGGTGGCAACCTTATCTTGGAGGACAATTCTACCCTCACACCGTCCGAGTTTCTAGCCTTTCTTATCATATTTTCACAGATACTGCCGCCTGCAAAGGCCATGTCTGCTTCATTCAGCAATATCCAAAGGGGGCTGGCAGCAGGCGAAAGAATCTTCGAGGTTATCGATACTCATTCCGCCATCACAGATGCTCAAAACTCTACGGTGCTTCCATCTTTTAGTACGTCAATCGAATTTAAAAATGTATCGTTTGCCTACGAAAAAGAACTGGTACTGAAAAATATCAACCTGAGTATCCCAAAAGGGAAAACAGTAGCGCTTGTCGGCCCGTCCGGAGGCGGAAAATCCACTCTTTCGGACCTTATCCCAAGGTTTTACGACCCCAACGAAGGAGAAGTGTGTATCGATGGAAAACCGCTGACCTCCTACACCATGGACTCCATTCGCAAGCAGATGGGTATTGTTACCCAGGAGTCCATTCTCTTTAACGACACGGTGCTGAATAACATCGCCTTTGGAGTGGCTGATGCTGATGAAGAAAAAGTGATCGCTGCCGCCAAAATCGCCAATGCGCATGAGTTTATTGCTGAAATGCCTGAAGGGTATTATACAGAAATAGGAGACAGGGGCGTGAAACTCAGCGGTGGCCAACGGCAAAGGCTAAGCATTGCACGGGCTATTTTCAAAAATCCCCCTATCCTGATTCTTGATGAGGCCACTTCGGCACTTGATTCGGAATCGGAGAAACTGGTGCAGGAGGCCCTTACCAACCTGATGAAAAACCGCACGTCGGTAGTGATTGCCCACAGGCTGAGTACGATACAAAATGCCGACCTTATTGTGGTATTACAGAATGGACAAATCGCCGAGCAGGGAACCCACAATGAGTTGATTGCCAAAGCAGGCCTTTATTCCAGGCTGATCGAAATGCAGTCGTTCTAGAAAATCTACCCTGGCTCAAAAGAATAAAAACCCTGCTGACAGAGCCAGCAGGGTTATATTGTCATATCAACATATGACAAGCATCGACCTAATCAAAGTTTCATCTACCGGCCGAAATCAAGCTTGACGAATGAATGCTCCATATTTTGTAGCATCATTTCCCATAGCTGTTCGTAAGGCACAATTTCTATTTCTGCAAAGGCATCACCAGGTTCTGGCGTGCCTTTCAGTCTGTTGAAATATTTTTCCCCTTTCTTCGCCGCAATAGTTGGGTTGAAGCTGCTTTCCACCATAATAGTGATCAACTTAAGGAACAGCTTCTCCCGCTGACTTTCCGGATTTTCGTTGAGGTAGCGATAAATATACTTTTCCGTGTTTGGCAGCCTGGCCAGCGCAACATCTAGTTTATCTTTCTTCATTAAATCGATAAACTCAAGAATCATAATGGCCACCATGAGCCCCTGCTTATCCTGAGTATAAAAGGGCAGCTTCTGATAAATCTTGGAGAAATCGATCACATCCTCCACGTCCCTATTTGGCATAAGAAAGAACAAGTAGGCTTTGTACAACTCCCACCTCTCTTTTGCCCTTTGCGAAATCTTTTCCATGTGCGGGTTTCTATAGGCCTGACCGATCAAATCATCCGCCAACTCGTAGTTTCCGCTATGCAGCGCCATCAAGAAGTAGTTCTCCATATGAGAAAACCAATTGCGTGAAGAACGACCAATATGCTCTAACCCAGATTTGGCATAGGTCATACCGTTTTTGTAATCCTTAGCTCTCAGATATGCGTACGTTTTTATGAAAACATTGTACCTCATATGGAATCTAAGTGGGTTAACTACTCCACTTTTCACCATCCGCTCAGCTTCTCCGGTAATTTCAAGAATACCTTCAAATTCACCCAGAAGCTCATTTGATCTGATTTTTAGGTGATAATAGCTCTCAAATACATTAAAAGACTTACTTCTCTCCCAAAGAACTTGCAATTGCCGCACAGACTTCAAAGTTGAATCTAGGTGAGTCTTCCTAGAATGAACTGACTTTTGAAGTTGCATTTTTTTCATGCAGAAGATGCTTTCAGCCTCCTCCTCTATTTTAAGCAACTCCTCATACTTTTTGATTCGTCCAATGGTCTTCCTCAAATGGTTGGGTCTGCACATTTGAGAATAAATCGTCCTCAATATTCTTAGGCCTGAGAGTGTTAATTCTGTAAACTCCGACTCTCTTGATATTGCTAACGCCTTGTTGATATGCTTTTCAGCCAGTTCATACTCGCCTTCCTTAAACAATATTTTAGCTCTGAAAACGTAACTGTGACATTCCTGCTCATACGGGAATCCGATGTTTACTTTAGAGTCGTTGAAATCAACAAAATAAAGCAAATTATAGAGTTTGTATCTAAGCCGTGACTTGAGCATTCGGAAGCGCTGGTCGGTGGAATCCGATTCATACATTCCCAAAGAGGCTTCATCGTCTGTATTATATAGTCCTTTCTGAATTCCATTAAAAAGCTGTTGCTCTTTGCTCGGGTTTTCATCATGACTAATAACATCAATCAGAGATACATTTTTCTTTACCCTTGTTGTTATAATCCGTACTAATTTTTTTATCTCCTCCATTTCAATACAATTACTTACTTGCTAAATACTCACTAGGTTAATATATACACCATAACAACTACATTTTGTTATAGTTACGTCAAGTTACAAAGTGTCAGTTTTTTTTCCAAAGCGCAGCCACATCTTCGTGCCATACAATTTTAAACATTTAAATCGCTTGACCTATGGCACAGTATGTTTTCTTTATGATTCTATCTTTAGGACTTTATTTTTCCGCTCCTAAAACAACCACTTCCAACGTTTCAAAAAAGCCAAAGAAATCACTCCACATCATTAAAACGGACGGCGGAGACGATACTTGGGAGCCGGGTGGAAAATAATCCAATAAACTACTAATAATCATTTCTCAGGTTTAAATTAGCTCCTCTTTGAGGGGCTTTTTTTATGAATCAGAAACTAAGGTTATTTGGATATTCTCTTCTCTTTCTAGCTGGATGCAATTCGCAGGTTGACGACCCTTCGCAATTGAGGATCCAAATCAATAGCTTCCCAGAGAGCTTTTCACCCATCAAAACAAACGAGTTCGATGGAATTATATTTCAATTTTTAAGCGAAAGAGATTCGACGGATAAGATAGTCTCAAATTTAGCGGAACTTTCTGAAAAAATAGCTATAAATGACACAATTAGTTTATTCGGCTTTACACTAAAGAGCTCAGCTAAATGGGCACATGGCATTCCTGTGTCAAAAGAAGACGTGTTTTTTACCTTAAAACTCAATAAATGCAGGCTTAGAAGCGGCATTTCTTCAGGAAACTTTCATTTGGATGCCATCAAAGCTTTTTACCCAGACTCTTCCAACGCCCGGTTTTTTCAGCTCGAAACGCATGGCAACCCGGAATATAGCAGGTCAGTAGCAGGAGATTTCCTTGTCATGCCCGAAAACATTTTTGACCCTCAAAAAACACTGAGAGATTATAGCCTGGAAGAGATAGGTAGCTTTAACGAGGACAACGCCCCGGATGATGTAAAAAAATACTTCGAGGCCTTCAATGGCATTGCCCCTTACGATTCCGTCTACTTCAAAGGTTCTGGCCCTTACCAAATCGAGAGCTATTATCCTGACCAAAGCATTAGTCTATCACTCGCCGAAACAGACAAAGAGAGGCTGCCTTCGCAGTTCCAATTGGCAGGTAAGATCAACTATGTGATGATTACTGACCCTACGGCCGCCAGATTTGCTTTGCAAAACAATGAAGTAGACGTTATTACCCAGGTGCCCGCCACCGAGTTTGTTCAGCTGGAAGCCTTTAATAAAACCTCAAACACGCTTAATCTCTACAGACAAGCCGGATTCAAGTTTGTGTTTTTTGGCTTTAATACCCGTCGGCCAAAATTTAGCAGCAAGAACGTGAGAATTGCTCTTTCCCATATTATTGACGTTCAGGGCATTATCGACGCAGTGCGCCTTGGTTATGCTGAGCCTACCGTGGGGCCAGTAAACCCGGTGTTGTCGGATCTGTACAACGACGACATAAGTACCTACACCTTCAACCCAGACCAAAGCAGGGAACTGCTCGAAAAATCAGGATGGAGCTTCGACGGGAATAACTGGAAGAATGACGCCGGAGAGACACTTGACTTCGAGCTCACTTACAACGGGACGAATCCGGATTATCAAAAAATAGCGCTGATTGTGCAAAGCGAGGCAAAGAAAATAGGCGTGCAGGTAAATCTGGCGCCGGAGGAGTCAGCCACGCTTTTAAAAAGGCTGCGATCGCACCAGTTCGAAGCTGTGCTCTATTCATTTGTTGGCTCACCACGAGCCTATGATTACTCACCGTTGTTCCACACAGCGTCGGCTGCTCCCGGTAAGATGAATTTCTCTGGCTTCGGAACTGATCAAAGCGACCAGGAAATTGAAAAAGCAATCTTATCCACCTCTAGAGAGGAAATGGCCGTTCATTTGAAAAAATTGCAACAAATCCTGTACGTGGAGCGACCAATTGTCTTTCTCTATTTTGAGCAAAGCCTCATCGCAACGTCGAAGAGGTTTCCTCGTTTAAACATTAGTTATTATCGTCCTGGGTACGATCCAGTTGGGTTCTACCAGACACGCTAGTCCTGAAATTGAAGTATATCGATTTTTTGTTTAATCACTCATTCTAACTACATTTTAGCCTCATTAGTTATCAAAAAATAATGCTTAAACGCTTTAGGTACATATTTTATCTGGTCTACATCCTTTACGCTTTGATGCTCCTCTACCTTTGCGTTAAACTTCTGAAAGTGCCAGATGCCACTGAAGATGCCTTCTACCTTTATTTAAAAGAAACATTCGGAGGTTATTTTGGTGTGATCTCTTTTCTTGAAACTTACTTCAGGTCGTTCCAGATATTTACCATTCTTGCTGTTGTATTTAGCTTCCTCATACTTTTCTCTGACTTTTTTGGGAAGCTTTTCCTTAGAAGAAAGATTACCCGGCTTGAAGGGGAGGTCAATGATTTGAAAGCCAAACTTTACGACAAGGAGCAGAAGAAACCCGGCCCTCCATTAGTTACAACAACACAACCAAGCTCTTCCGACGAAAAATGAAAGAATTGATCGAGCATGAGCTTAAAGAGGCTCATCAACTTCTTGAAAAGTTTCTCTCAGACCCTGCTACTGCTCAAAGCATCGAAAAGGCAGCTGAGCTTATGGTAAAGAGCATTTCGGAAGGAAAAAAAATAATTTCTTGTGGGAATGGTGGCTCAATGTCGGATGCCATGCATTTTGCCGAAGAGCTGAGCGGCCGATACCGGGGAGACAGACCGTCAATTCCTGCCGTTTCAATTTCCGACCCTACCCACATTACCTGCGTGGGCAACGACTACGGCTTTGATTACATCTTTTCAAGATATGTTGAGGGAATTGGGCAGCCCGGCGATGTGCTGCTTGGTATTTCAACAAGTGGCAATTCAAAAAACATTATCGAAGCAGTGACCAAGGCAAAGGAAAAAGGATTGCATGTTGTTTTGCTAACCGGAAAAGATGGAGGTAAACTCGCCAACGCCGGCGATGTTGAAATCAGAGTTCCGCACTTTGGGTTTGCCGACAGAATTCAGGAAATCCACATCAAGGTCATTCATATTTTCATTCTTCTCATCGAAAAGAAATTGGGATACTAATGCTGGCAAAAACTTTCGGAAGCGCAGTGTATGGAGTAGATGCCTCTATTATCACAGTTGAGGTAAATGTGAGCGCCGGCACCAAGTTTCTTATGGTGGGACTGCCAGACAATGCCGTTAAAGAGAGTGAACAACGTGTAGAGTCGGCCATCAAATACTTTGGCTATTCGATGCCGAGGATAAAAACGGTAGTGAACCTCGCTCCAGCAGATATAAAAAAGGAGGGCTCATCCTACGACCTCCCCATCGCTTTGGGCATTCTAAAGGCATCGGGTCAGCTCACTACAGAGCTACTGGAGCAGTACATTATTATGGGTGAGCTGTCCCTCGATGGATTGCTAAGGCCCATAAAAGGTGTTCTGCCTATTGCCATTGAGGCTCGGAAACAAGGATTTAAAGGGTTTATCCTACCAAAGGAAAATGCTTCTGAAGCGGCCATCGTCGACAAGCTCGATATTATTGGCGTCGAGACCATCAATGAAGCCATTGAGTTTGTGGAGGGCAGACTGGAGATCGAGCCACTAAAAAAAGATACAAGGAGCATTTTCGAAGATACCTACGATGGGTATGAGGCAGATTTTGCTCAGGTGCAGGGGCAGGAAAATATCAAAAGGGCGCTGGAAATAGCCGCCGCCGGCGGTCACAATGTGATCATGATAGGGCCGCCGGGTGCTGGCAAAACGATGCTGGCAAAACGCCTGCCCTCTATACTGCCGCCACTGAACCTACACGAGGCCCTAGAAACAACCAAAATTCATTCTGTTGCCGGCAAGCTGGGGGCTCACGCTTCACTTGTAGCTACGAGGCCTTTTCGCTCGCCGCACCACACAATTTCTGACGTTGCGCTTGTTGGAGGCGGTGGCATTCCACAACCAGGAGAAATTTCTCTGGCTAACAATGGCGTGCTGTTTCTGGATGAGCTGCCCGAATTTAAACGAACAGTGCTGGAGGTAATGCGGCAGCCACTGGAAGAACGTAGAGTCACTATATCCAGGGCAAAAGTCTCCATCGACTTCCCCGCCAACTTTATGCTGGTGGCGAGCATGAACCCCTGCCCCTGTGGCTATTACAATCACCCTGAAAAGGAATGTGTGTGCCCACCCGGCACAGTGCAGCGCTACCTCAACAGAGTCAGCGGCCCGTTGCTAGACCGCATCGACCTGCATGTGGAAGTGACGCCTGTCTCCTTTGACGAAATGACGGCTGACAGACAAGCGGAAACAAGCACGCAAATCAGGGAAAGGGTGATCAGCGCACGACTGCTCCAAACTGAAAGGTTCAAGGATCACCCCACCATTTTCAGCAATGCGATGATGCCTCCACCAATGGTGAAGGACATTTGCCAGATTAACGAGGCGGGGAAAAAGCTACTCAAGACTGCCATGGAGCGGCTGGGCCTTTCGGCCAGGGCGTACGACCGTATCCTTAAAGTATCCAGGACCATTGCGGACTTGGCCGGAACAGAAGAAATCAGGATCGAACACCTGGCTGAAGCTATTCAGTACCGCAGCTTGGACAGAGAGGGCTGGGCGGGGTAGCGTATGCTTCAAACACCCTCAATCCGAGGAATGGAAAGCCATCGTGTGTGCAACGTAAAGAGCCTAGACTACCAGTGAATATGAAGAAACTATTGTTGAACATTAAAGACATGCGCAGGTTGCATGTCTTTTATTTACTCGTTGTCGTCAATTTCACCGCCGCCCACTTTACCTGGGGACAAGCACCCGACAGTGCCCAAAGAAAAATCAGGTATAGCCTACTATTGGGCGGAGGTGTATCACAGTTCTATATGCAGGAGTTTCCATCGTCTCCCAAATACCGTACAGCGGAATTCCTCATCGGCATACGAGCCAACAAGCCCATTGGAAGAATGTTTTCCATCGTGGCAGGCCTCTCTTTCGGAGCAAAATTCAAGAGAGAGCCTTATTTTAAATTTGATCCAGTTGGAGGGTATTTCTATACCTCAGAACCCCAAGCACTCTCTGGACTCGACAATACGACAAGCAAAGCAAATGCGTATTATCTCAGTCTCCCAATTCTTTTGAACGTCACTATCGGTTCAGATACAAATATTTTTGGTGGTATAAGTGGCCGACAATGGCTACCAAGGGACTCTGACTACATGGATGTATTGCGATCTCAGCAAGAATTTGGATTTCTTTTCGGAACATCCAGAAAAATAAACCCCTTTTTGTCGGCAGGACTGGAATTGTTCTACGGCATAAAAGACATCTACCCCGGGGCTGTTTCGTTTAACGGTTCCCGTTTCATCGATCCTACTGTGACAAATCAAAGCCTCATGATTTTTCTTACCGCTGTATTGCCATCACGGGAGTAGTTCTATCAAGATAGCCGGATATCACAATTAACAGTTTCGCTCTGTAGTGCCTTTCGACTTTTGCTATGCAATTCGTACCAATCGTCGGGAAAAGCATCCAGCTGGATGCCTTCTGTTTCTGGACGCCCTAAATCTAAAGTATACCGATGCTCTATCAAAGTGCCCGTTCTTACGACCGTATTCTTAAAGTATCCAGAACCATCGCAGACCTTGCCGGAACGGAGGAAATCAGGATCGAACACCTGGCCGAAGCTATCCAGTACCGCAGCTTGGACAGAGAGGGCTGGGCCGGGTAATTCGGACTCAACGACCCCCTAAATATTGTCCAAGATTTTCTATCATTCTCCACTAAATAAAAATCGGTTACCTATTTTTGTGACGTGAAACAGGAGGACTTCTTTTATACTCAGCTCAATATCCTTGTGGAAAATGCGCTGGCAGAAGACATAGGCGAGGGAGATCACTCAACTCTTTCCACGGTGCCGGCTGGAAAACAAGGCAAAGCCAGGCTTTTGGTGAAGGACGACGGTGTGATTGCTGGAATGGAGGTGGCAAAATTTATCTTTCATAAGTACGATCCATATCTTCACTTTATTCAGCACATTGAAGATGGATCCACTGTTAAAGTAGGCGATATCGCCTTTGACCTGACAGGAGGTGCCCGGTCCATATTAACCACCGAAAGGCTGGTGCTCAATTGTATGCAAAGAATGAGTGGAATTGCTACCTACACAAATAGTTTAAGTAGCATGATTTCGCATACAAAAGCTAAGCTGCTTGACACGAGAAAAACCACGCCGAACTTCCGGTTGCTGGAGAAAAGGGCGGTTGAAATTGGAGGCGGCAAAAACCATCGCTTTGCACTTTACGATATGATAATGCTCAAGGACAATCATATTGATATGGCCGGCGGCATCAGTTCTGCTATTCAGTCAGCTAAGAGTTACTTGAAAGAGCTCGGAAAAGGCCTTAAAATTGAAGTTGAAACCAGAAGTATGGCGGAAGTAAATGAAGTTTTAGCTGAGGGCGGGGTCGATTTCATCATGCTCGACAATATGAGCACCACAGAAATGAAAAAAGCAGTAGCTTTGATCGCCGGAAAAGCCAAAGTGGAAGCTTCCGGAGGAATAACCGAAAAAACAATAAAAGAGATAGCAGAAACCGGTGTTGATTTTATTTCGGTTGGCGCACTCACACACTCTTATAAAAGCCTGGATTTAAGTTTGAAAGTAGTAATAGAATAATTCATGATCGTAAAAACTAAGAAGTATCAACTTCCAAAAAATACCTATATAAAAATTGCTCTTTGGAGCGTGTTGAAGCAGCAATGGTGGGTTTCCCTCATCTATGTCGGTCTCAATCTGCCAGTGTTTTTTCTACCCAGCTGGTGGTGGTTCATTGGCTCTACCATAGCTCTTGTGTTATATATTCTTTTTTGGCTCATCCAGTTTGCTGGCGCCACTCAAATGGAGCAATTCAAAATTCTTTTTGACAAACTGGGCTATGAAATTGACAGCCGACAGATCCTGATCAAGATAAATACGAAACAGGGGATGCCGATGAAATGGGAAAATATCTCACGTGCCCTAGTCAAAAAAGACGCCTTTACATTGTTCGTGAACAAAGCGCAGATTATTCATCTTCCGTTCAAAGTTTTCAACACCGAGAATGAGGTGAAGTTTGTGGAAACCATTCTGAAAAGAAAAGGCCTTGTCAAATAGCTTTGACTGAAGCAGATAAAAAAAGAATAAAACCGCATTTGTCGAAGATGGCACATTACTGCTCCATACAGGAACGTGCTGTTTCCGATGTTCTCTTGAAATTGCGCAATACTCCTCTGTCAGATGACGACAAGAACCACATCGTAGCAACGCTGAAAAAAGAGGGTTTTCTGGATGAGGCCAGGTATGCCAGAGCCTTTGCGAGCGACAAGTTCAAATTAAATCAGTGGGGCAGAATTAAGATCGGGTATGCTCTTAGAATGAAGCAGCTGGATGGTGCCACTATTGAAGAGGGTCTCGAACAAATCGACGAAGGAGACTACCAACAGCTGATTACTTATCTGGCCACCAGAAAGCTCAAAGATACCCGCTCAACCAGCACCGCAGACCGTAACAACAAAATTGCCAGATTCCTTCTACAGCGTGGCTTTGAACCCGATCTCGTTTGGAAAACCATCCAAGACCTGCCTTGAATTGTCTCGTATTTGACTAAAGCCTGTCTTATATTCGTTCAGAATGATTAAATTCATGTTGATCCTCGTAAACTGTTGAGTTGTTACTTACTCAAATAAAGTCTTATGAAAATAAGGAAGGTAGGTGTACTTGTTCTGCGGATTTTAGCCGCTTTCATTATGCTCCAAACGCTATATTTTAAGTTTACCGGGGCACCAGAGTCCATTTTTATATTCAGCACAATCGGCATGGAGCCCTGGGGCAGGTATATGGTGGGCAGCATGGAGCTGGTTGCGTCAGTACTCTTACTGATTCCAAAAATTTACTGGCTCGGTGGTCTACTGGGTATGGGCCTAATGGCAGGAGCTCTCTTCTTCCACGCTGTCTTTTTGGGCATTGAGGTGCAGGGCGACGGCGGCCTGTTATTTGCTTATGCAGTTATTGTGTTTTTTGCCAGCCTGGTGGCAGTTTTAGATCGTAAGAACGATATCCCTGTTTTAAAAACTTTGATCTGAGTTGATCATTTGTCCTTCATTTGACCGTATTGCAAGCGGAGGATATGTATTTTTATGAGTTTGGATACTTAAGATATATGAACCTAATAACCACCACAGGAAACGTTTTATCGCAGCTTGACGAAGTAATCGTTCAGCTTAAACCAGAAGACTACACTCGACCAGTTAAGCTTCTCAACAATTCAACCATCGGCCAGCACGTACGGCATACACTTGAGTTTTTTATCTGCCTGATGGATGGTACCCCAAGTGGTGTTGTCAACTATGACAACAGAAGAAGGGATAAGATGATTGAGGACGACGGAGACTTTGCCCGGCAAGTCTTAAGAGGAATTGGAGACTTTGTAAAATCCCATAAAGAAAATTCTGCTCTGACTCTTGAAGCAGATTTTGGATCCGCAGAACAGCCAAGAAATGAGCGGGCAATGGTGCGCATACCTTCTAACTACCTTCGTGAATTGGTCTATAATATTGAGCATGCCATTCACCACATGGCGCTGATCAGAGTAGCCATCAACGAGTTTTGCGGGTACGTACAGCTGCCTGAAGACTTTGGCGTCGCCAGTAGTACTATTCGAAGCAGACAGACAAGTAACTAAGCTTCTTCATCACCACCTTATTTCAGTAGTATGCGTCAAAGCGGCTGGCAGCAATTCAAAAGAAAGCTGTTCGAAGTGCCCTTCTTTATGAAGCTTTTCCACTGGGAATTCTGGCCCTTTAATGTTTTTTACTTTCCCGTTTTCATATACTACGCTTTCCTTTCGGCCAAAGCCCGCTCAGTCTTTTTCTTTTCGGCAGCCAACCCAACAATTGAACTCGGCGGCATGCTTGGCGAGTCGAAAGGCGACATCTTTAAGCTCATTCCCGAAAAATATGTCCCAACGACAAGGCGCTTCCCTCCTTCCTCCTCTGCTAAGGATATTACTACATGGATGGAAGCGACTCGGCTCAATTACCCAATTTTGCTCAAACCCGATATAGGAGAAAGAGGGTGGATGGTAAAAAAAATTGACTCATTGGTTGACATTGAGCAGTATTTGAAACGCATCAAGGTCGATTTTCTGGCTCAGGCCTACGTTTCGTATCCCATAGAGCTGGGTTTGTTCTACTATAGGTTTCCTGGCGTAGCAAAAGGCCGAATTTCATCCATTACCCGTAAGGGATTGATGGCGGTGACTGGTGATGGCAAAACCACAGCCCGTAGTCTGCTGACCTCCAATCTGCGAGCCCGTTTGTATATCAAAGACTTCGAAGAAAAGTACCCGGAAAAAATGGATATGGTGCCAGGCAAAGGTGAAACTATTGAGGTAGAGCCAATTGGCAATCATTGCAGGGGCACAACCTTTCTCGACGATACTGGGCTGGCGACAGAAGCGCTGGAAGCTACCTTTGATGAAATTGCAGCTTCTATTCCTGGTTTTCATTTTGGCAGGTTTGACCTACGATGCCAGTCTTATGAAGATCTGGAAAAGGGTATCAACTTTAAAATATTGGAACTGAATGGCGCCGGTGCCGAGCCGGGCCACATTTACCAGCCAGGGAGGTCTATATGGAAAGGCTATCGAGACGTTCTCCATCATTTGAATGTTTTGTGTAATATTGCCATCCAAAATCACCGATTGGGGGTGCCGTATACCCCATTTAAAGAAGGGCTTCGTTTCATCAAAAAAGTCAAAGCCTACAATCGGTTAAAAGAGAGTGAATGAATCTACTCTGGCTATTTGTAGTTGGTTTTGTTTGTAGTTACCTCGGATCGATTCCCCCGGGCGTTATTAATGTCAGTGTGCTTCAGTACGGGCTGCACGGACACCGATCCCTCGGGCTGCGGTTCGGCCTGGCAGCTAGCCTTGTCGAGTTTGTTTACGCTGCTGCCACCGTCCGTTTCCATATTTTTCTGACAGAGAATACCTCCTTCACAGAAGACTTCGAACTGGTGTCTGGGATTGTTCTAACTATTTTAGGAGTCGCCAGTTTACTGAGCTCAAACAAGGCTCCCTCAGAAAAAGCTGTTGAGGAATCGCCCAGGGCTTTTAGAAAAGGCCTGGTAATTGGCGTTACCAATATTATGGTCATTCCATTCTGGCTGGCGGTAACGGCCTATCTGCAAAGCCGAAGCATCGTGATCATCAAAGGCTACGACTTGTTCATCTACGTGGCAGGTATTTCAGCCGGCACTTTTGCCTTGATGGCCAGCGTGGCCTACTTGTCAAACCGCTTCCAAAAGGTGGTGGAAAACCGGAAAACCGTCAACAAAATCCCCGGTATTGTTCTTCTCACGATGGGGCTCTACTCTTTTTACAACTGGTTCATGATGCCCTAAAGGCACTCTTCCTCCAGAAGATAGCCCTTAAACCCAGGGTGAGCATAATTGGCACTAACGCCAGGTGCAACATTTGCGGCAAAAAGCTCCACGAAACTATTACAAGAGCAAGCAGCACCGCCGCTGAAAGCAGGTAAGTGCTGAGCCAATTCGGGGGGCTATTTTTAAATGCATAAAAGGCGACAAATGCATGCAGCGGAAATGCCCAAAGCAGATTGAAATTGTACTGTGAAATATGATCCGTGGCAAACCACAAAAACAACAACAGAATTCCCACTACGCCGACCACAAAAAACAAAGTAAAGTCGAGCCACTTTCTCCGCTTGCCTGCCTTCCATTCTTGCTGCGTAGAAAAACCAACCAGCATAAATACGAGAACAAACACAATGGTGGGAGTGACCAATGAGGCCTGCGATTCTCCTTCCTCTGTTGGCATAAACACAACCTCAGTGGCATTCACAAGTGGCACCTTGCCGTTGCTTCTTTGCAAAGTAGCGCCAGCAAAGGCCTTTTGTATGTATTCAGGCAGATACATGTACTGATAGCCAGTGGCTACCTTATCGATACCCGTGCCTAGGCAAATATCGATACCTAAATCGCCCCAGGGTTGCTGGCCGAGGTTCATATCCATTAGCTGACGGAAGGTCAGATCTTCAGTGACGTAAGAATAGTCAAACGTGATCCGGTCTTTGAAAACCGTTTCCAGCACGTCTCTGATTTTGGTGGCGCAATTATCGTAAATGTAATTGTAGTAGTAATCTCTGTTTTCGGGCTTGTTGTTCTCCACCAAAAAAGCATACAACTGGTGTTTTTCACTGACTGTCAGATTGAGGTTTTGCTCCACAATCGACCTATTCTCTTCTATGTAGGCCTCCTTGAAGTCTTCATACCGGTTGACACCCAATTTGTAAAGGAGCTTCCCCCTGGCAAAGTTTAAGTAGAAATTAGGCTGATTGAAGCTGAAGATACCATAATTGAATACCAGGTCGATACCAGTTTTATGATCCAGCACCCTGAAAGCGCTATGGCCAAAAGCGGTGTACAGTTCTACCTGCGAAGGACCCATGGTCATTACAGATACCGTGGTACTGTCGCTTATAAAGGGTGGTATTTGTGCCAGGCTTTCTGCAAGGCCACTTCCTCCCAACAGGAGGAGGCTGACTAAGACAAACTTTTTCATTAATGGCAATTTAGAACATCCCGGATTTAGGATGTAGCTGATTAGAAGCTAAATTTACTTGAATTTATTCAACAATGAACCTGGCGACATTCAATGATAACGTAAGGCTGCTCAACAAATTGAGCTGGCGCAAGGCAGTCAATGGTGGCAAGCTGTTGGGTAGCTTCCTGGTTAGCAAGCAGCTGGGCAAGGCACGTCACAGCGGGCTGCCCATTAGCCTGGCCATAGAACCCACTACAGCCTGCAACCTTCGTTGCCCTGAGTGTCCCAGCGGACTGAGGTCGTTTAGCAGGCCAACGGGTAAAATTGCATTGCCTTTCTTTCAAAAAATCATCGATGAAGCCCAAGGTCATTTGCTTTACCTCACCTTCTATTTTCAGGGAGAGCCCTACCTTCATCCCGATTTTCTGGACATGGTAAACTATGCTCACCAAAAAAAAATTTACACCGCCACGTCCACAAATGCTCACTTCCTCTCAGACGAAATGGCCAGAAAGACGATTGAGTCGGGCTTGGACAGGCTCATTATCTCCATTGACGGAGCCACTCAGGATACTTATGCCGCCTATCGGAAAGAAGGCAAACTCCAGGAGGTGATAGACGGCACCAAAAGGCTCGTGAAGTGGAAAAAAGAATTAGCTTCAAAAACGCCGCACTTGATCTTTCAGTTTTTGGTAGTCAAACCAAACGAGCATGAAATTGAGGAAATAAAGAGGCTTGGGAAGGAACTTGGTGTTGATGAGGTCAGGTTCAAAACTGCTCAAATTTATGACTATGAAAACGGATCTCCTCTTATTCCAACCATCAGCAAGTATTCACGGTACAGCCAGCATGCGGACGGAAAGTGGTCGCTGAAAAACGTCCTTCGGAATGAGTGTTGGAAAATGTGGCACTCAGGAGTAGTCACCTGGGACGGTCAAATGGTGCCCTGCTGCTTCGACAAAGACGCAACCCATTCGATGGGGAACGTTTCGGAAAATTCAATGGCCGAGATTTGGAGGGGAGCGTCGTACAATCGATTCAGAAACGCTTTGTTGCGTTCTAGAAAGGACATCGACATTTGCAAGAATTGCAGCGAGGGCGGGGCGGTATGGGCTTAGTTTTCTACTTTTGGGCTGTTTCTTTTAGCGCCTTCTGGATGTCGGCTTCGCTACAGCCACAGCCCTTTGCACACCCCTTGTCAACTTTCACGCTCAGATAAATCTTTCTCCCCAGGAATACGACGGCACCTACAAATAATAACCCGATGATAATTGTTTCGATCATTTCAGTAAGTCAACGGTAGTATTGCTGCTGAAGTTCAGTCTAACCAGAATTTCTTAATCGTACCAAGCAGCTCGCTTTGTATGCCACAGCCGGCAATAAGTTCCCGGCCAAATATGTAGTTGTCGCCCCCTTTGAAGTCCGTGACGGTACCACCTGCCTCCGTCACCAGTAAGACGCCCGCTGCAACATCCCAGGAATTCAGGTTGAACTCAAAAAACGCTTCAAAACGGCCGCACGCAACATAGGCTAAGTCCACCGCTGCACTGCCCATCCTTCTGAGCCCATGAGAAGACTTCATCAATTCATTAAGAATATTCAAATAGGGCATCATCTTTCCAAAGTCGTTGTATGGAAAGCCCGTGGCCAGCAGCGATTCATTTATTTGGGTAGCATTTGACACGCTAATTGGCTTTCCATTGCAGAAGGCTCCCTTACCCTTGATAGCATGAAAACACTCGTCACGATTTACCTCATACACTACACCCAGAATCGCCTGCTTGTCTCGCACCAGCGCCAGGCTAACTGAATAAATGGGAAGACCGTGCACAAAGTTTGTGGTGCCGTCAAGCGGGTCTATCACCCACTGTAAGGCTCCCTCTGAACTGGCCACAGTACCTTCCTCAGTAATAAAGCCAGCTTCCGGCAGCACCTCCCTCAGGCGCTCTACAATCATCTCTTCACATGCCTTGTCAACGTAGGACACTAAATTGTTGTGCCCCTTTAGTTCTATCATGTCAGGTGTAAAGCCTTCTGCCTCTTTTTTCAAAAATTGCCCGGCTTCCTTACTTATGGCTATTACGTGGTGAACAAGTGTTTCTAATGGTATTTCCATCGTGATATTACTTTCCAGATACGACGATTACAATTTCCCCTTTGGGTGGCTTTGCCTGAAAATGAGCCAAAACCTCCGTTGCGCTTCCGGTAATAGTCTCTTCATAGAGCTTGGAGAGCTCCCTACTAACCGAAACCATCCGATCGCCGCCAAGTAAGGTAACAAACATTTCAAGAGTTTTTACCAACCTATGCGGCGATTCATAATAAATCACCGCTCTTTCCTCTTCTTTTATGGCTTCTATTTTAGTCTGTTTACCCTTTTTGTGAGGAAGAAACCCCTCGAATATAAATCGATCACAAGGAAACCCACTTTTGACAACTGCGGGAATAAGCGCCGTTGGTCCTGGCAAACAATCGATCACAATGCCTGCGCTTATCGCCTCCCTCACTATCAGGTAACCCGGGTCGGAAATACCCGGCGTTCCAGCATCAGAAATCAATGCCATGCTCTCGCCCGACTTCAACCTTCCCACAAGGTCACTTACTACTTTATGCTCATTGAAAATATGAAAGCTCTTAACCGGTTTACTGATTTCAAAGTGCTTAAGTAAAACACCGGATGTGCGGGTATCTTCCGCCAATATCACATCCACCTCCCTCAATACCCTTAAGGCTCTGAGAGTGATGTCCTCCAGGTTGCCAATGGGCGTCGGAACCAGGTATAGCTTCGCTGTAGCCATCTATTTCAAGAGCGCATCTATCACGCTCGCAAGCTTCCTGTCCTTCTCAGTCACAGTATTGCCCGCACTGTGGGTGGTCAACTCTATGGTCACCTTATTATAAACGTTGCTCCAATTAGGGTGGTGATCCATTTTCTCTGCTTCAATGGCTACCTTTGTCATAAACCCGAATGCTTCAACAAAATTCTTGAAGGTAATTTCTCGTACAAGTTTGTTGTTCTCTTCTGTCCACATAACATTTTATCTTTTAGTGGCGGTAATGATGTATTGGTAGGGTAGCGTCTTCGCATCTACCTCTTTTATAGTAAACCCCACTGCCTTCAATTCGTTCACGAGTTTTTGGCTCGAAATCCAAAAATTATCAGGCGGCGTTACCGGAGACCGCTCGGGCTTGAAGTCAACAATCACCAGTTGCCCTCCATCTTTTAGCCCACTCCTTATTTCTGCAAAGTACTTCTTCCGCTCTGGCAAAAAAGAGGCGGTATTGACTATGAGTACTCCGTCAGCTTCGTTCAACGCAATGCCGGGGGCTTCTGGCACTGTCTTTCTCGTCTCTATCCCACCTACGTTCGTTGGCAACTTCGTAGCTTCCTCCTCAATGTGTTGCAAAAAGTTGTCGTCAATATCAATAGCTATCACATCGGCCCCTGATGCGGCCAACCTAAGAGTGAAATAGCCTGCTCCAGCACCAATGTCGGCAATTTTCTTCCCCCGGGTATCACCAAACTTCTGTATGACCTCGTCAGGCTTTTGCCAGCTGTCCCGATCCGGATCTTCAAACTCATCAGAAAGCAAGTCTCCCCCGCCAACAGCAACACTCTCTCTTCCAACCACGTCCTTTTTTTGGCCTGACTCATCATTGTTAGCTGTCTCTCCGCCACATGACGTCAATACAATGCCTACACTCGTAATAACCAGGAACCGTTGAAAGCCAATCATATTACAAAGATATAACGCCCTCCACCGACTTCACAGTAACATAGACTTCAACCACTTCCTCGCTCGACTCAACGATCTTTTCCAAAGTCAAACTGGTGTACCGGTTATTGCTGGAGCTCCGCAAGCTTAGTTTTCCAACAGGGAGCAAACTTTCCACATCAGCAACTTTTTCGCTTGGAACAATAAATTTGAAGATATAAGCGCCTGGAAATGTGTGCTCCTGTTCCAGCTTCTCCTTGAAAGAAACGATTTGCGGGTCCATTCTTGCGTGTTGTAAAAGAAAAAAGGAGTTACCAAAAAATATCGGCAACTCCTTTCTTTAACTTCTAAATATTATCAGAAAAACTTATAACGCTCATCTTCTATCTCGGCAAACTCCCGAATAGCCTGCGATAAGCTAAATGATATTCTCGACTGACGACGCTGACTCAGTTGATCTCTGAATGTGCTGAAATCTGCCACTTCCGGAGCCTCTGTGATAGAAACAGTTTCAACTATTACTACTCCATTGTCTGCCTTCACCACACCTGACCTTTCGCCTGCTGCCAGTGCAAATGCCTGTCCAACAGCTTCAGGTGCGTTACCCACACCTGTAAGTGCGTTGGCGCTTAGCTTCAAATCGCTCATTGTATACACTGTGGCGTCAGCTCCCATTTGCTCGCTGATTTCATCCAATGTGCCCGTTTTAGCTTTGAGTTGATCAGCAATTACAGCCGCCTTCTTTTCGTCCTTTACCTTTTTAGTAATGTCGTCCCACACAGCACTCAGCTCTACGAGTCCTTTTGGCTGCTCCCCGGTCATGGCTGCCACTATATACTCGCTATCCAGCTCATAAACCTCTGATACTTTGCCTACACTGCCGTCGTTGAACAACCAGATGATAATTGTTCTGGCATCAGAAAGGCCGCCGAAACGGCGAGCATTTGGTGCTACTCCCTTCGCTTCTTCTACTTCAAGGCCCTTTTCTGCAGCATTGGCCCGGAACTGCTCCAGATTTTCGCTGCTCAATGCAAACATGTCTGCATCACGATACGCCATATTGCGGGTATCATCGCTGGCAATAATTTCTTTCTCGATAGTAGCTACTTTGTAGGTAGTGTTTGTTTTTACAGCAGTTACCTCTATAATATGATAACCGAAATCTGTCTCAACTACGTCATTCAGCAGACCCGTTTTTGAAGCATCAAATACAGCCTTCTCGAATGGCTCAACCATGCGGCCTTCACCAAACCAACCCAAATCACCACCTCTGGTAGCGGTGCCGTCAGTTCCGTGAATACGAGCCATTTCGGCAAAACTTGCACCCTTTTTTATTTCACTTAGAATCTGTCTGGCTTCTGCTTTGGCTGCGCTTTTTGCTGCCTCGCTCTCATCCTCTCCTTTGAAAAGGATGTGACTCGCACGAGCATAGCCGGTTGTGCCTTCCGCTTTCTTGGATAGCTTGTAGATCGTGTATCTGTCATTGGCTAAGATTGGACCGATGATGTCGCCTTCCTGCATCGTTTTAATGGTGTCGTTCAATGACGCTGGTAGCTGATCAGGCGTGTATGTTCTAAAAGGTGTTTGTGCATCAGAGTTGGCTCTGGCGAAAAGCGAGTCGTTCTTCGACTGTGCCAATAAACTTTTAATCTCGTTAATCTCTTCGATCACCGCAGCTGTATCATCAGCGGAAGCAATGATAGGGAAAGAAATGTACTCAAGAGACCGTGAGAGCTCTCTTTGGTATTGGTCAGCGTTGCTCTTCAAGTACGCCTGCAGATCAGCGTCGGTTACGGTAACAGAAGAATCGCTAACGGTGTAATAAGGGACGTAAAGGTATTTTACCTCAGCGATTTTATTGGCTTGAGTATATTCCCTCTTAGCCTCCTCCTGAGTAACATAATTAGTTTGGAGAAACAAATTGTCAAACTTCAGCATTAACCTTGCCGGAGCCAGAGTACCCTCAAAATTGTACCACGCTGCCTGCTGTTGTGCGGGCATAGCGCTAAGATTCTGCAAATACGTGATGATCTGATCTTTGTCAAACTGGCCGGTTTCAGGGTTGGTAAACGCCTGAACGATTTCGGGGCTGATGTTATTACCCTGAACCATATCAACAACTTCTTCGTCAGATACAGTTATTCCCAGCCCGGCGAACTCTTCTTCATAGGCATACTTGTTGACCAGCAAATCCCACGCTTGCTGTCTGATGGAGTACATGTCGTCACCACTAGGGCTTCGTCCCTGACTCATTTGAAAGTTGAACGAAAGTTCATCTACCTTACTCTGAAATTCATCGAGCTTAATAGTGGTGCCATTAATTTCTCCTATCTCGTTCGTATTGCCGCCCAACAAGGTCGAGTTTGGGCCAAGCAAATCTCCCCCTACTACGAATAGCCCCAACCCAACAGCAATAATACCTACTGCCAACCCAGTTCTCTCTCTTATTTTATTAATGAAACCCATATCGTCGTTTTTAGCGAGCCGCAAAATAATATCATTCGAAGCTAAAATCAAAATGG
Organism: Imperialibacter sp.; assembly: GCF_040222385.1. Taxonomy (GTDB): domain Bacteria; phylum Bacteroidota; class Bacteroidia; order Cytophagales; family Cyclobacteriaceae; genus Imperialibacter. Next base: position 314,739 of record NZ_JAVKDF010000017.1, read on the forward strand.
AGGTTCGAGGTTTTACTAGCCCCTATCTTCCTCATTTTGAACCGTTAGCTTCACTCTGTCAATCCTGTTGTCGGTTTTTGAATAAACGGTGATCACGAAAGGGGCGACCTCTATTATGTCGTTTACTTCGGGAATGTTTTCGTTCACAGAAAGTATCAGACCGCCGAGCGTTTCGTAATCTCCCACCGGCAAGTTCAAATCGTATCTATCGTTGAGGTAATCAATCTCAAGCCTCGCACTTAGTATGTAATTTCTTTGGTCGATTTTTTCTTCTACCAGGTCCTCATCGTCATCGTGCTCATCGTTGATCTCTCCAAAAATTTCCTCGATGATGTCTTCCATACTTACGATACCCGATGTCCCTCCGTACTCATCTACCACCAATGCAAGGCTCTTTCTTTCGGTCAGGAACTGAATCATCAGCTCATTAACAAGAGAAGTTTCGGTAACGATAATGATTGGCGTTAAAATCGACTTGATGTCCTTCGGCTTTTTGAATACCTCAAGCGAATGACAGTACCCTATCACTTCGTCAATCGTGTTCTTATAAATAACGATTTTCGAATGTCCACTTTCAATAAAAGCATTTTTTAGTTCCTCTATCCCATCTTCAATGTCAACGGCCACAATCTCCGGGCGTGGAACCATACAGTCTCTCACTTTAACCGTCTTAAACTCAAGGGCATTATTGAAAATTTTCGCATCAACCTCCCTGTTGTCATTCTGGTTCTCGCTTGTCGACAAGTTTTTCAGGTAATTATTGAGGTCAATCAGTCCAAAAATGGGCTTGTCCTCAGAGTACTCGAACCTAAGTATTTTTGTTATGACAAACTTGGATGAAAGAACGATGATGAATACAAAGGGGTAAAGCACATAGTAGATCATCAAAATTGGTACTGCAAACAATGTGAGCAGCCAATCTGGATTGATCATAAAAATACTCTTGGGCGTATATTCGGCCGTGATGATCACTATAAAAGTTGAAAGCAGGGTTTGAATTAGTCCCACCGTCACATCGTTTCTCAAAGAGTCCGGAAGGCTTGTCGCCAGCCAGGGCTCGAGCAGCCCGGCCATGTAGTACCCATACAATACCAACGAAATAGTGTTCCCTACAAGCGTCGTGCTTATAAACTGGGATGGATTTTTTACAAACCGGGTTAAAATTTGCCCCGAAATAGCTCCCTGCTTACGCAGCAGTTCGATGTGAAGTCGATTGGCAGAGACAAACGCAATTTCTACACCCGAAAAGAAGGCTGAAAAAGCCAGGCAAATAAGAATAATTATGACTTGGTTTGGATCCATTAGCTTTGAAAGCCTCTATTGCCTTGCAAAGAATAAGAACAAATCTTGTTACCCGACTTGCCCTTGAAATGTTTATTTCGGTTTATCATTTCACAAATTTATACAAAAGTAGCAGACAAACACTGATCATTAGGATCCAGTATGAATGCACCAGACCGACGGTCATCGTTTGATGAACGCCGATAATCAAAAAACCAACACTGAGTGTCAGCAATATAATACCCCAACCTTTCTTCATTGCGGGTCATCTATAGTCAACGTTCCTGTTGGCTTGGTGATGGAATAACTTGAAAAATCCTGGCGGGCTGTCATTCCCTCTCCAGTATGGATTTCGCCCTCAGACCTAATAGTAACAAATTTATCAGTGAAAATCTCTTCTTTTATCGGGGTCCAGTACAATTCTTCTGTGTTTAGCTCATCTCCATCCAAAAGGCTGATAACAACCACATTCCCCTCTGCCTTGTAAAGGTTCTCCTTAGCATTTTTCTCTCCTCTATCGGCTCTCAGGGTGGATGACTTAGTGCCATCTTTCTCAAAAAACTCAATGTAAACACCGTCAGGAAACTCCCGGTCACCATTCTCGAACTCGAATTGCGTTGGCGCTTCGAGCCTAATTCTTACTTTAGCAGAGTCACTAAACAAGGTGACCACGTCTTTGATCTCCATGACAGGCCCCTCGTAAAGCGGCATGTCCGACATGTCTTCCTTCTTTTCGCAAGAAAACATAAGAAGAACAAAACCAATAAGATAACCTAAGCAGACTCTCATATAAATAAAAAACGGTCGCTGCGTTACAACGACCGTCTCAATTAGGTTGTTATCCTTATGCTGGTCTTCTTTGCAAGGTAACAGATTCCTGTACCCAGCAGCCAACACTCAGGACGTCTCCTTCTTTCATACCTTCCTCAAATATCTCCCCGATGGACGGAAATTGTTCTTTTGCTTTTTCCATGCCCTGGCTGTTGCCGGCCTTCTTGTACATTTCGTATGCAGCAATATAAACAGCCCTGTCCTTTACTTTGCTTTCTCCACCACGGCAATCTTCATAGCTAGTCAAGTAGAGGTTGCCAATCAGCGTGTAAGCATCGGAAAATGAAGGATCCATGCTAAGCGCCTTCCGTGCGTTAGCACGAGCTGACACTTTCTGACCATCAGAGGCATTAATTCTGGCCATGTCATAGTAGATTTCAGCCTTCTTCTGGTTGTCATCAGCCAATTCCACTGCTTGATTGTAGTATTTAAACGCTTCTTCGTTCTTTCCTTCTGCAGCTAGCTTCTGAGCAATTACCTTGGTCAGAGAATATGTTGGCTCCTTTTCGTTAACAATCTTACTAGATGTCATGAAAAGCGGACTGTCGGTACACTTACCAGTCAACTGTAGCTGCAAAATTTTCTTCGCCAATTTAAGATCTGTAGGATCTGCCTTCAGCTTAGGCCCAAGATTGTTTTCTACAAATTCGCAGTCAACGGTTACAGTAGCCGTAAGCAGCTTGTCAATGTTCTCAGCAATTTTTTCGATCCTGTCCAGGTTCTTGCCTGTCGCCTTTTTCAAATCGATAATGGCCATGATCTCGTCATAGTAGTCAAGCACCTGCACGTCGGTGATAGCACCACCTGTTAGCTTAAAGCGTCTAACCACGTCCATGAACGCAAGCAAGTTGTTATCGAGGGTGTTCACTCCATTAAGTTCATACACCTTTTCGAACATCTTCATTAAGTCCGGGTATTTGGCCTTATTGTCTTTGTAATACTTATAGGCTGTGTACCCTTTTCTGTTTAGCACGTCCCCTTCGTTTCCAAAATACTGGATGCGCTTATCATACATTGACAGAGCCTGCTCCTGATATTGAACTGTTTTAGCTGCATCAGGCTCATTGTCGGCTAATCCCTCGTAAATCTTGGCTCCATTAATATACAACGACTCATTTAAGTCAGGAGCATTCGCCAACAACCAATCGAGGTGAGGCAATGCCGCTTTGAAATTATCTTGCTTTAGGAAGTCTGTGTAGAGAGCGTTTTTCTCTTCTGCCGTTGCTCTGTCTTCAGGCCAATTCCAACCCGGCTGAGCAACCGCTACCAGCTGGACACCAAGGAAAAACAGCAAACTGAAAATCCACGTCTTTTTCATGATTACTTAGTTTTAGTCATATTTACGTCTAACGAACCAACCTCTGTCATTGATGGTTGCTCCAATATATATCTGAATGTAATTCTCTTTTATCAAGTTATCCGTCACACTACCTCTTCTCCCGATTTTGGCCGCCACATCAAAACTTGACACACCCATTGGGAAAGATGACCCAAAGTTTATGCCAAAGTCAGTAACGTCATTCCCATTGGCCAAGTAGGGCAACCTCTCCCAAGCGGCCCCTAACCGGAATGTTGTGCGTGCCAAATAGCTATCCACGCTGCTAATATCGGGTGTATATTCTCCTCCTAAAACCAATTTTAGCCCTTTTTGATAAGTGGTGCTAACTATTTCAGGAGACGGATTCTCATTCCATTCGGAAATCCTTGCATCAAAGCCAACTGTAAATTTATTAAGATTTTCGAACGAAACGCCAAATCCCAGTTTTTTTGGCAAATTAAATGCAACTGATTGATCCAGAATCAGTGTATCGCCGGGTGTGGAGCCTCCTGTACTTCTTCTTTCGAGCCCGGCAAATCGAGTACCTGAAATAGATGAAGGAAGATCGTATACAACACCCAGGTTGACCGCTGTTCTTTCAGTCAACTTTTGTTGGTAGTGAAGACCTCCTCCGAATTCGAAATCTGCGTAATTGATTTTCTCTTTATAGGCGGTGGTGTAGTTGGTGCCACTGGTAAGCCCCAGCAAAAACGTTTCTGCCGACTTGTTAAACTCTCCAAAAACAAAGGAGCCACGAACGCCGAGCGAAAGTCCTTTGTATATTTTGAATCCATTAGAGAAATACGCCTTTGAAAGACCACCGTTTCCCTTGAAAAGATAATCTACCTGAGTAGTGGAATTGTTCACGTTGGCGGTGTAACCAATGTTGTAGTTCATTCTGCTTAATGGCACCAGCCCAAAGCTGGAAGACCATTTGCCTGATACAATTGGGAAAGCATAGGCAAAATAGGCGAGGTTAGCACCCCCATTTCTATCGCTGCCGTTTGAACTGGACAGCGTCCTGATATCCGCAGCTACACCCATTTGGAAAGTGGACATCAGGTTCTGGGTAAGCATAGCCGGGTTCATCCCATTGATGTGAAATACCGTTGGCGTACCTATGCCCAGGTCGCCCATGGCAAATTGATTCGCAAAACTCCCCTCTTTGATGTCACCTATGCCATATAGCGTGAATGGTGAAAGTGTAACTTGTGCATAGGAAGTGGCACAGCAAAACAATGCTACCCAGCCCGTAATAACCAATCTAATTCCTCTCATTGTGCCTTAAAATACTGTTGAGTCCGATGAGGACCAATTCGGAGCGTACAAAGATGTGGTGTTTTATATTAGATTCAAAAAAATTACTCCCACCACCACACATAATCACCTGCAAGTCTGGCAGCAAACCAGAGAACCTCTCTATCATGCCTTCAATTTCTGCCAGTGTCCCGTGCAATACCCCATTGATCATTGATGTTTTTGTATCCTTTCCCGGCAGATCAACCCATTCGGGATGCTCTATCAACGGTAATCGGGCCGTAAAGGTATGCATTGATTTTAGTTTCATCTCTACTCCGGGAGAAATAGCTCCACCTTTATAGTAGCCATCGCTGGTGATGATGTCATATGTAATGCAGGAACCCACGTCTATTACCAGACAGTTCTTTCCCCTATAAAGATGGAAAGCTCCCGCTACTGCCGCTATTCTGTCGGTCCCAAGGGTATCTGTACTGCTGTAGTCAAGAAAGATTGGGAGCGGTAGCAGATGGGTCAATTTGACAACTTTATATTTTTCAGACAGTTCCTTCCCCAGGTTGCTTACGTCTTTGCCCACGGAGCTTACAATCACCTCCGACACCTCCTCCCCTTTGAGGGCACCCACAATAGCTTCAAAAGCCACGCTTGTTTTCAGCTTAATAAGCGAGCCATTTTCAAAAAAACCTATCTTGCACCTTGTGTTACCTATGTCAATAGCGGCGGTCATAGTACAGTAAACAATTAGTCGGCGATATTACCTATATAGATGCAATTATGGAAAAAGAGTTTCTTGTGATCGGCCTCATGTCGGGGACTTCTCTGGATGGGCTCGACGTGGCAGCGTGCAGATTTCGGCATGAAAAAGACAAGTGGGGTTATTCCATCGAGGCGGCTGAATCAATGGCTTATGACGAGGAAATGCAGCAGAAGCTCAAAGGCTCTGTCACACTGTCGGGGCTTGACCTGTCCTTGCTTGATGTCGAGCTCGGAAAATTCTTCGGCACCAGTGTACATGCATTTTGCAGAAAGCATGATCTTAAGCCACTATTTGTTGGATCGCATGGTCACACCGTGTTTCATCAGCCTGAGAAACTTCTTACGCTTCAAATAGGCAATCCTGAAGCCATCAGCCATTTTTCTCAGCTACCTGTCATTGCCAACTTCCGACTTCAAGACGTCCTGAACGGTGGACAAGGTGCCCCTCTGGTTCCCTATGGCGAGCACCACCTTTTCCCTACCTACAATGCCTTTCTCAATCTTGGTGGCATAGCCAATGTCGCCTTGCACAGTCAAAACACTATGAAAGGCTTTGATACGTGCGCCTGCAATATGGGGCTCAACCACCTGGCGAGGAAGCTTGGGATGAGCTTCGACAAAAATGGTGAAGTGGCAAAAACAGGATCTATGAATGATTCACTTTTTCGATCACTCAACAAACTTGATTATTTTCAGCAAAAAGGCCCAAAATCTCTGGGGTACGAATGGTTCGAGCAAGAAGTAGCACCTTTACTTGACAACAGCAACACACCTGTGAAAGATGCCCTCCACACTTTCACTCATCACATTGCCTTTCAGGTGAATAACGGAATGGATGGCCTTGGATCTTCTACGGAAAAAGTAATGGTAACAGGCGGCGGTGCGCTAAATGGGTTCCTAATGGATGCACTTAATCGTTATGGCAAAGGAAGATTTACCTACGAGGCGCCGGATCGAAAAACTGTTGAGTTCAAGGAAGCATTGGTATTTGCCTTTCTTGCGTTGCAAAGGTTTCTCGGGCAACCCAACGTTTCTTCGCAAGTGACTGGCAGCAAAAAAGATGTGTCAGCGGGAAGCTTGCATGGAAATTTTAAGGCGTCGATACAATAGCTAAAACAAGTACACCGCATCTTGTTAGCTCCATCAGTCACTAGTGGTGTTGGAAGTGGTCTTCGGAATCGCCAGGCACACGGATAGTTATTTCTATTTAGAATAGTAGATAGTTTTTACCTATCTTATGCTCGACGGGGATAAAAATCTGGTAGCGGGCGCTGTGTTGATACACCGTGTTTCCAAGCTTACCGGGGCGCTCTCTTTCGAAATCATACCAGCTAAATAATCACGGTTAACAAATACCTAAAACTTCTTTTGAAATCGCACTAAAACAACTTATTTAAGCAGGAATTAACCAAGTGTATAAATAAGAGGAGCTAATTGGCAAAGCAGTGCCGCCCCTCCTCCAGAACCTAACACTCTACTTTGATCGGCCTTTAATGAAAAAAATTGCAATATTTCTGTGCCTTAGTGTCGCTCTTATAACGGGCGTTTTTGCCAACGACGTAAAGGCAAAAGCATTGCATGAAAACAATGAGGTGGCAGCCAATATTGCCTTGAGCGACATTGCCGAGGAAACCCCTGGCACAGCCGAGGATGGGCATGCTGAGGAAGGAGAGCACCCGAGTGCACCCGGTTGGCTGGTGATTCCTTTCGTGCTGCTACTTTTAATGATTGCCACCGGGCCGTTGTTCTACGAGCACTTTTGGCACAAAAACTATCCAATTGTAGCTGTTTCGCTGGCTATACTAGTGGTGCTCTACTATCTGTTTGTGTTGCACAACGTGCACAATCCAGTGCACGCTCTGGCGGAATATATTCAATTCATAGCCTTGCTGACTGGCCTTTTTGTGGCAAGTGGGGGTATCATGATCAATGTCGACAAAGAGGCAAAACCACTGACTAATATAATTATTCTGCTTGTCGGGGCCGTCATCGCCAATATCATTGGCACCACCGGGGCTTCCATGCTGTTGATCAGGCCGTTTATCCGGCTGAACAAGAATAGGATCAAGGCCTACCATATCATCTTCTTTATTTTCATGGTAAGCAATATTGGTGGCTCTCTCACTCCTATTGGAGATCCGCCGCTGTTTTTGGGATTTTTGAAAGGGGTTCCCTTCTTTTGGACACTATTGAACAACAGCGTTTCATGGGTCTTTGCGCTTGCCTTCCTGGCCGGGATTTTTTACTTAATCGACAGAAACAACAAAGCGGACTATAGCTTCGGCGAGGATCCTCAGGATTTCACCAATAAGGTAACCGTAGTCGGTGCCAGAAACTTCGGCTGGCTTTTGGTTATTATTCTTTCTGTTTTCCTTGATCCGAATGTGTTAGAATGGGTTCCGGCCATCCATTACGAGGGACAGAAATTTTCTTTCATTAGGGAGATTATTATGCTTTCCGCTGCCTTCCTTTCATTCAAGTTTGCAGAGAAAAAAGCACTGGAGGGCAACGACTTCAACTTTGAGCCTATTAGAGAGGTCGCCTTTATCTTTATAGGAATCTTCGGCACCATGATGCCCGCTCTTGAGCTGGTGAGCAATTTCGCTCAGTCCGAGGCGGGTGCTCCACTCATTACCCATAATTCACTTTACTGGGGTACCGGTGCGCTCTCGGGCTTCCTGGACAACGCTCCTACGTATCTTAACTTTCTAACTGCAGCCATGGCTGCCAAAGGAGGAGATATTGGGCAGGTCAAAGATGTGGTGGCGTTTGCCGCTGGTGGCACTTACGCTGACTCTGTCCTTGCGCTCAAAGCAATTTCAATTGCCGCAGTGTTCTTCGGTGCCATGACCTACATAGGCAACGGCCCTAACTTTATGGTGAAGTCGATAGCCGAGCAAATAGGCATCAAAATGCCATCTTTCTTTGGCTACATACTGCGGTTCTCGATTCCGATCCTCCTGCCTCTATTCTTAATCGTATGGCTGATATTCTTCTATATCCACCCTGTTTGAAAAAAGAATCAGGGATTATAAATTGAATAATCCCTTGTTCAAAACTTTCAGCGCTTCTGTTTTGTAGATGGTGTCGATAAGCAGGGAAATATTGTTTTTGCTTCCACCGTACGAAATCATTCTGACAGGTATGTCTTCAAGCGAAGCGAAGATGTCTTTGCCCACGCCCTTCTTGTCGGCAACAAAGTCACCTACAATACACACAATCGACTGGTTCTTGTCTACCTCAATGGTGCCGTAGGGCTTCAGCTCTTCGATGATCTCGTTCAGATAAGTAGGCTCGTCTATGGTGAGAGACACAGCCACCTCCGACGTCGTGATCATGTCGATAGAAGTTTGGTACTTTTCGAAAACCTCGAAAATTTTTCTAAGGAAGCCGTAGGCCAGAATCATTCTGGTAGACTTGATTTTGATGGCTGTGATGCCATCTTTGACAGCAATGGCCTTGATGGCGTCTGGATTTTTGTTAGATGTAATCAAGGTTCCCCGTGCGGATGGATTTAAAGTGTTTTTCAAACGAACGGGTACGTTCTTTTGCTGTGCTGGAAGGATGCAGGTGGGGTGCAGAATTTTTGCTCCAAAGTATGCCAGCTCGCCGGCCTCTTCGAACGACAGCTCTGCAATAGGCATTGTATTTTCAACAATCCTCGGGTCATTATTATGCATCCCGTCGATATCCGTCCAGATTTGAACCTCCTCCGCTTTGATGGCTGCTCCGATGAGGGTAGCGGTATAGTCGCTTCCACCTCTTTTCAAGTTGTCGACACCGCCAGAAGAGTTCCGGCAGATGTATCCTTGCGTAACTATTACGCTTTTGTCGTCGATGCCTGCCAAAATTTTCCTCAGCTTTTCGGAAATCAAATCAAGGTCTGGCTCTCCATTGTCCTTAAGGTACATAAAGTCGAGTGCTGAAAGAAAAACAGCCGGAACCTTAATCTCATTGAGGTACTCATAAAAAAGGCTGGTCGAAATAATCTCGCCCTGAGCCACCAGAAGCTTGTTAGCTTTGCCATAAAACGGCTGCTTCACCAGCGTTTCGATCTGCTGGAAGTATCGGTCAATTACCTCAGTTCCCTTTTGTTTACCTTCCTCAGTTGTATAAAGCTGTTGCACAAAGTCAACATACTGAGCGTAAAGCTTTCTGGTTCTGTCAAGAGCTCCCTCAATATTGCCATTGGAGAACTCATCAGAAATGGCAATGAGTTCATTGGTGGTGCCTGATACCGCACTAAGAACGACCAGCTTCTGGCCTGGCACACTCATCACTATGTCCTTCACAGAATGCATCCGCTCAGGCTTCCCAACTGATGTGCCTCCGAATTTTACTACAATCATTGTTACTAGATAGGTTTAAAATCCAAGCATTTTAATAGCCGTAATGGCTGCCTCGTCTCCTTTGTTTCCGTGCTTTCCGCCAGCTCTTTCCAATGCTTGTTTCTTATTATTGGTGGTTAAAACTCCAAAAATCACGGGCTTATTGTACTTCAAGCCCACTTCTGTAATGCCGTTGGCCACGGCCTGGCAAATGAAGTCAAAATGCTTTGTTTCGCCTTGTATCACGCAACCCAGACTAATAACAACATCAATGTCTGCCTGCTGAGCCAGCCACTGAGAAGCAAGGCTCAGCTCAAAACTGCCGGGCACATTCTTCCTGATGATATTGTCTCTATTTACTCCGTGCTTTACCAAAACCCCATAGGCGCCTTCAAAAAGCGCTTCCGTCACTTCTTCATTCCACTCAGAGACCACTATGCCAAATTTCTTTTTGCTTACGTCCCCAACGTTACTGCCGGAGAAACTGCTTAAGTTCTTTTCTGAAGACGCCATTTTTTGGTTTTTAGAAACAAAAAAGGGATAAAGTTATCTTTATCCCTCCTTCTGCCGATGTTTTCATCAACTATTTTGAAGCGAGGGCTTCCAGTCTGGCCTTGTGTTTCTTGGCGTCCTGGTATTCAGCTGCTCCGTAAAACTTATCTACTATGGTTGTGTAACACTTCAGTGCTGCACTTAGATCTCCTTGCCTTTCGTAAGCAATGGCCGCTTTGGTTAAATAAACAGGCGTAAACTGCTTGTTCGGTTTGTAGTCTGATGCTTGCTGATAGTAGTCTGCTGCGTTCTTGTAGTCCAACTGTTCCATATAGGCATCTCCAATGAGTGAATAAGCTCTGGCCTGCACCAAATCGTCAGAAGCTCCAAACGACTTCAGATAACGAATGGCTGATTCGAAATCGCCCATTTTCAAATAGGTGGCTCCGGCATAAAAGTTAGCCAGATTGCCGGCCTTCGTGCTGCCGTACAGGTCAATGATGTCAAGAAAACCATAATTGTTTCCATCACCATTTAAGGCCTGTCCAAGGCTGTCAGCCTCGAAATAGTACACTGCCTGAAAGAGCTCCTTCTGAGCAGCCGTATTTTGGTTCGACTGATAGTAATTATAAAATATGAACCCGGTGACTCCCAAAATAATGACAGCACCAATGGCAAATACCAGCTGCCTGTTCTTTTCAATAAATTCCTCCGTACGGGTGAGTTGTTCGGCTAACGCTTCAGGGCTTTCCAACAAATCATTTCCGTGCTCTTTACCCTTTCTAGCTGACGCCTTTTTAGTCTTCGCCATTTATCCTAATCTTTTGAGGTCGCAAAGATATATTTTTTTCGATAAAATAAAGACTATCAGCCATTAAACAACCACATTATTTTAACCCCACTATTTATCGCAGCTATTACCACTCATCACCTTTCCAGTGAATTGTGTGCGCAAACACTTTAATATTTTTAAATTGTATGGTGACTCATTATCTGCTAAAGAACACCACTATGAAAAAAATCGCTTTTCTTTTTATACTCAGCTTGGGAGGCATCACCCAGGCTCAGCCACTTGATTCCATCATGCCGGTGAGGGGGCTGGCGATAGTGGCACCGAGTTCCAAAGGCCTCGACCGCTTCATTAAATTCATGGAGAATGAACTAACGGCCAACCATGTAAACACCCTGGTGCTGAGGGTTGACTGGAAGTATCAGTACAAGTCTTACCCAAAGCTTGCCGACAAAGATGGCTTGACGAGGGAAGAGGTTAAAAAGCTTGTGGCTGCGGCCAGGCGGAGCAATATTGAGTTGATCCCACAGATCAACCTGCTAGGGCATCAATCGTGGGCCAGCACCACCTATGCCCTGCTGAAAGAGTATCCTCAGTTTGATGAAACTCCTCATGTAACGATGCCGGAAAAGTATGAATGGCCAAACCCTGACGGCCTCTACTGCAAGAGCTATTGTCCATTGCATCCCGATGTGCATAAGGTAGTTTTTGATCTGGTAGACGAAATAATGGAAGTGTTCGAGGCAAAAACTTTCCACGCTGGCATGGACGAAGTGTTTTATATAGGCGACGACAAATGCCCTCGCTGCAAAGGCAAAGACAAGGCAGAGCTATTTGCAGGAGAAGTGACTACCATTAGAAATCACCTGGCGCAAAAAGGGAGAAAGCTGTGGATTTGGGGAGACCGACTACTGGACGGAAGCGATACCGGCTTGGGGATGTGGGAAGCAAGCATGAACAACACGCACAGGGCGGTCGACATGATTCCCAAAGATGTGGTCATTTGCGACTGGCACTATGAAAGGGCCGACCCAACAGCGGCCTATCTGGCTATGAAAGGCCTCTCCGTAATCACTTGCCCATGGAACAGGCCGGAGCCTGCCAAAAAACAAGTAGCACAGACACTAGCGCTAAGAGAAAACAGCAGCAAAGTTTTGAAGCAAAGGTACCTGGGCATGATGCATACAGTGTGGAGCGGTGCTGACGGCTTTATCGACAAATACTATGAGCTAAAGGAAAAAGGCACCTCGGAAGATGGCCAGGCCAATTGTTTTAATGCTATGTTTTCGGCGATCAATAGCCAGGCACAATGACGCTGACGGCCATGAACAATCGCATAGCCTCCATTGATATTTTCAGAGCGCTCACCATGCTGCTCATGATTTTTGTGAATGACCTGTGGTCACTCAGCGATGTGCCCGAATGGATGGGCCACAAAGCAGGTAACGAAGACGGTCTCGGCCTGGCAGATGTGGTGTTTCCTGCATTTCTGTTCATAGTAGGCCTTTCAGTGCCCATGGCCATTAAGGCACGCAGGGCAAAGGGAGAAAACAACACTGAGGTGATTATCCACATTGCTAAAAGAAGCCTGGCCCTGATTGTGATGGGGGTAATGATGGTGAATCTGGAGAGCATCAACAAAGAACTGATTCCTATTCCCAAGCAAGCCTGGCAAATCCTGATGGCTATTGGGTTTATTCTCATTTGGAACAACTATAAAGACAAAAAGGCCTTCGGCAAAGTGCCTGAGTGGGTGATGCAGGTAGCAGGCATCGGCATTCTTATAGCCCTGTGTGCCATATATAAAGGAGGGCCCACAGACAACCCAGTCTGGATGAAAACACATTGGTGGGGCATTCTTGGACTCATTGGCTGGGCCTATCTCTTCTGCTCTGTTATCTACGTTTTCGTAGGTGACAGAATAGTTATCATCTCAGCAATACTTGTGGCTTTCTATCTATTCAATATTCACCAAATGAACGGCCTGCTGGGAGGTGTGCCAAAGGGACTTCTCGTTGTGAGTGCCTCCAACCACGCCAGTGTGCTCAGCGGCGTGTGGGTAAGCCTTATGCTCACTTATTTTGCTCAAAAGAACAAACTGAGCCTCTTTCTCACCGCCTGTTTGGCCTTTGCTGTTATTTCTCTGGCTTTTGGCTTCATTACCCGCCCTGAATGGGGAATTTCTAAAATCAGGGCTACACCTTCCTGGACTGCCATCTGCGCTGGGATAAGCACCCTTTCATTTGTGCTGGTTTATCTGGTAGCCGACGTGTGGAAGAAAACAAGCTGGGCAGGCTTTTTGGCACCGGCGGGAAGAAGTACACTCACCTGCTACCTGGTGCCCTATTGGTTCTACCCGATCTTTATGGTCACGATTGCAGCCTGGCTTCCCGAATTCGCCACAGTTGGGGTTGTGGGACTTGTCAAAACATTGCTGTTCTCTCTGCTGGTTATTTACATCACCAGCTTACTGGAAAAAGTCAATATCCGTTTGAAAGTGTAAAGTTTCATTCATTATATAAAAGAAAGAGCTACCCGCTGGGTAGCTCTTTTTGTTTCTGCGGCCAATTATTAGTACTACTCCATTAAGTAGGGGTAGTCTTGCTGAGCATACACGTCTTTCAACGATTCTGACGGATCAGGCCAGCCTGAGTCCTCAGAGAATTGGACAGCCTCAGCTACCTGATCTTTTATTTTGTCATCGATCTTGTCAAGATCAGCCTCCTTAGCGATTTTCTTATCGAGTATCAATTGACGAACCTGTTCGATTGGGTCTTTTGCTTTGTACTCCTCAAGTTCTTCCTTGGTTCGGTACTTAGCAGGGTCAGACATCGAGTGTCCTTTGTAACGGTAAGTGCGAAGCTCCAAAAGCGTAGGCCCGTCACCTTTTCTGGCTCTTTCGGCTGCCTCAGCAAATGCATGGTGCACATCGACTACCGACATGGCATCAACAGGGAATGAAGGCATGTCGTATGCAGAACCCAGTTTATATAGCTCCGTTACGTTAGAAGTACGCTGAACAGATGTACCCATTGCATAGCCGTTGTTTTCAATAGCGAAGATCACTGGTATCTTATAAGTCATCGCCAGGTTGAGCGCTTCGTGGAAGGCGCCTTGCCTTACAGCACCGTCGCCCATGTACGTTACACACAGCTTGCCAGTTTTTTGGTATTTTTCAGCAAAGCCAATCCCCAAGCCTAGTGGAACCTGCGCACCAACGATCCCGTGTCCCCCGAAGAAGCCTTTCTCTTTGTCAAACATGTGCATGGAGCCTCCTTTGCCTTTCGAAATACCGGTTTCTTTACCGTAAAGCTCGGCCATGATGGTTTTAGGGTCGGATCCAAGGCCAATTGGGTGGGCGTGATCACGGTACGCTGTGATATACTTGTCGCCCGTTTCCAGGGCAGAAATAGCGCCCGCCACACAAGCCTCCTGGCCAATATAAAGGTGACAGAAGCCACGTATTTTTTGTTGACCGTATAACTGTCCCGCCTTCTCTTCAAATTTCCTCATCAGTTGCATGGTTTCATACCAGAACATGTAGGTCTCATTCGAAAAGTTGTCCTTCGCCGTTGCTTTTGCCTTCGCCTTATCTTTTACACTAGCCATTATTGGAAATATTTCTGTGTCTACGAATTGTAATATTACTTTTGGGATGTGTTACCCTGCCCTGGAAATCAGCTGGCAGTTTTAACCCCCGCAAAATAAGTAAATTGCCTTCATTCAACAAAAGTAAATGTATCTGAGTAACCTGCACCTTGAGTCGTTCCGAAATTACCAGTCACTTGCTATTAACTGCTCAAGGGGTATAAATTGTTTTGTGGGGAAAAATGGCTCAGGAAAGACGAATTTGTTGGATGCAATCCACTATTTGTCGATGACAAAAGGGTCGTTGAATAGTGTTGACAGTCAGAATATTAGGAAAGGCGATCCGCTTTTTTTTATAAAAGGCGAATGGAAGGCTTCAAAAAAGGGTGCTGGAAAGGGCGAACAGGTGCAGGTAGCTTTTCAGCCTGGGCAGAAAAAGCTTATCAAAGTGAATCAAAAAGAGTACGAGAAACTGGCTGACCACATAGGTCGCTTTCCCGTGGTGTTGATCGCTCCCAACGACACAGACTTGATACGGGAAGGCAGCGAAGGCCGGCGCAAGTTCTTCGACAGCATCATTTCTCAGCTGAATGCCAGCTACCTGGAAAACCTGATGGTGTATCATCACTACCTTAAGCAGCGAAACAGCCTGCTGAAACAGTACGGTGAAACCAGAAGGCTGGACAAGACGCTGCTGGCAGTGTACGATGAGCATTTGATGAAGTCGGGGCAATTGATTTTCGATAGCCGACGAGACTTCACCGAAAAGTTTGAGGCTTTGTTTGCCCCACGCTACCAGTGGCTGTCGGGCGGAGCTGAGCAAACCAAGGTGGTGTACGTTTCTGAGCTTTCCGATGCCTCGTGGAAGGAAAACTTCAAAAAGGCGATTGACAAGGACATGGCCTTGCAAAGAACAACTTTTGGCATCCACCGGGACGATTTTGAGTTTTTGCTGGAGGAAGAGCCCGTGAAGAAATTTGGCTCGCAGGGACAGCAAAAGTCATTTGTGATTGCCTTGAAACTAGCTCAGTTTGATATCACCAGTCAGGTAAAAAGCTTTGCGCCCATCCTACTACTCGACGATATATTTGACAAGCTTGATGACGATCGCATCAAAAAATTGATGGAACTTGTGGGAGAGGACGATTTCGGTCAGTTGTTTGTGACAGATGCGAGACCAGAACGAACCATGACGCTTTTTAAAGGGCTGAAAAAAGACAAGAAGCTCTTCAAAGTGGAAGAAGGAAAGATAGAGGAGATTGAGTTTTAAGATTGGAAGTTATGTACAAAAAGAAAGACGATAGAAAAAACGAGTCGCTGGAGCTGAAGGATGTAATCAGGGAAATGCTCCAGAATTACCATATTGAGGAGAAATTTGATCATACCAGGCTGCTTGCTTCCTGGGAAAGGCTCATGGGTAAGCCTATTGCCAGCCGCACCTCCAAACTTTTTGTAAAGGACAATGTCTTATTCGTGCGTCTCACCTCAGCGCCGCTCAAAAGCGAGATGAATCTGAACAAGGCCAAAGTGCTCGACATTTTCAAAAAGGAATTTGGCGAAAAGGTGTTGAAGGATATTGTGTTTCAGTAAAAGGCAAAGCGGTGGACATAGTTTTAAATACTCTTCTGCCCATTATCATCCTACAGGTATTGCTGCTTGCCTTTTTTCTCTTTGCCCTTAAAAAAGGCAAAAAGCAAAGCAATCGACTGCTCGCCCTGTTCTTCCTGTTTTTGGGGATCAATTTTTCAGATGGGCTTATCGGCTTAACCGGCTTTTACCAGCAATACCCCGCCATTGCGCACCTCGAAGACGGTTTTGCCTTATTGCTCGGCCCCTTGCTATTGTTCTACACCCGGTCAGTAGCTTATGAAGGATTTCAACTGAAAACTTCCCACCTGGTTCATCTCCTTCCTTTTATAGTTATGACAATTACCTTTCAGGTCTTCTATCATTCCTACAGCCAGGAAGAGCAACTTTTCATACAAAAATCTATCACCGACCGGCAGCTGCCTCCGGGCTTCTATTTTTCAGTGGCTTTAGTTTATGGTCATGTTTTAACCTACTTTTTTCTGGCGCTCAAAGAAATCAGGTTCTATCAACAGCGAATCAAAGACCTTTTTTCGACGACAGAAAAAATCAGCCTTGCCTGGCTACGCTTCCTGATACTGACCATGACAGGCATCCTGTTGTTTTCCCTCGTGAATGTGATGGCTCCTTATGCTGGCCTCGATGCCTGGTTTCAACCCACCTTCGCCATAGTGGTGGGGCTCTTTTTTCTTTTCGTGAATGCTATCGTTTTCAAAGGCTTACAACAACCTGAAATATTCGCTGGGCTCGAACAAAAGGACACTGCCAAATACACAAGCTCGTCTCTGGGTGGCGAAGAAAAGCAAGCACTGAAGAATAAGCTGATTCAGCTGATGGAAAATGAAAAACCATACCTGGATCCCGAAGTAAGTCTTGAGCAGCTATGCGCAAAACTAGATGTGGCCCCCAGGAAACTTTCGCAAGTGCTCAATGAGCTGTTAGGTCAGAACTACTATGACTTTATCAATTCATACCGGATCAATGAGGCGATTACCATCCTGTCCAATTCACCCGACTCAAAGCTTACAGTGCTGGAAGTTCTCTACGAGGTCGGTTTCAATTCCAAGTCGTCGTTCAACACCATCTTCAAAGAAAAGACGGGAACCACTCCTTCTTCATTTAGGAAAGAAGCTCTTCAGAAACTGGCCGCTTCAACCTGAATAAAAAAGCTTCGGATTTATGTCCCGGCAGAAAAACATTTAGTAGCCTGGAAGTGGGAGTAACCTTTTGCAATTTTTTTTTGAAAAAGCGTTCGACTTCCGCCAGTCGGTCGTGGGAGTGAGTACAATATGTCTCCTTTGTTCAAAAAACAGAGACACTATGAAAACTTTCACGAACACAAAAACTACCACACTTTGGCTGTTGGCAACTATCAGCTTCTCACTACTATCAGTTAAATGGATGTTTGCTCCGGCTGCCTGGGTGGCTCCGGCTTTCCTTATTTTGTTAATGAAAGAGTACAAGCCCTGGAAAAGCCTGCTTGTCGGGTTGTCAGCGCTTTATGTTTCGGCTTTGATTGGCAGTTACAAAGTGATGCCTTTTCCCACCATCGTATTCGTGGTGATTGCGCTGATCGGCGCTTTGAAACACGTGGTTCCATTCATTCTTTTCCGCCTGTTGTCGAAAAGAGTTGAGGGCTGGTATGATACTCTGCTGTTTCCGTGCCTCTATGTGGCCTACGACTACCTCAATGGTTTCGATGGCGGTGGCACCTGGGGCTCGATGGGTTATACCCAGGTGAATAATGATGCTTTGATGCAGCTTGTTGCCGTTACTGGCTTATGGGGTGTGACCTTTCTCGTTACCTGGGTTTCGGCACTTTTAGCGGCATGGTACTCCAGTGGCTTTAGCTTTTCCTCAATAAAAACCCCAGCCACCGTATGCTCATCAGTATTTGTAGTTATCCTGATTGGCGGAAGCATAAGAATCAACTCGCTGTGGCAGAAAGAAACAACTACGGTAAGGGTCGCCGGCATCACAGGGCAAAACCTCGAATTGCTTCAGTCAACTTATGAAGCCGTGTTTGGAAGCCGATTGGATGTTGATCTGGCCAAGCTTACGCAAACCTCCCCAGAACTCCAGGAGCTAAACAAAGGTTTGGTGAAGTTTATTGAAAACCCAGGTGACCCAATTTTCGGTGCTTCTCATCGACAAATGGAAGCCTTTCAGGACAGCATGCTCTCTGTCGCTAAAAAGGAAGCAATTGCCGGGGCCAGGATTGTCTCTTTTTCGGAAGGGCTCCTTTTCACCACCAAAGCCACGGAAGGCAAGCTTATTGCCAAAGCCAGGCGTTTGGCAAATGAAAACCAATTCTATTTGCTGCTAACAATGGCCTCTATTATCACGGGCGAAGTCACCATGGGCTCGAAGTACCTGGAGAACAAGGCTTTGCTTATTGGCCCTGATGGGCAAGTGCTCAACACCTTTTTCAAAAATAAGCCTGTGCCGCTGGTAGAGCCCAGTATACAAGGCGACGGCAAGATTCCGGTCATTGAGACACCTTTTGGGCGCATTGCTATTTCCATTTGCTACGATGCCGACTTCCCCTACCTGATGAGGCAGGCAGGGCAGCAAAATGCTGACATAATGCTGCTCCCTTCGGGCGACTGGAAAGAGATTGCCCCGTATCACGCCTGGATGGCCAAAGTCAGAGCTATAGAAAATGGTTTTTCGCTGCTGCGGCCCGTGAGCAATGCCACATCCATTGCCTCGGACTACCATGGAAAGGTGCTGGGCTCTAATGACTTTAGCTCAGTGGGTGAGCATGTGGTGGTGAGTCATCTGGCAACAAAAGGAGTTACAACTATCTATTCGAAGATGGGAGATTGGTTGGCTTGGGGGTGTTTGGTTGCGGTGGTTGGCATTATTATGGGTTCTTTTCTGACCTCCCCCAAAGGGATTGCCAAAATGGACTCTGTGAGAGAAATAGAAAACAATTCACCCTAGGAACCACTCAATATGGGCGCCCGGAGCTCACAAAAACAGGTAGCAGTGCGGTCAGTCCAGTCGAGCTTGGAAAAGCTTGACTTACTTACCAAAGCCAATAATCTGCATTATTTTTAGTATTCAGGCGAGTAATAATAATGTGAAATATGCCTCATCCCTACCCTTCTCCCTGGGGGAGAAGGACTAAGTAATTCTGCAACCTGCTGAGCGAGCCCCCTCTCCTTTGGTAGAGGGCCGGGGTGAGGGAAACACATTGAAATACAGATGCCGAGACGAGACTTCCACAAAAACGCACAAGCCAAACTCTTCGAGCACGCAATAAATATGCGCAAGACCCACACAGCAGCAGAAGACCTGCTATGGCAAAACCTCAGAGGACGAAAGCTGGGAGGACATAAGTTTAGAAAGCAACATCCCGTGGCTGGGTTTATTGCAGATTTTTACTGTCATGAAACGAAACTGGTGATAGAGCTGGATGGCAAGATTCATAACCTTAATGAGCAAAAAGAATATGATTGGGGAAGAACCCACGACCTAAAGGAGCATGGCCTGAGGGTGATTAGATTCACCAATGAAGAAGTTGAGAGGAATATTCTTATGGTGCTCGAGGAAATTAGAAACGCTTTAACGGAAAATTAAATTATGGCTCTAATAAAGCCTCTTCGAAAAAGAGCCTCTACTTCATTTTAAGAAATTCTTCTGGTGCAATATCGCATTGCTTGAGAATTGCTCTCAAAGTTCCCTCTGGCATATCTCCAGGATGATTGGGTATTGTGGTGAATCTACCAGTGCTTTCGTTCCACCAAATTTCATGGCTACCGGCCGCCTGCCTATGAAATGAAAAACCTAGCTTTTTTAGCATTTTTACAATCTCACGGTATTTAAAGCCCGACAACCTACCCATTACATCCCAATCACCAGCGGAAGATCAAACTCATTATCGAACTCAGGAAGCACAATGGGATTAGTTCCTTCCTGCGCTTCGAGCAGTTTCTTGGCCACATCTCTGGCGATCTCAAGCGTTTCCGAAATTGTCCTTCCCTGGGCAACCAGCCCCTGAATAGTATCAGAAGTTGCCAGGTAGACCCCTTCTGGTAATTTTTCTATATGTAAATCTATTTTTCTTTCCATATCATAAATATAGTTAACCCAGCTCTCATTTACGCCAATAGAACGCCTAGGTTGGTAGCCAAAAGTAGAGCAAATCAACGTATTGACCCTCTGTTTGCTCTAATCTTCACCTCAATCAAACATCCGCAGTTGTTGATGAACATTTTGATGAAATCGTGAATGAACTAGTAGGGTATTATCTCCAGCGCTCACCCAGGTGAAGAAGCACTGCATTTGTTCGAACGTTACTTGTGGTTTGGGCCAATCAGAAAAACAACAGGGTTTGGTAATACTAGCCTTGTAGAAACATGATCGTTTTTAAAAAGGTGCCAAAAAAAGGGGCATACCTATTAGGCATGCCCTGATTATATCTTTCTATTTCCCCTATTCTTCCGGCATCAACACCAACTTGATGAACTTCTCAGGATCGATATATTTCTTAGCCGCCTCCTGCATGTCTTTCGAAGTCAGGGTTTCGATCCTTTCTGTCGCTTTCAGGATACCTTCAGGATCCCAGCCCTGATAGTAATAACTGCGCAGAGTATTTGCCCAGAAGCTATTGTCTTTCAAACTAACCTCAAGTTGCCGACGTTGGCCTTCCTTAATTTTTTTCAAGTCTTCAGCACTCACGCCTTCCTTCTGGAGCTTCTTCAACTCATCCAGGGTAGCCGTCACCAGCTCCTCAACATTTTCTGGTCCGCAAGGGAAGCTTACCTGGAAGGTATAGTGGTCGTAAGGCATGTTCTCTGCATTGGCATTGGCCCCTACGCCGTACACACCACCTTTTTCCTCACGAAGTAACTCAACCAGCTTAATGGTCATTACCTCCCCAAAGCTGGATAAGTAGTAGGCTTGTTTCCGGTCATATGCCTGCTCTGTATCCCAATACATGATTACCTGGCTCTTTTGATCGACTCCTTTCTTCACTATTTTCTCCAACGGCGCCTTTGGTGGCCGTGGACTAACGTCCTTCCACTGGTCTTTTCTTCCTGAGGCTGGCAAGCTGGCAATGTACTGCTCCAGCATAGGCTTGATCTCGTCTACTTTAAATGCTCCGACAAAGAAAAAAGTGAAGTCGCTCACATCGCTAAACCTGTCCTGGTAAAAGGCGAACGCTTTGTCCAGATCGATTTTATCCAAATCGGCCTCTGTCGGGAAGCCGCCTCCTCTGATGCTGTTGTTGGAAAGCGTACGTTGCACCTGATCCACAAAGTAGTACTGTGGGTTGGCCATCACATTCGACAAGATGGACTTGTTCTTTGTGATAAATGACTGGAACGCTTTTTCGTCCTTTCTTGGGGCTGTGAAATACATATTCGTCAGCTGGAAGAACGTTTCCATGTCGGCTGGGGTGGTACTGCCCTGCACGCCTTCGCTCAACTCTCTGATGAATGGTGTAACTCCAAAGCTCTTGCCTGAGAGTACTTTTTGCAGAGTGGTAATGTCATAATCGGCGATACCACCCTGGTCTATCAGCGAAGCCGCATTGGAAGCAGACTGATAGTTCTCATCAGAAGCGAGACTGTGTCCGCCCGGACTCCAGGTGGTCATTACAATTTCGTCGTTTTTAAAATCCGTTTGTTTCAGAAACACTTTTACGCCATTCGAAAGATCAAGCTCTGTAATCCCCAGTGCTTCATTCTTTTTCTCTGACACGATGCTGCCTGGCTTGGGCAAAGTAGTCATCAGACTCTCACCAAAATCCTCGTCCTCGTAAGCATCCACCTTGAGTATCCTGATCCTGTTGAGCACGCCTTTCACTTCATCCTCAGTCGGCAGCACCACGTCTTCTTTGTCAGGTGCGGTGATCACCACTACCCTATTTTCCTTGGTGATCCATTTTTCGATCAGGGCATTTACCTCGTCAAGACCTATCCCTTCAACATACTCTTTTGCGAAGTTGTATTCCCACTCAATGCCTGGTATTGGCTCCTTTTCAAGGAAGTTATTGACATATTCGTCTACATAGTTCTCAGACTCCGACTTGTCTCTTTCGTTATAGGCCACTTCATACGACTTCAGCAAGTCAAGCTTGTAGCGTTTCAACTCGCCTGGTGTGAATCCGTGCCGACGAACTCTCTCTAACTCGGTAATCATAGCCTGAAGTCCGCCCTTTATATCTTTCTCATTAGCTACGGCAAAAGCCTGAAACGCATCTTTCGTTCTTGCCCAGGTGCCACCATGGCTGGTGCTTGCATATACAAATGGTGGCTCAGCTTCCCTGGTCAATTCCTGTAGCCGCTTATTCAACATGCCGGTGAAAGCTCTTTCCACCAGGAAATCCCTGTAGTCACTGGCTTTTGTTTCCTCTTCCGGGTCTGTTTTGAAATATAGGCGAACCTGGGCGAATGTAGCTTCTTTGTCAGCCAGCACCGAAACATAGGTGTCGGAATGGTCTGGCACCTTAAACTCTTCTCTCTTCTTTGGGCTTTTAGCAGCAGGTATCCTTCCGAAGTACTTTTGAATCTTGGCTTCCATCTCTGCCACATCGATATCGCCTACGGCTACCACAGCCATCAGGTCAGGACGGTACCAGTCCATGTAAAATCGCTTGATCGCTTCATGCGGGAAGGTCTCCAGGTTCTCCTTGGTGCCTATTGGAAGGCGTTCCGCATACCTCGAATCCTTATAAATCACTGGCAGGTATTTGTCGAGCATGCGCCGCTCACCACTTTGGCCAAGCCTCCACTCCTCAATCACCACTCCCCTCTCTTTGTCTATTTCTTCTCCTTCAAAAGTGAGATTGTGTGCCCAGTCTTCAAGTATCTGAAGACCCTGGTTCACAATCTTTTCATCATCCGTCGGAATAGGCAGGATGTAGACTGTTTCGTCGAAGCTGGTGTAGGCGTTGAGATCAGCGCCGAACTGCACACCTATTGATTGCAGGTAATTGACGATTTCGTTTTTCTTAAAATTCTTTGTGCCATTGAAGGCCATGTGCTCCGTAAAGTGAGCAAGGCCCAGCTGGCTTGGATCCTCCAGAATAGATCCGGCATTCACCACAAGCCGCAACTCCACCCGATCTTCAGGACGATCGTTGTGGCGGATGTAGTATTTCATCCCGTTTTTAAGTGTCCCAATCTTTACATTTTTATCGACCGGAATCTGGGAGTTTAGATCAACTGATGCGTCTTGTGCGAGAAGCGAGGGCAATACTCCTAAAAGCAAGAAAAAGATAGCCTTTATAGCCCTGTTTTTGAAAGATGTTTCCATGAATTAAGTACCTGGTTTATTGAATAGGTTGAATTAACTGAAAATAGGCCTTCAAAATACATCGAAGCTATGTGCCGTCCAAAGCATGCTCGCTATTTCTATTGATCCACTTCTTCGCTTTCGGACTTTCTTTTTCCGAAAGGATTTACCTTTCTGGCAGCAGATGATACACCTTCGGTGATTTTAGCGCCCGCTTTCACTATAGCCTGGCCACCCGATTTGATGGATTGAAATCCAGCATTTTTGGCAGCTTTCAATATCCCTCCCACAACTTTTGTTGATCCCTGGGTTACAATCTGGCTCAACATTCTTCCAGCTTCAAGCGTAGCATTTTTCCTTGCCTTTTTGCTATCCCAGGTGGTTACACAGCTGCAGTATTGCCGGGCAATGATGCCCACCCTTAGCGTAAGAAAAGCATTTGTTGAGCCTTCGAAAAGTGAATCCATCACCAGTGTTGCTGTGGGGCCTACCACCGGAATCGAAGAGAATGAGGTGCTTTTAGTCACCCCCGACAGCAAAGACTCAAGCTGTAAGCTGATGTCGAGGTCTTCAATTTCGGATACGAGAAACGTGGTGGCACCTATGTTTGCATAAAGATTAGCGAGATCTCTAAGGCCTGGCCGCTGGTGGTACAAATGACAAATTTTCCACACCATGCGTGAGTGGGTAAAAAGGATGGTGAAGGCATCAAGTCGTCCGTTTTGAGAGATGGACGTGGTGAGAAAAACCGACAGCGCCGTTTGCCTGATGATCTTATCTGCTTCCTCGTTGAGTCGGGTCAGCGAAGCCTCCAATTGATCCTCAGAGGCGGGAAAAAGACCTTCGGCGATCAACAATTTATTCTTTCTAAGCCGCTTGAACACCCTCCTTTTATGAGATGGAATTTGTTCTTCCGCCTTCGGCGGAGTAAGCGTTTGCGGTAGCCGTAAAAAGAGGAAAACAGGAACCAGCAGAATGCCAGCGGAAATGCCTATCAGTGCAACAAGCACCAACTTTCCGAAAGTCTCGTTTACAGCAAGCGCCAGGTGATAAATCTGATAAACCTGGTTGACCAGAAAAAGGACGGTGAGGAAAACCATAATTGCAGAAAGCCAGACCGCAATAAGTTTGATCTCTTTTGAAAAGCTTGACATACCTGTATTAACGTTACGTTGCTTTGACAGGTTGGGGAAGACTGAAGTTACAGGTTTCTGAAATATGATAAACTAAAAAAACAAAAAATCCAAGCCTAACCCGGCCGGGCGGGGCGCATTGAACCAGTTTTTTTATCACCCATTTCGACTAATAAAGTGCCTATCTCCAAGCAGCAAGCACTGCGATTTTTCAAAACAACTACCCGACCGACTGGGCATTTCTTGTTTCGTCGTCATCGGAAGGGGTGTGCTCCGCAATGGAAGGGGAAGCCTCGATGGCATCATCCTCTTCATGCTCGGCTTCTTTGAAAAATGACTTTTGGAATATGATAATAATCGCTACACCAACAAAAATTGAAGCATCTGCCACATTGAAAACGGGCCAAAGCGCTGTGTAGTCCCCACCGAACAAAGGCACCCACTCAGGGATTCTGCCTTCCCAGATATCGATGTAAAACATGTCAATTACCTGGCCGTGAAACCATGGGTTGGGTGCATCGTAAGGAGCATTATTAAGAAAAACGCCGTAGAAAATACTATCAATCAGGTTGCCAATGGCTCCACCCAGTATCAGAGCACCACACCACAAAAGGCCAGTGTGTACTTCCTTTTTAGCCAATCTATAGAGATAAACAGCAATCACAACCATGGCTATGAGTCTGATAACAGTAAGGATAAGCTTACCGTTTTCGCTGCCCAGCTGCATGCCAAAGGCCATACCAGGGTTGGTAAGATAGTGAAGCTTAAATACGTCGCCAAGGAGATAAATTTGCCCGGCCACGCCCATTTCCATATTGAAGTGTACTGCCAACTTAACTACCTGATCCAAAATGATCATTGCAATGGCCAGTAGGTAATATTTGAAATACTTCACTTTGTCCTTAGTTTACAATGTTAGTGTTGGCTTCGGCGATTGATCTCTTTAAACGGTTACTTTGACTTCGAGGTTAAACTCATCCATATCCAAAACAACAGCATCAGTCAAATCTCCAACCATTTCAAGCGAAAGCGCCTGAGTCTCGCTGCAAATATAGTCTTTGAAACTAATCAAAGCCTCATTTACCATTTTTTCACTTTCTTTAACAGACAGCCTGATTTTGTCCTGTACCTCAAGCCCCATGTCTTTCCTCAGGTTTTGTACCCTGTTCACAAGGTCACGGGCGATCCCTTCCTTCTTCAGATCATCGGTAATTGTGATGTCGAGGGCTACAGTTAGCCCATTTTCACTCGCCACCAACCAGCCGGGGATATCCTCTGAAGAAATCTCAAAGTCTTCCGGAGTAAGCTCTATGTCTCCCTTGGCAGTTTTCAGCAAGAACTTCCCAGAAGCCTCCAGGCTGGCGATATCGTCCTGTGTCATTTCCTTCACTGCAACGGTAATGTCCTTCATGATCGGGCCATGGTGCTGACCCAGCCTTCTGAAATTAGGCTTGATGCTTTTTACAAGGACGCCGGATGTATCGTCGATATACTCTATCGCCTTCACATTGACTTCTGACAAAATAAGGTCTTCCACGGCCTCTATGTAATGCTTTGTTGACGGGTTCAGCACTGGGATCAAAATTCTCGATAATGGCTGACGCACCTTGATCATCTGCTTTTTGCGAAGCGAGTGAATCAAAGACGATACCTCCTGAGCCAACTTCATCTTCGTTTCCAGCTCCTTGTCAATAGCCGACTCGTCTGCCTTAGGGAAAGCTGCCAGGTGCACCGACTCTTCGGTTTCCCTTCCTGACACCTTATTGAGGTCAGAGAAAACACGCTCCATATAAAAAGGAGCAATCGGTGCTGCCAGGCGAGCTACCGTCTCCAGGCAGTCGTACAACGTTTGGTAAGCGGCTTTCTTGTCTTCGTTGTACTCACCTTTCCAGAAACGCTTCCTGTTCAGGCGCACATACCAGTTGGACATATCGTCCACAACAAAATTCTGAATCAACCGACCGGCCTTCGTTGGCTCGTACTCGTCATAGGCTTCTGCTACCTGCTTTTTCACCGTATTCAGGCGTGAGGTAATCCACCGGTCGCTCTCTGTTCTGTTGTTCAAAGGAACAGCCGCCTCGCTGTAGTTAAAACCATCCAGATTGGCGTAGAGTGCAAAGAAATTGTAGGTATTGTACAGGGTTCCAAAGAAACGACGCTGTACTTCTACTATTCCATCGATATCAAATTTCAGGTTGTCCCACGGATTTGCATTGGTGATCATGTACCAACGGGTGGGGTCGGCGCCGTACTTCTCCAATGTAACGAAGGGGTCGGCGGCATTGCCCAGACGCTTCGACATTTTATTGCCGTTTTTGTCCAGCACCAGGCCGTTGGCAATTACATTTTTGAAAGCCACACTATCGAACAACATCCCTGCTATAGCGTGAAGTGTGAAAAACCAGCCCCGGGTCTGGTCTACTCCTTCGGCGATGTAGTCTGCAGGATAGTTTGCCTCAAATACTTCCTTGTTTTCAAATGGGTAGTGCCACTGTGCGTAAGGCATAGCGCCTGAGTCAAACCAAACGTCGATCAGGTCAGTCTCCCGGCGCATGGGACGACCACTGTCGCTTACCAAAATCACCTCATCCACGAAAGGCCTGTGCAGGTCCATGTCATCAGCGACAGGCGCTTTCATCAGTCCTGCCTTCACCGCCTTTTCCGATTCGGCTTTTAGCTCGGCAAATGAGCCAATGCATTTCATTTCTGATCTGTCTTCTGTTGCCCAAATAGGCAAAGGCGTACCCCAGAAACGGCTACGGCTCAAGTTCCAGTCCACCAGGTTTTCAAGCCAGTTGCCAAAGCGGCCTGTTCCGGTCGACTGAGGCTTCCAGTTGATGGTGTTGTTCAAGGCCACCAGCTTGTCTTTGTAGGCAGTGGTTTTGATGAACCAGGAGTCCATCGGATAGTAAAGCACCGGCTTATCCGTTCTCCAGCAATGAGGGTAGGTGTGCTCGTATTTCTCTACTTTGAAGGCTTTGTTCTCCTGCTTTAGTATGATGGAAATGATGACGTCCGTCGATTTGAAATTTGGATCGCTTTCATCCTCCTCTTTATAATTCTTTACATAAAATGCGTCTTCCTCGTACTGCTTGTGAGCGGTGATATCCCATTCCTTCATCTTATCTTTGAGGTAAGCTCCCACTTCATCAACAAACTTCCCTTTCTTGTCAACGATAGGCACTTCAAAGCCACCCTCATCCTTCACAAAAACGCCGGGCAGATTGTTCTGCACAGAAGTTCGAAAGTCATCCGCTCCAAAGGTCTTGGAAATGTGCACGATGCCTGTGCCGTCTTCGGTCGTCACAAAATCGCCAATCACCACGGTGAAAGCAGGTTTTTCCAGCTTCACCACCGGAACTAGCTGCTCGTAGGACATACCAGCCAATTCTTTCCCTTTGTATTCCTGCACCACTTTGAAAGGTATCAGCTTGTCGCCAGGCTTATAGTCCTCTAGCTTTAGGTCGGCGGCCTTCTGATTGAAGTAGGCGCTGACTCTATCTTTTGCCAGGATTACATTTACAGGCGCAAAAGTGTATTGATTGAAAGTGGCAACCTTCACGTAGGCAATCTCTTTGCCTACAGCCAGACCATTGTTGGCGGGCAAAGTCCATGGGGTGGTGGTCCAGGCCAGGAAGTAGTCGTTTTGCGTCCCTTCAATCTTAAACTGCGCCGCAATGGTCGTGTCCTTCACCATTTTATATGTGCCGGGCTGGTTCAGCTCATGAGAGCTAAGGCCGGTGCCCGCTGCGGGCGAATATGGTTGAATGGTGTAGCCCTTGTAGAGCAGGCCCTTGTCGTAAAACTTCTGCAACAAATTCCAGACAGACTCAATATAATCTTTCTCGAAGGTGATGTAAGGATCATCCAAATCGACCCAATAGCCCATTTTTTCAGTAAGGTCGTCCCACTGGCCCTTGAACTTCATCACCGCCTCACGGCACTTCTGGTTGTACTCTTCAACCGATATTTTCTTGCCGATATCGTCTTTGGTGATGCCCAGCTCTTTCTCGACCTGAAGCTCCACTGGCAAACCATGGGTATCCCAGCCGCCTTTTCTTTTTACCTGAAAGCCTTGCTGCGTTTTGTAACGACAAAAAATATCCTTCACCGTCCTCGCCATCACGTGGTGAATACCAGGTGTGCCATTGGCCGATGGGGGACCTTCATAGAAAGTAAAAGTCGGGCGGCCCTCTCTTGAGCTTACAGATTTTTCAAATATCTTCCTCTGCTTCCAGTCTTCCAGCACTTCGGAAGCTACCTTGGCCAAGTCTATAGATTTATACTCTCTGTATTTCACAGCTTTCGTCATGATCTTCTCCTGAAAATTCAATCTTTAAGTACTACGATTGCGCTTTTTTGCTATTGAGCTCTTCCAGCTTAATTCGGTCAATGTCAATTTCTTCGTCGTCATTTTCCGTGTAAAAATCGCTATAGCTATCAATAAGCAAATGCTCATTTTTGTTCCTCTTGCCACTATCGAATCGCAGCAGTAAAGACGGCAGCAAGATGGTGTTCGTGAACATGGCAAAGAACAAAGTGGTAGAGGTAAGTGTTCCGAGCGCCACCGTTCCGCCAAATTCTGAAAAGGCGAATATTACGAAGCCAAAGAAAAGGATGATCGAAGTATAGATCATGCTCGACCCCACTTCCTTAATGCTTTTGCTCACTGCCACTGGCACAAAGAAATTGTTCGCAAACAATTCCAGCCTATACTTGGCCAGGAAGTGGATAGAGTTATCAACCGATATCCCGAAAGCAATGCTAAAAATAAGGGCGGTACTTGGCTTTAGCGGTATTCCAAAATAACCCATGATTCCTGCCGTAATGATCAACGGAATGAAATTGGGTATCAGGGAAACAATGATCATTCGCAGGTTTCTGAAAAGCAGCCCCATCACAATGGCGATAACAAAAAAGGCCAGCACCATGCTACTGATAAGGTTTTGTATCAGGAATTTATTGCCTTTTATAAAGAGCAACGTTGTGCCGGTGATCGTGGCCGACATTTTTGTTCCCTCAAAAAGATCGGTAATCTTTGGCTCTATTACCTGAGTGACCAGGCTGTCCATTTTATCCGACCCCACATCGGCGATGCGCACTGACACACGGACGATCTGACCGGTTGAGTCAATAAAGTTACTGGCCAGGCCTGAGCTCATTCCAGCCTCACCCTGAAGATAGCGAAGCACAAATGCCTGATCTCGGCTGGTAGGCAGTGAGTAGAACGCTGGGTTTTCATTGTAAAAAGCCTGGCGGGCAGCCTTCACAAAACTTACTATCGAAACAGGCTGAGAGATGTAAGGTATGCTGTCGAGAAAATTGACCAACTGATCAATTTTCCTGAGGTTATTCAGGTTGAGTACTCCCTTTTTGTTGCCAGTGTCAATCAAAAGCTCCAGTGGCATAACACCACTAAAATTCTCCTCGAAGAAAGCCAGGTCATACCTAACGGGGCTGTCGTCGGGCAGGTCATCGATCATATGTGAAACTGCTCTGATACGAGTCATTCCAAATATCGACACCCCTACCAGTACTATTGAGAACAAAAACACTTTGTATTTGTGCCTGTGCACCAGAAGGTCTATCCCATAAAGCAGCTTAGCCAGCGGCTTCATATCCAGGTGCTTCAGGTGGCGCTTTTTAGGTGGCGGCAAATAAGAGAATACCGTCGGGATGAATACGATGCTCACGATGAAAGTGGACATGATATTGATGCCGGCAATGGTTCCAAATTCACGAAGCACCACAATATCAACGATAAGAAGCACCAGAAATCCAATGGCTGTGGTGAAGTTGGTCATCAACGTCACAATACCAATCCGCCTGATCATGTTCGACAAGGCCATCATTTTGTCGCCATGCAGGGCATATTCCTGGTGGTATTTGTTGAGCAAATACACGCAGTTGGGTATACCTATGACGACAATAATCGGCGGAATGAGCCCCGTAAGCAGGGTGATTTTATAGCCAAAGAGAGACAGTGTCCCCATCACCCATACGATCATGGTGCCAATAAGAATGAGTGGGAAAAGCACAGCCTGGAATGACCGGAAGAAAAAGAAAAGGATGATGCCCGTAACAATGATAGAAAGCACCAGAAATAGCTGGAGCTCGGCCTTTACCTTACTTGTGTTGATAAATCTGATGTAGGGCAAGCCGGCATAGTGTAGCTTGATGCCCGTTTCCTCTTCAAATAGCTGAGCCACCATCAGCACATCGCCCACCACACCATCACGGTTTTTTGTGCTCAGAATCTCCTTGTTGATGGACACCATGATAAGCGTGGCTCCATTGTCAGGGTTGATGAGCTGACCACTATAAACTTTGATTTGGTTAGCCTCCCGCAACATAGAGTCGAGCGCCAGTTGCGTGTCAGGAATGCTCGTGAAAAACGGCTTCATTTCAAGCCGCTTTTTTTCATCGTTCTTTACAAGGTGCTGGAGGCTGGGAAGGGAAAGTACGTTTGTGATATTGTTGATGCGGGCCAACTCGTCGGCCAGGTATCCGAACTTTTGAAAGTTCTCCACCTTATAGATGGCGCTGTCTTTTACGCCAATAGCCAGCATGTTTCCATCTTCACCAAACAGCTTTTTGAATTCCTGAAAATAGACCATGTCGGGGTCTGTATCGGGAACTGTTTTGGCAAGATCGAACGACCACTCAACTTTCCGGGCCTGATAGCCAAAAAAGGCTGTAAGGATAACCAGAATGATAAGAAGGGGAAGCCTGAATTTCAGGATGATATGTGCTAACTGGGTCCACATTTCCAAACGGAGCACAAATGTAATGAAATAATCTTTCTAAGGTAGTTGAGGGTCATTATTCCTTTCCTATTTCTACGATCTTATTCCTGGCAGCGATATGCCGGTCAGGTTTCGGTACAGGGAAAGTGCGTGGCCGTCGGTGAGGCCGGAAATAAAATCAAGCACCGTTCGTAAGAGTTGATAGGTCGTTTCTGACTTTTGAATGCCTAAAAGAATGTCTGACGGCATGAGTTTGTACACGAGCTGGTCTCTATAGCCTGATTTGTCATCAAAATGAACCTTGTAGGCGGCGCTACAGAAAGCCTCCATCAAACCTGAGATTACCTGAAACCCTGCCGCTTCTTTTTCGATTACCTGCCTCGACTGGTAAATTTGCGCCACAGATAGTTTGCTGATTTTTTCCAAAGTGGCACAGCAAGGTACCAGCGAAAACAAGTCAGCGTTCAATGTCCCGTCAAGGATTTCCTTTTCGTTCTCCAAAAAAGCTTTTGTTAACTGCCCCACCAGAATGTTGATGGCCAGGGCTCTGAGCGTCGCCATCTTTTCCTCCACGGTTTCCAGCTCATCAAGCTTCTCCGGTTTGTAGGCGTCGCCTATTATTTCAGCCAGCAAGTCTCTAGCTACTTCATAGCGCACCCAGCCAAGCCTGCACCCATCCTCCAGATCGATGATATGATAGCAGGTATCATCAGCAGCTTCCACCAGGTAAACCAACGGGTGCCTGGCCCAGGCTATGTTTTTTATTTCTTCTTTCAGGCTGGTGGCTGCTGCTACTTCCTGAAAGATGTTTGCTTCTGTCTGATAAAAACCAAACTTCTTCTGGCTCTTTTTCTCTTTACTCTTCCCTTCAAATGACGACTGGCAGGGGTACTTGGTAAATGCCGCCAGCGTAGCATGCGTAAGCCGAAGCCCTTTGTTCTGAGCATGGCAAAGCAGCCGAAGCCCCTGGGCATTGCCCTCAAATGAAACAAGATCAGCCCATTCGGCTTTTGTTACTTTCGACTCGAATATCCTTCCTTCGACGTGGTTGAGAAAAAACTCTGAAATGGCCTTTTCGCCAGAATGGCCGAACGGTGGGTTACCAATATCGTGCGCCAGGCAGGCAGCAGCCACTATGGAGCCAAAGTCTGCCGCTGTGAGTGCAAGGTCTTTTTCTCTTTCCAGTATCTTCTCACCGACCATCTTCCCGAGCGACCTGCCCACGCTCGACACCTCGAGGCTGTGAGTGAGCCGGTTATGCACAAAGTCGTGATCCGGCAAAGGAAACACCTGCGTTTTGTCCTGCAACCTGCGAAAAGGATAGGAGAAAATAATGCGGTCGTAGTCCATCTCGAAAGGACTGCGGGCGGGGTCGAAGTTGATGCTTTTGGTGGCGCCGTATCGTTGGCTGTTGAGGAGTTCTTTCCAGATCATTGCGCCAAAGATAATAACCTGATGGGGTCCTGCCTCAATAAAAGAACGGTAAACTTGTACAGTCGTGGATGCTCCAGCTGAAAGTCGATTGGCCTCTCGAAGAAATTCTCTATGGCCACGGCAAAAAATTCGTCTATGGAAACCCCTCCATAGCTTCTGAAGAAAGTCTCCGTTCCTTCCCTTATCTCGGCGATAGTATTACGGGCAATTGTAGTCCACTCCTGGAGCACGCCTTCATCGAAGAAGTTATACTCTTCATTAAATATTCCATTCTCCAGCTTCAGGGCATGGGCCATTTCGTGCAGGCCCAGGTTGAGCCCGTCGGTGCCGTCAGCATAGCCGCTCACAAAACCTTTCCAGGAAAGCACGATGATGCCTCCTCCCAGATTTACCTCGCCCCGGTGGTAGCGTTTGAAAATGGTGCTGTAGTAGTCATCAGGGTAGACCAGTATTCTGCTGAAGTTCTCCAAATAGATGTCAGGCAGGCCAAAAGTGAGTTGCGTGGCAGCCGCCGAAATAAGCACCTTCATCTCCTCAGTCACCGACTGCATTTGGCGGGGCGTGAAATCTTTGCGGTCGATAAATTCTATCAGCTTATTTTCGAATTCAATTTTATACACAGGGGGAAGGCGCCTGTAGTAGTCAAAGTGTTTTTCGATGTGGGGGCGAACCCGGTCGGCAGTCAATGACGAGCTTTCCCACCGCATCCATCGCCAGTAGCTTTCTAAGCGGGCGCTTCTTCGTACGACAACCCACAAAAATGCAAATACTACACCAGCAGATAGAAAATAAGCCATTCAGGTTGGAATGAGGTAACTAATACTTGGTATCTTTAAACCATAAGAATAACGAAAAGGATGGATTCCGTTGCAAAAGCGCTTCAATTAAAAAAGGAACTAGACCAGCTCAGGCCCATTAAACCTGAAGACGAAAGAAGGATTATGGACAAGTTCCGCTTGGACTGGAACTACCATTCCAATAACCTTGAGGGCAACTCACTCACCTACGGAGAAACGAAGGCATTGATACTTTTTGGCATTACAGCTCAGGGCAAGCCGTTGAAAGATCATTTTGAGATCACTGGTCATAATGAAGCCATTCATCTGGTGCTGGAGGTGGTAAAGGAAGAAAGACCGCTTACTGAAAATTTTATCAGAGAGCTACACAAGCTGCTCTTGAAGGAATCCTACGAAGCTGATGCCATTACGCCTGATGGCAAGCCTACAAAAAAGAGAATAGAGATAGGGGCTTACAAGACCCAGCCTAACCATGTAAAAACAAAAACAGGGGAAATTTTTCGCTTTGCCACTCCGGAAGAGACGCCGGGAATGATGCATGATCTAATGAAATGGTTGGGGGAGAAGAAATGGAAGAAGGATATCAATCCAGTGTTAGTGGCCGCAGAGCTCCATTACAAGTTTATTAGAATACACCCATTCGACGACGGCAATGGCAGGGTTGTAAGAATTCTGATGAATTTCATTTTAATGCAGTATGGCTTTCCGCCTGTGATTATTAAGACCGAGGACAAGGAAAATTACTTTGCCGTGTTGCGGCTGGCCGATGCTGGATCGATAGCGCCCTTTATTGAGTATATAGGAGACAACCTTGTCAGGTCTTTGGAGATAATGATCAAGGGGGCGAATGGTGAGAGCATTGAGGAGCCGGATGATTTGGATAAAGAGCTCTTTCTTTTGGATAGTAGAATCAACTCGATCGGAGAGAATCTAGTGGTCGAAAAATCAGAAGGTTCAATTAGTAAATTCTACCAGGAATCAATAAAACCTTTATTTTTAAAGTTTTTGGACTCCTCCGATAAGTTTTCGAGGTTCTACTCCTCAACAAGCTTTAACCTCTTTTACGAAGCTAAGAGTCTACCGGGGCAGTTTTCTAGACAAATGCTTGACGACATCGAACAGCTTATTTCTATCAACACCCATTCCATCTCAATTGTGGCTCTCTTTTCAAAATTCTCTAGGGACGGCTTTGAGCAACATGACTACTATTCTGAGATTTCATGCACCTTTTCTCTCCGAAATACTCGAATACAAGTACTTCACAGAAAAATAGACATTAAACAGCCTTACTCCATGCCCTTGACAGAAAAAGAGATTGTAAATATAGTTGGGGCCATAAGTGAAGAGCACCGTCTATATATTGAAAAGAAGATAAAAGAGGCGCAAAAACTTTAGTGTTTTGAAAAAATTTACCCAAGCTTCTCAAATATCCTCTTAATCGAAACTGCCTCTCCAATTTTTTCCTTCAGTTCCGAGATATGCACCCTTTCCTGGGCCATGGTGTCACGGTGGCGGATGGTGACAGTGTCATTTTCCATCGTCTCGTAGTCCACCGCAATACAGAAAGGTGTACCAATCAAATCCTGGCGGGTGTAGCGTTTGCCAATAGCTTGTTTGTCTTCATAGATCAGGTTGAAATCGTACTTCAGCATGTCAAAAATCTGGCGGCCCTTCTCAGGCAGGCCGTCTTTCTTCACCAACGGGAAAATGGCCGCCTTGATAGGTGCCAAAGCCGGGTGCAGCTTCAAATAAGTTCTTTCCTTCTTTTCATCCCCCTCACCTACAGTCTCCTCCGTGTAAGCATTGCTCAACACCATCAAAAATGCCCTGTCGGCACCGATGGACGTTTCCACCACATACGGAATGTAGTTCTGATTGATCTCCGTATCGAAGTACTGCTGCTTCTTTTTTGAGAACTCCTGGTGGTTCTTCAAGTCAAAATCGGTGCGGCTATGGATGCCCTCCACTTCTTTGAAACCGAATGGAAACTGGTACTCAATGTCAACAGCGGCATTGGCATAATGTGCCAACTTATCATGGTTGTGGAACTTCAGCTTTTCGGCCGGAGTGCCCAGCGCCAGGTGCCATTTCATTCTAGCCTCTTTCCAGTACTCATACCATTTCATCTCCTCGCCTGGGCGCACAAAAAACTGCATCTCCATTTGCTCAAACTCCCTCATGCGGAAAATGAACTGGCGAGCCACAATCTCATTTCTGAAGGCTTTACCAATTTGTGCAATACCAAAAGGCACCTTCATTCTGGCGGTCTTCTGCACATTCAAAAAGTTGACGAAGATACCCTGCGCAGTTTCAGGCCTCAGATAAACAACATCGGCCTCCTCAGATACCGAACCAATTTTGGTGGAAAACATCAGGTTGAACTGACGAACGTCGGTCCAGTTTGCCGTTCCTGAGATCGGGCAAACAATTTTGTGAGCTTCAATCAGCTCCTTCACGCCCTTCAAGTCCTCCGCCGTGAGCAGCCTGTTCATATCGGCGAGCAACTGCTCGGCTTTTTTTGCTTCGCCGTTGTTCTCGTATTCCGTCGCTTTATCCTCAATGAGATTGTCGGCCCGGTAGCGCTTTTTCGAGTCTTTGTTGTCGATCATCGGGTCGTTGAACCCGTCGACGTGGCCAGATGCCTTCCAGGTAGTTGGATGCATGAAAATGGCCGCATCGATACCCACTATGTTCTCATTGAGGCGGGTCATACTTTCCCACCAAACTTTTTTGATATTATTCTTCAGCTCCACACCATAAGCACCATAATCATACACTGCCTGAAGGCCGTCATATATTTCACTTGACGGGTATATGAATCCATACTCCTTGGCATGAGCAATGAGGGTACGAAGCAAGTTGGTTTCTTCTTTAGGTGTGTTTTGAGAATTCATCAGTTCGTCTTATTCGGTTCCAAAAGAAAAAGCACCAGCCGTCGGCTGATTTCTTTTCAGGCCGCAAAGATATAGGATTAATGCTTGCAGAATAAAGAATTGAGAAGCAAAAATGGCTTATTCTGTGAAGACACGTTAGTTGCCAAATTTCAGCTCTACCTCGTCGAGGCTGCTGTTAGATCCAACCATGGTAACGATGTCACCCACCCGCAGCCGGGTGTAGCCATGTGAAATGATCATTTGCCCGGCACGTCGCATAGAAAGAATGATGACCTCCGGGGGCAGACGAAGGCTCCGAAGTGGGAGTCCGTGAAGATCCGGGTTGCGAATAACAATGTCCCTAGTGTCCTGTCCATGCTCCATTCCAAGTAGTAAGCTCGTTGCCTGGGGTGAGCGCACAAAATGGTCAAGCAAGCTTACCATGGCTGTGGACGGGTCGATCACTTTCACTCCCAGGTGAACAAATTTGTCGAGGTTGACCCTTTCATTCAGGCGCACAACCACCTGTTTTGTCCCTATTTCTTCGTAGACTATCTCACATATTCTATAGTTCTCCTCGTCAGACAGTAGGGTTACTATGGCGTCAAATTTTTTAGCATCGATCCCCTCAAATAGCTTTTTGTCAATCTGAGTAACAAAATGAAGTTTAATGCCGTCAGGCACTTCTACATCCTTTTGATCACTCAGCGTAATCATCTCTACTTTCCAGCCTTTTTCCATTAGCTGTCGTGAAAGGGCCAATGATTGGCTTTCGTAGCCAAAAATAAGGGCGTCCATTACGCCATCAAACCTGGGGACATCCGCTCGGCTTTTGTTTTCACCTACCAAATCAATGGCCCAGCGGACGAATGGCGGGCCCACAAGTTGGTTGATAACTATGATGGCAATAATAAGTACTGCAAAATCTTCCCCCCATCCGGGAAACTGGTTGGCGATAACCGTAGCCAGGCCAAGGGCTACTCCAGCCTGGGCAATATATGGCATCCAAACCACCTTCAGAAACCTGTGCGGGTCTCCGGCCAGCATATTCCCCGCAAGGGCTCCCACCGTGGTTGCGAGCAGTCGGATAACAAAAAAAAGCAGCGCAATTCCCCAAACCTCTGCCAGTACAGGCAAGTCCATGGAAGCTCCCGTGAGTGTGAAAAATGCCACGTATACAGGCGTTCCTACTTCGTGGAGAATTTTAAGAAACTCTGGTCTGTAGTTGGAATAGTTGGCTACGTAAAAACTCCCAACGAGGCAAATAAGCAGCGGCTCCAGATACAACCCGTGCCCTGTAAGCTCTTCGCTCCATACCAAAATGTGATGCGACAAAAAGTAAACCAGGTATCCCAGGGCTAAAATGAGGATGGTTTTGACCAGGTGCTTGATTCTCAGCTTTAAAAATGCCTCAAGTCCCTTGCCCACAAGAAAGCCCCCAACAAATGAAACGATAAGTTCAATAACAATAACCAACAAGCTTGTGAGCTCAAAGCTATCACCATGCGCAAGTGTTTTTGCCACGGCCAAAATAATGGCAAACATCACAACCACAACAAAGTCCTTCACAATAGTGACGCCAAGAACGACCTGAGTAAAAGGCCCCTTCGCTCTCAGCTCGTTGACAATAGCTATTACCGAAGCCGGAGAAGGCGTAACAAATATGACCCCCGTAAGCAACGAAACCGATAATTTGTCACTTAGTGACAGCTCTTTCATAAAGGGGATCATCTCGGCGAGAAAAAACACAAGGCCCCC
Organism: Imperialibacter sp.; assembly: GCF_040222385.1. Taxonomy (GTDB): domain Bacteria; phylum Bacteroidota; class Bacteroidia; order Cytophagales; family Cyclobacteriaceae; genus Imperialibacter. The sequence goes on from NZ_JAVKDF010000017.1 coordinate 352,956, forward strand.
ACCTGCCAGAAAAGTGATGGCCGTTTGGGCAAAAGATTGAATCTTAATGCTCCGCAGCTTGCTCCGCATTTCGTTGAGATAAAGCTCTGAACCTGCGGCAAATGCGATATAAGCCAGGGCCGTCTCACTGATGAAGCTTAGTTGTACCTTGGCTATCTCTGGGATCAGGTTGAGCACGTAGGGCCCGGCCAAAACACCAGTGATCATGAGCCCGGAAATCAAGGGCAAATGTATTTTTTGAAATTGGCGGGCTATTTGATTGGAGGACACGGCAACCAGGGCAAAACCCGCAATCAAAATGAGCATTTGTATCATTGTCGATTCCTCAATCAAACCTAGTCTTTAATATCAATCGAATACTTAAATAGAAGGTGTTGGAACCAAAAATTAGTCAAAAAAAGAGCATAAACCGTAATGAGATTTTTATTTTACGCCAACTTTTGGTTAACCAATTTACCGTGAACAGGTTATCCTTCAGGAAAAACGATAGTGTCTTTTTCAAGACACATCTCATTTTGCCGCCAACAAGCGTTGGTTTCGCTCGTTTAATCTGTAAAACACCTCTGGACATGAAGCATATCCTGTACATTTTTCTGTTGCTGACCATCGTGAGCTGCGGCGCCACCTCGCCAGAGCAGGAAAACAGCAAGCCCATCAGTCACGCAACTTTTGATGTGTTGCTAAAGAAACACGTAAACAAAGACGGCTGGGTGAATTACGAAGGCTTCAAAGAAGACAGAGCGGAACTAAAGAAATATCTGGAACTGATTCAGAACAACGCTCCCAATGATAAGACCTGGAGCAAGAACGACAGGCTGGCATACTGGATCAATGCCTACAATGCTTTTACCATCGAGCTAATCCTGCAATACTATCCCGTGGAAAGCATCAAAGACATCGGTAGCAAAATTCAAATACCTTTTGTGAATACTCCCTGGGATATCAAGTTCATCAAAATTGGAGGAAAGGAAATGGACTTGAACAATATTGAACACGGCATTATCAGAAAGGAATTCAACGAGCCCAGGATACATTTTGCCGTCAATTGCGCTTCCTATTCATGCCCCGTGCTTAGGGCAGAGGCCTACACCGGTTCAAAGATTGACCAGCAACTGAAAGAACAGGCCATTAGCTTTATCAATGACGAGCGACGTAACAAAATCAACAACACAAGCGCTCAGCTGTCAAAACTCTTCGATTGGTACAGTGGTGATTTCACTAAAGACAAAAACCTGAAAGATTTTATCAATCAGTTTGCCAAAGTAAAGATCGCAGATAAAACCAAAGTCAGCTACATCGATTACGACTGGCAGTTGAATGATTCAAAAGACTTTTAAGAGTGAGGCTGGTGCATCGCCAGCCTCTTCCTTTAGTGCTTCAGAATCCGGGTTGAATACTGGCCCCCTTCCTTTTGGATAGTAAGGAGATAAACGCCACTTGGCAGATCTGCCATGTCAATCCTTGCGGCTCCTACTACTTCCGTTTGCGCCTTCAACAGCTTTCCCGACAGGTCTGTTAACCGAATATGGAACGGCCCAATTTCGCCTGCCTCCGACGTAACATTAATCACCGCCGTGGTGGGATTGGGATAAACTTTAACATTTTGTTTCAAATCATCGGCTACAGAAAGCACTTCTGTCAGAGTAATCGAGGCGCTTTGTTTGTTGTTGGTTTTGTCTTTCTCTTCAATCACACTCCCTTCATCAACCACAGCCACAATAAAATACTCCCCAGCTGCCAGAATCACCATAGCAAAAGTGCCCGAAGCCGTTTGCTCCGCCCCATCCTCCATTTCGTCAAAAGCCACCACCCCCAGCAGCTCATCGGCCGAAGAAATGGTTTCATCCTCAGAAAGGTAAAAGCTCACCTCAAAAGCGCCCTCAGTAGGATCATCGGAAGGATTAGAAACGGTTGCTCCAAGTGTAATTTCTTTGGCGCTCTGAGAAGCTGGAACATTCAAGTCAGTAATGGTAAGGTCTGCAAAGCCCTTTTCGGGCGTTGACACGAGCAATGAAGTGGTTTTTGACGAAACCTCAAGCACATCGTTCACGGCATACAAGCGGTACTTATAGTCTGTTAGTTCAAGTACGGCATCATCTGTAAACGCCGTGACATCAGCTTCCAGTTCCGTTAGGGTAGCAAACGCTCCGGTTCCTACGGCCCTTTCCACAATGAAGGCAGTTTCCCTCGATGAATTATCGGCCCACGAAAGCACCACTTTGCGTCCAGTCGCCTTGTCAAGCGTGAGGGCCGTGGGTGCCTCAAGAGGGTCAAGCGTTTTGATTTCCACAACCTCGGTGTAATCGGACTCGCCTGTGGCATTAACACCTTTTACTTTGTAGAAATAAGTCGACGACGGCGCCAAACTCAAGTCATCAAACGAAATGGTGTCAGCTCCAATTGTACCAAGGGTAATAAACTGATCATTGTCCTCTGACCTTTGAATTTCAAAACTTTCTTCATCATCGGAATTGTCGATCCAATCGAGTGCTATTGACACTGAAGAGTTAGCTACCACGTTAAGTCCGGTAGGCGCTTCAACCGTAAACTCCGTCGTTGTTATTTCCACGACATTGCTATAATCGGAATCGCCATTTTTGTTAGTGGCTGCCACCCGGAAGAAATATTTGGTTGCTTCGGTGAGTCCTCCGCTGGTGTAACTAGAGGCATTGACCGGCAAGTCTTTGATCTTAGTGAAAGTGGTGCCATTAGTTGACCTTTCGACAAAAAATCCAGATTCATCGATCGCATTGTCTTCCCAACTCAGTTTTACTTCCGAGGGCCTGGCCTCGGCGGTAAGAAGTGTGGGGGCTACTGGCGGATCGTTGCCAATAATGGCGCCGGCGATTCCACTGACGCTCAATAAATCAAAGCCAGGAGAGGCGCCTCCTAAATCCAGTCCAACCACTTTTATGGCTACCACAGGCTCCTGAAAATTTATCGTTTCCAGGTCGAAAGTAGTTGTGACATTGCTGCTGTTAGTACCTATCGCTGTGCCAATAAAAGAGAAATCAACCCCATTGGCACTGACATACACATTGGCATATTCGTTGACTCCCTCACATTCCCTGATGAATATATCGTCCTGACCAGGGGCATTGATAATCACATTGTCAGTAAATTCTACCGTCACATACGATCCCAATGGTAAGCTTACAAATGTGTCAGTATTTCCATTGACATTCGTAGGATCTAAAAGCCTCCTGTTGGCGAAAAAAGCATTGCACTCTCCGCCATACAAGCCCGTGAAATCAGGGTTGGTATTGCTGTAATAGGAGTCTATCACACCGTCAGAGAACTCAATGCCTGTGCTTACATAAACCCCTACATGGTCTTCAATCGTTAGGGTGTTTGTTTCAGCTCCTTTTGTCACCTTGAGGGTCACATTGAACTTACCGGAAGTATTATAAACAACAACGGGATTCTGACTGCTCGACGTAGAAGGTGTTCCTCCTTCGAAAGTCCACGCCCAGGAGGTAGCACCTCCTGTTGATATGTCCGTGAACTTGATTTGATTGCCTACAAAAACAGTGGGCGTGTTGACCTTGAACTTCGCCTTCAAAGTTGAGTTATCAGCGGTAACCGTCACATAGTTGGCTTTCAATATTTTATTCTGCTCCCCTTCTTTAAACACCACCAACTCTACATCAAATGAGCCAGTCGTTTCATATTTTACTGTCGGGTTCAGTTCCGTTGAAGCGGAAGGCGTGCCCCCTTCGAAAAACCAGATAACCGACTCCGGCATCCCTTTGGAGGTGTTTGTAAACTTCACGGTGTTGCCTTGCACCACTGTTTGGATATCGGAGGTAAACAGCGCTTCAATTGGCCCATCATCTACCGGCCCCACCTGCACGTAGCCCTCAATGGTTTTGGTTGATGTTGCTCCGCTGGCATTTTTTGAAACAAGGGTCACTGTGTAGGCACCGTCGGTAGCATAGGTTACTGATGGGTTTTGAGAAGTTGAGGTCGTCGGTGTTCCCCCATCAAAAGTCCAGGCCCAGGAGGTTGCTCCCTTCGACCTGTCAAAAAACTCCACAGCAGTGTTTTTCTCAGTAGCCCTGTTTTTCGCTACAAAGTTTGCTGCTAGCGCCGACTGACCGGCAAAAATTGAGCTTGAGTAGAGGCCTCTGCCATGAGTGGCTGCGATAACTTCAAAGTCTGAGTCCCTCATCTGAAGCATGTCCACCCTCACATTGGCGAGGCCATTACTGAACTGCGCCCACGTTGGTGAGGCAGCGGTCACAGACTTTGTTCCCCAAATTCCCATTTCGGTGGCCAATATTACCTCATCAAAGTTAGTTGGATTGAACATGGCCCAACGCACTGGAATGTTGGGTAGATTGCCTTCCTTCGATGTCCATGTTGTGCCTCCATCGGCAGTATACCATACCGAGTTGACGCCATAATTTGAAAATGTAACCAGCAGGTGGTTTTCATCCTGCCCAACTTCTATGCTGGAGATCCACCCGTTCGGAAACCCGCTGCCTGTGATCTCTGTCGAGCTTGAGTTTGAGGAGTTTGCCTTACTAATTTTGAAAAGCCTTCCAGCTGCGGTGCCGACAAAGAGCGTAGTTGACTGGCGAGTGTGCTGAGAGACCCTCAGGTGAGACGCTTTTGCGCCGAGGCTGATACTGAGGTCGCTTCTTGTGAAGCCGGTTGCATCCTTGACGAACCTTCCAATGGTGGACTCCGTGGCCGCTGTATAGAGTACATTCATTTCGTCATCATAGTCAGCCGGGTTGATAAAATGACCCGTCGCATCATCGCTGGCGATACTGCTGCTCGTCGCCCAATTATTAGTTGAAAAGCGGTAATCGTTGTAAACATAAGAGGCTATTTGAGTTACGGCATCAGTCTGGTCAATGAAACAATAAGCCCCATCACCTCCTCTCACGTCCACCGTGGCATTGATTCCCGCCGATTGAAATTGCTGCGTACCATTGTCTTGTGCCCCAGCCAGAAAATAGTTCTTGGCTTTGTCTGGATGAATGGCATTTGCATAAAATTGCGTGACGTTGTACCCGTTATTTCTTGCAACAATCAAGTCCGTAGCCGATGGATTCGAAAAATCGTTTGTCCAAAACACGCCCCCGTCATTTCCGAAAATAATTTCCGATGAGCTTCCCGGTTTGTATCGAATAACATGCTGGTCCGCATGAACGTAGGAATAGGGCATGGAACCCATATTGGCGTTGTTCGACCATTTCGATATCTGCTTCCATGTGCCCCCGCCATCCGTGCTCATGTGAAGGTTAATACCACCGATAACTACCGTGCTGTCTCTGTTCGGATCTACTTCGGCGATAAGGTCATACCATGCCTGTCCCCTGGTAAAGTCATCAGCATCAATGCCGTTGTCATCATCATCCGGTAGCGCCAGAACGCTCCAAGTTGCTCCTCCATCAGAAGTTCTGACGATCTGTTTTATCTTTTCGTCGTTTTCAATCAAGCCATAAACAGCCAAAGCATTTGAGCTGGACACGGCCAATTCAACCCTGCCGCTTCTTTCCGAAACAGTGGTTTCGTAAGCGGTGGTGAAAGAAGTTCCATTGTCGGAGAACAGGATGGTGCCACCGCCCAATCCATTGTAATCAGAGTAGTTGTTTCGGTATGTTCCAATCCAGAGCCTGTTGTCGGGGCCAATTTCGATGTCGCCCACACCATATTTTGCACTAGGTTGGGTGAAATTGGGTAGATTCTTCATCACCTGAGTAAATGTGGTGCCGCCGTCCGTTGACCTTTGCAGGCCTTGAAACTCACTGCCAAAAAAACCGCCCTGCGTACTACTGGCTATTATGCCTGCGTAAACGACGCTTGTCGCCGCCTCGTTCCTCACAACGATATCGGCCACATACCCAAAATTCGCTGAAGCAGAAAGCTGAGTCCATGTCGTTCCTCCATTGGTCGACTTCCATATTCCCTGCCCGCTAATGCCCCCGAAACTTTCACCAGTTCCGACATAAAAGGTTTGCGTGTTATTCGGATCGTAGGCAATGCAATTAACAGCCAGGTTGCTCCAGAAGTCATCGACTTTTGTCCAGGTAGAGCTTGCGCTTGTGATGTCATTATTGAACCATAAGCCTCCCGATACCCCTCCGGCCCAAACTTTTTTGCCTGTGGCATCATTCGGATCCCACATGAGTGCTCTTGTCCTGCCCCCCACATTTTTAGGCCCTCTCTCCACCCATGGCGCTGTTGATTCACCTGGCAGGGTTCCATAAGTCCTGGCATTGCGTGTAGCCGCCAAAATTTCGGGGAGCTTTTCGGGCGTAGGTCTCAGCAAGGCCGGATCCATTGTCATAAAAAACTCTTGTTGCATTCTCTTGTCAGGGCCCTCTCTTTCCCTTTCCTCCTCTTCTCCCTCACCCACACCTGGTTGTCTCGATTTGGTGATCTTTGAGTATGGATGCTCCCTTATAAAGGTCTCGTAAGCGATTCGTGAATCAATTGGCCGATTTTCCTCTTGAACAAAAAGGACGGCTGAGCCTACAAAAAATAAAAATAACAGGCCATTGAGATAGTGCTTCCTCTTTATCATAAGGGGTCGGATTAGTAAAATTCCAGTTTACAGTAAAAATCAATGCAACAAATTACTAGGTTTAAGGCCAATAAGAAATACTCCAAAAAAAGTATTTACGAAACTCTAATTTGTACGGAATGAAGTCACTTTGTGTGTTTTGTGGTTCTGCTGAAGGAAAAGACCCTCAGTTTGTGGCCCAGGCAGAAATCCTCGGAAAACTGATGGCCAGCCAAAACATTGAACTCATTTATGGTGGGTCGCAAATTGGCATCATGGGCGCTGTAGCCAATAGCTGTATGAAAGCAAGTGGAAAGGTCACAGGAGTCATCCCAAATTTTCTGGCCAGCAAGGAGATCGCCCACACGGGGGTTACCAAACTTGTTAGGGTGGAGTCGATGCATGAGAGGAAAACCATCATGTCGCAACTTTCAGAAGGATTTGTCGCATTGCCTGGCGGGTTCGGCACGCTTGAGGAACTCTGCGAAATACTCACCTGGCGTCAACTGGGGCTCATTCATGCCCCTATTGGCATCCTCAATACTAACGGATACTACGACTATTTGCACCAGCTGTTCGCTCACATGACAGTGAATGGCCTGCTGAAAAAAGTGAATTTCGACTTTGTGATCTGGGAAACTGACCCTGCCCGTCTGCTTGATAAAATGGGAACGGCAGCCGGTGAAATCTCTGCCCGGAAACCGTCAGGCCTCAGTAAGTCATGAATAGGTTAATTCATCAAGAAGCTTTTCAAAGCATCGAGGCTGGCTTCCATTTTCACTGACTTTTTGGGTTTTGCCATCGTCTCCTTCAACACTTCGGGGATTTCAACTTTTCCACCAAGTACTTTGTCAACGACGTCGTAGAACTTAGCGGGGTGGGCTGTCGCTAGAAATACTCCCGTCTTGCCTAAGTGGTTTTTCAGATAGTCTCTCGCTCCCAAATAGCCAATGGCGCTATGTGGGCAAAGCAGGTATTCCTCTTTTTCAAAGACCTCCTTCATGGCCTGCGACGTTTGAGCATCAGTATACCAAGCTCCTGAAATGTCCCGGTTGATCTTGTCGTAGCTTCCTCCATACAATGCCTGTACCCTCGGGAAGTTGCTTGGGTTGCCCACATCCATGGCATTGCTGATGGTTTTCACAGAAGGCTTTGGCTGAAACTTTTCCGTTTGCAAGTAATCGGGCACGATATGATTGGCATTGGTAGCAGCTACAAAGTGGTTGATGGGTAATCCCATTTTCTTTGCAATCAGGCCTCCACACAAATTCCCAAAGTTGCCAGACGGCGTGCAGAAGAAGACTGGCTTGCCGTCGCTGTGCAGCATAGACCAGGCATAGTGGTAGTAGAACGATTGAGGGATCAGCCTCGCTATGTTGATGGAATTGGCTGAGGTGAAGTGGCGCACGTTGTTCAGCTCTTTGTCGAGGAAAGCCTGCTTCACCATGCGCTGGCAGTCGTCGAACGTGCCATCAACCTCCAGCGCCTTCACATTTTGGCCTATGGTTGTCAGCTGCTTTTCCTGGATTTCACTCACCTTTCCGCTTGGGTACAAGATCACCACATTGATGCCCGGAACCCCAAGGAAGCCATGGGCAACTGCACTACCTGTATCGCCAGAGGTGGCGACAAGGATGGTAATTTCCTTTTGCTTTTTCTCTAAAAAGTGACCCATTACTCGGCTCATGAACCTGGCGCCAAAGTCTTTGAAAGCCAGCGTAGGCCCGTGAAAAAGCTCCAACCCAAAAATATTATCTTCTACCTGATGGAGCTCTATCGGAAAATTCATGGCGTCGTAGATGATCTTCTCCAGGTCCTTTCTTCCTATCTCATCACCAATCAAGGTATCAGTTACATCCAAGGCCATCTCCTGAAAAGACATGTCCTCCAGCCCTTCGAAAAATTTGGCAGAAAGTGCCGGAACGGCTTTTGGCATATAAAGCCCGTTGTCGTCAGGGAGTCCTTTAAAAACGGCCTCTTCAAAACTTACCTCTGGAGATTGCTTATTGGTGCTGTATAACTTCATTTTCAATCTAAAATTTTAGGGCCCACGGTATTCACTTCAGAAATGTAGAGGCTGGCGGATATGCCTCGCTTTTTAAGAATATTCTCCATCACTTCACCAGCTTTTGTGATTGCCTCTAATCCATCAGCCAGGGCAAACATGGCCGGGCCAGACCCGGAAATACCGAAGCCGATGACCCCTTCGGACGACAATGCGGCTTCTTTTATTTCATAAAAATGTGGTATCAATGACGCTCTTTTCGGTTCAACAAGCTCATCAATCAGCGTTCGGCGCATAAGCGGCAGATCGTTGGTGTAGAGTGCTGAAACAAAGCCCGCCAAATTGCCAGCATACTTAACCGAGGCTTTCATGGCTACTTCTTTCGGCAAAATGGCTCTGGCATCGCCGGTTGACACCTCCACAGCGGGATGCAAAACCGCTACATACATGTTGGCAGGTACTGGCAGAGAAAGCACCTCCAAAGGCTCATAACTTCTCACAAGCGTAATGCCGCCTAAAAGAGAAGGAGCCACGTTGTCGGCATGACCGCTGCCGCAGGCTATGCGCTCGCCCTCAACGGCAAACCGGAGCAGTTCCCTTTGATTCATCGGCCGTCCGAGCAGCTCGTTGACAGCAAAAACGCCCGCCACAGCACTGGCAGCACTGGAGCCCATGCCGCTTCCAAAAGGCATTCTCTTGTGGAGAGATATTTCGATGCCACCTTCGTAGTTAATCGCCTGCAAAAACTGACTGGCAGAAATGCCTGCGGTGTTCTTCGCAGCATCTTTCGACAGCCGGCCCTCGTCCCCATCAATGGAGGTGATAGTTACTCCTCTTCCGTTGGTTTTTTTAGCCACCAGCTCATCGCCGGGGCCATTGATGGCCAGCCCCAGTATATCGAAGCCACAGGTTAAATTAGCTACAGTTGCGGGGGCAAACACTTTGATACTATCCGCCATAGCCGCCTGCAAATTTGTAGTTGTCCTGAATAAAATGGTTGCTGATGCTGATGATCTCTGCAAAAACGCCTGCCGAAGTCACTTCTGCTCCGGCACCCGGCCCTTTTACAACCAAAGGCCTTTCAAAATATCTTTGAGTGGTGAAGGAAATAATATTGTCGCTGCCAGAAAGGCTGTAAAACGGATGTTCGGCATCGACAGCTTGGAGCGAAATGGACGCTTTCCCTTCCTCTACCTTCGCAATAAAACGAAGCTTTTTCCCTTCGTCCATCGCCTTCTTTCTCATGGCTTCCAGTCTGCTGTCTTCTTTTTTGAGTTCTTCAAAAAAAGCATCAATGTTTGGTGCTTTGAAACAGGCGTCAGACAAAATCGGCTCCAGCTTCACATCCTTTATGTCGAGTTTCTGGCCAGCCTCTCTGCCCAAAATCAATATCTTTCTTGCCACGTCCATCCCGTTCAGGTCGTCTCTTGGGTCGGGCTCGGTCAGCCCTTTGCTGCGTGCCTCCGCTACCACCTGGCTGAATGGCACACCTTCTTTGAAGCTGTTGAATATATAGGAAAGTGTGCCAGACAAAATCCCTTCTATTTTGATGATCTTATCGCCACTGTACTTCAAATCATTGAGCGTGTTGATGACGGGAAGCCCGGCACCCACGTTCGTTTCGTACATGAATTTCACGCCGTGTTTGGCCGCCTGCTTTTTCAGCTTTTCGTAGAAAGCCAGTGGGCCCGAGTTGGCCAGCTTGTTTGGCGTAACGATAGAAATACTGGACTCCAAAATATCTTCGTAAAACTCGATCACTTTAGCGCTCGAAGTGCAGTCGATAAATACTGAATTGGCCAGGTTCATAGATTCCATTTTTTCTATGAATGCTGAAAGTTCTATGCCCTTTCCTGGCTTGTCCACCAGCTTGCGCCAAGTGTTAAGGTCAATGCCGCCTTCATCAAAAGCCATGTGACGAGAGTTGGCAATACCCACAAGATTGATTTTCAGTGACCGCTCCTCCATGAGGTAGGCCGCTTGTGCTTTGATTTGCTCGATAAGGGTGCTGCCAATCAGTCCGGTACCCACAAGAAACACATTGAGCGATTTTCTATCTGAAAGAAAGAAGGTTTCGTGCAACGAATTGAGGGCCTTGGAAATGTTGGCTCTGTTGATTACCACCGACACATTGAGCTCCGAGGAACCCTGGGCGATGGCGACCACGTTAATACCGTTTCTGCCAAACGCCTGGAAAAGCTTGCCAGCAATGCCCGGCGTATTCTTCATATTTTCCCCAATAACAGCGACGATAGAAAGGTCTTCCTCAGCCTGGATTCTATCTATCTCTCTGTTTTTGATCTCATTGGCAAATTCCTCTTTCAGCACATCTCTGGCGATGGTTCCGTCTTTTGGACTCACTGCAAAAGTGATTGAGTGCTCGGACGATGCTTGCGTGATGAGGACGATGTTTACATTCTTTCGGGCAAGGGCCCCAAAAAGCCTCGATGCCACCCCAGGCACACCAGCAATGCCGCCACCTATCAGACTAACAAGCGACATGTTTTCAATGGAGGAAATGCCTTTCACCGGGTACTTCTTTCCAGTTGCTTGCTGCGTAATTAAGGTGCCCTCAAAAGCGGGATTAAACGTGTTCCTTATTCGTAATGGAATCTTCTTCGAAATGGCTGGCTGCAGCGTTGGCGGATAAATAACCTTGGCACCAAAATGCGACATTTCCATCGCCTCCACGTAGCTCAGGCTGGTCATTGAATAGGCTTCTCTTACTTTGCGTGGATCGGCTGTCATCACGCCGTCAACGTCGGTCCAAATCTCTACCTCATCGGCGTCCAATGCAGCAGCTAAGATGGAGGCAGTGTAGTCGGAGCCTCCACGGCCAAGTGTCGTGGTTTCATTTTGCGCTGTGCTGGCAATAAACCCGGTAGCCACCACCATCGACTTGTTCCCCTCAAAGAGGGTTTTTACCAAAGCATTGGTTTCTTTGAAATTAACCTTAGAGCTCCCAAAGTGATTATCCGTTCTGATCACCCGGCGTGTGTCCAGAAACGTAGCGTTGATTCCAATTTTTTGCAGATACAGCGTAATTATGTTGGCTGAAAGCCGCTCACCAAAGCTCTGTATCAGATCAAGTGATCGGACAGAAAGTTCTTTGATAAGAAAAACCCCATGAAGCATGTCCTTCAACTCTGCAAACAGCTTATCAATTGTGTCCCGCCCTTCGGGGTGGAGTTTGTTATCATTTAGGCGCTTCATCGTATCGAGGTGCAGTAAGCGCAGTCGCTCCAAATCCACCAGGTACGACTCATCACCGGAAACCGCCACATCCCCCAGCGCAATAAGCCGGTTGGTAACACCGCTCATGGCGGAGACCACCACTGCAACTTCAGTTCCCTGCTTTTGGTAATCCTGAAGAATTGCCGCCACCTTTCGTATATTTTCCGAGGACCCCACTGAAGTGCCTCCGAACTTTAAGACTTTCATAAATTCTCAAAAAATTTAGTCCACAGACAGCCCACACTGACTAATCATCTTTTGTTTCGAGGAAGATTTATCACCGATTTCGACCGTCAAAAATAGGAATCGGCAAATTTGATAAAAGAATTACCAAAAAGAGAATGAAGTTGGGAAAAAACAGGCACAACGGTTTGATATTGCAAAATAATGAACCGAATGTCGGGCACTACGGGCGCTTTAACAGATAGATGTTATCCTGTACCGCTGGCAATGCCAACGAACGGGGTTAATAATACGTCTATTAGCCGATAGAAATAATGGAAAATGCACCGGAAGTATGATCGACCTGCTTAAACGAATGATAACCAGACGACCCGTTACCCTTTTACTTACGTTAATTTTGGCCGGATGCATAGAGCCAATCGAGCCAGAGCTGGGGGTTTTCGATTATCTCATGGTGGTTGAAGGCCATGTGTCCAACCTCGATGAGGTCAATACCGTCAGGCTTTCACGCACCAAACCTCTTGGTGTGGAATACGGCGGGGTTGAAGTTGGTGCACTGGTATATGTGGAAGACCAGGAGGGCGCTAAATTTTACTTTGAAGAATCCAGCCCGGGAATCTACCAGAGTGATCCCGCATGTTTCATTGGAGAAACAGGCAAATCGTATGCTTTGCATATAGAAACTCTTTACGGTGAGACCTACCAATCCAAGCCCATTTTGCTCAACGCTACGCCAGACATCGATAGCTTGTACTTTGAAAGAGAACAGCGGCTAACTAATGAAGGGATCACCAAAGACGGTATCAAAATACTTCTCGACTCTCATGATCCTGAAGGACTCACCCAATACTTCCGCTATGAATGGGAGGAGACGTACCAAATCAAAGTTCCCTACCCACAGGACATAAGCGTTTGGGTTTGTTACAACACCGAGACAAACTCCGATATTGTGACCGCAAACACCAGTCAACTAAAGGAGTCCAGGGTAAGCCAGCTTGAAATTAAATACGTAAGCACAGAGGGCTACCAGCTTCGGTCATTATACCGGTTGTTAGTTCGCCAATATGCCCTTAGTATCGATGGAATAAAGTACTGGACAGAACTCAAAAAGATTTCGGAGAGCCAGGGTACGCTGTTTGACCCCCTACCGTATGATTTGCCAAGTAATCTCTTTAACCCTAATAATCCCGACGAGCAGGTGATAGGCTTTTTTGGCGTTGGCGCTGTAACCGAAAAAGAAATTTACATAGACAGAAGCCAGCTTTTGGATCTGGATTTCGCTTCCGATGGGTGCTCTTCGAGGCTTGTGGAGGTATCGGGGAATGGAAGTCCACCAGAAGGCTATTGCCTCGCAAGTCAGGGGCCATACGGCTCGGGCATTAATTATTACGCCCCAGAGTACTGCTGCGACTGTAGGCTATATGGGGAGCTGGACGAGCCAGATTTCTGGCCTAATTAAGGGTATATTTGTCGGACAGTAAATTGAGAGCATACATGAAAACCACACCAGCCCTTTTACTGATACTGCTCCTGCTTTTTTCTTGCGACAAGCCGTCACTCACGCCTGCTTCACTGCTTGAAAAATCCATTGAAGCCCACGACTCCAGCAATTACTGGCCGCAGCTTAACAACCGCTTCCACATGTCCATCAAACGAGATGGCCAGGAGGATCGGTACTTCTCTGTTCTGATCAATAATCCTGAAGACATTTTTGAATATTCCCTGCAGCAGGGTGACAGCACAGTAGTTCAAGGAGTAAAGCAAGGACGTTACTACTACGCTATAAATGGCGATTCCAATTTAAGCAGCGAGGCAAAAGAAAAATACCAGCTCAACAACGACCGTACACTTTACATGAAGGAAGTGTATGAATACCTCTATGGCGTACCGATGAAACTAAAGGATCCGGGTACCATCATCGACCCGGCAGCTATGGAGGAAACATTCAATAATCAATCATGTTGGGTGATCAAAGTAACCTACGATCCATCCACCGATGGAGAAACCTGGTATTTCTACATTGACAAGGAGACCTTTCTCCTGGCCGGCTATCGTTTCTATTTTGATGAGAGCAAAGGGGACGGGGAGTTCATTTTTGTTGACGGCTATCAATCGCTGAATGGCTTAAAACTCCCCGAGGTCAAAAAATGGCATTGGAACAAAGACAGTCTGCACTTTAGGACAGATGAGTTACTAAGCGTGGACTAGGAGTTTCGCCTATTAATCATTCTTTCAACACCATATCAATACACATCACTGCACCCAAAATCAGAATCCTCAAAGGGTGGGCTACAGGCACTTTATCATTGATTTGTAGCATATAATTATCAGCAGAGGTAAACATCTCCCTTCCCAAGCCGGCCCATTGTTTGCTCACATGGGCAAATTCAACATTGTCTTTAACGAACTTGAAATCCCAACTTGTCCACCTTCCCTGAAGTGTACACATAAATGTTTCATTGGCATCCAGCACGTCAAACTTCCCTCCGATGGAAAAGAACTTCTGTTTGAATTTACCCACCAATTGGTCGTTCGCATCGAGTACTTCCACATTTGACAGAATGATAGATACTCCCCGCTTCACTGTCAAAAGCTTTTCTCCCATGGGTGTCCTGATTTCGATATGAAAGGGCGTCATCCTTTTGTAGTCGGTGAACCTGAGCATTTTCGAAAAGAAGCCCAGGTTCTCTTCCCGACAATGAAGGATCACCTCCTGCGAGTTTGGGTCATGGATGTCATAATTGTTGGCTGCTTTGAAAACACCTGTGTGTTCTTTGACAAAGAATAAGTTGCGGTTGAGTGCTGCGTTCATAAATTATTTGTTGGCGGATAACTATCAATAATATGTTCGGAGAAAAGTAATCAAAATGAGCTTCCAGTACAGTCCCATTATTCACAATGAGTCCACATTCTCAGCACTTTTACTATTTTCTCCTCTTCCAGTACCTGGTAAACAAGTCGATGCTGAATATTAATCCTTCGGGAATATGCTCCATATAAATCACCAAGAAGTTTTTCGTAAGGAGGATAGTCTTGAAATGGGTTGGCTTCCAGTATTTTTAGAAGCTCCTTCACTTTAGGCTTAAGCCCGCCAGATGTCACTTTTTTTGCATCCTTTTGAGCCTGCTTTGTATAAACCAACCTGTAATTGCTCACCAATCCAGCTTATCTGTGGTTTCTTCGAGGGGTGTTTTCATTCCTGTTATGATAGATTCTCTCATACCCGGAATTGAAATCAAATAAAGTGTCTCCTGAATAGCACGCCAGTCTTCCTCACTTACCAACACAGCGTTATTTCTCTTGCCAGTAATCTGAACGGGTTGGTGAGTCTCGGTAGCCTCGTCTATCAGCTTGTAGATATTCTTCCTGGCCTCTGTAATCGATAAGCTTTTCATAGAATGAACGTACGCTTTCCCGTACTTTTTAGCAAAGATTCATTAAAAAATATACCCCAAAAACGAAATCAGCACCCCAGCCGCCACGGCAAATCCAATCATTCCTGAGATATTGCTGGCCATGGCGTACTGCAAAAGGTGGTTGCTCGGATCGTGCTTAATGGCTATTTCATTGGCCACCCCAAGCCGCCATGGGCGCCTAGCCGGGTACAAGATGGTGACAACTGTGGTCAACGTGATCTTTATGGCAAGTTGCTGGCGACCACTCGTTTGCCTAACAGCGACAAATTGTTTGTTCTTCCACTTCAACCAGTGATTACAAAACGACTGGCAACTAACCCTTCATTTTCTCAGGGTCTTGCCTGGAATCAAAAAAGTCAATGATGTAGATGTGTTCCTTCTCAATCCAATAAATGATTTTGACATGCCCCTCTATTACTCTTCTGTGGCCCTTTCCTAAATGCTCCAAATATTCTTCCTGCTGATAATTGTTGTAGGTAGTTTCCAGGGCATCCGCCTTATCTAACAATTTTTTCCTGAACTCCAATAATTTCTCTAACGCCCAGCCTTGTTCTTCCAGCAAAAATTCTGTTAAATCTTCCAGACTATCATAAGACTGGTCGGTATAAATTACTTTCATTTGCCCAGTCTGCTACTCAATCTCTTCTCCAGCTCATGCCTGTCCATGACCCGACCGGCGGTGATGTCATCTTCTGCCTTCAAAGCTCTGGAGGTTAGTTTCTGCTTTAGTGCAGGGTCTAAGCTTGATTTTCGGAGCAAAGTCCTGATAGCTTCTAATATACTATTATCAGTCTCTTTTTCAATGAGGGCTTGTAACTCTGCCTTTATATCTCCTGTCTCCATATCATAAAAATAGCGATTATTTGATTCAACGTAAATTTTTTAAATTTGTATTTACCTGTCGGCCGAAGAGACTGACCCGGCTAATTTCGCTTTACATCGCATAATGCTAATGGCCATTCCCGCCCTCGTCTCAGCGGGTCGTCGAGCTAGAAAAACGAAGGCGATGGAGGATCATCAAAGATAATAAAACGGGCC
Organism: Imperialibacter sp.; assembly: GCF_040222385.1. GTDB lineage: Bacteria > Bacteroidota > Bacteroidia > Cytophagales > Cyclobacteriaceae > Imperialibacter. The sequence goes on from NZ_JAVKDF010000017.1 coordinate 369,349, forward strand.
ATGGGGTAAGCCGATGCATCAAAGCGGGAAGATGATCCTGTGCCGTTCCGTCTCAACACCTTACTACCCCAAAAAAGAAATCAGCACCCCAGCCGCCACAGCAGAACCAATCACTCCCGAAATGTTACTGGCCATGGCATACTGTAGCAGGTGGTTGCTCGGATCATGCTTAATGGCTATTTCGTTGGCTACCCGGGCAGCCATGGGCACGGCACTCAGGCCCGTAGCGCCAATCAGCGGATTGATCTTCTTCTTGGCAAACAGGTTGTACACTTTCACCGCCATGATGCCCCCAAGAATGGAGATGGCAAAGGCAATGAACCCTCCCACTACGATCATCAATGTTTGCGTGTTCAGGAAGGCTTTGGTAGTCATGGTGGCGCCGACAGATAAGCCGAGAAATACAGTGGCTGAATTAAGAATGGTCTCGGATGTGGCCTGGTACAAACGGCCCGTGGCCACGCCTATTTCCTTTACCAGGTTGCCAAACATCAAAAAGCCCACCAGCGGCACAGAGCTGGGCACCAAAATAGCCACAATAGAGCCCAGGGCGATTGGGAACATGATTTTCAAAGCCTGCAAATTCTTGATAGGCTTCGTGGACGGAAACAGTTTGTCCTGCTCTTTCATGTTGATGAGCAACTCCTTTTTAGTCATGGAAAACCGAACGACAAACGGGATGATGACCGGCACCAGTGCCATGTAAGAGTAAGCCGCAATGGCAATTGGTCCCAGAAGATGCGGCGCCAACTTGATGGTGGTGTAAATAGCCGTTGGCCCATCAGCACCACCGATAATTCCCAATGACGCTGCTTCTTTCAAAGTAAACCCCATGGCCACTGCCGCCATCAGCACGCAGAAAATCCCGATTTGCGCAGCCGCACCAAAAAAGGCCAGGCGTAGATTGCGCAGCATAGGGCCGAAATCCGTCAGCGCCCCTACTCCCATGAAAATAATTGGTGGTAGAAAGCCCGTCTTAATCAAAGCATAGTAAACGAAGTTCATGATGCCGTACTGCTCGGCAATCTGCGGCAGGGTGAGCCCCTCTGGAATTTTCTCCACCCCCATGCCTCCTCCGGGAAAGTTGGCTAACAACACTCCAAAAGCAATAGGCACCAGCAGCAATGGTTCATATTTTTTGGCAATGCCCAGGTAGAGCAAACCAAATCCAATGAGGATCATCAAAATATAAGAGGGATGAGCAAACAAGTCGCCCAGGGCAGTCATTCTGTATACTTTCTCGAGCAGTTCCATAGTGAGGAGGTAAAGGATTAATGGTGAGTGGTAAATAATGGTCTGGCCGTGCGTTAACTTTTCACCCTCACCAACACATCGTCATCGTATACTTCCTGACCATCTTTGAAGCATACTTCAACCACTGTTCCTTCTTTATCGGCGGAGATAGCGTTGATGACCTTCATCGCTTCTATGTAGCCAACGGTATCACCTTTTTTGATAACGTCACCTGCCTTAAGGGCTTTTTCACCTGCGTCTTTCGTTGAAAAGAACTTCCCTTCAAGTGGAGCCAGTATTTCCAAAGTATGACCGTTGCTGGAAGACTGAGGCACGGCGGCGTTTTCCTGTTTCGGCGCAGCCTGGCCTTCGCCATCGTATGAAACTGTCACCCGGAACGCCTCACCATTCACATCCACAATCAATGTTTGGGGCAGCGTAGATAAACCTGAGGGTGCACTAGTTGTGGCTGGTGATGTCGACTCAGCTGCTTTTCTTTGCGCCAAATCCTCATCAAAAGCCTTCTTGGCTTTACCGGATTTGTAATCGATATATTGCTTGGGGTGCATGGCGTATTCCAGCAGCTCTTCTTCATCCTCTCCCACGTCCCAACCTTTTTCTTTCATCTCGCCCCGGATTTTGTCGAGCTCATTTGGGTACAGACTGTGTGGGTCGCCAACGAAAAACTCCCTGTTTTGTGCTTTGGCCAGGGCTTTCAATTCATCGGCCACGGGGCCTGGCAGCTGACCGGAGTTACCCAGCATCATGTCCCAGGTGTTATCGTCCAGCATGCTCCAACGCTCCTTGCCCTTGTTCATCTGCATCACATTCATGAGTGCAGCATTTTTCACATACTGGCTATAGGGAGTCACCAGCGGCGGATAGCCCATCTTTGGCCAGATGTGCTCCACTTCTTCAAAAAGCTTGATCAGCAGGTCGTCCTGCGACATGGCAGCTTCCCCGTTCTTTTCTCTAGCCCTGTTCACCGAAACCAGGTTCTTTTCAAGGTCAGCCATCAAGCTACCCATCATGCCTCCCGGTAAGCCGGGGCCAATCAACAGCGAGTTCATCAATCGGTTTTTGGGGTCGATGTAATAGCCGAGAAAATCATCTATGAACTCCTGTGTCAGCGATCTCACCTGCATATAGGCTTTCATGTTGATATCAGGCAACGAAAAGCCTGCATCCCGCAGCATAGCATGCACAGTGAGCAAATCTGCGTGCCCTGTGCCCCACGACAGCGGCTCCATGCCCACGTCGATAATATCTGCACCTGACCTGGCGGCTTCCAGCGATGAAACGACCGAAAAGCCTGGCCCTGAATGGCCATGGTATTGCACCAGAATGTCTTTTTTGATGGCTTTGATCCCAGCCACTATTTTGCCAATAGACGCCGGGCGACCAATGCCGGCCATGTCTTTCACCGCTATTTCATCTGCACCGGCATCTATCAATGTACCTGCCATGTTCACAAAATAGTCGACGGTGTGGATAGGGCTATGGGTGATACTCAACGCCGCCTGGGCAATCATACCTCCCTTTTTTGCCAGCTTTATCGAATTAATGATGCTTCTTGTGTCATTGAGACCATCGAATGAGCGGGAAATATCGGTGCCTTGCTTCTTCTTCACTCGGAACATCAGCTCCCGCACATCCATAGGCACGGGGTACATCCGAAGTCCGTTCAGACCTCTTTCAAGCATTTGCGTTTGAATACCTGCATCATTGAACGGCTGAGTCCACTCCCGAACCGAGCGGTTGGGGTTTTCGCCATAAAGCAAATTAATTTGTTCAAAACCGCCGCCGTTGGTCTCCACTCTCCTCCAGCAGCCCATGTCTACAATAGGGCCTGCCACCTTCACCAATTGATCTTTCCTGGGCATGTACTTGCCCGACGACTGCCACATGTCTCTGTATACAAGACAAAGTCCTATTTCCTTACTCATTTCCGGGTTGTTTAAACACTACCATTTTTCAATCTTTTGGATGTTGGCCTTACCTCCTGAGAGCTGATGAACTGCCGAGGTAATGGCTGCTACTTTTTTGGGAGCTACCTGGGATGTTGGTGTGGAAGGGGATTTGGGGGAAGCCTGTAAGGTTTCCGGAACAAAGGCGTTGACAAACTTGATGAGTGCATTTCCTGTAAGCACCACCAGGGCCAATACCAGAAACACTGTGATCATACCTACTCCCATCAGGGAAACTGCTCTTTCTATGTCTTCCATCACACTTGGGTTAGCGACAAATTAGAAATTTTAGATCGATTAAAAAATGACATTTAGACGAAGTAATACAGACAAAATGAAGGCTACCCTGAATCAGCACATAAAAAAACCGTCAGTGAAAGAATTTTATTAAACTTGCCGGGAGCTCAACAAAATCCCGGCTTTAAATACTCTCAGCGTTATGCACGATCAGCTTCTTCTTAAGCTCGACAACCTAACCGCTCGTTACGGTGAAAAAATCATTTTCCAGGACCTGTCTTTTGAAGTGAGAAACGGCGAGTGCTGGGCTCTCCTGGGGCATAGTGGGTCCGGTAAAAGCGCCCTATTGGAGGCCATTGCAGGTAATTTCAATGTCGTAAAGGGGCAAGTCATCAGGCCTTTTTACGATGAATATATCAGGGCCCATCCACCAAAAGATCCCTATTTTAACTACCGACAGCTCATCAGCTACCTCCCGGTAAAGTACCAGTTCAAGAATCTTTCCAACACTTCGGAGTTCTTTTACCAGCAACGCTTTAATGCCGCATTTTCAGAGGACGCCCCAACCGTCGAAGATTTTCTTAATGATGAGGCACAGAAAAGCTTGGCGGAAGGGCCCTGGGATGTCAACAAAGTTATCTCGCTTTTCCAGCTTGAGCGACTGCGTCAAAAGCAGCTTATCAAGCTAAGCAATGGAGAAACCAAAAGGCTCAGGCTGGCAGCCTCACTGCTAAAAAACCCCAGGCTCCTACTTCTGGATAGTCCACTCGTTGGCTTAGATGTGAAAACCAGAACAGCGTTCAATGCCATCCTTGCGCAAATCATTGCTTCTGGCACCACCGTTGTGCTCACCTGCACCGTTGGTGAAATACCACCGGTAGTCACTCATGCAGCCGTTCTGCACAACTGCCAGATTCAACAAGTCGTCGCCCGGGAAAGATTTAGTTTAATTAAGCTGCCCAAGCCTCCTTCTTACTCCCTTGATGCACGCAAGGTGAGCACACTTACTGAGGGTCGTGGGCCATCTCAATACAAATTGATCGTGGGCATGAAAGAGGTGACTGTCAAATATGGCGACAGCACTATCCTCAATGGAGTTAACTGGGTAATCAAACCCGGCGAGCGTTGGGCATTGCGGGGGCCCAACGGTGCAGGAAAGTCAACACTACTAAGCCTGATCAATGGAGACAACCCCCAAGCCTATGCCAATGATATCATGCTGTTTGACCACAAACGAGGCAGCGGAGAGAGCATCTGGGACATCAAGAAAAAAATAGGCTTTGTGTCGCCGGAGCTGTTGCAGTACTTTCATTCGACAGCCACTTGCTGGGAAATTGTTGCCTCTGGCTTTCATGATACACTGGGCTATTTAAAGCCGGTGGACAAGGAGCAAGGGGCTGTGGTCGATCAATGGCTTGACCTGCTTGGGCTGGAAGGCTTGGCCGGTCAGGTGTTTGAGACTGCCTCGCCCACTACCCAGCGGATCATCCTCCTTGCCAGGGCCATGATAAAAAACCCGCCGCTCCTTATCCTCGACGAGCCATGTCAGGGCCTTGATCATGCGCAACAAACGAGGGTGCGAATGGTAGTAGACGCCATTTGCAGCGCATCCGCCATGGCACTCATTTATGTCACACATTATGAGGAAGAATTGCCTACATGTGTTGACCACGTGCTTCAGATAGAAAACGGGAAAAGGATAAAATGAGGAATTTAAAAGGCAAATCATTATCTTCGATAAAATAATTTTTCGTTTCTGACACTTTTTAGAACTTCCACTTCAGGGCTTGATATAGCCTAAGGCGCTCCTTCGGGCAGCGCTTCTTTCAGATTCACCTTCCCATGGTGGAAAAGATTTTTATTGACTAAATCCTATACAGAAATGGAATACAATCACTTAAGCCCATTGGGCTGGAATACCTATTTTGAAAATCAAATTACCCAAAACGAAAGAGAGCTCATCGTCGGCAGAGTATCTATAGAAAACAAAACCAACTACCAGGTACTCACCGTCGGGGAAACATATATTGCGGAAGCCACTGGCCGCCTTTTTTACATGGCGGAAACAGACGCTGAGTTGCCGAAAGTGGGCGACTGGGTGCTGATGATGGAAATTGACAAGGGAAAAGCTATCATTCAAAGGGTGTTGGACAGGCAGTCTGCCATCTCACGAAAAGTGCCAGGCAAAAAGATGGAAGAGCAAATCATTGCTACCAATATCAATAAGCTTTTCATCGTGCAAGGGCTGGATGGCAGCTTCAACCTTGCCAGGCTTGAGCGCTACCTGACACTTGCACAAAACGTAGAGCCGGTTATTGTTCTGAACAAAGCTGACCTTTGCCCCAACCCTGAAGACGTTGTTCGACAGGCGAAAGAGCGAGTAAAAAATGTGGAAGTGGTGGTGGCAACAGCCTTACAAAACCAGGTAGATGCCCTCCGACCCTTCATCCAGGCTGGATCAACCATAGCGATTGTAGGCTCCTCTGGCGTTGGCAAATCGACAATCATCAACAGTCTGATAGGGCAGCCGCTTCTGGCAACGGGCGAGGTGAGAGAGCTGGACTCAAAAGGCAAGCATACCACTACAAGCCGACATCTGATGCTGCTGGAAGGTGGGGGCGTTTTGATAGACACTCCCGGCATGCGTGAACTGCAGCTCTCGGGTGACCAGTCCAGCTTAGGTACTTCTTTCGAAGACATTGAAGCCTTGAGCGAGCATTGCAAATTCAAGAACTGCACGCACACCGATGAAAAAGGCTGTGCCATCACCCAAGCACTGGACGAAGGTTCGCTGGACGAAGCGCACTGGATCAACTATGCCAAAATGAAAAAGGAGTTGGCGTACCTGGAAACCAGGCAGGATGTGAATGCTATGTTGGAAAAGAAGAAAAAATGGAAAAAGATTCACAAGGACTACAAGGCTATTCAGAAAAACAGAAACTTGTAATGCTTCTACCTTGTTAATCTTACCATGATTTACTCAAATCACTTTTCTGGTAATTAATTACCTTTTGGTAATCCTGCCAATTTTACAATAATCATATATGCTGTTAACTTTGAAAACAATAAACCTAGATCAACAATGAAAAAACTTAGCTATTTATTGGCCGCTGCCGTTTTGGTGGCCTGCCAAAGTGGAAAGAAGACAGAGGAAGCTGTGGTGGAGGAAACTCCGGCAACCACCGTTTCACTTGTTAAAAAATGGGAAACAGACACCACGCTTACAACTCCTGAGTCTGTCTACTATGACGTGACGAATGGCGTGCTATACGTTGCCTGCATCGGGGCAGTGCCGCCTGATGCGAAAGATGGAGACGGATTTATAGCCAAAGTAGGACTTGACGGAGCCATCATCGATACCCAATGGGTGGTAGGGCTGGACGGCCCTAAAGGCATGGGCATGGTAGGCAACCTGCTTTACGTGAGCAACATCGACGAAGTGGTGGAGATAGATGTCAACACTGGTGAGATCACCAATAGGTTTCCGGTAGAAGGAGCCTCCTTCCTCAATGATATTACTGTTGACGCTTCAGGAACCGTTTATATCAGCGATTCGGGCATGAGCAAAATCTTTGCGCTATCAAACGGCGTTGTGGCACTGTGGACAGAAGGTGAGGTTCTTGGCGGCCCCAATGGCCTTTTGGCTGAAGACGGCAGGCTAATGGTGGCATCTTTCGGCGCAGGCAAATTCAGCACTATAAATGTTGCCGATAAGGACGTAAAAATGGTGGTCGACTCAATACCCGGCGGCGACGGCGTGGTGGCGCTGGATGGCGACTACTTTGTGTCTAACTGGAACGGCGAGGTGTACTACGTGACAGAAGACTGGAAGAAAACAAAACTGCTTGACACCAAAGCAGCTGGCGCCAATGCAGCAGATATTGAAATTGCAGCAGACCAAAACTTACTGTTTGTTCCTACGTTTTTCGGAAACACAGTGGTCGCTTATGACATCGTGAAAGAGTAGTCTTCTGTTTTAGAAAATCCGTGGCCACTCGAAAAGACAGAATTTTATGGTTCTCCGTCGTTTCAATAATTTACTTTATTGGCGGAGTGGTGGCCATCGGATGGAATAGAGAATACCTGGTGCCCAAAGATTGGTGGTTTTCAGCGACAGTTGCCGTATTGGCCGGTGCAGGCTCAGCTTATTTTGGCCCCAGGGCTGTTGATGTCGTTAAAGCCATAAGATTTAACAAAAATACCTGACTCAAAAAAAACAGGCTGGTTTCTCCAGTCTGTTTTTTTAGTATAAACCATTCATAAACCTCAGGCTATTGGCTTAAAACCTGCCTAGCCTGATCGAAAACGTTCCTCCCCAGCTGGTCAAATCATCGTCCGAAATGTTTCTCAGGTCCGACCCTTTTATGAGGCGGTAGGTGGCACCCACTCCCACCCTCAAAAACTGTGTAATATTTACCTCCAGCTGAGCACTGGGCTTCACTACGAAAAACGCTGTTGACTCAAGCACATACTCCTTATCGAAGGAAGTAGGGAAATACTGCTTGTCGACAATATGAAAAGCACCGGCACCAAATAGTACCGGAATCGCTAAGTGCACCACTTCGTTAGGAAACAAGATGCCCCCAAGGTACAGACCTCCATAGCCACCTTCGATATTGAACATAGTGCCTGTCTCACTTCTGAATTGATTCTCGGTAGAGATTCCGTAGCCCGCCAGCCCGAACATCACGTGCTTGTTGATGATAGCACCCCCGTAGGCTCCCAGCAGAAGACTTCTTTCCTGATACACATCGGTGATGTTGATATCCACACCGCCGAAGCCCTTTATCTCATTTTCTTTGCTAAAAAGAGACTTGATCTCCTCGGGGTTCTCAATACCCTGTGCAGCACTACTGAGCCAGCCACAGCTGATAGAAAGTATAAAAACAATTTTGACAGCTCTCATCGATCTTTATTAAAAAATGTACTTAAATGAAATGGCTGAGTCCCAGAACCTCGAATCCGTTTTCCTGAAACCGATGTAGTCGAAATACGGCTTTACATCAAAAGAAACGGTTATCGGAGCCGCCAGCCACCGGTATTCCACACCAATAAGAAAGTCAGCGCCCATTGTAAAAAACGTAGCTCCGTTTTCGTAGTTAAACGCACTCCCGTCTGTCCCTACCAATATCTTGGTCAAGTTGTTTCGCTCCTCAAATCCGAAATGGCCGCCAGCACCGTAGTAGGCATAGAAGTTTGGAGAAAAAGCCAAATCCATTGGCACATGAAAAACATACATAGTAGTGAGCTGCAAGCCTTCGTGCCTGCCACTTACCATGATTTCCAGTGCCTCTTCGGTCACCAGAAATTTCTTGTACGTCAACGCCGACGTGGCACCAAACCGAACACCCGCTGACTGTGAATATTCCTGCGTCGTCTGCGCATTGGCCAATTGACATGCACCAAGACTAAGGGCAGCTACCAACAGCTGCACACCAAAAAATAATCTCTTCATTGTTAGTATTAGTTCTTCGTAAACGGCAACGCCTCCATATAGCGCAGGGTTACCGAGGCTCCTTGCAAGTCCAGTTGCATAATGCCTTGTTTGTCATTTGTTCTACCCACCTGGCCGGTCAACTGGATGTAACCCTCCTTGCCGTCCACTTGGCTATTATTAAGCGTGGGAATCCAGTTTCCCGGGATATAAATCTTATCCTGCTCTGCCTTGATATCAAGATTTACCCAACTGGCAGGATCCATGGTCACATCCAGGTCAGTGTACTTGCTTGCCAACCTCACCTTTGCAAAGTCTTTATTAAGGTTGTGAAGTATCACCTGCCCGTAGTTCACCTCCAAATCAAGAATCTCCTGAATTTCTCCCAGTGTCCAATCAGTAAACATCCCTTTGCCGCTGATCCAACCGATCTTCTGAAAACTAAGCTTATCGTTTCTGGAATCCACCCTGGCAGAAAGCGCACTCTCTACCCTCAGCTCGGAAGTCATCGATTGTAGAATGATACCCTTTGCTTGCTGAATGTCAACCTGAGCAGCCTTAAGCGTCAGCTCCACATCATGCACCCGTCTTATATTCGCCTTACCAAAACTCAAGTCAACGATCGACTTACCCTTCAACTCATTCGCCTTCAAATCACCATGCGCAAGAGTAAGTTTGATGGGGCCCCCATGATCGGCAATGAAAACATTCCCAAAGCGATTGTCCAAAAATAGGCTCGCTCCCTCTGGCAAGGTTATCTCGTAATCTATGGTCAGCTTGTTGCTGCTCAAAACCGTCTTCGACACATCGCCAACCGTGTTAAGCAATTCCTTAAAGGTTCCGCTGCCCCTGTCCAGCACAGTTTCAACGGTTAAAAAAGAGCCAAGATTGCTAAAGTCAATTTCAACCCTCTCCATCAGCTTTTGAGTGGACCTGGAGTCCTTGGCATACGCTGTAATCTCCACCGAGATAAGCACAGAATCTTTTGCCCACGACTTTATTGCCACCCGTCCGTATTTATTGCTCACGTCAACAGTAGCGTCCTTCGGAACCTTGTACGCTTTGTTAATGCTCTTCGTCAGTCTCGTGTCGCTCTGCGCTTGTGCGTGGCTTCCAGCCAACACAAGCAACAGCATGATCAACCACCTAAAGAGACGATTCTTTCCTGCCTGCTCCATTTTTTGCCTCCTTTATCTGTGCCAGTATCCTGTCGAGGATGTCCAGCTTAATTTTATAATTGACGATCATTGCATGAATGACCTCCTCATTGTCTACGTTGTCAGCCAGGTCAGTCTGCAGCTCTGTATAGGCCTGATCGAGGGCCAGCATGTCCTCTACTACTTCCTTGTCTACCCACTGCCCATTGGCTTCTATTTCGTTCATTTTTTCAGAAATCATCATAGCATAATACTGCTCAGTCTCTGCCATTTCTGGCGACACCATAGAAAGTGTCGGTTGCGACTTTGATGATCCCGCACCGTTCCACATGAAGGTGATGGATGCCGCCAACAATAATGTGACCGCAGCGGCCACCCGGACTACCTTACCAGTCCAGCCCCACATGGGCACCACCTTTCCTGATTTCTTACCGCCATTGAGTCGCTTGTCAATGTTTTCCCAGGCCAAGTCAAGGTCTGTATCGAAAACATCGAAGCTGTCCCGGCGCTCGTCAATGTTCTTTTTTAGAAAATCTGTCATTGGTTGGCTACTTTCAATTTTTCCATTCCTAACAAGTCTCTCACTTTTGCTTTGCCTTTACAGTACTGGGCCTTCGAAGCCGACTCCGTTATACCCAATATTTGCCCGATCTCTCCATGATCATACCCTTCAAAGAGGTACAGGTTCATCACTGTTTTGCAACCCACCGAAATCTGATCCATCGCCTGTAGTATTTTACCAGCCTCCATTCGGGCATAGTAGTTATCGTCGTCGTCCTCATAGGCCAGGTCAAACTTTTCCTCAATGCTGATGGTGAAAAGTCGCTTTTTTCTAAGCGTATTGATGCAATGGTTCACCACCACCCGCTTGATCCACGCAGGGAAAGTCTTGGGCTGCTGAAGCTTCTTCAGGCTGGCAAAGGCATCGACAAAGGCATCCTGAAGTACATCTCTGGCTTCTTCCTCGTCGCCTATCATCCGGCGACAGATATTGTACATAGCCTTTGAGTATAGCTTGTACAACTCATTGATCGCCCGACGATCACCCTCCTGGCTCCTCACCACAAGGTATTCCTGTAAACTCGCACTTTCTGAATCCAATTTCTAATTAGGTTGCAGGGTAAAAGACATCCAAAAAATGAATAGGTTTCGATTGAGTCGGTTGGAGTAAAAAAATATTTAGCTTCTCGCTAAAAGGTAAGTACCTATCATTCCTTTACAATACGTGGCACTCTGCTCAATGTTCCACCCACTTCTGGCAAATGCCTCCTGCCACTTGGGAAGCCTATGTGCCTCCATATCACAAGTTAAGCGAAAAAATAAGTACATGCATCGGATAAGCAGAGATTTGAGCCCTCGCTTTTCCTGTTCCACAAAATCTGTGACAACTAACTGCATATGCGGATTACTCGCCATCGATAGCGATTTAACAATACTTTCCACCGACTCGTCGGAGAACATGTCCAGAAAAAAAGGCAGTAACACCAGCTCATAAGAGCCAGTTTCGTGGCGGGTCGTAAAGTCCGCCTCCACAAAGAAAATGTCCATGTCAGGCGTCGTTCTCGACCGGGCCTTTGCGATCATGGTCGGCGACTTCTCAATAAAAACAAGCTGGCTATCCGGGTGCTGCCTGAAGTATTCTTCAAAAAACCGGCCAGTACCGCCCCCTGCTACCAATGCAGACTTAACATTCACTGCCGTTCCGAAGAAGTGGCATTGGCTCTTATCAATACACTTTCCAAAGACGAGCCGTGCCAGCAAGTCATACACAGGAGCCAAAAGGTTAAATCCATTGGCCATGTTAAATCAAAAGAAATATCGGCATCAGAAAAATACCATCGCCAATGAGCCGATAGGTAAGAGAGGTTTCAAAATCAGCCATTCGCTGATAAAGTATCCAAAGAACTCCCAGCATCAGCATCAGCAACCCTTGCAAAGGAAGTAGGCTGCCACTAAACCAGGAGAGGCCAGCTATCCCAATAACCGCTACAGTAAAAGCAGCCCGCAACAGCAAACGTATTTTTTCAGGTTTCCACCGGGTTATGAATGATTCCTGACTATCTGCCATGTCGTACTGCCGCTCTTGCCGGGAGAATAGAACCAGGTTGATAAAAGCAATGAGGAATATCACTATAAGAATCAGCAGATCTACAGGCCGCACACCGCTGTTCGCTAAGGCCCTGGGTGCCAGCGAAATTCCAGCGGTATAAAGCGCCGCCACAACTACCTCTTTAGGCAGGCTCCGGGTCGACAAAAATACCCACAGCAAATAAAGCAGGCAGCTTCCCATCACCAGCACCCCATAAAGCAACACCGGCGCTGGCAAATAAATCAACGAACCGAGGCCGATGCAGCCCACCATCACAAGGACAGTAAGCAACTGAGAGAAGTGCTCCTGGTAAAAATGATGTCGGGGATTGCTGGCGGATGCTGGTATTTTTCTGGCATCAAAAAGCCGGTCGAGAATATAGATAAACCAAACAGCCAAAAACAAAGAAACGTAAACGGACGCAGGCACATGGGCACCGCAGGTAGAGGCAACAACCATCGACATGACGACAGCACCCAGAGCCACCTCCAGGCTGCCGTGTTTAAGCAGTCCTATCATGAAAGACCTGCCCATCAACAAAAAAGCCCATGAATTTTCACGGGATCAATTTATCTTCTAAATTTTACTTTAGCTACTGTTCTGGGCTTCCGTGCTGCCAACAACTCAAAGCATCCGCCAGGGATTTGGTGAGCCCATGCCTAGCATTTGAAATGCAGGGCCCTATTCTTGTTGACAACTAATGACATTCGGGTCAAGGCACCATCGTCGACTGATATGACGGACATTGACGGCTCACAAAGCGGAATTCCACCGAAAAGCATAGAAAGTTATTGAAGGCATCAGAAATGGTAATATATTTAGAAATGTTATATTCTGTAACCAGAGGAACAACCATAATTTCTGTCGTCTATTTTTTCCTTTTTACGCAAGAAGTGCGCTCACAATCGGTGTCACTAAGCTTTGAATCTACCTATGGCACCTACAATATGGAAGATTTTAAGACGGCGCAAGATAACATTCCTTTCATTTTCCTTGGTTACGGAAGAATCAACCTGCCTTACAAGATATATAGCAACTTTGAACCATACTATGGCTACAATGGAATGCTGACTCTTCATCTTGAGAAGCTAGAAGTGTCAATTGAAAATGGGGCCAATTCAACTGGTTCCAGAATGAGCTATAAAGATTATTCGGGGACGTTTGAAAGTGATCAACTAGTGTCCAACAAGTACTGGGGCGCAGGAATATCACCATTTAAGATGTCGCTCACCGACGCCTTTTTTATTAGACCTCGCCTGGTAAGTGGGGTTTCCCTTTCTAGTTACAGCATGGAGAACTTCGCTGAATTGACTAATACCAATTCTTATATCAACCAGTCAATCGTTGTGAAATCAAAACAACTTTTTTTTGAACCGCAAGCTTCGATAGGCTTTACGAAGTATCGTTTCATAGTAAGTGCTAGTGTCGGCTACCATCTGCAGGTTGTGTCCCTAAAAGAAAAGGTTATTGAGGGTAGCGAGGCGGAATGGCAGGCTTATTTCCCTTCAGGCGAGCCGAAGCCCCAATGGAATGGTGTTAGACTTAAAGCTGGTCTTGGCTTCATTCTCTTAAAAAAGAAGAGCAAAGCTATTATAACAAAAGCCTGATGAAAAATAACATCATTTTCGCTGTTCTACTCATTCTGCTCTCGTCAGTCTTTGCATGTGAGTTTCAATTAGAAGGAGAATATTATGTCGAAATAGAACAAGAGATTAACTCGAGCTTATCAGAGTACGAGCTAACTGCGATAGCCGATGACGAGTTTATCGTTCGTCCCAAGGAAATCACCTACAGTTTTGAGGTTACGGATGGGCTCTTTTATTTAGTCGTAGCGACCCTGGATGAAAAGGAGATTTATGTTTCTGACCTACCATCAGGTAGTTTCATACTTAGACCTGGTATGGCTGTAGCCGATTATGGTTTTGCTGAACTTGTTGTGAATGTTTACACAAGCACAAATACTAACAGCCTGGCCGATCAGGTGCAGGCCGAGGCCGCCATTTATCAATTTAAAAAGCGAATCCGAATTGATAAACGACCGGCTGAAGCCATCCCCTTTACCATTACAAGCACCACAAATGCACTCACATTCAATTTTCAGCAATATCCTAACAACAACTTGTGGAGAGTAAACATATACGGAGGCCCCGATCCTGACCAGCTGTTCAACAATGAAAATCAGCTGTCGTCGGTTTTCGAAGTTCCCTCTCAATATATCGATCTTGGCTACGTAGGCGGAACGATGTATTACGGGGTAGAAACGCAGGTATTTCGGGGTGATATAATGGAAAGTGAAAGATCAAATATTACGACTATCAACTTATCGGATGGACCTAAAATTGTCAAGTATGAATCAACGGCAGATGGACACCTCAAAGTATATTGGTCGAGGGCCCCATTTGAAAGCAGCTTTTCATCTTATACCCTGAAATGGTTATTCAACGGCGTAAAGACCCTTACGAATACTAATTTCAATGATACAACAGCGTCGATCAGTGGGTTGCCAATGGGCGACACTATCAGCTTTGAACTGGTGACTACAAGTGCCAATCAAATGAATAAAGTTGTCAACTCAAGGTCTGGTGCTTTTGGTGACCCAGCTTTCCAGTTTGATGAATTGTATGTCGACCGAAATACACCATCCGGAAAACTAAGTTATGTCGCTAGCTCACAACTGCTCCGAAAAACCGAAAATGAGCAAATTTCAATTTCACTACCAATATCTGGATTATCTTTTTCAAATACCGGAAGCACCATTGCTGCTTACAGCCGTGACATCATTAGTCTCTTAAATTCTTCGACGCTAACCTTAATCAGGCAAATTGAATTGAACGGTTTGACCAATAATTCATTCTCACGACCAATAGCACGCTTGCGAGTCATCGATGATAGGTACATCGCATACACTGACGGGATTTTTAAATTGTTGGATTATGTCGAGGACGCTATAGTATATGAAGGCAACTCTAATAATAACGTGATTTACTCTGAGGAATCGAAAAACCTGGTACTTATCGGCAGAGATTTCTCCGGAAACTCAAGGGCATATAAAGCAGAGCACTTCGTGGTTGAAAATGGTACGCTGACAGAACTTCCCAACGAGTTCAAATTCATGAATTATACCAACTCTATTGGCTTCGGAAACTACGTAGCAATAGTGACCACCTCCGAAAACAAAGTTAATGTGCTAAAAATACCAGAAATGGAGAGTATTGCCGAGTATACGCTAGGCACTCGGTATTTTTTAAAGAGTGCGGATCCCACCACTAACTGGGGGCTATTCTTTATTGAAAGCTCCGTGCAAGTAAGGGACATGTTAACTGGAACTATTATCTACTCCGGCCCTAACAAAATTGAGCAAAATTATGCTCTTGTCGATGGTATCTTGTATAGCGGCAATGGCTTTTCTCTTAATTTAAACAGATGAGAATTCCTCTGAACCTGAACCATTAGCCTCCCCTGCCAATGCCCGGATAAACCACAAAAAAGCCCGTGATTTCTCACGGGCTCAATTTATCTTCAATTATTGATTAACTACTCTTTAGCGCTTCAGCACCACCAACTATCTCCAGAATCTCTTTGGTGATCGCTGCCTGACGGGTTCTGTTATACATCAGCTTCAGCTCCTTCAACAGTTCACCTGCATTGTCAGTCGCTTTGTCCATGGCTGTCATCCTGGCACCTTGCTCGGAAGCGTTGGATTCCAAAGTAGCCTTGTACACCTGTATCTTCAGAGACTTGGGGATTAGCTCCTTTACAATAAATTCCTTAGATGGCTCATAAATGTAGTCGATGGCGTTTGAGTTTGATGTACTCCCCTCCGCTATCTCAGACGGCTCTATTGGAAGAAACTTTTCTACTTTCAATACCTGAGTGGCCACATTTTTAAACTCGTTGTATACAAGCTCTACAGCGTCAAAATCTCCAGCCTTATAGGCTTCCATCAGGTGCTCGGCTACCGGGCGAACTTCATCAAACGAGAGGTTGGAGAAAATGTCCCAGTATTTCGTATCGACCTTGTAGTTTCTCTTTTTGAAAAACTCCATGGCCTTCTTTCCCAGAGGAATAATGGTAACTCCACCAAACTCATTCTGCTCCTTGTATTTTGTCTTCAGAAGGTTGACAGCCGCTTTAAAAACTGAGCTATTGAAAGCACCGCACAAGCCTTTGTCGGAAGAAACAACAACCAAAGCTACCCTGTTCACCTCCCTTACAACGGCATATTCATTCTCCAAATTGTCGCTAACAGATGAAGTAACATTTCTAAGTATACCTGTCAGCTTCTCAGAGTAGGGGCGCATTTGGGTAATACGGTCTTGTGCCCTTCTCAGCTTCGCAGCCGCCACCATTTTCATGGCTTTGGTGATCTGTTGAGTAGAAGTAACCGACTGAATTCTGCCCTTAACCTCTTTTAGGTTCGCCATATACTTTCTATTTGAAAAGTCCGCCAGTGGGCGGACTCACCATTCTATTTAGGATACGTAACTTTTTTGAAGACTCTTAGCCGTCTCTGCAAGTGTATTTATCACACTGTCTTCCAGCTTACCCGCACGAAGCAAATCCAGGGCATCCTGATGCTGCGCTGATAATAGTGTCAAAAACTCCTTCTCAAAGGCTTTCACCTTGTCCAAAGGCACCTTATCAAGGAAGCCTTTTGTTGACACATAAATGATAGCAATCTGATGCTCAACCGACATAGGGCTGAACTGAGGCTGCTTCAATATTTCCTGGTTTCTTCTACCCCTGTCAATTGTGAGCTTGGTAGACGCATCGAGGTCAGAACCGAACTTGGCAAAAGCCTCAAGTTCACGAAACTGAGCCTGATCCAGCTTCAGTGTACCTGCCACTTTCTTCATCGACTTGATCTGGGCATTACCACCCACCCTTGATACAGAAATACCAACGTTGATCGCAGGGCGCACACCTGAGTTAAACAGGTTGGTTTCAAGGAAGATCTGTCCGTCAGTAATTGAGATTACGTTAGTCGGAATGTAAGCAGACACGTCGCCAGCTTGTGTCTCAATAATCGGAAGGGCTGTCAACGACCCTCCTCCTTTTACTTTGCCTTTCAATGACTCTGGAAGGTCATTCATTTGGCTGGCAATTTCATCGTTGTCGTTGATTTTGGCAGCACGCTCAAGCAAACGAGAGTGGAGATAGAATACGTCACCCGGGTAGGCTTCACGTCCCGGCGGGCGGCGCAGAAGCAATGACACCTCACGGTAAGAAACCGCCTGCTTGGAAAGGTCATCATAGATAACCAAAGCAGGGCGTCCGGTATCACGGAAGTACTCCCCTATAGATGCCCCTGTAAATGGTGAGAAGAACTGCATTGGCGCAGGGTCAGATGCAGCAGCCGACACGATAACAGTATAAGGCATCGCTCCTGCTTTTTCAAGAGAAGCAACAATACCTGCTACGGTAGAAGCCTTCTGGCCTACCGCCACATATATACAGTAAACAGGCTCGCCCTTTTCGTAGAACTCTTTCTGGTTGATGATGGTATCGATGGCCACAGCGGTCTTA
The DNA here is from genome assembly GCF_040222385.1 of Imperialibacter sp. Taxonomy (GTDB): domain Bacteria; phylum Bacteroidota; class Bacteroidia; order Cytophagales; family Cyclobacteriaceae; genus Imperialibacter. The sequence goes on from NZ_JAVKDF010000017.1 coordinate 386,992, forward strand.
CCAGTCTGACGGTCACCAATGATCAACTCCCTTTGACCACGACCAATTGGAATCATCGCATCAATTGCCTTTACACCAGTTTGCAGCGGCTCATTTACTGGCTGACGATAGATAACACCAGGCGCCTTTCTTTCAAGCGGCATTTCGTACAAGTCGCCAGTCAATGGCCCTTTACCGTCGATAGGATTGCCAAGTGTATCTACTACCCTGCCGCACATGCTATCGCCTACTTTAATAGAGGCGATTGTTTTTGTGCGCTTCACAGTAGCACCTTCTTTGATCCCTTTCGGGTCGCCCAGCAATACCGCACCTACGTTGTCTTCTTCCAGGTTAAGTACCAATGCCTTCAAGCCATTTTCGAACTCTAATAGTTCACCAGCTTGTGCCTGAGTAAGTCCGTAAATACGGGCTACTCCATCACCTACCTGAAGAACTGTTCCTACTTCTTCGAGCTCAGCTTCAGTTCGGAAGTTTGAGAGCTGCTCTCTCAAAATCGCTGATACCTCGTCAGGTCTTACGTCTGCCATTAGTGTATTATTATGGTGTTTTTAAAACTTCTTAATGTATGAACTTGAAATCAATTTCGTCTTCAAATCTTTGAGACGAGAATCGACGCTGTCGTCTAATTGAAGGTCGCCCACTTTAATGATGTAGCCTCCCAACATCTCCTTATCTACCTTCTCTGTCAGCTCGATTTCCTTCTTGGTAATCTCTTTCAAAAGCCTGGTAAATTCTTTCCGCAGGTCAGGCGTCAGTGCAAAATTAGTTATTACTGTTGCCTCTGAAATTCCCTTCCGTACATTGTATTGGTGGGTAAACTCGCTTGCGAGCATTGGCAAAATGAACTCCCTGTTCTTTCTTGTGATGATATCAAAAATGGACAGGGTCAGGTCATGCACCTTGCCGGCGAAAATCTTTTTCAGAATGGCCAGCTTGCGGTGGTGCTGAATAATTGGATTTTTCAGCATCAAAGTAAAATCCCTGTTAGCCTTGCACAAGTTATCAAATGAGATCATGTCTTCGTTGACCTTATCAAGCACTCCTTTCTCCTCTGCCAATTCCAGCAACGACTTGGCGTATCTTGTGGCTATCCTGAATTCTGACATCTTAGTTGACTTTTAGGTCTTTGATGTATTCGTCTACAAGTGCCTTCTGCGCTTTGTCACCGCTAAGGTTCTTTCTCAAAACCTTCTCAGCAATGTCTAAAGAAATTTCAGCGACGAGGTTTTGTACCTCAGCCAGAGCAGCCTTCTTCTCATTTTCGATAGAAGACTTGGCATCGGCTATCATTTTTTCGGCGATTTTTGAAGTGTCGGCTTTTGCTTCTTCCTTGATTCTATTGGCGGCAGCAAGAGCCTCTTTCAATATGTGGTCTCTTTCTTTTCTGGCATCCTCCAAAAGAAGCTCATTGTCTTCTTTCAATTGTGCCATTTCCTCTTGGGCCAGCTCAGCCGATTTCAAGGCATCGTTAATAAAGCCTTCTCTCGCTTTAAGGGCGTCAGCAATCGGCCTCCAGGCAAATGTAAGCAGAACAATAAAAACGATTATGAAAATAACCGTTTGCCAAAATATAAGGCCTATCCCGGGTGTTAAGAGTTCCATTATTTTATCACGTTTACAGTCAAAAACAAACGGAGGCTACTAAGTGCAGCCTCCGTGAAGCCATTTTTAGGCTTTGAATGAGATAAGCAAACATACTACCACACCAAAGAGGGCAATTACCTCAATAAGTGCAGCAATAATAAGCATACCGGTTTGGATTCTGCCGGCAGCTTCTGGCTGACGAGCCATTGCTTCCATTGCAGAGCCACCGATGCGACCGATACCAATACCTGCGCCTATCGCAACAAGTCCAGCACCGATACCAGCGCCCATAATTGCTAAACTCATGTCAAGCAAAATAGATAACCACATAGTTTTATTATTTAATAGTGAAAATGGTTTCTTAATTAATGGTGTTCCTCGTGATGCTCCTCAATGGCAAGGCCAATATAGAGCGAAGAGAACATCGTGAACACATAAGCCTGAATAGTTGCCACAAGCAACTCGATAAAGGTAATGAAAACCACTATCAAAGTAGAGGCGAACCCTACCATGTAGCTTTCAAATATGAATATCAAACTAATCAAGCTCAGAATTACAATATGTCCTGCCGTGATCGCCACAAACAAACGTATCATGAGAGAAATCGGCTTAGTGAAAACGCCGATGATCTCAACAGGCACAATGATAAACTTCAATGCAAACGGAACTCCAGGGGTGTTAAAAACGTGTCCCCAATAAGTCTTGTTGCCACTAAAATTTGTAAAAAGGAAAGTAATAATGGCCATTACGCCAGTCACGGCAATATTGCCAGTGAGGTTAGCAGCACCCGGCATCAACCCCAGCAGGTTGCCAAACCAGATGAAGAAGAACAGCGTCAACAGATATGGTAGATACCGCTCGTATTTGGGGCCAATATTAGGCTTAACGATGTCGTCTCTTACAAAAACGATGATTGGCTCGAACAAAGACTGAATACCTTTCGGTGCTTCTTTCGGCCGCTTTTTGTATCCCCTTGCCACCGCAAGAAAGATTACTATCATCAAAGTGGCATTCAGGAAAAGAAAGGCCACATTTTTCGTGATCGAAAAGTCGATCACTGTACGGCCTTCTGCTAAAGGAAGGATGTGTCCGTGCTCGTATTTGTAACCATTAAATTCAACGATATTATGATGCTCGTCGTAGAAATTGCTGCTGGAAAACACCTCCAGCCCATTGTCTGACGAATACAAAATAACAGGAAGGAAAAGTGTGCCATAGTGGCCGTCGAAGAAATGCCACTCATGGGCATCCAAAATGTGATGATTGATCAATTCTGAAGGATTAAAGGCTCCCCCTGTTTCCTCTGCAGCTACCGCCAACGGGCTATTAAATAAAATAATCACCAGTGATAACACGGTGATTTTTAATAGGTTGGCCCTCTTATGATTTACACCTTCATCCATCAATTTGAACGCTTTTCGAATTTGAGCGCAAGTTAGTCATATGCGTAAATAATTCAAACCCAAGAAATAATAAATACAGAGCAAAGAAAGTCATGATGAAACTGGTGTTTTCTTCGCCAATTGCTACAAGGTAGGTGATTGCCACCAATAAACTTGTTAGAAGACGAAAGGAAATACTGCCAATGACAAAAAGCACAAAATTTTGACCATCGTTGTTTACAAAATTACCCTCGGCCCAAAGTAGCAACAGGGACTGGAGCGAGTAGAAAATAATAGCTGCTATCGCCGTGGAATGGATGTATTGACCAAAGTCGGAAGCCATTAATGCGAAATATGCCCCAACGACAACTGCTGAAAAAATAAACAGCTTGAGATAGTTATTCATTATTCTTTAGGAAGGCGCTTATAAAGCAGATAAAGTGAGCCAAAAAGCGAAATGAACGAGAGCGACAACAAAAATACTGGGAACTGTAGCTGGAAGTATTTGTCAGCATAGTATCCGGCAGTCACTCCCACGCCTATGGTGGCCAACATCTCAAAACCGACACCAGTAAACCTCAGAAAGGTTGAACCGGTGTTAGAGTCTTTGAGTTTTCCTGCCTCAGGTTGGTCAGGACTGGGCTTTGAGGAGCGGCCGTTCTTCCGAATTTTTTTCTCCAATTTTTATTTCCTTAACAGTTACACCCATCTGGCATTTTCCATTGAAAGAAGCACCCGATTCAATAACCAGTTTGTTGGTGACGATATCCCCGTTAATAACAGCCGAAGGTTTTAACACAAGCATTTCCGTCACTTCCACTTTGCCGTCCACCGTGCCGGCGATTTCAGCATTTTGTGCCAACACATTTCCCTCAATGTAGGAGGAATGACCAAACGCTGCTTTTGACTTAGTGATAATATCGCCAATAACTTTCCCTTCTACCCGAATGTTACCAAAGGTTTCAATACCTCCTCGAAGGATAGTTCCCTTTCCAATAATGTTGCTGGAGTTGCTGAGCTCTTCGGCTTCCTTAATTTCCTTGTTATTAAACATGGTCATAATAAATAAATTAAAAAGCTACGAATTCTTCAGGATCCACAGGCATTCCATTGTGCCAAAGCTCAAAATGCAGGTGAGGCCCGGTTGTCAATTCGCCTGTGTTGCCTATAATAGATATAATCTCGCCGGCGCTGACAAAGCTACCAACGTTTTTCAATAATTCCGAATTGTGCTTGTATACTGAAATCAAATTACTTCTGTGCTGAATACCAATTACATAGCCGTCATTTTGTGTCCAGTCGGCGAGTATAACCGTGCCGTCTGCCACACACTTGACCGGTTCGTCCTTTTTTGCCACCACGTCAGTCCCATAGTGGTTGCTCTTAGGGTTAAACTTATCGGAAATAATGCCTGAAATGGGCTGAAAAAGGTAGATGTCCTGAAGGTCAGAGCCAATAGACGAACTTACAGGCAATATCTCGGAGTCAGCGCTTTCGAACCTTTGTCTGAAAATAGAATCGATAGGTGCCAGCCTTTCGCTGTTGATCTCAGAAGCCGACAACACTCTTTCCTGTTGCTCAGAGGCCCTCAGGGCTGACTCAGTTTCCAACATGCTTGTGTCGCCCGAAAGCACCAGTTTCAGGTTATCGATGTATAAGTCTTTGTTATCCATCTCTACGAGCATAGAATCTACTTTGAGTGAAAGACTCACTAATTTCCGATTGGTTTCCATTTGCTGATGGCGTGGATCGTACCATTTAGCTAAAATGGTGGTAGCCAGGTAAAAGCAAATCGCAAAAAAAACAGATACTACTACAAAGGCTAAAAGCAGAAGCCTAGCGTAGTTGAACCTGATGGTGCTTTTTTCCGCAAAATTCTCCTCACTCCGTATGATCAGCAGATAGCCAGTGGTAAGCCAGCTGGATAATGTTTTCTTATTTTTCAAATCCTTTTAGGTTCTGGGAGCCACAAAATTATAGAATAAAATAAGACCTTCTTATTTTTATGTATTATTGAGACATTTTTGAGCGTTAGCAATTCAAATCGATTCAGTTGGCCCAACGTATTTTACCATACCATTTCCTCAGTTTTCTTCTTTTCTCCTATTTCCTCATTGGCTGCAAAGGAAGCAAAATAACTCCGGTGGGCGACGTGTATCATAATACGACTGCTCACTACAATGCCTATTTCTACGCCAGAGAACGAATCCTCGAAGTTGAACAAAATCTACTTAATTACGGCGAAAGAAATTACAACAGGATTTTACCTATCTATCCTCTCATGGATTCGTCTTTTTCCAAGGCTAACGAGGAGCTGATAGAGGATGTTGTCAAGAAGGCTTCCATCGCTATTCAACGGCATGAAAACAGTAAGTGGGTTGATGACAGCTACATCACAGTCGGTAAGGCACGGCTTTTTAGCCTCGATTTCCCAAATGCTGTAGAAACGTTCAAGTATGTGAACGTGAAGAGCAAAGACAAGGACACCCGCCACCTGGCGCTGGTTTGGCTTTTTCGCACATTTGTTGACGCCGGGGAGTACAACAACGCCACCGCTGTGATCGACTACCTGCAAAGAGAAAAACTTAGCAAGGACAACAAAAGACTGTTCGCTCTTTTTAAGTCCCGTTATTATCAGTTGACCGACGACCTCGACAACATGGTGAAAAACCTGGTCGAAGCGGTTCCTCTCGAAACCAATCACGACGAGAGGGCAAAAATCTATTTCATTATTGGTCAGGTGTATCAGCAATTAACATTTGATGCACTGGCTTATGAAAACTATCAGTCCTGCCTACAGAACAACCCTCCCTATGAGCTGTCCTTTTATGCCAAGCTCAACATGGCATCGGTCACCCAGCTCACCAATTCGGATGACCTCAAAACTGTGAGAAGGTATTTTCGGAAGCTCTTGAAGGACGAGAAAAACATTGACTTCAAAGACAAGATATACTATGAGCTGGCCAACTTTGAGCTAAAGCAGGGGAATTATGATGAGGCTATTGAAAACTACAACAACTCCATCAAGTCAAGTACGTCTAACCCTCGCCAGAAGGGCTACTCGTACCTTCAGCTAGCCGAAGTGTACTACAAGCATTTCAAAAAATACAAGACCGCTCAAAACTACTACGACAGCACCCTAAGTGTGCTTCCAAAAGACGAACCTAATTATGAAGCGCTGAGTCAACGACTTGAAATCCTTACTGCTTTTGTAGAACAGGTGACGATCATCGAAACTCAGGACAGCCTGCTAACGCTTGCAAAAATGCCCGAAGATGAGCTGGACAAGTACCTCGATGATTACATCGCTGCCAAGGCCAAGGAAGCAGAAGACAAAGAGAAAGCCATTGCTGAGAGTACGAAAGGACGACGTGGAAACCAGGCAGTAAACTTCCAAACACAGGGTAGGGAAATTAATGTGCAACAGCAGGGTACCTGGTACTTTTACAGCGCTTCGGCCGTCAGTCAGGGCAGGCAGGAATTCGCCAGAGTTTGGGGCAACAGGCCTCTGGCTGACAACTGGAGGCGGTCAGTCAAGCAGGGGGAGATTGCAGCAACGGTAAGGGATGCCGAGGCACCAAAACAAACGGTGCAGGCTAATCCTGACGAAGCAATTGCTTCTATTTCGAAGGAAGATTTGATAAAAACACTTCCATTGACCGAAGAGGCACAAAATGAGGCGCTTGCAAAAGTGGAGGAAGCCCATTTCCAGCTTGGCAACATTTACAATTTCCAGTTACTGGAAAAGGATAACGCCGGCGTTACATTCAACACCCTCATTGTAAGGTTCCCGGATTCTGAGCATGCCCCTGAGGCACTATATGAACTGTATCTCATCTACAAAGAGCTTGACAGTGCTATTTACTCTGATTATGAAAGACAGCTAATCAGCCGTTTTCCAGAATCCATTTTTGCCAAACTTATTGTAAATCCACGGTACCGGGAAGAGAGCTCCTTAGCGTCAGCCAAGCTCCAGAAGATGTACGCAGAGGCATATAGCTATTATCAGCGGGGAGAGTACAAAAAAGCCAGAGAAATTACTTCTGAGGGGCTTTTGGCTTACGATGACAACGATTTTACGGACAACATGAAGCTACTGGACGTTATGCTGATTGCAAAGCTGGACGACGTGTACAGATACCAGTTTGAGCTGAACAACTTTATCACCACCTACTCCGAGAGCGAGCTAATTCCTTATGCGAAAACACTCGTGAAAGCCTACGATGACTTCCAGCTAAACCTTGTCAATAGCGCAAAGGCAAAATTCAAACAAGAGTTCGATCAACTCCACTTCTTCGTTATTATTTATCCGCCTGACGGCAAATTGCCCGACGAACTCCCTGGGAAAGTTGACACTTATATCAAAACCAACCTGCAAATTCAGGGACTAACACTCGGTAATTTGATTCTTGACGCCAGAAGATCGATGATTTTAGTTAACTCGTTTCCCGGTAAAAAAGAGGCGGCTGAGTTTTATCAAAATTTCAATAGCAACAATACCCTGTTTAACGAATATGGCACCATAAAATTTTATAATTTCGTAATCACTAGAGAAAACTTCAACGTTTTCTATCAAACCAAAGACCTGGAAGCTTACTTAACCTTCTTTAACAATAACTATTAATGAAGAGCAATAAAATCAAATGGCTATTGATCACTCTCTGGGTGGTTTTCATTTGCACAATGGTTGGTGTTCCTGTGTTCTTTAACATGATTGGAAACAATTCCTTTGGTCTTTTCGGTGAACTCCCCGGCCTTCAAAGCCTTGAAAATCCTGAGGAAGAAACTGCCTCGCAGCTATTTTCAGCCGACAATGTGCTGCTTGGAAAATACTTTAGAGAAAACAGAACTCCTGTAACTTACGATGAGCTTTCCAGAGAGCTCACAGAAACGCTTCTTGTCACTGAAGATCTCAGGTTCAGTAAGCACTCCGGCATCGACCTGCGGGCACTCGTACGAGCGGTCGTTGGAAAACTCACTTTCAGCTTTGCAGGCGGCGGCAGCACCATAACGATGCAGTTGGCAGAGAACCTTTACAAAACTGAGCAGGAGAATAAAGGGAAGTTGCACAACGTGCCTGGTCTTGGGCAAATCATCACCAAGTTCAAAGAATGGATCATTGCAGTGCAGTTGGAGAAAAACTACACCAAAGAAGAGATCCTGGCGATGTACCTTAACACCGTTCCGTTTGGTAGCAATGCCTTTGGAATTAAAGCGGCAGCCAAAACCTTTTTCAATAAAGAGCCCAAACAAATCACTTACCACGAGGCTGCACTCCTCGTAGGTCTGGTCAATGCGCCAACCAGGTACAGCCCGATCCTCAACCCAGAAATCTCCATGCGCAAAAGGAATGAGGTACTATACAACCTTCGCAAATACAATCGAATAGATCAGATAGCCTACGATTCTCTCAGAGTGAAAGATTTTGACTTACAATACAAGGTTGATGGGCACAATGAGGGCCTCGCTACCTACTTCAGAACAGTCATCAGAAACTTCCTGATGGACTGGACCACGCAGCACGGCTATGACCTTTTCGAGGATGGTCTCAAGATTTATACAACTATCGACAGCCGCATGCAAGCCTACGCTGAGGAGTCGATGAGGGAGCATATGGACACCCTTCAGTCGGTCTTTGTAAAACACCTGGAAGGAAGAAGCCCCTGGATCAATGAAGATGGAACAGAAATGGAAAACTTCATTGAAACGACTATGCAAAGAACCAGTTACTACAAAAGCCTCGTGAAAGAATACGGCAAAAATGCTGACTCTGTCGATATATTGCTCAACCTGAAAAGGCCAATGAGAGTGTTTAGCTGGAATGGTGAAATTGATACCCTTATGTCGGCCTATGACTCGCTGAAGTACTATAAGCACTTTCTTCAGGCTGGTTTCATGGCCATGGATCCGCATTCAGGTCACATAAAAGCATGGGTTGGCGGAATTGATCACAAGTATTTTCAGTTTGACCACGTGATGCAGGGAAAAAGGCAACCTGGTTCGACTATCAAGCCCTTTGTTTATTCAGCTGTCATAGATAATGGCTATTCCCCTTGCTATGAAGTTGCCGATGCTCCCATCACCTTTTCCTTCCCGGGGCAGGATCCACCCACCTGGACACCCAGCAACGCTGTGGGAAACCCGACAGGAAATATGATGACCATCAGAAGTGCCCTCGCACAAAGCGTCAATACCATTACCGCCTATTGGATGAAAAAACTTGGCCCGCAGACCGTCGTCGACTATGCGCATCGCATCGGCATTCAAAGCGAATTGGCAGCTGTTCCTGCATTGTGCCTGGGAGCCGGAGGCGAAGTTTCAGTTTATGAAATGGTGGGTGCCTACTCCACTTTTGTGAACCAGGGGGTATGGACAGAACCCATCTTTATTACCCGTATTGAAGATGAGAACGGTAGAGTGCTACAAGACTTTGTTCCGCAAACACGGGAGGCCCTTAGTGAGGAAACTGCCTACACCATGCTCTACATGTTGAGAGGTGCCACGGAAGAGCCTCATGGAAGCGGCGGTGGGCTCTCAAGGGAAATTAAAGCCAACAACCAGGTAGGGGCAAAAACAGGCACTACGCAAAATGCCTCCGATGGCTGGTTTATGGGAGTGACCAAGGACCTGGTGGCGGGTGGCTGGGTTGGTGGAGATGACAGGAGTATTCACTTTCGCAACTGGGCTATGGGGCAAGGTGCCAGAACAGCCATGCCAATCTGGAATAAATTTATGCTAAAGGTGTACGCCGACCCCGATCTTGGAATCGAAAAGGGGGCCTTTCCAAAACCTGTTAACGGCCTTTCAGTGGAGCTTGACTGTTCAAAACATGATCGCACGCAAGAGGCCGATTCCCTGGGGCTTGATATTGAAAAGGTATCAGAAGACGACATCTTTTAAGGCATGCCATCCAGTGAAATTTCGCTGACTTCTTACAAGACGGAAGATGTTCTATTGCTTCCGCATAACCCCGGTGTTTACAGGTTCAAGAACAAACACGGCAAGCTCATTTATGTAGGTAAAGCGAAAGACCTGAAAAAACGGGTAGCTAGCTATTTCAACCGATCCAATCAGCTTAGTCGCAAAACCATCAAGATGGTCAGTGAGGTTGCCGAAATAGAATTCACTATCGTCAATTCTGAGTTCGATGCGCTACTTCTTGAAAATAACCTGATTAAGGAAAATCAGCCAAAATACAATATCCTGCTCAAGGACGACAAAACCTTCCCTTACATCGTCATCCTAAAAGAGCAATTTCCGAGGATTATCTCTACCAGAAAAGTAGACAGGTCCAAGGGCGAGTATTTCGGCCCCTACACCAGTGTGAAGGCCATGAAGAATGTGCTACAGCTCCTTCGTCAGCTTTACAAAATAAGAACCTGTAATTTCGACCTCTCTCCTCAAAACATAAGAAAAAAGAAATTCAAAGTCTGCCTTGAATACCATTTAGGGAACTGCCTGGGACCCTGCGAGGGGCTACAGGATCACAATGACTACCTGGAAGAAATCAACCAGTCAAAAGAAGCACTAAAAGGCAATCTGTCTGTTGTGAGAAACTACTTCAAAGAGCGAATGCAAACCGCTGCAGACCAGCTAGCGTTTGAAGAAGCCCAGAAGTTTAAGAACAAATTAGATCTGCTCGAAAAATTCCAGTCAAAGTCATTGATTGTCAGCAACAAGATTACCAATACAGATGTATTTACGTTGGTCTCAGATGAGTCCTCAGCGTTTGTCAACTATATGAGGGTGGACGGTGGCATTATCAATATTTCCGACACGCTGGAGATAAAAAGAAAGCTGGACGAAACCGATGAGGAAATACTACAATTGCTAATGGTAAGCCTCCGCAGCAAGTACGAGAGCAGCAACAAGGAAATCCTTACCAACAAACAGGTCAGTCTTTACGACGAGTCATTGAGCATAACGCAACCAGCAATAGGGGACAAAAAGAAACTGGTTGACCTGTCTGTAAAAAATGCCCTTTTCTTCAAAAAGGAACGCTTCAATCAAAAACTCCAAAGCCAAACCAAGGAAAATCGGGTTCTCCTTCAAATGAAGGAGGATTTAAAGCTGACGCAAACACCTATGAGAATAGAGTGTTTCGACAACTCCAACATTCAGGGTACACACCCGGTGGCCTCTATGGTCTGCTTTATCAATGGCAAGGCGGCCAAAAAGGAATACCGTCATTTCAACATTAAAACCGTGGTAGGTCCTGACGACTTTGGATCCATGCGTGAAATTGTCTACCGAAGGTACAAGAGAGTTATTGACGAAGATCTTCCTCTCGCCAACCTGATCATCATCGACGGAGGTAAAGGCCAACTAAGCGCTGCTGTCAGCTCTCTTAAAGAGCTGGGTATCTATGGCAAGGTTCCCATCATCGGCATTGCCAAAAAACTGGAAGAGCTCTATTACCCGGAAGACTCAATTCCAATCCACCTGGCAAAAAAATCAGAGTCGCTCAAAATCATCCAGCAACTACGTGATGAGGCCCATAGGTTTGCCATCACGTTCCACAGAACCAAGAGATCCAAAACTCAAACCAAATCTGCTCTTGATGACATTGACGGTATCGGAGAAAAGACAAGAAGCCTTCTATTGAGTGAGTTGAAGTCAGTAGAGAAAATTAAGCGGGCTTCTATTACTGAGCTCTCAAACCTAATCGGCCAAAAAAAGGCATTGCTCGTTAAGGATCACTTTACGTCAACAGACACAAACAAAAAAGGGGCCTGAAGCCCCTTTTTTTATATACCGAAAGTAATTAATACTCCCACAATTCATTTTCGAAATCTACTAGCTCATACTCCAGTCTCTGGGAAGCAAGAACTCCCTCTTTTTGCGACTTTGAATACACATCGATAATCCGCTGATCCTGAGGATTAGAATATTTCACCAGCGTAGCACTAAAGAGCCTTAGCAAAAAAGCATCTGACATCTTTCTATGCTCTGCCATGTTCTGAGCGTTGTACCAGACAGCTTCGTCGGGCATGGTTGCGAACAAATCCACTATATCCTTGTATCTAAACGAAGCAATTGGCTTCTCATACAAAGCAGGGTTCTTATCAGCAGGCAAAAACATGCTTATTGCCTGGATGTCGTGATACATTCTTGAGCGATTCCTGTCGAAATACCAATCCTCACGCAACTCAAAAATTGAAAAATCACGTGGACTGAATTCCAAGGCAGCTGGAGCCGCAGCAGCTGCGCCACCACCAGCGGGAGCTGCACCACCTCCACCCCAGTCACTGGCACCCCAGTCACTAGCGCCGGAATCGGCACCGAAGCCCATCGCTTTTTCCTCCTCAGTCAACCCACCACCCTCTTCAGGCATCTTTAGGTTTTCCAAGAACATTTCCTTGCCCATCCTATTCGTAAGGGAATCATTCATATAGGGAAACAGCAACCCCGCTTTTACGGCCTTTATCAAAAGAGTTGGCAATTCGCCGTTAATAGCGTAGAAAGGCTGGTTTTGCTTTTCACGCAAATCCATTCTCCACCACAACTCCTTCTTGAACATGATCTGAGATTCATGCACCGGAAATTCCGAGTTTGGGTTATACCCCGGTTTTGCCTCCTGTGCCTGCAATTCTCCCATTGAGAGGACTGCGATAAACAGAACAAAACCAATTACATAAACAAACTTTTTCATACCTGTATAATTTATTGTATTCGAACAGTAAGAATCCTGGGGCCGTAGTTATTAAAATCCTCTGTAGCACCCTTAAAATTCATACGTTGCACTTGCTTAATATCAATCACTATTGCGTCACCACTTCTGGCTTGCCCTGCAATCTCTGCCAGGTTAATGTCTGGCCCCTGGAATCGGCGAACTACGACGGCTCTCGCACCTCTCACCAATGCAATTTCCGAGTCAGTAACTCTAAATCTCGCATCATTCGGAAGTAGTGCCTGAAAAGACTCATCAGGTTCTGCTCTCAATTGAAGCGCTCTAGGTGGCTGAGCCACACCCATTTTCATATCAACAGCCCTTCCACGGTCATACACAACTATTTCAGGCTTAGGTATTCTCTTTACTGTGAACGTTTCAGTTCCAATCAAATTTCCTCCACTCGATACCGCTATGTCCACTTTTGCTGCCTGAGGTACAACTGTAACAAAACCCTTCTTTGACGGATCCTTTGTCGCTGTTCCACCCTTCACATTGAAAGAGGGATCATATGCTTCGCCCATGGCCGGCACCTGAATGTTCAACTCGTTACCGCAATTCAAATACAAGGCTGACAAAGAAGCAGACTGCACCTGGATAACTGGTTTTGAAACGAAGTATTTAACAGTATTTACAAAAGTGGTATCCTTTCCTCTCGAGTTTACCGTAATAGCGGCCTCAAACGACTTCTCGGCCCTTCCGTTTACGTAGTTTCCAGGTGTAGCTGTAAATTCCACCTGACCCATTCCACCTACAACCGGAATCTCTTTTCCATCAATTGTCATCGTTGGATTAGCAGAAGATGACGACGCTGCAATAAACAACTCAGCTCTGAACTTGGTACCAGCTGCTACTATGTTTGACTCAGGCCGAACCATGGCTACAATCTGGTCAAACTTAAGGTCAGCTGCGCCCACTTGTCTTGCAAGCGTCTCAAGTGCTCTCGCTTCAGCGTCAATCAACTCCATTTGAAGTTGGCTTAGTGTGGCAAGAGCGCCTACCATTGGGGTATTAGATCCAAAGTTCAACTCAGCAAAACCCTTGGTGTTCTGGTTCGGATCGTTGGCAAATACTGGCACATCCTTGGCATCCAAAGCAATGTCCTTAAATGAATCATCACCAGTAGTTTGGCGAAGGTATTCAGAGAACTTATTCAGCTTCTCTTTCAATACATCTCCTTCACCGGCATTAATAAACAGGGCTGGGGCCGCATCAATATCCTTTTGGCCAACGAGCTGTCCGTGCTCGTCTCTGTTTCCTGTAATTTCTATAAGTTGGTTCTTATATGCCTCAACTTCCTGAACCGTTTTTTCGGTCTCTTCGCGAAGTGCCTTGGCTTTCTCGAGCACCGCCACGTCGTCGGCTCTTTCGCCTGATTCCGTTACAGCGGCTTCAATCCTGCCGATTGTGCTTACGTTCCCCGCAACCTTCTCTACGACAGTCGCCTCAAGGCTCATATTAATAAGAACAAATTTTTCCAGTACGCTATTACTTACCTGCAGTGCCAGAAGTGCAGTCAGTACCAGGTACATCATACCGATCATTTTATCTCTCGGCGATTGTTTCCCTCCAGCCATAGTTTTACTTTTTGGTGGTTAGTAGAAATGAATTAACCCTTCATGGCAGTAAGCATGTTGCCATAAACTTTGTTCAGTTGCGTAATATTCGTTGTAAGTTTAGACAATTCGCCTTTGAATTGCTCTGTGTCCTTACCGGCCTGCGCAATGCTTTCCATGGCAGTACCTATGTTTGAATAAAACTTCTGCATCGCCTTCAGGTGAGTATTAGCATCCTGAAGTTCCATCTCATACACTGCATTCAGTGCACTAAGGTTCTTAGTCACGCTTTGAACCTGAGAATGATATTCCTTAGCATCTTTTGAAGCGTTGGCCATCTCTGTCATAGCTGTAGCTGTAGTAGCATAGGCTTTGTTCATATCTGTCAACGACTTAGAAGCGGCTTTCACATTGTTTGCGTACTCGTTGGTCGCAACTGATGCTTCTCCTAATGCAGCCATCTTATTAGACGTGTCTGCAAGACCTCTCATGCCTTTACCCAAACTATCCAATAACTCGGGGCCAATCTTAGCTTCTGCCAAAATTTTATCCATTTTTTGGCTTGTTCCGTCACCCACAGCAACAGCAGCTGGTCTGGGTCTTGCCGGGCCACCGTCGAAGTCGTCAGCCAACTCTGGATAAACTTTTGACCAGTCTACCTCCTTGTGCTTCGGTTCGAATGCACTGAGAAAGAAAATAATTGCTTCTGTGGTAAGTCCAATACCCAACATCTCACTTGCACCGGGAAGGTGAAGGATTTTGAACATGGCACCGACAATTACGACAGCAGCGCCAATACCATAAACTTTGGGCATTATTGTTGAAAAGAGAAGCTCCTGAAATCCGCCTTTTTTGCTCATCTGTTTAAAAATTTAAGTTCTTAGAATGGGTTTAGGTTAGTGTTTAGAATTCACTGCCAGCTGACCTTCCGAGGTAAGTCATCGCACAACGGAAGCCTATACTTGCTCTGGAAGTGTCCTTATATTCAAATGTTCTTGTACCTGTCTCAAGATAGTAGGCGATGTCTTTCCACGATCCTCCTCTTATTACTTTTCTAGGTTCATTGTCATCGTTATAAGTTGGGTTCAGATCCCACACTAACGGAACTGAAGCCTCATCAAATGCATCTTCGCACCACTCGGCTACGTTGCCCGACATGTCATAAAGACCAAAGTCATTGGCAAAAAACGTTGCTACGGGCGCTGTGTAAGCAAATCCATCATCGAAATAGTTACCTCTGCCTGGCTTAAAGTTGGCTAACAAACATCCTTTCGTATTTCTTATGTATGGGTTACCCCATGGATACTTAGCCATATCTCTGCCACCTCTTGAGGCATATTCCCACTCAGCTTCAGATGGGAGCCTGAAGTTAGGCATCCTGAATAAGCCCTGGTCTGCCCGATAGGAATTTAGATGCTCTGTTCTCCAGTCGCAAAATGCTTGCGCAGATTCCCAATCGACTCCTACCACAGGATAGTTATCAAAGGCTGGGTGAGACCAATAGTACACCATCATAGGGTCGCCCATATGGTGTGTGTAATCTCTTACCCAAACAGCAGTATCAGGATAGATATCTTCCAGCGTAATGCCCTCTGGCATGTCTACTTCTGATCCCTCAGACATTGCTACAACAAACTGACGATACTCATTATTGGTAATCTCAGTATCGTCCATGTAAAAACCACCGATTGTGATTTGCTTGTTGAAGTTGATCTGCGTAGCAGCCACATCTTCATCCGCCTGGCCCATGTGAAAAGTACCCGGAGGTACTGACACCATTCCAAATGGTATCGTCATCTCCCAACCTTCCCGGTCAGGAACACCCACAAGCTCTCCTCTGTCGTCATACCCACCACCGCCAAGGCCAAGTAGCCCACACGATTGTGAAACGACAGCAAAAATAATCAGAAGAGCTAAGTTTTTTACAACACTCTTTTTATTCATAACACCTAGTTTATAAAAAATCCTGCAACTATAAAACAACACAAAGTTTACAAATATTATCATTAAGGTCTTTTATACCAATTTTTTTAGAGTCGGTTAACGCAATTTTAACAAAAAAAAGAATAATTCCGTTAATTACTCCTGTTTTGTTTCACAAATAATCCACTTCGGGCAGTAAAAAGCTTCCGCTATCAGAACCTAAACCTCGGTGTGCGGATGATTTTCTTTCCGCCGCCGCCTGTGAGCCCACCTAATTTGTATCTGACAAAAACTTCGTGAGAGGTCGACTGTTTTGCCTCTCTGCTTTCAATTACATAGTCAAAAGAATAACCGACTTTCAAGATGCCGTCTTTGAGGAAGTTATACCCCAGAAGTACAATCATAGCTTCAGACTCCCTGAAGCCCAAGCCTCCCCAAAGTTTATTTTGGTAGGTAGCAATGGCGCTTGCATCAAAAGTAAATGTTTTGAAGGTAGACCTGACAAGAACGCTTGGACTCACTTCCAGATTGTAAGTGGGGTTAAAGGAGTACCCGGCCATCAGGTTAACTGATCTTTCAAGCCTGTTTTCTATTTGTGCGATTCCAAAATCAAAAGAAGGCGACAAAATATGGTTGATGCCTACTCCAAGATAAAAATCGGTGTTGGAATACATGGCTCCGAAGCTAAGGTCTGGCCTAAGCTGAGACTCTCGACCTCCCTTGTTAAGTGGGTCATTCGGATCAACAAATCTCCACTGATCAAAGTCTATGGTTTGCATGACCAATGAAGGTCGAAGACCTATGCTGACCCTTCCCCGATTAAAGTTTTTGTAGTACGCTCCCAGAAACTGCAGGTGCACGTTGGTCAACGGCCCCAGCTGATCGTGAATGGCTGTTACGCCAACTGCGCCGGGCACGGTTGCCAGCGGCATACCGAAGTTGAACTGCTGTGTGGTAGGAGCACCGCCGGATCCGTCGAAAGAAGTTGCGTAACCGGCCCACTGCGTTCGGTGCAGGGCAGACACATAGCCACTTTTCTCCTGCGTCAGCCAGGCTGGGTTATAAAGAGCCTGGTTGAACATGTAGTGGCTAAAATGAGCATCTTGTTGTGCGGAAGCCGTGTAACCAGCAACCGCCAGAAGAATAATAAAAAACAATTTGTTTCTCATGCAGCTTATTCGTTGCCGTTAAGGTAGTTAAACTAGCGTAAAAGCTAAAGTACTTTCTACAACAACCTGAAAGCCTGCCAACCTTAGCTGAAGCTACGCTAATCCGTTTGCCATTTTAATATAGAGCTCAATGGCGCCGGTCATAGAAGGGGCATTGGGAAGAGGCGCTTCAATGTCGAGCACCAGGTTCGCATCTCTGGCAGCCTTTGCTGTCGTAGGACCAAACACTGCAATTCGTGTATCGTTTTGCTTAAAATCCTTAAAGTTGACAAACAGTGAGTTGATCCCCGATGGGCTAAAGAAGGCCAATATGTCGTAGTAAACATCCTCAAGATCGGAGAGGTCGCTTGCCACAGTTTTGTATATGATAGCCTCAGAAAACTTGTAACCATTTTCCTCAAGAAAAACAGGGATGTCTTCCTTCCTTATGTCGGAACATGGGAAAAGGTATTTTTCGTTTTTGTGCTTTTTAATAATCTCTATCAGGTCAGTTGCTGTTCGAAGACCTGTAAAGATTTTTCTCTTCCTGATGACGATGTACTTCTGAAGATAGTTTGCTGTTTGTTCTGAAATACAAAAATATTTCATGTCAGCTGGAATCTCAATCTTGCTTTCAGCAGCGAGTCTGAAAAAGTGATCCACCGCATTTCGGCTGGTAAATATCACGGCTGTGTGTGCCAAAATATCCACTTTCTGCTGCCTGAACTCTTTAATATTGGTTGGCTCAATTTTTATAAATGGCCTGAAGTCAACCTTAATATTATATTGCTCTGCAAGTTTGAAGTATGGGGAATTTGGGTCAGAAGGTTTTGGCTGAGAAACTAAGATACTTGATACCTTTTTAAGCCTACTCTTATCTTCCAAGATCATATCTGCGCTATTTCCTGTTTTGAGTGACTGCTACACTTTGGATCAAAAAAACATCCATTTGATCAAAAGAATGGCTGGTAATATTTCGGTGGCGCAAAGATATGAAAATAAATGAAGTTTTTGATAGCGGGTTTCAAAAGCTAATTTATAAAACATTAAAAGCATGACGGAAATTAGGAAGGCAATAGCAAAACCGGCCATATTACTAATAAGCCACTGCGATGCTGTTCCGAAAAGATA
Organism: Imperialibacter sp.; assembly: GCF_040222385.1. Classification (GTDB taxonomy): domain Bacteria; phylum Bacteroidota; class Bacteroidia; order Cytophagales; family Cyclobacteriaceae; genus Imperialibacter. The sequence goes on from NZ_JAVKDF010000017.1 coordinate 405,386, forward strand.
GAAAAAGAGCACATAGACGAAAAGTGCGATACTAAGCAGTATGAAAATGGTGCGGAGGTATTCAAAAACCTGTAGGTAGATGGCTCCCCTCATTTGGAAGACCTCTCCAAAAATTTGGATGAGGAACCTCTTCGACAATAGGAATGCCAATATAAGCAATGCATAAACAGCCCATTCGCTGATATAGTTTGATAGCGTTGGGGCACTGAGGACCTCCGGCGACAGGTAAGACTGGCCGATAGTCAAAAAGAATGCGGCCAGCATACTAACCAGAATGTGTATAGTGATGGAAGGAGTAGAAAGTAGCCGGAAGCCGCTCACCATTTCATCCCTTACCCTGAAGCTTAGCACCCTGTTGAGGTCGATAAAAGATCGGAAAATACGGGAGAATTGAAGGCGGAAGAACCCCGTGGTGACGAAGAAAGCTATCGTGAACAAAAGTATAAAGTGCTCTCTTTTGTCAACCGAGCGCTTGACCGGAACAATTACTTTGTCATTGGTAACACTGCTTGCTCCGTGAGCGATAGCTGTTATGTCAGACGAAGAGAGCAAACCCGTGTGTTTATGTAGCACAACAAAAACAGAATCCTTAGCAAACTTGCTTCGCCATTCGGCCAAATCAAGCTGAAAGCAGTCTTCCTGTGTTTCGCCAAGTGTAAGCTGACTATCCACCCAAACGGCAGTGCCAATCGGAGCACATATTTTCAAAAAATGGAGGTAATCTCCGTTTAGCTGGATATAAAATCCGACAAGTGCCGGATCGGGTGAGGTCACCTTGAAAGAAGGCTCAAAACTATTGGATTCAGTGCTGTAAAACCACCTTTCCTCCTGAATTCGTCGGGTAGCACCGCCGTCCTGTGCAGTGGCTTCGCACAAAACAAAAAAAGAGAAAAGAAGTAGCAGATAGCGGTAGTTACTCATGGGCGAACATATCGGCACAAAAATGATAGCTTAAATTGTATAAGCAAAACACTTGGGTTTTTTAACTGAAACTTGCCGCACCGCACTTGCTAAAACCGATTGACAAAGCCGAAATGAACTTTGGGCTGAGTTATGTCCATCGGCTGCCCTTTGGTGCCCCCCACAGCCAGCATCAGCCTGAAAATTCCGTTGTTGACTTTCAGAACCATGCCCCCGCCTACCCCAGCTGCATACACCCAGTTACCCGCTCCTCCATCGACAATCCCCTGGTCGGCAAATGTGACGAAATAGCTCTCCTCCTGAAACAAAAACCTGAGCTCCGCCACTCCCACGCCATAGTGCTGGCTATAAAATTGATTTTCGTTGAACCCACGAAGCCTTCTCAAACCACCAAACCTGAAGAGGTCATTCCTGAAAACCTGGTCGTTGAGAATGGCGCCCACATACACCTGCTGGGCGAACACAACAGCCTTCGTTGGCTTCAAATAATTTTCGAAGTAACCTTCAATGGTCGTTTGGATTGATTTGAGCTTGACGTCATTGTATAGCTCTGGATCAACTATACTGTTTCTAACAATCTCTTTTTGGCCAATACCGACAGTTAAGCCGGAGGACATGCCCTTTAAAGGCAGAAGTATGTCATCAAGACAGGTGTATGTCATACCCACCTGGTACTGGTTCAAGCGGCTATCGGCATTGACCAATTTCTCGGTACTACTGATTCGATTAGCCGATAACAGGCTGTTTTGTCTGAAGTCTAGCCCAAAACCAAACTTCAGGAAATAGCCAATGGGAAGCTTAAAGCCAGCCTGGGCCGATCTGGTGACAAAAGAGGAATCTTGTTTGAGCTGCTGAAAACCACCATGAAAATCGAGCGGCGAGCCAAGCAGCACGGGATGATCGTAGGCCACGTCCAGCTTTTGAGAAGCCACATTGAAGTTCTGCCAGTTTAAATACACATGTTTGCCAGTTCCAAACAGGTTATGCAAGTCGGTTTCAACCTGACCAGTTAACAGCAGCTTGCCCGTTTCGGAATTTTGATCGGGTAAAAACCCGATGACTCCATCAATTTGGTTGACCTTCAATTCGTCAACAGCGAGGCTGACTCTCGCCTTACCAGCGTAAAACTCCACCTGGGGGCTTGACGTGGTTCTTAAATATCCGCTGTTGTTAATTCTTGAAGCGATGCCCTGAAAGGCCCTCTCCGAGTAAGGGGTGCCCTCAGCTATGAAAAGGTACTTTTGAAGGAAGTTGGTCTTTGTTCTGCCCTTCTGAATCACGACAAGTGAATCAAAAACAATCTGCGGCCCCTTTTCAACATCAAGCGTGGCGCTAAGGGTGTCATACGAAAATGTAGCCTCTCTAAAGTAAAGCCTGGCAAATGGATAGCCATTGTTGAGGTAAGGCTCAAGGTCTTTGTTGAATGTTGCGTTGCTTTGAAGGTTGCTCCAGGAGGAATATTGTTTGCCGTCACTGGCATTTCGGAGAGACAGGTATTGCTTTTTACCTGCTGACAGGAATCCATTGACCGAATCATGTCCCCACTGCATATCATGAAAATCAGCGAAGATGTATCCGTCGAGCCTGAGCTTCGAGGTGATTTGGTTGAGAGTTGAAATTACATGAAGAGAATCGTTAAATTTTCTGTTGTCCAATGCACTTAGGGCACTACTTGCCACCGTGTCGCTAGGCTCAATGTTAATTATATATACCTGCGACATCACTTCGGTAGTGCCGAAAAGAGTTAACGTCCCCCATGCCAACAGGTAGCTTGCGAGTCTCCCCAATGTTTTGCTTAGTTTTGCTGCATAAAGTAAACGCTCTTGGCCGGAATTTACATTCATATTCCTTTTTGTTCGCAGGCATGTCACTATTGCGACTTTCATTTCAGCACCTCTCTGAAGTTAAAAAGTGACCTTGTTGCATCAATCTGCCATGAAATTACACTTCAAAAAGGGTATTTAAATAATGAGGCCGTAGAAACCGTCTATTTAGGCGGAGGGACACCGTCGCTGCTTGACGAGGGCGACTTGCAGCAGGTTTTTGGCGCATTGAAGGACAGCTTTGAGTGGGCACAAGCAGTGGAGGTCACACTGGAAGCCAATCCGGAGGATTTGACAACTGCTAAGCTTGACACCTTCAAGAAACTTGGAGTCAACAGGCTGAGCATTGGAATTCAATCGTTTTGGGATGAACACCTGAGATTTATGAACCGGTCGCATAGTAGCAGCCAAGCGCTGAAATGTGTGGAGCTTGCACAAAAAGTCGGCTTCGAAAACATCAGTATTGACCTGATTTATGGTGTGCCTTTTAAAGATCACTCGGTATGGCAAAACGATTTGCAAAAGGCTATTGAGCTGAATGTGCCTCATATTTCGGCGTACTGCCTGACCATTGAAGAAAAAACCGCTTTCGGTAAATGGCAAAAGACAGGCAAGCTGGCACCGATAGACGATCGTTTTGCTGCCGAGCAGTTTGAAACGCTGGTTTCAGTGTTGGAAGGGGCTGGGTATGAACAGTACGAGATCTCCAATTTTGCCAAACCCGGGAGGTACTCGAAACATAACACTGCCTATTGGCAACAAAAACCCTATCTGGGCATTGGTCCAAGTGCTCATTCCTACAATAGCTCAACCAGGCAGTATAATATCGCCAACAACGCCATTTATATCAAGGCAATTAGCGACAGCAAAATTCCATGTACAGTGGAGGTGCTTGAAGCCAGTCAGGCCTTCAACGAGTACCTGCTGACCACGCTTCGCACCATGTGGGGTACCAGCCTTGAAATGGCCGGCACAAAGTTCGGTGTTGACCTTTTGAAGGAAAAAGAGAAAGAGCTTTCTCTTCTTCGTAAGGAAGAGTTATTATTTACATCCGATAGTACACTATATTTAACAAAAAAAGGCAAACTTTTTGCAGATGAAATCACTTCTCAACTTATGCTGTAACTACCGAAGACAGCAGGCTGATTGTTGGACACGTTAAGAACAATGGAAAAAGAAGAGAAAAAGGCCTTTATGCTTCTTAAATCGCTTATCTTCCACTACCATGGATTAGATGAAGATGAGCAAAACATGCTGAACGACTCAGCGGAATCGCTCGATGCGTTTGACGAGTTGCAATGGGCCAATACTTTTATTGCTGAGGACTATCTTTCTGCCTTTGACCGCTCCAGGGAATACCTGAACAAGGTGATAAGCAAGCTTGAGAAAGAGAAAAGAATAAAATACCTCCTTTCCGTGTGGCAGGACAATGACAAAAAAGGCTACCTCACTGAAATGGAGGCAACCGCTATGTTAAACCTTGCCAAGGACTGGCACATCGAAAAGGAGATTATCAATATTGTGAAGCAGTAGCTTACAACGACATCATATCTTTGAATTTGGCCGCCTGCCTTCTGCTTACCTCCACCTTCTCACCACCTTTTAGCTGAACCATTAGGCCACCATTGAACCAGGGCTCTATGGATTCCACCCAGTCAAGGTTGACGATGTGCTTGCGGCTTGCCCTGAAGAAAGTTCTGTCATCCAATCGTTCATCAAGAGCGTTGAGCGACTTATGAATCATGGGTTTGAAGTTATCGAAATAGACCTTTATATAGTTGCCATCCGATTCAAACAACCTGATATTTGAAAGCCTGACAAACCAACATTTGTCGCCATCCTTTACAAATACCTGATCGCTAGCGCCAAGCTTTTTCTGAGGCATACCTGACAAATCTTCCTCGCCCTGTGCTACTCCTTCGTTGAATAGTTTCTTGACGGTTTCGTTTAATCTTTCCGGCTGTATGGGCTTTAGCAGGTAATCGAGCGCATTATACTGAAACGCCTTGATGGCAAATTCATCGTACGCCGTTGTGAATATAACTTTTGGCACTCTTTCAAGGCTCTCAAGAAGTTCAAACCCAGTTTTGCCCGGCATTTGTATATCCAGGAAAATCAGGTCCGGCTGCATGGTGTTGATTTTTTCAAACGCATCATCAGCATTGACGGCTTCTCCTATCAGTTCAATGTCTTTGTGTACGCTTAGCAAAGTTGTTAGCTCTTTCCGTGCCAACCTCTCGTCGTCGATTATCAGTGCTCTCATGTCTAGATCTATTATCAGTAATTAAATTGTTTCAGGAAATTTTAGTTCAGTCAACACCATGTTTGTGCCCTCGTTGGCAATTTTAAATGAGGCACCGCTACCATATATAAGCTTCAACCGGCGCTTGGTGTTTTGAAGTCCAAACCCTCCGTTGGGACTCACTACACCGTTCTTGTACGAACCACTGTTTCTGATCTGTACCATCAGTGTATTATTTTTGACTTCTGTGGTCACCTTTATATGCCCGCCATGCTTTAGGTTGGACACGCCATGCTTGATTCCGTTCTCAACCAGGGTTTGAATCATCATAGGCGGCACCATGTAAAGATAAGAATCGGGATGGATTTGAAATTCTGTCTTAAGTCTTTCCTCAAATCGGATGGTTTCCAGGGCAAGATAATCCTTTACCGTTTGGAGCTCGTCCTGAAAGGGGATAAGCTTCTTTTTGTCGAGAATCAGGGAATACCTCAGTATGTTCGAAAGCTGCGTAATGGCTATTTTGGATTTCGATGGGTTTTCATCGACCAGCGCCCTTATGCTATTGAGCGCATTGAAAATGAAGTGCGGATTTAGCTGCGACTTCAGGTTGTTAAGCTCAATTTCGTTGATGGTCGCCTCAAACTGAAGAGACTTGTTGTATCTCTCAAAATAATGAAAGGTAAAATAAATCAATGCCCATATAAAAGTGAGCGTCCAGGAGATGAGAACGTTCGCACTCATTGTCTCAAAGCTCAAATCGCTTTTCATCAAAGTGCCCAGACTATACTGAAGGGCCAACAGAAAGAAGTAGTCGATGATACCCACTAGAAAGGTGGAAAATATCACCTTAGGAATGAGAATTGGCCATGAATTACCAAGCCAATTTCTTTTAATAACCAATAATCTTAAGAAGTGTGTGATGAGAATATAGAAAGCCGTCGAAATGATTTGCCCCGTAATGTCTGACAGCGTCAACGTTTTCGCAGTCGACAGCAGGAACAAATTGCTGAAGCCGTAAATCGACCACCCACCAATCTGACAAATCCAATATATCCGCCTCTTATTGATCATCTTATGGGCGAAATATAAATAAAATCCACACTTGGTCTAATACATTCCGGTTAAGTGGAGTGTTTCTCAATTTCAAACCGTTAGTGAGCTCTTTCAACGGGAGGTAACTTCCTCCCTCTCGGGTTCTTTTTCTTGCCTGGCAGGTTTCTTCACGTAAGGCCTTATAATAAGCCTCGTGCTTCGGTCAAAAGTGAAATAATTCCATATCCAGTTGCTAAGCACGATCCATTTGTTGCGGAAGCCAATAATGGACAGCAGGTGAATGAACATCCAAACCCACCAGGCAATGAAACCCTTCATTCTTATATTACCAGGTAAATCGACAACGGCTTTATTCCTTCCAATGGTGGCCATGCTGCCTTTATCAAGGTACTCGAATTTCTTCATTTCCTTTCCCTTGTCCAGGTTGACGAGGTTCTTCGCCAATAGGGTTCCCTGCTGAATGGCAACAGGTGCAAGCATGGGCAGGCCATTAGGGTATGCTTCAGTCGGAAAATATGCCACATCCCCGATAGCGTAAACATTGTCGGTGCCAAGCACCTTGCAATATTCATCTACTTTGATCCGGCTCTTGAAAACAGAGGCGTCTGCTACGCCAGGCAAAACGTTTCCTTTTACGCCAGCCGCCCAAATCAGCGTACTAGCCGGAATGCTCATGCCATCATCCAGAACGACAGTTTTCCCATCATACGATTTGAGCTTCTTGTCAACCAACACCTGCACATCGAATCGCTTAAGGTAATTGAAAGCGTTTTCGCCCGCCTCATGGCTCATGCCATTGAGCAGTCTTGGCAAGCCTTCCACCAGATAGATCATCATCTTTTTGAAGTTGATCTCGGGGTAGTCTTTCGGCAGCACATGTAATTTCAATTCTCCAAGTGCCCCTGCCAACTCAACTCCCGTTGGGCCGCCCCCTACGATCACAAAGTTCATCAGGCTTTGCTTTTCCTCAGTGTCAGATTGAAGCACTGCCTTTTCAAATGACTGCAAAAGCTGGCTTCTCAGGTTGAGAGCATGTGGTATCTGCTTAAGGGGGAAAACATTTCTCTCCAGCTCACTATTGCCAAAATAGTTGGTGAGTGACCCATTGGCGATGACGAGGTAGTCATAGGTCAGTTCTCCGATCTCCGTAATTATACAATTCCTAGATGTGTCGACTGACTCAACCGTGGCCATTCGAAAGTAGAAGTCTTTGAAATTCTTTAGTCGCTTTCTCAAAGGTCCGGCAATAGAGTCAGGCTCAAGGCCCGCCGTAGCCACCTGATAAAGGAGAGGTTGAAAAGTGTGGTAGTTGTGTCGATCAAAAAGAACTACCTGAAAGTTTTTTTTCCTCAAACCTTTCGCTATTTTTAAGCCTCCGAATCCTCCACCAATGATTACTACTCTTTTCCTGGAGGTCTGAGGGATCATGATATCGCCCGATTTTTTCATTTGGTCTGACATAATAGGAGATAAAGGTACATTGATTGAATTCTTATAATTGTTCTATTTTTTTGGTAAATTATACCAGAATTATATTCTGCATTTTTTCAGTATAAGCAATTATTATTTTGATATTGTTGCTGCCTTAGCTCATAAAAGTTTCCCCTCTTTCGTCCCTCTTCATAGCTAATTTGGCAAGGTTCATCAGCTCATAAATTGTACTTTTTGAATAAAACTAGTGTGAACCTGTCTCATTTTCTGAAGTTCGCTCACTTTTCTTACCTCAGAACGCACCTCTTCATTAATATGTTCTGTAAAAATAAGAAACAAAGAATATAATTTTGCGTTCATTTTGGTCAGAACCAAGAAACAGAACATTGTTAAAGAATTGGAAAAGACCAAAATTATGAAAAGTATTTTTTTGAGCATTGCAGGTATAGTCTTGATAGGAAGCACCTTCACGAGCGACCTTGTAGCTAAAAATCCCTACAAGCTTTCGCAGGCGGAAATTGCTGAAATCATCAACAGCCTCAATAACGAATTAAGTGTCAAAGACATTCCTGTGTTGCAGGATAAAATTGTAGTGTTTGACGAAAGCTGGAATGTGTTGCTGGAGCAGCCACTTCAGGAGGTGTTGGAAAAAGATCCTTCCTCACAAGAAAGATCGTTGATAAAGAAAAGTGAGTTCTTGATGGAGTATGCCGGAAACAGCTACTACATGCTGGAAGACTAAAAACATAAAGGTTAGTAGTTAGTTTAAGTAGGTGGTTTACCCCGATGTTTCGGGGTAACACATGGTAGGTTTAGGTGTGGAAATCCCGCTGTTTTTTCAGTGGGATTTTTTATTTATGCCCGTTCGAGTTCTTCCTTCAGAAACTTCGAAGTATACCCTACCTGCTTTCTTGCCACTTCTTCAGGTGTGCCTTCCGCAAGTATCTGACCCCCTTTGTCGCCACCTTCAAGTCCCAGGTCAATGACGTGATCAGCTACTTTAATTACGTCGAGGTTGTGCTCAATGATCAGGACTGTGTTGCCTTTGTTCACAAGCTTGTTCAGCACGTCAATCAGGTGCTGGATGTCTTTGAAGTGCAGACCGGTGGTGGGCTCATCAAGAATGTACAGCGTCTTGCCTGTGTCTTTCTTAGAAAGCTCAGTTGCCAGCTTCACCCGCTGTGCCTCTCCACCCGAAAGCGTTGTGGCATGCTGGCCCAACGTGATGTAGTCCAGACCGACTTCGTGCAAGGTCTGAATCCGTCGGAGTATTTTGGGCTGGAATTCGAAAAACTCTACGGCTTGCTCCACCGTCATGTCAAGTACGTCTGAAATTGACTTGCCTTTGAACCTCACCTCCAGCGTCTCCCTGTTGTAGCGCTTGCCTTTACATGTTTCACACGGCACATGCACGTCGGGCAGGAAATCCATTTCGATGACTTTCATCCCCGCCCCTTCGCAAGTTTCGCAACGGCCACCCTTTACGTTGAAAGAGAAGCGACCAGGCTTGTAGCCCCTGATCTTCGCCTCAGGAAGGTTCGAAAACAACAGACGAATATCGGAGAAGGCACCGGTATAAGTGGCTGGGTTTGATCGTGGTGTTCTGCCAATAGGCGCCTGATCCACTTCTATCACTTTGTCGATATGTTCAACTCCCTTGATCTCAGTATAAGGGAGCGGTTCGGATCTGCTGCCGTAAAAATGCTTCCTGAGAATAGGGAAAAGTGTTTCGTGGATCAGCGAAGACTTGCCACTGCCCGACACCCCAGTGATGCAGAGCATCTTGCCAATTGGCAAAGTGAGGGTGACATTTTTCAAGTTGTGGCCTGTTGCTCCTTTCAGCACAATGCTTTCGCCCTTTCCCTTTCTTCTTTCCTTCGGCACAGCGATCTTATTAATTCCATTAAGATAGCCGGCAGTCAGCGAATTGCTTTCTAAAACCTCCTGGGGGGTGCCAGCAGCTACTACCTGGCCACCGTGCCTGCCTGCACCCGGCCCAATATCAATGAGGAAGTCGCTTTCCATCATCATATCACGGTCATGCTCCACCACAATGACTGTGTTGCCAAGATCCCTCAGGTCTTTCAGCGCCTTGATCAGCTTCACGTTGTCACGCTGGTGCAGGCCAATGCTTGGTTCATCAAGTATATAGAGCACACCAACTAGCTGGGTGCCTATTTGTGTGGCTAAACGAATACGTTGAGCTTCTCCCCCGGAAAGCGTTCTAAGGGGCCGATCCAGATTCAGGTAATCCAGGCCAACGTCCAACAAAAACCCGATTCGCTTCCTGATTTCCTTCAATACCTCGGCTGCTATGATGTTCTGTCGCTCGTCCAGCCGGGTCTCCAGTCCTTCGAACCACTCCGAAAGCTGGGTGATGTTCATGAAAGACAGCTCGGAAATGTTCTTTTTGTCGATTTTGTAGTGCAGTGCTTCTTTTTTAAGCCGGGCACCATGGCAGGATGGGCAGATGGTACTAACTGTAAATTCATCCACCCATTGCTGCATTTTGTCAGAGCCGCCGTCCTTTTGCTTTTCAAGGAAATTGATGATGCCTTCAAACTTGGTGTTCCACTCTGTGCCAGGGTATTTAACAGAGGCAACTGCTACAGGTTCATCGTCGCCAAACAGTATTATCTTCAACGCCTCTTCAGGGATGTTTTTAATAGGCGTGGCCAAACTTAGCCTGTGTCTCTTTAGAATGACCTCCAGCTTCTTGAAAATCCATATGTCCCGGTATTCACCCAAGGGTGCTATTCCTCCCCGGCTAATGCTGATATTGGGATCGGGCATGACCGACTCTCTGGATATTTCCTGAATGACTCCCAGGCCATTGCAGTCCGGGCAGGCACCATAGGGTGAATTGAAGGAGAAGGTATTTGGAGCCGGGTCGTCGTATGCAAGCCCCGTCTCAGGATCCATCAACGTTTTCGAAAAGTGGGCCACGCTTCCATCTTCCAGCAAAATCATCATGACACCCTTGCCTTGGGTCATCGCCGTTTTGGTGGACTGGGTAATGCGATTGCTGTCTTTCTCGCTTACCACCACCCGGTCGATCACAATTTCGATGTCGTGGGTTTTGTAGCGATCCAGCTGCATCTTGGGGGTGATTTCTTCCAAAACGCCATCTACCCTGGCCCTTGAAAAGCCCAATTTTCTTATCTGCTGAAAAAGTTCTCTATAGTGCCCCTTTCGGCCTTTGACAACCGGAGCAAGGATAGCCAATTTTTGGCCATCGTATTGCTTAAGAATCTGCCTGATGATCTGATCCTCACTCTGCTTGGTCATCTTCTTCCCCGTGAGGTAAGAATAGGCGTCACCAGCTCTGGCGTAAAGCAGACGCAGAAAGTCATAAATTTCAGTGACCGTACCTACAGTAGAACGAGGGTTTTTAGAAGTGGTCTTCTGTTCAATAGAAATAACCGGGCTAAGTCCATTAATTTTATCCACATCGGGTCGCTCAAGCTCGCCAATGAACGAGCGGGCGTAAGCGCTGAAGCTCTCCATGTAACGACGCTGCCCCTCAGCATAGATGGTGTCAAATGCTAAAGATGACTTACCGCTACCACTGATCCCTGTAATGACCACCAATTGATTGCGCCTGAATCTGAGATCAATATTTTTCAGGTTATGCTCCCTGGCCCCGAAAATCTCGAGAAACTCAATACCATCTGCAGCACCATTTACCAATTCATTCCCATTACTCTCCGTTGTTGGTTGCGGTGCTTTTAAAGTATCTTTTGGCATGCTGTTGATGGATACAAAACGTTCTAAATTAAATCAATTTCCTGAGTTAAGGGCATCTGCTTTGTTGTTGGTGGGCAGTACTTCAAGATGCCCTTCGGGAAGCCTGAGTAAGTAGCTTTTTCCTTTCCTAACATTCAAAGCACCCCTCCTTAACCATGGGTTGTGCAGTCTGAGTTCCTTGTATGACAAGCCTCTTGCCTGGGCAAAGTCGACCAAACTGGGTATGTCTTCGGTAACTCGCAGCGTGTCTAGCGGAATAACAGGGTACAATAGCTCTTGCGGAATATCATATCCATATTTTTTCGGGTGTTCGAGAATCTCTTTGATGGCCAGCAGGCGGAACATGTACCTGGAAGTTTCTTCGTTCAAGAGCAGGTCGTAGTAGGAGTTTGTTTTCTGCTCCTCGAGCTCGTCTGCCAGCCCTTTCATTCCCATGTTGTAGGATGCTGCCACGTTGGTCCAGTTCCCAAACTTTTCCTTTGCCTTGAGCATGTATCTGGCCGCCGCCGCTGTAGAAGCAATCGGGTCGTAGCGCTGATCAACCTCCCGATTGATCTCCAGGCCAAAATCATTTCCGGTACCTTCTCTTATTTGCCAAAAGCCCACTGCCTGCCTTGGAGAAACAACATTCTCAAGGCCACTTTCAATCACTGACAAATACTTAAAATCTGTAGGGATGCCATTTTCTTTGAGCAGCTCTTCAAGCAAAGGCAACCAGCGGTTGGATCGTTTGATAAGGAAGATCGTGCTGCTGTGCCAGTAGGAGTTGACATGTATTTCCCTGTCAAGTCGTTCCCTCACATCTGTCATATGTAAGGGCACCGGCTCTCCTGCAAAACTCAGGGTATCTGGCAACTCGAACACTTTGACGTAATTATCTGGCAGGGTGACCTCCAGAGGCACTGTTTCCATGGAAGCCGGTGGGGGCGTCAGGTATTCATCTTTGCCCGTGGTGCGCTTGTAAACAAAATAACCGCCGATGATAAGGATGCCGAGCCAAAGCTGCAACATGATGAATTTACGCATACTCTTATTTTCTTGGGGGCAGTACAGATTTGCCAAAACGCAAAAATACGTTTAAATCGAGACAATTAAAACGAAGGTGAAAACATGATTTGCTCATTGGCAGTGGCAAAAGCTATTTCAGCAAAATGTTCTTCAAAGCACTGTTGAGGTGGGTATAATCAAACTTGAATCCCATCTCTTCCGCTTTTCTTGAAGAAATTTTACTGCCACCCAGGACAATCTGCGCCATTTCACCAAGCACCACTTTCAGAACGAAGCCAGGAACGGGTGGCAGCCAAAGCGGCTTCTTCAATACTTTTGCAGCTTCTTTTGTGATTTCTTTGTTAGTGACTGGCGATGGACTTACGCCGTTGTAAACTCCCTCATAGGCAGTATTCTGAATGGCTTCCACAAACAAGCGGCAAAGGTCATCGATATGAATCCAGCTCATCCATTGCTTGCCCGTTCCCAAAGGGGCACCGAACCCAAATTTAAGCGGGACCAGCAGCTGCGGCAATGCACCGCCACTGGCACTCAACACCACTCCTACCCGGATAAGCACCCTTCGCATTTTCATGTCTTCAACGGCAGCAGATGATGCTTCCCACGACTTTACCAACTGAGCAAGAAAATCATCTCCGACTGGTGACTTTTCGTCAATCATAGCATCGCCAGTATCGGCACCATAATAACCAATCGCAGAGGCTCCAATAAACACTTTTGGCTTTAACCCGAGAGCCGAGAGCCTTTCCATAAGCAATGCCGTCGACTTGGTTCTGCTTTCCAGTATCAGCTTTTTCCTGGCTTCCGACCAGCGCTTATCGGCGACTCCTGCACCTGCCAAATGCACAACCGCTTCAAGGCCTTCCAGGGCACCGTCTTGTATCACGCCTGCTTCAATATCCCATGTATACGTTTTGTACTTGTCGGCCTTTCCGGAGGATCTGCTCAGCCAGGCCACTTCATACCCAGCCTGGGTCAGCAACTCACTTAGTCGGCTGCCAATTAAGCCGCTTCCCCCCGTTACCAGTATTTTGCCTTTCGTTGTCTCTCTCATACCAGATGCTTTTGCTGCTTGTTACCTCTGTATAATTCACTTTTCAACTTCCGTATTAATTACGCATTTTTAGCCAACATTTGCGTTAAATAAGAAATGGTGTTTGAATGAAAAACTGCATATTCCTGCTTTCTGTTTTAATTATCTTGACTTCAGCAGCAGGCGTGTCGGCTCAAAGCAAAAATGCCGGGGCCAGTTCAACAGCTGTGCCAGATTTCGGCCCGGCAGTGGCATCGGCTTCCCTTACGATTGGCAGCGACAAGCACTCTGGTTATACGGCTCAGTTCGACTTCCCTCCAAAAAACCTGAAAAAAGGGTGGTGGCGATACCTAAAAACCGTAGCCAGAGTAAAAAACCGTAAGACATACTGGAAACTATCAGTGCCCCCTAAAAAAGGTTCGTCGAATGTGCCAATAGAAATGTTTTCTGAAATAACGATCGATGGTAACTCTTCCATATTAACGCTTGTACTGAATAGTGTTAATATGGATGCGCCGACACGGAAAGAGTACATGCAGCAGACAAAGAATTTCCTTCAGGAATTCAAGTCAAAATTCTATGGTGACTACATTCAACAGCTGATAATTGCTGCCGAAAAGCAAGCCAAAAAAACCAGTGCCGATCACCAAAAAGCTGTAGCAAAAAGACAGACGTTGATAGCAAAACTGGAAAAGTCCAAGGCCCGGAGCACAGATAAAGACGTTGCTTTTGAAGATGGGGAGCTGGTGACTGCCATTAATGACCTGGGTCAGCTAATAGCGGAGAAAGCGGCGGCAGTAGACGCTTCCCAAAAGGAAATTGACTCATTGAAAAAGACCCTCCTGAACTATATTCAAAAAAGCGGTCACTAGAGTAAGTTCCTATTTCTCACACTGCATGTCGATCCCTTGTCTTTAAAGACTTATATTTGCAAAATCTTTGTGAATGGGGCCTTTTTATCTACCAAATCCAGAGTAAATCACGAATAGTTAAGGAGTTGTATGAAGAACACTGCAGAATTAGATCGCCGCAGAACATTTGCCATTATCAGTCACCCCGATGCGGGAAAAACAACGTTGACGGAAAAACTACTTCTTTTCGGCGGTGCCATTCAATCAGCCGGAGCCGTTAAGAACAACAAAATCAAGAAGACTGCTACCTCCGACTTTATGGAGATAGAAAAGCAGCGTGGCATTTCCGTGGCTACATCCGTGATGGGTTTCGAATACAAAGGCATCAAGATCAATCTGCTGGACACTCCTGGTCACAAAGACTTTGCAGAAGATACCTACCGGACGCTTACCGCTGTTGACAGCGTTATACTTGTGGTAGACTCTGTGAAGGGTGTGGAAGAGCAAACCGAAAAACTCATGAGTGTGTGCCGCATGCGGGACACGCCTGTGATTGTGTTCGTCAATAAAATGGACCGGCCGGGCAAAGACCCATTCGAGCTTATGGACGAGCTGGAGGACAAGCTGAGCATTAAAGTGCGTCCGCTGAGCTGGCCTATCAACAATGGTTCGGATTTTAAAGGAGTCTACAACCTGTATAAAAAGCACCTCAATCTCTTCAATGCCAACAAGACCGCCGTTGAGAGAGATATTGTTTCATTTTCGGATCTCCAAAGTCCCAAGCTGGAAGAAATCATAGGCAAAGATGCCGATACGTTGAGAGAAGACGCCGAGCTGGTGGAAATGGCTTATGAGCCATTTGATAAGGAGAACTACCTGGACGGGCTTTTGGCTCCGGTATTTTTCGGCAGTGCCTTAAACAACTTTGGTGTACAGGAACTGCTTGACACGTTCATAGAAATTGCCCCAACGCCCCTGCCACGGAACACCAACCTTCGTGAGGTGCTTCCTACCGAAAAGAACTTCTCGGGCTTTGTTTTCAAGATACACGCCAACCTTGATCCTCGCCACCGTGACAGAATTGCCTTCCTCAGGGTGTGCAGCGGAGTGTTTGAGCGGAACAAGTTTTATCACCATGTGAGGCTCAACAAGAATGTTCGGTTTGCCAACCCTACGAGCTTCATGGCCCAGGACAAAGAAACGATTGACTCGGCATTTCCTGGTGATGTAGTAGGTTTATATGACACCGGGAACTTCAAAATTGGTGACACATTGAGTGAAGGTGAGATGATCACTTACAAAGGGATTCCGAGTTTTTCCCCGGAGATTTTCAGAGAGTTGGAAAATGCTGACCCCATGAAATCGAAGCAGATGGAAAAGGGTATTCACCAGTTGACTGACGAAGGAGTTGCACAGCTTTTCATCAAGCAACCAGGCAACAGAAAAATAGTGGGCACCGTGGGTGAACTACAGTTCGACGTGATTCAATACAGACTGCTGCATGAATATGGAGCCAGTTGCCGGTTCAGACCAATGCCCATGTACAAAGCCTGCTGGGTTAGTTCTGATAACCCTGCCAAGCTTAAGGACTTCCTCGACTTCAAAGCCAACTCTATTGCACTGGACAAAGATGGTTTACCCGTTTATCTGGCAGAGTCGAAAGGCATGCTGGACGTGATGATTTCGAAATACCCCGAGATCGACTTTGCCTTCCAGTCGGAGCACAACAGGATGGCGGATAGTGAGGCTTGAGCCTGACGTCCTGGGAAATTTTTTGCGTATTTGTCGTGTTGCTTTTTGTAAATTAGGCTTGCAAAAGCATTTCTGACGATACCCTTCACGAATTTTGAAGCAATGAGCCCCAAACCCAATATCCCCGGCCACTTTCTTTGGGAATATGACCTTGAGACTTTTAATTACGACAAGTCATATAAGATTGTCATCGAACGGGTACTCGAAAGAGGAAATCTCGAAGAATGGAGGGAGATAGTCAGATACTACGGCGAACCTAAGGTTCTTGAAACAATAGACTGGAGCGCACAGCTGGGCAGAAGGGAAAAGGAGTGGTCGAAATTTTTCCTTAAATCTGATTTTTTGGATGTTGCATAACGAGTCATTGGAAGACTTTGCCGCCATGAAGCTCAACGCTATTTCCAACTCCGGCAAACGGCTCAAGGACTTCATCGATGTCTATTTCCTGCTGGAGCACTTCTCCATGGATGAAATGGTCGGATTTTATGCGACGAAATACCCGAACTTCAACCCTCTCATTGCCCTTCGGTCGGTTAATTATTTCGAAGACATTGACCCTGCCATTGATCCGCCCCGGCTCAGGGCAAACCTACCGTTGACTGAAATAAAAAAGAGAATTAACGACGCTGTGCTGCACTCGAAGAAGCGGTTTGGTTAGTGCCAGTTTTATCCGGCAGCAGCATATTTTTTAATAATCGCCATTTGACCCGCATGCCATGCGGTGTGCGTGGTAATGCGTGACAGTGCTTCGGCCTTAGTGATCGTGCCAAACTCCCGGGTGGAGACCTCCGCAGCCCAGCTTTCATCTTCCTGATCCAAAATGGCAGCCTCCAGCTCCCTGCCCGATTCGTCAAGCAGCTCGTTGAGTTCCTCCAGGTTGGTAAAGTGCCCATGATCCTTAATGCCCGGCCCAACAGTGGACAACTTCACTTGTAGCGGCCTTCCAAATACGTTTTTGGCAAAAAGGAGCTCCACCTCCGCTATGTGGCGGAGTAGCCAACCTATCGAATTGCTGTCGGGGTGGATTCTGCGGGAAAGGCTTTCGGGTGTAATGGTTGCCAGCTGGTTGGTGAGCCTGGTTCGGCCCATTTTCCAAATCGGAAGCATGATCTCGGTAGTCATATGTTTCTGTTTAGAGTGTTGACAAATGTACAGGGTATAATTTACAGGAGTGTTTGACAAATCAATTTATTAATCGTAATATTGCAATGTAATCAAAAGTTATGGGTGTAACTAAAACCGATCTCTTTACCGCTGAACAAAATGACCTGGCCCTTATTGCCAAGGCATTCGCTCATCCTGCCCGTGTAGCCATCATAGACTATTTGCTAAAAACCAACGCTTGTATCAATGGGGATCTGGTGGAAGAACTGGGTTTGGCACAAGCCACCATCAGTCAGCATTTGAGAGAGCTCAAAGACATGGGTATTATCAAAGGCACTATCGAAGGAGTCTCGGTGAGCTACTGCATTGACCCCGTTCGGTGGGCGGAGATCAAGGGAGTTTTCAACAAAATGTTTGACAGACACCCCTTTTGCTGCTAAAAAAATTTGCCAACAGGCATCGTAATATTGCAATTAAACAAGGAGAACATGAAAACCTCTGAAGAGCTTAAGTCAATAGTTCGTGACAAATACAGCAGGATTGCCGAACAGGACATCGCTGTGAACCAATCGTCGTGCTGCGGTGCAGGTGGAACCTCGAACGAGGTATACAATATCATGACCGACGACTACACCGGACTGGATGGCTACCACGAAGGTGCCGACCTTGGCCTCGGGTGCGGGCTTCCGACACAGTTCGCTAAAATCCAAAAAGGAGATACCGTAATTGATTTAGGGTCAGGTGCTGGAAACGACTGTTTCCTGGCCCGGCATGAAACCGGCGAAACTGGCAAAGTAATCGGTGTTGATTTTACGGACGCTATGATCAAAAAGGCCCGAGCCAACGCAGAAAAGCTTGGGTATAACAACGTAGAATTCCGCCAGGGCGACATAGAAGAAATGCCCGTATCGGACAATGGGGCCGATGTGATTGTAAGCAATTGTGTGCTCAATCTGGTGCCCAACAAACAGAACGTTATCAAAGAAATATACCGGGTGCTCAAGCCCGGAGGTCACTTCAGCATTTCAGATATTGTGCTTGTGGGCGACCTCCCAAAAGCGCTGCAGGAAGACGCCGAAATGTACGCCGGCTGTGTGGCTGGTGCCATTCAAAAAGACGAATACTTGAAATATATTAGCGAAACTGGATTTGAGAACATCACCATTCAGAAGGAAAAGGCAATTCTCATTCCGAACGATATTTTGAGCAAGTATCTCTCGGCAGTCGAAACAGCTGCATTTAACCATGGCGAAACCGGCATTTTCAGCATCACCGTTTTTGCACAAAAGCCCGGCAACAAAACTGAAAAAATCAAACTCAGTCTGAACGAACTCAACAGCAATGCCTGTGCCCCAGGATCGGGCTGCTGCTAGCAACCAAACAACTATCTCAACACTATGCAACTATTACCTAAGCTGGAAGCCTACCGACAAGCGCTTCCGCTCACTCAAATCCCAGAGCAAAGAAAAGCGGTGTTGCAAACCCTGATCGATTACGTGCAGACCAAAAAGGAAGGGCAGCAGGAAGCAAAGCTTAACTTTATCTGCACGCACAATTCACGTCGCAGTCAGTTTTCGCAGATATGGGCGCAAACAGCCGCCGACTATTACGGCGTTGACGTGCAAACCTACTCGGGCGGAGTAGAGGTAACAGCCTTCAACGAACGGGCTGTGGCAGCCATAGAGCGGGCAGGCTTTCAGGTCACCAGAAAGGAAAAAGGCGGTAACCCGGTCTTTTTTATTTTTTACTCCGAAGATGGGGAACCCATCACCGCCTTTTCAAAGCTGTACGACGATCCGGCCAATGCCACGTCCGATTTTTCGGCTGTCATGACCTGCTCTCATGCCGAGGAAAACTGTCCATATATCCCTGGCACCGAAGCCCGCATACCTGTGATGTATGACGATCCGAAGGCGTTCGACGGCACAGCTCTGGAAACAGCGAAATACGATGAGCGCTGTCAGCAAATTGCTGCCGAAATGTTCTATGTCTTTTCTCAGATAAAATAAGGCAGTGAACGCACAAAAAAAGAAGCTCAGCTTTCTCGACAACTACCTTACTTTCTGGATTTTCCTGGCCATGGCAGTGGGAGTGGCCCTTGGGTTCTTCCTTCCTGAAAGCCCGGGCTTCATCAGCTCGTTCAGCAGCGGATCCACCAATATCCCCATTGCCATCGGGCTGATCCTGATGATGTATCCACCCCTGGCCAAAGTTGACTACAAGCTGCTGCCGCAAGTGTTTCGCAATGTCAGGATTCTTTCCATATCACTTATACTAAACTGGGTGATTGGGCCGGTACTGATGTTTGTGCTGGCCATTTTGTTTTTGCGGGGCTACCCGGAATACATGGTGGGGCTGATCCTGATCGGCCTGGCCCGCTGCATTGCCATGGTGCTGGTGTGGAACGACCTGGCTGAGGGCAGTGCTGAGTACGGAGCTGGCCTGGTAGCCCTCAACAGCATCTTTCAGGTGTTTGCCTACAGCTTTTATGCGTGGATCTTCATCACCGTGCTCCCTCCTTACTTCGGCTTCCAGGGTGCTATTGTCGACATATCCATTGCCACCATCGCCGAAAGCGTAGCCATTTATCTGGGCATACCCTTTCTCGCAGGGCTGCTCAGCCGCATCGTTTTGGTAAAGGCAAAAGGAGAGGCCTGGTACAAACACACATTTATCCCTACCCTGGCCCCCATGACGCTGATTGCGTTGCTTTTCACCATTGTGGTGATGTTCAGCCTCAAAGGCGAGATGATTGTGGAGATACCATTGGATGTGCTGCGCATTGCCGTGCCGCTGCTGGTGTACTTTGCCCTGATGTTTATCATCGGCTTTTTCTTCAGCAAGGCCATGGGTGCGGAATACGACAAGAACGCATCGATTGCCTTCACCGCTGCCGGCAACAACTTTGAGTTGGCCATTGCAGTTGCCATTGCGGTGTTTGGGCTCAATAGCGGCCAGGCCTTTGCCGGAGTGGTAGGTCCGCTGGTGGAAGTGCCTGCACTGATTCTTTTGGTGAAGGTGGCGTTTTGGCTGAAAAAGAAATATTACCCGGCTGCCCCCTCTAAAGGTTCGTGAAAAACAACCATCGGTTATTCATAAAACGGCCAAATATTGGGCGGGCCAGGTCGATTAGTTATTTTCGCAGCAAAGCAAACATAACATGAACAAGACTATTCTTTTTTCCGGGTTGCTATTTTTTACCCTGATTGGTTGCAAACATAGGGTAGTTGTAGACGCCCCGGCTATTTTAAGACACTCTCCTGAGGAAGTAGAGGCTATTTTAGGCAAGCCAGACAGCACCTATGCTAGTGAAACACTAGCTGGCCCAGCTCTTGCGCAGCATTTTAAGATGTATAATGTGGAGGTGGAGTATGTTGACAACAAAGCCAGCTACATTTCTGTAAAAGGCCCTCATGGACTCCCTTTTTCAGAAGAAGCACTAGAGGCTTTCAATGCAAAAGCTTTGGGTGAACCCACCAAATCGCCGGACGAGAAGGTAATGAGGTGGATAAAAATGCAGGCCCCTATTGAAGCCATTAGCTTCGCAGCCACTCACTACGACAGTCTGCAAAATGTAGACAACTTTACTGTTACTATCATCGGAAGGAAATAAGCAGGCCTGCTGTTAGAAAGAGCCTTAAACGAAAAAAGGTAGCACATGCTCCCTTCTTTCGTTTTCTTTTGCCCCTATTTTACCATTGCCGGTTTAGCAGAAAATCGCTGTGCTCGATATGGAATTAGAATGTATAAGTATATTTCAAAGAGAAAAGCCTTTGAGGCATATACAGAGAGAACAACTCCTCCTCGTCACCAAACTTATACACTTGCTGATCTTTTGCGTTGAGAAGGTTCTTCGCAGTAAAGCTAAGTGCCGACTGGCGGTTTCCTCCAAACTGCTGTGTCACATTCAGGTTTAAGCTATTGAATGGCTTTTGGTAAACGTCTGGGATATTAGATATGCCGATGAATGTGATCGTTTCGCCCTGCACATTGTAAGACAAGTTTGTAGAAAAACCAATTTCATCATTCTGATACAAGAGGTAAGCGTTTACGACATAAGGCGATTGGCCGGTCATTTCTCTGTAAAGTTTTACAGAAGATGCATCACCACCTTTGTAGCTCACTTCGCTGTCGTATTCGGTTTGCCCTTGCTCACTTACAGTTACTGTTTTTCTGTTAACTCGTGAGGCGACAATCGACACGTTGGAGCCTATTGAGAAGTTCTGCAATGCCGGAGTGATAAAGCTCAGGTCTTTTCTTACTTCAAACTCAGCACCATACACCCGGGCTTCGCCCACATTCCTTGGCTTTAGCTGACCGGGATTGTTAGGGAAGAAAACCAGTGCGATGTGATCAGTAAAGTCTTTATAAAAAACTGAGGCCGACACCATTTCGCCTGGAGTGAAGAAATACTCCCACCTCAAGTCATAGTTGAGTATTTGTGCTTGCTTCAGATCCAAATTACCAGAGAATTGTATCCTGGTGATAGGGTCTTCGATAAAGGCTGAAGACTTCTCCTTGAAAGATGGCCGTGCCAGTGTTTTATTGAATGACGCTCTCAGGTTCATATTCTCTTGAAGCGCATAAACAAGGTTCAGAGAGGGCAGCAAGTTGGTTTTGTCTAAAGTTTTGGTATTGTCCTCAAGCTGGCTGGAGTTGTCCTCGTTTAGCCTGACCCCCGTATAAAACATCTTAACGTTTTCAACCCTCACGCCATATATCGACTTCAGTTTGCTCGTGATGTTCATTTCGTTCATCAAATAGGCTGCATAAATCGACTGGAAGCCGTCGTAGTTATTGTATGCATTGCTATTGTTCTGAATGTAGAGTCCACCCGGGTTTTCTGCGGAATAGAGGTTCGGTTCTGTTAGCAACCAATTTGGATCATTCTGTTCTACCCGAAAAGTAGAAATTGGAGCATAGTTAAAAGAATTAACTGTAAACTCTCTCCATTTGAAGGCAACCATTCCCCCAGCTTTCAGCTTATTGTTGTCATTTAACTCGTAAGTCACATCAGCCTTAAAACTTTCATTCGTTTCCTTCAACTCCCTCCAAAACCTGTTTATGGTTCCGCCATTCTTGAATGCGAATTCTCCGTCGTCTTCGTTGATTCTGGTATCACGATAGTCCGGATCGGTAATTCCTGAAAATAAAAGTGAGTTAGTCCAATCTACTCTTAGTCGGCCAAACTGATGCTTGCCATACAGGATGTTGTTGGTCATTTGGCGTTGTGTGTACGCCAGGATATCATTGTGGACAAGGGTTGGATTGTTCAACGTAGTAAAGTCTATTTCTCTATCCAGCGCTGTATTTACCCCATTCTGGGTGCGGAATATGTTGGTTCCAATAGTATGATTGTCCACTTTGGCAGCCAGCGTTCCCAAGGCACTCCAAAGAACACTATTGGTGCTCAAATCACCTCCAGCAGTGAAGTCCCTTTCAAGGCTTACATCAGCTGAAGTACGATCCTTTTCAAAACGTTTTCTTGTAAAACCTTCGTAGAAGGTATTAGTATTGGTGTAGTTGAATATCGCATTATAGCCCCAGGTCACTTTGTTTCTCTGCACCTGATTGCCATGCGACAGAGAAAAGTTGGTGTTCATGAAGTTGGTAGACCGGGATGTTCCCAGAAGAGGTGAGAACTTCTTTGTTGTTTCTTCTACAAAGGAATTAGGCAATGTTGGAATAGAAGCGCTGGCTGATATTGGAAGCGCTCTTGCTCCATTGTCCCAACCCAGCACATCTGTAGATGAGCCTTTGTAAGACACAGCGTTACTATTGAAGTGCATGGCTGGGTTGTAACCAAAGCTCAAAGATGCTGAACTGGTTTTCTCCTCAGGGAATGCCTTTGTCTGAATATTTACCAAACCACCTGCAAAGTCTCCAACAAGATTAGGGGTAAATGTTTTGTAAACAATCACGTTCTCCAGGACACCAGTTGGGAATAAATCAACCTGAACGTCATTCCTATCTGGGTCGAGGCCAGGAATGATCATCCCGTTCAGCGATGTCTTTGTGTACCTGTCGCCCAGGCCACGTACGTACACATACTTATCGCCTTGAATAGTCACGCCGGTTACTCTGTTCATGGCCGAAGACAGGTTGCTATCGCCTACTCTTCTGAAAGATGCGGATGAGATGCCATCCATGGTGTTGATAGACTTCTTTTGAACAGCCAGCAAACCAACGTCATTGTTTCTGATTACTTCGGCAGTAACAACTACCGACTCAAGTTCCGTTACATCCTCGCTGATAGGAATGTCGAGCGTAGTAGTTTGTCCGGCAACGATTTCAACGCCCTCAATAGTTTTGGACTGATAAGAAACGAATTGCACTTCGATGGTATGGGTACCAGGCTCAAGGCTCAGTGAAAAGTTGCCATCAAAATCGGCGACTGCACCAGTAGTGGTGCCTTTCTTAATAACAGCCGCCCCAAACAATGCTTCACCGGAGATTTCATCGTAAACTTTCCCTCTTAAAAACCCGGTCTGAGCAAATGCCGACGAGGAGATACAAACCGCCAGCGCAACAATAAAAAACTTCTTCATAAATAGACTCAATGTTAATTCAGCCGCAAATTTAGACACAAGAGGAGGCACAACTGGTTAGGGGAACTTTATCAGTTTTTTAATAAAAAGATCAAAACTTGGGAATTTGATAACACTATGGTAACACTGGGTCGTTGGGGAATTCTCGTGGAAACAAAAAAGGTAGCCGTGGCAAACCACAACTACCATTTTCAGTACGAGTCTTATTTATGAATTATCTTTGCTTCGGTACCTGTTATTTGAAGCTATCAGTGTAAATCTCAAATGCAGAAGTCTTTACCTTCGAGAAAACCAACGATCCGTCCGCTGTATTCTTCGACGCATCTTCAGTTTGCTCGTAAGTTGCTACGTCAAACGCAGCTGCCAATTTCACTTTTCCATTTTCAAACACAACGTTAGTAATAGTCCCTTTGGCTTTAGCTTTGAAGTCACCAGTAGTAGTTTTGTCACCAAGCCCCTTGATAGTGCCATTTTTAATTGTGAATGACTTATCCAGGCTACCTTCTCTGCCGTCGATCTCAAGTCCTTCATCTGAACCACCGTCTACATATACAACGAAGTTATCGACAGTTCCTGCATAAGATTGGTCAACGTCCAAGGCATCATCACCAACTGAGTAGATAAGCACGTTCTTTACATTAACAGTTCCGCCAAAAAACTCGATGCCGTCGTCAGAGTTGTTATATACTTCGATGTTCTCGATGGTAGTACCTGTGCCAACGCCGCCCAGTGTCAGACCATTGATCTCACTTCCTTCAGCTATCTCTGCGCCACCGTGACGAATAGACACATATTTGATAACACCTGAATTATCATCAGCAGCAGTTCCCCCATATCTGCCATTTGTATCAGCTGCATCCACACCTTCTATTTGAGGATCTTCAGTTTTGGCACTTACAGGAGCCTTACCGAGAACAACCAATCCACCCCATTTTGTATCTTCGTCAGTCAAAGTAGTACCTGAAAGATCGCCAGGCTGAATGTCGTCGTCAGTTGACGTCATAATAATTGGCTCCTCAGCAGTTCCCTCTGCCATGATTTTACCACCTCTGGCGATCATAAGCACAGCAGCATTTGCACCACTCAATTCTGCGTTTCCCTTTATAATTGTACCCGCTTCAATTGTTAGTGTTACTCCGTCAAGTACAGTAACACGGGTATCAAGCTGGTATACGTTCCCTTTTGTCCACTCTGTATCTTCTTCAATATTGGCCGCAACCTTTACAACTGGCGCAGCTGCTGAAGGAGAACTTGGTGTTTTGTCGGTTCCACCGAGAAGTCCCTTCACTGAGGATAACGTCCAATCGTCAAATACAGAATCGTCGGTAGCACCCGTTGCAGATGCGTCTGAAGTAGCTTTGGCATCAACTGCCGCCTGAGCAGTGGCAATTGCTTCTGCCTGAAGCTCTTCTACAGTTTTTTCTGGCTCTGGCTCATCGTCGCCGCCACATGATGAAGCGAACACTAAAATGCCCGCCATAAAAAGTAATGATAAGATCTTGTTCATGATTCAACTTTGTTTTTTGATTTCAAAAGTCTTTGAGCCGCAAAGTTGAGCACTTAATGTTAAAAGGGAGGAAAAGCGATGTTACGATATGATTAAACTAATTTTAAAAAAATTACCCCTGCGTGACGTTTGTTAACAATGTGTTACGACGCAGGGGTAAATCAATGTGGGCGCAGCAATAAGCTATTGAGTCGCTTATTTACCAATAGATACTTTGTTGAGCAATTCTTTGACGATCTGCTGAGTAGTAATTCCATCAGCCTCCGCCTCATAGTTAAGAAGAATACGATGGTTGAGCACGTCGCTGGCTATTTCCTTAATGTCTTCCGGCAATACGTAATCTCTCTCATCGAAGAACGCAATCGCCTTGGCTGCCAGGTTCAGGTTGATGGAAGCTCTCGGAGAAGCGCCGAACTGAATGTAGCCAGCAAAATCTTTTAGACCATTGTCGGCGGCAGTTCTTGTGGCAAAAACAAGTTCGACAATATATTTCTCAAGGGATTCTGAAATGGAAACCTGATTGATTTCGTCACGAATAGCGAAAATGTCCTCTTTGGAAAGCACGGTATCCACCTTAGCATTAAAGCTCATGTTGGCCATGCGGCGCATGATTTCAAGTTCTTCGGCCTTCGTAGGGTATTCAATATTTACTTTCAGCATAAACCTGTCGACCTGGGCCTCTGGTAGCGGGTAGGTGCCCTCTTGCTCCACCGGGTTCTGTGTGGCCAGCACCAAAAAAGGCCTGTCAAGGTAAAAGGTAGTTTCGCCAATGGTTACCTGCTTTTCCTGCATGGCTTCCAGCAGCGCTGATTGCACTTTAGCCGGCGAGCGATTCACCTCATCTGCGAGGATTATGTTGGCAAAAATGGGGCCTTTTTTCACTTCGAAGTTGGCCTTTTGCTGATTGTATATCATTGTACCTACCAAATCGGCAGGCAGCAAATCCGGAGTAAATTGTATCCTCTTAAAATCGAGATGCAACACATTTGCCAGTGTATTTACGGTAAGCGTTTTTGCCAGTCCGGGCACACCCTCCAGTAGAATGTGGCCGTTGGTAAATAGCCCTATCAAAAGCCTGTTGATCATATATTCCTGACCCACAACTACTTTTCCGACCTCACTTATTACCTTTTTTATTTTCTCCTGGTGCTCTCTCTTAAGATCTGTTGTCGATGTTTCCATTATGCACGAACTTTTCCTGGATGTAAACTACGTATTGTTGAACTTTTGGCTCTTTAACGAAAGGCTAAGTTACCTCAACCCTTGCTACATAAACAAACATGGTTTACGTGGAAGTGTTAATTAATGTTAAAAGCGGTTATAATATTGAAAGCGATAGCTTTGGCGAGTCGCTGTAACAACCAAGTGACTGGGTTTTCAGTATACCAGATTTGATTCATTTTTTTGTTGACAGCCAGTCAATGAACGCATACTTTCGAGGCAAATAAAATGACATTATGACTTTCGACGAATATAAGGTATCGATACAGGGAGAAGCTCCCCCAGTAAACCTGAATGAAGAATTAAAAGGGCTCTGGTGGGACGGAAAGGGCAGCTGGGACAAGTCGCACGAAACGGTTCAGGACTTGGAAAGCGAAAACGCCGCCTGGGTGCACGCCTATCTTCATCGCAAAGAAGGTGATATTTGGAACGCCGACTATTGGTACCGAAGAGCTGGTAAAGTAAGGCCAGCAACTACCCTTGACCAGGAATGGGAGCATATCGTTAAAACTTTGCTGGACTGAACATGAGTAAAACTACCTCATTCAAAAGAGTCGGGACCGATCAGGCAGAGACCCTGCTTGACATAGCAGAGCTAACCTTTCGGGTGGGCTTCCAGCACCTCAACGACCCGGACGATTTTGAAGCCTATATGGCAGAGGCCTTTTCACTGCAACAAACGAAAAAGGAACTGGACACCGAGGGGTCGGAGTTTTACTTTGCCATGATGGGCGGGGAGGTTGTCGGTTACATCAAGCTTAATCACGGCGCAGCGCAAACAGACATCGCTACGGAGCCAGGCATCGAACTACAGCGTATCTATGTTATGCCAGCACATCAGGGAAAAGGAATAGGGCAACAGCTGCTGGACTATGCCATCAGCATCGGCAAAGCGGGGCGGTTCCCATACCTTTGGCTGGGCGTGTGGGAAAAAAACGATGGCGCCATCCGGTTTTACAAGCGACACGGTTTCCTCCAATTCGGCAGTCACACGTTTATGTTGGGAAACGACCCACAAACCGACCTGCTAATGAAACTGCCACTTAACTGACCTTAAAAGGCAACTTTTAAATATCGGGGAGCTTACCTTAATACCTGAAAAAGACGTAATTTCATCCTCTTACTAAAACCCTACAACCATGAAAAAGAATCTTTATCTAACGCTTGCGCTACTTGCATTGGTCAGTGGCAGCAAATGCTTAGCTGCAGACCCAGCCTACCTTGTTAAGGAATGGGAAAGGGCCAAGGCCTTCACTTTGGAATACCTGGAGGCCATGCCAGCCGACAAGTATGGCTACAAGCCTACACCTGAGATCAGGTCGTTCGAACAGCAGCTGCTGCACCTGGCGGATGCGAACTTTGGATTTACAGCCGGGATCACCGGAACGGCCAGCCCCATTGAGCGTGGTGGAGCGGAAAAGTCTGCAGGCAAGTCGAAAGAAGTGACGGTAAAAATGGTATCCGACAGCTACGACTTTGTGATTAATGCGCTAAAGGGAATGACTGCGGCTCAGATGGCCGAAACGGTTAATCTCTTTGGAATGGACATGACCAGAGAAGTTGCTTTCGGTAAGGCTTTTGAGCACCAAACACACCACAGGGGTCAAACTACCCCATATATCCGTCTGGCTGGCGCCACTCCGCCGAACGAGAAGTTATTTTAATACTTTTAAAACCTTACTAAGTCTTGTGGCTTAGTAAGGGTTTTACCAGCTCCCTTTCAACCCAATTTTCAAGGCAGCGTTGTATTTCTTTACATCAAAGCTATAGAGATAAGGCGCTTTGTGGGCACCCCCTTTTCTTCTCTCCCCCAGGTCTTTCAAAATGCCATAAGCAAGCATCTTTCGTTGAAAATTTCTTCGGTCCAGTTCTTTCCCCAAAATAGTCTCATACAACTTTTGAAGCTCAGGCATGGTAAACTTAACCGGAAGCAACTTGTGACCAATAGGCTGGTAGTTTATTTGAAACCGTAAAGTGTCCAATGCCTTATCCGCTATCTCCCGGTGATCAAGTATCATGTCGGGCAGCTCATCTATGCTTTTCCACTCGCAGGCGTCGGAAATATCATCAGGCCGGGGACTCGCTTTCGAAAATTCTATCAGGGCATAGTACCCCACGGTAATGAAGCGCTGCAAGAACCAATGATCCTTCACCGGATCACGGCCACTTTGTTTGAAAAGCTCAAGATCCATTTCGTGATCGTGCCTGCCCGGATCACCAAATGTATAGAACTGCTTTAGGAAAATATCCTTCAATCCGGTTCGGTTCTCCAGCACTCTAATCGCCCCCAGATCTATATGCTCCTTCTTCTCTACGAAACCTCCTGGCAAAGCCCATTTGGCGGTGTGCTTCATTTTCAGCAGCAGCACCTTCAGCTCATTTTCGTGAAACCCAAAAATCACACAGTCCACCGACAATCCGGGGTGGTATTTTTCAGCAGCGGTATCTAGAAATTCCGACATTTTCTAATGATTCAATCTGTCCGGCAAATACGAAAAAGAATATTACGTCATTCAAGTTTAAAAAGAAAATATTACATTGCGTCAATATCACACATTAATTTGACGGCTATGCATCACACAACCCCCTTCAAATTTGCTTCGTCACTTATTTTGACTTTGCTGCTCAGCATTTGCTCGTGCAACAGCCCAACAAAAAAGGCTATTGACTACCGTGACCTGAATAAAAACGGCAAAATGGATGTGTATGAAGATCCTTCAGCGCCGGTGGAGGAAAGAGTAAGTGATCTCCTTACTCAAATGACCATTGAAGAAAAAGCCGGGTTAATGTTCATCAATGGCACATTTGTAAATGCCGATGGCACATTGGAAAAACAACCCGGAGCAGAGGGCTTTGCCGCCAGGCTCCCGTCGTCACTGCAATCGATAAACGAAATGAAGATGAACCACTTTAACTTCTGGCAGATTCCCGATGTTCAGATGTTGGCAAGAGGCTACAATGCGATGCAAAAAGTGGCTGAGGGCTCAAGGTTAGGGATACCGGTAACTATTGCATCCGACCCACGCAATCACTTCAGTGCCAATATATTTGCCATGGCGGCCAACTCGTTCTCGCAATGGTGCGAAACGCTGGGTTTTGCAGCGATAGGCGATCCGCAGCTTGTACGCCAATTTGCTGAAATCGCCAAAGACGAATACCTTGCCGTAGGCATGAAGGTTTCGCTTCACCCCCAGATTGACTTGGCCACTGAGCCTCGTTGGCCCCGTATCAGCGGCACTTTCGGCGAAGACGCCGAATTGACTGCCAAGCTGGTTAAAGCATATATCGAAGGCTTTCAGGGAGATACTTTAGGGCCTAATAGTGTGGCTACCATGACCAAACATTTCCCCGGGGGTGGGCCACAAAAGGAAGGGCTGGATCCTCACTTCGAATTTCAAAAAGGCCAGGTATATCCCGGCAACAACTTCAACTACCACCTCATTCCTTTCGAGGCAGCGTTTGAAGCTGGCACTGCTTCCATCATGCCTTATTATGGCATCCCCACCGATCAAACGGATGAGAATGTAGCGATGTCTTTCAACAAAATGATCATTACGGACCTACTGAGAAATAAATATAAATTCGACGGCGTGGTTTGCACTGACTGGGGCCTGATCACCGATGCAAATCTGGGCAATACTGTCTGGCCTGCCCGTGCCTGGGGTGTTGAGAACCTTAGCGAAGAGGACAGGGTGAAGAAAGCCATTGACGCCGGAGTTGATCAGTTTGGAGGAGAAAGTGTTCCCCACCTGGTGGTAAGTCTGGTTAAATCAGGCAAACTGACTGAAGACAGAATTGATGTGTCGGCCAGAAGATTATTGAAGCAGAAATTCCAACTGGGATTGTTTGACAATCCTTTTGTGGACGAGACTAATGTGACACAAGTAATAGGTAAGCCGTCATCAATAGCTGCTGGCGAAGCCTCCCAACGCAGAGCAATGACGCTGCTAAAGAACGACAGCAAAGTGCTGCCTCTTCAAGGCAAACCAAAGATCTTTGTGAAAAACATAGCCGACTCTATTGCAGCCCGCTACGGAACAGTTGTGAAATCCCCCAAAGAAGCCGATTTTGCTATTATCCGGCTAAATACACCATGGGTACCTGTTGAATCCGAAAATTTCATGGCTCGAGGGTTTCATCATGGTGACCTGGACTTTAAGAACCCGGAGAAAAAGGAAATTTTGGACTTGCTAAATACCGTTCCGACTATAGTTAATATCTATCTGGACAGGCCTGCGGTAATCCCGGAAATTAATGCGAAAGCCAAGGCGCTGATTGCCGACTATGGGGCCAGCGACGAGGCCGTTTTGGACGTTATCTTTGGCAAAGCATCTCCTGGTGGCAAACTACCCTTCGAGTTGCCTTCTTCAATGGAGGCTGTGAGGAACCAGAAGGAAGATCTTCCTTATGATAGCAAAGATCCACTGTATACATTTGGTTTTGGCTTATCTTACGAATAGACTATGAACAAACTACTCACCCTGCTAATCCTGACGGCCACATTCACAAGTCGTGCTCAGGACTTCTCACTTTTTGAGAAAAAGGAATTTATCAGTGAAAAAGGAGATGTGCTACCCTACCGAATCCTTTATCCGGAAAACTACGACAAGACAAAAAAGTACCCCTTGGTGCTGTTTCTACACGGTGGAGGCGAACGAGGTACGGACAATGAAAAACAGCTGGTGAATGGCGTGAAAGCTTTTCTGGAACCTGAAAACAGGAGCAAGTTCCCCTGTATCGTCATCGCCCCGCAGTGTCCTGAGGACTCATACTGGGCATCGGTCAAATTTGAAAGAACAAAGTACCCACTGGAGCTTGATTTTAACTATAGCTACGACATCACCAAAGGCTTGCAACTGGCCATTGACCTTACGAACAGTATGGCGAAAAGTGAGTCCGTCGACAGCAAGCGGGTCTACATCACCGGCCTCTCCATGGGCGGCATGGGGTCGTTAGAGGCTGTGTATCGGTATCCGAAAATGTTCGCTGCCATTGCCGCCGTCTGTGGTGGTGCCGACCTCAATGCCTACTCAAAAAAGCAGGCAAAAATACCCTTTTGGCTCTTCCACGGCAGTGTGGATGGCGTGATTGCCGTCGACAATTCAAGGAAACTTAACGAAAAGCTGAAGGAGATAGGAGCCGATGTGCAGTACACGGAGTATCCTGGCATCAATCACAATAGCTGGGAAAATGCCTATGTAGAGCCTGACCTGCTTCCCTGGATGTTCTCAAAAAGCAGGTAGCGCTTACTTTGGTTAAACCAAGTCGCCGCCAACCAGAGGTGAACACTTGTTGGTCGGGTCAATTTTGCTTATGTTGTTAGTCCGGAACCTACTCAATGCTACAACTCTTTCAAAAGGCTAAAATTTACGCTCAGAAAGCTGCCATTGTATCAAATGGCAGTTCGTACACTTACCAACAGCTTCTTTTTGCCTCTCAGCAGTTTGCCACGCTCCTATTAGATGGCGCTTCTGATTTAAAGGAACGACGAATTGCTTTTCTGGTAGAGCCAGGGTTTGACTACGTCAAGGTGCAATGGGGTATTTGGCAGGCTGGAGGTGTTGCGGTGCCGTTATGCACGAGCCACCCTCTTCCATCGCTTCAGTATGTGATTGAGGACACCGAGGCCTCGGTGGTTGTAGTTTCACCGTCGTTCAGGGAAATACTACAGTCCTATGCTGAGACCAAGTCGATCACATTCATTGTGCTGGAACCTGAAAACGACAGCAAGCCAGCTGCACTGCCGCAGATTGAAAAGTCACGCCGGGCTATGATTCTATATACAAGCGGCACCACCAACCTACCGAAGGGAGTGGTGACGACGCATGCTAACCTGGAGGCGCAAATTTCTACACTCGTCACCGCCTGGGGCTGGACTTCTGCTGATCACACACTATGCATTCTGCCACTGCACCACGTGCACGGCATCATCAACGTCGTCAGCTGCGCTTTGTGGTCAGGGGCGGTATGTGAGTTCTTGCCCTCTTTTTCTGCGGAAAAAGTGTTCGGCCTATTTGCAGGCGGCAGACTCAATGTGTTTATGGCAGTGCCCACCATCTATTTCAAGCTCATTACCCATTTTGAAGCGCTTGAGGCAAAAGAACAACAAATGCTCACGGCCGCCATGAACAAGTTTCGGTTGATGGTGTCGGGTTCTGCTGCGCTGCCTGTGTCGGTGATGGAAAAATGGGAAAAGCTAAGCGGACACCGGCTTCTGGAGCGTTATGGCATGACGGAGATAGGCATGGCCATCAGCAATCCTTATGAGGGGGAACGAAAAGCTGGTTTCATTGGGCTACCGCTGCCAGGAGTCAGCATCAGGCTGGCGGATGAGGCAAATATTGAACTGGAAGACACTTCTGCACCCGGCGAAATTCAGGTAAAAGGAGAAAATGTCTTCAAAGAATATTGGCAGAAGCCCGAGGCAACGATGACTTCTTTTACCCCCGACGGCTGGTTCAAAACAGGCGATGTTGCCGAGGTTGAAAATGGCTACTACAAAATTCTTGGCAGGAGTTCAGTGGATATCATTAAATCGGGTGGATACAAAATATCGGCCCTGGAAATTGAAGAAGTGCTTAGAAGCCATCCGGCCGTCAGCGATTGCGCCGTAGTTGGCCTTCCCGATGAAGAATGGGGGGAAATAGTGGCTGCGGCCATTGTTGGTGACTCCTCGCTCGACACTGAAGAACTCACCCCCTGGCTCAAAGCCCGCATGCCGGGCTACCGGGTGCCGAGAAAATACCTGTCACTTCCTGAGCTTCCCCGAAATGCGATGGGCAAAGTGACAAAAAACGACGTGAAAAAGCTTTTCAACATCTAACCCAACACTATGAGCTTCTGGATCAGCTTTCCCTTTTGGATGATGCTTTTACTCCTTGTACTTAATAGCTTTCTGGTTTCCAGCTTCAGCGATCGTATCAAAGACGACGACACCAACAACCCCGTGGGGCACTGATCAACATGGACTACTTATCACAACACGGGCTCACGCTCCTTTTAATTGCCGTTTATGTAGGACTTATTATCTACATCGGCTGGCATTTTCAGAAGAGGGCTTCGCAAAATGTAAATGAATATTATCTGGCCAACCGAAAAATCCCGGGCTGGGTAGTATCCCTGGCTTTTTTCTCTACATTCATTAGCACCAGCACCTACATCGGTCAGGCTGGTGAGTCTTTCAAATATGGTCTTTCCTGGGCTTATGTGGCGCTCTTTTGGGTAGTATTCTGCATGATTTCCTGGCTGGTGATGGGCCCCAGAATGCGCAGTCAGTCCATCCGGCTAAAGTCGGTGACAGTGCCTGACTATTTTCACCTGCGCTACCAAAGCAATCTTTCCAAGAGCATCAGGGTGCTGTCCTCCTTCATTATTCTTTTTGCCACACTCTGGTACATGACCGGCATTGCCAAAGGCGGCGCCAACTTGCTTAATACCGTGCTGGAAGTCGACTATGGTCTTGGTGCGTTTATCCTGATCTTCTTCACCTGTGGCTACACCATGGCGGGCGGTATGTACGGCGTGATGTGGACCGATGCGGTGCAGGGCATCCTCATGTTTATCGTGGCTATCATTATGCTGATTATCCCTTTCTACTTTGCAGGAGGCTACTCACCACTAATGGAGAAGCTCGCCAACCTCGAGCACGTAACGGCTGATGGAAACCCTATTGGCGACGGCATGATGACGTTTGGGGGAGTGGCAAGCATGTACTATATCATTGCCATTGGGCTTACGATAGGCATGAAGCAGGTGTCCGACCCGAAGCTCATTATTCGTTTTTACTCGATCAAAGACAAGGCCAGTATGAAGTTTGCCATGACCTGGACGCCTATTTTTCTGGGCATTTCACTGATCTGCGTGATGTGCGTGGGGGCTTTGGTGCATGTGATGGTGAGTGATGAAGAGGCTGCTTATCTCATCAACAATACGGATGAAGTTGTTGGCGTAATGTTCAACAAGCTCAATAGCCCAACAGTTAGTGGCATTTGTATGATGGGGCTTTTTGCTGCAGGCATGTCCTCGCTAGCCTCTGTTACGTTTATCGCAGGCACTTCTATCGTTAAAGACATCTGGAATATCTGGAAGCCGATGGAGGAGAAGAAAATTGTCGGCCGCACAAAGTGGGCCATGCTTGGCTATTGTGTAGTGGTTTTCCTTTTCACACTGTATCCTCCGGCGGGCGTGGTAGAAATGTCTTCCTTTGCAGGGTCAGTTTTCGCCGCCAGCTTTTTCCCGACCATTTTCGGTGGGCTCTACCTGCGCTGGGGCACCGACATCGGAGCGCTGTCCAGCATGGTTGCCGGCATGGTGGTGAATGTGATCTGGCGCTTCGGAATCCGGTTCAATTTTGAAGGCATGGAACAGGTTCATGAGGTCTTTCCGGCGTTTGTAGTTTCTTTTCTGGTGTACGTGGTGGCTAGCAAATTGACTTCTAATAGGGTACCTGACAAAGAACATTTGAAATTAGTTTTCAGCTAGAGTTTGTCGTAAAGGTATTCATTTACCTCTTCAGATATTTAATAATAAGAACTTTCGTTGAATTAACCTTGTATTTTCTACTTTTGTCTAACATAGATACAGTATGAGAAATAAGGTTTTTTCAATACTAATTTTAGTAACTACGGCTTTTATCATGGCCCGGTGCGGAAATGATATTGAGTCGCCAGCCAAGTCTACATGGGACAAAACTTTCGGTGGAGTGGGCGATGACTTTGGAATTGATATTAAGACTACTTCAGTTGGAGAAATTATTATACTTGGACAAAGTCAAAACTTAGCTTCGGATTCGTCATTTGCAAGAGTCATCAAACTTTCCGCAGACGGCAACATCCTGTTTGATCGAACGATTAAGACCAGAAAATTCTCTGTTCCAAATGGATTGATGCTTAATGCCACTGATGAAATTATTGTCTTTGGCAAAACCTATGATATCGAAGGCGAGTCAAACTCCTATATTCTCAACCTGTCGTCTTCTGATGGATCAATTAACTGGGAAAAAGTTCACGACCTGGGAATCGGCGACGAAATAACGGGTATGATAGGAAGCGAGAATGGAAAGTACCTGGCTGTTGGAAATTTGAAAAATGAAGATGGCGGCTTTTCTGGGGTCGGCTTGCAAATGAGTGTCGTTATAGAATTCAGTTCTGCGGGAGACTTGTTGGGTTCCGGACATTATATTGGCTTGTACGGTCCAGGAATGATTTCGAAAGGTATATCAATTGATAAAAATGACAACTACCTCGTTCTGGCTGCAACATACCCTAGCGTCGTAGAGTATGAAAACGATGCGTACAGAGGTCTTTCATGCGTCTACATGCCGAAAGACCATTTTGGACAAATATATTTCGCATATACTCTCGATTTCGAAATTGAAAACATCACAAATAGTACCGGTTCCTATGTCCAGAAAATGGACGGCTCTGATGTAGCTTTTCTGATGGCTTCAGGTACCAGTGCTGGAGGAGCAAAATCTCAGACCATTCTGCATGAGCTAAACTTATCGTCTTCCGATGATCCAATGAATGCTAGTTTTATTGACATATTCGCCAAAGACCTACTTTTAACTGCCGAAGGAAATTTCATATTAGTTGGCGATCAGGCGTCTACACGAGACCTGGTGGTTAAAAAAGTAGGGCCGGGTTTGATTGAAGAATGGTCTAAGGTATTTGGGGGTAAAAACAGGGACACTGGTAGCGGAATTATCCAGATAGGCGACTACTACTATATCTTAGGCAGCACCGAGTCAGAGGGGGCTGGGCTAAATGATATCTGGATACTTAAGATTGACGCATCAGGAAATTTGTAATGCCTACACCCCAAAATTCACGTACTCGACTTCCCGCTGCTGCTGCAAAGCTTCCTCCGACATGATCACGCCACCACTGCTTGTACTCTTGGTAACTTTGGACGGAGAGCCGTTGTAAATAACTCTCCCATTGTTGGTTGCTTCTATCTCCAGCGACTCTGTTGCATGTATGACGACCGAGCCCTCATCCCAAATCCTCACTTCTGCGCTTTTTGACTCAAGCCCTGACCCATACAGTCTGCCCTTCTCGGCCATCACATGAAGGTTTTCCACTTTACCTTCAAGCTTTACAGTGCCCTTGAGTAGATCCAGGCTCAAACTCTCTCCGTTCACGTGATGCATATAGATGATCGACTCATGTGTCGACTCGATACGGGCCAGGTTAGGGGAACCGAGCTTCAAATTAATCGGGCCAGCCAGAGATTTGCCTTCTTTCGCAGAAATAATCAATGTTTCTCCCAGTAGCTCCCATTTAAGGTTCTCGAAATCAGCCTCAGACACCACTAAAGTGCCATGAGAAGGCTGACTGGCATCCACCTCAATATTGGCCTGAACATCGACAACCAGAGAGGTGTAGTGGCCAAAGTCCTTTTCGTGAGCTACATAATCGTTTGACTGCGCCATAGAGGGCATAACACTCAGAAAGAAAAGGTTGATAAAAAAGGCTGAGAGTAGTTTCATGGTGGTGGTGATTTAACTTCAATATGATCATAACAAACAAAGCGAGTGTCACCCTTGCGTTAATTTATGTCAATTTTTGTCACCAATTGAAACTGAACTATTTCGCACATGCCAACTTCCTTGCCCCAGCTTTTAGTAATTTGCACCCAACAAAACCACTATGCAAATACCGATTCTTACCGAAATAGTCATCATCCTTGGCATTTCCGTGTTGATGATTCTCATCTTCAACCGCTTTAAGCTACCTTCCATTTTGGGTCTTTTGGCTACGGGCATGGTTGCCGGACCACACGGCATGGGGCTCATTCAGGCCTCGCACGAAGTCGAGATGCTGTCGGAGATTGGTGTGATTTTCCTGCTTTTTGTCATTGGAGTGGAATTTTCTTTCAAACATTTAACATCCATAAGGAAAACAGTATTTGTTGGCGGAACTGTGCAGGTGGCTGGCACCATTTTGGTCACATTTGGCATTGTTTACATGTTTGGGCTGTCGTTCAAGGAGTCGATTTTTGCAGGCTTTCTCGTATCGTTAAGCTCCACCGCCATCGTGCTAAAGCTGCTGCAGGAAAAAGGCGAGATCAATACCCCTCATGGCCGCATTGCCCTTGGCATTCTGATTTTTCAGGACATCATTGTCGTTCCCATGATACTTTTTACCCCAATCATAGCCGGTAAGACCGGAAATATTGGCGAAACCATTCTCATTTTATTGCTAAAAGTAGTTGCGGTGGTGGGTCTGGTGCTAATAATGGCACGGTATATTGTTCCAAAACTGCTGTTCAGAGTGGCCCAGGCAAAAAGTCGTGAGCTCTTTATTCTGACGATAATTGTCATCTGTTTTGCAACGGCCTGGCTAACCTCTTCTATAGGTCTGTCGCTGGCACTGGGTGCATTCTTTGCCGGCCTCATCATTTCCGAATCAGACTACAGCCATCAGGCCACTGCCAATATTCTGCCATTCAGAGAAATATTTATCAGCTTCTTTTTTGTGTCGATCGGCATGCTGCTCGATCTCAAATTCCTTTTTGACCACCTTAGCGTTGTTTTACTTTTAACTTTTCTAACACTTTTTGGAAAGGCGCTGATTGCTGGCTTTGGGGCGGTCCTGCTCAGGTATCCCTTCCGAACAGTCATTCTTTCCGGCCTCATGCTCTGCCAGGTAGGAGAATTTGCCTTCTTGTTGTCGGCAACAGGAATCGAAAACCAAATCCTTAGCCCATTAACCTATCAGTATTTTCTCAGTGTGTCGTTGATCACCATGGGACTTACGCCATTCATTCTCAGTTATGCTTCCAAAATTACCGATGTGGTGCATAGCAAAACGCCGAACCCGCTGGTGAGAAAGATTCAGGCACTGTCGTCTGATGTTGAAACAGAAGAGCCTGACGAGCATGAACTGAAAGATCATCTGGTAATCATTGGGTACGGCATCAATGGTAAAAATGTAGCAAAAGCAGCAAGAAAGGCCGCTATTCCATACGCTATTGTTGAAATGAACCCGGCCACTGTAAAACAGGAAAAAGAGAGAGGTGAGCCGATAATGTATGGAGACGCCAGCGACGATGTGATTTTAAGGCATGTTCAGATTCAGTCAGCACGTGTGGTGGTCATCGCCATATCCGATCCTTCTTCTACCAAACGAATAGTCGCTAAGATCAGAGAGTTCTCCAACACGGTGCATATCATTGTTCGCACCCGCTATATCAACGAAATTGAAGAATCAAAAAAGCTTGGGGCTGACGAAGTTATTCCGGAGGAGTTTGAAACTTCAATCGAAATTTTTACCCGGGTACTTCGGCACTATCTGGTTCCCCTAAATGAGATAGAGACGTTTACGCAGGAGGTTCGCTCGGGCAGTTATGAAATGCTCCGCAGCCCGCTGATGAGAACCGAGCAGGCAGCAAAAAACCTCAGCATTCAGGACCTGGAGATGGCATGTGTTGTATTGGAACGGGAGGATAAATCAATCGTCGGAAAAAGCATTGCAGAATCGAGAATAAAAAGCCGCTACAAGCTCTTCATACTGGCCATCCAAAGAGGGCAAGAGCTGCTCACCGACATAGATGGAGACACAGAAATCAAGCTTGACGACAGGCTGTATGTGTTTGGTAAACCCGGTAACATCCTGAAGCTCAATCAGAAGGTAAAGGTTTGACTAACCCCTATAAACAAGGTAAACGATGTAGCCTACATAAAGGAGAACAAACACAATTCCGTTCACCCTGTCAATGGCGTTGCGCCTGCCAGTGGTGAGCGACAAAATCATGAGCGCACTGGCAACAATTAACACCAGAATGTCGGCATTGTTAACCAGAGAAAACTGTAGAGGTTTAATAAAAGCGCTGATCCCAAGTATCCAAAGAAGATTAAAAATATTTGAGCCTACTACGTTGCCAACTGCAATGTCCGTATTGCCCTTATAGGCTGCCATCGCCGAGGTAACCAGTTCTGGCAAAGAGGTGCCAATGGCAACGATAGTTAACCCAATAAAAGTTTGCGACATGCCAAAATACTCCGCCATAGCTACGGCTCCGTCTACCACCCACTTACCTCCCAAAAACAAGCCGAGAATGCCAATGCCAATGTAAAGCACCGACTTTGGCAACAGCATAATTTCCACATGCTCCGTATTTTGTATCTCCTGCTCCTTGTTTTCTCCGGCAATTTTGAAAATATATGCCATAAAAAGTGCGAAGAACACCAATAGTATCAGGCCATCCCAACGACTAATACTTAGTGTTCCAGGGTCGCCAAACAAGGCGGCGTTGGCCAGGTAAGCAACCAGTAATGTGGCGGTCAGTGAAAAAGGTATTTCGGAAAGTACAGTGTTTCTCTGAATGGGTAGCGGGCTAATAATTGAAGAGATTCCGAGAATCAGCAAAATATTGGAAATATTGCTGCCGATGATATTGCCGACAGCAATGTCTGCATTGCCGTCGAGGCTGGCAAAAATGTTGACAATCAGCTCCGGCATGGAAGTGCCGAAAGATACAATCGTGAGCCCAATAATAAAGTCCGAAATATTGAATCGCTTCGCAAGCGAAGAGGCACCTTCGACAAGCAAATCAGCCCCTTTAATTAGTGCTGGAAAACCCAGCACAAAAAGTAAGTACGTTAACATAAGTAATCCAGTTGATGGCTCCCCTGCAGCATATTCCCCACAAAAGAATAATTAAACTAATTCCTCTAATAGTACTAAATACTTGCGTGCGTAATAAAAGTAACCTCCTTGTCAGTTTACAAAAAATTGTTGTGAACCATATCAAAAAACCTCAAATGACCGATTTACGGTAGTTATAGTTGAATTTGAGGTAGTTAGTCCTAAAGATATCATATTGCCATCGAAATACTATGATTGAAAAAAAATTCCTTATTCAAAGAAGTAATATCACTTATCGATGTAATAAATGCCGCTGGGTTTTCAAAAGTGAAAGATAAAACCTCCATTTGAAACAAATCCGTCGGTAGGAGCCCAAACCTCAGCAAAAGCAGGGTTGTTGTAAGGGGGAGTTACCATGGACTGATACCTCGATTGGCGGGTGTCAGTAAAATTTTCAAAGTTGAGGAACACACTAAACTTCTCCCATTCCTTCATAGCCATTATGCCCATGATCCAGAAGTCCGGTGTAGATGACCTGTCGTATCGGTACTGGCTTCCCGTATAGTAAAGCTCGTAGCCGATACGAAACGACTCATGTTTTTCGTACATCACCACGAAGCCTGCCGCATGCTTTGGTGTTATTGCCTTCTGTCGGTAGCCAGACCCATCATCAACATTTACCTGAGTGAGAGAGTACTGCAAGAATAGTTTCCAATGATCATATCCAAGCTTCAGATTGCTTTCAAAGCCTTTGCTCACGACAGGCTCTTGCCTGTTGGAAAGGTAATAATTAGTAAAGCCAGCCATCTCGGCCTCATCCAGGAATACTGGCTTGTCGAGCTGAGTGACGAAGAAGAGCTGGTTGGCCGACAAGGTCCAGTCATCTCCCAGAGCAATTCGGAAATTGACATCAAAATTTGAGCCCCACGACCTTTCCATTTCGGGCTGCTGATTGAGGGCGTTGTAAGGCAGCACCCTGGTGAAGGCCCTTTGCTCCGCCTCCTCAAGGAATATGGTTGGAAGCTTGTAACCTCTTCCACCTCCCAGGCGCATGGTCAACTCCTTTGATGGTTTGACCATCCAGGAAAGACGGGGAAGTAAAACAGCGCCATACTCATTGTTAAAATCCGTACGAAGACCCAACTCCAGGGTATTTTGCTCAGAAACTTCCCAGGTGTCTTGTGCAAATACCCCAGCTGTCAAAAAGTTGTATGATCTGTCCACATCTCCCAAACCAGGTACAAAGCTCTCTCCGGGATCGAAAAAATTGTCCGACACCAGGTTTATACCCGCAACCAGTTCATGCTTCGCTACCTTAAAGTTATAAGCCAACTCAGAAAATGAAGCCAACTGCTCACCATAAAAACTATAAATTGGAGAGTCGATATTCCTGGCAAACAGGTTGACACTATTTTTGAAAGACCACTGTGAACCGTTCGAAGTCTGATGCACAAAGTTGATCAACGACCCGAGCCTTCCGGTGTAGTTTTCTTCACTAAAACTACGGCCGCCTACGCCTTCATTTTCAATCGCTGCTATGTCTCCTCCTTCTCTGGCCTCATATGAGCTGTTCAACCCGATGCTCAGCGTAGTGTGTTCCGATGGGTAGAAAAATATTTTTGGGTTCAGGGCAATGCTGCGTACTCTGGGAATATCTGAAAAATCGTCGTTGTTTGGGTCGTATGGCTGCTGGCGATTGGCAGAAGCATAGAGCGTAAAGCCCCTCTTTTCATTTCGGCCCGAGAGGAAAGTATTGAGTGTGGTGCCGCCCGCTGTAGTTTGGTTGAGCATGATACTCCGCTCCGGCTCGCTACCCGGTGTTTTTGAGACCAGGTTTACCAAACCAGCAATAGCACCTCCGCCATAAAGGGTAGAGGCGCTGCCTTTGATGACCTCCACCTGCCGAAGATCGAGAGGGGGAATTTGCATGATGCTCAAGCCGCTGGAAAAGCCACCATACAAAGGGAGTCCGTCCCTGAGAAGCTGCGTGTAACGGCCATCCAGTCCCTGTATTCGAAGGGTTTGGTTGGCTGAGTTGGTGGAAGTCTGCTGCATTTGAATGCCTGAACTTTCTCTCAACAGCATAGCAATGTTTGTGGAGTTCATGGCGGCCTTTTCATCCAGTTCTTCCCCGGAGATTACCTCCATCCTAATAGGGATGTCCTCAATGGTTCTGCTGCTACGGGTAGCTGTAACGATTACCTCCTCAAGCTCTTCTTCTGGTTCCAAATTGAAAACCAATTCGGTCATACCTGCTACTACCTTTTTTCTTTGGGAAGAATAGCCGACGAACGATGCCACTAAACTTATTGGCTCAGTACCGGAAATAGTAATT
This sequence comes from Imperialibacter sp., assembly GCF_040222385.1. GTDB lineage: Bacteria > Bacteroidota > Bacteroidia > Cytophagales > Cyclobacteriaceae > Imperialibacter. The sequence goes on from NZ_JAVKDF010000017.1 coordinate 447,551, forward strand.
TGGCCCTCTCCATTTAAGTCGGTTATCGTTCCCTGGGTGGTTCCTGCTATTTGAATAGTAGCCCCGACCAGTGGTTCTTGTGTATCGGCATCGAGCACACTGACTTTAAGAATGGACTGTGCGGAAAGCTCAGCGGCGAAAAACAAGACCCCAAAGAAAAAAGCATAAAAGAAAGACCGTTTCATCCGGCAAAGGTAGGTAGGCAGTATTTGCAACAAAACAGTATTTACACGTATTCTTTGATTTCTTCTACGGTAGTTTTAGCCGACCTCCCCACGCCGATAAGCGTAGCCGAGGCGAAGCCCGTCCATTGTCCGTAACCCACCAACCAAAGGCCTGGCACGTCGGCCGACCGGGTGGCAACCGTTGCCACTTTCCCCATACTAACATTGAGAGCCAAGCCCTTGAGGTGATCCAACGCAGGCCGAAACCCGGTGCAGAAAATCACACTGTCGACGAGCAGCTCCTGGCCATTCACCAACATAATTCCCAGATCCGTGAAATGATCGATTGGCGGGTAAGCCTGCTCCAATACTCCTCTTTTCCAGGCTTCTTTTACTGGGGGAACCATCACCACATCCCCCAGCGACGGCGGAGTGAATTCCCTCCCTGCCTTTTTGGCCTCGTACATTTGAGTGGCTGCATCGAAAAGATAACGTCCGTCTACCTCATCAGGAAGGAACTTCGTCGGCTTTGACGTGACCCAAAAAGTTTGCGCCACCTTGCTCACTTCAGCAAGTATCTGGGCACCAGAATTGCCCTCGCCTACAATTGCTACCTGTTGGCTCTTGAATGGATCCGGCCTTTTGTAAGCAGAGGAATGGAAAACCTTCCCTTTGAATCTGTCTCTTCCGGGCAACTCCGGGACCCACGGATTGGCGAATGACCCGGTGGCAGACACAACCGCCTTCGACTGGTAAGTTCCTTTGCTGGTAACAATATCAAAAAGCCCGCCTGCCTTTTTCACGTCTATAACCGTCACCTCTCTTTGTATAGCGAACTTATATTTCTCCTCGTACTTTCTCAGGTAATCAATCGTTTCGCTGCGGGTGGGATAATAGTCGGGGCCGCCCGTCATGAGTACGCCGGGTAGTGAACTCCATTGGGCAGGAGAAAATAATCGGAGTGAATACCAGTAGTGTTGCCAGCTTCCACCTACGTCATCGCTGGCGTCAAGAACAACGTAATTTAAGCCGGCCCTATTCAGATAATAAGCTACAGCAAGGCCACTTTGCCCTCCGCCAATCACAATGACGTCGTACACAGTTGGAGTCATCCTGCAAAGAAAAGAATTTGTGAGGAAAAGGAGCGCAGTTACTTCGTGGGCTCTTTGTCAGCACTCACTTTCTCCTTCTTGTGCTCCGGCACTATTCCATGAAGGTTCTGCCCCACAAAATCGTGCGGAAATTGCTCCACGCCGGGGAAACCCAGCTTAATGTCCCGACCGTCGTAAGGAATATAATCCGTTTTGAACAGATAGTCCCAAATACTCAGCGTAATCCCAAAATTAACCCCATAGCCCCTCTCCCTGGGAAGGTCGTATGCATGATGCCAGATGTGCATCTGAGGATTGTTGAAAAAGTACTTGAAAGGCCCCAACGGCACTTTGATATTGGAGTGGTTGAAATGCCCAACAGCAAGAGTGAAAATGTGAATGATAAAGAAGTCTCTCAACCCAATGCCGATCAGTGCCAACGGAATGTACTCAATGGTTCGATACACTACGTTTTCCATCCAATGGTAGCGAAGGTGTGCTGCAAAGCCCATTTGCTCAACCGAATGATGAACCTTATGAAACCCCCAAAGCCATGGTGACCGGTGCAGCAACCGGTGCACCCACCATTGCACAAAGTCCCGCACCACAAACCCAATCAGCAGGTGCGACCACATGGGCCACTTCATTACCTCAAAAGCCAAAAGGTTGTTGATACCGATGGCTGCCAGGGCGTCGTTAAAAAGATTGACAACCGAGTTGGAAACAGCATTGTAAATGATGAGCGAAAAGAGGAAGAAGTTAAAGAACATGTAAAAGAAGTCCAGCCAGAAGTCCTTTCTGAAGCTGGGCTGATCCTTGCGCCAGGGCTTCACCCATTCGAGGACGAAGAAAAAGGCGGATACCAGCAGCAGCCAGTAAAAATAATTGTGCCAGCTGGGGTGTAAAATCTCATTGACCAGATAGTTCCAGTAACCTGTATACGAGCCAACAATGATGTTCCAATACTTTTCCACGTTCTCTTAGCTGATTTAACTAACTACTACTGCTTTTCGGTGGCAAGCCCGCTGGCGTTCCATGAAATTATTCCGCCCTCCAACTCATAAATTTGTTTGAAACCCAAGTCTTGAAATACTTTGGCGGCCCTTGCGCTTCTGCCTCCAACCTTGCAATAAACTGCCACAGGCTTATTGGGATCAAGTTTGGCAGCCATTTCTTCAAAATTGGTGGTGTTGTAATCGATGTTCATGGCATTAGGAATTTTACCACTAGCCACCTCTCCGGCTGTTCTCACATCTACAAGCTGAACTTCTGCTTCCTTCACTTTCTCGGCAAAGTCTGGCGCATTAAGCTGAACGATCTTTGCGGGTGTCTGAACTGCTGGCTTGGTAACCACTTCCGAGGCAGCCTCCTTCTCTGTGGAAGACGAGCTGCATGCTGTGCCTATGGCTGAAACAAAAAGAAAAGCTAGCGATGCAACGATGTTTGTACTGGTTTTCATATCTCTTGTTTAAAATTGATCTGTTTTATTGGTAACACATGTAAATGTAACAAAGTTGAGATTTTCGAAGAGGCTTCTACCGAAGTTAGCAGCAGTAGCTTCTCCAGTCTCGCCAGGGTGTATCATCAGAATATAAGTTCTTTGGTAAGGATAAAAACAGCCATAACAAACACGAAATAGCCAAAGCCCTTTTTTAGAGCTGCCCCTGATATGAACCGGGAAAGGTACTCTCCCAAAAAAAGCCCCCCGATAGACAAACTGGTAAATATGAGCATAAATGACCAATCGATTGGCTGTGTTCCCAGGTCACCAGTGAATCCGATCAGCGATTTGGCGGCAATGATCAGCAACGAAGTGCCGACTGCCAACTTCATTGGGATATGGGCCAGCAGCACAAGTGCCGGAATGATAAGAAAGCCGCCGCCTGCCCCTACCAGACCTGTTAGCGCTCCGACCACCAGGCCTTCCACAGCAATCATCGGGTAATTGAAGGATAGCTCCTCTTCTATCGTCTTGTTTTCCTTCTTGTCTCTGATCATCGACCAGGCAGCCACCAGCATAATGACGGCAAACAGCACCATTATTGCCAAGTCCTTTGTTACCGGAAATTCCCCCAAAGAGAAAACCGGATCCGGTATGGCGGGAATGACGAATTTTCTGGTGACAAAGACAGAAATGAAAGAGGGAACGGCGAATATGACAGCAGTTTTAAGACTTACCAACCTTTTTCTAAGAAAGTTGACCGACCCTACCAGGGCAGTGCTGCCGACCACAAACAAAGAATAGGCTGTCGCCAACACCGGGTCGATGTGAATCATGTACACCAGCACCGGCACGGTTAAAATGGAGCCCCCTCCTCCAATTAGCCCCAGGCTAACCCCTATAAGTATTGATGCTGCAAACCCTAAAATTTCAATAACCGGCATACTGTGTGACTCTTACTGTGACATTGTCTGAACACAAAAGTCCGAATACCAAAGGCCGCCATCAGTGACTTTGATCACTCAGTCAGAAATTATGATGCACCAGGCAAATCACATCAAAAAAAAGAGACAATCTTACTCCCGTATGACTCAAGTCATAAAATAGTAGCCTTTGATGTCGCCACATTTGACCATCAATAGTCAAAATCCAAAAACTTATGGAATCTCCCATACGCATCGATGTTTCCCTTTTGCCCCCTGCAACCCGCCACGATACCATTTTCAAAGCCTATGAAAGCCTTGATGAAGGGCAGTCGCTGGTGCTTGCCGTCGACCACGATCCTCAGCCACTTTTTTACGAATTCAGCCACAAGTATCCTAAAAGCTTTGGCTGGGATTATCTTGATAAAGGGCCTGAAAAATGGCGGGTACTCATAACCCGCCAGCAGTCGATCACCGACAGAATAGTGGCTGACCTGGTCATGGAAGACCTCAGCCTGGGCAAAGTCTTCGACGTCTATGGCATAGATTTTTGTTGTCACGGCGATATTTCTCTCGAAGAGGCCTGTCGTCGCCAAAAATTGGATATCAACGAAGTACTGGTGGCCATGAAAAAAAAGAGTGGCCCAGGTGCTTTTTGGCAGCCACATTTTGAGGAGTGGTCGGTGTCTTTACTCATTCAGTACATCCTTGAAAATCACCATAGCTGGGAAAGGCATGCACTTTCCGACATCGAAGACCTCACTATCAAAGTGGCGGATCACCATGGAGCGGACTTTCCGAATCTAAAAAAGGTGAAAGAGATGGTAGACCACCTTAAATATGCCATCATCGATCACTTCTTTGAGGAAGAGAATGAGCTCTTTCCAATGATTTTAAAGGGCTCAAAAAGTGTTGAGTTGCTCAAAGAAATCGAGAAGATGAAGGTGGAGCACGCCGAAGTGGGTGCCATACTCACAGACCTCACCCTGTTTACCAACAATTTCCAGCCTCCCCAGCAAGCATGTGGTTCATTTCGGCTGCTCTACTCAAAGCTGGGAGAGTTCAAACAGGATATTCTCCAGCATATTCATTTGGAAAACACGCTGCTCGTCGCCAAAGCTGTAGCATGACTATAATTCATAGCTGGTAAGGTTTGTGTTTAAAATACTAAGCACAAATCTTACTAAATTGGCACCATGTCAATGATTCCTGAAGAGTTGCTTACGACGTTTGGTGCGAGAAAAATTAAGCTCAACAAAGACGAGTTTCTGTTTGCAAAAGACACCGAGGCACATTTTTATTATCAGGTCTCGATGGGCACAGTCAAAATGGTTAACTACAACTACGATGGCCAGGAGTTTATTCTGGGCATGTTTAAGGCCGGGCAAAGCTTTGGTGAACCTCCCCTTTTCGGTCACTTTCCCTACCCGGCCAATGCTGTGGCTGTGGAAGATTGTGAAATATGCAAGCTGCCCAGGGACAACTTCTTCAGGCTTTTGGAGGCCAATTTTGACATCCACCGCAAATTCAACTACGAGCTTTCCAACAGGCTGCGCTACAAGGGAATGATTTTATCAGAGGTGTCTTCCTACCCGCCGGAGCATCGCATTCTTACGCTTGTCAACTATTTGAAGGCGATGATGCCCAACCAGGATCTTTTCACCGTGCCCTACACAAGGCAACAGCTGGCCGACATGACAGGGCTGCGGGTGGAAACGGTGATCCGGACCATCAAAAAAATGGAGCAGGAAGGCAAAATTAAGCTCAAGAGCCACAAAATAGTTGTCTAGTACCTTTTGCACTGAAAACCACTGCCACAGTAGGTTCAGCGGACTGCATTTGCCTTTCTCAAGGGCCAATATCTCTCGCTTTTTCAGCCTTACCCCACAATGAAACCCCATCTAACTATCAATTTTTCAGGTAGTTAAAGTTTTATCGAAAATCATGCTACTATATGATTTGGATCATAAAACCAGTGGGCAGGCTCAGTCTACCTTTACACTATCAAACAAAATAGTGTATCATGAAAAAGTATTTTTTGAAAACGTTCATATTCGCATTGCCCCTATCGATCATCCTCGCTAGCTGCGGAGAAACCAAAAAGAAAGACATCTCAGATTTCCAGGCAAAGCCAACAGAACAAGAAACCGCTAAAGCCTCAGACCCTCTGGAGAACAAAGGAATAGGGCCGGTAAAAAGCATCACGCTTGGAGAAATTGATCAAGCGCTTGCAGATGCAGGTAAGGCCATTTTCGACGCCAACTGTACTGCCTGCCACAAGGTCGACAAAAAATTCATTGGTCCATCCCCAAAAGACATCCTTAGCCGAAGATCTCCCGAATGGGTAATGAACATGATTCTCAACCCTGAGGTGATGATTCAGGAGGATCCGATTGCCAAACAGCTACTTGCCGAAGCCAACGGAGCACCTATGGCCAACCAAAACCTTACAGAGGAACAAGCCAGGCAGGTACTTGAGTACTTCCGAACCCTTAAATAATCACTTTATGAAAACACCCTTGAAATTTCTAGCCTTTGGCCTGATCACGCTCGCCGTGGCGAGCTGCTCGACGCCAACCAATAAGACCGAAGAGGCAGGTGCAGTGGTGGACGCAACGCCAAAAGGACAAGCTTCGGTGGTCGACGATGAATCTGCTAAGAACATCCTGCAAGTAGCCGCTTCATCGCCTGACCATACCACACTTGTGGCGGCTGTCACCGCTGCTCAAATAGAGCATGTGCTGGTTAACGCAGGCCCACTTACCGTTTTTGCCCCCAATAATGCTGCCTTTGAAAAATTGCCAGCCGGCACTGTCGAAAATCTGCTAAAACCAGAGAACAAAGCCCAGTTGGCTACCATTTTGACGAGGCACGCAGCACCAGGTTCCTACGATGTGGAAGCTCTGAAAAAAATGGTGGCTAAAGGCCGCACACTGTACATGGCCACCGGAGATTATCTGGAAGTGACCGTGGACGGAGGCGACGTGCTGATCAACGGGTGTAAAATCATTGGAACAATAAATACGTCAAACGGAATAATCAATGTGGTGGATCAGGTGATCCTGCCAAAATAACCTATGAATGTAAAAACTATGAAAAAGCAACATTTTATAAATAAGCTGTTTGCTCTGGTCGTTTTGGCCGGGGTTGTTACTTCGTGTGGCAGCAGCGAGAATTCCAAAGGAGCGCTGGGCAGCGACGTTGCCTCTCAGGCATATGTTACACCAGGCGAACACGATGACTTTTACGCCTTTATGTCAGGCGGGTTCAGTGGACAAATATCTGTTTACGGGTTGCCTTCGGGCCGTTTGTTCAGGGTGATCCCTGTGTTTTCGCAGGACCCTGAAAAAGGATATGGCTACAACGAGGAAACCAAGCCTATGCTCGAAACTTCGTTTGGCTTTGTGCCCTGGGACGATGCCCACCACCCCGAACTATCTCAAACAAACGGTGTTCCCGATGGTCGGTGGATCTTTATCAACGGCAACAACACACCACGCATCGCACGAATCGATCTTAAAACATTCGAAACCGCTGAGATCATAGAAATACCGAACAGCGGTGGCAACCACAGTTCTCCATTTACAACAGAGAACTCAGAATATATTGTGGCCGGCACCCGATTCAGTGTGCCTTTCCCACAGAAAGACGTAGCCATCGACACTTACAAAGAAAACTTCAAAGGCACCCTCAGCTTTATCAGCGTTGCCGAAGATGGTGACATGGACGTGGCTTTTCAAGTACTGCTGCCAGGCTATGACTACGACCTTGCTCATGCGGGCAAAGGCAAATCGCACGGCTGGATGTTCTTCACTTCTTACAACACGGAAGAGGAGCATACTCTTTTGGAAGTCAACGCTTCACAAAGAGACAAAGATTACATAGCCGCTATAAACTGGAAAAAAGCTGAAGAGTATATGGCTCAGGGCAAATTTAAAGAAATGCCTGCCAGCTATGTGGATAACCACTATGACGAAAGCAAGCAAATGGCCTTCTCAGAAACAAGGAACACTGTAAAAGTGCTGATCCCTTCAGAGTGCCCTGGCTTAGTGTATTTTCTTCCCACGCCAAAATCACCTCACGGTGTAGACGTTGACCCAACCGGAGAATTCATTGTAGGCAATGGCAAGCTTTCCAGCGACATGAGTATTCACTCCTTTGATAAAATGATCAAGGCGATTGAAGGTGAGAAATTCGAAACTACTATCGACGGCATTCCCGTGCTTCAATACGAAGAAGTGTTGAGTGGTATTGTTGCTCAACCAGGTCTGGGGCCATTGCACACCGAATTCGACGGAAAAGGCAACGCCTATACATCGTTTTTCATCTCATCGGAAATTGTAAAGTGGAACCTGGAAACAAAGGAAGTGCTTGACAGAGTGCCTGCCTACTACTCTATCGGTCACTTGATGATCCCAGGTGGCGACTCCAAAAAACCCTGGGGTAAATATGTGGTAGCTCTTAACAAGATCACAAAAGACCGGTTTCTGCCAACTGGCCCTGAGTTGACACAATCAGCTCAACTTTACGATATCTCGGGCGAAAAGATGAAACTGATTCTTGATTTCCCGACGATTGGCGAGCCGCACTATGCGCAGGGCATCGCCGCCGAACTCATTGCACCCAATTCGCTTAAGTACTATAAGCTGGAAGACAATAACCACCCCCACGCTATGAAGTCACCCAACGACTCACGTATAGTGAGAGACGGAAATGTGGTTCGGGTGTATATGGGTGCTATCAGAAGTCACTTTACTGTTGACAACCTGGAAGGGATCAAAGTAGGTGACAAGGTCTACTTCCACGTGACCAACCTTGAGCAAGACTGGGATGTTCCTCACGGATTTGCCGTGATGGGTGCCAATAATGCTGAGCTTTTAATTATGCCCGGCCAAACCGAGACACTGCTCTGGGAGCCACAACGAGAAGGGGTTTATCCTTTCTATTGCACGGACTTCTGTTCCGCACTTCACCAGGAGATGCAGGGCTATGCCCGGGTATCAGCTAAAGGCGCTACCACCGAGCTCAAGTGGAGCTTAGACGAATAAACTCATACCTTTTCAGTCGCTCTTCCTGATTCAGGGGAAGAGCGACTGCGAGGGTTAACCCCTTTCGATTATGAAAGCTAAATTCAATTACCTTTTCTTGCTGGCCATACTTTTGCCTCTTGCATTGTTTGCTTTTCCTCTCTGGAAAATCACCCTGGAAGCGGCTCAATACCCTGGAGGTATTTCCATGTACATCTGGATCAATCAGATAACTGGTGATTCGCCCAGCACGCTGCAAAATATCAATATTCTCAATCACTACGTGGGCATGCAATTTATCGTACCCGACTCTATCCCCGAGCTAAAATACTTCCCCTGGGTAGTAGGTGGCATGTCGCTTTTGGGCCTACTGTTCTTCCTGGTAAAAAAGAAATCGCTCTACCTCACGTGGGCCATGATAATGATTCTCCTTGGAGGCCTCGGTGTTTACGACTTCTACCTCTGGGAATATGACTACGGCCACAACCTCGACCCCAAAGCACCCATTAAAGTGCCAGGCATGGCTTACCAACCTCCTGTAATTGGCTCTAAAATGCTACTCAATTTCAAAGCCGATTCGTGGCCAGCAACTGGCGGGTACTTCCTGGCAGCGGGCATAGCACTTGCTCTGCTGGCATTTTGGCTGGAGAAGAAGAAAGCTAGCAAAACAGCAGTGCTTGAAAAGGCCTTGGCAATGATCGCTCTTACAACCGTTTTTGGTCTTTCGTCCTGCTCGATAACTCCACGCCCCCTTGCTCTGGGCAGCGACCATTGTCATCATTGCAAAATGAAGATCGTGCAGCCGCAATACGGAGCTGAGCTGGTTTCCAGCACCGGCAAAATCTACACCTTTGATGCCGTGGAGTGCCTGGTGCAGTACGAAGATGAAAATAACATCGACACTGACAAAATAGCTTTTGAAATGGTGGTGCCTTACGACCAGCCGGGCACACTTGTCGATGCCGCCAAATGTATATATATCAGAAGTGCCAAGCTGCCGAGCCCCATGGGCATGTACATTACAGCATTGAGCGCCGAATCCAAAATTGAGCCCATTGTTGACGGTTACGATGGAGAAATATATACTTGGGAGACACTTCAATCAGGCATAGACAATTTGCCTGGCCTTACCGCTCAGCTCCCATGAGGTTTCCTATTCGTTTCATCATCCCATTTTTAGTTATCGCCACCTTTCAGGCTTTGGGTGCAGCGCCCGACACCCTGGAGGTGGGGAAAAAATACGCTTCCATCAAGCAGGCGCTGGCCATAGCAGCATCGGGAGACGTAATAAAGGTGTTTCCTGGTGTGTACTTTGAAAACGAGGTGATCATAGACAAGCCATGCACGCTGTTGGGTGTGGGCTACCCTATTCTTGATGCCGGCCTTAAAAATGATGCGATCATTATCAGGGCGGATTCCGTCAGTATCATCGGCTTGCATATCCGAAACGTGGCCACCAACTACGTGAGAGACCTGGCGGCCATTCATGTGGAAGAAGCCCGGCACTTCAACATTCAGGACAACAAACTTGAAAACACCTTCTTTGGTATTTACCTGCAAAAGAGCCGGGACGGAAGAGTCGCCGGAAACTCCATCATCGGGCAGGCAGTGGTTGAAGCCAGCTCAGGCAATGCCATCCACCTTTGGTATTGCAAAAATGTAGAGGTAAGCAGCAACGAAGCCCGCCACCACAGGGATGGTATCTATCTGGAGTTTTCCGACAGCATCCGCATAGTGCGCAATGTGAGCCAGGACAATCTGCGATATGGCCTCCACTTTATGTTCTCCAACTACAACGACTACCTCGAAAACACCTTTCAGTCCAACGGTGCCGGAGTAGCGGTTATGTTTTCCTCTCAGATTGTGATGAAGCGAAACAGGTTTATCGACAACTGGGGTAGTGCTTCTTATGGCATACTGCTCAAGGAAATAAAAGACGGGATAATCAGCAACAACCTTTTTCAGGGCAACACCATCGGCATTTATGGAGAAAGCTCAGATAGAATGACCATCAGCCAAAACGATTTTACTGAGAACGGATATGCGCTACGAATACTCGGGAGCTGCAGAGACAACATTATTACCGAGAACAACTTTATAGACAATACCTTTGACGTAGGCACCAACGCCACGAGACAGTACAACCAATACACAAGAAACTACTGGTCGGAGTATACTGGTTACGACCTCGACAAAAACGGCCTGGGCGATGTGCCCTACCGGCCTGTGAAGCTTTTCTCTTTTGTAGTAGAAAAGGTGCCACAAGCCATTGTGCTTCTTCGAAGTCTTTTTGTTGATCTGATGAACTTCACTGAAAAAGTAACGCCGGTGTTCACGCCGCAAGACCTGTTCGACGATCAGCCACTTATGAAACCTCATCCCCATGATCAATATTCAACATCTTCATAAGTCCTTTGGCAAACTGGAAGTGCTGAAGGACATCCAACTGGAAATTCTTCCCGGAAAGGTAACGGCTGTTTTAGGGCCCAATGGCTCCGGAAAAACCACCCTGATGAAAAGCATTCTGGGCATGACCCTACCTGATAAAGGAACTATCGAGGTAAGAGGTGAACCTACCCGCCATGCATGGAACTACAGGAAACACTTGAGCTATGTGCCACAAATTGCACAGTTTCCCTCCAACCTCACAGTGCAGGAGCTGCTACAGATGATCAAAGAAGTGCGGCAGGAGCCAGCAAACGAGGATCCGTTGGTCGACCGGCTTTCTCTTCAGCCGTTTCTCGACAAAAAGCTCGGGACGCTCAGTGGTGGCACCCGGCAAAAAGTGAACCTGGTACTGGCCCTCATGTTCGATGCGCCCATCGTGCTGATGGACGAGCCCACCGCCGGGCTCGACCCCGTGGCCTTGCTCGAACTGAAGAGGCTGATCCAGGACATGCGCAAGGCAGGAAAGTGCATCGTGGTCACCACGCATATCATGCCACTCGTGGAGGAACTGGCCGACGAAATCGTGTTCCTGCTAGATGGCAAGGTATACTTCCAGGGAAGCCTGAGCGAACTATTTTCACTTACTGAAAAGAACACACTGGAAGAAGCCATCGCTCATTTTCTCATTCAACGGAAGGACAAAACGTCCGTCAACGCCTAACAAAAACGCCATGTGGAAAATATTCAAATACAGCTTTTTTGACCTCCTCCGCAGCCGGTGGACCTATTTCTATTTCCTGTTTTTCATGATTGCTACTGCCGGTCTTCTGCATTTGAGCGGGCAGGTGGCAGCAGCCATCACGAGCTTGCTCAATATTGTGGTGGTGCTTATCCCACTCATCAGCACGCTTTACGGCATTGTGTACTTCTACAACTCCTCAGAGTTTACAGAGCTACTACTGGCCCAACCTGTGAGGCGGCGCTCGATTTTCCTGGGACAATACCTGGGCCTCTTCACGTCGCTCGCCGCCAGCTTCCTGCTTGGTATACTAATTCCAGCCATCTTTCTGGGCCACTTTGAGGTCAGGCTCTGGCTTGATTTGATCTACCTGCTTGGCATCGGCACGCTGCTCACAGCCATATTTACAGCCATCGCCTTTCTCATTGCCCTCAGGCAAACCAACCGCATGAAAGGATTTGCCATAGCCATCCTTACCTGGTTGTTCCTGGCTGTTTTGTACGACGGTCTGTTTATCATCTTTCTGCTCTTTTTTGAAGACTACCCACTGGAAAAATTCTCCCTGATCGCTACCGTGCTCAATCCTATCGATCTGTCACGCACATCCCTGCTGCTGAAATTGGATATGGCAGCGCTGATGGGGTACACTGGCGCAGTATTTAACAAATTCTTTGGAACCTCTTTAGGGATGTTTGTGTCCATCTCAGCGTTGGTTCTTTGGGTGGTAGGCCCCCTGCTTAGCTTTCTGAGGGTGGCTGCCCGCAAAGATTTTTAACATGAAATCAAAGCTCCCCTTCTTTGCGTTGGCGCTTGTCGGCCTGCTGTCGGGAATTTGGGCTGGCCTGATCAGAATTGGCTTCGACCTGCCTCCTGTTGACCTGGCCACACTACACGGGCCACTCATGGTGGGTGGTTTTGTGGGAACCTTAATTGGAGTAGAAAGAAGCATACTTTCAGGCAATGGTAAATGGTGGTTCATTCCAGCGCTCTCAGGTGCAGCCATCATAGCCTGGATCGCAGGTTTCCAACAGGTGGCTCCCTACTTTCTGATTGCCGCCTCAGCTCTGCTGGTTTTACTGCAGGCTATTCTCCTCCTGTCGTCCAGCCCCACATGGGTCACTTTTGTCCAGTTCTGCGGTGCCATGTGTTTTGTCGGCGGCAACATTCGCCTGTTGTTCAATCCGCTTATGCCGGCCATTGTCCCCTTCTGGATGGGCTTTGTACTTTGCTTTATTTTAGCAACCCGGCTCTCAGAAAATCCCGCCAAAAACGTCCTCATGGGGAGCCTGATAAAGGTGGGGCTGGTCGTTTTTCTTGTCAGCCTGATCGTTCCATTTCATCTGGGTGGCTACTACCTCACAGGCGGCGGCCTGGTGGCCATAGCGCTTGGCATGATTTACATAGAGGTGCAAACCGATCAGGGCATTGAGTGGAGCTACAAAAAGTATTCTTTCACCGCCATCATACTAGGCTGGTTTTGGCTACTCACGTCAGGCATTGGCATTATGCTGTGGAAAGAGCACATTTACGGCTACGACGCCACTACGCATTCGTTCTTTGTTGGCTTCCTTTTTTCCATGGTGTTCATTCACGCTTTAGCCAAGGCCTCCTACCTTGCAGGTCTCAGCAAGCCTCCTTTTCATCCTGTTCTTTTTACCTGGCTCATTCTTCTGTCTGTCTCATTGTTGCTACGGGTCTTCGCTGCCGACATTTTGCACATCATTTCACTAAAAAAGTGGAGCGGCCTCCTCAACGGCATCAGCATATTGGGTTTTATACTGAGCCTTATTAGCATTACATTGCTCAGCAAACATCGTTCTAATCATGAGTCGGTTTGATCCTGGCAAGCGGGCCCGTTTGCCTTTGTTGTATCTTGTGATCCTCTCTGCCCTGGGGCTGCTACTTCGCTGGCAAATGGTAAGTCCGCTGCCCATCACCTATAGGTATTTTGTGCATGCCCACTCCCACACTGCCTTCATGGGGTGGGTATACAATGCACTGTTCCTTCTCATTCTCCTACATTTTGTGGGCAAAGAAAATAATGGCAAGCTCTTCCGGGGCTACTTTATCGCCCTGCAAATTGGCGTGGTAGGCATGCTTTTCAGCTTCCCTTTTGAAGGCTATGGCCCCGTGGCAATTGCCTTCAGCACGCTGCACATGGCAGTGACCATCGCCATTGCCGTATCAATATTCAAACTCATCAAAGACGACAGCACTTTAGCGGCCACCTTCTTACACTGGGCCCTCATTTATCAACTCATTTCCGGTATCGGGCCACTGATGCTGGGCCCACTTTCGGCCATGGGGCTAAAAGACAGCCCTTTGTATTCGCTATCCATCTACTTTTTCATGCATTTCCAGTTCAATGGCTGGTTTGTGCTCGCCTGCCTGGCCATTCTCTTCAGGCTGCTGGAAAGAAGCGGCTGGAGCCTCGCTGACACTGAGAGGAAATGGCTGAAATACACCTTACTGTACTCTGTTGGGCCAGCTTATGTGATGAGTGCCTTGTGGACTGACATGGGCCAGTGGAAATATGTGCTGGCGATAGCTACGGGCGTCTTACAAATAGTCGGCGTCCTGCTTTTGCTAAGGTTTGTTTGGAAGCACATGAAGCAAAATTTACTATTGTCCTGGGCCAGGCAGTGCCTTCAGTTCGGCATTACACTACTAACCGTGAAATACTTTCTGCAACTGGCAGGCAGCGTTCCCGGCATCGATAGCTGGGTGATGGCAAACAATGGGATCATCATTGCCTTCATCCATTTAATTTTTATTGGCGTGGTTAGCTTTATGCTGCTGGGTTTCTACATTTTAGGGGGCTGGATGCGCCTCACTGCCATGTCAAAAACCGGAATATTGGTCTTCTTTAGTGGTTTTGCCATCACCGAGCTAGTACTTGTAGCGCTACCCTCTTTTTCTTTGTTGGGGCTTTCTTTTCAATTTCCCTATTTTGAAACACTGGTGGTGGCAGCAGCCATTCTGTTAATTGGCAGTGTGTTAATGGCATTGGAAGTCAAGCGGTTACAGGATCAGTAGGCAATATTTTAAAAGTCGCCTGATAGTAGCTGAATAAAATGTGTGAAAAATTTCACTCAGAATATTGCAGAATCATTCCCGCTCATTATTTTTGCAATCCGTTTCCGAAAGGAGCCGGGTTAAAAGCGAAAGTAGCTCAGTTGGTAGAGCACGACCTTGCCAAGGTCGGGGTCGCGGGTTCGAATCCCGTCTTTCGCTCCAAGTCTAAAGAGTGTGAGTGTCAACATAACGCTCACACTTTTTTGTTTACGCCGGGATGGTGGAACTGGTAGACACGCAGGACTTAAAATCCTGTGACCCTTAAAGGTCGTGCGGGTTCGATCCCCGCTCCTGGTACTTGACGCCGAGCTGCAAAGTTCGGCGTTTTTTTTTGTCTCCAAATCTTGATCCCTTAGGTTGAATGTTTAGCGTATGGCTAAATAAAAAAGCAAAACTGGTTCAATAAAATCAGCTTCTAGGTTGCTCTCTCTTAGATCATTCAGTCTTTCAATAACCACTCCCACCGGAGAGTTGATCACGGTAAACATCAATTTTTCCAGCGAATCATACTTTTTCATCAAAAATGATGTTTACTTTTGTAACATTACAATGTTACGGTATAGATGCCCGAAAAAGAATACATCGCCTATAAGGGACTGGAATTTCAGATTGAATGGTACTATTCCCCAAAAGGCGAAAGTCAGGCATTGGATTACTATTTGAAGCTGGCAGCGGATGATCGCCAGAATGTTTTGAAGCTGTTTCGAATGATGGGCGAAATTGGAGCAATCAGGGACAAAACAAAGTTCCGGTTCGAGGGCGATAAGGTCTATGCTTTTAAGCCGCAGCCACACCGGTTTTTGAGTTTCTTTGTGGAGGGCAGGAAAATCATTGTTACGAATGCCTTCTGGAAGAAGCAGCAAAAGTTACCGCCGGGCGAAAAGGACAGAGCATTAAGATGCATGAACTCTTACAAAACACGAGTCAAGGAAGGCACCTACTATGAAAAAGAAAAATGAGCCAATGAGTACCTATGAGCGGGAAATGCAGAGCCCTGAATTCAAGCAAGCCTTTGATCGGGAGTATCGGGAATTTGCCCTGCAGGAACTTCTACTGAGCATGTCTGAGGGCGATGAAAAATCTGTACGCAGTCTGGCCAGGGAAGCAGGCCTGCACCCTAATGCTATTCAAAACCTGAGATCGGGCAAAACAAACGATATAAAGCTGACTACCTTTTTAAAAATTGCAGAGGCTTACGGCTACTCCCTGGAGCTGGTTAAGGGCGAGGTACATATCCCTGTTGGGTCTAAATCCCCTGGCTCCGAAGAATACCAGCTAGCGCATTAAGTGTTCGGCTGCTAGTGGATGGCAACAAATGGACAGGCTTTATTACAGCTGTCGCTTTTCTTCTTTTGAACGGGTTTTACATCAATGCGTCAGAAGCCGATGTTGTGCTGGTGATTATGCAACTGGCTGACGGGAGCCTGGCAGCAGAAGCCCTGGCATTATGGTTTGAGAAGGTAGTTATTCGGCACGCCTAGTGCTGGCAGCTACGCAGGAAATAAAAGTCGTGTGGGTTCGATCCCCGCTTCTGGTACTTGACGCCGAGCTGCAAAGTTCGGCGTTTTGGTTTTAGGGAATCTAAAAACTCTCACTTCCCCTTCAGCGTCGTAATCACCTCATTCAATTTCAGCAAAGCCTCCACCGGCGAAATGGTGTTGATGTCGATCTTGCCAAGCAGCTCCCGTACTTTCTCAAACTTAGGGTCGGCTTCAAACAAGGCAAGTTGAAAATTGGACTTCGGCATCGACTCCAATATGTCGGCCGTTTCGTCTCTGATCTTGTCTTTCTCCAGGTTGTGCATGATCTCGTTGGAGCGGATCACCACGTTGTTGGGCATGCCGGCCATTTGCGCCACATGGATACCAAAGCTGTGGTGGCTACCGCCCTCCTGTAGCTTCCTCAGAAAGATCACCCGGTTGTCCAGCTCTTTAACGGACACATTGAAGTTCTTCACCCTGGGCAGGTCATTGGCTAGCTGGTTGAGCTCGTGGTAGTGCGTGGCAAACAGCGTTTTGGCCTTGAACTTGGGGTGGTTGTGCAAATACTCCACTATCGACCAGGCAATGGAAATACCGTCGTAAGTACTGGTGCCCCGGCCAATTTCGTCCATCAGTATCAGGCTGTCACCACTCAGGTTGTTCAGAATGCTGGCTGTTTCAGTCATCTCCACCATAAAGGTCGATTCGCCCCGGCTCAGGTTGTCAGAAGCACCCACCCTTGTAAAGACTTTGTCGACGAGGCCGACATGAGCGTAAGTTGCCGGCACAAAGCAGCCCATTTGCGCCATGAGCACCACCAGCGCTGTTTGCCTGAGCAGGGCCGACTTACCAGCCATGTTCGGCCCGGTAATCACCATCACCTGCTGCGACTGGTCGTCAAGGTACACGTCGTTCGGCACGTAGATTTCGCCGACAGGTAGCTGGCTCTCAATCACCGGGTGTCGGCCCTCTTTGATGTCGATGATCCGGTCGTCGCTGATGACCGGTTTGGCGTAGCGGTTCTTTTTTGAAATGGTGGCGAACGAAGCCAGGCAGTCGATGCGGGCAAGCACCCGTGCATTCTGCTGAATGGCCTCCACATAATCGCAGGCAAACTGCACCAGCTCCAGGTACAGCCGCTGCTCTATCACCGACATTTTTTCCTCGGCCGTCAGGATTTTGTCCTCGTATTCTTTGAGCTCTGGTGTGATGTACCGCTCAGCATTTACCAGCGTCTGCTTCCGAATCCATTCGGTAGGTACCTTGTCTTTATGCGCATGTGTCACCTCCAGGTAGTAACCAAACACCTTATTAAAGGCAATTTTCAGGGAGCTGATTCCGGTGTTTTCAATCTCCCGCTGCTGTATTTTAAGCAACACATCCTTTCCGTGAAAGGCTATGTTTCGCAGCTCGTCCAGTTCCTCGTGCACACCTTCCTTTATCACGTGCCCCTGAGTGATGGAAAGTGGCGGCTCGTCTTTTAACTCCTTTTCTATTTTTTCAAGCAGAAGTTCGCAGGGGTTAAGCACGTCGCCCAACCTTTTGAGTGAAGGCGATTCCGACTCCAGCAGCAGTTCCTTTAGCGGTGCAATATGATTCAGCGCTCTCTTGAGCTGCATAAACTCCCGTGGGTTCACCCGGCCAACGGCCACTTTGGAAATCAGCCTTTCCAGGTCTCCGATGTTCTTCAGTATGTCTCTCGTCTTCTGCTGTAGTTCCTCGTTTTCATACAACTCCTCCACCACCTGTAGCCTTGCCTCTATTTCGCTCTTGTCTTTCAATGGCAGCACGAGCCACTTTCGCAAAAGCCTGGCTCCCATGGGCGTCAGCGTTTGATCCATTACATGAAACAGCGCCACACCATCGGGCTGCTGTGGGTTGATCAGCTCCAGGTTGCGAATGGTGAACTTATCGAGCCACACAAACTTCTCATCTTCAATCCTACTGATAGAGGAAATATGACTGACTTCTCTGTGCTCGGTGTCCTCCAGATATTGCAGCACTGCTCCCGCAGCGGAAACAGCCAGCGCCAGGCCATCGATACCAAAGCCTTTCAGGTTTTTGGTTTTAAAGTGTTTGGTGAGCTTCTCGAAAGAATAGTCAGGCCCATACACCCATTCGTCGAGCGCAAAGGTGGTATTATAGTCTCTGTACTTTTCCTTGAAAACCGCTTTTTGGTTTTTGGGGTAAATCACCTCAGAGGGGTCGAATCCCTGCATCAGTTTCTCCACCTGCAGGTGCGTGCCCTCAGAGGCCATAAACTCACCAGTCGACAGGTCGAGAAACGCTACTCCCGCTTTCTCTTTATCAAAGTACAGTGAAGCCAGAAAGTTATTGCTGCGTCTGTCAAGCACATTGTCGTTAAAGGAAAGTCCGGGCGTTACCAGCTCAGTCACGCCCCGCTTCACGATGCCCTTCACCATTTTCGGGTCTTCCAGCTGGTCGCAAATGGCCACTCTGTGTCCTGCTCTTACCAGCTTGGGCAAATAGTTATCGAGGGAATGGTGAGGGAACCCGGCGAGCTCAATATGAGAGGCCGAGCCATTGGCCCGTTTGGTAAGCACAATGTCGAGAATTTGGCTGGCTGTTACGGCGTCTTCACGAAAGGTCTCGTAGAAATCGCCTACTCTGAAAAGTAAAAGTGCACCGGGGTATTTCGCTTTGATGGCATTGTATTGCTTCATCAGCGGAGTTTCCGCTACCTCATTTGTACTCGCTTTTTTGGCCATGCGCTCTTTCCTGAAAAAGTTTACTTTTGCCGATACGCCGGGGACATCTTTTCCCTGAAAAAATATTTCTTCATGAGAAAAATCAGTAACGACGAACTCAATCGGCTGTCAGTAGATGACTTCAAAACTACTAAAAAATTTCCGATAGCTGTGGTGCTCGACAACGTTAGAAGCATGCACAATGTAGGTGCTGCTTTCAGAACGGGAGATGCTTTCGCAGTCGAAAAAATACTGCTTTGTGGCATTACGGCAACACCCCCTCACAGAGAGATTCACAAGACGGCCCTGGGGTCGACTGATACCGTTGAATGGAAGTATTTCCCAACAACAACCGAAGCTATCCAATCGCTGAAAAAAGAGAAATATAAAGTTTTTGTGGTTGAGCAAACTGACGAAAAAATCTTTCTGCACGACTTCCAACCAGCCACTGACGAAAAATATGCCTTCGTTTTCGGGCACGAGGTGTTCGGCGTGTCAGACGAGGCAGTGGCTTTGGCGGATGCAGCTATTGAAATTCCTCAATTTGGCACCAAACACTCGCTCAATATCACGGTTAGCCTCGGCGTAGTTATTTGGGACGTGGTGAGCAAAATGCTCAAAGCTTAATGCCCACAGAAAAGTAAAAACTGCGACCATCGGAGGGGATAATCCCGGGACCCGGATACCCGGCGGCTCTGCGGGTAAAGTACATATTGTTAGTCAGGTTATTTATTCCTGATTCAAAGTAGATTTTGCTGAGGGCATATCTGGCTGAAAAATCGGCGACAAAGTAGGCTGGGATGATGCCTTCGACCGCCGTGGGCACAGGGGGGGTACTGTCGGCATTGGAAGCGTCGGAAAACTGCTGGGAAAGGTAGGTGTACTGCACCGACAACTGCAGGGGCCCGCCTCTGTAGGTAAGCCCCGTGCGGTAGCTCACTCTGGGAACCAGCTCCACCTGATTGCCTTCAATACCTGGCTCTCCACTTTGCAGATACTCCGAGCGGATAATCGCCAGGTTATTAAAGAAAGCAAGCTGCCATTTGTCCTGGGCGGGAGCTACCAGCTTATGAATATTCAACTCAACCAGTGACTCAAGCCCGACAATACCAGCATCTGCAATATTGGTCCGGTACCGAAAGGTTCTGTTGATCAGGTTATTGAAACGTGGGTCAGGTTCTGTGCGCAGCACCGTACCAATTCTATTATTGTAGCCCAGGTAGAAGCCACTTATGTCGTAGCTCATCAGCTGCCCCCACACCCCTCTGGCTCCGATATCTACGTTGTACCCCGTTTCATCCGTCAGGTTTTCGTCGACCGAGAGCGAGGGATTATTGACCCTGATATCATTGAAGTTAATTGCCCGGTAGTTTTGAGAAAAGTTGCCATAAAGCTCAAGTTGTGGCGAAGGCTTAAGGCTCAGGCCAATCCCGCCAAAGAGGAAAGTTCTTTCGTTGGTCTTATCTTCATACACGGTCGAATCATAAATCACATTGCCTGCAAGATCTGTTCTTGTGTCCCTGTAATAGCCGTTTGCACCTGTCCTGATGTGTTCGAGCCGCAAGCCCGGTGTGACGCTGAATTTATCCGTGAGGGTAAAAATATTTTCTGCAAATGCAGCGGTGTTGAAGCTGGGCAGGTCAAAATCCGATCCCTCCAGTTGCTCGGGGTTCAGGTAGGTGAAATCTGCTTCTTTTCCCGACGGCCCCCAACCCTGCTGCCGTACGGTAAATCCATTGTATATTCTTCCCCCCACGAGTAGCGCCGAGTACTGTCTGCCTACTTTATAATTCCAGATCAGGCGGGTTTCGTTGCCGAAATTTCGAAAAGCATCGCTTAAAAAGTCCCTGTTTTGGGTCTCGTCATCTGGTCGGTCGATCCGGCCCAGGTTACCCAGAGCCTCCCTGCCTGCCACAAGTCCGAAAAACCTGGAGTTGAGCCGCAGGGTCGACGTAAATGAATGATTGAGCTGTGCAGACATGAGGTTCCAGTTCACCTTGAACCAGTTGCGCTCTCTCTTCGATTGTCTCGGGTCGGAATAAAATTCATTGTCGGTGAGACCACCCGGCTGTTGGGCAAGGTAGTACAAATGCGTGTAGTCCACTTCCAGCGAGGTGCTGGCCGACAGCTGGTAGGTCATCCTTCCGTAGGTAGTAGTAGAATTGAAATCAGAATTGCAGCGCCAGCATTGACCCGAGGCGGTTCGGTTATAGGCATAGTAATTGAGCTTGCCAACCTGCCCGCCAGCCGACAAAAAGCTGTTGTAAAAGCCCAGGCTGTTGTATGTCTGTTCCGTTTCGACGGCAAGCTTGCGATCTGTTGGCCCCTTTTTCATCACGAAATTGACCAGTCCACCGAATTGGGTTCCATATTGCAGCGACGCTGCGCCTCTCACAATCTCTATACGATCCACAGCCTGAATAGCTGGCGAATAGTAGCTTTCGGGGTAGCCGAGCGCATCTGCCGCTATGTCGTATCCATTCTGTCGGGTATTAAAATTCGAGTTCCGGTTTGGGCTAAGGCCCCTCGTGGCTACCCCTATTTGCAACCCGGCACAATCGCTTTCCCACACATTTGCCCCGGGGATCCGGCTAAATATTTGCCGGGCATTGTTAGCCGCTTTATTTGCCACTATCTCTCCCAGCTGGATAATCTCTGTTTTCTTGGCTTCGTAGATGCTGGTCCCTTCTACACCCCTCAGCGTCTTCATACTGAACATTTCCTCTGACGATCCATCAATCACCAACTCATTCAGTTCCTTCTCGAGCTCATTCAGCCGCAGCAAAATGGGCGACACCACCGGTTCTTTTAATCTGTACCTCAGCGTTTCATAGCCATAGAGGTAGGCAGTCAGCTCCCGGGTTCCCGATGGCACCCCTGACAACGAAAAATACCCATTGATGTCGGAAAGGGTAAAAAGTGGTGAACCCTCCACAAAAACCCTGACACCAGGCAGCGACGAACCTGCTATGTCCTCTATCCGGCCTTGCACGGTCTGTTGCGCCACAACGCTTGCCGTCGGGAGCAATGCTATCAACAAAATGATGAGGCTATTTTTCATTCGGCGGGAAGTATCCAGGTTTTTGGAAGAAACGATTCTTGTTGATGCACCAGGTTAACAGTTGGGTCAATAAATGGACGGCTGCGTCGTCCGTTGAGTGTCACCCACGACTCAGCCCGGATTTCGGGGTCGGTCAGGCCCTGGTTCTTCAGCTCACCGGCCAGGAAATGGGCAAATTGCAGGATCATATCCGGCTGAGTGGCCACCATTTTTTCCTGCTGCGGGGTCAGGTAGTCGTGGTTGGCTATCTGACCCATGCGACCAGTGGCGGGGTCATTAACGTGAAAGGAGACATACCCCGCCTTTTCCATCAGCATCACCCGCCAGCTAAAGCGATAGCCCTCTTCTCTCCAAAAGAGCGGTGCAGGGTACAACAAATACCTCCAGGGCATAAGAAGTTGCCAGCAAACAAAGGTTACCATAAGCCACTTGTAAACTGGCGCCAAACGGTAATTGTCCTGTCTTTCACTTCCTTCGGAGGGCCATTTTATGCGGAATATCCGGGAAATCTTGTTCAGCAGGTTTTCATGAAATGCAGGTGGAAAGAAGATCAGCGTGCTCAGAATCATAATAAACGGAAACATGCCAATGGCCGGAAACAGCAGGGCCGTAAGGGCATGAAAAAAGATCACAAAAAAATAGGCAACAGGCCGGGTGCGTGAGTTAAGCAGAAAAAAAACAATGAAAAGATCGTAAGCCGCACCGCCCCAGCTCATGGCATAGGCCACCCATTCTTTACCAAGCAAGGGGCCAATGAGCGGAAGGTGAGATTTGGCAGGCAGCCATATCTTCAATGGCATGGCCCGCAAAAGCCAGTCACCGTTGAGTTTGGCAATGCCTGCAAACACATATACTACTGCCAGCTGGAATTTCAGCAGGTTAACAGACCATGCCGGAATATATTGCTTTGCTGATGAGGGCTTGAGCCAGGCATCAACAGAGAAGCGCCGACCCGCCGGCATAAAAATCATGAGAAAGCTGACAAGGCTGACAAAGTAGTAGTGATTCAGGTAGTTGGTTTTGTCGATCAGCTCTATGTAAGTAAACGACAGAAAAAAAAGCGCCGCTGCCAACCGGTAGCGCCAGCCCACCATCACCATCAGGGAAGAAACAAGTACAAGTCCGAAGACGAGGTACATGCCAATACCCGAAAGTGGTTTTACCCACTCAAAACCATAAAAGGGAAAAAAGACCCTGGGTTGGATATACAATTCGGCCACCCACCCTTTTAGCATAAACCTTATGGTGCTGATGGCCATCATGCCACCAAACACTATTCGGAAAACCACCAAGGGGGCTATCGGTACTTTGCCTGAAAAAATATGCCCAACCCAGGGTTTCATATGTCAGTCTCCATCGTTGTCCTGATAGGAAATCACCACGCCAAGGGCCGACGCCATGTCTGTCTTGAGAAGTACGGCTAGCTGCTGCATTTGTGCAAAAACCTGCTGCACACGACTGTTATCCGTTCTAATCTGCTCATCCAGCGGGTTTTCAATCTGATCTATGAACCCAAGCACCGCATCAAACTGCGCATTGATGGCTTCGTCGAGTGGCAGCTCCGATCCCGAGGTTGTCGCCGCCTTTCTTGCCTTCAGGTAATCGTCGAAACCCAGCCCTTTCACGCCCTCTCTTGTTTGCCCCAGGAACAACTTTTTGTAAGCGTCCACATTTGCGAGGGCCAGCTCCAGCGAATAGCCGGCATAATATGCTTCAGTTGCTTCGGGAATGGTAATACCCAGCGACCTAATACCAGCCGGAATGCCAATCTTGGCATCTCTCGTATTTCTCTCAAAGCTCAAATTGAGCGCATTCACCAGCTTGCCCAGTGAACTGCCCGCATCGGCACCCAGGGCACCGTCGCTGGTAAACTCCCCCAGGTAATTACCACCGTCAGGTGACCAGGCAGTATACACTTCGGCGGCGGTAGCAATAATCAGCTCAGCCACGTTCTGTAGGTAGGTTGCCCGTTGTGGTTGATCTGCAAAGCCCTGAATCACTTCCCCAGACGTGACGTCCTTCCCATAAAGCAAATACTCCAAGGCAGCAAAGCCCTTGGCATCGTTATTAGCCAAAGTGCCAAGGTTGTAGCTGCCGTTTTCTATGTTCCGCTCAATTTTTGACCTATCTGCCGGAAAAATATTCAGGTTTGAAACCAGCCCACTCTCCTCGGCGGGCCCAAATTGATAAGGGCTACAATATTGCCAGGCTATTCTCGCTTCAAACAATGCTGTTTTAGCCTCCTCAAGTGTGCTGCTTTCAGGCGATGCGATGAAGGACGAGATCTTGTCACGAAGTATACCGCTCTTCTGCTCCAACTCCTGGTAGGCAGGCACTATTAAGGAGTTTCCCACATGCTCCAGGAACCCTTTCTGGTCAAAATTATCTCCGGCATTCGGGCCGTTGTCATCTTCTCCGCAGGATGTAACCATCATGCCAGCCAGCATCAGAACAACAGGCGCCCATTTTTTATATTCTCCCAATCTCACTTAGAGTTGATCCTTTACAGGTTCGAGTTCTTGATAAGTAGTGACCAGCGTATTCCTGGCTTCGTTCAGCCCTGCCACTGTGGCCTTCCAGAAATCCCCTCCTTCACCCAAGTTGGATGTGAGTATGTCGTTAATCTGTGCCTGTGTTAGCTTCTTTTTTGGACTGTACTGGATCGCCTTTACAAACTGGTATGCTTCAGAAAGATGATGGAAGGCGTTGCCGATGTCTCCATCATTGAAATTTCCAATAGCTTGGTTGATGTAGTGAACTGTAACGGCGGCAGTTACCAGCTCATGGCCAGCATAAATAATTTCACGTTGTTGATCCCTTGTAACATAATCTTTGTTTACAATAGCGGTTCGTCCCTTCAGGTAGGCATTCATCAGCAAAGCGTTAGTGCCCAGCAGCGCATCCATATTGTTGGTGTAATGGCCCCAAAATCTCCTTTCACTGGCTTCCAGAACAGGTTCACCTGCAGGAAAGTCGACGGGCACGCCGAAATAACCAAAGGCTTCGTCCCAATGGTGCTCCATAGCAGTGTAGTTTTTCCCATCTACCAGCGCCTCATTGTCAACACCATCGCCCACTTTGGCATCGGTGAGGTAAGCGTTAAATATCTGGTTATAAAAAGTGGAGCCCATAAGTCCCTTTTCTACAAACTGAGTGAATTCCCACCCCTGCTCATTTACTAGAATATAGCTGTCTGTGGTGCCTCTTTGCAGTCTGCCAGCAATTCCCTCGCCGGCCACTGTGCCGTTGGCTGCCACATCGGCGCTTGCCACTTCTGTCGCTTCAAAAAGCTCTTTTATATTTTGCACCTCCGAAACAAATGTTTTGTCCTCCAGCTTCTTGGATGACGCATTCAGCTCAGCTGACAGGAAAGGTGAATTTGTGTTAGCAAACATATCATTCAGTAGGCTTGCCTCAACCGCCTCACCCTTGTCGCCTTTTGTAATATATGCCTTTATCTCAGCCACCATGTTCAACCTGTCGGTCTGCCCGCTATAATCTACCGTGCTGAGCCCGTTCCGCTCAAATGTATATGCTGTCGGCACCTCAGCGATTGGTGCCTCCGCATCATCGTCGTTTCCGCATCCACTCAGCAATCCAAATGACCCCAGCAGCAACAGTACCCTGAATCTTTCGTGCAATCTCATTGTTTTGAATTATTTAGATTAATTATAAACAATGGCAAAATTATCTTTATTTAGATTTAATACAAATAAAGAAATAGGAAAATATACAGAAAAACTGCTGTCTTTGGATGGCGGTCAGTAAGTAATCTCCACTCTTAACGCAGGAGCCATTTCTTTCTTGATCAGATAAGACAACCCGATCAACTGATTGTTGAGTTGTTGCACAGTCGGCAGGTTGCTCTCTATTTGATTTGAGAGTGGGTCAGTCATTGACTGTAGAGTGGAAGAAACAGAGCCAAGACCTGAAGCCACAGCCTCGGACAGCGGCTGGTCGGAGGCAGAAAGCTTAGCCCCTTTGATGTTGAGGTATTCATCAAAGCCCAATCCATCTACTCCATTTCTCGAAGTTCCGGTAAAAATCAATCGATATGCCTCGATGTTTGCTTTGAGCAGCTCAAGAGAATAGCCCCCGTAGTAGGCCTCTGTTGCTTCAGGGGAAGCCAAGCCACCGCTATAGTCGCCCATTGGAATACCTACTTTGGCTTTGGTCACTGTCAGCTCAAGGCTTTTAGCAAGACCGTTGACGAGATCAGAAACAGAACTTCCTTCTTTCACTCCCAGGGCGTCGTCGTCAGCAAAAAAGACGTAGTAAACACCCCCTATGGCCGGATCCCAGGAGCGATAAACTAAATTTGATGCCAGCGAAATCTGACCGGCAACACCAAGCAGATAGCCGTTTAAAGTCGTTTTGCTTGCAATCGTTGAAAGCAATTTTTCATCTGTAACGGACTTATTATTGAGCAGGTAGTCAAGGGCAGGAAATCCCTTGGCATGGCTGTTTTCCGGAAGATTTAAGTCGATATTCGAGCTATCCAGGTTAGCTTCAATTTGGGAAATATCAGCGGGAAATGAGTTTATATCTGCACCCAGGTCACGCAGTTCTGAAGGGCCAAACTCAAACGGCAGGCAATACTGCCACGATAGCCACGCTTCTTTGAGGCTTTGCCTTGCCATAAGCAAGTTGTTCTTGCTGGGCTGTTTGATCAAGCGATCCAGGGCCGTGTCGAGGGCCATGCTCTTTTCAGTCAGGTCCTTGTAAGACGGAATGATCAAATTCCTCCCAATATTTTCAACAAATCCTTTTTGGTCAAAAAATCTCACCAGTGATGGATCAGGGCCCTTTTCAAAGCACGAAACACAGGAGATTAAAAAAAACGCTCCCAAAAAACAGTTCCTCATTTTACTCTTCATTGCCTGCTCATTATATGCTGTTGACCCTATTCCGAGAGAGAACGTTGCAAGTTATTTTACTCTTGCCAAAAATCTATTCACAAAGCGTAAAAACCTGAAAGCGATTCTCTTTGTATCTCCTGCCTCATATAATAGCGTAGCTATAAGAAAATAGGTGTCAATTCGGCTTGGTTTTTACTAATTTAGCCCGCAGAATTAACTAACAGTACAATGAGTATAAGAATAGAGAAAGATACAATGGGCCCGGTGGAGGTGCCTGCTGAAAAATATTGGGGCGCTCAGACACAACGATCAAGAGACAATTTCAAAATCGGCGGAGACAGTGCCCGTATGCCTATTGAAATAATCAGGGCGTTTGCCGTACTCAAAAAAGCGGCTGCTCAGGCCAACAATGAACTTGGCGTATTGCCAAAAGACAAGCTCGACCTCATTTCCAGGGCTTGTGACGAGGTGCTGGAAGGGAAATTAGATGATCAGTTTCCGCTGGTAATCTGGCAAACCGGCTCAGGCACCCAGTCGAACATGAATGTGAATGAAGTAGTGGCCAACAGGGCGCACGTTATTAACGGTGGCAAGCTGCTCGACGAAAAGAAAATCATCCACCCCAACGACGACGTCAATAAGTCGCAGTCGTCCAACGACACCTTCCCCACCGCCATGCACATTGCCGGCTACAAAATGGTGGTTGAGGTCACGATTCCCAAAGTTCAGAAGCTTCGTGATACACTCGCTGCCAAGGCAGCCACCTTTAAAGATGTGGTAAAAATTGGCCGGACGCATTTTATGGACGCTACCCCGCTTACGCTTGGTCAGGAGTTTTCTGGTTATGTGTCGCAGCTAGATCATGCGCTCAAGGCACTGAAAAACACCCTTCCTCATTTATCGGAGCTGGCACTTGGGGGCACTGCTGTAGGCACAGGCCTCAATACCCCAAAAGGATACGACGTGCTGGTGGCGAAAAAAATCGCTGCTATATCAGGCCATCCTTTTGTAACAGCCGAAAACAAGTTTGAGTCACTGGCTGCTCACGATGCCATCGTTGAATCGTCGGGCGCTCTGAAGCAGCTCGCCGTGAGTCTGATGAAAATTGCCAACGACATCCGGATGCTTTCCTCAGGCCCCCGCAGTGGTATCGGGGAAATCCTCATCCCTGAAAACGAACCCGGCTCGTCTATCATGCCTGGCAAGGTGAATCCTACTCAGTGTGAAGCACTGACGATGGTATGCGCTCAAGCCATTGGCAATGACGCAGCCATTACCGTAGGAGGCATGAACGGCCATTTTGAACTGAATGTATTCAAGCCGGTTATGATTGCGAATTTTCTTCAATCAGCCCGCCTTTTAGGCGACGCCTGCGAGTCTTTCAACGACCATTGCGCCATTGGCATCGAGCCTAATCATCCCGAAATAAAAGACAAGCTGGAAAAGTCATTAATGCTCGTAACAGCGCTGAATACGCATATTGGGTATGAAAATGCAGCTAAAATCGCCAAGAAGGCGCACAAGGAAGGAACCACCCTCCGGCAGGCCGCTATTGAGCTAGGACTTCTTACCAATGAACAATTCGATGAGTGGGTAGTGCCTAAAAATATGGTTGGCAGCTTGAAATAGTGCAAATTGAAATTTGACATTATCAAACATATTTTTGTACATTGCTAACGAGTTATATTAAAATTTCAATTTAAGATGAAAAAACTCTTCAAATTTTTACCAATTATCTTTGGTCTTGCTGTAGCCCTGCCTACTCAGGCACAGATGTCGAAGAAAGAAAAAAAGGAATGGAAGAAAAGGACTAAGTCCCTGGAGCCAGAACAATATAAAACGCTATTAGAGGAAAACCAGTCGCTGAAGAGCCAGGTAAGTACATTAAAGAATCAAACAGCCGACTTTGACAGCAAACTGGCCGACAAAGATTCTCAGATTAGCGAGTATCAGGAAACCATCAGCTCTCTTCGCTCCGACTTGTCAGCAACCAGAAAGCAACTTCAGGATGCCAATGCTGCACCTGCGACGCCTGCCGGTATCAACGCCAATGTTGGTGTTGTCTTCAAAGTGCAGGTGGGCGCCTTCAAAAACAAGGATCTCACCAAGTTTGCCCAAGACAATGAGAACTTCAGTGCGGAAACAGATGGTGACGTGAACAAGTACACACTGGGCGTTTTCAAAGACTACTATGAAGCCGATGCTTTCAAAAAGTATTTGAGAGAAATGGGCGTGAAGGATGCCTGGATTGTGTCTTTCAAAGATGGACAAAGAGTGCCTATCAAAGATGTGCTGGAAGGCATCATATAAAAAATTCTATTTAACTGAAAAGGCGGCCACAAGGTCGCCTTTTTTGTTTTGCCCTGGCACAACGAGTTGAGCTACCTTTTGAGGATTATTTAGCTTATCTTTGTGGTCTTTTTGAAAGGTGGGGCCTATATCCGACCCCATATTGATTACTGAGAGATTCTGATTTATATGATTCAATACAAGACCGCAGAGGAAATTGAGCTAATGAGGATAAGTGCCCAGCTGGTTTCACGCACACTGGGTATGCTGGCAAAAGAAGTACAACCGGGCGTCACGCCTCTGCATCTCGACAAACTTGCTGAAGAATTTATCAGAGATCATGGAGCTATTCCGGGGTTTCTTGGATTATATGATTTCCCCAACTCCTTGTGCATGTCGCTCAACGAGCAGGTTGTGCATGGCATTCCCTCGGGCAAGCCGCTTGCAGAGGGCGATATCATCTCAATTGACTGCGGAGTGCTGAAAAATGGCTACTACGGAGACCAGGCCTATACCTTTATGGTGGGAGAGGTGTCAGACGAAATTAAAAAGCTTCTTAGAGTGACCAAAGAATGTCTCAAGTTGGGCATTGAGCAGGCCACCTCCTCCAACAGAATTGGTGACATTAGTTTTGCTATTCAAGCGCATGCTGAAGCCAATGGTTATGGCGTGGTAAGGGAGCTTGTAGGGCATGGCCTCGGCAAGAAAATGCATGAGTCTCCCGAAGTGCCCAATTACGGAAGAAGAGGCAGTGGCCCAAAAATCAAAGAAGGTCTCGTAATAGCCATCGAACCCATGATCAACATGGGAACAAGAAGGGTAAAGCAGCTAAGAGACGGCTGGACAATTATTACTGCCGACAATAGGCCTTCGGCCCATTACGAGCATGATGTAGCCATTGTTGATGGCAAGCCAGATGTTCTTACCACGTTCGATTTTGTAGAAGAAGCCCTGGGCGTGCTTCAGAGCAGCTAGTGCCTCTACCAAAGCCCCGGGGGCACAATCTCTATCACATGCCCGTCGGGGTCTTCAAAATAGAAAGAGTGAATTCCTTCTTTCCACTTTTGCTCATGCGTTATTTCGATACCCTTTTTTAGCAGTTCTGCCTTCCACCTGTCGTAGGTCGTCGCCGGCACTTCAAATGCCATGTGTTGCTTGCCCTCCGCATAATGTGGAGGCAGCACCTTTTCATTCCGTGTAACTGACGCATCGAAACAAAGCAACACTGTGTCGCCGACCTCAAAAAAAACATGGCGGCCAGGCACCATGGCAATAACCGGCAGGCTCAGGCATTCGTGATAAAACTTCCGGGTAGCCTCAAGGTCAGACACATAAAGGCACGTTTCTTTTATCCTTGTTATCTTCATTGACATCTATCTCCTGAAAAAACTCACTAAAGAGTTTACGTTCAATAAGTTTGGTCTGTTCGCCGTTTCCCCATTTCACGGAAATTTCGTACATTCCATTATACTTTCTTCCCTGGTAAACCGAGCCCTGCTCATATCCGTTTAAACCAACAAATGGTTTTGGCGCCTTAACGCACTCAAATCTAATTTTAAATTTATCAGTCAACACCGTGCTATTTATTTGGGGGGCAAATATAGCCTTATCTCAAGTTTTGCTGTTACATTTCTGACAATAATTGTTAACATTTATTTTTTGTACTTTTCCAATATGCTGTTTCTCTATTCCATGTGTTCAGGTCATCCGATAGTTGGCAGAAAACCATGTTGGGATATCCATTCTCCCATTTACCAAACCCCCTGTAAATTAATTCTTAGCATAAAACCCTTGAATCCGTTATAATTTATTTAATTTAATCTCTAGAAGGGTTTGTCCTATGGCTATTTAGCTGCTTTGGGGTAAAATTCGACACTTGAATCAGTATACTCTATTGTTTTCACAAATTGTACTCTTTACGTATTAGCACATTATAATGGAAGAACTAGTTAAGCTCATTGAAATTGCAAAAAAGAAAGGTCAGCGAAGCATACAGCTCGTTAACCAGAATTTTCGAAAGAAGGAAATCTCAAAAGACAATCAACTTTATGAGGGGATTATAACAGGAGAGTTTCTCAACGATGATGATGCAGCCACCAAAATGTTTGACACTGATCCTGGCAACAGAAATTACAGAAACGCCAAGACAAAGTTAAAACAGCGGCTTCTCAATCATCTTTACTTTCTCGACTACGACAAGGACATCTACACGTTGCACAACAAGATGTCCTACGAATGTCTTCATACGCTGCATCAAACGAAGATTCTTTTCATGGAAGGATCTTCAGAAATTGGCATTCGGCTTATCCCTCAATTAGTAAGGGCCACTACCGAGTTTGAATTCCACGAGATAAAAATCGAAGCGCTCATTATTCTGAGGAACGAATATGCGCACATGGGAAAGCTTACGCCCTACCTTGAAACTCAGGCCGAAATTGATGTGGTTACCAACACACTCAAAATAACCCGGCAGTGCGAGGAGCTCTACTTTAGTACGCTGGTTAACATCAATAAGTCGGTAAGTGCCCAGCAGCGGGTTATTGATGCTATTCCGAAGACTATCAAGCAAATAGAAGAGGCTGCCAAGCAGCTTAAAAGCAATCGACTTGACGTGCTGTCGTACAAGCTAAAGTTGCTGTACAACCAGCTTACCTGGAAGTTCAAAGAGAACCTCACCATTTGTACCGAAATAGAGAAAAAGTACCTCAACAAGCACAACCATGAGGTGGAGGTTGATTTGAGCAAAAATCAAATTTCTCTGATAAAAATCTATTGCTTCTACAACACGGGGGATGTTGAGAACGGAAAGGCGTATGCCACCAAGGCGCTCAGCCTCTTCAAAAACGGCAGCCCTGAGTGGTTTGATTTCATGGAGTACTACTTCCTGCTGCTAATGAAGGGGGAGATGTACAAAGACGCTGGAAAAGCATTCAGAGCCATCAGAACCAACAAGAACTACGTGCATCTTGACGAGGTGGACAAAAATCGCTGGCTGATCTACAGAGCCTTCCTTGTTTTCGTCAACGACGAAAAGCTACTCAAATGGGGCTTTGACCTCGAGGAGTTCCTTAACAAAGTGCCTGACTACTCCAAAGACATGAATAACTACGCCGTGGGCACATTGGTTATTCAATTCCTATATCTGTTGAGGGATGCGGAAGTAATCAAGCTCAAGGCAGTGCTTCAAGAGCTTGAGAAATACAACTCTGAGCATTTGGACAAGAGAACAAACTACAGGAACAGCATCTTCATCAGGTTGATTTCTATGGTAACTGAAAATGAGTTTAGTCACGATGCCATCAAAGACAGAGGCAAGGTATACTTCTCGAAACTGAAGAGGACAAAAATCCCTTGTGAGATCAAGGTTGACCTGGAAGTGATTCCTTATGAAATCCTATGGAGTTATATCCTGAAGATTTTGTCGAGCAATAAGTTTTATGTTCACTATCGTTTCTACGACATTCACTTCAAGCAGATGGCCGAACAAGCGAAGTAAGTGATATCGAAGGTCAACATCTCTTATATTTTGTAGTACATTTGACGATATGAGAGGAAATGATGTGCTTCTGAAATTTCTCATTTGGAGGCTCAGAAACATCAGCGACAAGAACTTCATTCTGATCCTGGCGGGGATTGTCGGGGCCATTGCAGGGATTGCTGCGGTGGTGTTGAAGAGCAGCGTTCATTTCATTCAACGACTGCTTGAGAGAAATTTTTATCTGTATGATATCAATTTCTCTTATCTGGTGTATCCGTTGATTGGAATTGTTATCACGCTGGTCATTTCCAAATACGTCCTCAAAGAGAAGCTCGGCCACGGTATTACCCACGTCCTCTACTCGATATCCAAAAATTCGAGTATCATCAAAAGGTCGAAAATGTACTCCCGCATGATCACCAGTGCCATTACTGTTGGCTTTGGTGGTTCTGTGGGGCTGGAGGCTCCTATAGTGGTCACAGGCTCGGCCATCGGCTCCAATATTGCCCAGCTTGTCCATCTCAACTACAAAAAGAGGACGCTTTTAATAGGCTGCGGAACAGCTGGTGCCATCTCGGCTATATTCAACTCGCCTGTTGCTGGTGTTATATTCGCCATTGAGGTAATCCTGGCCGATGTTACCATTTCGTTGTTCATTCCGATTTTGATTGCCTCGGTAACCGGCTCTCTCGTGTCAAAAACGCTGTTGGGAAACGACATTCTTTTCTCATTTCAGTTAAAAGACTCCTTTACGGCGGCCGATACCCCCTACTACATTTTGCTTGGTGTCGCATGCGGTTTAGTCTCCTTATACTTTACCCGACTCACCTATTTTGTTGAGGGCAAGTTGTCCGGCATTAACAATGACTTTAACAGGGCCCTTATGGGTGGTGCCGCCCTTGCGCTTATCATTCTGATTCTTCCTCCAATATATGGTGAGGGTTATGAAACCATTAAGTCGCTTCTCAACGGAAATGAAGATGAAGTGCTCCAGAGAAGCTTATTTTATGGCCTCAGAGAGAATGGGCTTATCATCATCATCTTCTTGTTTGCGGTCATGCTCCTCAAGCCAATTGCATCAGCCACCACTATTGGCGCTGGCGGCAGCGGTGGTATCTTCGCTCCTTCCCTCTTTCTGGGTGGGGTTACTGGCTACTTTTACGCCCGCACCATTACGCAGGTATTTCCATTTACCAACCTCAGCCTGAGCAATTTTACACTAGTGGGCATGTGCGGCGTTATGAGCGGCGTGTTACATGCGCCCCTTACTGCCATCTTCCTTATCGCCGAAATCACAAGCGGGTATACATTGTTCGTTCCATTGATGCTGGTCTCCGCTATATCATACAGCACTATTTCCTACTTCGAAAAGTATTCCATTTACACCAAGCACCTTGTGGAGAAGGGCGACCTGATACCCAACGACAAGGACAGGCTGGTACTTAGCCAGATACTGCTTGAGAAAATAGTGGAAACTGACCTTTTAACCATTCACCCAAATGCCACGCTGGATGACCTCGTGAAGTTAGTCAGGAAGTCGAGACGCAATATTTTCCCTGTGGTAAATGATCTTGGTGAGCTTGAGGGAATCATCACTTTGGACGATGTGAGAGAGATCATGTTCAACGAAGAAGCCCGAAAAAGCATTATTGTGAGAACCTGGATGACAGCGCCACCGGCATTTGTCTCTTCCAATGAAAAAATGCAAAGCGTGATGAACAAGTTTGAAATTTCGCAGGCCTGGAATCTTCCTGTGATCGATGACGGAAAGTACATTGGCTTCGTCTCGAAGTCCAGCATTTTCAGCGCCTACCGCAGCAAGCTCATCCGTCAAAACCAGGAGGAGTAACCACATTTGTGGAAAACGGGCGGACTTATCCACGGGGTTTCCATTTGGTGTATTTCTATAATGTATTGGTAATCAACCTCTTGCTGTAAAGGCAGCGAGCGGGTGTGGATAACTCCTGCTAAATGTGGATATCTGTGGGATTTACACCCTAATCGCCTCGTTGACAAAAACATTACTGACGTATAATTCGTAAATTGGGGTATGCGACGCACAGTAGTTTTGTTATTTTTTCTATTCGGTGCCGGTGCAACCATTGCTCAAGAAGTAGAGGTAATAAAGTATCCGCAGTTGGACGCCATTATAAATGCGAAAGAGGATGGAGTCAAAGTCATTAACTTTTGGGCTACCTGGTGTAAACCTTGTGTAGAAGAAATAGGCTATTTTGAAGCTGCTAACAAGCAATTCAGAGACAAAGGAGTTTCCGTTACTCTGGTCAGCTTTGACTTTGGCAAGGATGTTGAAAAGAAGGTACAAAAGTTCATTGATAAAAATGACCTTCGCTCAAGAGTGCTAGTGCTGGACGAAACTGACTATAATTCGTTTATAGATAAAGTCTCTCCTTCGTGGTCGGGGGCCATTCCGGCGACACTCATTGTGAACTCAAAAACCGGCAAAAAGCAGTTCTATGAAAAGACGTTTAAAGAAGGGGAACTGTCTGAGGTTATTGAAGCTTTTATAAACTAAACCCTACTTACAATGAAAAAGACAATCAGTTTGATAGTGTTGCTGGCCATTGTTCAGGTCAGTGCCGCACCTTTTGATGGGGGATACGAGGTAGGAGATATAGCCAGGGACTTTCAGCTTAAAAATGTGGATGGTGCCTCAGTAAGCCTGTCCGACTACAAAGAGGCTAAAGGCTTTATTGTAGTTTTTACTTGTAACACCTGCCCTTATGCCAAGCTGTATGAGCAAAGGATCATTGCTCTTGACAAAAAATACAAGGGGGCTGGCTATCCTGTCATTGCCATTCAACCCAACGACGGCTCGCTGTCACCCGGCGATTCGTTTGAAGCGATGCAGGCCAATAGCAAAAAGAAAGGTTTCAGCTTCCCTTACCTGCTTGATGAAACCCAGGAAATTGCCCGTGCCTATGGAGCTGCCCGAACACCTCATGTTTTCCTACTGAACAAAGAAAGTGGCAAGCTGAGGGTCGCTTATATCGGCGCTATCGACAACAACCACCAAGATTCTAATAAGGCGGACAAAAAGTATGTAGAAGATGCGGTAGATGCGCTGATAGCCGCCAAGAAGGTTCCGGTAACCTTCACCAAGGCCATTGGCTGTACGATTAAGTGGAGCGGCACCTGACCGTAATAAGAAAGGCTGGGGTTTCCAGCCTTTCTTATGTTCTTTAATGAAGCTTGTAAATAATCGGCAGCACCATCCTTACTTTGACGGGCCGCCCGCCTTGCCTGCCGGGCTTCCACGCAGGTGCTTTAGAAAGCACCCTCAGCGACTCGCTGTCGAAGTCTTCGTTGATGCCCTTAATCACCTTTAAGTCCGTCAGGTTGCCCTGCTCATCTACAATGAACTGAACATAGACCTTCCCCTGAATATCGTTTCTGATGCCGCTTTTTGGGTACCTGATATTCTTGCCAAGGAATGCCATGAAGTCAGCCATTCCGCCCATTGGTTCTGGCATTTTTTCAACATATTCGTAAAACTTATCGACCTCCTCATCGGGAAGTTCCTCAGTCAAAAAAGGAATGTCTTCAACTTTCTCAGCCTCTTCGCTATCAAAAATCACTGGCTCCTCCTCAAGTATCTCCTCATCAGGAACAGGAACAACTTCCGGCATGATAACTTTTGGCTTCGGAGGTTCAGGTATATCCGTAGCAATTACCTCATCAAGCAAGGGTATCGGGTCATCAATATCTTCAAAGGTAATCGGCGGCTCATACGCCGTGCGCCACTCAAAAGCCGTGACTACCAGCGCCAGGGCCACCATGAATCCAATGGACAGGTGCAGGCCGTAGCGGCGCTGTACATCTGCCCGGGGGTTTTTCTTTGCTTCCATTTTTTTAGTGTTTAAAGTTTACGGTTATCGAAATAGAAAAAAGAGTGCTACGCTTACTGCCACCAGAAATAGTAAATAGAACAATCTGGTCATCACCTGTTTTATCCGTTCCTTCTTGTACCGACGGCTCAGCTGGTCGAAGTTTTTGTACCTCGACGTCCGCTTTTCCTGAAAAGCCCCCCTCCGTATCCGTATATCGTACTTCTTCATTGCCCCGACACCTTTTCTTTTAACTTTTGCAACGCCCTGTAATACCTCATCTTCACTGTGCTCTCATTCTTTTCGAGGATGAAAGCGATCTCATAAAATGCCTTCCCTTCAAAGAACTTGAGCTCCAGAATGGCCACTTCGTCCTCATCGAGCAGGTCGATAAGGCTGATCACTTTTTCAGCCTCCATTTTCACCTCCACCTCGCTCTCCAGAATCTCCCTCAGGTTGGTCTCATCAATGCTGATCACCATCCGCTTCTTGGTACGGTGATAATGAGCCAGCACTTCATTTCTGGCGATCTTCATCAGGTAGGCCTGATACGGCACACCATTGTACTGAAACCTTTTTATCGCCAGCATGGCCTTGAGAAACACTTCAGAAACAAGGTCGGCTGCCAATTCATCGTCGTCCGTTTTACGCAAAACAAACCGGAAAATCGAGTCATATTGTTTGTTATAAATCTTGCCGAAATGGTCAATATTTTTCTTCGAAAGAAGGAGGAGCTCTTCTTCGTTGTAGTCCGACTGTGCGTTTTCTATGTGAGTCTCCTCTTTCAAAAGAACCAACTTTCCTATTAAAATCAGGAGATCAGCAGAAAAGTCACAATAGAAGCAGAAAAAGTTTTTGTGAGCTGCTAATTATACTGCAGGTAGTGCTCCCATTTGTCTATTACAGAAGTGAAATCTTCCGGAAGTTCGGACTCAAATTGCACAAACTCTTTGGTGGCGGGATGTATAAACCCAAGCGACTTGGCATGGAGGGCCTGCCTGGGTATCAACTTGAAGCAATTGTCGACAAATTGTTTGTACTTGGTAAAAATGGTGCCCTTTACCACCCTATCACCCCCGTAGGTAGCGTCGTTGAAAATCGGATGCCCGATGTACTTCATGTGTGCCCTGATCTGGTGAGTGCGGCCCGTTTCCAGGTTGCACTTGATCAGCGCTACATACCTCAAATCCTTCAGCATTTCATAATGCGTGACAGCATTTCTGCCGAAGTCACCATCCGGGAAGGCTGTAGTAACCCGGCGATCCTTCAGGCTTCTTCCGAGAAAGACATCAACAGTACCTTTTTCCTGCTCAGGCACACCCCACACCAGGGCATAGTAGGTTCGCTCAATGGAGTGGTCGAAAAACTGTTTAGCCAGTGAGTTCATGGCCAGCTCCGTCTTTGCTATTACCAGCAGGCCACTGGTGTCTTTATCGATCCTATGCACTAAACCTGGGCGGCCTTCATTGCCTTTCATTTCAGGCAGCTGCTGAAAATGGTAGGTAAGGGCATTGACCAGTGTGCCCGACCAATTATTAAATGCCGGATGAACCACCATGCCAGCGGGCTTATTCACCACAAGCAGGTGCTCATCTTCGTAGACAATATTAAGCGGAATGTTTTCGGGCACCACCTCAGTGTCTCTGGGCGGCTCAGGCAATGAAACCGTGATCACGTCGTCCGGATGAATCTTATAGTTCGGCTTTACAGCCTTGTCATTAACCTGAACAAACTCATCCCTGATCGCATCTTGTACCCTGTTGCGGGTGGTATTGGGAAGCCTGTCGGTTAAGAACTTGTCTATTCGCACAGGGCTCTGCTTTTTATCCACCACAATCCGGTGGTGTTCAAAAAGCGCCCCTTCTTCTTCGTCCAAAAAATCTTCTCCCAAATCAATTTCTTCGCTCATGGTGCAAAAATACACAGAAGTTCTGCCAATTTTGAATCAATGATTTATCCCGCAGCGCAGCCTGTTCCAGAGATTGAAGTGAAGGCCCCTTTTATTGAAAAGGCTGGCGTGAGACTTATTGTACGAAGAGAAGATTTAAACCATCCTCACATTTCGGGAAATAAGTACTGGAAACTAAAATATAACCTCCTGGAAGCCGACAAACTCGGCCATCACACGGTGCTGACCTTCGGTGGAGCGTTCTCTAACCACATTGCCGCCACTGCCGCCGCTTGCAAGACCGTTGGGCTGAAGTCGATTGGTGTCATCAGAGGCGAGGATGCCGACCTGAGCAACCCCACCCTGGCACAAGCTGTTAAGAACGGAATGGTCTTGCACCGGATATCAAGAACCAAATACCGAGAGAAGGAATTGCCTTCATTTGCTGATGAAATGAGGACGCTATTCGGTGATTTTTTTCTCATTCCCGAGGGTGGCACCAACCACCTGGCCATTCAAGGAGCCTCAGAGATGGTCAATCGAATAGACACTCCGTATGACTATCTGGCTTTGCCGGTGGGAACCGGTGGCACGATGGCCGGATGCATAGACTGCCTGAAGGGAAAGGGGCAAATACTCGGCTTCTCAGCCTTAAAAGGCAACTTTCTTACTGAAGAAATAATAGCGCTTCAAAGGCAACACAGCCTAAGCGCTTTTGGCAATTGGGACATGATAAACAATTACCATTTTGGTGGATATGGAAAGGTTAAAGATGATTTGATTGTATTTGTAGAGGCCTTCGAAGATGAATTTGCCATTCCTTTGGAGCCTGTCTACACAGGGAAAATGATGTTTGGCCTGCTTGAGATGATTAAAAATGCTTACTTTCGTAAAGGCTCGGTCATTTATACAATACATACCGGAGGGCTACAAGGCAGGGCCGGCTTTAGGAGAATACTTGCATAACGGAAAAAATCGGTGTTTTTGCGTGACGACTTCTCCAGACTATTATTTTTTTTATACTATCGACCTTAATGACTTTTTTGGAGAAAAGTCCATTGTCCTGTTTAATAAAAGGAGCATTGGCCATTCTTATTTCTGGCTGCGGGATAAATGACCTGGAATTTGGCAATCTGGACATCCCCGACTACGAGCCAACGCTTGCCGTTCCGTTGGGAGTGTCGAGGTACACCATGCGGGAGCTGGTAGGCGACCTTCAGGACAATGCGTTGACCATTGAAGAGGGTGAGGATCTGTTCATGACCATCGTGTATATGGACACCTCCTACAACGACGAACGGGAAGCTTTTCTCTATTTTCCACCCATCAATAAAAGTGATATAGTGTTTCCTTTTGTGTCTTCGTCTCCTGCCGGACAGACCGAGGTGATCGAATTTGAAAAGGTGATCACCTTCTCTTTCGATGCCTTTTTTGGCGAAAAGGTCGATTCCATTTTCTTTAACAGCGGGAATCTGGCGCTGGAAATCAACTCCCGCTTCCGGAGTGACGTCATGCTGGAATTCGGCTTTCCTTCTATGTTTGAAACTGTCGGCAATTCATCGGTTAGCATTTCGGATACTTTAAGCTTTGGCACAACGGTGCCGGTAACATCGATAACAAGAATGCCGCTGGGAGGCAAAAAGTTTCTTTTCCGAAGACGGGAAGAGGCCAACGATTTTGACGTTATCATCAAAGGAAAAGTAGTGGTGAAGCCAGGTCAATCGGTCGATTTTTCAGATTTCTTTCGCTTTTCAATTGACTTCTCAGAAGCAACTTACTCTCATGTGCATGGCTACTTCGACCGAAAAGAGGGCCTCTTGCAGGACAGAACGATAGAGCTTAAGTTTTTTGAAACGTTTGGAGATTATGGGCTCGACTTTAAAGATCCCAAAATCATCCTAAAGGTTGATAACTCATTTGGGTTTCCATCGGGCCTTTTGATGAACAACCTTTCCGCAAGTAATAATGACAGCACTTCAGTTGCACTGACCGGGTCAATAACCGAGTCGCTGCAATTTGTGAATTACCCAAAGCTAGATTCCATTGGAAAAACCAGCCACTCAGAGTTTGTCATCAACGCTCAAAACTCGAACATCAGGGAGCTTTTCGGCATCACGCCGGTCAAATTCAACTTGCCTTTAACGGTGATCTCCAACCCTGATGTTTTTGAAAGAGACTACCTGAACTTCATGACAGACAGCAGCAGGTTCAGAACCATCACTGTGGTGGAGCTGCCCTTCGAAGTGAGGATGCAGGAGTTCACCACCAACCTTAAGTTTGGAACCGACGAAATCAATCTGAAAAACCTTCAGGAAGCAGTTTTGAGGTTTTACACCGAAAACGAAATGCCCTTTGAAGGGCGGCTTGCTGTCAACTTTGCCGACGAAAATGACTCCATACTTTTCACCGTGCCCGAAGAACTGGTGCTGACGGCGCCGCAAGTTGACGCATCGGGGCGCACCTTGGAGTCAAAAAAGCTGCTGTCAGAAATTGACCTGGGAATAGAGGGCACCGAGGCACTAAAGAACGCCGACCATCTCAATGTGGCCATTATCATCAATACGTTTAATGCTGCTGAAGAGGAGTACGTCAGGCTGTATGCCGACTATGCACTTGATATCAATATCTCCGTTTTGGGCCGCTTGAAAATAAAAACCCAATGAGGCGCTGGCTGACAACCATATCGATCATCCTAGGCAGCCTAGTTGCGGCCAAGGGGCAAAATGGGTTGGGGCTGTATACGCTCGGAGACGCAGTGCCTCAAAACAGCAGCTTAAATCCGGCGAATGAGATTCAGGGAAAACTGGTCTTGGGCTTGCCGGTCATTTCTGAAATAGGGCTACATGTTAACAACAGCTTCAGTTACAACCAGGCATTCACCAAACTGGAAAATGACTCTGTGAAACTGGACGTTGACAAGGTCATCTCTCACCTAAAAAAGAGGAATGCCCTGCTATTTGAAACAAGTATCCCCCTGCTCTATGTGGGCATCAAGCCTGAAAAGTCTTCTTTTGGCTACAGCTTCTTTGTCAACGAACGAATTAATCTGCGGGGCCAGTACACCAAAAATTTGGTGAGGGCAGCCTGGGAAGGCACCAACTCACTTGTAGGCCAGCCGCTCGATATAGGCAAGTCGGCGTTCAGCGCTTCATACTTCAGAGAGTATGGAGTTGGAGTGAATACTTCCCTGATGAATGATGACTTGAAAATTGGTGCCAGAATAAAGCTGATCCAGGGAATATACAATGTAAAAACCCTTTGGGGAATGGATGCCAGAGTGAATCTTGAGCCGGAAACCTACAGCTACGGTTTTCTATTTAAAAGGGCTGGACTAAATGCCGCTGGAGTAAATGAAGATCCCTCCGTTGGCTACCTGCTTTCAAACCCAAACAAAGGAGCGGCCATTGACCTCGGTGCCACGTGGAATCATCAAAACCTGTATAGTGTGTCGGCATCCATCACCGACCTCGGTTATGTGCGCTGGAAGGAGTTTAGCCAGAATTTCATTCTTAGCGATACCTCATTCGCTTTCCAGGGTGTCAATTTCACTTCAGATGGTGATATAGAAAGCACCATTGACTCACTAAAGAATGCCTTCACACCAAAGGAAACGGCCAATCCATATTCGGCGATGTTAAGTGCCAAATCAATAGTAAGCGGATCGCTGCTGCTTGGCCCTGTTGACAGAGTTACTGTTACAATGATGAATCAACTTCTTGTGGGCAAAGTAAAATCGGCCTTCGCTGTGTCTTATGTGAAGCAGCTAACGCCAGGTATTGTAGCTTCTGGCAGCGTGGTAAAGCTTCCGCAGCAATGGCCTCGGCCAGGGCTTGCTTTGTCGATGGCTGGCGGGCCAGTTCAGTATTACATCGCCTCAGATAATCTTATTGGGTTTGCCAACGTAGGCAACATGAACACACTGGACTTTAAAATGGGGGTTAACCTTATTCTCGGAAGTGGCAGAGCGAAGAATGAAACTGATTTACCGCCAGCGTATCGATCCAAGCCAAAGTTCTCAAGCAACGATGAGGGGGTGGACTACCCCACCGACCCAAGACTGAAACCGCCTACGGTGATTCGCAAAAAGGATATCTATACCATCATTACCAAAAAGAAGCAGCCTAAAGGTTGGAAGAACTGGTTCAAAAAGAAATCGGACAATTGAAGCCTAGCTCCTGTTGATCCCTCTGAGCCGCCCCAGCACCCCCTGGTAGGCAGCAGGCTGATCGAACACGTCATCGTCGCTTACTTTTTTCACACTCTCCACAGTGTAGTAAGCCTGGGGATTGTATTTTTTGATGATGTTGATATAGGTTGGCAGCTCGTCCCTTTTCACAACGGTAAAAAGCACATTGACCTTGCCATCATTGCTTTCCGCATCGAGGTTAGAGTAGCGGTAGCCCTTCTCCTTTAAAAAGGCTGTGAGCTGCTCAGCCGGATTTTGGGTAATTACCCTTACTACTACCCTGCCAAGGGCAAGCTTTTCTTCGATGACCATGCCCAGGAAGGTTCCCGTGGCAAAACCTCCTGCATAGGCAAAATAAGAATAGAAGGCGTCGATATTGGTGATGATTTGCCGGATGGCAAGCAACCAGATAAAGGCTTCAAAAAAACCAAGAAGTGGCGCAAGCAACTTCTTACCATGCATGACAAAGATAATCCGCACTGTGTTAATGGACACATCGCACACTCTGGCGAGAAATATCAGCGCAGGGATAACTACGTAGGTGAACACCGACTCACTGATCCCCAAACCTTCGAAAAACTCTTTCATTGCCTGTTTTAGTTAGCCAAACAAATCGGATATCACCTCGTGGATTCTTCCAAACTGCCTGACAGCTATTTTAAACTTTTTTCCTTCTATTGCCCGCTGAGCAAATTTAGAAACATAAATGGCCTCAAAGCCCAGTTTTTCGGCCTCCATGATCCTCCCATCAATCCTGTTCACTGCCCTGATCTCACCCCCCAATCCCACTTCTGCAGCAAAGCAAACTTTTGAGGACACAGGAATTTCCTCCAGAGATGAGATCATGGCCATGCAGATGGCAAGGTCGGCGGCAGGATCATCCAGTTTCAAACCTCCGGCTACATTCAGGAAAACGTCTTGCGTCCCCAGCCGAAAGCCTCCTCTTTTTTCGAGCACCGCCAGCAGCATGCTTAACCTCTTGTTGTCGAAACCGGTAGACGTTCTTTGCGGATTGCCGTAGGTGGCCGGGC
This sequence comes from Imperialibacter sp., assembly GCF_040222385.1. Lineage (GTDB taxonomy): Bacteria > Bacteroidota > Bacteroidia > Cytophagales > Cyclobacteriaceae > Imperialibacter. The sequence continues at coordinate 491,225 of NZ_JAVKDF010000017.1, forward strand.
TTACCAAACTCTGAATCTCGATCAGCAAAGGGCGGTTGCCTTCCAGCGTAGCGGCTATTGCCACGCCACTCACGTCACCATCTTTTTGCGAAATAAGAATTTCCGATGGGTTTTTCACTTCTCTGAGGCCTTCGCCCTGCATTTCGTAAATACCGAGCTCGGAGGCAGCACCGAACCGGTTTTTCGTTGTGCGCAAAATGCGGTAAACCAGGTGTCTGTCTCCTTCGAACTGCAGCACCGTGTCAACCATGTGCTCCAGCACCTTAGGCCCTGCGATAGCGCCCTCCTTGTTGATGTGGCCAATGAGAAACACAGGCGTGTTGGTTTCCTTGGCGAACTTCATCAGTTCTGCTGTGCATTCCCTTATCTGAGAAATACTGCCGGCAGCTGATTCTACCTTATCGGAGTAGAGTGTTTGGATGGAGTCGATGACCAAAAGCTGGGGTTCCAGTTCTTCAATTTGCCGGAACACATTGGCAATGCCTACCTCAGACAGCACAAAGCAGTTGTTGTTTTTGATGCCTATTCTCTCCGCCCGCATTTTGATCTGCTGCTCACTTTCTTCTCCCGATACGTACAGCACCTTGAGGTTGGGTAACTGTAGCGCTATTTGCAGCAGCAGTGTCGACTTGCCGATGCCTGGCTCTCCGCCAATCAGCACCAGACTGCCGGGAACAATACCGCCCCCAAGCACCCTGTTAAGCTCTTCGTCGGCAGTTTTAATCCGCTGCAGGGCCACGGACTCCACCTGATCAATCGCCTGAGGCTTAGACGCACGGGCAGGGCCACTGGCTTTTTTCCAGGAGGGAGCGGAAGCGTGTTCCTTTTCTATTACTTCTTCAACGTAGGTGTTCCACTCACCGCAAGAGGGGCATTTACCCGTCCATTTTGGCGACTGGGCTCCACAATTCTGACAGAAAAAAGCTGATTTGACTTTGGCCACGATGGGCCAAAATTAGAATAAAAATAAGAGAAGACTTACTTACCAAATACTTTTCGGTAAACAGGCTTGCGATACAAGAATTGGAGATAAAGAACAGGATAAAAAAGCAGGTTAGTTAACAAAGTCGGCGTAGTGAATTCTATTTCGTCAGTGATGCTTGCGCCTCCGTTCTCAATGGCCTCATTAATGTGGTGGTGCTTCCAGCTTTTCAGAAAAAAAGGCAGCCGAACACCTTCGTCAATAAAAGAAAACACAGCACCATTTGTGAGATCATGTGTAATGAGGCTTTCCCAGGTCTGTTTGAAAAAGATAAAGTTTAGCTCAAGCTCCACTTTATCTCCCTTTTTGCAACCATCGAAGCGCAGGAGCTTCACAGGCGGAAAAGGCGGATTTAACTTTAAAAAAAGCTTGTCGGTAAATCCTTCTCTTACTGTCTGCAAATCAGCTTTTACCCGGGTCCTGATTTTTATTTTCATTTCTATTAATAAAACTACCTGTTTAGTAAATCAAAAAGAGAGGTATTTTGTTTTAGAATAGTGGAAACCAACTCTTTAGATACATTCCAAATTGACGAGTGGCCATTGTAAGAGTTTATCAAATTGTACATTTGAATTGTGAAAAGTCTGCTTTCATTGGTTTTTGTGGGGTACTTCATCGTTGGAAGTGTTTTGCCCCGATCCAATTTCAAAGAATTGGAGAAGGTGCCCTCTATGATTGCACACTATGAGCACCACAAAAAAGCTTTCGACAAAGATCTTACCTTTCCTGAGTTCCTGGTGCTTCACTTTAGTTTGAGTTCCGACCACAGCGAGCCTTCTCACGAAACAGAGCTGCCTCTACACAATGGGGTGGTGGCGTCTTTTCTCTTCACTATCCCCCAAGCACCCGATTTGCAAGCTTCAGTGCAGGAGTATGCGGTAAAACACTTCAAGCCTTTTTCTATCAATTACCAGTTTCAATACACCTCCAACTGGTTTCAGCCTCCCCAAAGCGCCTGATAATCTTATTGGTTATCTGATTTCTCATGCCCCCACAGGGCGCTTTAAATCTATTTATAAATGGTCGATTCAATCATTCGATTCAGCATACGCAATAAGCTGATCGTTGTGCTGTTTTCATTAGCCATTATAGGCGTTGGCCTGTTTTCGCTAAGTCAAATTCCCCTCGGGGCCGTGCCTGACATCACGAACAATCAGGTGCAGGTAATTACGGTTTCGAGAAACCTCGCCACCCAGGACGTGGAGCAATTCATTACGTACCCGGTAGAGCTGGAAATGGCCAATCTTCCGGGTGTGCAGGAAATCCGCTCGATTTCCAAGTTTGGGCTTTCCGTCGTCACCATTGTGTTCGACGAAGACCTGGGCACCTATTTGCCTCGTCAGCTTATTGCGGAAAAAATCAAGAAGGCCCAGGAGTCCATCCCAGCGGGGTTCGGCACTCCGGAAATGGGCCCTATTACTACCGGCCTTGGCGAAATTTACCAGTATATACTGGATGTGAAGCCCGGTTATGAAGGCAAATACTCCACCACCGAACTTCGCACCATACAGGACTGGATCGTCAAACGCTATTTGTCGGGGATACCGGGCGTGGTGGAAGTAAACACCTGGGGTGGCTTTCTTAAACAATACGAAGTCGCCGTGGATCCTACATTGCTGAATGCAACGGGCGTTACCATCACAGAAGTATTTGATGCGCTAGAGGCAAGCAACGACGTAACAGGTGGCGCATATATAGAGAAGGCCTCCCAGAGTTACTTCATTAGAGGAGAGGGTCAGATCAAGTCTCTGGAGGAGCTTGGCAGTGTGGTGATTGGCAACAGAGATGGCATTCCCATCCTCATCAGGCAAATTGGGGAAGTCAGGTTTGGTACCGCCGTTCGCTTTGGTGCCATTACCGCCAACGGGCAGGGTGAAAAAGTAATGGGCCAGGTGATGATGCTCAAGGGGGCCAATAGTAGCCAGGTAATCAATGCTGTGAAGGATCGGGTAAGTGAAATAGGAGAGTTTCTACCCGAAGGTGTGTACATCAACCCTTTTCTGGAAAGAACAGAATTGATAGAAAAGACCACCAGCACAGTAGCTGAAAACCTTATTTTGGGAGCGCTCATCGTCATCTTCGTGCTGGTTCTTCTGCTTGGCAACTTCCGCTCGGGCATGATAGTCGCCTCGGTTATTCCATTGAGCCTTTTGTTCGGCATCACCCTTATGAACTACTTCGGAGTATCGGCCAACCTCATGAGTTTGGGCGCCATCGACTTCGGTATTATCATCGATGGGGCGGTCATCATTGTAGAATATACGGTGCACCAGATCTCTGCCAGGGCAAACGGGCTTCTCAAGCTATCAGACGAAGAACGAACAGCCGAAATGGATGCTCTCACTGCGACAAGTGCTTCCACGATGATGCGATCCGCCATTTTCGGTCAGGTCATCATCCTGATTGTTTTCATACCTATCCTTTCGCTTTCAGGTATTGAAGGAAAAATGTTTAAGCCAATGGCCTTGTCATTCAGCTTTGCGCTCATAGGTGCCATGATCCTTTGCCTGACCTATGTGCCAGCCATGTCGGCTTACTTTCTTAAGCCCAAAAAAGCAAAGACCTCAAAAAGCGGATTTTCTGACGCTTTGATTGGAAAAATACAAAACCTGTATCTGCCTACCATCCGCTTCGCTTTGAGGTTCAAAGCGTTGGTTATTGGTGCTGCAATCACCATGCTGGCAGCTAGCGTATTCCTATTCACTCAGCTTGGTGGCGAGTTCATTCCAACACTCGATGAAGGTGATTATGTGATCCAGCCTATTCTCAAGCCAGGCACCTCTTTGTCGGAAACGGTGGACATCAGCACTAAGCTCGAAAGGATTCTGCTGCAGAATTTTCCAGAGGTGAGTCAGGTGATCACCCGAATTGGGGCAGCGGAAGTTCCTACCGATCCGATGTCGATGGAAATGACGGATGTGATTGTGCGACTGAAGCCTAAGTCAGAATGGGTCTCTGCTGCCTCAAAAGATGAGCTTGCCGATAAAATGAAAGTGGCAATGTCCGCTCTCCCTGGTATTGGTTTTGAGTTTACTCAGCCTATCGAAATGAGGTTCAACGAGCTTGTTACTGGTGTAAGAGCAGATGTAGCCATCAAAATCTTCGGCGAAAACCTCGATACACTCTTCAACATGGGCAACAGAGTAAAGTCGCTTATTCAGCATGTGGAAGGAGCGGCTGATGTAAGTGTGGAGCAAATAGCCGGCTTGCCTCAAATGTCGGTAACGTACGACCGACACAAGTTGGCGTCTTATGGACTTATGGTAAAAGACGTGAATAGGGTGATCAGAATGGCTTTTGCCGGAGAGGCCACCGGTGTTGTTTTTGAAGGAGAGAAGCGCTTCGACCTGGTAGTGAGAACCTTGCTGAAGAATAGAAGCGATATTCAGGATCTCAGCAATCTGTTCATTGCCCTTCCGGGCGGAGGCCAGGTTCCTTTACGGGAAGTGGCCAGCATCACCTACGAAGCAGGCCCAGCCCAAATTTCAAGAGATGATACCCGGCGAAGGATCGTGGTTAGCATCAACGTGCGAAACAGAGACATGGAGTCGTTGGTGCAAGAAATGCAACAGATTATCAACACCAGCCTCAAAGTGCCTGTCGGCTACTATATCACCTATGGGGGGCAGTTTGAAAACCTTCAAAATGCGAAAAAAAGGCTGATGGTGGCTGTGCCAGTAGCATTGTTCCTGATCTTCATCATGCTCTATTTTACCTTTGGGGCCGTCAGTGAGGCATTACTTGTTTTCTCAGCCATTCCATTGGCCGCTATAGGTGGCGTCATCGCTTTAACTATCCGAGGCATGCCCTTCAGTATCTCTGCTGGCGTTGGGTTTATTGCGCTTTTTGGTATCGCCGTGTTAAATGGCATCGTACTGATTGAATTCTTCAATGAATTAAAGCACAAAGGAATTAACGACATTCACAAAAGAGTGATTATGGGCACGAAAATGAGATTGCGGCCAGTGTTGCTCACCGCCTCTGCCGCAGCACTAGGCTTCTTCCCTATGGCCTTTTCAGGATCAGCTGGGGCAGAAGTACAGCGGCCATTGGCGACCGTTGTTATCGGGGGTCTGGTGTCGGCCACGTTCCTCACGCTGGTGGTGCTGCCAGTACTGTACACATTGCTGGAAACTGGCTTTTTTAAATGGCCGGGTAAAAAGGCGACAATGCTGATGCTGTTGTTGGGCAGTAGCCTTGCTATCAACGCTCAAAATGCTCCATCTACTTTGACACTTGACAAAGCCATTGAGATCGCAATGGAAAATAACCGGGGCATTAATGCGGCGCAAACAACCTTGCAAGGTGTGGAGAAGCTGGAGAAGACTGCTTTCGATCCTGGCCCCACTCACGTCTATTACGGCTACGACCAAAACAATATAGCGCCTAACGGTTTTCCGCTAAAAGTGCTTGGTGTGCAGCAGCAAATCGCCTGGCCTGGTCTTTACACAGCCTCCAAAAAGGTGCTGGACAATCAAACAGACATTGCTGTCTCTCAACTGAACATTACCAAACGGCGGCTAAGCAAAGAGGTAGCCATTCTCTACCTGGGCATGGCTCAGGCGCAGGAAAACCTGGAGCAATGGCAGGTGCTGGATAGCTTATACAGCGCCATGAACCACGTAGTAGTTCGCAGGGCAGAGGTAGGTGACGCCACCAAACTTGAACTGATACAGTCCAAATCGAAAGTCAGCCAAGTCAAAGCAGCGCTGGCACAGTCGCAATTAGAAGTAGCTCATTACAGAGAACGGTTAAAAGGTACCCTCCAAAGTGAGGACTCAATTGTCCTTCCTGCCAGGGCCCTCAGCAACACCGAGGTTCTGGCAAGTAACGCCAGCCTCGAGTCCTCTCAGGAAGATCCCAGGTATCAAGAACTTGTTATGAAAGAAGCGGCCGGTTTTTCCCTCAAAAAGGTGGAGGAATCAAAGTTGGCACCTACCTTTCAAGCCCAATATTTCAAAGGGTTTGGGCAGGGAGAAAACGCTGCGAATTTTGATGGTTATCAGTTTGGAATTGGCATTCCATTGCTGGGGCTTTCACAAGTGAGGCGAGTGCAGGCAAGTAAGCTCTATGCCGAGGCAGCCAGCGAGCAGCTTGACAATTATGATTTGAGACGGCAAGCTGAATGGGCGGGCCTTCAGGCCAACAGGCTTAAGTTTGAAGAAATGGTAAGCTACTATCAAACTGAAGGGCTGAAAATGGCTGACGAGCTCATATCGGTGGCCAACAGGTCATACGTTGAAGGGGAAATAGATCTCTATCAGCTCCTTCAAAACTTCGAAAACGCCCGACAAATCAGGCTAAGCTATATCAATCAACTGTACCAGCTAAAGCTGGCAGAAGTCAACGTTGCTTTCTTTCTAATCGATTAATCTAAAAACATGAAATAGCCATAAGGAATACCATACCCAACGGATCGGCGTGGAACGATGAATAAAGTCGGAGAACAGTCGGCTATCGCTTCCAAAAGGTTTTTGGCTATTCCATCTGGCCGATAAAAACTAAATTTTATACAGATGAAAACTTATCAAATATATATTTTAAGTCTGGCTTTGCTCGTCATGTTGCAGGGCTGCAAAGACCATACAGAACCTGCCGCTGAGGCCGTGCAAGCAGAAAAAGCTGGTGAGAGCCTCAGGCTTTCAGCCCAGCAAATGACAAAAATGGGCATGGAGTCTCAAAAAATTGAGGAACGAACCGCCACCACCTCGATAGCGGCTAATGGGCTACTTGATGTACCCACTCAGCATATGGCCTCCGTCACTACATTTCTGGGCAGCTACGTGAAATCGGCTGACAAGCATATAGGGGAACGGGTGAAAAAAGGAGAAGTGCTGACCGTGATGGAAGGGCCTGAGTTCGTTGACCTTCAGCAGCAGTACGTCGAACATAAAAGCCAGCTGGCAGTGCTAAAATCAGACTTCGAAAGGCAAACGAACCTGGCAGCGGACTCCATCACCTCAGGGAAAAGCCTCCAGAGTGCCCGGGCTATTTACGAACAAACTGCTTCCATGGTAGAGGCACTAAAGCAGAAACTCGGCTTCCTGAACGTAAATATGGCAGCGCTGAATGATGGAAATATTGCAAAATCATTTACCGTGCGGGCACCAATCGATGGTTACCTCACAAAGGTTTCGGCCAAAATAGGAAGTTACACTACTCCTGGTCAATCGCTGATGGAAATTGTTGACTTGAGCCACCTGCATGTAGAGCTAAGCGTGTATGAATCAGAGGCACTGAACATAAAAGAGGGTCAAAAAATGGAAATCATGCTGCCATCAATGCCTGGCAAAGTAATGGAAGCAGATATATACCTGATAGACAAGGCCTTCGACGACAATACCAGGGCTGTGAAGGTTCATGGGCACTTTGAAGACGAGAATGTACCTTTTATCATGGGTATGTACGTGGAAGGGAAAATTATTACAGGCGAAGTTACTGGTCACGTAGTTCCAGCCATAGCAGCGGTATTCGCTGACAACAACAGGTATGTGTTCGTTGAAAAACAATCCGCCAATGGAACAGAGTTCACGCCAATTGACGTCACCGAAGCCACCGAAATGGATGGATGGATTTTGCTTCCGGAAAGTAAAATACCCGAAGGCTTTGACAAGGTAGTCACCAAGGGAGCAGGCTACCTGCTTTCACAATGGATGATGGCTGAGTAAACAGTCACTTTCAATAATTTTCTCTGAGTCCTTACCTATTATTTCGTGACTCAGAGAAAACATATTGGAGAATCTATTTGTTCAAATCAGGTAGTTTATAATTGGAGAAAATACTCTCCTCCGCCATCAGCTTTTCTATCTCATCAGGTGTCCTTGGAGCACGGGTACTCAGCAGCTCGTAACCATCTTTTGTGATCAAAATATCGTCTTCAATACGGACAGCAATCCCCCACCACTTTTTGTCGCAGGGGCTGCCCTCCGGAATGTAGATGCCGGGCTCAACTGTTAGCACCATATTCTCCTTGAACTCCTGGTAGTTCCCCCTGTCGTGCACATCCAAACCAATGTGGTGCGACACCCCATGCGGGAAGTAGTTGTGCGGCGTATCCACTGACGCAATAATGCCCAGCTCCGCCAGCCCCTGGTTAATCACTTGCCTGCAAACGAGGGTGTTGTCTGAAATCTTATTGCCCGGCTTAGACCTGGCAAAAGCCGCTTCCTGCGCCTTCAACACCAATTCATAGATCGCCCGCTGCTCCTTGGTGAATTTCCCGCTGGCCGGAATAGTGCGGGTAATGTCGGCTGTGTAGCCCCGGTACTGAGCACCAAGATCCATCAGCACCAAATCGCTTTTGATGTCCATCTTGTTATTGCTTATATAATGGAGCGTACAGCCATTGTTCCCAGCCCCAACAATCGACGGATAGCCCAGGTCTTCGGCACCATATTTCTTGAAAACGAACTCATGGATGCCCTGCACCTCCGATTCGGACATGCCAGGCCGCATAGCCTTGTACACTTCTGCCTGCGCCACACAACTTACATCAATGGCCATGCGGAGGAGAGCGATCTCTTCAGCAGATTTTACCTCCCTCAGGTCAGTCAAGTATTTCTCCAGAGAGGAGCCATCCAGCTTTTGCTTCGGCTCAGGCAGCTTCTCAATCATCAGCTTCCTCTGCTCAGGCGACTTGGCTTCCAAAACAGCCCTTATTTGCTCATTTGAATCGAAATCAGGGAAACTGTTGACCAACTGCCTCAAAATTTGAGCCGCCTGCGGATTCTTCAGAAACTCCTCCGACTTAATATAGTCGTACATTTTGTACTTGTCGGCATTGAAGTCGACCGGGTAATCGACCTTGTTTTTGAACTGTAGCAGAAGGTTGTAAAGATCGGCCTCATCGCCGGTAGCATCCCTTACATCGGAGGGTAAATTGAGGAACATGATCTTGTCAAACACGGAGAAGTCCATGTTGAAATTTTTGAACTCAGTGGCGTCGTAAGCAGCCTCAAAACCAAGCTCCTTTTTTGCGCCCTCCACGCCAAGGCGGGCGCCGTTATACATCTCCTTTCGGGCCTGTCTTTGTTGGGTAAATAGTACTTCTGAGAATGTATTTCCCTGGCTATCTTTCTGCTTTTCATTAAATATAAGCACCAGTGAATGTGGTTCCTGGTACCCAGTTAAATAGTAAAAATCAGGGTCCTGGTGATAAACATACTCCACATCGTTGGCCCGATTTCGAACGGGGTTGGCAAACATGACGGCCACTGAATTCGGTGGCATCTTTTCACGCAGCGCCTGCCGGCGTTGTTTGTGAAAATCCTTGCCGAGGTAGTCGGTGGGGTATTGGGCCAGCAGCTGGCCTGAAAAAATGGCCAGAAAGAAAAACAAGCAAATCGAAAGCTTTTTCATGGAGTTGAATTTTACGAGGAAGCACAAAGTAAGCAGAGGATTGATGTGGTGAAATGAATATTTGAGGAAGAGAGGAAAATGTACAGGGAGGAGTGATGTTATTTTAATAAGATTATCTTTTACTCATGGCAGCAAATGTTTATACTTCGTGACTCGTTGAAAAAAGAATTATGAAACATCGCCCAATTTTAAGCCGCAAATTACCAAACAAGAAATTTTTTGTAGCTATGTTTCTTTTGTTGGTAGGTATATCGAAAGCATTTTCCCAGCCCGAACTGACGAGGATCGAAACGGAAGTGCCAAGCACGGGAAATGGGCCGTATCTGCGTTCGCTTACTGACCTTGATGGTAAAGTATACTTCCCTTACAATAACAAAATGATCGAAGTTAACGACGACTATCAAACTCGGGAGATTACTCTGAGCAATTCAATTGGATCACCTCAAAACATCAATAGTATTGTTGCTTTAGGTGATAAGTTGTTGATTAACAACTACCATTTTAACTTATACCACTATGAGCCAGGCCTTTTGAACCCAATGACCGGAGAAGTTGAACTTCTGAAAGACATTAATCCTTCCGGCCATTCTTACCCAAACCAACTTTACAGTACTGGAGAAAAAGCCTACTTCCAGGCTTATGATGGAACCGAGTATGCCATATGGTCTACTGACGGAAATGAGGAAAATACAAAAAAAATTATTTCACTGGACTCCGATTGCAACCCAAGATACTTTCAGTACAATGGAGTTTTGTACATCTCCATCAATGGCACTTCTAGCAGCAATGCCTTTTGGGTGACCGATGGAACAAAGGAAGGCACAAAAAAACTCACTGATAATAGCAATTATGATTACGGCTATGCAACTACGGCTTCGGACAACTACTTCTATTTTGTGGTAAGAGGATCCGATTCATTCTATCAACTATTTCAGTCGGACGGTACAACGGCAGGTACAAAAATGGTCATAGAAAGTACGTCTACATATTATTATAGCCAAATGTTTGTTTTTAAGATTGATGAGAAAATTTTTTACTCTTTTTACGGTTATGATGGGCTAACAAGAATATTTCATCTTGACGAAAACACCCTTCAAGCTAATGAAGTGATACAATTGTCATATAGTATTTCAAACCTAAATTCAGATGGTAATCAAGCTTACTTTATTAAAAATGGAGATGAGCGTGGTATATGGAGAACCAATGGGACTCAGGCAGGCACTTTTCTAGTCAAAGCGTTTGAAGAGTATGAAACCCTATACACAAACCTCAGCACTACATTCAATAATAAATTTTTTGTGTCGATGTACTCCCCCGACACCGGAGGTGAGCCCTGGATAAGCGACGGGACAATTGCCGGAACAAAACAACTAAAAGACATCTATCCGGGCCCTTTCCCCTCAATGGCATCCACATATTCAGTATTCTTTAGTGAAGCCCTCGATGTTCTTTTTTTTAATGCAAGTACCCCGACTACTGGAAATGAGGTTTGGATAACCGACGGAACGGAGTCAGGAACATTTTTACTCAAGGACTTCAACACACTTCGCCAAAACTTATCAATGTTTAAAATTGTAGCAACTGAAAAAAAGCTCTACGCACAAACCAGCTATTTTAATTACGAAAGTCCTAACCTTTTTGAACTGAGTTTGGGGGGAAATCAATTGAAGAGTTCTCTGGAACAGGAACGGGCCACGTTCGCCACACAAACAGCAATGGCTGGCTTTAAAAATGACATATACTTCAATGGATACCCTATAAATGATGATGGGACTTACCCATATGCGCTGTATAGATTAAGTAGCGACGAATCTATCGAGCCTGTGAAAGGCTATTTGTATTCCTATGGATTAACTGAGATTGATAATAAGCTTTTCTTTGCTGGTTCTGCCGGGCAAGGCTACGAGCTATGGGTATCTGAAGATGGCTCATCTGAGGGCACATATCAGGTGGCTGATATTGCTCCAGGCAGTTACAGCAGTATGGAAACAAGCCCAACAAACGAGTTGCCGATCGTCTATTTTGGTGGAAAGTATTTTTTCGCTGCCAATAACAATATTAGCGGAAGAGAGTTGTGGGTGACGGACTTGACGGAGGCAGGCACTGAATTGTTTTTTGATTTGGAGCCTGGCAACGATTGGTCGGAACCAAGAAATTTCTTCGTCGCCGGAGACAAACTTTATTTCACAGCCAACTCCGATGGAAACGCCAAATTATGGGTTACAGACGGTACTTCCGAAAACACAGCGATTGTGGCTGATATTGAGACAGATTTGTTGTTCTACGTGGGTAGCCAGGTCTACTTTCTTGAGGAATATAACTATCGATACTACAAACTTTGGAAAACCGACGGGACAGTTGAGGGAACAGAAGAAATTCGTGATTTGGGGTATTTTTACAACACTGTACCAGCCATTCAGTTTGATGAAGGGTTTGTGTATTGCGACTATAATGGCTCCAGCTACGACTACTATTTGATCGACAACGAAGGAGCGGATACTAAATTCAAGAGTAGTACCGGGCAGATTATCGGGTTAACCACCAAGGACAATTATGTATATTATACAGTGGGTAGTGAGATGAGAATCACAAATGGATCGGATATAGATGATAAGGTCATTGACCTGTATGATGCAGCCTACTTACAAACCAATAGCAGTAACAAGTTCTACACTATCTTTGGTGAAGACTTGATTTTCTACAGCTATGATTATGAAGAATATGCCTATAGTCTATGGAAGCTGAACCTCTTCAAGCCTGTCGCAAGCATAATTTACGATTCGGACCCGCTTGAATCTGGAGAAACCATCAACTTTGGCACCCTTTCTGAAGGAAACCAGTCTGGCATTGAGACCGTCACCATAGAAAACGGGGGCTTTGTGGACTGGTCATTTCCTCAAGGAAGTACGTTGGCTGTGATGGGAGATGCTGCTAAAGATTTCATCATCGTGTCGGGCAGCCTACCGTCTATGCTCAGGCCCGGTGAAAGCTTTGATATCGATATCCGGTTTAAACCGACGACCGGTGATGTAAGGGAAGCCTATATAGAACTGCCAGCCCTGGCTGGTTCTGGTTCGCCGGGTATTGTCAACCTGGAAGGGGTGGGTACAAATTTTGAACAGACTATCAAGCTACAAGTCCCTTCAAAAATACTGTATAAGAACACTCCGATCGCCTTAGACATCGAAGCGACATCCGGGCTTCCTGTCACTCTCTCCTCGTCTGACAAAACAGTGGCTGAATTTGTAGATGGAAACCTAGTTACTAAGAAGTTTGGCACCATTACAATCACCGCTACGCAGGGCGGCAATGCATACTTCCATGCCGCCGACCCTGCTACAAAAGAAGTAGATATTGTCGTTGGTGGGCAAAGCATTGCCTTCAACAGCGCTAACACGTATCGCATTGATGATGACCCCTTTGAGTTAAGCGCCACCAGCACCTCGGGAAACCCGGTGACATTTGCCAGTGGAGATGCTACGGTTCTTTCTATATCCGGAACCACAGCCACTATCCTTAAGGCTGGTGTAGTGTCGGTTACCGCATCAGTAG